>NZ_AUDE01000001.1 GCF_000425305.1 Psychroserpens burtonensis DSM 12212
CATATCTCAAAGGTATTAATTGAAATTTAAAATAGTACTCCGAACTTATTGAGGGCTAAACTACTAACCAAGTTTGGGCCTCAGACATAACTTACATTAGAACCGTAAAAGGTTTTGCTACTTGGCTTTGATAACCGATATGTATTCTCGTAAAATTGTAGGATATGATCTTAGTGATAGTCTGGAACTAAAAGGATGCGTAAGAGCGCTTAATAAGGCTATTTATCAAGCTAAAAGTATTGAAGGACTCATACATCATTCGGATAGAGGAATACAGTATTGCAGCAATGTTTACACCCAAATACTTAAAAGAAAGAAAATAGATATTAGTATGACAGAAGAAAATCATTGTTACGAAAACGCAATGGCAGAAAGGGTAAACGGCATATTAAAAGATGAATTTTATCTTGACCAGACCTTTGCTAACGTGCCACACGCTAAAGCAGTAGCAAAAAATGCAATTAATTTATACAATGAAATAAGATTACATTTATCTTTAGACTTCAAAACACCAAATATGGTCTATAAATTAACCGCATAAAATCAATTTTAACCTGTAGCCATATTTCAGGACTAGACATTACCACAAACCAATGATAAAATTCTTTAGAAAAATTAGACAAAACTTGCTTATGGAAAATAAAACTGGAAAGTATTTAAAATATGCCATTGGAGAAATTGTTTTGGTTGTAATTGGAATATTAATTGCACTTCAGATTAATCAATGGAATGAAAATCGAAAGGAAAATAATGGGTTAAAAACATTAACTGAAAATCTAAATAATGAATTCCAGAAGAACTTAAAAGAACTTGATATTGACTTATCGCGCGTAAAAAATGCAATTACTGCGAGTAATACTTTATTATCATATACAGGTACAAAAAATGTTGAGGTCGATAACATAATAATTGATAGCTTAATTTATTATGCTGTCTCTAATCCTACTTGGAATCCAAGTTCTTATGTGTTAAATGATATCAAAAATTCTGGTAAATTATCAATTTTAAAAAATGAAAACCTTAAACTTCTTTTATATGATTGGGATAGACTTTATGAAGATATCCTAGAATGGCATGCTGGCTCAACTATTAATACAAACCGAGTAGTTCATTTTGTAGGTGAAAAAGGATCCTTAGTTAATATTGACCATTATAATAATAAAAATGAGAAAGGCACAAAGTTCGACATTGAAAACATAGACTTATTACAGGAAATACGTTTTGAAAATGAACTAGAAAACAGTTTATATTCTTTAATAGAATTGGACAAAAGGTATAATAAAGCAAGTGTTTTATTAAATAAAATTATAGAGCTTTCGAATAGTAATGATATTACAAAATAAAATAACGAAAGGCTAATACCGTGTATAATTCATTGCTAGTTCTAGCCTACTTTGAAATTCCTTCGGAATTTCTTCTGGTTCGTTTTAGTTTACTAATTTAGTTGCTAAAACACGCAACGAAATCATACACAACAACGTTAGCCAACATTTTGACAAACCGCTAACCAATGATAAACTTCTTTAGAAAAATACGCTACGACCTTATGGAAAAAAACAAAACTGGAAAGTATTTGAAATATGCTATTGGTGAAATTATTCTAGTCGTTATTGGAATTTTAATTGCACTTTCTATTAATAATTGGAATGAAAAGCGAAACAATTTAAAAAAGGGACAAACTATCTTAATTCAATTAAAAAAAGAATATAAATCCAATCTTCTCCAATTAGATGAAAAAATATTAATGAGATCTAAAATTGTTAGATCTTGCAAAGATATTTTAGATATAATTGATAATCCAATAAGTTTAAATCAGGACAGTTTATTTCAAAAAATAGCGACGCTAACATTAGACCCAACTTTTGATCCAGTTACTAACGATCTAATTAGTTCTGGTAATCTTCGACTAATTAAAAATGAGGATTTGAAACAAAAACTGTCAAACTGGACTTCGGATATACTCGCATTGCAAGAAATGGAACTCCAATGGCAGAAAATGACTCTTCAAATTAACTTTCCTTTTATAGTTAGACTAAATATTTATCGGGATATTGCTAATGTTCAATATAAAAATGAAACCGTACCTGTTTTTATACTTGATAAAAGTCTTAACGGAAAATTGAATATTGGTAAATCTAAAAAAACCCCTAGTTTGGCGGAAGTACTAAACAATCCCGAACTCGAAAGTCTGGTTACGAAAGCAATAACTGATAATTATCTCAATAATCTTCAATCACACTCACTAAGGAATAAAATCAATGATATTATCAATCTAATTGACAAAGAGATTAAACGGTAAATAACGAAAGCACAATACCGTTGTGCTTCATTATGATTATTTACCTAAGCTTGGCTTGCGATAATAACTACTGTGAACCATTCCTACCATATCGATTATGCTAGTTTTACTGATTTTATATGTGTTAAAAATAGTATCCACTAAATCTCTCTTGGACCTGATGTTCCTAACTTTTTTTTTAAAAGTTCTTGCTGGACTTCCAACTCAATCTCCTTGTTACTTAAAAGCTTACGAAGTATTCTATTTTCCTCTTCTGCTTGCTTTAACTCTTTACTACGCGTGTCATAGGTCACTTTTAAGCCTGCTTCGCCTTGGGTATCATATTTCTTCTTCCAACTATAAAAAAGTTCCCGTACTAACCTTGTATTTACGACTGGTTTCAACGATTCCTAATTCTTCAGATGTGGATAGAATTTTTAACTTTTCTTCTAAACTCCATTTCTTGTATTTCATATCTCAAAGGTATTAATTGAAATTTAAAATAGCACTCCGAACTTATTGGGGGCTAAACTACTAGATGGTTATATCGAGACAAATAAATCAATTGCTTGGGGAATAACTTTAAAATATGACTCTAAAATTATTGGGACAATTTGTTTGTGGAATTTTTCTCAAAACAATAAAACAAAGGCATTATGAGTGAAACCCTAAAAATGATCATTGATTTTGGTTTTAAAGAATTAAAATTTAACAAAATAGAGGCTTTTACATATACTGAAAATGAGAATTCTAAAAAACTATTAGAAAAAAACGGATTCCACCTTAATGAGAATAGAAAAGATCTAGATCATAAATCAAATATTATATTTGAAATTGAAAATGCCAACAGCTAACAATGTATAAAAATAATGTTAAATTGAGCGCTTAATCAAGTGTTAGTGCCTTTTTGTTACGGCTAATTTTACTTAGGAAAATCCACGCACACAAAACGTTATCTACAATTCCCACTTTTACGGGAAAAAATAATTACTCTAAGCTAACGTTTAGGTAATCGGAAAAAACCACGGCTGAAAATAAGAATAACTGACAGCTGATTTTCAGAACGATATAAAAACGTTAGTCAGAATTAATAAAATGAGTGACTTAAAAGCGATAGTAAAAACAACCTAATATTTAAAAATAAACCTCCTCAGAAGATATATCATATAACAAAAAAGAAGATATGCTTAGGTCTTCACCGCTAAACTTATGTCAGATAAAACAATTTTAACCATAGGGATTTTAGCCCATGTAGATGCAGGTAAAACCTCAATTACCGAGTCTCTACTGCATCACTCAGGGACAACTACATCTCTGGGTAGTGTAGATAAAGGTTCAGCTATTACTGATGGTTTAACTATGGAAAAAAATAGAGGAATTTCCATCAAAGCCTCATCTGTTAATTTCTCTTGGGAGCATCGTTTATTCCAGTTGGTAGACACCCCAGGCCATATTGATTTTTCAGCTGAAGTTGATCGATCTCTTTCAATATTGGATGGTGTAATACTAGTAGTTTCTGCAAAGGAAGGCGTTCAAGCCCATACCCTTAACCTATGGGAGAGTTTGATAGAACGAAAACTACCTGTCATCATTTTTTTTAATAAAATAGATAGGGCTGGCGTAGATGTAGAGCGCGTTTTTTTAGATTTTCAAAAAGACTTAGGCGTTCAACTTTTCGCTTTGAATTATCCCGATGTATCTCATCCAGACAACCCAAAATTATTATCGTTTACAAATTGTGCTCATCATATAAACTCTACAATCCTTGATACGTCAATGGAAAATCTAGCAGAATGTGACGAGACTTTTCTCTCGCAATATCTCGAAGGAGAGATCTCTAATTTAGAACAAGTTTTAGAGAAAGGAAAACAAAATATAAAAACTAGGGCACTTTATGGTTCGCTCTTCGGTAGTGCTAAATTAGGCTTGGGCATAGAAGAATTATTAAACAGTATTACGACATTAATCCCCCAACCAAAAAGCTACTATTCAACTGCCGCTGCAAAAGTTTTTAAAGTAACATTCGATAAAAAAAAAGGAAGATTAGCCTACATCAAATCGTATGGAAGCAGGCTAAAAAGCAAAGACTTCATTCGATCTCAACAGCTGGATAAGGACATTAAAATTAATCAGATATTTAAACCTCACCTTGGAGGTTTAGTCCAAAGCTCTGAATTACATAAGGGAGAAATCGGAATTATTACCACTTCTGATAGTATACTTCCTGGAGATATTTTAGGTTCTGAGGACCTTAAGGATCAATATTCAAAAATTAGTGAGGCTGTACTTGGCGTGGAAGTGATCCCAAAGGATGTAAAGGATTATCAAAAACTGGGAGAGGCTTTAGAAATCCTCAATGTTGAAGATCCAATATTAGATTTTAAATGGTTCAAGGAGGAAAAAGAGTTTCATTTAAAAATTTTAGGTCCTATTCAAACTGAGGTTCTAAAAGAAAATTTAATCCAAAGATGGGCCGTTGAAGCAGAATTCCACAAACCTAAAGTGATTTACAAAGAAACACCCTCTAAATCAGCTCAAGGTTATGTGCGTTATTGGATGCCAAAACCATGCTGGGCCATTATGACATTCTTGATAGAACCAGCACCACTAGGTAGTGGCGTTTCATTTACTTCAAACGTAAGAACGAGTGATATTAGTAACAAGTATCTCAATGAGGTCAAGCGAGCCATTCCTTGGTCTCTAAAACAAGGCATTCATGGATATGAAGTTACCGATATATCCATTACACTTATAGCCGGTACAGAACATACCGTTCATTCAAATCCTGGAGATTTTCTATTAGCTACACCAATGGGCCTGCTCAAAGGATTAGAAAATGCCGGAACAGATCTTTTAGAACCCATGTATGCTTTTGAAATCAAAGCCAATAAAGATTTGTTAGGGCCTATTTCTACTGATTTAAACCAGATGAATGCTCAGATAGATACTCCTATGTTCGAAAATTATTTTTTCATTATAGCTGGAAGAGTTTCAGTAGCTGCTGCCATGGATTATGCTATAAAATTTAATGCTACAACCTCGGGAAAAGGACGTCTAAAACTAACACTGGATGGCTATAAAAAAACTACTACCACTGATGACAAAATCAGGAGTTACAAAGGCGTTTCACCTCTAGATGAGTCTCAATGGATACTGCATATGCGTGGCGCCTTTAAAGCAGATGACAGGTCATCCAGCTAAAACTGAACAAAAAAGTAGATCATAGCATATAGAGAGTTCGGTGGTTTAGCAAGGTCCTGAGTGCTCTAACAAATCATCAAATATAAAAATTTAGCTTAGTGCAAACTTAGAAGTTTATTATTTCCTACTGCCCTCCTTACCATATTCTAAATGTTTGCAAAAATGTCAAAAACCTTATGAATAAAATATTAATTATTTTTCTACTATTCGGACTTTGCTCTTGCGGAAAAAAGAAGAAATCTGAAAAGAAAACAGAGCATGTAATAATTAAAAAAACTGTATCTGAATTAAAAGACTTCGAATTAATTGAGGACTTTGAAAAACATAAAGCAGAATTTAGCACTGAAACTTTTGAACTTAATAACCATTCTGCTAATGGTGGTGAGTTGACATTATTCCATGATAAAAAATTCAATTATATTGTTTATGATTTTTGGCTTTATGGAGAAACTGGAAAACTAAATTATACGTATTGGACAGAAAAAAAAGGAAAGATAAATTTTATATTCCTCGAACAATTGAAATAAGTGTATAATAACCTTAATCCTCTCTTTTGTTCTTTATTAATTATTACTAAATTTAATGAATTGTAAACTTAAGCTGTGTATAATGAATTGCTTTGGTCAGTGCTCATTTGTAAAATTCTTTAAGAATTTGCTCCGGTTCGTATTTGTTTGCTAAATTAGTTGCTTAATCACGCAACTATCCTTACAACAAAAGTTGTACTTCAGTATAAGCAACCAATAAGATTCCCGCTTTCTCGGGACATAAAAAGGATAAGATTCTTTAGATTATTGAAATAAAATTTTAGAAATAGAGATCAACTGTTCAGTGGACATTTGGTTGAGATAGCCGCTAGCGGATGTCCATAAAGTGAATAGAAACTATGATTAAGTTTTTTCGACGAATTAGATACGACCTTATAGAAAAAAATAAAACTGGTAAGTATTTCAAATATGCTGTAGGCGAAATTGTTCTTGTAGTTATTGGAATTTTGATTGCATTAAGCATTAATAATTGGAATGAAGAGCGTAAAAAAAAGGGTTTCATGATTACTAACATCAAGTCCATTTCAGAAGATATTAAAGCTGACCTTTATGATATTAAAAAGGTCAATAAAACCTTATATAATCAAATTGTAGCAGCCAATAATATAATACCAATTATGGAATCTGAAAATAGATTCATTATCGATTCTCTGAAATTTATAATGGATTTTAATTCATTTACTACGACTCCAATTATTTCTGAACGCTCAAACACATGGAGTTTCATTAATTCCTCTGGAGTTGTATCTGAATTTCCTGATTCTAAACTTTTAAAACTACTTCAAGATTATTATAAGAATTATAATGATATAGTCATCAATTTTACAAATTCAGGAAACCCTGCTAAACTAGAGCTTCGAAAGCTAAAATATGAACTTTTTAGTGACACGGAACATCGCAAATTTTTCCCCACTAATTCACCAAAAGCTCCAAGCTCGAAAGTATATAATTCTATTTTTGAGGATAAACGAATTTTGCCATTATGCAGGTTTATTGGCAGCACAGCTAATTATTTTGAAAAAAGTTTTAATTCTGTTCAAGATAAAGGAGAAACAGTTCTAGATTATATAAATGAAAAATATAATTAATGAAAAAAAATAACGAAAGCACAACAACGCATATAATTAAATGCCTAGTACCGTGTGTACTTGGAAAATCCTATAGATTCCCCTTTGGTTCGTTTTCTTTTGCTAAATTAGTCCTAAACAAAAATAACGCACTTTATATGAACACGTTAGACTTCATTAAAACCGACAACTAAGATTCCTGCTTTCTCGGGAAATAAATATGATTAGATCCTTTAAATTACTCAAACAAAATTTTGCGAAGTAAAATCAAATGTCCAGTAGACATTTGGTTGAAATAGCCGCCAAAAGACATCCATAAAATTAATAGAAACTATGATTAAGTTTTTTAGACGAATTAGATACGACCTTATGGAAAAACACAAAACAAGTAAATACCTTAAATATGCCATCGGAGAAATCGTTCTGGTTGTTATTGGGATACTAATCGCTTTATCTATAAATAATTGGAATCAAGAACGTGTGTCTAAAAACAAAGCCTACTCTTACTTAAATCAAATTAATAACGACTTATCTTTAGACTTACGATTCTATGATTCTATGATTTATGATTGGTCAGAATTTATTTTGGTTTTTGATAAGGTTATAAAAAGCGATTTAAAAAACGATACACTAATCACAAAACTTGGAAGTATATTAACAATAAATTCAGACCCTAGAGAATTTGGAAACTCCTACAATAATCTGATAAACTCTGGTGACATAGATTTAATTGAGGACAAAGCTCTTCTAACTAAATTCCATGAATACTACCGTATCTCTTGTCAATTATATAACAATGTTTCAGAATACCAGAGAACCTTTAATATACATAATATCGAGGGTCCCCTTGTTCAAACGCTGGTCATGGAAGAAGGTGGCTCCTATAGTTTAGAGTCGCTCAAAAAAGGAATAGCCTCAGGCAATTTAATATCAATGATTAATTGGCAAAATAGTTCGTACAAAACTTTACTTAAATTCCTTAAAAGAAACCAAAAAGAAGCACAAGAACTTCAAAGAATAATAAAGGATTTAGAAGAAACAAAAGGCTAAAACAGTATATAATTAATTACTTTAGCAAGTGCTCATAGACAAAACATTAATAAATTGAAAAATAAAGTTCTTTTTAAGTTATTTATTATCATTGCTATCCATTATTTAATTTAGCCAGACCGTCTCAGATAGGACCATTACAATTGATCCCAAGCTGTCTTTTCAAAACTATGAACATTTCAAAAGGTTAACGCTAAGCTTTCCAGATTCGCCCATCGAATATATAGATGACTTTGACTTTGAATGGGGTTATACCTATAAAATAAATGTTAGAGAAACAAGATTAAGATCAACCTTGTCTGATGGAACTCAATATGACTATGCACTCAATCATATTATTTCAAAAATAAAGGGGCCTAACTCAACTCCGTTTAAATTGTTTCTTGACCCATCGTTATATTATCATCCAGTAGACGCAAGTCAACAAGAAATAAATAAAACCTTAAAACCAATTAATGATAGTTTATATCTATACTTTGACAAAGTTAAAATTGAAGTTCCCGCTAATTTGAAAATATTATTTAATCAGATTCTAGAGGGAAAAGTATCAAGAATGGGTCATTTTATTTTTATAAATGAAGAACGCATTAGACTTGTCCATTTTTAACTCATAACACATACAAAACCTGTACATCTTTGAAAGTAGGTTTAGTAAGAACATTAAGATAATGATCGTCAAAACCTACTCTTACAAAAAAAGCCTTGTTTTATTGTTGAGTTTTAAGACCCCAAATTAAAAAAATACTCCTCGAAAAAATTATGCTTCAGTAAACAGATATTCGAAAGAACGCTCTCCAACCTTTCAAAAGCACATAAAAAGAGATTGAGTTAAAAACATTAAATACCCCAATTTGTTTAACCTATCTAAAAACAAAAAGCCTTTCAATTTCTTGAAAGGCTTAATTTTACTAGTGGTCCCACTTGGGCTCGAACCAAGGACCACCTGATTATGAGTCAGGTGCTCTAACCAACTGAGCTATGGGACCTATTGTTATAAATAACAATATGCTCTTTAAAAGCGTCTGCAATATTACCACATATTTTAAAACTCTACAAGAAATTTATATCAATTTACTCCTTAATATCTTGGCATAACTCAATCAAAACGCCATTTGTAGATTTTGGATGCAAAAAAGCAATAAGCTTATTATCTGCACCTCTCTTAGGTTTTTCGTGAATCATCTTAAAACCTTCGCCTTTTAATCGCTCAATTTCCTTTTCTATATCCCCTACCGCAAAAGCAATATGATGAATCCCCTCGCCTTTTCTTTCTATGAATTTGGCAATAGGACTGTCGGCTGTCGTTGCTTGTAACAACTCTATTTTATTTGGACCCATCTCAAAGAAAGAGGTAATTACACCCTCACTTTCTACAGCTTCTGTTTTATAATGTTTTGTACCAAAGAGCGCAGCAAATAAATCATTTGACGCTTCAATATCTTTTACTGCAATTCCTATATGTTCTATTTTTTTCATATTCATTTTCCGCGAAAACGGAAACCTCTTAAGTGGTTATTCTCTTTTTTACTTACTTCAAAGTTAACATAATCCTTAATTATCGCCTATTTTTGTAGCTAGAAACCAAAACTTGGTTTTATTTTTGATAAAAGTCGTTATATTAGAATGACTGATGATGACGTAACAACGACTTAAATTTAAAACAATGGAAGAATTTACCCAAAGACAGAAAAAAATTGGCGGACTTTTACAAAAAGACCTTGCAGATATATTACAAAAAGCAGCCAAGGATGGCGGAATGCGAGGAGTCATTATTTCGGTAAGTAAAGTGAACGTCACCACCGATTTATCGGTTGCCAAAGTATACCTCAGCGTATTTCCAAATGGTAAAGGAAAAGAACTCATTGAAGGTATTCGCTCAAACACCCCTTTAATTCGTCACGAAATGGCGCAACGCACCAAAAACCAATTACGTCGTATGCCTAACTTAGAGTTTTTTATTGACGACTCTTTAGAATATATAGACGGCATAGAAAGATCTCTCAAAAGAGAAGAAGACCCAATTAAAGAAGCAGATCTTTTAGCAAAACGTAAAAAGAAATAATCGGTTTTAGCAAAACCTTTATAAATAGTTTTATCGTAAAATTGATCTTCCTTTTACAAATAAGAGCATGAACTTCTCATTTTACATAGCAAAACGCTACCTGTTTTCTAAAAGCAGCAATAGCTCTATAAACATCATGACTATTATTGCAGCTTCAGGGACTGTAATTGCTGCTACTGCTCTATTTATTGTCCTCTCTGGTTTTGCTGGGTTAAAAAATTTAAGTCTAGAATATACCTCTGTTGTAGATCCTGATTTAAAACTATTTCCTTTAGAAGGGAAATCGTTTATAATTTCAAAAGAGGACTCTCTTAAAATTAAAACTATAAGCGGAATTCAAAGCTATTCTAAAACGATAGAAGAACGTGTTATTTTAGAATTTGATGGTAAAAAGCAAATTGTTACCATGAAAGGTGTGGATGAAAACTTTACTAAAGTTACAGCTATTGATTCTATGGTTTACTACGGAAATTGGCTAGAACGCAATACTAGTCAAATTGTTTCTGGTGGTATCATCTCCAGAAATCTTTCTTACGGAGTTCTTGATCTAACAAGGAATCAAAAAATATACGTCCCAAAACCAGGAAAAGGACAAATCAGCTCTGTAAAAGGCGCTTTTAACTCTTTAGAGGCTTATAACGTTGGTGTATTTGACATCAATGAAGAACTTAATAGTGAATATATCTTTGCCAATATTGAAACGGCTAGATATTTGTTAAACTATAACGACAACCAAATATCATCTATAGAGTTTAAATTAGTCCCAGAAGCTGACCAAATTCAAATTTCAGAAGCATTGCAAACTGTTTTTGGAAATCGCGTCACTATTAAAAACAGAGCTCAGCTAAATGATGCCCTCTATAAAATGCTCAACACCGAAAACGTTGCGGTCTATCTCATTTTTACTTTAGTTATTATCATTGCCCTTTTTAATGTAATTGGCGCCTTAATTATGATGATTTTAGATAAAAAAGCATCGCTAAATACCCTTTTTAATTTAGGCACAACAACAAAAGATATAAGACGTATTTTCTTTTTACAAGGTAGTTTGATGACTATTCTTGCTGGTACAATAGGATTAATCTTAGGGTTTGTAGTTGTGTTTTTACAGCAACAATTTTCACTTATTATGTTGACACCAGCCTTAGCTTATCCCGTAGAATTAAAGCTTATAAATTTCTTAATTGTCTTTATCACTATCGTCGTCTTAGGAATTTTAGCTTCTAAATTAGCTTCGCAGAGAATTAATCGAAATTTGGTAAAAGGTTAATTCATCAGTGCGCAATTTCCTATATCCAATTTGCAGTTGATTAGTCCTAACTTAAAAAATAGGCTTGAGATAAACGTCCTAAATATTCTTTAAAACGTATTCTAGCAAAAAAGAAAAGACGTATTCTAATAGATTAAAAATCCAGTTAATTAGAATAATAAAGAAGCTGTTTCTTTAAAATAATTTAAAATTAGTGGGTTTAGATAAATTTATCTTTGAGAAAAACACACAAGGGTAAATCAGCTTCACAGCTTTACAACATCAAGAAAACTGGTGATTTCCAAAGGACTCCAACACCTCATCAAAAGCAGCAAATACATCTTTAGCATCATCGCTTGTGACCATTTTCATTCTGTGTTCTTTGAAGTTAGGAATGCCTTTAAAGTAATTTGTATAATGGCGTCTCGTTTCAAAAACACCTAACTTTTCACCTTTCCAATCTATAGACATCTGGAGGTGACGTCTTGCAGCATCAACGCGATCTGCCATTGATATTGGTGCTAAATGCTCTCCAGTTTCAAAAAAATGTTTGACTTGTTTAAAAAACCAAGGATTTCCAATTGTTGCACGACCAATCATACAACCATCTAATCCAAAGCTATCGCGCATTAAAGCCGCTTTTTCGGGTGTATCCACATCGCCATTTCCAAATACAGGAATGTGCATTCTTGGATTGTTTTTCACAGCTGCAATTGGCTTCCAATCAGCTTCACCTTTATACATTTGCGCACGTGTTCTGCCATGAATAGAAATTGCTTTACAACCAACATCTTGAAGCCGCTCTGCAACCTCAACAATTCTTATAGAGTCGTGATCCCAACCTAGACGGGTTTTAACAGTAACAGGAAGATTGGTGCGTTTTACCATCTCTGCAGTAAGACTTTCCATCAAACAAATATCCTTTAGGATTCCTGCACCTGCACCTTTGCTCACTACTTTTTTTACTGGACATCCAAAATTAATGTCTATAATGTCTGGTTTAGAGCGCTCAACAATATCAATCGTCTGCAACATACTTTCCATGTTAGCTCCAAAAATCTGGATCCCAACAGGCCGTTCTTTTTCATAGATATCGAGTTTCATGACGCTTTTTGCTGCATCCCGAATTAAGCCTTCACTTGAAATAAATTCTGTGTACACAACGTCTGCACCTTGCTCCTTGCACAATGCTCGAAACGGTGGATCACTAACATCTTCCATTGGAGCTAACAACAACGGAAAATCTGAAAGTTCTATATCGCCTATCTTTACCAAACTCAATATATTTTGCGCAAAATTACAGTTTTTTAGGTAATTGTATACCTGCAACACCAATAACTAAATATAATGTGATTTTACATCATAAAAGGAGTAATCAAATTACGTCTGTAGATCTAGTCTCCATGACACTTGGAGTTGCCTTATACTCTTTAGTTGGAGCTCATTCAACTCGAATTATCGGGAAGCGTTTAGTTGATTTTTCCGAAGAAAAAAACCCAACCATACCAGCGATTCTTTATCTTCGTGAATTACTAAAAATAGTACTACAGAAATAGACCAACTTAAAAATTACTGATTTTAAAATGTAATCATCACGCATTTAACCCAGTTCAACAACCACTTCATTCTTTCTGTTTATCGCTTCATAAGGCGCATTGTATCCAAAAAAGTAAAACCGGTTAGTATAGGAAATCCCTTCTTTTTCTAAGGCTTTGATAAGTTGATTTTTATAATCTTCAATTTTCATATCATTAGCCCAACCTCCAAACGTTATAACAGCCATTTTTTTTGCTGGCTCTTCTTTAAATTCTATCTGTGACTGATTTGGTTTTGGTAAATCTTCTTTCTTAAAATTTTTAGGCACCATAAACATCATGGTCATAGAGTCTTCCAAAGACATTGAGACAGGTGAAGTCATTGCAATTTTTTTGTTCTCTTCGTTTCCACCAAAAATATATCCAGCTAAAACAGAAAACCCTTGACTTGATCCTTTTTTGTAATCACCAGTAGTTAGCTTAACCGATGTAAATAAGGTTGCCTCATAGGACCTAACCTCAAATGCATCATATGTCTTTATTACTTTATAAGGATATTTTTCAATTCCGTTTTGACTTTTCATAGCATAGATTTGAACGATAGCAAAAATTATTACAAGCACTAATACTACAATTAAAACTGTTTTCATTTTCATGTGATTTATTGATTTTTATTAAACTGTTTTAAGACCCAAAGCCCATAAAAACCTAAAAACAATTCTGCAATTGTTCCAAAGACATAACCAAAGGTTGGTATTCCATCTATTAAAATACTTAAGACTCTACCGCAACCCAGACCTAACATAAAAATGATATTAGTAATAAGTGCGGTTTTTAGATAATTGGATTTCAAAACACCCATAATCCACAGTGTAGAAAACCCTAAATACAATCCCATAACGGCTTTGTAGAAATTGTGTTCATCCACAGTCTCTAGAAACATATCAAAGCTTAGGTCTGGCTTAAAACCGTAAACAAAAGCCATAGGGATAACAATACAGACAGAAATGATTAAGTGTATTTTATTTATGATGTCTTGCTTTCTTTTCATTTATAACGTTTAAAAAACTTCAACTGCGCTCAGTGCGACAACATTCAAGTTAAAAGTCCTTCCTATTGGGGAGGATTTAGGAGCGGACTAAAACTCAATATCCTTCTCAACCTCTGCATCACCACGTTTCACGATAACTTTAGTTTTATCTCCAGTATCAAATGTAGATAACACGCGCATATAACTCATCAAATCGATCACTAAACTATCACCGAGTTTCACAACAATATCTCCTTTTTTAAGTCCTGCTTTTTGCGCTGGTTTGTCTTCACTAATTCCGTCAATTCGCATGCCTTTTCCATCAAAAAGATAATCAGGAATCACACCTAAACCCACCTTAAAACGAGGCACCTCTTCAGTTTCATTTTTTGTTTTTCTAAACGGTAATTTACCATTATCATCTAAATCTGAAATGATATCAAATATATATGATGAAATGGTTTCCATCCCTTCGTAATTTAGCTTTTGATTGTCATCACTAGGTTTGTGATAATCCTCATGCTGTCCTGTAAAAAAGTGCAATACCGGAATGTCACTATTATAAAAAGAGGTATGATCACTTGGTCCCACTCCAGATTCGTTTTGTATAATTTTAAAATTAGAATTATTGGCTTTTACAACCTGCTTTAAAATTGGCGATGTACCAACACCATAAACCGCTAATGTGCTATCTTGTTTTAATCGTCCAACCATATCCATATTAAGCATGAAATTAGCTTTTGATAAGTCTATAGTTGGGTTTTTCGTGAAGTAATTTGAGCCTAATAATCCCATTTCCTCACCAGAAAAAGCCATGAATAAATAATTATTCCCTTTGTTTGCAGACTTTAATTTTTGAGCAAGATTTAAAAGTACTGCCACACCACTTGCGTTGTCATCTGCTCCATTATGAATTTCTTTAGTGTCACCTCTAAACAAAGACCCTTCTGCACCATACCCCAAATGATCATAGTGCGCTCCTATAATAATCGTGTTTTCTGCTTGGTTATCTAAAAAACCAATCACATTAGTTCCTGTAATTGTACTATCGCCATCCTTGATAATATAATTAACTTCTTGATGTGGATCTGTTTTTGGCTTAAATGAAAATGTTTGTAAATAACCTTTTGTTCCTTCTGCTTTTAAGCCTAAATCCTCAAAACGTTCTGCTATATACTTTGCTGCGGCTTTCTCTCCATCAGTTCCTGTTTGACGACCTTCGAGTTTATCGTCTGCTAAAAAAGCAACGTCTTCTTTAATAGTTACAACATCAATTTTTTCTTCGGAATTTGTCTTACAAGCGGTTAAAACCGTCAAAAAAAGAACAATAATTAGGTGATTAATACGCATATATCTTAATTTTACACAAATTTAGTTAATAATTAGCAGATGAAATACATAGTTGTAGCACTAATAGCACTCACCTTTTTAAACTGTAAAAACGAATCTCAAACGACTTCCAAAGAGAATAAAAAACAACTAACAGAAACTATAGAAGCTGGTAAAGACACATTAATTTACCCTGAAGAAAAGCACTTTAAAGCCATTAGACAAGTCACCTTTGGTGGAGATAATGCAGAAGCTTATTGGAGTTTTGATGACAAGCAATTGGTCTTTCAATCTAATAATAAAGCATGGAACGTAGGCTGTGACCAAATGTTTTTAATGAATGCTAACGAAACATTTACAGCTAGTATTGCTCCTCCAATGTTGTCAACCGGAAAAGGACGTACAACATGTGCTTACTTTTTACCAGATAACAAACACATCATTTATGCCTCTACACATTTAAAACAAAATGAATGTCCAGATACACCAATACGAAATGAAAACGGAAAATACATCTGGCCAATCTATGACAGCTATGACATTTTTGTAGCAGATTTAGAAGGTAATATTATTAAACAATTAACGAATGAAATTGGATACGATGCGGAACCAACAGTATCGCCAAAGGGTGATAAAATTGTGTTCACCTCTACAAGAAGTGGAGATTTAGAATTGTACACCATGAATATTGATGGAAGCGATGTAAAACAAATCACGAACGAATTAGGTTATGATGGAGGCGCTTTCTTTTCTCCTGACGGAACAAAACTCATCTTTAGGTCGTCACGTCCAAAAACAGAACAAGAGATCAAAGAATACAAAGATTTATTAGCTGAAGGCTTAGTTGAACCAACTGAAATGGAACTGTATATCTGTAATGCAGATGGTAGTGATTTGCGTCAATTAACCGACTTAGGAAACGCAAATTGGAGTCCGTTTTTTCATCCTTCAGGAAATAAAATCTTATTCTCTTCAAATTTTGAAGCAGAGCGCGGATTTCCTTTTAATTTATATCTAATTGACCTTGATGGGAAAAACCTAGAACGTGTAACTCATGGTGAAACTTTTGATGCGTTTCCTGTGTTTTCAAATGACGGTAAACATTTAGCGTTTTCTTCAAATAGACATAATGGTGGTGGACGCGATACGAATTTGTTTATTGCAGAATGGCAAGACTAACAAATACCTTTGAAAAAAGAGATCTCTTAATCTTACATCACCTACTTCAGAAGAATATTTAGAAATGACGATTTTTGAAAGCCTAAACATTGGTGGTTATTGTTTGAATCTATTTCTTGTACCCAAAGGCACAAAACAAAAACCACATTATTATTTCTTCCAATATGTCCTCCCGACTGGACTTAACATATTGAATTTACTAAAAGGTTTTTGGAATCTAAATCGAAAATAGACTTTATGGTCTACTCTAATAAGCATTGACTAAAAGGTCTTCTTTAAAGCACATTTCCGAATAAAAATTAGTTATTCACCTTATTTAAACGATCACGCTCATCTGTTTTAATGTTGCGCTCATTAGATTCTAATCGTGTGTTACCGAATTTATAACGGAAACCTAACTTTATATAACGCGTATCTACATCTGAAAAACCTCTGCTAAACTGGTTTTGATACCTTACGCTGGTTGTAGCATCTTGCATATTAAACAAATCACTAACCGAAAGTGAAAGCACTCCTTTTTTCTTTAAGATGCTCTTAGATATTGCTAATTCTGAAAACAAACGATCTTCCACAATTTGAAACCCCTGCAAATTCTGTCCGACCCATGTGAGCGTAAATGATGCATTAAGACTACTGTCTTTTAGAAACGTCCAATCATTTTGCAAAACAGAATAATTAGACCAGAGGCTTTGATTTACAAAACCGTTACCAAAATCTGTTTCTTCTTCAATATTATAAAATGACGTTACCGCATAAATAGACCAACGGTCTGTGACATTAAAATAGGTTAGAAAGTCAAAACCGTATTCAACAGTCTTGTCAAAATTGACGCTAATATATTCTACCTCATTTGTTGTATTATTTTGTCTTGGAATCTCTGATATAGCGCCATCATAATTTTTATAATAAGCCTCAATAGTCAATAAATCACTAAATAATGTGGTTCCTATAACCGCATGGTCAGTAAAGGTTGGTACCAAATTAGGGTTTCCTGAAACGACATAATTTTCATTTAAAAAGAACCTAAATGGGTTCAAATCTGCATAGCCAGGACGCGCTATACTGCGTTTGTAATTAGCGTACACATTATAACGGTCGCTAATATTGTATTGTACACTCGCATTAGGAAACCACTCCAAATAGTCTTGTGTATTTATTTGAGTTGTAGATAAAGACACGCCCTCTATATTAGTTTGCTCAGCTCGCAGTCCTGCATTGAGACTCCATTTTTCAGTATTAGATGCGTAATTGGCATAAGCAGCATAAATACGTTCGTCATAATCAAAAGCATCTGAATTTAGATTGTCTATAGTTTCAGTTCCTGTATTGGGATCGACATCAAATTGACTGATATCACTTACCGTTTTTATATTAGAAGTCTTTACACCTGCCTCAAACTCTGAACTATCATTGATGGGTAAACTATAGTCTAATTTTGCTGCAAATATTTGAGTGTCTTGGTTGGCGTTAGTATTAAATGCAGACGCATTTATAAAATCGTTGTTGACATCAAAAAAATTGCTTAAAACGGCTTGATTTCTTTCATAATTATAAGTCGTAAAATGACCATTAAACGTTAATGAGCCTTTGGTAAGGCTATGCCTAAAATTAAGATCTACGCCTACATTATATTTATTATCACGAGATAAATTATCTGCTGTAAAACGCTCTAAAAAAGCGTTGTTTATATCTGTAATCAATGTATTATTATTGATACTGTATTTAAAGTAGGGTATATAAATCGTATTTGAGGAAAGGCTCAACGTATTGTTGTCATTGATAAAATAGTCAAAATTTGTGTTTAGACTGTGGGTTTCAGACCATGTGTTTCTATTAGTTAATGAACGCCAAGATTCATTTATAGCATTCGAATTATCTAGAAAATTAACCATATCGTCACCACCTCTATTTATTTTATCTTTTGAATAGTTATAATTGACGTTAAAACTGATGTCCTTATTTTTAAAAAAATGACTTGTTCCTAAATCATACCTTGGAAAAACACCTTGTGTAAAGTTAGAATTCACACTTCCTCGATACCCTGTAATCAAGTTTTTGCTCATTATGATATTTAAAACAACACCACTTTCTGCATCATATCGTGCTGAGGGATTTGTAATCACCTCAATAGATTTAATAGAATTTGCTGAAGACCCTTCTAATAATTGATTTAAATCTTCCGAAGATAAATTCACCTTTCTATCATTAATATATACCGTAGGATTAGAGTTTTTAACAGTAATCTCATCACCTAAAACCAAAACTCCTGGAGTGCTTTTGAGCACTTGAAGCATGTTACCTTCAACCAAAGCTGTCTTTTCTATATTGAAGATGAGCCTATCTGCCTCTCTTCTTAACGTAGGTTTTTTTACTGTAATATTAATTTGATCTAAACTTTCAACAGCATCTTCTAATGTAATCGTTTTTAAATCTAAGCTCCCAGTAAGTACAACTTTTTGCTCATATGTTTGATAGCCTATAAAACTTACTTTAAGAATATAAGTATTAGACTCGAGATTATTAATAATAAAAAACCCACTTGCATCTGTAGATGTTCCTTTTAGAACTTCGCTTTGATCGGTGTTAAAAACAATAATATTTGCAAATTCAATAGCCCTATCATGAGCATCTAATATTTTTCCAGAAATAGAATATTCTTGACCATAACCCAAGGAAGAATACAATAAAAATAAGGAGAAAATGTGGAGAAGTTTCAAAATTAGTTTGGGTTTAATAGTGCAATATACTATTTGTTTTTTAATGATAATTACGGTTTATCCGTAGTTAATGTGCTTTTTGTCAACATTAATGATATTGTATGCGTAATAATTCGATTATATTTGCAAATCATAATGAAGATGAATTAAAGTTTATGAAGAACATCAGGAATTTTTGTATAATCGCACATATTGACCACGGTAAAAGTACACTAGCAGATCGTTTATTAGATTACACTGGTACTGTGACCGATCGGGAAAAACAAGACCAACTTTTAGATAGTATGGATTTGGAGCGTGAGCGTGGTATTACTATAAAGTCACATGCTATTCAAATGGATTATACGTTTGAAGGCGAGGACTACGTGCTCAATCTTATTGACACACCTGGTCACGTAGATTTCTCTTATGAAGTGTCACGATCTATAGCGGCTTGTGAAGGTGCTTTATTAATTGTTGATGCTGCTCAAAGTATACAAGCACAGACCATTTCTAATTTATATTTAGCTTTAGAGAATGATTTAGAAATTATTCCTGTTTTAAATAAGATAGATTTACCAAGTGCTAATCCAGAAGAAGTTACAGATGATATCGTTGAGCTTTTAGGATGTGATCCAGAAGAAGTAATCCATGCAAGTGGTAAAACAGGCTTTGGGATTGATAAAATTTTAGAAGCGATTATTAAACGTGTTCCTGCTCCTAAAGGGAGTGTAGAAGCGCCATTACAAGCATTAATTTTTGATTCAGTTTACAATACCTTTAGAGGTATTGAAACTTACTTTAGAGTTTTTAATGGTGAAATAAAAAAAGGACAAAAGATTAAGTTTCTCGCAACAGGTAAAGACTATTTTGCAGATGAAGTTGGAACTTTAAAATTAACCCAAGTCGCTAAAAAAAGTGTAAAAGCTGGAGATGTTGGCTACTTAATTACAGGTATTAAAACAGCCAAAGAAGTTAAGGTGGGAGATACCATTACAGACTTTGCAAACCCTACCACTAATATTGTTGAAGGTTTTGAAGATGTAAAACCAATGGTTTTTGCTGGTATTTACCCTGTCGATACAGAGGATTACGAAGAACTTCGTAACTCTATGGAAAAATTACAATTAAACGATGCATCGTTAGTATTTCAACCTGAAAGTTCGGCGGCTTTAGGCTTTGGTTTTCGTTGTGGCTTTTTAGGAATGCTCCACATGGAAATCATTCAAGAACGTCTAGAACGTGAGTTCGATATGACTGTAATTACAACGGTTCCCAATGTGTCATATAATGCATACACTAACAAAAATCCAGATGTCGCTTTTATTGTAAATAATCCTACTGACTTACCTGAGCCAACGACCGTAAATCGTGTTGAAGAGCCTTATATTAAAGCTACTATTATTACAAAATCTGACTTTGTAGGTAATGTGATGTCTCTATGTATTGAAAAGCGTGGTATCGTTCTAAATCAAACCTATTTAACTCCAGAACGTGTTGAATTAACTTTTGAAATGCCTCTTGCTGAAATCGTCTTTGATTTTTATGATCGTCTCAAAACGGTATCTAAAGGCTATGCCTCTTTTGATTATTCTCCTATCGGAATGAAAGTGTCTAAACTTGTAAGATTAGACATTTTATTGAATGCACAAACTGTAGATGCACTTTCTGCCTTAATTCATACCGACAACGCTCAACATATAGGTAAGAAAATGTGTGAAAAACTGAAAGAATTAATTCCAAGACAACAGTTTGATATTCCTATTCAAGCTGCAATTGGTGCTAAAATTATTTCTCGCGAAACGATTAAAGCTTTGCGTAAAGATGTAACTGCTAAATGTTATGGTGGAGATATTTCTCGTAAGCGTAAATTGTTAGAAAAACAGAAAAAAGGTAAAAAACGTATGCGTCAAGTGGGTAATGTAGAAATACCTCAACAAGCCTTTATGGCTGTACTAAAGTTGAACGATTAGCTAATAACTCCTTTGAAAAAAGGAGTCTCTTTGCTGAAAAACACACGAGACTTTTTGGAATAAATTGATACCAATGTATAGGTCTACCTTTTACACCCATGAGCCTTGTAATCTTAGCTTCATTTTTAGTTTTTGTACTAAGAGATTGAGCAAATCTAAATCATGGTTTTTCTGAGAGTTTAGAAAAAGAAACTGTACAGCAATCAATAGCAAAATTTATGGACAACATGAGGTCTTTTATTTCGCAGTGAGTATATCTTTATTCCGAAGAAAAATTTAAATCACCTATTATAAAATAGAGCTCATACGCTCGTCGTAATTTTTAATCCTCTTAAGCAACAGTTTCAACATCAAAAGGTTTCCCTAAATAAACTAAGTGCCAATTTTCACCAATCTCTTCAATGTCTTTATTGTAAGAAGAAATAATTTTGATTTCAGAAGCTTCATTTTTAATAAACAACGGAATAATTTCTTTATCATTATCACACAGTTCAATTAAGCTTTCATAATGCGCCTTATCTTTTAGCTCAATTTCTTGAATACTAGGAAATTTTCTAACAACATTACTAAGCGTTGCAAAATCATCTGTATGTGAAAACAAGCCCACCTTAGGGTTGTTGTTACTGTCACGCATTTCATCTACACTAACTAATCTAAAAGCCCCATTCTCACCAAATTGTTTACTAAACTTATTTATGGCGTATTTATTTATATCATTACTCGCCGTTAATGCCATTAAATAACCCATATCATTTAGTTCTATATTATCCATTAGAGTATCAGAATAAATATTAGTATTTATAGCCTCAAGTCCTAACTCTTTAGCTTTATCAATATTAGTTTGATTACTATCTATTAATACCACATGTCTTCCATTTGACTCTAAATAATGACCAATAAGTCTAGATACCTTAGAGGCTCCAACTATTAATGTACCATTAGACTTTGTTAAAAACACACCAACTAACTTAGCAAATAATCGCGCTGTTGTTGCATTTAGTAATACCGTCCCTAATACAATCATAAACACCAGTGGTGTAATATATTCCGCACCTTCAACACCTTGTTTTAGTAACTTACTTCCAAAAAGAGAGGCAATACCCGCTGCTACAATTCCTCGTGGTCCAACCCAGCTTATAAAGAGTTTTTCATTAAGTGTTAATTGAGAACCTTGAGTACTTATAAATACAGCTAATGGTCTTATGACAAATACAACAATAGCGAAAAGCACTGCTGTTTTCCAAGTATATAATAACAATAGATCTTCAATATTAATGTTTGCAGCGAGGAGTATAAATAATATAGAAATTAATAATACACTAAGAGATTCTTTAAAATACAAGAGTTCTTTAAGGTTTGTTAGTTTTCCGTTTCCTAATACCATTCCCATTACCACTACTGCTAATAAGCCCGATTCGTGAGCAAAAAGTTCAGACTCAACAAAAACAAGAAGTACCGTAGAAAGTGCTACTACATTTAGTAAATAATGTGGAATAAATTTCTTGTTAATTGCGAAAGCTAAAGCATGCGCAAAAGTGAACCCAAAAGTAGTACCAAATAGCACAATTTTACCAAATTCTAAAAATGCTGTTTTTGTGAATCCGCTATCACCTCCAACGCTAATAAATTCAAATACTAGTACAGCTACTAATGCGCCAATTGGGTCAATCAAAATACCTTCCCATTTTAGAATAGTAGAAATATCTTTTTTAAGGGGAATATTTCTCAAAATAGGCGTAATTACTGTTGGTCCTGTAACGATTATTAAACCAGAAAATAGAAATGACAAATCCCAACTCAATTCAAAAATATAATGCGCTAAAATACCTGCGCCAAAGAAAGTCACCGCAGATCCAAGTGTAATTAGCTTAGTTATTACGGGTCCAACATTTTTAATTTCAGATCGTTTTAGTGTTAATCCGCCTTCAAAAAGAATAATACTTATGGCTAATGACACAAAATAATATAAACTGTCACCAGGAAAGAGTCCTTTTTCTCCATTCCAAATTGGCTCAATCCATTTGGTTCCATCTTCGCTTAAAAATTCTGCAGCAATTGGCCCAACCAAAAGCCCAATTAAAATTAATGGTAATATTGCTGGAATTTTTAATTTCCAAGCCACCCATTGCGCTAATATTCCTAAGATAATAATCCCTGCTAATTCTAACATGTAATATTTTTTTCAAAGTTAAATATAATTTAAACTATTTGAACAGCTTTTAAAAAAGAGCTTAAAAACGATGAGGAGCACAAATATTTCAAAAGGCATAAAAAAAATATTAACTTACCCTCGAAATTGATTTTTAATAGCACTTGACCAACAAAAAATTTAAAACCATAGGTATTGGAGTTGCATTTTCTCCAAACCTAAAAGCAAACCTTTACGAAGCTGCACGACTATCGCTCTCTTTTAAGAGTAAGTTGGTGCTTATTCATGTTGGTGAAAAATCTCGTAAAAAAAAGGAACAAATTTTAGACATTATACAACCGTTTCTAAAAGACAACCTCAGCTATGATCTCGTTTTTAAGACTGGTAATCCTGTAGATGTGATTTTATCGGTTTCCGAAGAAAAAAAAGTGGACTTGCTCATTTTGGGAGCACTTCAAAAAGAGAATTTTGTACAGTATTACCTAGGAACCATTGCTAGAAAAATCACGAGGCAAGCAAATTGCTCTATTTTATTACTTATTAAACCTTCTGTAGAACGCATACCTTGTAAACACATTGTTGTTAACGGGCTCGACAACCCGAAAACCAAACAAACTATTACCACAGCGTATTATTTGTCTCACAAACTACAATCTAAAAAAATTACAATTGTTGAAGAAATCACAAAGCAAGAAATCGCTGTGAGTGTAGATGATGATAAATCACTTCGAAAATATGCCATCATTAAAGAGCGTCTAAAAATGCGTGAAGACTCTCGTATAAACTCTATTATTAACGAAATCCCTGATGACTATAAGTCTAATATTGTTACAAAAACACAATCTATCTTTGGAACACGAGGCTACAGTATTGGTCACTATGCTCAATTTGTTAGAGCAGATTTATTAGTGATGAATGCGCCAACAAAAACCAGCTTTTGGGATCGTCTTTTCCCACATGATATCGAATATATTTTATCTGAGTTGCCAACAGACGTTTTAATCATTCAATGACAAAAAAAAAGAACAGCATAGCGCTCATTTTAAAGCAACTCCCTAAAAATATATTTTCTGGATTTGTGGTAAGTTTAATTGCTTTGCCATTAGGTCTAGGACTTGCCATGGCAAGTGACGCTCCAGCAATTGCTGGCGTTATCACTGCAATTGTTGGTGGTGTAGTCGTATCCATTTTAGGGGGAAGTCATGTAACCATTACAGGTCCAGGAAACGGGTTGGTAGGTGTTACCTTAGTTGCTATTACAACTCTTGGTCTAGAAGGTGCTTATGCAGCTATTATATGCTCTGGTCTATTAATTATGTTACTTGGTTTTTTACGTATGGGGAATCTTTCTGATTTTTTCCCCTCCTCTGCCATTCAAGGTATGCTTGCTGCTATTGGGCTTATCATTCTAGGTAAGCAGTTTCATATTATGTTTGGTCATAAAATTACTCGAGACAATACTATTGACTACTTGATTGAAATCCCATATACAATAAATGATGCATTACATTACGAAAATACAGGCCTCATATATGCAGCTGCTGCGGGACTAATAAGTTTAGCGATTATGGTGTTTTATCCAAAGCTTAGAAATAAGTATTGGCACTTAATACCAGCCCCAATGTGGATTGTTGTCTTATCAATAGGGTTTAGCTACTATTTTGAATTGGTCTTACATCAAGACAACCCAATTGCTCAAGACTACATGATACCTGCAATTCCTTCATTTGCTGAAATCACTACTCAATTACCAAAAATCTCATTTTCAAAAGTTGGTAGTCTAGCGTTTTGGGGAAGTGTGTTTTCTCTCACCTTAATTGCGAGTATTGAATCCCTTTTGAGTATCAAAGCGGTTGATAAATTAGATCCCGAAAAACGTCGCTCTAACGTAAATAAAGATTTAAAAGCTTTAGGGCTAGGAACAATAGCGAGTGGTTTTGTTGGTGGATTAAATGTCGTTACTGTAATTGCTAGAAGTTCGGTAAACGTTAATAATGGAGGAAGCAACAGGTCCTCTAACTTTTTTCATGCGTTCTTTCTTGTGGTATTTATTGTGGTATTTAGTTCTCAATTAACTCGTATTCCTTTGCCTGCTCTCATGGCTATTTTGGTATATACCGGTTATAAATTAGCATCACCAGATTTAATAAAGAAAATATTTTCTGTAGGAAAAGAACAACTCATCATCTTTTTTGTGACACTTCTTACCACCTTAAAGTTTGGATTAATTCTAGGAATTTCTGCAGGCGTAATCATCACTATAGTCATACATTTTATAATCAATAAAAACGTCACATTGTTTTTAAGGCATTGGATAAAACCAAATGTATTGATGTTTAAAGAGGATGATAATAAATCTAACTATTACGTTAGTGTAAAACATTTTTGCACGTTTGCCAATTTTTATAGATTAAAGCAAAAACTAGATGTGATTGCTGCAGATCAAGATGTCATAGTAGACTTTTCTATGTGTGATTTTGTAGATCATACAGTCATGGAAAATCTTAATAACTATCAAGGTATATTCACTAAAAATGGAGGTCATTTTGATATTGTAGGTTTGGATATACACGATGCAGATTCTAAGCATCCTTTTGCGTTGCGGAAAATTGTTGCAGTACCTAAATTATTTGGATATAATCTTACAAAAAGACAAGAAAACCTTGAGACTATTGCAAAAGATTACCACCTTACTTATAGTGCAGATATAAATAAAAACACTGCTTTTCTAAATCCTTTTCTATTTTTTAAAACAAAGCAACCCAATTATATTTACAATGAATTAGAAGACGAAAATGCAAACACTAAATTATTTGATATCGAATTTTCTGAAGGCGAGTTTATAGCTAAAGAAGTCGTAAGAACATCTATGCTTCATATTGATTTAAATGAAACGATTCCGGTGTTCTCTTTAGATAGAGAAACCATAATAGATAAGGTCTATGCAATTGCTGGATTTAAAGATATTAACTTTGATGACCATCAAGATTTCTCAAAACGATTTCATTTGGTAGGAGAGCATATAGAAGCCATTAAAACATTCTTCACGAATGAGTTAATTCACTTTTTTGAGAGTAATCCATATTATCATATAGAATCTAATGGCAATAGTTTACTCATTTTTAGTACCCAGCGCTTGGCTAGTACTAAGGAAATTAAAGCGCTCTTAGATTTTGGGAAACGACTAAAAGATGTCATTCCAAAGAGCCTTTAATTCGTATTAGTCTTTATCCTTAGTCATCTCTTCAGATCGATAATACACTCTTTTTAAACTCCTCTTTAATAAAAGAAATCTATAAATTCCAATGATAAAAAAAAGCGCACTAAAAACCAATGCCGTTAATGCTAAATACTTGAAGTTCGTAAAGTCTTTAAGCTGAAAAAAGGCGATGGCTCCCAAGAGTAAATACAATGACGATCGTATATAAGACAAAAGTGTGCGCTCATTAGCCAAACGGGTTCTTTCAATTGCCAAATAATCTCTAAGTATAACACGCTCGTCTGGTTCAAAATCACGACCAAACTTCAATAATTTTATTCCCTTTTTTTTAGACTTCTGCTTCATCTTGTAACGTTTTCTCTTGTAAATGTAAATTTTTATACTCCAAATACGATTATGACCATTCAAAAGTGTTAAAAATACCTCAATAATTGGTGCTAAACTTAAGTATTGTATACTGCTTTTAGTAATTTGCATTTCAATTATTTTTAGAGATGAAATTATATCCAATTAATGCTGGTAATTTTAAGTTAGATGGAGGTGCCATGTTTGGTGTTGTTCCTAAAACTTTATGGACCAGAACAAATCCTTCCGATAACAATAATATGATAGATATTGCCGCACGTTGTTTGCTTATAGAAGATAGCGATAGGTTGATACTAATCGATACAGGTATGGGAAATAAGCAAAGTGATAAGTTTTTTGGCTACTATCATCTTTGGGGAAATAACAGCATTGACAATTCTTTAAAAACTCATGGTTTTCATCGTGATGACATTACAGATGTTTTCATGACCCATTTGCATTTTGACCATTGTGGTGGAAGTATACAATGGAATGCCGATAGAACAGGTTATGAAACTGCTTTTAAAAACGCACATTTTTGGAGTAACAAGAATCACTGGGAATGGGCGACCAAACCAAACAAGAGAGAAAAAGCCTCCTTCTTAAAAGAGAATATTTTACCTATGGAAGACAGTGGTCAGTTAAAATTCACCAACCTTCCGCAGAAAGATATATTAAAAAATTCGCCACTTGGATTCGATATTTTTTTTGCTAATGGTCATACAGATAAGCAAATGATTCCAATGATTCAATATAAGGGAAAAACGATATGTTTTATGGCAGATTTGCTACCAACTGTTGGTCATTTACCATTACCTTTTGTTATGGGATATGATACACGACCTCTATTGTCTTTAGATGAAAAAGAACGCTTTTTAAACCTAGCAGCAGATCATAATTATTACTTATTTCTAGAGCATGATGCGCACAATGAAATTATAACCGTACAACACACAGAAAAAGGCGTCCGACTTAAAGATACATTTAAAACAAACGATATATTTAATTAAAACCAGTATAAACCCAGCGTGTTAAGCGTTATCTCTTAAAATAAGATTATTAGCGAACAACATGTGACCATTAAAAAACAATAAACATAAACACATGAAGTACTTATTTAAACCATTTTTATACACCGTATTCTTATCAGCCATTTTATTTGGTTGTAGCGCAACATCAGGAGTGCTTTCTACTCCAATAGAAAATATTGACACCTCTCCTTTAAAGGAAGCAGAGCTAACTGAAAGTGAAAAAAATACGTGGTCTCATTTAGATCTAGTAAAAGATACCATTCCTGGAATGAGTGTCGATAAAGCATACAGTGAGATTGTTAAGAATAAAAAAGGAAAAACAGTTATTGTTGCGGTTATTGATAGCGGAACAGATATAGATCATGAAGATTTAGATGATGTCCTTTGGACGAATAAAAACGAAGTTCCTAATAACGGAAAAGATGATGACAACAATGGTTACATTGATGATATTCACGGTTGGAATTTTCTTGGTGATGGGTACGATGAGCAATTAGAATACGTTAGAATTCTAGCCGCAGGAGACAAAAACACTCCAAGATATGCTGAAGCAGAAGCATTGTATACTAGCGAATATCAAAAATACGTAGGTTACAAAACTCAATATGAGCAAATTTCTCAGCAGGTTAATGCAGCAGATGAGATTTTAACCAAACACTTTGGCAAATCTGACTATAACAAAAAAGAGGTTACTGCTATCAAAACCGAAGATGAAAAACTAGGCCAAGCGGTGCAAGTAGCTCAATTTATTTATAGCAATAATATGAAGTCCTTGGCAGACGCTAAGAAAGAGTTTAAAAATGGACTGGAAAGCATCAACGATAGACTAAATGCCAATCTTAATAAAGAGCTAAAAGGACGTACAACAGGAGATAATCCTAATGATTTAAACGATAAAGTAGGTTATGGTAACAATAATCCTAGACCCTCTAAAAAAACAGAAAGTCATGGAACTCACGTTACTGGCATTATCGCTGCAGAGCGCAACAATAATAAAGGAATGAATGGTGTTGCAAATAATGTTCAAATTATGGCAATTCGCGCTGTACCTAATGGAGATGAATATGACAAGGACATTGCTCTTGCAATTCGCTATGCTGCAGATAATGGTGCCAAAGTCATCAATGGTAGTTTTGGTAAGTCATTCTCACCAAATAGCCAATGGGTAAGAGACGCTATTAAATATGCTGCAGATAAAGATGTTCTTTTTGTCCATGCTGCTGGTAATGACAGTGAGGATATTGATATCGCTTCTAATTTCCCAAATGACGCTGTTGGTACAGGTCCAGAAATTTCAGATAATGTAGTTACTGTAGGGTCGTTAACTAGCACCTATGGTTCATCAATGGTCTCTAGTTTTTCTAACTTCGGAAAAGTCAATGTTGACGTTTTTGCTCCTGGAAGTGATATTTATTCTACAATGCCAGAAAATGAATACGAGATGAATAGTGGTACCTCAATGGCTTCACCAAATGTTGCAGGAGTTGCAGCTTTAATTCGCTCACAATATCCAAGCTTAACGGCATCGCAAGTAAAGAAGGTTTTAATGGACTCTGGTTTACCAATTAAAGCAAAAGTTACAATAGGAGAAAACAAAGACGTAAAATCGCTCAACGAGATTTCTACATCTGGTAGAATAGTTAACGCTTATAACGCGTTGATTATAGCATCACGAATGGCAAACTAAAAGGAATTCCGAAGAAAAAAATAAATATGAGATTTAGATTAAGCACACTCTTACTGCTATGCGTAACATTTTTTTCTTCGGAAATTAATGCGCAAGACACCACAATAGAATATAAAACAGATTATTATTGGCAACAACAAACCGATTACATAATGGACATTGATATGGACGTAAAAACCTATCAATTTACAGGAAAACAGACTATAAAATACACCAATAATTCGCCAGACGATTTGTCTCGTGTCTTTTATCACCTGTATTTCAATGCCTTTCAACCTGATAGTGAAATGGATGCGCGTTTACAAAGTATTACAGATCCAGATGGTAGAATGACTGATAACGTTGGAACTAAAGAAAACCCGATTTTTGAAAGTCGCATATCAAAATTAAAAGACGATGAAATTGGTTTTATCAAAGTGTCTTCTTTAAACCTTAATGGAAAAGCCCTTAGTTACGAAATTGAAGGTACTATTATGATTGTGGATTTAGAGACACCAATCAAAGCAGGAGAAACTGTAGATTTTAATATGGTTTTTAATGGGCAAGTGCCTGTTCAAATTCGTCGTTCTGGTAGAAATAATAAAGAGGGTGTTGCTTTATCAATGGCACAATGGTATCCTAAATTAGCAGAGTATGATACCGAAGGATGGCATGCAGATCCATATATAGCACGTGAATTTTATGGTGTTTGGGGAAATTTTGATGTAAAAATCACTATAGATAAAGACTATATTATTGGCGGTACAGGTAATTTACAAAATGCAGACGAGATTGGATATGGTTATACACCTAACGACGTTAAGCATAAAGGAAAAAAGCTAACGTGGCATTTTATTGCACCTAACGTTCATGATTTTACTTGGGCTGCTGATAAAGATTATATTCATGATACAATGCAAGTTCTTAATGGGCCAATGCTTCACTTCTTTTACAAAAATGATTTACCGAAAGACAACCTAGAAAGCTGGAAAAAAATGCAACCTAAAACGGTTGAGTTGATGCAGTATTTTAGTGAGCATATTGGGAAATACCCTTTTGATCAGTATTCTGTGATTCAAGGAGGTGATGGCGGAATGGAATATGCAATGTCAACACTTATCACAGGAAATCGCAGTTATGGCAGTTTAGTTGGTGTGACAGCTCACGAAATGGCGCATACATGGTTTCAGTTTTTACTGGCAACCAATGAAGCTAAGCATGAGTGGATGGATGAAGGCTTTACAAGCTATATTTCTACTTTAGCTATGAACGAGATTATGGATGAGAAAAAAGAAAACCCATTAAGTAGATCTTATCTTGGATATGCTTTTCTAGCAAATTCTGGTGTTGAACAACCGTTAACGACGCATGCCGATCGTTATAATATTAATCAAGCCTATGGGATATCAGCCTATAGTAAAGGAGCAGTTTTCATCTCTCAATTAGGTTACATTATTGGTGATGATAATTTAAAAACAACTATAAAAAAGTACTATACAGATTTTGCTTTTAAACATCCAAAACCACTCGACATTGTGCGAACGGCAGAACGTGTTTCGGGTTTAGAATTAGATTGGTATCTCATCGATTTTGCGCAAACTACAAACACAATAGACTACGCTGTAACAAACGTAGAAGACAAAAAAGTAACTCTAGAGCGCATTGGATTAATGCCAATGCCATTAGACCTGACAATTACGTATACAGATGGTTCTACTGAGGATTTTTACATCCCATTACGTATGATGCGTGGTGCAAAAAAAACCTCAGCAACTGTAAAAGATGATTGGGCTTGGGCATATCCAACATATACACTAGAAACCTCTAAAACTGTAAAATCTGTGCAACTTGATCCTAAAGGGTTGATGGCAGATATAAAGCAAGATAATAATGTGTATCCTGTAGCTACAGAATAATTATATCGTGTACCTTCCTAAAATAGATTGACAGATTTTACATAAATTAAGAAAAGCCAAAACAAATAAATGTTCTGGCTTTTTTTAATACCATAGTTCATTTTTATAAGCCTCAATTTTAGAGGAGTGTTCTCTATTGTAAAGCAACAAATGGGTCTCGTTTATTTTTTTATTCCTATATCCTAACAAGTGAAAAATAGATTTAGCGAAAAACTTAGCTATATTTAAATTAACCTTAAGAACGTTTTTATTCTTATTATCCCAAGATATTCCTGGAAACAGAACTAAAAGACTATCAAATTTTAAATGACGTAATCCTGCTGAAAGCTTTAAGAAAAATGGCTTGATAGGCTTAATAATAAAAAAACCTTCCTCTCCTTTAGATTGGTATAATGGCATAAAAAGTCTAGCATTATATGTTGATTTGACCATCTGTTGATTACTCGTTGCTAAAATTGTTCCTTTTACGATATCCTGAAAGCTTTTAAAACCAGAGTTCATTTTAAAAACCTCATCTCTCTTTATGTGATATAGATATACCACTTCAAAAATATCGGATAAATGATTTGCGTTTATTTGAAGTTGTTGATAAAGTACTTGACATTGAGGGATGTGTTTCTGCTCTATAACGGTCACGTTCCTTAGCGCTAAATAAATAAAAGAGATACAGTTCTCTATAGCTTCTTTTTCATCATGTTGTCCTGACTCAAATCCAAGAGACACATATCCTAATTCATTAATAAAACTAAGTAAAGGACCATTTAAATACTCTTCAATTCCTAAAACAATAGGTACAGGAAATAACTTAGAAAATTTCCTATTAATTAGCGCATCATTAATCGTAATAAAGGGAAGTGTTTTGCTTGAAGTCGTATGAAAATCGATAAAATAAAATGGTCCAGAATTAGAACTAATGATGCGTTCTATTAATTTAAATAACTCGATTTGTTCTTGCTCTTCGGTATTTAAAGTCTCTTTAAGTTTGAGCGCTTCTAATTGTTTTTGGGTCCAAAGCCTATTTAGGTCTTTATCCAGATAACGTTGGTTTTCTTTTAGCGCCTTAAGGTTACCCGAAACACCATAAATAGTGCCAGAAACTGTTTCGGGTTTAATTGTATCAAGTACCTCTTGTAAGGCAAACACACCTGCTGTTTCATTGCCGTGAATACCAGCAAAAAAGACAATTGTAGCACCTTTATGAACCCCTTTAATATGGCCCAAGACCCGATTAATAGATATCGTTTTGTGTATGGCTTTATTATAAATTTGAGTCATTTGTCTTAAAGATCTTTAGACGTTAATATGCCAACTAATTTTTTCCCCTTCACAACAGGAAGACAACTAATATTGTTTTCTAGCATTCTCTGTTTCGCTTCTGCAATAGGTGTATCTTTAGTAATAGTTATGAGCTCATCTTTCATAAAGTTTTGAACACATTTAGTACTTTCTTCAATTTCGTTAATGTGATTTTTTATATCTGTCCAGCTTAATAAACCAACCAAATTTTTTTTATTATTTATAACTGGCATGTGATGAATATTTTTCCATTGCATAATATGAATAACAAGTTCCAAACTATCTTTTTTGTCAACTGAGAACAAATCAGTATTCATCACATGAACTACTTTTTTATCGATATCAAATGTGGTATGCACCTCTTTATCTAAAATTTTCCAAGTAGACACCGGATAATCACATTCTTGCTTTAAATACATATTTGCTGTTAATACTTGTAATGCTTCAATAGGTTTTTTTCTTTTTAGTAGATTTCTATAGCTTTTCTTAAGCCATTCTGAACCATTATGTATGTTGACTCTATTTTCTATAACGGTTAAGTAGTTCTCTGCATCTCTAGGTAAAACTCCCTTTTTATAAAGCCCTTTATATGCCATTGGTAATAATTCATCTAAAATTAAACGCTTACTAGAAATGAGCTTACCTTTCCATTTAAATTGCGCTGCCATTCCATATCTAGCAGCTTTAAAAAAATTAGATTTAACATCTTTAAAGTCCATTGTTTCATGGATATTATCTTCAGATTTTGGTCGTCCAACCATAATACCAACCCAGAACATCATATTAGCAATTTCATCTTTCGTTGTTGGTCCAGAAGGGATATACCTGTTTTCAATTCTTAGATGTGGTTTCCCGCCTCCAACACCATAGCATATACGATTCCAACGGTAAACCGTCCCATTATGAATGCTTAGCGCTTTCAACTTCGGAATCTCTCCATTTTGTAACATTTCTATACTGTCTTTCTCAAATTCAGCGGTCACCAAACTTCTAAATCTTGAAATATTATCTTTAAAAATATCTGTGATACTTCCAGTTTCCCAATGATTTCCAAAGCTCACCCTAGATTGTTTTTCATTTAATAAAAACGAATTAGCTCTAGTATCTACGCTCTGTGTAAATAATGCGATTCGGGTTTCACTCCACAGCTCTTTTCCGAAGAGAAACGGGGAATTTACACAGATACTAAGCACAGGACCAGATATCGTCTGGGCCCAATTATAACTTTGAATAAAATCGTCTGGGTGAATTTGTAAGTGTGTCTGAAAGCTAGTGTTGCAACCTTCTAACATTAGGGAATCATGTAATAGGTTTAGTTCGTCTACACCTTTTATATGGATATTAAAATCTTGCTTTCTAGATACTTTTATCGCATCGTTAAGCACATAGTATCGCTGAATTGGCGTCATGTTATCAATAGTGATATATTTGAGTGATAACGTGGGTAAAATACCTGTAAGCGCAATTCTTGTGTTGTACTTATCTGCAACTATTTTGGCTTTATTTAAAAGGTCTTTAAGCTGTTGATGCAATTTGGAAAAGCAATCTGCTTTGAGTTCAAAAGGATCTAAATTAATCTCAAGATTATAGTTTCCAATTTCTGTAGTAAAATGATGGTCGTTAATCTCTTTTAAAATGTCTAGTGCATTTCCATTTGGTAAGAATTCCTCATTAACCAGGCAAAACTCTTGTTCTGCACCAATGCGAATAGGTGCTTTTTCAATCATATTGTTTTCAATCATAAAATCTAAAGCTTCAATATCCTTAATTAGCTGGTGGATATAATTGGCTTTATCTTTCTTTTTTGAAAGTTTAGTAACGTGTAAATTTCCCATAATTATGACTGTTTTAAATGCAACTAAAATTACTTCAAACTTTAGATTTAAAATATGATTTAAGTCATGGTTTATAGAACGTTATGGTTAAACAAAAATGATAAAAAGGGTTTTTTAGCGCTCACTAACGCCAATCTAATAGGAATGCAAACAAGAGAAATAAAATCACCTAAAAATCGGTACGTTTATTATGAAATTTGTGCTTTCTATTCACGTTACTAAAAGGAAAAAGCTGTTACCATCTTTATTCACAGAAGAGAACTAGCAGGTGAATAATGAAAAGCTTAAAAAACTCAAAGTCACAATCTATGTCGTGTGGCTTTTTTTGTGAGATAAGTTGGTCAATTGGTCGATTAAAACTTTAAAACAATTATCAATCGTTTTAAATTTACTTTATTTGTTTTACAATGATTAGCAAAACTTATAAATCCTATTAAATAGTAGTATTCTAGATGTCATTTTCATATTCTAAAAAAGAAAAGCTTAAAAGCCAAAAACTCATAGAACAGCTGTTTTCCGAAGGGAAATCGGTTAGTGCTTACCCATTGCGCATGGTGTATCTAAAGTCAAATTTTGATGAGGATACACAATTTAAAACAGGAGTTACAGTAAGTAAACGTAATTTAAAAAAAGCAGTGGATCGAAATCGCATCAAACGCTTATTGAGGGAAGCCTACCGCCTTAATAAAAGTGAGTATTTTAACAACATTTCATCATGTTATACGTTAATGATTTTGTACATTGGTAAGGATAAAACGGATTTTGATTCCGTAAACAAAAAAATGAAACAACTTTTAGAGACTTTTTCTAAAAAAGTGTCGCCTGAATAAATGATATTATCCTTATGAAACGTCTATCAATAATAGGTAATTATAAAGAAAAGTGTTTATTGAGATCTTACGTGTGACGATTGAAAAACAATAAATATAACCACATGAAAAAACTACTACAAAAACGTATTTTAATTCCGCTTGTAGCACTCACTATTTTTTTTAGCGGAACAGCATTTAAAAGTGACTTCTTCGAAATTGCTAAGCAAATAGAAATTTTTACAACACTTTTTAAAGAACTCAACATGAATTATGTTGATGAGACAAATCCTGGAGATTTAATGGATACTGCCATTAAAAGTATGCTTGCAGATTTAGATCCATACACGAACTATTATAACGAACAAGATGTAGAGTCGGCGAGAATCAATAATGCAGGAGATTATACTGGTATTGGTGCTAATGTGTTGACACTAAAAGATAGATTGGTGATTGTTGAGCCTTACAAGGATTATGCAGCAGACAAAGCGGGTTTAAAAGCTGGCGACCAGATTATCAAAGTAGATAATGTTGTTGTTGCAGATTTTAAAGACGATGCAGGAAACTTGCTACAAGGTGGAGCAGGTACTAGTGTTGAAGTGACCTACATAAGACAAGGTAAAACATTAAATGCAACGATACAACGTGAGGCTGTAGACATCCATGCAGTACCTCACTACTCTATGATAAACGAAAATACTGGATATATTGTTCTTCGAAAATTTAACGCCAAAGCATCCGCTGAGACTAAAAGCGCACTTCGAGATTTAAAGAATCAAGGTGCTGAGAAACTAATTTTAGATCTGCGTGGAAATCCAGGTGGTTTATTAAGAGAAGCAGTAAATGTTACTAATATTTTTGTACCCAAGAATCAATTGGTAGTGACCACAAAATCTAAAGTAGAAAAATACAACAAAACCTATTACACAAAAAATGAACCGATGGATACCAAAATCCCTTTGGTTGTTTTAATTGATGGCTCTAGTGCATCAGCAAGTGAAATTGTATCTGGTGCTTTACAAGATTTAGATCGTGCGGTAATTATTGGAGTACGTAGTTTTGGAAAAGGTCTCGTACAGCGTCCTAAAAAATTAACTTACGGCACACAGATGAAAATTACAATTTCTAGATATTATACACCCTCTGGACGCTGTATCCAAGCACTTGATTATTGGAATCGTGACGAAAACGGAAAAGCAACACGTACAAAACAAGAAAATTATAACGCCTTTAAAACTAAAAAAGGAAGAACGGTTTATGATGGTGGAGGTGTACAACCAGATCTAGAATTAGAGGCTACTAAATTGAGCCCTATTACTAAAGCGATCATAGATGAAAATCTAATTTTTAAATATGCTACGCAATATTATTACAACCATCCCGCTCCAGACGATATGATGAAATTTGAACTTAGGGAAGCTGAATTTAACAGTTTTAAAAACTTCTTAAGTGCTAATAGCTTTAGTTTTGAAACTAAAACAGAAAAAGCCTTTGCAACTGCATTATCTGTAGCAAAAGAAGAGGAACTCAATAGTGAGATTGATGACGACTATTCCAACTTAATTTCGTCATTAAATACATATAAAAACAAGGCAATAGACGACAATAAAACACAATTATTGTCTTTACTCTCTGATGAAATTGTTAAACGTTATTTCTATCGAGAAGGTCTATATACATATTATGTTTCTAATAACTTTGAAATTCAAAAAGGTCTAGAAATACTTAAAAATCCATCAAATTATTTGGGCTATTTAGATTGATATTGAATTAAATTCGACGAAAGCATTTAAAAAAATTATATTTAAATAATGTTTTCAATACTAATATGAAAAAACTACTACTAATAACGCTTCTGTTTTCTCAACTTTTGATCGCTCAAAAGGAGTTTACACATGAAGTGTATTTTGAGACAGAGGCGTTTGAAGTACCTACAACAGAGCACAATAGATTATTAATGTTTTTATCAGAGATAGAAAGTATTGATATTTCAAAAGTTTCTATTTATGGGTTTACAGATGATAGAGGTAGTGATGGTTATAACTTAAAACTGTCGCAGGATCGTGCTAATTCAATAAAAACCATATTTTCTAATAACGAATTTGATGAATCTGTGATTACTAATGTTGATGGTAAAGGAAAAATTTTACTCAAACTAATCAAAGAAAATGATTTAAGTAAAATAAGAGGTCTTAACCGCAAAGTTGAGATTATTGTATCTTCTGTATTTCCTCCAAAACCCAAAGAAGCTCCAGAAGTAGTAGAAGCTAAAAAAAGAGAAGCTACAGAGCTTTTAAAAGGTGAGTTAAAAGCAGGAGATAAATTTGAGCTCAATAACATGCTGTTTAAAACAGGTTACAGTAAACTATTACCAGAATCTAAAGAAACACTTAAAGAAATTGCTGATATTCTCGTAGAACGAAAGGATTTATACTTTACCATTCAAGGTCACGTATGCTGTACAAAAAACAGTAGAGATGCTATAGATCGTAAAACTAAAAAACGTAATCTTTCTGTTGCTCGAGCAAAGTTTATCTATGAATATCTAGCAAAAAAAGGTGTTAATAAAAGACGTATGAAATATGTTGGAATGCGTAGAAAGTTTCCGTTGGGTGGCGAACCAAAATTAGACCGTCGCGTAGAAATTTTAATTACTTATGTAGGTGAAGATAATTAACTTCTAATCATTCCTATGTGCGGAATCCCATCTTCTAAATACTCCTCACCTACTTCAAAAAATTCAAGATTATTATAGAAACGCTTTAAATACGTTTGAGCAGAAATTTTGATTTTAGTTTCCTTATAATATGTTTTTATAGCGTCAACCGAAACATTCATAATATCACATCCGTACTTATGTTGGCGTTCACATTCACTCACCACTACTCTACCAATACTAGCATATTCAAAATAATCACCGGATTTAAATACTCTAGTGTAAGCAACAACTTTATTATTTTTAAATCCGACAATATGTAGTGCTTTTTGATCTTTCCCATCAATATCTTGATAGACACAATCTTGTTCTACAACAAAGACCTCACTTCTTAATTGAAGAATGTTATAAAGTTCTTGAGTAGTTAATTCTGTAAATTTTTTTACTTTTATATCTATCATAGTTCTTTGTCACACTAAGGGTAATCAAAGTGTCTTTTTACATTTATGAATGCTTTATTACTCATTCGTCCTTATCTAAATCCATCAAATATGTGAATCTTTAATTTTAAAATATTTTTTAATCCTGAACAATCACATCTTTATCTCCACATTTTCCATACTCTGGTTGGATATTAACATGATTGATTCCGAAGTTATAAAATACCATCTCTTCTACATCATGTAATATTACATCAAATTGAGATAAAGTAATATTCTCCTCAAAATCTATATGTGCTTCTAAATGAATTTCATCTTCATTGAGTTGCCAAATATGAACATGATGTACATTTTTTATAGCTCCTATTTGTTGAATATCTTTAACAATATCCTCTACTAGAATTTGATCAGGAGTAAACAACATCAATACTTTAAAGGAATCTTTTAATAAATCATAACCCATATAAATAAGATATAAGGCTATTGCAAAAGTTAAGACGCTATCCACCCAAAACATCTGATAATACTTCATCAATAATCCACCAATAAAAACTGCAACACTTGCCATCATATCTGTTAACAGGTGAAGATAAGCACTTTTTATATTCATATTAGTTTCGCTATCTTTTTTAAGTAAGAGCACACTAAAACCGTTACCTAAAATAGCTACTAAAGATAGCCAAATTACTACGTTAGACTCAATCTCTTGCGGATTTTGAAAACGTTTCACAGCTTCGATAATTAGTAAAATAGCAACTATAATTAAGGTCGCAGCATTAATAAAGGCTGCTAAAATTTCGGCACGTTTATAACCGAATGTTTTTTGAAGAGATGCTTTACGTTTTGAGAGTCGATTAGCAATATAACTAATAATTAAAGAGATCACATCACTAAAATTATGGAGCGCATCACTTAATAATGATAAACTACCTGAAAGTAATCCACCAATAACTTGTGCCACAGTAATAACTATATTTAAAAAGATAGAAATGATAAGATTTCTTCCCTTTAAATCGTCATGAGAATGGGAATGATTGTGAGAATGTGAGTTACCCATGAGCTATAAATTTTAGATGGATACTAACATGGAATAGGGATTTTATCCACACGGTTTTGATGACGTCCACCTTCAAAATCAGTATTTAAAAAGGTATCCACAATCTCAATTGCTTGTTGTAAAGCAGTATATCGTGCAGGAATACAACAAATATTAGCATTATTATGTTGTCTTGTAAGTGCTGTAATTTCTTTAGTCCAACAAATACCAGCTCTTACTTTTTGATGTTTATTTGCAGTCATTGCAACGCCATTAGCACTTCCGCAAATTAAAATACCAAAGTCTACTTTTTTATCAGCGACATCATTAGCAATAGGATGTACATAATCTGGATAATCAACACTGTCGTTTGCGTTTGTTCCATAGTTATTAACAGTATATCCTTTCGCTTCTAAATATGCAGTAATGGCTTGTTTATAATCCGTTCCCGCATGATCGTTACCTATTGAAATTGTCATAATTTGGTATGTTTTTTAAAACCTTAAAGTTAATAATTGCTTACAAATAAACCACAGTAAGACATAGATAGTTATTCATAACATTTATGTTTGATGACGATGTCGCTTTCTTCGGAAATAGGCGTTGTTAACATCTATGGTGATCTGTATTCATTACTTGTTCATATCTTATCTTAAGTACTTAAAAGTTTTCTTAGGATTATCCAGTAATTTTCCCAATCAAAAATAGAACCTTAGTAACCTAAAAAGTTAACCTTTTTTTTTGGTAAAGTTATCACCATTAAATTTGACCATGCTAACATAAAATTTAAAAATACTTATCATGTTTATGTTGTCAATAGAGGTTATCAACAGCTGTTAATAGCTTTATAAATTAGCTTTACAATCAGCCTTTTAAATGTTAACTTAATGTTAACTATATATTAAGTAATTGTGATAAGTCACATATCAAAGTAAAGTATAATAAAGTTATAGCGACTATTAACACACTATAATAAGCACCATTTTATTTTTTAAATTTTAAAAGAAAACTGATGTTATGTATATATGTGTTGATAAGTGTGAAATTTTATTTTTTTCAGTTTACTAAGCCTAAACAAAAATCAATTCATGTGTACGTTTTAACTTCCGAAACAAAAATAGTTTAAAACGGTTAAGAGTGTTTTATAAAATTTGAATGAGAACTAAACGCTTTAAAAATTTGATTATAAAGTAGTTAAATAAACTGTTATCCTTTATATTTGTAAGAAAATAATACAGTTATGAAAAAAATTACTTTACTTTTTTTGTTATTACCTTTTTTAGGGTTGAGTCAGGTTCAGATTGGGCAGGATATTGATGGAGTGAATGAATTAAGTACAGCTGGATATGCTGTAGCTTTAAATTTTGATGGATCTATTTTAGCTTTAGGTGTTCCAAATGAAAGCGTTATAGGTAACAGTTTTGGTGCTGTAAGGGTTTATGAAAATCAGAATAATACATGGGTTCAAATAGGAGAAGATATTGATGGTGTTTCTTCTAGTGATTTTTTTGGTCTGGCATTAAGTATAAATAATCAAGGAACTAAAATTGTTATAGGTTCTTATAGTAATGATAATGGAATTAATTCTGGCCAAACAAAAGTTTTTGAGAACCAGTCTGATTCTTGGGTACAAATAGGACAGGATATTAATGGAGTAACAACAAATGATTACTCTGGTTCTTCAGTAAGTATTAATGCAGAGGGTGATGTTATAGCTATTGGAGCTCCTTTAAATGACGGTATTGCTAATAATACCGGTCATGTTAGGGTATATGAATATCAGGTTAATTCTTGGGTTCAAATTGGAGAAGATATAGAGGGTGAAGCTTTTAATGACAGACTTGGTTCTTCAGTTAGTTTGAATGACGAAGGTAATATTTTAGCTATTGGTGCGCCTTTATACGATGCAAACAGTGTAGATTCTGGATATGTTAAAATTTATGGGAATCAATCAGGATTTTGGGTTCAAATAGGTCGAAATATAAATGGAGCAGATCAAGGTGATATTTTAGGTGAAAGATCAGGATCGGCGATTAGTTTAAATGCAAATGGTAATATCGTTGCAATTGGAGCTCCTAGAGGTGATGATATTGAAACTAACTCGGGTAATGTAAGAGTGTATGAAAATGTATCTGGTATATGGACTCAAATAGGATTAGATATAATTGGAAATGGAGAGGGTTCAAACGATAATTCGGGATACTCTATTAGTTTAAATGATATGGGTAATATATTAATTATAGGAGCTCCTGCAATCGATAATGCTAATAAAACTGGATATGCTCGTATTTTTAAATATCAACTTGATTCTTGGGTTCAAGTTGGAGTAGATATTAATGGAGATATAAATCAAGATCAATTTGGATTTTCAGTAACTATAAATACTGAAGGAAGTATTGTTGCGGTTGGAGCACCTTACCATGATGCAACTGCAAACACTGAAGATTTTGGTCATACAAGAGTTTTTAGTATTGTTCCAGAATTAGCAATATTAGAGGTTGTAGAAGACATCCTAGGAAACACAAACGGTATTAACGTAACAGCAGACCAGTTAAATAGTATTACTGGAGTTTCTGGAGCAATAGAAGGTATTAATTATACGACAGCTATAGCTAATGGTACATTTGTAGATGAAAACAATCCAACAGCTGCAGAAATACAAGCTATTATTAATCAAGTAAATAATGCTTTAAGTCTTAATGAAAATGATGTATTTAATTTCAAACTCTACCCAAACCCAACAAAAAATCAATTCATAATTCAGCTAGATCCTTTAGTACAATTACAAAAAGTAGCTATCTACAATACCTTAGGTCAAGTGGTTTTAACTTCCGAAGAAAAAAATATAAATACCTCTACATTATCGAGTGGTTCTTACATTGTTGAGATCATAACTAACAATGGAAAAAGCTCTAAAAAACTGATTATAGAATAAATTATGATGTAAAAATAATAATAAAGACCTGCTCATTTAACAGGTCTTTTTCATTAACTTAACACTCTCTAAACATGATTAAATAATTAAACCGTAGATTTGTAGAAACTTAATACTTCCATTACCGGTTTCACAACCTATAATTAAAGTGAAAACGTTAACTCTTCTCTATAAGAATTAAGTCTAAAAACGATAAGATTCCATGTTTCAAAGGAATTATAATGATTACAATTTAAATGACAAATAAGAAAAAAAGGAAACCTTCACATAACAAGATTTCCAACCTTACAAATACAATTCTAAGTATTTTAAAAAAAGATAGAAACCAAACTTTCAACCATAAACAAATTGCTGCTAAACTTGGTGTTAATGATGCCAGTAGTAGAAATCAAATTATAAAGAAACTTCAAGAGCTTAAGGCTAAAAACGAGATTGAAGAAATTGATCGTGGAAAATTTAAAGCTATTGTTAATACAGAGTATCATACAGGTCGTGTAGATATGGCATCCAGAGGTTCTGGATATATTATCTGCGATGACTTTGAAGACGATGTTTATATTTCTTCAAACAATATGAACAAAGCACTTCATGGTGATGAGGTAGAATTTTACGCCTACAAACGCAAAAATCGCGGTAAGAAGGAAGGTGAAGTCACTAATATTATTAAGCGTGCAAAAACGGAATATGTTGGTGTCATTCAAATTAACGAAAAAAAGAATTTCGCTTTTGTAGTTGTTGATAGTAACAAAATGTACAAAGATATTTTTGTGCCTATCAATAAAATTAATAAAGCAGAAGAAGGTGATAAAGTATTAGTATCTCTTGAAGAATGGCCAGAAAAAGCCGATTCTCCTTCTGGTAAAGTCCTTAAGGTTTTAGGTAAACCAGGAGAACACAATACCGAAATTCACGCCATTCTTGCAGAATACGGTTTACCATTAGAATTCCCGCACGAAGTTGAGGAGTTTGCTAATAAAATTGATACTTCAATTACTAAAGAGGAAATTGCAAAACGTCGTGATATGCGACAAGATTTAACTTTTACTGTAGATCCAAAGGATGCAAAAGATTTTGATGATGCATTATCGTTTAAAGTTTTAGATAATGGTTTATATGAAATAGGAATCCATATTGCAGATGTATCTCACTATTTAAAAGAAGGAACTATTTTAGATGATGAAGCTTACGAGCGTGCAACTTCTGTATATTTAGTAGATAGAGTGGTACCTATGCTTCCAGAAATTTTATCAAATGGTGCGTGTTCATTACGTCCACACGAAGAGAAGTATACTTTTTCTGCAGTGTTTAAATTGAATGATAAAGCTCAAATTAAAGACCAATGGTTTGGTAGAACAGTGACCTACTCTGATGCTCGTTTTGCATATGAAGAAGCACAGGCTATAATAGAAACTAAATCTAATGATATTCCTAAAGAAGTTTCATTAACAGGTAAAGCATATAAAGCAGATCAAGCTGTGGCAGACGCGGTATTAAAAATGGATGAACTCGCTAAAATTATGCGTAATAAACGTATGAGTTCTGGAGCTATTTCGTTTGACAAAGTGGAAGTTAAATTCAATTTAGATGACCAAGCAAATCCAGTTGGAGTTTACTTTAAAACGAGTAAAGATGCTAATAAATTGATTGAAGAGTTTATGTTATTAGCTAACAAAAAAGTAGGTGAATTTATAGGGAAACAAAAGAAAACTTTTGTGTATCGAGTGCATGATGAGCCTAAAGATGAAAAACTGGCAACACTTCAAAATGTAGTTGGACGTTTTGGATATAAACTAGATTTTAAAGATAAAAAAAGCGTGTCGTCATCATTAAATAATTTATTGAAAGAGGTCAACGGTAAAAAAGAACAAAACTTAGTAGATACATTAACGATTCGAACCATGAGTAAGGCTGAATATTCCACAAAGAATATTGGTCATTATGGTTTAGCATTTGACTATTACAGTCACTTTACTTCACCTATTCGTCGGTATCCAGATGTGATGGCACATCGTTTATTACAACAGTATTTAGATGGCGAAAAATCCGTAAATCAAGATGCTTATGAAGACAAATGTAACCATTGCAGTAACATGGAAAATCTTGCGACAAAAGCCGAAAGAGATTCTATTAAATACATGCAAATTCGTTTTATGGAAGATCATAAAAACGAAAACTTTGTAGGGGTGATTTCTGGTGTGACAGATTGGGGAATTTACATAGAAATTATTGAGAATAAGTGTGAAGGTATGGTCAGCGTTCGTGATATGAAAGACGATCACTATCAGTTTGATGAAGATCATTACGCACTCATTGGTAAAAATTCAAAAACGATGTATCAATTGGGTGACGAGGTCGTTGTGAAAGTTAAAAACACAGACTTAGTTAAAAAGCATTTAGACTTTACTTTGATAGGTAAACATATAGATGAGTAATTATTTTGGCGTTACCTAAAGGTCAGGCTGTTCGTTATATCTTTTGGTAAAAAACCAAAAGGATGCCACTTCCATCCTTAACGCAGATGGTGAAAATTAAAATTATTTATTGTTAAAATAAATAAACGTGATGTTGAACTTAATTCTGCATCACGTATTTTTATAGCTGTAACATTTCCGAAGAAAATAACACCAATAACAAAACCATTGATCATGATACTAACCACAACAAATTCTATAGAGGGATTTAAAATTGTAGAATATAAAGGCATTGTAACTGGTATTGCTTACGATTCTAGCTATAAGCACAAAGGCACGAAAATGTCTTTTAAAGACATGTTTAATACGAGTAAATATTGCGAAGGTTATGCTGAGGGCTTAGAAGAAATTAAGGGAAAAGCATTTCGTAAACTTCAAGAGAATGCTAAAGCTTTAAATGCAAATGCAGTGGTAGGTATTAAAATAGATATAGAACCACTAGCAAATTCTCATACTTTGATTGTATCTATAACAGGAACTGCTGTGACTGTAGCTTAGCTAATAATTCATTAATTAAGTTTGTAACAAATTCTAAAATTTGTGTCTAAGAAATACATTCTTTTTTAGAACTGTAACAATTTGTTTTGGCAGTCATCTTTAATATAGAAACAGACGTAAATACACTAAAACATATTTAAAATGAAAATTTTTATAACTGCTACATTTTTATTTATCACAACCTTGCTAACTGCGCAAAACCCTAAAGAAATAGGCGTTGGAGAGTTTAATGAAGTTAAAGTTTATGATTTAATTGTTGTAAACCTGATCAATTCAAACGAAGCAAAAGTTGTAATTACGGGAGACGATATTGAAGATGTTGAGCTTATTAATAAAGATGGAAAGCTTAAAATTCGTATGAAATTCGATAAAACATTCAACGGTACGAATACATTCGTTTCTGTGTATTACACAAGCATTGATATTATTGATGGAAATGAAGGAGCCTTTATCACGTCAAATGAACTTATAGAGCAAAACCAAATAGAACTTCGTGCTCAAGAAGGTGCACAGTTAAAAATTGGTTTAGATGTAGATCAAGTTAATATTAAAGCAGTTTCTGGTGGTATTATAGAAACTAGAGGTAAAGCGATATCACAAAATATTACACTTAACACAGGAGGTATTTATGAGGGTAAATCATTTGAAACCCAAAATACGACGGTTAATATTAGGGCTGCTGGAGAGGCAGATGTCAACGCTTCAAAAATGGTGGATGCCAAAGTTATTGCTGGTGGTGATGTTTATATTTACGGAAACCCAGAGCACGTGAAACAAAAAACCACCTTAGGAGGTAGAATTAAACGTGTCAATTAAACAGAAAATCAACGTAGTGAGTACCATACTTTTTTATTAGATTTGTAGGAAAGCTATTCTCTAACTATGTTTGATGATATTTTGGCAGCTATTCCTTTTGGGATAATCCTTGCGTTCACAATAGGTCCAGTATTTTTTGTACTGCTAGAGACCAGCGCGACCAAAGGATTTAAAAGTGCACTCATTTTTGATTTTGGTGTGATGTTAGCCGATATTGTTTTTATTCTTCTTGCATTTTATAGTACTAATAAATTAGTAGATAAGCTTAAAGATGATCCTAATTTTATCGTTTTTGGAGGTGTTCTATTAGTCACTTATGGAACAATTTCTTTTGTAAAAACATCTAAATCATTTAGAGCAATTGTTAGAGAGTATCACAAAGTTGAAATTCAGAAAAATGCCTTTGGAAAGCTTTTTATTAAAGGATTCCTTCTTAATTTCATAAACATTGGAGTCTTAATTGGCTGGCTTGGATTTATCGTTATAGGAAGTACAATCACAGAGTCTAAAAATGGAGTGGAAGTATTTATAGCAACCATGTTAACCGTTTATTTTTTAACAGACCTACTAAAAATTGCAGCAGCAAAACGATTAAGAAATAAACTTACACCACGACTTATTTTTAAAACTAAAAAAATAGTAGCACTAGCTATTTTAGGGTTTGGAATACTATTGTTGGTACAAGGCTTTTTTCCGAAGGGAAAAGAACGACTTCAAGAGGAAATTGAGCACCGTTTATAAAACGTCTAAACGATGGTAAAAACTGAATATCGCATTTATGTTGTAGAATTATCCAAAAGAGTATTCACAGAAAACAGAAAGTTTAGAGAAGCTAATCCGCAATTTAATGGTGTTTTAGAGTGTCTCTATGTTGGTATGACTAGTAAAACGCCAAAAGAGCGCTTTTTACAACATAAAACAGGTTATAGAAATAAGAAGGGTTATAAGATATCTGCAAACATTGTAGAACAATATGGTTCTTATTTAAGACCAAGTCTTTATAACCATATTGATCCAATGGCCACGAGAGCAGAGGCGCTTAAAATGGAGGAGACGTTGGCTTTGGAGCTGAGAAGACAACGTTATGCAGTTTGGTTTAATTAACAGATTCTTGGGAAGTTAGCGATCTTAATTAAGTTAGTAATTACTTAATTATCAGATTTAACTTTATAGGCGACGCTCACGTGTTACTCTGTCGAGATGATAAGTGATAAATTTTGAATAACAAAAGAGGGGTTTAGAAAGTCACTTTTTTTTGAGTTGTTGAACGTCTCGAAAATTCGGTAGAACTGCGATACTAAATTACTATACGTTTTCTTAAAATTTAAAACATAAAAAAACCCGCAACGTAAGTTGAAGGTTTTTTGAGGTGTCGAGCGGATTCGAACCGCTGTAGATGGTGTTGCAGACCATTGCCTAGCCACTCGGCCACGACACCTGTTTTCCTTTTTAAAGGCATCTCGTTATTTCTAGCGAGTTGGCAAATTTATAAAAAATTACCGTTTAATAACAGAAACCCTTACTTTTTTCGTCTTTCGGTCATTTTTATTGTGACGCTTTCAACGTCTCCACCTATTGGAGGATTTAATTTACTAACACTGACAGTTGCTTTTTTTACTAATTTTTCTTCGGAAAAGATTCGTGTCAACATACGTTTTGCAACCGTTTCTAGGAGTTTTGAGGGTTTAGACATTTCTTCTTTTGCTATTTTATTTAGCAATACATAATCTACGGTATCGCTTAATTTATCTGTTTTTACCGACGTTTTTAAATCTGCTTTAACCTCAATATCTACACGGTAGTCACTACCAATTTTTGTTTCTTCTTTTAAACAGCCGTGATGTGCAAAAACTCTTATATTTTCAACTTTTATTATTCCCAAAACGTTTTATTTTATTACAAAGATATAACGCAATTATCAATTATACATCGTATCGATATTCAATGTTGAATTGATATTATATTTAATAACTTTGTCTATTATTTCAAAACATATGTCTGAAGAAACAAAAGCGCTCAATTTTATAGAGCACATTATAGAAGAGGATTTGCAAAACGGCTTATCAAAGGATAAACTTCGTTTTCGCTTTCCGCCAGAGCCTAATGGTTATTTACACATTGGCCATACAAAGGCTATTGGGATTAGTTTTGGTTTGGGTGAAACATATAATGCACCAGTAAACTTGCGTTTTGATGATACTAACCCAGCAAAAGAAGAACAAGAATATGTCGATGCGATTAAGCGTGATATTGAATGGTTAGGCTATGAGTGGGCTAATGAGGTTTATTCTTCAGATTATTTTCAAACGCTTTATGATTGGGCGGTTCAATTGATTAAAGACGGAAACGCTTATGTCGATTCTCAGTCTAGCGAAGCCATGTCAGCGCAAAAAGGGACACCGACCCAACCAGGAGTTGATGGTCCGTATCGTAATAGATCTGTAGAAGAAAATTTGGACTTATTCCAAAAAATGAAAGCGGGAGAATATGACGAAGGTTCACATATTTTGCGTGCAAAAATTGATATGCAGCATGTTAATATGCATATGCGTGACCCTTTGATGTATCGTGTTTTGAAGAAGCATCACCATAGAACAGGAAATGATTGGTGTATTTATCCAATGTATGACTGGACGCATGGCGAAAGTGACTATATAGAACAGATATCACACAGTTTGTGTTCTTTGGAGTTTAAGCCTCATAGAGAGCTTTACGACTGGTTTAAGGAACACGTGTATGATTATGCAGCAGATAAACTACCAATGCAACCAAAACAGCGTGAATTTGCACGTTTAAACTTGAGTTACACCATTATGAGTAAACGAAAGTTGCTCAAATTAGTAGAACAAAAATTGGTTTCTGGTTGGGATGATCCAAGAATGCCTACAATTTCAGGCTTAAGACGACGTGGTTACACACCAAATTCTATTCGTACATTTATAGAAAAGGTCGGTGTTGCCAAGCGTGAAAACGTGATTGATGTATCGTTACTAGAATTCTGTATTCGTGAAGATTTAAATTATTCAGCACCGAGAATAATGGCTGTTTTGGATCCGATAAAAGTGGTGATTACTAATTACCCAAATGACAAAGTAGAATGGCTTGAGGCAGAAAATAATCAAGAAGATGACAGCGCAGGTTGTAGAAAAGTGCCATTTTCTAAGGAGTTATACATCGAAAAAGCAGATTTTAAAGAAGAAGCAAACAGCAAGTTTTTTAGATTGAAAGTAGGAAGCGAAGTGCGTCTTAAAAATGCGTATATCATAAAAGCAGAAAGTGTTGTAAAAGATGCCAATGGAAACATTACTGAAATTCATTGCACGTATACTACAGATACCGAAAGGAAAGTTAAAGGCACACTGCATTGGGTGTCTATTCAGCACGCTATAAAAGCAGAGGTGAGAGAATACGACCGTTTGTTTATGGATGAAGCTCCAGACAGTCATCAAGACACAGATTTTATGGAGTTTATAAATCCAAATTCACTTAAAATTATTGACGCTTTTGTAGAACCAAGTGTCTTAGAAGCTCAAGTTGGTGATCGTTTCCAGTTTCAACGCTTAGGCTACTTTAACGTGGATAACGACTCGAAAGCAGAACATTTGGTGTTTAACAAAATTGTGGGTTTAAGGGACTCTTGGGAGAAACAAAAACCGAATCCACAGCAGCAAAATAATAAACCGCAACAAGCACAGCACAAACGACCAGCTATTGAGGCGATCAAGCAACTCGGTAAAAAATACACCAATGTACCAGAAGAAAAACAGTTAATATCTAAAGCCGAAATTATAAAACTTTCTGAAGAGGTGACTTACGAGGATTTACAGCCTTTATTTAACACAGCGGCTAAAAAAGCAGGAACGCGAATTGCAACGATGATTGCCTTAAGGGTGTTGTTAAAAAACGGACAAGAACGCAACTCAGATATAGAGGAGTTTATAACAAAGGCAAAAGATGATAAAAATGAGCTTTTAGTGGCGGAAGCTAACGCTATTTAAGCCTATTCGTAGGTAAACTAAAAACCTTAAAGACAATCACTTTGAGGTTTTTTGTACATTTATGGAAATTTTGTTAGCTTTTGTTTCATACCTCAAAGTTTAGCTTTTGTGTTGTAATGAGGTTTTTTTTATAAACGTAGCATGACTACGGTTTTTACAAAAAGCAAGATTAGAGTGCAAATGGCAATTTTGCGGGCGAAAGAAAAGGCTAAGGAGAGTTTATTAACTAACTTTAATCAATTTATATCATGGATTTTAATTATTTGGCAATTGTTGTTGCCGCAGTAGTACCTGTTGTTTTAGGTTTTATTTGGTATAACCCAAAAGTATTTGGAGTGGCTTGGATGCGAGCAGCAGAAATGACAGAGGCCAAAATTAAAGGTGGCAATATGGCCATAATATTTAGCGTGTCATTAGTCTTATCAGTCATCCTAGCTTTTTTTACAAATTTTTTAGTGATTCACGAATTTGGAGTTTACGGTTTGACCGGAGGTAATCTGGATGCAGCAACCACTCAAGCTTTTCTTGAAGAGTTTGAAGGTACATGGCGCACTTATAAACATGGCGCTTTACATGGCGCAATGGCAGGTATAATGTTTGCTTTACCAGTAATTGGAATAAATGCCTTGTTTGAACGTAAAAATTTTAAATATATCCTGATAAATGCAGGCTATTGGATTGTTTGCTTAACAATTATGGGTAGCATTATTTCTGGATGGATTGCATAAACTTTAATCATTTAACACTTTTTAAAGGCTTAAAATTATATTTTTAGCCTTTATTTTTTTGCATTGATACACTACAAACTATACAATTCTGTAAACGATTTACCTGAGTCTTGGGATCTGCTTCCTAGTCAAGACCTTTTTTTAAAACGTCCGTTTTTAAAAGCGCTAGAAAATTCTAGCCCAAGTAATATATCGACCTATTTTATCGGTGTTTTTTCTTCGGAAATTTTAGTGGGTATTACCATTATTCAACGGGTTAAAATGTACGTAGATGATGTCTTTAGAAAAACGTCTAATCCTTTTTTTAAGCGCTGCGGAAAAGTGCTGATCTCAAAGATTGTTAAAGGAAATGCACTTATCGTCGGTAATTTAATGCAGACAGGTCAGCATGGGCTTTACTTTAATGCAGAGCACATAACACAAGATCGGTTTCTAGATACCGTTTCAGAAGGTTTAAAAGCATTATCAAAACAAATCAAAACCAGGCATAATAAAAAAATACGTATTATTGGTTTTAAGGACTATTTTGAAGATGATCCAATTCATGGGAGTCAGGCCTTTTTCCGAAGAGAAAAATTATACAAAGCACAAGTGCAACCCAATATGATTTTTGAGGTAAACACGAATTGGAAGTCACCTCAAGACTACGTCTCTACTTTTAATAAAAAATATCGTAGACGCTATAAAACAGCACTAAAAAAGAGCGATACTATTCAACGCAAAGAACTTTTTCTTAATGAGGTATTATCGCTTAGTGGTCAATTGTATGAATTATATGAGAACGTGTCTGATAACGCAGGAATTAACTCATTCAAATTACATAAAAAGCACTTTTATAATTTAAAACTGGAGCTTAAAGAGGACTTTAAATTGTTTGGTTATTTTATAGATCATCAGCTCGTAGGCTTCTATACTCTAATTTTAAATCACAGCAAGTTAGAGACTTATTTTTTAGGTTATAATCAAGCGCTTCAGCACAAACATCAAATGTATCTCAATATGTTATTTGATATGGCATCGTTTGGGATTGAACACCAATATAAACAGGTTATTTTTGCAAGAACAGCCATGGAAATTAAGAGTTCTGTTGGAGCAAAACCACATCATATGTCTTTGTATTTAAAACACACTAATAGTGTGATTGCAAATACGATTTTAAAGGCTGTCGTTAAGTACGCTAATCCCGTTAGAGATTGGGATGAACGACATCCGTTTTCATAAAAAAAGCTTCGAAGATTAACTCCAAAGCTTTCATAGTTGTATAAAAAGTTAAATTTACTCCGCTTTCTTTCTCGGATTTTTCATAGCCTCGCCAATCTGGTTACTAGCCGTAAAACTAGCGACCATATCATTTAGCATTTGACTTCCTGCTTGAGGAGAATTTGGTAATAATATTAAGTTACTATTGGTTTGCTGACCAATAGATTGCAACGTGTCATAATGTTGTGTGACCACAATTAGTGCAGATGCTTCTTGAGAATTAATCCCCACTTTATTTAAGACTTCTACAGATTCTTCAAGACCACGAGCAATCTCACGACGTTGGTCTGCAATACCTTGACCTTGTAGACGCTTGCTTTCTGCTTCAGCTTTTGCTTTCTCCACAATTAAAATACGAGCTGCATCACCTTCAAATTGAGCAGCGGTTTTTTCTCTATCGGCTGCATTAATTCTGTTCATAGCAGCTTTTACTTGAGCATCTGGATCAATGTCGGTTACTAAGGTTTTAATAATATCAAAACCATATTCTGACATGGCATCATTAAGTTCTGCTTTTACAGCTAAGGCGATATCATCTTTTTTAACGAAAACATCATCTAATTTCATTTTTGGTACTTCGGCACGAACCACATCAAACACATAAGAGGTAATTTGATCATGTGGATAATCCAATTGATAAAAAGCATCATAAACCTTGTCTTTAATAACACGGTACTGTACAGATACCTTTAAACGCACAAACACATCGTCTAAGGTTTTGGTTTCGATAATAACATCTAATTGTTGGATTTTTAAACTTAATTTTCCTGCGATTTTATCAACCAATGGAATTTTTAACTGTAATCCAGATTGTCTAATAACTTGAAACTTACCAAAGCGCTCAACAATAGCCGCTGTTTTTTGTTTCACTACAAAAAATGAGGAGTAAAGGACAACTAAGGCTAAAAGAGTAAGAGGTATAAATATAATTTTTTCCATAACAGGTGTTTTAATTAGTAGATAAATAACGAATTACTAAATTAAGTTATATTTGCTCAATTCACACCTTGAAATCATGCAAATAAAACAGTTTCTCTTATTAGTAGCCTTTTGTTTAAGCTTTGTTGCAGTTTCTGTAGCGCAACATAAACGATATACCATAAAAAATGGGATAAGTTTAATTGGAGGTTTAACTCAGTACGATATTACAACGGATAATTTCACAACCAAAAGTGGTACTGGCTTTATTGGCGGAATGGTTGCAACTGTAGATATTCCTCATAAATGGTATACGGTAAGTTATGGGTTTCAATTTTCTCAAAACACTTTGGAGATTACAGGGCGACCAAGTTTAACAACGATAACTCAAGCGCCTATAGAATACGATATTAAAATGGCACAAGTATCGTTTTTGTTGCACGTAAAATTAGTTTCTGATTATTTGACTTTAGATGTGGGTCCGCAATTGCAATACAATAGTGAATTGGAGTTAAAAGAGGACGGTCAAAAGAATTTCATCATTCAAGGTTACGATAATCTGTTTGCAGAAGACCTTAGTAACATTTCAAACTTCAACGCTAATGGTGTTATTGGCGCTTCGGCAGGCATCGGAAATTTTAAACTCCGAGCAGCTTACAGTTACGGATTTACAAATATCTTAGGAAAGTTAAACGACCAGGATTTTAATCTAAACAATGCAGATCGTTTTGAAGGGAATCAAAGCATGTTATCCTTTGCTTTGATGATTACGTTCTAACCACGAATTCCTGCGAAAGCAGGAATCTCATTTAAAACAGAAAATAGGCCTAATCAAATTCAATATTGTCGTCAGATTTATTAAAGATTTGTTGGTGGAAAACACCAACAAAGGCAATATAACCAACAAAATTGAACATTGGTAAAATGTCAGTCTGAGCGCAGTGGAAGACTCAACAAATGGTCCATTTACAAAAGCACTTCGATTTGCTAGGCAAGGTGTTTCCATTTCACTAGCGCTCAGTGTAATACTCTAAAGATATTAAACTTAACTTTGTGTCCAATACAGATTAATTCGTCTCACAACCTCTATTAAATCTATTAAGCACCAACAAAAGCGAAGTTGAACGATCAAGATTTCAACCTAAGCAACGCAGATCGTTTTGAAGGGAATCAAACGATGTTGTCTTTTGCTTTGATGATAACGTTCTAATACATTCCTGCGAAAGCAGGAATCTCATTTAAAATGGAGAACAGGCACAATCAAACTCAGTAATCTCGGCAAATTTATTTTTTAAGATGTGTTGGTAAGAACCGCCAACAAAGGCAATAGGTCTAACAAAATTAAATATTAGCTATATGTCAGTCTGAGCGGAGTCGAAGACCCAATATACAGGCAAAATCTTAACAGTATTACAATGTTCTACATAAGTTGCTTTCTAATGTAACGAATGTGAAAGCCATGACATGTCTATACTATCTAAGATGTATTGGTGGAAAACACCAACAAAAACGAGTTTTGTCATTCAGAGCGCTAGCGAAGAATCTCACCCGTTTAAAGGTTTTTCGCTAGCGCTCTGAATGACTTTCTTTTTCTTTTAAAGTTTATATCGAAGCAATCAACCCATCAATACGTTTCAAAGTTTCCACCTTCCCAATCATATAAATAATATCAAACACATCAGGACCTTGTAAGGCTCCAACAAGGGCTAAACGTAATGGCATCATCACTTTTCCGAAGCTAATCTCATTAGAGGTAATCCATTCTTTGACGGTGTTTTGTACGTTTTCTGAAGTAAAATCGTCTACGCTATTAATGAGGTCTTTGACCTTAGTTAAAACATCAGCTGTGTCGTCTTTAATCGATTTTTTAGTTGCTTTTTCATCGTAAGATAAAGGCGCCGTAAAGAAGAAATGGCTCAAGTCCCAAAAATCACTCACAAATGTGGCACGCTCTTTAACTAGGGCAACGACCATTTCTATATAATTAATATCGATGTCATTGCGAGGAGTTTGCGACGTGGCAATCTCATCTTGAGATTCTTCGCTAGCACTCTGAATGACATCACGCTTTTTATCAACAATAGTTTTAAACTGTGTAGCTAAACCATTATCATCCTGCTCCTGCATATAATGGTGATTAAACCACTTAATTTTATCTGGATCAAAACGTGCTCCAGCCTTATTGACGCGTTCTAATTCAAACGCTGTAATCAATTCATCTAAATTAAAAATCTCTTGTTCTGTTCCTGGATTCCAGCCTAAAAACGATAAGAAATTTATCATAGCGTCTGCAAAATAGCCTTCTTCTTTATAACCTTTAGACACATCAGCAGTTTTTGGATCTGACCATTCTAAAGGAAACACAGGAAACCCTAATTTATCGCCATCACGCTTGCTTAACTTTCCTTTTCCTGTTGGTTTTAGAATTAATGGAAGGTGCGCAAATTCTGGAGCGTCCCAACCAAAAGCAGCATATAATTGATAGTGTAATGCTAACGATGGTAACCACTCTTCACCACGAATCACGTGAGAGATTTCCATTAAATGGTCGTCCACAATATTGGCAAGGTGGTAGGTTGGCATTCCGTCACTTTTGAATAGAACTTTATCGTCCAAAACATTAGTGTCAATTTTTATATCACCACGAATACTATCTTTTAAATGCAAGGTTTCGTCTTGAGGTGATTTGAACCGAATCACATAATCTTCACCTGCATCTAATTTTGCTTTGGTTTCATCTTCAGTTAGCGATAACGAATTACTTAATTTGAGTCTGTTGTGCCAGTTGTAGATAAACGTTTTTCCATTAGCTTCGTGATCTTTTCTATGAAAGTCAAGAGTTTCAGATGTATCAAAAGCGTAGTAGGCATGACCTTTTTCTATCAACTCATCTGCATATTGTTTGTATAAATGTTTACGCTCGCTTTGACGGTAAGGACCAAATTTTTCGTTTTTTCCAGGACCTTCATCAAAAGGAATTCCACACCAGTTAAGCGACTCTACAATATAATCTTCTGCACCTTCAACATAACGGTTTTGATCAGTATCTTCTATACGAAGCACAAACGTACCCTTGTGTTTTTTAGCAAATAGATAATTAAAAAGCGCTGTTCTAACACCTCCAATATGTAAAGGTCCTGTTGGGCTTGGTGCAAAACGCACTCTAACGGGTTTGGTCATGGTTTTGAATTTTAAGACTGCAAAGATAGATTGATATGATTAGAGAACAAAGATTAGGATATTTATTTTACAGAATCCCTAAAGTCTAAATGTGTTAAAGTAGCCATTGCAGTTGAATTATCTAAAATCATTTCTTTTTCGAATAGATTGTTTTTAAAGAACATTACATCTCCATAAAAAGTTGGTCTTTCAATTTCATTTCTTATAGTATTTACCACATAAACCCTCTTAAGATTAAGATACTTGTCTGCGAAATTTGTATTCAATGCAATATTAATTGAACTGTTATTTTGAACTAAACTAGGATAAAGCAAAATGTCTACTTGAAAATTAGGATTCTCGTATAAGCACTTGTAAGAAATATAGGATGAAAAAATATGACTATTCTTATTACAAAATGAGTTAATAAAATACTCATGAAGAGATATCATATATTGCGCGTCCTGTGCACTAAATTTTGATTCTGCATATTTTTTAAAGGAGTTTGTGTTGTTTATTCCAAGAAATTTAGTGCCCTCTTTAGTGTTTTTTTCATTCAATAAGTTTACTACTCTAATATCACGATCACATGTAATATTCCATACGGAAAGAGCTAATAGATCATTTTCTTTTTCGTCCTTTTGATTTAATACGTATTCTAATACAGCTGTTTTTGGATGAATACTAGAATAAAAAACTGGAGAATTTTTAATATTAGCTCTTTGATTTTGGACAAACTGTTTTGGAGGGTATGTATATTCAGAAAAATTTTGACGATTATTTATATCATTTAATGGTCTGACTCTGTAGTAATGTCCATTAAATTGCTCTTTGAAATAAGATTCACTTGGGATTAAAAAAAAAAGGAAATAGTTCGTAATAAATTTTGTCTATTTCTTTGAAAGTATCTATATCCACAAAATTGAATCTATTTTTCCAATCAATAGACTTTATTTTATTGAAGGATTTTTCAAAATTATATTTGGTCATATTATTTTCATCTCCTTAGGCACACGTTTATTCATAATCCTAAACCATAACGGAGGCAGCATCGCTAAAACCATAGAGGTTGGATAACCAAAAGGCATTTGCGGACTCTCATCATGGCAATCTAAAACTTGATATTTCTTTGATGATTTAAAATGGTGATCGCTATGACGTGTGAGTTCGTACAATACAATTCTACCAATCACGTGGTTGGAATTCCAAGAGTGCATTTCTTTAACGCGCTCATATCTACCAGATTTTGTTTTTAAACGCAGCAATCCGTAATGTTCAATATAGTTGACTGATTCCAAGAGTAAAACCCCAATAATACCTGCGGAAATAGAAAACAACAATCCAATATGTCCAAAGACTAAGAAAACACTAGTTAAATAACTTAGCTGTAAAACCGTATACCAAAACATATCGTTGTTTACAGAAAGGAAACTTTGATTGTTAGTCTTTAATAGTTTATTCTGAATTTTCCAAGCGCCAACATATTGTCTAAAAATTGAAGTGAACCAAAAGGAATAGACCGTTTGATTATATCTTGCTGTGGCTGGATCTTCTTGCGTTGCTGCGTTCAAGTGATGACCAAAATTATGTTCGATAAAAAAGTGCATGTATAAAGACGGTAATAATAAAGCTTTACCAAGAAAACGTTCGTTTGTGGCTTGTCTGTGACCTAACTCATGAGCAACATTGATTCCGTTTACACCTAAAACGATGCCTACGGAAATAATCATACCAACCAATTCATAAGTTTCAATTACAGTGTTTGCTGCTTCATATATTCCGAAGAAAACTAACCCATAAACAATGGGGATGTTGAGATAGAGCAACCAGTCAAATACCTTTTTTTTGAGTCTGTTATCAACGTCTTCCGAAGTTAAATTTTTAGTGTCAACCGGGAAAATAAGTTCTAGTAAAGGAATGATAACGAATGCAAAAACAGGTGTGAGAAACACCAATGAGCCTTTAAAATAAACACTAATAAAAGCGACTAAGGGGATTGAAAATGCAGCAAGATATTTGAGGTCTTTCATTGACTTTTAATTCATTCCCTTGAAAAAGGGAAACTGTTAATAGTTTTAATTTAAAATCGAATAGGTTCTTTCTTTGCATACCTCACTCTCAAAATATACACTTTGGTGTCTTCAATGAGGTAAGTGATTGTATACTTGTGTTTTTCGTAAGTTCTAACGTTACCCTGATTATTATTTTTGAGCTGATCTATTTTATAGATTTCTGCGTTGGTTTTAAGTGTTTTGTTGCAGAGTTGGTCCAAACTATATTTTTGACCATTCTAAAATCATTTCTCTTACCGCATCGTGAGAGCGCAAGCTATTGGAATTTAATTTTAGTTTAAAGATAACTTAAAATTAGGACTAATTAAAGGCCTACCGTAATCTGAAAATTAACGCAGCTCCTCGAAATTAACAGAATCTTACCAAATTTAGGCAATTACACATAAAAATAAATTCTATATTAGTGAGTTATTTAAGGGTATGGCAGGAAATTTTAAAAATATTCAAGGCAAATTAGAGCAATTTATCAAACGTTATTACACGAATGAATTGCTTAAAGGCGTGATTTTATTTTTCGCAATAGGATTGCTCTATCTAATAGGCACTTTACTTGTTGAATATTTTTTATGGTTGAGTCCAGTATCAAGAACCCTTTTATTCTGGGTATTTATTGCAGTAGAATTAGCCTTGTTTGCTAAGTTTATCATATTCCCAATTGCCAAATTATTTAAACTCCAAAAAGGAATTGATTACGAAGACGCATCCCAAATTATAGGGAACCATTTCCCTGAAGTGAATGATAAGTTATTGAATGTTCTTCAACTCAATCAAAACAGTTCACAGTCTGAACTTTTAGAAGCGAGTATTGAGCAGAAATCGTTAGAATTAAACCCAATTCCGTTTAAATTAGCAGTAAACTTCAATAAAAACACCAAATATTTAAAATATGCTGCGATTCCGATAGCTATTTTATTACTGTCTTTTATTACAGGAAAAATTAATTGGTTTAGTGATAGCTATGAGCGCGTTGTAAATTATAATACTGCTTATGAGCCACCAGCACCATTTCAGTTTTTTGTAATTAATGAGAATTTGAAAGCGATAGAGAATAAAGATTTCAAAGTCACAGTAAATACTGCTGGTGATATCATTCCAGAGAACGCACAAATCCATTTTAACGAGCAATCGTTTTTTATGCAGCAAACTGCTCCAGGACAATTTGAGTATGTGTTTTCTCAACCTAAAGAAGCTTTGAACTTCAGTTTGTCTGCGAATGATGTCGTATCCAAGAATTATACTTTAGATATTATAAAAGTACCTACACTTGTTAATTTTGAAATGGTATTGGATTATCCTGAATACACTAAGAAGAAAGATGAGGTTTTGAAGAGTACAGGGAATTCTACAATTCCAGAAGGGACCAACGTGACCTGGAAGGTGAATACTAAATCTACAGATGAGGTGGTGTTTTATTCTAAAGACACGATTGCCTTTGAGCCTATTTCCGAAGGAAAATTTGAAGCTTCAAAACGTGTGTTTAGTAATACGGATTATAGTATTAGTACGAGTAACGCAGCATTAAAGGATTACGAGAATTTAGCCTTTTCAATCAATGTCATTAAGGATAACTATCCAGAAATGAATGTAAAGATGGAAACCGATTCTTTAGACAGCCAATCACTTTTTTTTTTAGGTCAAGTCAGTGATGATTACGGTTTAAGAAAATTACAGATGGTGTATTATCCAAGTAAAAACCCACAAGACAAGTCTTACGAAGTGATGAACGTGTCAAAATCTAATTTTGATGAGTTTGTAAGCGCGTTCCCAAATCAACTAAACCTTGAAGACGGTGTTGATTACGAATTGTATTTCCAAGTTTTTGATAATGATGTGCTTCATAAGTATAAAAGCTCAAAAAGTTCGGTGTTCAGCTATAGAAAGTTAACTAAAGATGAAGAGGAACAAAAGCAATTGGATGAACAAAACGAAACCATTAAAGATATAAGTAAAACCTTTGATAGGTTAAAAGAGCAAGATAAAGAGCTCAAAGAAATTTCTAAAACTCAAAAAGAAAAGGAGGAACTTAATTTTAATGATAAAAAGAAATTCGAAAATTTTATTAAGCGTCAAAAGGAACAAGAACAACTGATGAAAAGCTTCAACAAGAAATTGAAGGAGAATATAAAAGAGTTTCAAAACGAAGATAAAGAGCAAGAGAAAGACAAATTTAAAGAAGACCTGCAAAAGCGTTTAGAGGAAAACGAAGAACAGCTTAAAAAAGACGAGAAACTTTTGGATGAGTTGGAGAAGATGAAGGATAAAATCAACAAGGAAGAGTTTACACAAAAATTAGAAGAATTAGCAAAGCAGAATAAGAATAAAGAGAAAAGTTTGAAACAACTACTCGAGTTGACAAAGCGTTTCTATGTTGCCAAAAAGGCTGAGAAGCTGATGAAAGATTTGGAGAAATTGGCTGAAGAGCAAGAGCAGCTTTCCGAAGAAAACAAAGACAAGAATACAAAAGAAGCTCAGGAAAAACTCAACGAAAAGTTTGAAGATTTCCAGAAACAAATGGACACTCTCGATAAGGAAAATAAGGCACTTAAAAAACCAATGGATTTACCTCAAGACAAACCAACAGAGGAATCTATAAAACAGGATCAAAAAGAGGCTACTGAAGCTTTAGAGGAGCAAAAGGAGAAAGAGAAAGAAGCGGAGGAGAAACAAGAAGAAGGAGAACCTCAAGAAAAGCAGGAGGAACAAGAGCCACAGGAAAGTCCGCAAGGTCCGCAACAAAAAGCTAAGAAGAAACAAAAGCAAGCGGCTAAGAAAATGAAAGAAATGACTCAACAGATGGCTCAAGCCATGTCAATGGGTGGTGGAGAACAAATGCAAGAGGATATCGATGTATTACGTCAAATTTTAGATAATTTAGTTTTATTCTCTTTTGATCAAGAGTATTTGATGAACGATTTTAAAAAGATTGAAGTCAATCATAATGAATACGGTAAGTTTTTACGCAAGCAAAATGACTTACGAGAGCATTTTGAGCATATTGATGATAGTTTATTTGCATTATCATTAAGACAGCCTGCTATTTCAGAGCAAGTGAATTCACAAATCACAGATGTCTTTTATAACATGGATAAAACATTAGCCCAATTGTCTGAAAATCAATTATATCAAGGTGTTTCTTCACAGCAGTATACCATTACAGCGACCAATGAGTTAGCAAGTTTTTTGAGCGATGTACTTGACAATATGAATCAAGAGATGAACCCGTCTATGGGTCAAGGGCAAGGACAAGGAGAACAACTTCCAGATATTATTATGAGCCAAGAGGAGCTTAATAAAAAAATGGAAGAAGGTATGAAGAAGGGAGAAAAAGGAAAAAAGCCTAAAGAAGGTGATGACGGTAAAAGTGGAGAAGGAAAAGAAGGTGAAAAAGAAGGTGAAGATGGAAAGCCTAAGGGAGGAAAGGATGGCAAGAGCGGAAAAGAAGGCGATAAAAAAGGTGAGGGAGAAGGTAAAGGAGGAAAAGGCGATAGTGAAATACAAAACGGTGAGTTGTTTGAGATTTATCAAAGACAACAACAATTACGTCAGGCTTTAGAAAGGCGTTTAGAAAAAGACGGCGTTAAAGGAGGTCTTGGTCAAAAATTATTAAAAGATATGGAAGAGGTCGAGTTAGATTTAATTAACAAGGGATTTACAAATCAAACGCTTCAAAAAATGATGGAGTTACAACACCAGCTTTTAAAGTTGGAAAATGCGACGTTCATTCAGGGACAAGATAATAAACGTAAATCTGAAACAAATAATAAGGGGTATGACAACACCGTTCCTAGCCAAATCCCAAAGGCCAAAGAATATTTTAATACTACTGAAATTTTAAATCGTCAAGCATTACCTTTGCAACAAGTTTATAAAAAGAAGGTTCAAGAGTATTTTAAGAAAGTGAATGATTAGTTTTAACTACGAAACAGGGTTTACATTAGATGAAGAAACGAAAGTTTCACAATGGATATCTAATGCAATTTTAAGCGAAAATCTCAAAGAGGGAGACATCAATTACATTTTTTGTAATGATGACTATCTGCATAAATTGAATGTTGAATTTTTAGAACATGATACCTTAACTGATATAATTAGTTTTGATTATTCCGTCGGAAAAGAGCTACATGGAGATATTTATATTTCTATTGAAAGAGTTGCTGATAACGCAAAAGATTTTAAGGTGGATGTGTTGGATGAATTGAAGCGTGTCATGATTCATGGCATTCTTCATTATTGCGGATTTAAGGATAAAACCGATGATGATGCGAAGCTCATGAGAGAAAAGGAAAACCACTACTTAAGTATTCTCAACTAATAGTTTAGTATTTCAATGTATATTTGCGAACTGAATTCTTGCGAAGGCAGGAATCTCATTGTAGAAAAGCACGAAGGTTTGTGTTAGACCCTAACAATGAAAAGAGTTTAAAGAAAGAGATTCCTGCCTTCGCAGGAATGTGAATGTTCCACGTGGAACAATAGATAGAATTATGTTCAACGAAGTTTATGATGTCATAGTTGTTGGAGGAGGTCATGCAGGAAGCGAAGCTGCTGCATCTGCTGCCAATATGGGAAGTAAAACATTACTTATTACCATGAATTTACAAAACATTGCTCAAATGTCTTGTAATCCTGCAATGGGTGGAATAGCGAAAGGTCAGATCGTAAGAGAGATTGATGCGCTTGGAGGTTATAGCGGTATCGTAAGTGATTCGTCCGCGATTCAGTTTAAGATGCTGAATAAATCTAAAGGCCCTGCAATGTGGAGCCCAAGAGTTCAAAGTGACAGAATGCGTTTTGCGGAAGATTGGCGATTGTTGCTCGAGCAAACCAGAAACTTGGATTTCTATCAAGATATGGTATCTACATTAATTGTAGAGAATCATAAAGTGGTTGGTGTTAAAACGGCGTTGGGCTTAGAAATAAAAGCAAAGACGGTAGTTTTAACAAATGGAACATTTCTCAATGGTCTTATCCATATAGGAAATAAAAATTTTGGAGGAGGTAGAGCTGGAGAAAGAGCGGCAACAGGAATTACAGAACAACTTATCAGTTTAGGTTTTGAGTCTGGTAGAATGAAAACGGGAACACCGCCAAGAGTAGACGGAAGATCTTTAGATTATTCTAAAATGGTGGAACAACCCGGAGATGCACAGCCCGAAAAATTTTCGTATTTAGAATCTATAAAACCCTTAAAGGAACAGCGTTCTTGTCATATGACATATACGAGCCCAGAGGTTCATGACTTATTGCGTGAAGGTTTTGATCGTTCACCAATGTTTAACGGTAGAATACAAAGTACAGGACCTAGGTATTGTCCGTCAATAGAAGACAAAATAAATAGATTTGCCGATAAAGATAGGCATCAAATGTTTGTAGAGCCTGAAGGTTGGAATACGGTTGAAGTGTATGTAAATGGATTCTCTACATCATTACCTGAAGATGTTCAGTTTAAAGCACTGCGATCTGTAGTTGGTTTTGAAAAGGTGAAGTTCTTTAGACCTGGATATGCGATTGAGTATGATTATTTTCCGCCAACACAATTAAAGCACACTTTAGAAACTAAATTAGTAGACGGGTTATTTTTTGCTGGTCAAATTAATGGAACTACGGGTTATGAAGAGGCCGCTTCTCAAGGTTTAATGGCAGGAATTAATGCCGCTTTACAAGTGCAGGAAAGAGAAGCGTTTATATTAAAACGTAATGAGGCATATATAGGTGTTTTGGTTGATGACCTTATTACAAAAGGAACTGATGAGCCTTATAGAATGTTTACATCACGCGCAGAATACAGAACTTTATTACGTCAGGATAATGCAGACTTTAGACTAACACCTAAAGGTTATGATTTAGGATTGGCTAGTGAAACGCGTTTAAGAAGAATGGAAAAGAAGCAATCAGAGTCTGATAATTTTGTAAACTTTTTTAGAGATACAAGTGTGAAGCCTGAGGATGCGAATCCTGTTTTAGAATCTAAAAATTCAGCATTGGTGAAACAATCAGATAAGATGTTTAAGTTGTATTCACGACCAAATATCACGTCTGATGATATGCGACGTTTTGATGTTGTGGAGCAATATATTCAGGAGCATGATTTAGATAGAGAGGTTATCGAGCAGGCAGAGGTACAGATAAAATATTCTGGTTATATTGAAAAAGAAAAGAATAATGCAGATAAGTTAACTCGGCTCGAGGATGTAAAAATCCCATCTAGTTTTGATTATACGAAATTGAAATCTATGAGTACTGAGGCGATACAAAAGTTAACTAAAATTCAGCCAGTAACCATTTCACAGGCGTCAAGAATTAGCGGAGTGTCACCAGCAGATGTTTCTGTGTTGTTGGTTTATCTGGGACGCTAGTTGCGATGAACTGAGTTGTCAGTCGCAATAATTTTTGTAGACTGGTTTTGCTTAAGTTAAAAGATATCGTATAACAAAACGAGATTCCTGCTTTTTCAGGAATGAGATGTTTCACGTGGAACATAGATTAAATAACACAAAATAAATCTTCTGTTTGTGATAAACTCAACTGACAATAAACCCTACTTAAACGTTAAAGACCACTCCGTTTCAGGAGAAGAATTTCAGTTAGTTTATAATCAACAAATGGATTTATTAGAAACGTTTCCGCAACCATCAGAGGATAAATTAGGTGATTATTATGAGAGTGAGGATTACATTTCTCATACAGATGCGAAACGTAATGCGTTTGAAAAAGCATATCATTTTATAAAATCAATGGCTCTCAAACGAAAATTAAAACTCATTAACTCTTTTAATTCCGAAGAAAGAAAACTCCTCGATGTTGGTTGTGGGACAGGAGATTTTTTAAAAGTTGCTAAAGACAATCATTGGATGGTTTATGGAATTGAGCCCAACGAAAATGCGAGAAGAATTGCTAACGAGAAAACCAATAATGCTGTTTTTGATATCGAGCAGTTATTAAAATTTGAAACACAAAGTTTTGATGTCATTACGCTTTGGCACGTGTTGGAGCATTTGCCAAACTTAAAAACTCAAATAGGCACTTTTGAAGCGCTGTTAAAACCAAATGGTAGATTAATAATTGCTGTACCTAATTACAAAAGTTTCGATGCAAATTATTACAAAAACTTTTGGGCAGCTTTTGATGTGCCAAGACATCTATGGCATTTTTCGCAGACATCAATTTCTAAATTGGTTGGGACAAAAAGTATGGACGTTGAGAAAACAACACCAATGATTTTTGATGCATATTATGTGTCGTTACTTTCAGAAAAATATAAAAATGGATCTATGAATCTATTCAAAGCCTTTTGGATAGGATGGACCTCTAATTGGAAAGCAAAACAATCTACAGAGTATTCGTCCATGATTTACACCATTAAAAAGAGGTAAAATGCGTTTTTAAGCGTTTTAAGACACGTTCTCTTTGGGGTGTAAGCATTTATATTGGGCTCTAAAGTTTTAAAACGTGAGCCTCTTCTAAATCGCTTAATATGAATAGATTTTAAAAATGCATAACAGAATTGCTATTAATAATTTTAATAGTTAGTTTTTTAGCAAATACCACACACTTTCATACATTTGCAGAAAATAACTAAAATCTAAAAAATGAAAAAAATAGCAGCAGCACTTTCAATGGTGCTTGTTTTAGCATCTTGCCAAGAGCAAAAGAAAATGGCATTCGTTAATAGAACAGACGTCATTAATGACTATCAAGAAAAAATTGAGGTCGAAGAGAAGTTCAAGGTTAGAGAAGATCGTTTTAATAAACGTTCAGACAGTATTGGTAAGGCCTTTCAATTTGAATACCAACAATTTCAAATTGCAGCAGGATCAATGTCGAAGGAAAAACAACAAGAACAAGGTCAGGCATTTAATCAAAAGAGCCAAGTGCTACAGCAGCAAATGCAATTTGAGCAGCAACAATTACAACAAGCCTTCTCAATAGAAATGGATTCTGTAATGACAACGATGAAAACATTTGTTCAGGATTATGGTAAGAAAAATGGATATAGCTTTATTTTTGGAACAAGTGATGTAACCACTACAATAATGTATGGTGAAGAGGTTAGTGATATCTCTGATGCGATACTTAACGGCCTCAATGATGCTTACAAGAAAGAAGAGTAATCTTTTTATCTCATAAAATTTAAAATGCCGACTTATTTTTAGTCGGCTTTTTTATGCAATAACCTAGTGAGTTTTATAGATAAATCTGTCAGGATGATTTTGGAATTGCCGTTGCGTTCTATATGGTAAATGGCATCTTGAAGTTCTTCGGAAATTTCCATAATATTATTACCGTGAACAAAAGGAGCAAATTTTTCGAGTTTAAACGACGACTTTGGTTCCATAAAAACTAAGGAATCTGCTTTATAATTTAAAAGTAGCGCTTGACGGAAGAAATCCAAACAAAAATTCAAAAACTGCTTTTGTGTTTCACGACCGGTTTTAGCAATCGTTTCACTCCAGGAAATTAAATCGTGAATAGCACTCTTATTCCCTTTAGCTTTAAAAGCAGAGCGAATCCAGAACACAAACCAGTCTTCAAACTGTGTGTCTTCGCTATCGCTATAGACCAAATCACAAGCCTTATTATAATTTCCGTTAGATTGATGTGCAATTTTAATTGCGTCAGGTTCTGGTATTTGATAATTTTTTAGTAATGCATTTTTAATAACACCCTCTGCTAAAGGCGGAAAATGCAACACTTGGCAACGCGACCTAATGGTGTTTATAATTTGCTCTTCATCTTCTGCAATAAGTATGAAGACCGTTTTATTTGGCGGTTCTTCAATGAGTTTTAAAAGTTTGTTCGCAGCAGCTGTATTTAGTTTTTCTGCCATCCAAATCAACATCACTTTATAGCCACCTTCATAAGATTTTAGTGATAAGGATTTTACAATATCTAATGCTTCATCAACACCAATTTGACCTTGTTTATTATCAATTCCTAAAATTCTATACCAATCAAATAGGTTTCCATAAGGTTGTTTATCAACTAGTTGTCTCCATTCTTCCATGAAATGTTTAGAAACAGGATGTTTTTTAATCTTATCATTTGTTGCTACAGGAAACACAAAATGAAGATCAGGATGTGATATGTTTTTGAACTTTAAATTACAGCTTTCAGTGTCATTAGAATTCTCGCCTTCTATGTTTTTGCATAACAAATATTGCGCATAGGCAATGGCCATGGGTAACGTTCCAGAGCCTTCGGGGCCCACAAACAATTGCGCATGAGGTACGCGTCCAAAATCAGCACTTTTAGTCAGGTGATTTTTGATATGTTCTTGTCCTAAAATTTCAGAAAATAGCATAGCGCAAATATACTTTTTTATTTAAATCTTTAGAGATCTAATCTATGCAAACGTTTTCGTTAATAAACAGCTTTTGTCAGTTGGTTTTATTGGTTACATTTGTGTTTCAATTTTTTAAAAGACAAGACATGAAGACTCTAAATGATTTCAATTTCGAAAGTAAAAAAGCACTGATCCGTGTAGATTTTAATGTGCCATTAAACGAGAATTTTGAAGTTTCAGATGCGACGCGTATTATCTCTGCAAAGCCAACTATTATTAAAATTTTAGAAGATGGTGGTAGTTGCATATTGATGTCTCATTTAGGGCGGCCAAAAGGTGTTGAAGACAAGTATTCTTTGAAACATATTGTGAGTACCATTGAAGATGTTTTAGGTGTCGAAGTTAAATTTGTTGAGAATTGTGTTGGGTCAAAAGCAGAGGAAGCTGCAGCTAATTTAAAACCGGGAGAAATCTTGTTATTAGAAAATCTAAGGTTTCATGCAGAAGAAACTGCAGGTGATAAAGCATTTGCAGAGCAGTTATCAAAATTAGGAGATATTTATGTGAATGATGCCTTTGGAACTGCACACAGAGCACATGCTTCTACAACAATTATTGCTCAATTTTTTACAGATCATAAATGCTTCGGAAATTTGCTAGCTCAAGAAATTGAGAGTATCCGTAAAGTCATGGAGACAGGAGAAAAACCAGTTTTAGCAGTTCTTGGAGGAGCAAAAGTGTCTTCTAAAATTACAATTATAGAGAATATTTTAGATAAAGTAGATCACCTTATTATTGGAGGAGGAATGACTTACACGTTTGTAAAAGCGCAAGGAGGAAGCGTTGGAGATTCTATCTGTGAAGATGATAAAATGGAATTAGCGCTTGAGATCTTAAAACAAGCTAAAGCCAAAAATGTACAGATTCACTTACCAGTAGATGTGATTGCTGCAAATGATTTTGCTAACGATGCCGAAACAAAAATTGTTGATGTTGATGTGATTCCAGACGGTTGGCAAGGACTTGATTGCGGTCCAAAATCTAAAGCGATTTTTCATGATGTTGTGATGCAATGCAAAACCATTTTATGGAACGGTCCTCTAGGTGTTTTTGAAATGGAGAATTTTGCTGGAGGAACAATTGCTCTTGGAAATTCTATAGCAGAAGCAACTAAAAACGGTGCGTTCTCACTCGTTGGTGGTGGAGATTCGGTTGCTGCTGTGAAACAGTTTGGTTTTGAAAAGAAGGTGAGCTATGTGAGCACAGGTGGTGGAGCAATGCTAGAAAGCTTAGAAGGTAAAACTTTGCCAGGAATTGCGGCTATTTTAGAATAGGCTAATAATTAGCATCTGTTTTTTACTTCGGAAGTCTCTTACAAATACTTTTAATTTGTGGAATTACACCCTTTTTCTCTTTTTACTTCCATAGAAAAGAAACGAGAACTACTGCGATACTTTATTTTCATGTTTTGCAGTGATTTTAAACAAGAAATGGTATTAAACTTTCATTTTAGCTAAAAAAATCTCATTTTAGCTGACTTGTCGTTAGGCTGTATCCAAATATAGTCTGCGATTTATAAAGATAAAACCAATGAACCACAAGCTTATTACCCTAACTATTGGCTGCTTAGTATGTGCTTTCATCTCTTTTGGACAGGATTCCATTCCGAAGAAAAAAGAAATAAAACGACTCACAGAAGCCGATTTTGTTGCCGGTGAAACCTACGTGATTGATACGATTATTGATGGCAAAAACTTTTTTAAAAAGGGCCTTAATATCAAGCCAGAACTAGATTCTATTCAAAACCGAAAACTTCTAGACCATCCTCATGCTGCCGAAATTGACGAAAAATGGTTAGAAGAATTATATAGTAATGTACTCTTTGATAGTATTTATGAATCTGTCACGACTCTTAAATACGATCCTGTTGATTATCCTGAATTAACAACAGACACCTTAAAAGCGAGATTAAAACGGCTCAATGCAAGAACACCTTTTAATGTTGAATACAATCCTTCATTAGAGAGCGTTATAAAATCATACTTGAAACATCGACGTAATTCTATGTCACGATTAATGTCTTTGAGTCATTATTATTTTCCGTTGTTTGAAGAGTCATTGGATAATTATGATATTCCGTTAGAGGTTAAATATTTAGCAATTGTAGAGTCTGCTTTAAAACCAAAAGCAAAATCTAGAGTTGGGGCAACAGGACTATGGCAGTTTATGTTTGGCACAGGGAAAGAGTATGGACTCAACGTGAGCAGTTATGTCGACGAACGTAGCGATCCTGTAAAATCTACGGTAGCAGCGAGTCAATATTTAGCGCGTTTATATAAAATTTTTGGTGATTGGGATTTGGCGCTAGCAGCTTATAACTCAGGTCCAGGAAATGTTTCAAAAGCGATTCGTCGTTCTGGTGGTTATGAGAACTACTGGAATATCAGACCTCATCTTCCACGTGAAACAGCAGGATATTTGCCAGCATTTTTAGCAACAATGTATATTTTTGAATTCGCTGAAGAGCATGGTTTTAAAATTGAAAAACCTAATTATCGTTATGTAGAGACAGATACGATTCACGTGAAACAGATGATTTCTTTAGATCAAGTTTCAGAGCTTGTTGATGTGCCTATTGAGGAACTTCAGTTCTTGAATCCGTCGTATAAGTTAGATATCATTCCATTTATTAAAGGAGAAGATTATACGCTGCGATTACCGCGAGAAGCTATTGGTAGATTTGTGACTAATGAAATCGAGATTTATACTTATGTTACAGCAGAATTGAACAAGCGAGAAAAACCACTTCCGCAGTTATTTGACGCAAAAAGCAAAACACGATATCGTGTGCGGTCCGGAGATTACCTGGGTAAGATTGCTAGAAAATTTGGTGTACGAGTAAGCCAAATTAAACAATGGAATGGTTTGCGAGGTAACAATCTAAAAATCGGACAACGATTAACTATTTACCCAAGAAAACCCAATACGTCTTCTGGGAAAGCAGCGGCAAGCACACCTAAAAAAGTTATAAATACCGAAGGTAAATCTACATATAAGGTTAGAGAAGGAGATTCGCTTTGGAGTATCTCTCAAAAATTTCCAGGAGTTTCTGTTCAAAATATTAAAGAATGGAACGATATTAGTGGTAACAAATTGAAAATAGGAACGACCTTAGTCGTTTCGAAATAATTAGAACTCAATAAACAAGAAAAATGATTAAGAACATATTAGGTATTTTATTAATTGCTACGTTGCTTTTTGGATGTGATGATAAAAACGCACAGCGTATAGTGCCACAATCTTCAGGCAATATAAATAGTGTGGTTGTGGTTTCAGACAATCTACTATGGGAAAACAGTGTTGGTGAAGCCATAAGAGATATTCTTGCAGCGTCTGTTGAAGGATTATCTAAAGATGAGCCTCAGTTCTCAATGAGCCAAATGCCTACCGAAGTATTCTCTGGTTTTGCAAAAAATAACAGAACAGTTTTAAAGATCGAAAAAGGCAAAGAAGCAGCAACCCAAATTGCTAGAGATGCTTATGCAAGACCACAAACTTTAGTGGTTATTTCTGGACAAACAAATGCTGAAATTATTGAACAGATTAAAACGAACTCTGTGAAAATAATAAATGCATTTAAAAAAACGGAATTAAAAGAACGTCAACGTAGAACGAGTAAATCCTTATTTAACGATTCTCAAATTAGAGAAAAATTAGGGGTGTCTTTACAATTCCCTACAGCGTATAGAATTGCAAAAACAGAAGACGATTTCTTTTGGATTAGAAGAGACATTGAAACAGGAAATGTTGATTTATTAGTATATGAAATACCATTATCATCTATTAGAAAAGGAGACAGTGCAGTAGTAGATATCGTTAGAGTTAGAGATAGTGTTGGTAAAATACATATTGAAGGTGCATTAGAGAACAGCTATATGGCAACAGAGCCAGCATTTACACCTTTTATTAGTAATGTTATTATTGATAATAAACCAACCTTTGAAACTAGAGGGTTATGGGACTTAAAAAACGCTTTCATGTCTGGACCTTTTATAAACTATGCTATTGAAGACAAAGTTAATAATCGGTACATCATAGTAGAAGGTTATGTGTTTGCACCGTCAATTTCAAAACGAGATTATGTTTTTGAACTGGAATCTATTATAAAATCAATAGCTATTAAGTAAACGTAGACTAAACTAAAAAATAAAGCCAACGATGATCGTTGGCTTTGTTTTTTTATACGTTTTAAGAATAATTATTTATTCTTTTTCAGTTGTAGATGCAGATGTTGAGTCTTCGTCTTTGCTGGCATCTTTAAATTCTTTAATACCACTTCCTAGACCTCTCATGAGTTCTGGAATTTTCTTTCCTCCAAACATTAATAAAACCACAACAACGATTAAAATTATTTGCCATGCTCCTGGAGCTAAAAATATGCTAGATGTTATCATAATAAAGTATTTTGAACTGCAAATTTAATAATTATACTTCAAATTAAACGTTAATAAGTAAACTTTAACCAAGGCTGGTTACAATTGGACTTATTTTAATTAATTTTGTGTAACAATGGCAAAAAAAGAGAAAGAAAAAAAATTTAAAAAAAAGTTACTTCATAAGTACCGTTTGGTAGTTCTTAATGAAGACACTTTTGAGGAGCGTTTTGCCATAAAATTGACACGTCTAAACGTTTTTGTTATTTTATCTTTGGGAACTATATTACTTATTGCAGGTACTATTTTTCTAATTGCTTTCACGTCGTTAAAAGAATATATACCTGGTTATTCTTCTACCGCTTTAAAAAAACAAGCTACAGTTTTAAATTATAAAACAGATTCTTTATTGCAGGTTATAAACCTCAATAAGCAATATTACACTTCAATTAGGAAAGTGTTGACAGGGGATGTGGCGTCTGTTGAATTTAATAGAGACTCTATTATAGATGCGGCAAACATAGACCCTAGAGGTTTGGATTTGAAACCAACCAAAGAAGATTCTTTGCTAAGAGAGTTAGTTGACAAAGAAGATAAGTATAATGTATTTGAATCTTCAATATCGGCTACAAATTTTGTCTTGTTCCCTCCAGTAAATGGAATTATTTCTGAAGGTTATAATATTAAGGAAAAGCATTTTGCAGTAGACATCGTTGTTGCCAAAGACACACCTGTAAAAGCAACCGCAGATGGTACTGTTATTTTTGCAGAGTGGACAGCAGATACAGGTTATGTTGTGATTATTGAGCATAGTTATGAACTCATTTCTGTATATAAACATAATGCTTCAATAACCAAAGAGCAAGGAGATTTAGTGAAATCGGGAGAAGTAATAGCCATGGCAGGAAACGCAGGAGAATTGACAACAGGACCTCATTTACATTTTGAACTTTGGAGCAGAGGTTACCCCGTAAATCCAACAAATTTTATAGACTTTAACTAATGGGATTTTTTAAGCCTTTACTAGCAAAACTCTTTGCAAAATATGTAAGAAAATCTATATTAAGATGGTCTAGCAAGCCTATTGAAACTCAGTATAAGGTTTTTAAAACCTTAATTGATGAAGCGTCGAATACGCAGTTTGGTAGAGACCACGATTTTAAATCTATAAAAACATATCACGATTTTATTGAGCGTGTTCCAATACGAGATTATGAAGAGTTAAAACCGTACGTTGATAGGGTTGTTACAGGAGAAGAAGATGTTTTATGGAAAGGAAAGCCATTGTATTTCGCAAAAACATCTGGTACAACTTCTGGAGCAAAATACATCCCGTTAACAAAGGAGAGTATGCCAACACACGTTGAAGCTGCCAGGAATGCGATCTTAATGTATATTGCCGAAACAGGAAACAGCCAATTTGTAGATGGCAAAATGATTTTCTTACAAGGGAGTCCAACTCTCGAAGAAAAAAACGGAGTACAATTGGGTAGACTCTCGGGAATTGTAGCGCATTATGTTCCTAAATACCTTCAAAAAAACAGAATGCCGTCATGGGAAACTAATTGTATTGATGATTGGGAAACTAAAGTAGAGGCTATTGTAGAGGAAACGCTTCCAGAGGATATGTCGGTTATTTCTGGAATCCCATCGTGGGTTCAGATGTATTTTGAGAAAATCAATATCAAGACAGGGAAAAAAGTTGGTGAAGTGTTTAAAAACTTTAATCTTTTCATTTTTGGAGGTGTTAATTACGAACCCTATCGAGCAAAATTTGAAAATCTTATTGGGCGACAAGTAGATAGTATTGAGTTGTATCCTGCAAGTGAAGGGTTTTTTGCGTTTCAAGATCAACAGAACGAAAAAGGGATGCTTTTACAATTAAACTCAGGAATGTTTTATGAGTTTGTTGAAGCCAATCATTTTTTTGACGACAATCCAAAACGTCTCACGATTTCCGAAGTAAAAATTGGTGTCAATTACGTCATGATTATTTCTACCAATGCGGGACTTTGGGCTTATAATATTGGCGATACTATTGAGTTTACGTGTACAAAGCCTTACAGAATAATAGTTTCAGGAAGAATCAAACATTTTATTTCTGCATTTGGCGAACATGTGATTGGTAAAGAAGTTGAGCAAGCCTTACAAGATGCAACCCAAGGTTTGGAGGTTCGTGTTTCAGAGTTTACAGTTGCTCCGCAGATTAATCCATATTCTGGATTACCATTTCATGAGTGGTTTATTGAGTTTGAAAATCCCCCTAAAGATATTTTGGAGTTGGCAAAAAAAATTGATGCTTCTATGCAAAAACAGAATAGTTACTACTATGATTTGATCTTCGGAAATGTACTACAACCATTAAAAATTTCAACTGTAAAGAACAAGGGGTTTCAAGACTACATGAAATCCATAGGTAAATTAGGTGGACAAAATAAGATACCAAGATTATCAAATGATCGAAAAATAGCAGATTCTTTATCTGCTCAAAAATTGTTGAAATAATACTATATTTGTCCGCAAACGACAACGAATGAACAAAAGAAAAATTCACGAAAGAACGAGAGCTCAAGAAAGTTCAAATGCCATTGAGAGAATGTATGTTACGATGCGACATTTGTTTAATCGTGGTTTTTATAAACCAATGGGTGTTTCTGGTGAGACTCTTAGAGAGTCTTTATTGTTATTACGACCAGAAATTTATGGTTCTATTTCCGAAGAAAAAGCAGAGCTAGAGGGTTTATTATATGTTATTGATCGATTACCAGAAGGTATTGAGGAATGTACATTTATTAACCTTACCAGTGATGAAGGTTATGGTAATTCCCATTTTAAGCCCATAATTCCACCAAAAAGACGTCGTAACTGTTATCGTATAGATGAAGAGCAGATGAATATTGAAATCACTCGCGGGCGCTCAGAAATTTATGATATTTTAACGCACCTTACATTTTTATTTATTGAGTCTCACAAGATAAGTAAGCGGGTTTTAATAGATGAGAAAGGGTCAACCACTAGAGATTGGATTAAACTAGAAAAGGCGGTACTTTCAAAAAATAAATTAACACAACAAGAGCGTGAAATAGCGATTACTCACACTGCTAATATTTTAGGTAGAACATTTGAAGAGCTCACCAATGCTCATTTAAAATTTACTAATAAAGCGCAACCAGAGCGATTGCTTCATATTGTGTATTGGTTAGGGAAGCTTGCTATTGAAGAGGTGGTAAATAATAATAAACGAACAGTAACTTTTAGTCCGGTTTTAAGAGAGCGTTTAGGGCATCATTTATACGGTGAAATTTGGGCAGACAATATAAAGGAGGTTCTTAAAAAGAAGAAGCTTTTAGGGCGACCAATACATGTGATTAGTGCCAATATGCATAGTGTTATGAATTCTATTTTTGCACCTATTGCTTTAAAAACCATGGCTGTAAAAAAAGATATTTTTGACATTTATGAAACCATAGGTAAAAAGGAAAATGAAAATCTACGTAATAAAATTACTAGAGAAGCGTTGCAATGTGGTATGACATATATTGAGGATACTTCTGGTACTAACATAGATGTGCAGATTTTTGATACCGCTCAAATTGATTTTTCTAAAACAGATATCAAGATTGGAAGCACGTTTGAAGATGACGAAAAGCCTGTAATTTTTGTTATGGATTATGCTTTTGGAGAACAAGCCTACGAAACGATGGATGAGCTTTTAAAGCCTTATAATGATGGTGATGAAAAGGTGCTTTTAAATATAGAATCTGTTTCTATTATGGGTAAAGCGGGAATTTTAGAAGGGGGTAAAGGAGATATTATGATTCCTTCTGCTCATATTTTTGAAGGTACTGCAGACAACTATCCTTTTAAGAACGAGCTTAGCAGGGCAGATTTAGAAGGACAAGGGGTTAAGGTTTTTGAAGGATCTATGATTAGTGTTTTAGGAACATCACTTCAAAATAAAGAAATACTAAAGTTCTTTTATAACTCTACTTGGAATGTGATTGGACTAGAAATGGAAGGAGCTCATTATCAAAAAGCAATACAAGCAGCATCAAAGGTTAGGGGGAGTATAAACCCTAATGTAAAGGTGCGCTACGCTTATTATGCCAGTGATAACCCATTAGAAACGGGAAGTACTTTAGCATCTGGTGGTTTAGGGACTTCTGGAGTTAAACCTACCTATTTGATAACAAGAATAATATTACAACAGATATTTAATAAATAATATAAAGATATGAGTGAAAATTTACCTAACACCAACAAAAATGAAGAAGTAGATCTAGGTGTTTTATTTAATGCTATTGGAAAGTTTTTTGACAAAATATTTAATTTTATATCTAATTTTTTTAAAGTTTTATTTTCGGTATTTATTTATACGTTGAAACCTTTAATAGCTAATTTTAAGATTATATTAGTAATAATGATATTGTCTGGGGTTATTGGGTATACCATGGAAAAGTATAAGACGCAAACATATAAATCAGTAATGTATGTAAAGCCTTATTTTGATTCAAAGTATCAACTGGTAAATAATATCAATTACTTTAATGCTTTAATATCAAATAAAGATTACGAAACGTTAATAGAAGTATTTGATATCACAGACGAAGAGTCTAAAATTATAGACCGATTTGAGATCGAGATAGGACCAGAAAGTGAAAACGATAAAATAAAGGATTACGATACATACTTAAAATCATTAGATAGCATAAGGGCACAAAGCATAAGTTATGATGATTTTATCGAAAATAGAGACATCTTTTCATCAGATTTCTTTGAAATAACTGTTTATGCTAACAAGAAAGATGTTTTTAAAAATCTAGAAAATGGATTAAACTCTTCTTTTGAGAATACTTATTCAGAAAAGAAGAAGCAAAAAAGGGACTCTTTACTCTATATAAAGAAGCAAAATATCTTGGCTTCTATTAGATCTGTTGATTCATTACAAAAAGTCTACATTAAAGTATTAGAACAGGACTCTAAGACTAGTAGTAGCACTATAAGCCTTTCTGAAGGATTTTCAATTGAGCCTGAAAACTCAAGAACAAAAGAGTATGAATTGCTTAACAAGGAACTGGAACTTAGAAAAGAATTAAGTGCATTAGAAGAAAAGAAAATTGAGGAAAATGACTTTTTTGATATTGTTTCTGGATTTCAAGATATAGGTAGTATATCAAAAACTATTTTTCAGAAGTATTCAATTATTTTACCATTATTGGCTTTTGCCATAATATGTCTAATATTTATGATGAAAAAAAGTGTAGCATTTGTGAAAAGGTATGATTAATACAACAATATTAATAACAGGCGGAGCAGGTTTTATTGGATCAAATTTTATAACTTATATTTTAGAACAAAACCCTAATACTAAGGTTGTAAATTTAGATAAGCTCACTTATGCAGGTGAGTTGTCTAATCTAAAGAAAGTCACGTCTCATAATTACAAGTTTATAAAAGGAGATATATGTGATAGAAGTTTAATTATCAGTCTATTTAAAGAGTATGATTTTGATGCGGTAATACATTTTGCTGCGGAATCCCATGTTGATAATTCTATCGAGAAACCTGATGAGTTTATTCAGACAAATGTTTTTGGAACTTTTAATCTTTTAGATGTTGCAAAAAATCATTGGATGGATGGACCACACACTTTTAAAAAAGGGTCTGAACACAGAAGGTTTCATCACATATCCACAGACGAGGTTTATGGTACATTAGGAGAAACAGGGCTATTTACAGAGCAAACACCATATGCGCCTAACAGTCCATACAGTGCTTCAAAAGCATCATCAGATTTTATTGTTAGAAGTTACTTTCATACCTACGGAATGAATGTCGTAACTACTAACTGTTCAAATAATTATGGGCCAAAACAGCACGATGAAAAGTTAATTCCTACCATAATTAGGAAAGCGATAAATGGTGAACAAATTCCAATTTATGGAGATGGAAAAAACATAAGAGATTGGCTCTATGTTCTTGATCATTGTAAAGGAATAGATTTAGTTTTCCAAAAAGGGAGAACGGGAGAAACGTATAATATTGGAGGTCATAACGAAAGAGATAATTTGTATATCGCCAACAAAATATGTGATATACTAGATGAAAGAAAGCTTAAAGAAGAATCTTTCAAAACACAAATTACCTTTGTTAATGATAGACCTGGTCATGATTTTAGATATGCAATTGATGCCTCTAAAATAGAAGATGAATTGGGTTGGAAAGCAGATGAAAACTTTGAAACTGGTATCAAAAAAACAATTGATTGGTATTTAGATAAATATAAAAGCATATGAAGGGAATTATCTTAGCAGGAGGCTCTGGTACTAGATTACACCCACTAACAAGAGTTGTGAGTAAGCAATTAATGCCGGTTTACGATAAACCAATGATTTACTATCCGTTAACAACGTTAATGTCGGCTGGTATTAGGGAAATTTTAATTATTTCGACATCAAAGGATACACCTAGGTTTAAAGAATTACTTGGAAATGGCGAAGATTATGGATGTGTTTTTAAATACGAAGTTCAAGAAAACCCTAACGGTCTTGCTGAGGCATTTATTATTGGAGAGTCTTTCATTGGTCAAGATAAAGTAGCCCTTATTTTGGGGGATAATATATTTTATGGTTCAGGTTTAGAGGAAAAGCTAAGAGAACTTAATGATATTGAAGGCGGAATTATCTTTGCATACCATGTTCAAGATCCACAACGTTATGGTGTTGTTGATTTTGATGAAGACAACAAAGCACTTTCAATAGAGGAAAAACCAATTCATCCTAAATCGAATTATGCTGTTCCTGGTATTTATTTTTACGATAACTCAGTAGTTGAAATAGCAAAAAACATTAAACCTAGTGCTCGAGGAGAGTTAGAAATAACAGATATAAATAAAACCTATTTAAAGCAAGGGAATTTAAATGTTCAAATATTAGATAAAGGGACCGCTTGGTTAGACACAGGAACATTTAATTCTTTAATGCAAGCGTCTCAGTTTGTTCAGGTAATAGAAGAACGCCAGGGACTAAAAATTGGTTGTATCGAAGAAACAGCCCATAAAATGGGCTTCATAGATAAGGCTCAACTCATTAAATTAGCAGAGCCATTGCTTAAAAGTGGCTATGGGGAGTATTTACAAAACTTATAGTTTTTATGACAATAGAAGAAACATGTCTCAAAGATTGTTATGTATTAAAGCCTACGATATTTGAGGATCACAGAGGTTATTTTTTTGAAAGCTTTAATGCAGATAAGTTTCAAAAAATGACAGGGCTTACTATCAATTTTGTTCAAGATAATGAGTCCAAATCGTCTAAAGGAGTATTGAGAGGATTACATTTTCAAACTGGAGATTACGAGCAGTCAAAACTAGTAAGAGTTGTCAAAGGTGCAGTATTAGATCTTTGTGTAGATATTAGACGAGGATCTCTAACATTTGGTCAACATTTTTCAGTAGAATTAAATGAAGACAATAAGAAACAGCTATTTGTTCCTAAGGGTTTTGCACACGGTTTTTTGGTTTTAAAGAACGAAACTATAATTAATTATAAATGCGATAATTTTTATCAAAAAGATTCAGAAGGAGGTATCCTCTTTAATGATAAAGACTTGAATATTGATTGGGGAATTTCTGAAGATGAAATCATTCTTTCAGACAAAGACAAAATATTACCAACACTTTCAGAATATTTAAATGAAAAGTAGAGTTTTAGTCACAGGAGCAAACGGACAATTAGGTAAAACAATTAGGGAGCTCTCTAGTGATTTTAAACATTCTATTGATTTTGTTTTTGTAGAAAAATCTGAATTAGATATCACAAGTAGTGAAAGCTTGGAACTTTTTTTTCAAGCAAGTAACTTTGATTACTGTATTAATTGCGCCGCTTTCACCAATGTTGATTTAGCTGAAACTGAAACTGAAAAAGCAATTAATGTTAACGCTAATGCGGTAAAAAATTTAGCTATCAATTGCAAAAAACAGGATATTATTCTTATCCATGTTTCTACAGACTACGTTTTCGATGGTAAAAAAAAATTACCTTATATAGAAAGTGATGCCACAAATCCAATTAACTTTTATGGTGAGTCAAAGCTGTTAGGAGAAGAATATATTAGAGAATACCTTGACCATTATTTTATTATAAGAACCTCGTGGTTATATTCAAGGTTTAATAAAAACTTCGTAAAAACAGTTTTTAACAAACTAAAAAACAACGAAAAATTAACGATAATTACATCCCAAAAAGGAACGCCTACAAGTTGTAATGATCTATCTTATTTCATGCTTTTTTTAATATCCGACGCGATTAAAATTTTTGGTACTTATCATTTTTCAGCACAAGGAGAAACTACATGGTATGGCTTGGGAATGCAGATATCAAAGTATTTAAATAAAAATTCAAATGTGACTCCTTTAAAAAACTACCCCTCCAAAGCACAACGACCGTTGTATAGTGTGTTGAATAATAATAAAGCTGAGGAGCTTTTGCAAAAGCCACTTAAAAATTGGGAAGATAGTGTTGATGAGGTTATAAAAGGTTTATCAAATAAATCACATTAAAGAACAGAGAAACCTAGCTGAAAGATAATGGAACTAATAGAAAATTCCCAAAGCATAGCAATTTGAGCCTATAAATTGGTTTTGTAAAACACAAAATATATATGAGTGGTATAGAAATAAATAAAAATCTAAGAATCGCAATTGAAGCATCTCTAAAGGCGGGTGAAGTGATAATGGAGGTTTATGACACAACTTTTAATGTTGAAATTAAAGAGGATAAATCCCCATTAACAGAAGCAGATAAAAAAGCTAATGATATTATTAACTCTTACCTTATTGAGACCCCAATACCAATTATTAGCGAAGAGAACAAACAAATAGATTTTGAGGTTAGAAAAAATTGGGATTCTTGTTGGATTGTAGACCCTGTTGATGGAACGAAAGAATTTATAAAGCGAAATGGAGAATTCACAGTTAATATTGCATTAATACATAATGGAGTTCCTCAGCTGGGAGTTATTTATGTACCTGCCTCCAAAACGCTTTATTATGCTGATAACATTAAAAATAGTGCGTACAAGGCCGAATTATCAAATCATAATACGTCAATTTCTACAATTTTAGAAAAATCAAAAATGCTTCGGCCCAAAAACAGTGAGGGCAATCTTATTGAGGTCGTTGGCAGTCGCTCCCATATGAGTAAAGAAACACTAGACTATATCTCACAACTAAAAACTGAGGGCAAAGATATAGATATAGTGTCTAAAGGGAGTTCTTTGAAATTTTGTTTAGTTGCAGAAGGTAAGGCAGATATTTACCCAAGATTTGCTCCAACAATGGAATGGGATACAGCTGCAGGACAGGCTATTTGTAACGCAGTGGGTATAAATGTGATTTCAAAAGAGACTAATAAATCACTTTTGTACAATAAAGAGAATCTTTTAAACCCTTGGTTTATTGTTTCCAAAAGATGAAAGACCAGTCTCACAAGAGGCATATAGCTAAAACTATTACTTGGAGAATAGTAGGCACCCTAGATACTGTGATACTTTCATGGATTATCTCAGGGAGTCCAATCATTGGTTTAAAAATCGGTCTTGCAGAAGTAGTCACAAAAATGTTACTTTATTATTTTCATGAAAGGGCTTGGTTTAAAATAAACCTATCAAAAGACGGTGAGGTTTTAGAAAGTAGAAAAAGACACATAGCTAAAACATTTACTTGGAGGCTCATTGGCACCATTGACACGATGATTTTGGCTTGGATTATTTCAGGTGACCCTCTAACTGGATTAAAAATAGGATTTGCAGAGGTGGTTACAAAAATGTTGCTGTATTACTTTCACGAACGTTTTTGGTATAAGTCAAACTATGGTCTTTCTAATAGAAATAAAAAAGAACTATAATTTATTGATTATGAAAGAAAATATAATATCACATACTTATCAAGTTTCAAAAAAAGAAAGGAATAGTTCTAACAATCACAATTCATTTTTATTGTGGTTCACTGGTTTATCTGGTTCTGGTAAGTCAACAATTGCAAGTTTAGTTGAGAAAGCATTATTTGATTTAGGGATAAAAACCTACTCTCTTGACGGTGACAATATTAGAAAAGGCATCAATAATGACCTTTCCTTTTCTCCAGAAGACAGAACAGAGAATATTAGACGTATTGCTGAGGTGTCAAATCTAATGGTTGATTCAGGCTTAGTGGTATTAGCAGCGTTTGTTTCTCCCTATAAGAAAGACAGAGAGAATATTAGAACTATCGTTAAAGATGTTAACTTTGTCGAGGTTTACATCAATACTAGCATAGAAGAATGTGAAAGAAGAGATGTGAAAGGATTGTATAAGAAGGCTAGAGCTGGAGAAATCAAAAATATGACAGGAATTTCTGCACCTTATGAAACACCAAAAGCACCAGACATTGAAATAAAAACCGAAGGTGAATCTATTGAAGTATCGATACAAAGAATTTTAGATTTTATAACACCAAAATTAAAACTCAAAGATGAGTAAGTATTATTTAAATTATTTAGACGAATTAGAGAGTGAGGCTATTTTCATATTACGTGAAGTTTGGGCTCAATTTGATAATCCTGTGATTTTGTTTTCGGGAGGAAAGGACTCTATTCTAGTGACTCATTTAGCTAAAAAAGCATTTTATCCAGCTAAGATTCCGTTTGCATTAATGCATGTCGATACAGGTCACAATTTTCCTGAAACTATACAATTTAGGGATGATGTTATTAAGGATTTAGGTTTACAGCTTATAGTAGGCTCTGTTCAAGAGGCTATTGATGACGGGCGAGTTTCCGAAGAAAAAGGAAAAAGCGCAACCCGAAATATACTTCAAATAACAACGTTATTAGATGCTATAGAGTCTAATAAAATAGATTGTGCAATTGGAGGCGGACGAAGAGATGAAGAAAAAGCGAGAGCAAAAGAACGTTTTTTTTCGCATAGAGATGATTTTGGCCAATGGGATCCTAAAAATCAAAGGCCAGAGCTTTGGAATATCTTTAATGGAAGACATTTTGAAGGAGAACATTTTAGAGCTTTTCCAATTAGTAATTGGACAGAAATGGACGTTTGGAACTATATTAAAAGAGAGAATATTGCTATTCCTTCGCTGTATTATGCGCACGAAAGAGAAGTTGTTTGGAGACAAGAGAGTTGGATTCCAAATTCTAAATTCTTAGTGCTCGAGGATCACGAAGAAGTCGTCATAAAAAAAATTAGATTTAGAACTCTTGGTGATATTACAATTACTGGTGGCATTATGTCTGATGCAGATACTCTTGAGAAAATAGCAGCTGAAGTATCTGGGATGCGTCAAACAGAACGAGGAAACAGAAGTGATGATAAACGATCTGAGTCTGCAATGGAAGATAGAAAACGCCAAGGTTATTTTTAAAATAAAGTAAAAAAATGTTAGATAATAATCAATTATTAAGATTTACAACAGCAGGAAGTGTAGATGACGGTAAAAGCACACTTATTGGTCGTTTGCTTTACGATTCTAAATCTATTTTTGAAGATCAACTTCAAGCCATTGAAAATACAAGTAAAAAGAAAGGTCATGATGGTGTCGATTTGGCTTTATTTACTGATGGTCTCAAGGATGAACGCGAACAAGGTATTACTATTGATGTTGCTTATAGGTATTTCACCACACCAAAACGCAAGTTTATAATTGCTGATACGCCAGGACATATTCAATATACACGGAATATGGTAACTGGAGCATCAACAGCAAATGCGGCAATAATATTGGTAGACGCTAGACATGGTGTCATTGAGCAAACAAAGAGGCATTCATTTATTGCTTCATTATTGCAAATACCTCATGTGATTGTTTGCGTTAATAAAATGGATTTAGTGGATTATTCTGAAGAGGCTTACAATAAAGTTATTAATCAATTTGAAGAGTTTTCTTCTAAGCTGTTGGTTCATGATATTCGGTTTATTCCAATTAGTGCATTAGATGGAGATAATGTTGTTAATCGATCTAAGAATATGGATTGGTACCAAGGAGCCCCTTTGTTACATACATTAGAAACCATGCACATAAGTAGCGATATTAATAAAGTAGACGCAAGATTCCCTGTGCAAACGGTTCTACGCCCTCAAAATGATACCCATAGGGATTATAGGGGTTATGCAGGCAGAGTTGCTAGTGGTATATTTAGAGTAGGTGACGAAATTACTGTCATGCCTTCTGGGTTTACATCAATTATAAAGTCTATCGACGTCTATGAAGCATCATTGGATGAAGCTTATGCACCAATGTCTATTTCGATGACATTAGAAGATGATATTGATATTAGTAGAGGAGATATGATTGTGCGTTCAAACAATAAACCCGAAGCTAATCAAGACATAGAAGTTATGTTATGTTGGTTGGATGATAATCCTGCTAAACTAAGAGCTAAGTATAGTATTCGTCATACTAGTAATGAACAAAAAGCAATGATTAAGGAAGTTATTTACAAAATAGATATTGAATCTTTAGGACGTAACACAGAAGATAAAGATTTAAACATGAATGATATTTCTAAAGTTAAAATAAGAACTACTAAACCTCTTATGGTAGACTCTTACAGAGAAAACAGAACCACAGGAAGTATTATACTCGTTGACGATACCACAAATGAGACTGTTGCAGCGGGAATGATTGTTTAATTAGAAAGAAGTTAGAGAATGAATAATTTCATTTTTTTGATTCTCGTTTTACGCTTGCAATTATAAGTCCTTTAAATTCATGTAACCTCAACTCATATTTTGTTTTGTTTAAGTCTATTGATTACATTAATTGAAATACTTATTAGCACCAAAAATGGAAGTAAATACTAAAGGTTCAGTAAATAAGAGACTTAATATATAGATTGTTTAGGTTTATTTTTATTGTATTTTTGTTATCAAATAAATCAAAAGTAAATAGATGTTGGATTTAAAAGGAAAATCACTATTAATAACAGGAGGAACAGGGTCGTTAGGTAAGGCTCTTACAGAGCACATCTTGACCAAATATCCAGATATAAGACGTCTTGTTATATACTCAAGAGATGAGCAAAAACAGTTTCAGATGGCTCAGGAATATCCTTCAGATAGGTATCCACAAATACGCTACTTTATTGGAGATGTTAGAGATAAAGAGCGCCTTGAAAGGGCCTTTCAAGGAGTAGATTATGTCATCCATGCAGCTGCAATGAAACACGTCCATATTGCAGAATACAATCCAGATGAGTGTATAAAAACAAACATTGGTGGAGCAGAAAATGTAGTATATGCCTGTTTTAAAACGAAAGTAGAGCGTGTTGTGGCTCTTTCAACAGATAAAGCTTGCGCTCCAATTAATTTGTATGGAGCAACTAAATTGACATCAGATAAGTTATTTATTGCAGCAAATAATATTAAAGGTGATAATCCAATTCGGTTTTCAGTAGTTCGTTACGGAAATGTGATGGGATCAAATGGATCTGTAATTCCTTTTTTCATTAACAAGAAAAAAGAAGGAGCTTTACCTATCACAGATCCTAATATGACACGTTTTAATATCTCTCTTCAAGGGGGTGTTGATATGGTTATGCACGCCTTAGAGCATGCTTGGGGTGGAGAATTATTTGTACCTAAAATTCCTTCATATAAAATTATGGATGTTGCCGAAGCTATTGGTCCAAATTGTGAAAAACCCGTTGTTGGAATTCGTCCAGGAGAAAAAGTACATGAAGAAATGATTACAACTTCAGACTCTTTTTATACCTATGATTTAGGAAAGTATTACACCATACTTCCTGCAACCCACAGCTGGAGTTTAGAAAAGTTCATTAATGCTTTTAGTGCAAAAAAAGTTGCTCTTGGATTTAGTTATAACTCAGGAGAAAATGATGATTGGGAAACAGTAGAGGGCTTAAGAGAACTTATAAAAACACATGTAGACCCTAATTTTTCAGTATAATGAAATCAATACCATACGGAAGACAACATATTGATCAAGACGATATTGATGCTGTCGTAAAGACATTGACTGCAGATTTTTTAACCCAAGGACCCAAGGTAAAGGAGTTTGAAGATAAATTTGCTCAGTATGTAGGCGCAAAATATGCAGTTGCTGTAAATAATGCGACTTCAGGTTTACATTTGGCTGTTTTAGCCTTAGACTTAAAAGAAGGAGAACGTGTTATAACAACTCCAATTACATTCGCTGCTTCTGCCAATTGTGTTAGATTTGCTGGTGGAGAAGTATGGTTTGCAGATATAGAGGTAGATTCTTATATATTATCCTTAGAAAGTACGAGAAAGCTAATTGAAAGTAAGCCTAAAGGGTTTTTTAAAGGAATTATTCCAGTAGATTTCGCAGGACTTCCAGTAGATTTAGAAGCGTTTAGAAACTTAGCTAATCAACACGGTTTATGGATAATCGAGGATGCTTGCCATGCACCTGGAGGTCATTTTACAGACTCAAAAGGTCAAAAACAAATGTGTGGTAACTGTAATTATGCCGATGTTGGTATCTTTTCATTTCACCCAGTAAAACATATTGCTTGTGGGGAGGGTGGCATGATAACTACAAATTCCGAAAAGTTATACAAAAAACTAGCGTCTTTAAGAACGCATGGAATTACCAAAGAAAACATGAGTGAAGATCATGGAGGCTGGTTTTATGAAATGCAAGAACTAGGCTTCAATTATCGCTTAACAGACATACAATCTGCACTAGGGATAACCCAGTTAGCAAAAAATGCTCAAGGTGTTATTAGACGAAATCAAATAGCAACTGCCTATAAAAAAGCATTTGTAGGAAAAATTAAATTTCAAGACCTGCCTGAGAACTCATACAATGCGCACCACTTGTTTATTATCGAGGTAGAGAACAGAAAAGAATTATATGATTATTTGAGAACACATAATATCTTTACTCAGATACATTATATACCTGTGCATACGCTACCTTATTACAAAAGCATAGGATATGGTGACGCTAATTTGAAATACTCAGAAGACTATTATTCTAAATGTATAAGTTTACCAATGTATCCAACATTAAGTGATGAAGAGCAAACATATGTTATTGAGAAGGTTTTAAAGCTTGTTAATGGTAAATAAACTAATATTAGGAACAGTTCAATTAGGTCTAGATTATGGTATTAATAATCAATTTGGAAAACCCTCTTTAGAAAAGGCATTTGACATTTTACATACAGCTTATGATAATGGTATTAGAATATTAGATACTGCTGAGGCTTATGGGAACTCGACAGAAGTTATAGGTCAATTTCAGAAACAACATCCTAATAAAAAGTTCAATATTATTAACAAATTGGCAGTAAATGCAGATTTATCCACAAAAGACTTCTTCAATCATGTCAAAGAAGGTTGTAAAGTTTTAAATACAGAGCAGCTTTATGGATACATGTTTCATAATTATAGCAGCTTAAAACAAAATATAAATTTTTACGATGAACTACTAAACCTTAAATCTAAAGGGCTAACACTACATATTGGTATTTCTTTGTATACAAATGAAGAGATTATAGATATTGCTGAAAATTTTAGTGATTTTGATTTTATTCAAATTCCTTTTAATTTACTTGATAATGACTTAAAAAGAAAAGCCTCTGTTTTAAAAGCAAAAGAGAGAAATATCGCTATACATACAAGATCAACTTTTTTACAAGGCTTATTTTTTATGAACCCAAACATATTGATAGATAGTTTATTACCGTTAAAACCGTATCTTCAAGACATAGAAGAAATAAAATCAGATTACAATTTGACTACAGAGTCTCTTGCGCTTCAATACGTAATTCAAAAAGAGTATATCGATCATGTTTTAGTAGGCGTGGAAACGAGTCAACAATTAATTGATAACATTAACTTATGTGGAGCCGAGGTAACAATTCCTCATTCTATCATTGATAAACTCAATGTCTTAGAAAGTGACTTGTTAAACCCTTCTAATTGGAATTAAACCTTAAACCAAAAAAATACTAGGAAATTAATTATTCATTAGCTCTTACTGTTTTAAAAAATCGCTTTAATTTAAAATCAAAATAGATTTGTAATGAAAAATATAGTGCTGTTAGGCCATGGAGTTGGTGTTAAATTTGTTGTAGATTCTTTATTAAAAAACAGTAAAACACATAGAGTTGTTGCGCTTTTTACACATCCATTTAGCGATCACAAAAGGGATCTAGAATTAATTGAAAGTCGAAAAGATATTTATGGTGATTATGCCTATAATGTTTTCAATTTAAAAAAGGATTATGATATAGAAGTACACGAATCTGAAAACATTAATAACCCTCAAACTGTTTCAGAAATTAAAGATTATAATCCCGCTTACATCATTAGCATAGGATGCAGAAGCATCTTAAAGGCTCCTTTTCTAAATGAATTCCCTCAAAAAATACTAAATATTCACACAACACCGTTACCAACATATAGAGGTGCAGCAAGTGATTCTTGGATGATATTAAACAATGAATTGGGTAAAGAAAAGTATGGCTGTATGCATTTTATAGATTCTGGTATTGATACAGGAGATATCATTGCCAAATCATATTATACAATACCTAAAAAATCATATCCTATTGATGTGTTTAAAGCAAGGATGGACATCTTTCACGAGATTATTTTAAAAGGGTTAACTAATCTAGAAAATCCAAGTTTTATTCCTGAAAAACAAGACTCAAGTGCCTCAACAACGTTTCCTAGGTTGTACACACCTGAAGATGGAAAAATTAACTTTAATGACTATTCAGGAGATGATCTAATTCTATTTATACTTGCTTTTGGCTACCCTTTTGAAGGCGCCTTTTGCTTTTTAGAAGATCAAAAGATCAATATTTTAGATGCTGAATTCTATAATGACTTTGATTTTCATCCGTTTTCTTATGGATTAATCTTCGGAAAAAACGAAAATAATGAATACAAAGTTAGCGTTAAAGGTGGTTATATAATTGTGAAGAAGATTGAAATAAATGGAGAGTTTACAAAACAATCTAAAATATTTAGATTAGGAAAATTTTTGAAATAAATGAAAGTAATAGCAGTAACACAGGCAAGATCAGGATCTACTCGTTTACCAAATAAGGTTTTATTAAAGATTGAAGATAAAACACTATTGCAGATTCATATTGATAGAATAAAACAAGCAGAACAAGTTGATGATATTTTCATTGCAACAACTGTTGAACCAGCAGATGATGTCATTGTTAATCTTGCAGAAAGTTTGGATGTAAAGTATTATAGAGGAAGCGAAAATGATGTATTAGATAGGTTTTATCAAACCGTAAAAGAGATCCAACCAGATTTTATTGTAAGGCTTACTTCAGATTGCCCTTTGATAGACCCAAAGCTTTTAGACGAGGTGATTTCCGAAGCAAAAGAAGAAGATTTAGATTATTATGCCAATATTATTGAAGAACGTTATCCAGATGGTCAAGACATTGAAGTATTTAAGTTTTCTGCATTAGAAAAAGCGTGGAAAGAAACGACCTTAAAATCTGATAGAGAACACGTGACGCCTTATATTAGAAATAACTCCTCTTATAAAGGAGGAACACTATTTAAGTCTAATAATCATGGCTTAGACAATAATTATAATCATGTGCGTTTAACAGTAGATGAGTCTCAGGATTTAGAGGTTATTAGACACCTTATTAAAGACTTAGGTTTTGATAAAGATTGGAAAACTTATGCAGATTACTATTTAGATAACCCTAAAATTAAAGAACTTAACAGTAAAATTGTAAGAAACGAAGGGTATCAAAAATCTGTGGATGATGACACAATTGTTTAGTTTTAATAAATCAAAAGTTTAAATATGAGAAAGATTTTTTTTGTATTATGTTCAATTGTTTTTGCTTGTAGTCCAAACAATGATGATGATACCGAAAACACTATTGAAATTGAGGTGTCTACTATTACAGTAGAAGGCGCTACAATTGATTGGACACCTCCTTCAATTTTAGAATCTGCAGCTAGTGTGGTTTATAAAGTTTTATTATTTGGGGACGTGGTGGCAGATAATTTAACGATTAGAACATTCACTTTTACAGGTTTAAGTGAAAACGTACTCTATACAGGTTCGGTTTTTTCCTTAGACTCTAATGGGAATGAAACTTTTTCTGAGTTTAGCTTTACAACTTTACAAAATCCTTTTTTCGACGGAACCTTAACGATAGCAACCCAAGAAGAAGTAGATAATTTTTATTACACTCGTGTTAAAGAACTCGTTGTTGATGGTGTAGGAATTACAAACTTAGAAGGCCTGCAAACACTTCAAATAGTTGAACAGTATATCACTATTAAAAACACTGCGATTCAAAATCTAGATGGTTTACAAAATGTTTCAGCAGATCTAAGTGTGCTCTCGCCAGGTAACCTTATTGGTTTACCTAGCTTAAAAATAGAATTTAATAGCCAATTAGAAAATATATCTTCTATTTCGGGATTTTCTATTGATGCAAGACATGTGAGTTTAGAAAGCAATACATCATTATCAACCCTAAATGGTTTAGTTTTGGGAGAAGAATTTAAATCGATTGGTCTTACAGATTTACCACTTTCAGACTTGTCATATTTTAATAGCTTTAATCAAATATTTGGTTTAAGATTAAAAGAACTGAGTCTAATTACTAATTTGGATGATCTCAATAATCTAGACACTTTAAGATTTTTAACGATAGATAATTGTCAAAACTTGTCTAATTTAAATGGGTTGAGTAATGTCAATATTATGCGAAATATTCAAATTTTAAATTGTGATCAAATAACAAATCTTAATGGGTTAGAGTTATTAACTAGCTTGGAGCTCATATGGATAGAATCTTGTGAAAACATGATTAGTTTAGAAGGATTAGACAACCTATTTGAACCAGTGCAAAACGCTCAACTAATTCTAAGAAACAATACTGTTTTAGCTGATTTTTGCGCCTTAAAAACTTGGTCACAAAATGTTACTTTTATAGTAACAGTTGGTCCGCTTTTTGACATAATTGGAAACGCATATAATCCTACTTTAAATCAAGTTCAATCTGATACTGAATGTTCGCAATAATTAAGTGAACGATAAATTTTCAAAATAACAAAATAACAAAATGACTAATAGAACAGGACAAGACCTATATAATAAAGCAAAAACATTAATTCCTGGAGGAACCATGTTGTTATCTAAACGACCAGAAATGTTTCTACCAGACAACTGGCCATCTTACTTTTCAAAAGCAAAAGGCTGTAAAGTCTGGGATCTTGATGGTAAAGAATATACCGATATGTGTATCATGGGTATTGGTACAAATACCTTGGGTTATGGAAATGATGAGGTAGATAATGCTGTTATGGAGACTGTGAAAAAAGGGAATATGAGTACCTTTAATTGTCCAGAAGAAGTAGCATTAGCAGAAAAACTAGTTGAGCTAAATCCTTGGGCAGATATGGTGAGGTTTGCTAGAAGTGGTGGAGAAGCAAACTCTATTGCTATAAGAATTGCTAGAGCAGCATCTGGAAAAGATAAAGTTGCTATTTGTGGCTATCATGGATGGCATGATTGGTACTTATCTGCAAACCATAATAATGGAGATGGATTAACAGGACATTTATTACCTGGTTTAAGTCCTAATGGAGTACCAAAAAATTTAAAAGACTCCGTATACCCTTTTAATTATAATAATTATGAAGAGCTTTTGTCTATTATTGATACTAATGATATTGGTGTGATTAAAATGGAAGTGGTAAGAAATTTTGGTCCAGAAGATAACTTTTTACAGAAAGTTAGAGACTTAGCAACTCAACGAAATATTGTATTAATTTTTGATGAATGCACGTCTGGATTTAGAGAAACTTACGGAGGGATTTACAAGAAATATGGCGTTGAACCAGATATGGCTATGTATGGCAAAACCATTGGTAATGGTTATGCGTTAACCGCTGTAGTTGGAAAAAAATCTGTTATGGAAGCAGCACAGACCTCTTTCATTAGTAGTACCTTTTGGACCGAGAGAATAGGGCCTACTGCTGCATTAAAAACCATAGAGGTCATGCATAAAATGAAATCATGGGATATCATTACTGCTCAAGGAAAAAAAATGCAAAGTCAATGGAAATCTTTGGCTGAAACACACAATATAGACATTGCTATATCTGGTCTGCCTGCGCTAAGCACTTATAGCTTTAAAAGCGATAATGCCATGGCTTACAAAACACTTGTAGCTCAAGAAATGCTTAAAAAAGGTTTTTTGGCAAGTACAAATTTCTATGCATGTACTGAGCATAAAGACGAAAATATCGCTGATTATTTTGATGCTTTAGATGGTGTCTACAAGACGATTTCAGATTGCGAACAAGGTCACAAAAACATTCATGACTTGTTAGACGGACCTATATGTCATTCTGGATTTAAGCGACTAAATTAATGACTAAAACGATTCTCTTTAGAGCCGATGGAAATGCAACTACAGGTTTGGGGCATTTATATCGATTATTCAGTTTAGTTGAAATGGTAAAAGACCATTTTGATTTTGTGTTTCTAACCAAAGAAGAATCCACATTAGAAGTTATTCCAAAAGACTATCAAGTTTCAAAGATACCAGAGCATCTTTCAATTGAAAAAGAACCAGATTGGATTAACACTCATTTCCCTGCTCAATCTTATAGTATTATTGCAGATGGCTATCACTTTGATTCCGTTTACCAAGAAGCTATCAAGCAGTATGGGTTTAATTTGATATATATCGATGATTTGGCTAATGAAAAAATGTATGCAGACATTGTTATTAACCATTCACCATATTTAAAAACATCAGATTACCATAAGCAATCGTATACACAATTGGCATTAGGAACATCATATGCATTATTAAGGCCAGCCTTTTTAAAAGCTGCTCAGCATGAAAGAAAAGTAAACAGTATTGATACCGCTTTTGTGTGTTTTGGTGGTGCAGACCCTTTCAATCTCACAATCAAAGCTGTTAAAGCATTACTCGCTTTAGAAGATATAAAGCATATACATGTGGTTTTAGGAGGAGCTTACAAACATCATGGGCTTTTAGAGTTGACAGAAAAACACTCAAATGTATTAACTATTCATAGAAATTTATCTGAACAGGAGTTGGTTACGATAATGCAATTATCGCAAATTGCCATTGCGCCTGCAAGCACTATTTTGTATGAATTATGTTGTATTAACATGCCTATTTTTAGTGGGTTTTATGTGGATAATCAAGAACTTATTTACAAAGGGTTTTTAGGAAGAGGAGCTATCTATAATGGTGGTAATATGAAAGATTATTCGCAATCTGATTTTGAATTTCGTATTAAGCACATTTTAGGGAAAAATAATCATGATGTCATTATGAAGTCACAAAGTATGTTGTTTGATGATAGGATAAAGGCAAGACACATTGACTTAATCAAACAAATATGTTGAAAATAGCAGTATTATGTAGTGGAGGATTGGGCTTTGATACTTTAAAAAAAATCATGCCTGAATATCACATTTTGTGTGTGTTAACAGATAGTAATTCTAAGACTATTATCGAATTTGCTAAAACTAATGATATTCCTTTATTTTCAGGCAATCCTAGAAAGAAAAAAGGGTTTGAGTTTATTAAGGCTTTTGATATTGATGTTATAGCTTCAATAAATTATTTATTTTTAATTGAAGAAGATATCATCAACCATTCTAAACAGCTAACGTTTAATATTCATGGTTCTCTTCTTCCGAAGTATAGGGGAAGAACACCTCATGTTTGGGCAATTATTAATGATGAAAAAGAAGCAGGAATTACTGCCCATGTGATTGATGCTGGTTGTGATACAGGTAAAATAATACATCAGATAAAAGTTCCAATCGAAGATGAAGATACTGGAGCAGATATGCTTAATAAATATGCTGATGAGTATTTTCCGATGGTAAAACAAGTACTACATAATTTAGAATATAATCAATTAGATTTAAAGATTCAGAATGACTCTTTTGCTACTTACTTCGGAAAAAGAACATCAGAGGATGGTGCTATAAACTGGAATTGGACCAAAGAAAAAATAAGAAATTGGATAAGAGCTCAAGCTCACCCATATCCTGGCGCATTCACCTTTTACGACGGTGAGAAAATTATTATTGATAAGGTTTCTTTTACTGATGAGTTGATCTCTAAAAAACAACTTAATGGACAAATCATCAGTAAAATAAATTTAACACCAATAATTAAGACGTCAAATGGAGCTATCAAGTTAGATACTATACGAACAGAAAATTGTATTTTTGAATTAGGAAAAGCGTTTGATAATGAAAATAGGAAATAAAACTATAGGCGGTAAGAACCCTTGCTTTATTATAGCAGAACTCTCTGCAAATCATAATGGAAATCTCGATGTAGCAATAGAAACGATAAGAGCTGCAAAAAGAACTGGAGCAGATGCTATTAAATTGCAGACTTACACACCAGATACATTAACCATTAATTGCGACAATGAACATTTTCGTATAGAAGGTGGAACACTTTGGGATGGAAAGACCTTATATGAACTTTATGGTGAAGCTTATACTCCTTGGGAGTGGCATGAGCAATTGTTTAAGGTTGCCGAAGAGGAAGGGCTAATATGCTTTTCGTCACCTTTTGATTTTACAGCTGTAGATTTTTTAGAGAAATTAAATGTTCCAGCTTATAAAATTGCTTCATTTGAAATACAAGACATTCCACTAATTGCATATGCAGCATCTAAAGGCAAACCTATAATCATGTCTACGGGTATAGCTGAAGAAGAAGATATAAAATTAGCTGTTGAGACTTGTAGAAAAGAGGGAAATAATGATATTATATTATTAAAATGCACATCATCATACCCCGCTCCTCTAGAATTAGCAAATTTAAAAACGATTCCTGATTTAAAATCTCGTTTTGGTGTTGAGGTTGGTTTTAGTGATCATACTTATGGTAGTTTAGCTCCAACAATAGCCACCTCATTAGGTGCTAAAGTAATTGAAAAACATTTTATTTTAGATAAAAGTATTGGAGGCCCAGATGCAGATTTTTCTTTGGACGTTGCAGAATTCACTGAAATGGTGAATCGTGTTAGAGATACTGAAAAACTACTTGGAACCGTATCTTACGATCTTGCTGAAAAAGTAAAGAAGAACAGAAAATTTGCTAGGTCTTTATTTATTGTAGAAGATGTAAGAAAAGGAGATAAATTAACCTCCGAAAATATAAGATCAATAAGACCGGGATATGGATTACATCCTAAATTCTTAAATCAAATTTTAGGATCTACATTTTCAAAGGAGATAAAAAAGGGGACACCACTTAGTCAAGAGGATTTTATATAGTTATGCAGAAAAAGATGCTGGCATTGTTCCTTAGAGGATCCTCAATGGGATCAAAGTTCCTATTGATTATTGCCTTGTCTAAATCTCTTACTACTGAGGATTATGGCGTTTTGAGTATGGTTCTCACAACATTAACTTTTTTAATGTTTTTTTTAGGTTTAGATTTTTATAATTTTTCTCATCGCGAGATAATTGAAAATGACAGCCTAAAAGTAAAATTTTTAGTAAACCAGTTCTGGTTTCATTTGATTTGCTATGTTGTTTACATTCCAATAATCTACATCATTTTTATTAATGATATTATTCCGTTAAGCTATATTATACCTTTCTACTTATTGCTAGTTTTAGAGCATTTTGGACAAGAGCTTTTTAGGTTTTTCAACCTTTTTAATAAACCTAATCAGGCCAATTTAATATTACTCATAAGAACAGGCTTATGGATTGCTATTATGGTAATAGTAGAGTATTTTATATTAGAAAGACCCATAACGATAGAGCATGTATTATACTACTGGATTGCAGGTTCTTTTCTGGCGGTTTTGTATAGTCTCATCTATGTGTTTATAATTGGAAGCACAGATTTTAAAACTATCAATTGGTTTTCAATTGACAAAAAGTGGATCAAAACAGGAATCAGAATTAGCCTTCCTTTCTTTTTTGGAACTATAGCTTATAAAATAATTGAATATTCTGATCGTTATATGATTGACTGGTTCTTAGATAAATCGGCAGTTGGGATCTATTCATTTTACGCAAATTTTGCAAACATTATCAATATTATTGTTAGTACAATCACAATAACCCTAATAGTCCCTAACCTATTAAGAGCTATAAGTGCAAAAGAGCCAATTGAAATTGAAAAGCAAATTTCTAAATTTTTTAAGGAACTTTGGGTAACAACCTTAGGGGTAAGTGTAATTGTGGTTTTTTTAATCTTCCCCGTTTTAAGTTGGCAAGATAAGCCAGAGTTTAAAGCTGAAATTGTAGTCTATTTTGTTATTCTAATTGCTAACATTGCATTTAATATGTCTTTGTTTTATCACTTTTTATTGTATGCTTATAAGAAAGATAATTCCATTCTAAAACCTACTATTTATGCCTCATTAGCGAATATTGTATTAAATTTGATTTTTATACCTAAATTTGGTCTTATAGCTGCTGCTTTATCTACTCTTTTAAGTTTTCTATTAATACTTATTTTAAAGAGAAAATATTGGCTTGACTTTAATAGTAAAGATATTGAATAATAAATCAAAAAGCATTAAACATATTTTCATTGGGATTGCTCCAAACCATATTATAAATTTTGAGAATCTTATTAGTCAAGATGATCAAATTCAAAATACAATACTATTAAACCCTGGACATTTTGAATATGACAAGAGAGTATGGTCTTCAGTTATAAATGGTTCGATCGAAATGAAATATGGGGAGTTAAGCACCTTAGGAAAGCTCAAATACCAATTGCATAAATTATCAGGTTATAGAAATTTTATTCAACAAATACATACAAAGTTATTACACAAAAATCAGAAATACAATCTATATTATTGCAATTTAGATGATGTGTTAACAAATTATGTTTTTCATCAATTAATAAATGAAGATCTCATTAACGAGAATTATGTTGTAGAAGATGGCGTGTTAAATTATTATTATCCTTACATAGATTTAAAGAAGCTTAAAATGAAAAGGCTATTGTGTAAAGTGATGTACAATATAAATTTTATTCCTGAAAAGGAACACCCAACAGGTATTTCTTCATCAATAGTAAAAGGACAATATGTAAGGCTTCCTCAAAAAGCATTGCATCCAGAAAAATCAATATCTTTACCCTATGACGAGATATATTATGTGCCAGATGATGATACTATTTTAATAATTGGACAAGATATAATGCACAATGCTAAGGAAGGGTTAGAGTATTATTTGAAAAGATTAGAGCTACTGTTTGAACAAATACAAGTTATAATTAACGAAAATTCAAAAATAGTATACAAACCGCATAGAAATGGTGATTTCAAATTAGCAACTAATTTATTAGATTCTATGTTTAATTCATATGAGTTGTTTGAAGATATCACACCAATTGAAGTTTGTATAAAAGAGATAAAGCCAAGTCAAATATTTTCCTTTGAATCCAGTGCAATGCTAAATTTGAAAATTGCGATTAAAAACCATAATGTTAAAATTGCGGTACTTCCTTTTAATGTGAAAAAGGACGTTTTAACCAATATTTTTAAAACACTTGAAATTGATATTTTATAATGACGTTAGCATTTAACCTCTTTCTTTTAGTTCTATTTTTATTGTTTTTGTATGCTATAACGAGAAAGGACTATAAAATTGTATTTCTATTTGGATTATTAGTATTTCAAGGACTTACAATTATACCATCGTTAATATATTTAGAAGAAGGTATTTATATAAGTGAACAAGGTAGAGATAGCTTTTTTGTTGGTGCTACCTTTATGTATGTTATGTATTTTTTCATAACTTTTACCGTTATTTTCATGGTGTTTGAGTTGATGAAACGTTTTAAGACTTCTCAGCCTGTCTTTAGGTTGAATAATAATATAGTGGATGAAAAAATCATTTTCTATATAGTTGTTTTTACACTCTTAATTTTATATTACAATGCTAGTCAGTCGAGACTTCCTTTATTTGATCCCACTGTAACTCGTTTTACATATTGGCCAAATTCTAAATTGCCGTTTTTAAATAAAATATTAGGGAATACGTCTATTTTTATTCCTTTTATTTTAGGACTAATTTATAAAAACAATAAAACTAAATGTCTAATTTTATTAGCGTTATACTTTGTATATAATTTTTTAATAGGCCAAAAATTCTCTCCTATAATTTTAGGTTTTTTTTCTTTTTTCTTACCAATGGTATTAGTTTCCGAAAGGAAAATAAATTTTAAAAGATATATTAATATGAAAACTATCATTGTGATAGCTTTGATCGTGGGTTCTGTATACACAGTAATCTATAAGCGTTACGAACGGCGAAGACCCTATGCGGTTATTAAAATATATGACCCTAACGAAGCAATGTTCTATAGAGCTTTTGGTTTACAAGGACATCTAATGTGGGGAACAGTTGAGACTTATGTTTATAATGATAAACCTCATTCATACAACCCTCTAGATCTTTCATATGGAATGCAACATTTGATGAGGGAATTTGCTGCAAAAAAATCGAATCTAGACAAAGCGATTTCAAACGGATTTAATTTCACCAATGGATATCCTTCAATTTTATTTTACACTTACCCTATTTTTTTAGCATTAATTCTTCACATTCTTGTTACTGCAATATTAATTGCTTTTCCTGGCTGGTTATTAATTCAGTTTATAAAAGCGCGAGCCTATGTTATGGCTGTTATTTTATTTCAATTTTTTAATTGGGCAATATATGCGATAACTATGGGCTACTTCTACAAATTCAACTTTATAATTGGTTTTCTCCTTTTGTATGGGGCCTACACTTCTATCAATTACAAAAACAAAATAAAACTAAAACGTTTACGATGAATTATAAGCTTTTTATTTCTGGAGTTTTTATTATGTTACTGATAGCTTGCAAATCAGAATCTAAACCTGAAAAGAACCTAATAATCGAGGCTAGTGATCCGAAAATGGATTTGGCTGTGCTTATTAATGAACTAACTTTAGAAGATAAGTATCCTCAAAATGATGTTAGACGATATGGCGTTTTTCCCGATCTAACAGTAGGAAACCACCCTAAAACTGGGCAAAATAAAATGAATGAAATATTAAACCTAGCAGAGATGGGGCTTGAGCTTAATTTTCCTGAAGGTGTTTACAAAACAGTTTTAAATTTTTCTAATAGGAATGGGGTGAAACTTCATTTTGATAAGGCTGCATTTATAGGAGCAATCTTAATAAATGGAACTTCAGAACAAAAAATAAAGAATATAAACTTGACAGGAACATTGTTATCTTATAGCTCATTTTCATCTACATATAATTCTGGTGTTGCTATAGATTCTTTGATAATCAAAAATGATAAAACAATAAATATTTCAAATTTAAATAGTTCAGGTTGTAATATTTATATAGGAACGTTCTCGTTGAGTATTAATTACCTTGAAATTGAGGGCATAGGCTCTGTAGGAGATCAATTTAGGTATACGCCTGCTGCATTGATGATTCACGGTAAATCCCCTTCGCCTGAAGATATTCTTATTAAACATGCCAATATTAAATCATCAGACAGACATGGTGCTTATTTATCGGGTAAGTTTATTGAGATAAACAAATTGTTTATTACCTCTGTTGGCTTAGGGGAAATTGAAAACATGCCTAAAATCGCTTATACAAAACCCGGAGAGGAAAAAGAAATAACTGCGGTATGGCTAAAAGATTTTGAAGATTCAAATATTGGTGATTTACATATAAACACTTCGAGCTCACCTAAGTTAAACTATGCCTTATACTTAGATTCTGGCGATATAAACTTTCCATCTACGGTATCAATAGTCCACTTAGCAGGAAAGAATAATGAAGTTAAAAGAAGTCCTGCTACAAATATTGATGTTATATACTTTAAAGAATAGTAATGAATATGTCTATAGTTAAAAAAAAGCAGGTAATTGATTTTTGTTTTTTGCTCTTTATTTTAGTGCTTCCATTTGAGTTAATTTTTTCTCCAATAGCTTTTGGTTTGTTGGCTTTTGTGTTTTTAGTATTTGGAGATAAAAAGAATCTATTTACTGTTATTAAAAACCATTATTTAGCTAGTATAACTACTTTATTGTATGCTTATTATGTCATTGGAATGTTAATTAATGGTTCCTTTGATATTGCGAAGATAGATGCACAATTTTTCTTATTTGTAGTTCCTTTGCTGTTTGTAGTATTGAACCTGAGTATTGAGCAAATACAAAAAGCTAAAATAGTATATGTTTGGGCATGTATTGCTTTTTGTTTACTAGCTCTTTTAACTTTAGGATATAGCTTAGCAGTAAATTATGAACATAGAAATGATTATAATTTTATACAAACTTCAATGTATCATTTCCACTATCCTTATGATGTGCTTTATATCAATTCTGGCTACATAATCTTGCTTTTTGGAATGGGCTTTAAAAGAATAAAATATTTGCTAGCTACTTTGTTTTTTACAATAATCATGTTGTCAGGAGTGAGAATGGGTGTTGGTGTTTTTACGTTAATAACGTTAATTTATATATTAGTAAACTTTAAAAAGCTGCTCAATTTCAAAACCCTAGCCTTAATGGTATTTATTGTTCTGTTAGGTTTTGTACTAGTAAAAAATAGCAGATACGTTAATGATAAGTATTTTGACACATTAAATAAGATTGGATTTAATACAAATGAATATGTATCTGATATAGGCGAAGAGTATCATAAGGTTACTTTAAGACAAAAGCTGTGGTCCTCAGCATGTGACGCCTTGAGTCAATCTCCTAATTTGTTTTTTGGTTATGGAGCTCAAGGGTCTCGTGAGCCATTAAATGATATTTATACAAGTAGAAATTATAAAATAGAGCTTATGAATTCTCATAATGAGTATTTAACGACCTTACTTAATGGAGGTATATTTGGCTTGTTTATTTTAATTTCGGTTTTTATTCTTTCTATTATTATAAGTATTAAATCAAATTCCATTGACAACTTATTAATTGTTGTGATTATCGCAATAGCTTTTATTACAGAATCTATGCTAGAAAGGCAAAAAGGAGCAGTATTCTTTGCTGTATTTATTACTTTAATAATTATTGAAGGAAAGTTGAAACTATTTAATTCTACTAAAACATTAGAAAATCAATTGGAGTAATTAAAAACCAGATAAATCATCTTATTATTTAAAATAAATTCTTTTTCTAATGCGAATTTTAATTTTTAGCTTTCAAAATTATAGGATTTTGGGTTGATGTTTATTAATTTAATTTCTTCAATGCCCAAAATAATTAACGTTGAGTTTTATCGGGTCTAATTTTTATGGTTACACTACAATTAAGTTATTTATATTTTAAGAGGTCATGAAAAAAAATTCATAAAAAACAAATCCAGATATTATTGTTGAATTAATGGTAGAGCGTTTCATATATAAACATTTATAAATTTCTTACTATCCACTAATACTTGAAGTTTATAAGATATAATTAATATATATTTGCAACGATTTATCACACTGTAAAGTTTAATGAATAAGATAAAAGTTGTACATATACTTAACTCCGTAGGTGGTGTAGATGTGTCTTTAAGGATTATTTTGAAGAATATTGACAATCAAAATTTTGAAAACGTCGTTATTCATGGTTTAGAGGACACCAATACCGAGTTTAAAGATAAAGACGGAAAAATCATAAAGGAATATAAAATTCCAATACAGCGAAATATTAGTCCATTAAAAGATTCATCCTCGATATCCAAGGCTATTAAGATACTACGAAAAGAAAAACCAGACATCATACATGCGCATAGCGCTAAAGGGGGTATAATAGCTAAAATTGCGACTACCTTTCTAAAGATACCTGTACTGCACACACCTCAAGCTTATTCTTTTATGAGTGGTCAAAGTAAAATCAAAAAAACCATCTTCTTATCTATTGAGAAAATGTTCGTTGGGCCTAATAACAAAATATTAGCATCGTCTACTTCTGAGCAAAATAGAGCTATAAATGAGGTTGGGTACCCTATCGAGCAAGCATTGCTTTTTAATAATTCAATAAAGCCTATATCAACAATTCAATCGCTTTCTATTGATAAAACTTGGCCAGATAATTATATCTGCTCAGTTGGAAGACCTTCCTACCAAAAAAATATTGAATTAATGTTAGATGTTCTAAATAAAATTAGAAAATCCATAAGTGATATTCATCTGGTTTTGATGGGTGTAGGTTTTCATTCACCAAACCTTGAGACAGTAAAAAAGAAAATCAGAGTATTAAATCTAGAAAGTAATATAACACTGTTAGAGTGGACAACCAGGGAAGATATTTTTAATATTATAAAAAAATCACAACTTTATTTGACTACAGCAAGATACGAAGGGCTACCTTATGCTGTTATAGAAAGCTTAGCTCTTTCGAAACCAATAGTTGCTACAGATGCAGATGGAAATCGAGACCTAGTTATTGATAATTTCAATGGAAGATTGATATTTAATGAAGACGTAAAAGAATTGTCGCAGTCTGTGGTGGGTATTATTAATTCTGAAGAACAAAAACAAATGTTTTCAATTAACTCATTAAAAATGTTCAATGAGAACTTTAATATTATCAATAACATAGGTAATTTAGAAAATATATATAGAAACAACGTAAAATTAAAGAAATGAGAATCTCAGTTATAGGAACAGGTTATGTGGGCTTAGTAACAGGAACATGTTTAGCAGAAACTGGTAATGATGTGCTTTGTGTTGATATTGATGAACATAAAGTGAATCAAATGAAATCGGGAATTGTCCCAATTTATGAACCACATTTGGATGTTCTTTTTGAACGAAATATCAAAGCTAGTAGACTTAAATTTTCAACATCACTAGAGAAGGGATTAGAACATGGAGATATTATTTTTCTAGCGTTACCAACTCCAGAAGATGAAGATGGATCTGCCGATTTAAAATACATCTTAGGTGTCGCAGATAATATAGGTAAATTGATTACAGAGTATAAGGTAATTGTTGATAAAAGTACCGTTCCAGTAGGAACTTCAGATAAAGTTAAAGCAGCTATCGCTAAAAATGCTAACATTGAGTTTGATGTTGTTTCAAATCCAGAATTTTTAAGAGAAGGCTTTGCAGTTGATGATTTTCTAAAACCAGAGCGTATCGTTATTGGTGCTAGTTCAGAAAAGGCAATTAAACTCATGGAGAAACTTTACAAACCTTTTGTTCGTTCTGGAAACCCAATTATAGTAATGGATGAGCGCTCAGCCGAACTTACTAAATATGCAGCAAATTCATTTTTAGCAACTAAAATTACATTTATGAATGAAATAGCTAATTTTTGCGAAAAAGTTGGTGCTGATGTTGATAAAGTTAGAGTAGGAATGGGAACAGATTCCCGAATAGGAAAGCGTTTTTTATTCCCAGGAATTGGATATGGTGGTTCCTGTTTTCCAAAAGATGTCAAGGCATTATTTAAATCAGGGATGGATAATGATTATGAGTTTGGTATTTTAAAATCTGTAATTGAAGTCAATGATAGTCAGAAAACAATACTAATCCCTAAGATAGAAGCTCATTTTAATAATAGTTTAAAAGGAAAAACATTTGGTGTTTGGGGCTTGGCATTTAAACCAGAAACCGATGATATTAGAGAGGCTCCTTCACTATATATGATTGAAGAACTCTTGAGTAAAGGGGCTAAAATTAAAGCCTTTGATCCTGAGGCTATGCCAAACGTTAAAAATAAATTTGGTGATAATATTTATTTGGCATCAGATATGTATGATGCCACAAAAGATGTTGATGCTTTAATAATTTGCACAGAATGGAGTATATTTAGAACTCCTGATATTTCAAAATTGAAATCAAATATGAAGGCATTTAATGTTTTTGACGGTAGAAACTTATACGATGTAAGTGATATGAAAAATGAAGGTTTTAATTATATTTCAATAGGTCGATAAAAATCATAACAATGAATACAATACTTATTACTGGTGCTGCAGGTTTTTTAGGGTCACATTTGTGTGACCGCTTTATAAAAGAAGGTTTTCATGTCATTGGTATGGATAACTACATAACTGGAGATCAACGCAATATAGAACACCTTATTGAAAACACTAATTTTTCATTTATTGAACATGATGTAACCAAACACATATCAATAGATCAAAAAATACACTACATACTTCATTTTGCTTCTCCAGCTAGTCCAATAGATTATCTTAAAATACCGATACAAACTCTTAAGGTTGGATCATTAGGAACCCATAACTTATTAGGTCTTGCTAAGGCCAAAAAAGCGAGACTATTGATAGCTTCAACATCTGAAGTATATGGAGATCCGCTTGTTCACCCACAAACAGAGGACTATTACGGCAATGTTAATACCATTGGTCCAAGGGGAGTTTATGATGAAGCAAAACGCTTTCAAGAGTCTATAACAATGGCATATCATAGGTTTCATGGAATAGAAACTAGAATTGTTAGAATTTTTAACACCTATGGTCCTAGAATGAGATTAAATGACGGAAGAGTTATTCCGGCATTTATGGGGCAAGCTTTAAGAGGTGAAGATTTAACGATTTTTGGTGATGGTTCGCAAACAAGATCATTTTGTTACGTAGATGATCAAGTTGAAGGTATCTATAAATTATTGTTTAGCGATTATGCATATCCTGTAAATATTGGTAATCCGCATGAGATCTCTATTTGTGATTTTGCCGAAGAGATTATAAAATTAACAAATACAACTCAAAAAGTAATTTATAAGGACTTACCTGTTGATGATCCTATGCAAAGACAACCAGACATCTCTTTAGCTAGAAAGTTATTAAATTGGGAGCCTAAAGTGACGAGAGAAGAAGGTATGAAAAAAACGTTTGAGTTTTTTAAAAATTTACCAGAAGAAGACTTATTTAAGAGAGAGCACAGAGATTTTTCAAAACATATAAAAACATAATTTGAGTTTATTTAAACAGGGACGATATTCTGGATATTTAAGACCAATTTCTTACTTAATTGATTTAAGTATTATAAATGGTTTTGCAATCTTATATTTTTTTATAAATATTGATCCAATCATATTTATGATGTTTTCATTTATAGCATGGATCATTCTATCTGTCTATTCTAAATTTTATGAAGTATATAGATATACGAGAGAGGTTAAAATCTATTCTTTGATACTCACTCAATTAATATTGTTTACCTTAATCATTTTTGCTTTTTCTGGTTATTATTATAATCTAAATATCTATCCAATAACGATATTTAAATATGTATTATCTGTATTTCTTTGTATTGCGTTTTTTAAATTTACGATCTATTATTTGTTGCAAAAGTATCGAGTTTCTTTCGGCGGAAATTTCAGACGTACAGTGATAATTGGCGAAAACAAAAAAACGAAGGCTCTAGAAACATTTTTTAATAAAAACCCAGAATATGGTTATGTACACGTCAATACATTTAATTTAAAAGACCGAAAGATCATTAATTTACAAAGTCTGTTCGATTATATTAAAAAAGAAGAGATAGATGAGATATACTGCTCTATTTCGGAGCTGACAAATCAACAAATTCTTGAAATAGCAGATTTTGCAGATAACAATCTTAAAATCTTAAAATTTCTTCCAGATAATAAAGACATATATTCTAAGAAATTGAGATATGAATATTATGATTATATCCCAATTCTGTCTTTAAGAACCATACCGCTTGAAGATTCATTTAATACCATTGTCAAACGCTTTTTTGATATTATTTTTTCGAGTTTAGTTGTTATTTTTATTCTATCTTGGTTAACACCCGTAATAGCCGTATTAATTAAATTAGAATCTAAGGGGCCCGTGTTTTTCAAACAGTCGAGAAATGGGTTTAATTATAAAGAATTTGACTGTTATAAGTTTAGATCAATGACGCCTAATAAAGATGCACATTTGTATCAAGCAACTAGAGGGGATCAACGTATTACTAAAATAGGAAGGTTGATTAGAAAAACAAGTATTGATGAACTGCCTCAGTTTTTTAATGTGCTTTTCGGAGACATGTCTGTTGTAGGACCAAGACCTCATATGGTGAGTCATACTAACATGTATGCAAAAAAAATAGACAAATTTATGGTACGACATTTTGTTAAACCAGGTATTACAGGTCTAGCCCAAATTAGCGGTTTTAGAGGGGAAATAGAATCAGATAAAGATATAATTGGTCGTGTAAAATTTGATATATTCTATATAGAAAACTGGTCTCTACTTTTAGATATCAAAATTATAGCAAAAACGTTCATGAATGCTGTTAAAGGGGATGATAAAGCTTATTAAATAACCCCTTTCAATAAATCTAATTGACGATTAAAGTCAAAGTTTTGTATTGCTGTATCTTGTATATTCTGTTTTCTATCTAATGACAGTGATTCAATTTTAATAGTAGAAATAACACTATTTAAATTATCGTAATCTCCAGATGTCGCTACCCATCCTAAGTTGTTATTATTAATAACATCCTCGCCTTCTCCACCTCCATAATAAAGCATTGGCAGTCCTAAACGTGCGTATTCAAATATTTTTGAAGGAACACTACCATAAATTCTATTTAGTAATGGGATAATAGCAATATGATAGTTCGTTAATAAACGGTGAAGCTCGTGTCTTGTTACGCGACCGTGAAAAAACAGAGGCAATTTAGAGTTTTGGGAAATAAACGTTTCAATTTGAGATTGCTCTGCACCAGAACCATAAATATGAAATTCAATATTAGAATAATCTAGCTCAGTACACAACTTGTATATGCCTTGTGCTATACCTAGAAGACCAGCATACACTATTTTTAACTTACCATTAGATGGGACTTGTTGGATTTTTGGAACTAGAAAATCGGGAAAATTTCTGTATAAAAATGTCTTTTTATTTGCGAATATAGAATTTACATGAGTTAAAATCTCTTCACTTTGGCCTAAAACTAAATTGGCCTTACTGTAGTTATAACGTTCAATTTTTTCAAGTACCTTATAACTAAAATTCTCTTTTAATGCACCTAATTCCAAACCTGCTATAGGCCAAAGGTCACTTACATTTAGGATGAGGTTTTTGTTTTTTTTACGCAAAAATAACATAGAAGTGAATGCTACTAATAGTGGCGGAGATTGCACAATAACAGTCTTCGGGATTTTATTCCACAGGAAAAACCAAATCAAACTAAAACTATATGATAACATAGCAATTAATCGTAGCAATTTGTTTTTTGAGTTGCTCGCGTAAATCCAAAGGCGATTAATAATGATGTTTTTTTCTTCGGAAACGTGCCTGAATTTACCAGTATAGCCGTCAAAAATTTTACCGGTAGGATAATTAGGTAAAGGTGTTAATACGGTGACATCAAAATTATTTTGTTGTAAGCCATTCGCTAACTGAAAAATACGGTTAGATGCGGCTCCAATCTCTGGAGGAAAGTAACTGGTGATTATTAAAATGTCTTTTTTCATGATGTTGAGTTGACATGTGATGTAAACTGTTTTAGTTTTCCACCTTTAGAACGTTTCAATTTATGTTGTCTTTCAAAAGTTACGGTCAATCCTTTTTCAAGATAGCGTTCCATCTCTTGAGCTATAGTGTTTTTTTTGTCCTCAGATAGTTGTTCCTCACTCACATAACTAACTTTAAAAAGAGGTTTCTCTAACTGCTCAATAATAAACTCTTTAACGTTTCCGTCATCTTCAATAATACGCTTAGTAATGTAGTAAAAAGTAAGGCCTGCCGCCTTTTTTCCGCTAGGTAAAATAGCGATATCATTGGTTCTACCAATCAACGTTTTTAAGATTGGTTTTCTTAATGTGCTCGTTTTAGAAAGGATACCTACATCACCAATATCATATCTAATAAAAGGATGTGCTCTGTTGTATAAAGAGGTAATTACGATACGTCCTTCTTCTCCATAAGGAAGACAATTATCATTCGCGTCTAATATTTCAACATATAAGGTTTCACTATTGAGTTGCCAATCATTACTCGTGTTTTGAAAAGCGATTAAATCTAATTCAGAAGCACCATATTCGTTAATTATGGGGATTCCAAATTGTTTTTCCATGAGCTTTTTGTCGGTATCAAATAACATTTCAGAAGTGACAACACACGCCTTTAGTGTTGGGCAAATAGATGATAAGTTGATGGATTTTCGCTCTAGAAATTTTGCAAACTGAGCGATAGAACTTGTGTAACCATTAATATAATCAAAGGAAGTTACTTTAAATTTATCTAGATGTCCCTCAAAAGCGGCATCACTTAAATCAAACACAGAAAACCGATAACGTTTACTTAGTCTATCTTTTAGTCGTTCTTTATAATAGCCTTTTTTATCTAAAGGAATACCATAAAAACGTGCTTGACGTGACGTGTTAAAGTCCATGTCATACCAACTAAACCTGTTTTGAATCACAGCCCAAGTCATCGCATGACTATACTTGTCTTTAGCAAAAACAAAGGGATCCCCAGAAGACCCAGAAGTTTTATTGACATATGTATTTTTAGTAGTAAATCCTTTTGATAACCGTTCTTCTAGAGGGCATTGCAAATCTTTTTTTGTCATTACAGGTATAGAATCCCAATGCTTTGAGTTGGCATGAGGAGCTAATGACTTATAATAGTTATTGTGGCTTACATGAAAATCAACAATAGCGTGACGTTTATCCTTTAAGAACATTTTAAAATCAAGATCTTTTTTTTGCTGTATATGAGCCAGTTCCTTTTTTGCCTTATCCAAAGGGTAGCCATTTAATTGCAAAGAAAAATCAAAAAGGTTCAAAAAATGATAAGGTTTGTGTTGGATGTAAAGTAAAGAAAAAAAGTTTTGTTTAGAAACTTCGAAACCCGTAAAAACAATTATTTTTACGCAAACAAATTGAAAACATGACTATTTTAATTCTTGGTTCTGGCGGAAGAGAGCACACATTTGCATGGAAAATTGCCCAAAGTCCATTATGCGACAAAATTTTTGTGGCACCTGGAAACTCTGGTACAGCACAAATAGCAACTAATGTTGATATTAAAGTAACCGATTTTATTGCTATAAAAGCTCTAGTTCTTGAGTATAAAATTAACATGGTTGTTGTAGGTCCAGAAGACCCATTGGTGCAGGGTATACATGATTTCTTTTTAGAGGATGAGCAATTAAAACATGTGGCTGTTATTGGCCCTCAAAAAGCAGCAGCAGAGTTAGAAGGCAGTAAAGAATTTGCTAAAGAATTTTTATTTAGACACAATATTCCAACTGCTGCATACCAGAGTTTTAATGCCAATAATGTAGAAGAGGGTTATCAGTTTTTAGAAACTTTAAGTCCGCCGTATGTGTTAAAAGCCGATGGTTTAGCTGGAGGAAAAGGTGTTTTAATCCTTAATGATCTAGACGAAGCAAAAATAGAACTTAAAAACATGTTAGTTGATGCTAAATTTGGAGTCGCAAGTTCTAAGGTGGTTATCGAAGAATTTTTAGACGGGATTGAATTAAGTTGTTTTGTATTAACAGACGGTAAAAATTATAAAATTTTACCCACTGCAAAAGACTATAAGCGAATTGGTGAAGGCGATACAGGTTTAAATACTGGTGGTATGGGAGCGGTTTCTCCAGTGCCTTTTGCTACAGATGCCTTTTTGAATAAAATTGAAGAACAAGTTGTTAAGCCTACAATTAAAGGTTTAGCGAAAGATAATTTGCCATACAAAGGGTTTGTGTTTATTGGTTTAATTAAAGTTGGTGATGATCCAAAAGTAATTGAGTACAATGTGAGAATGGGAGATCCAGAAACAGAGGTGGTTTTACCGAGACTTAAAACCGATTTGGTAGAAGTTTTTAAGGCAATTTCAGAAGAGCGTCTAAATGAAATAGATATTGAAATAGATGACAGAGCGGCTACAACCGTAATGCTAGTATCAGGAGGTTATCCTGAAACTTATGAGAAAGGGAAAGAGATTACAGGCCTAGAGAATGTAGAAGACTCAATTGTGTTTCATGCTGGAGCGATCTTAAAAGATAATAGAATAGTGACATCGGGAGGACGTGTTATGGCAATTACATCTTATGGTAATACCTATGAAGAAGCCATAAAAAAATCTTATCAAAATATAGATAAGCTATATTTTGATAAGATGAATTATCGAAAAGATATTGGTTTCGATTTATAAACTAAGAACTTATTTTAATTTTTTTGTTTTAAGCGAGAATTAGAGATTTTATGCTAGTTTGAAATCATTTTTCAATTGCATAGCATCGTTACGGAAGTCAAAAATGGCAAAAACATGGTTCAAAAGGGCACTTTTTTTACGAATTGAAAATGTTTAAATGAATTCTATAGGTAAGAATGTGAAGTAACACTCTTATCTTCCTCTTTATTTTTACTATGTTCTTTTAATTGCAACATCCAGTATACGAATGCAACCATTGCAATGGCAACAAAGACCCAGGATAAAACGTTAGCCGACCACCAATTATCTAGTTCTAAAACTGCTAAAGCATCAAATGGGGCAAACAACACATTTACAAATAAGTCTTCAATAGCTAAAAAAAAGTCTTTCATTACAGTATATTTTTTAGAAACTCTTACCGAGCGTCGTGTATAATCATATATTTACAATGCAAAATTACGTATTTTTTTCATTTTAAACTATTGCAATGATTTCAAATTTTTTTAGTAAATCAAAACCTATACACTACATCGTCGCAAGTGTCATCTTATTATTGATTTTTGTTTTGTCTAGATTAAACGTATTCTCAGAGAACTCAAACGTTATTGTTTTTGCAGAGCAAATAGGCTTATTGTTAATCACGTTACTTTCGGTTTTTGTGTTTGATTTTTTAGTTACTCGCAATGGTTTAACTAAAAAAAACAGCTATAGTATTATTCTTTTTGTAGTGTTCTTTGCAATCCTACCGCAAACCCTACTAAATACACGACTCTTATTTGCTAACTTATTTATTCTATTGGCTTTAAGACGTCTTGTGAGTCTAAGATCTCAAAAAGAGATTAAAAAAAAGTTGTTTGATGCTTCGATTTGGATTGCTGTGGCCACACTTTTCTATTTTTGGTCTTCAGTATTTTTTATAATGATTATTTCCGCCCTGTTGTTATATGTTATAACAGATGTGAAAAACTATTTGATTCCTTTTGTCGGTGTGGCAACAGTTGCAGTGATTGTCGTGTCGTATTTAGTCGTATTTGATAAGGATATTATAGATTATACGGTAGGAATCTTTGATTTTAGTTTAGATTTTAGCGCATTAAATACTAAACGTCTTATTGTCGGTTCGACGTTATTATTTTCTGTTGGTTTATGGTCTTTATTTTACTATATCAAAAATATAAATTCGCAAATGAAGAATAATAAACCCTCTTTTAAGTTGATCATATTATCTCTTATTTTAGGACTATTCATCGTTGCCGTTGCTCCTTCTAAAAACGGAAGTGAGTTCATATTTCTATTCGCTCCTCTAGCTATTATAATAACGAATTATGTAGAAGTAATTCCCGAAAAATGGTTTAAAGAGACCTTACTTTGGGTTATGATTTTAACACCAATAGTGTTGTTAATGTTGTAGTTTTTTACCGAAAGCTAAATCACCTGCATCACCTAATCCAGGTACTATATAACCTTTATTACTTAATGTTTCATCTATAGCAGCAATCCATAGGTGTGTATCTTTTCCGAAGTGATTATTAACATAATCAACTCCATCTTGAGCTCCAATAACACTTACTAAATGAATGTTTTTTGGTGTTCCAAAGGGTTTTAATGCCTCAAATGTAGCGACCATTGATTGTCCAGTTGCTAGCATAGGGTCTGCAAGAATAAGTGTCTTCCCTTCCAAACTAGGACAAGCTAAATACTCTACGATGATCTCAAAGGTTTCAGGATTTTCTTTATGATGTCTGTAGGCAGATATAAACGCATTTTCGGCTTCATCAAAATAGTTTAGTAGCCCATTGTGAAGCGGTACACCAGCTCTTAAAATAGAACATAGTACAATGTCATCATTAAAGAGTTTTGTATCACTTGTTCCTAAAGGGGTTGTAATTGTTTTTGGAGCAAAATCTAGAGTTTTGCTCATTTCATAGCATAAAATCTCCCCTATGCGTTCAATATTTCGTCTAAAGCGCATGCGATCTTTTTGAATGTTGACATCTCTAATTTCGGAAATAAATGAATTTAATATAGAATCTTCTTGAGATAGATTGTGAATATGCATAGTTGGGTGTTCATTTTTATGAATGCTAAAGTTAATAAATACCCATATATTTGTGGTCTAAAATTTTACATTATGTTTTCAACAAAGGCCAATAAGATATTTCAAGACGTTATTGAAAAATATCATGTTATTAATACAGTGGACCAATCTTTCGTAAATAGTTATCATAAAGATGCAAATCTATTAGAACATTTACTCTATAGAAAAAGTTGGATTGATACAGTGCAATGGCACTACGAAGATATTATTCGTGATCCTCAAATAGATCCTGTTGCTGCTTTAAAATTGAAACGTCAAATTGATGCATCTAACCAGGATAGAACAGATATGGTGGAGTATATTGACGGTTATTTTCTTGAAAAATATGGTGATGCGTCACCAAAAGCACAAGCGACTATAAATACCGAAAGTCCGGCTTGGGGAGTTGATAGGTTATCGATCTTAGCGCTTAAAATATTTCACATGAATGAGGAGGCAACTCGTGCAGATGCATCTAGTGAGCATAAAGCGGCATGTCAAACTAAATTAAATATTCTACTAGAGCAACGCGTTGATTTGTCAACTGCAATTGATACTCTTTTAGAGGATATAAGCAAAGGTGATAAGTACATGAAAGTGTATAAGCAGATGAAAATGTATAATGATGATGAACTTAACCCTGTGTTGCGTTCACAAAAATAATTTCATATCAGCTATAGCCTGAAATACGGTCTTTATATAAGATTGTAAATAGGCTTCAAATGGCTATTTCTTATGCCAAAACTAAAACATATTCTAGTAATTCGTCTCTCAGCAATGGGTGACGTGGCGATGACTGTTCCTGTTTTACGAGCATTTTCAAATCAATATCCCGAAGTAAAACTTACCGTTTTAACGAAACCACTCTTTAAACCTTTTTTTAAAAGCATTCCTAATATTGAAGTTATTGCTGCAGATATAAAAGGCAAACATAAAGGGATTTTTGGGCTTTATAAATTATCTAAAGAGCTTAAATCACGAGATGTAAATGCTGTAGCAGATTTGCATAATGTTCTAAGAAGTAAGGTTTTGAAACTTTTTATCTTCGGAAAACCCGTCGTACAAATAGATAAAGGTCGTCAAGAAAAAAAGGCTTTGGTTGGCGGACAAACTTTCGAGCAACTAAAAACGACACATCAGCGTTATGCTGATGTTTTTAAAACTTTAGGGTTTCCATTGGACTTGAGTCAACCCATATTTCCGAAGAAAGAAAACTTAAAAGAGGCATTTATAAAAATTATTGGTAAAGACTCAAAACCTTGGGTTGGGATTGCTCCTTTTGCAGCTTTTGAAGGAAAAATGTATCCATTGGATTTAATGATTACCGTTATAGAAGCACTTTCAAAAGAGCATAAAGTGTTATTGTTTGGCGCAAGTAATGAAGAGAAAAAGGTGTTAGAGGATATTGCAAATCAATTTGATAATGTCATTAACCTCGCAGGTCAGTTTTCTTTAAATGAAGAATTAGATATGATGTCTAACTTAGATATTATGCTTGCAATGGATTCTGGTAATGCACACATGGCTGCGATGTTAGGTGTCAAAGTGATTACTATTTGGGGAGTGACTCATCCTTATGCAGGATTTTTACCATTTAATCACACTATAGATTCTGCAATTCTATCAGATAGAAAGCAATATCCAAAAATCCCAACCTCAATTTATGGCAATAAACTCCCAGAAGGTTACGAAAAAGCCTTGCGTTCTATCGTTCCAGAGCAGATAATCTCTAAAATTAAAACCGCTCTAAAATAAAAAAGCCTCGTTCTAGAAGAACGAGGCAAGATTTCGAATTTTAGATAATCCCTACGATTAAACTCTAATCTGTGGTGAAAATATTTTGATTAAAATTAGCTATCAAGAATACGTAGTAATATCTTTTGTTTTTTAGATAAAGTGTTTGTTTTATACGGTTAAATTCACATAAGTTAGATGATATGTAAATTATACGTCATCGTAGTCAATCACAATAGTAGGTGTTGTGGGTTGTGCTTGGCATGTTAAAATCAAACCTTCTGCTAATTCGCCATCTGTTAAAATATTATTTTTCCGCATCGTTGCTTTACCTTCTATAATTTTAGCAATACAACTGCTACAAATTCCACCTTGACAAGAATAAGGAGCATCTATATCTTCATCTAAAGCAGCTTCTAGGATAGTTTGTTTTTGAGACATTTCGAAAGTGAAAGTTTCATCATCTACAAGGATACTTATTTTGGTTGTGCCACTCGCAATTGTTCCATCAGTAGTATCAGGTTTTGCCGCTTTAAAAAGCTCAAAATGAATACGGTCTTCACTTGTGCCATGCTCGGTCAAAACATCTTTAACCGTATGGATCATTGCTTCAGGGCCACATAGATAATAAGCATCAACTTCAATATGCTTGTACTTGTTTTTTACGACATAATTGACTGTGCTTTTCTCAATGCGACCAAATATAGAGTTATCTTCATCTGCTTGACTAAATACAAATTGTATAGAAAAACGAGAACTATATTGATGTTGTAATTCTAGTAATTGGTTTAAAAACATGGTGTCTTTAGTCGTTTTATTGCCGTAAACCAAAATAATTTCACTCTGTACTTCCTCTTCTAAAGCACATTTAATAATGCTTAATATCGGTGTAATACCACTTCCAGCAGCAAACAACGCCACATTTTTAGTTTTAGAGTCATTAGGCTCAAACAAAAAACGACCATTTGGAGGGGCGACTTCTAATACATCGCCAATACTTAATTGGCTATTTGCGTATGATGAAAAAGTCCCATCCTCAACTTCTTTTATTGCAATTTTTAGTTCACCACTTTTTGGGGATGAGCATAAAGAGTAGTCACGCCTTACTTCTGACCCATTAACGTCGGTTTTTAAAGTGATATACTGCCCTGCTTTAAATTGAAATGTATCTTTTAATTCCTGCGGAACATCAAAACATATAGTAACTGCTTTTTCCGTTTCTTTCGTGATGTCTTGGATGGAGAGTTTATGAAATTGTGACATAGTTTATTTTTTTATGTAAAAATAACGAAGCTAAAAGACTTAGTCATTTATTTATCGATAAAAATAACACATCACAGTTGTATGCATAAGATTATTATGTATATTTGGTTTATGGCAAATTCAAAATTATACAAAGGGAGTTTAGTGACTATTATCTTAAAACTTCTAAACGAAAGCAATAAGATGTATGGTTATGAAATCACCCAAAAAGTCAAGGAATTAACGAGAGGTGAATTAAAAATCACCGAAGGTGCTTTATATCCAGCACTTCATAAATTAGAAGCAGAGGGTTTATTGGAGGTTGAGGTTAAAAAGGTTGATAACAGACTTAGAAAATATTACAAGCTTACTGAAAAAGGCAACAAAGAAACCGTGAGCAAATTGCAAGAGTTGCAAGAATATATTAAAACCATGCAGGTTTTGGTGAATCCTAAATTGAGCTTGGAGTAATGGTTAGATTAGAGAGAGAAGACATAGGGTTTATTGAAAATTATTTAGAAAACTCAGATATTTTTTATGCAGATATTCGTTTGGAAATGACAGATCATGTAGCTTCGGAAATTGAACAACTCATGAGCTCAGAAAACACAGAATTCTATGAGACTTTTAAATCTTACATGGTAAATAATAAAACTGTGTTATTAGAAAATAATAAACAATTTATAAGAGCAGCAGATACATCTATTTTAAAACGATTATATTTTGAATTAATCAAACGCCCTACTTTACTTGTCTTTTGTGCACTATTATTTATGAGTTATAAATGGTTGTTGACCATTGATGTTGAGAACTTGAAAGACTATATGGTAATGATTCCTATAATATCGATTACACCATTTTTAATAGTATATGTTTGTTCACTGAAAATATTTAAAATACCTCGATTTTCTGGAGTTGAACGTTTGGGGCTTTTGTATTTAATGAGTTTTCAAGTATTTAATTTATTATCTTTATTTACAAGGATTTATGTCAAAAGTGAGCATAACTTTTATATTGTAGCGCTACTAATAGCAATCATAGTAACATTCAGTTTGCTAATCATAAAAATCACTTTTAAAATTATTAACCAGTATCGTAATGATTATAAATTCATGAAATCTTTGTAATGAAAATATCCCAAGATGAAATACAAGACCTCTATGCTTTTACAAGACAACATTTTGTAGAACACTATGATTTACAAACTGAACTTGTAGATCATTTAGCCAACGATATTGAATCCATTTGGATCAAACAACCCAAGTTATATTATAGAGAGGCTCGTGATAAAGCATTTAAAAAGTTTGGGGTTTTTGGTTTTATGGATGTGCTTGAAAAACGTCATAAGGCGATGAATAAAAAATACATCAAATATTTATGGCTCGAATTTAAAAAGTGGTTTGCATTACCGAAGTTATTAATAACACTAACTGTTTTTATCGCCTTTTATACCGCTTTCTCAACAAATATGGCATCTTACGTTTTAGTGTTGTCTTATGGATTAATAGCAATTTGGTGTATTTTTAAAAGCATACAACTAAACAGGCAATTTAGACGTAGAAAAGAGAAATCTCAAAAGAAATGGATGTTGGAAGAAATTATTTTTAAACAGGCAGGTGGTTCTGCTTTGATACTCATTTCTCAATTACCAACTTGGTTTAGAATTTCTGGAGATTATTTCGATTCCTATGGCTTTATAATTCTCATATCAATTTTTTCAACTTTATTTGTACTTTGGATGTACGTAAGTTTTGAGCTACTTCCCAATAAAGCCGAAGACCTTCTCAATGAAACCTATCCAGAATTTAGTTTGTAACAAATCAAGATTATCAACTACTAATATTTTAGAACAGAAAATCAACAAACATAAACCATGAAAAAATTATTATTTGCCATCGCTTTTATCTGCACACTATCCATTCAAGCACAAGACAATTCTGAATTTAAAACACAAACTATAGAATTCCTTAAACTTACAGGTACGGGAGATGCATTTAATAATGCTATTGCTCAAATTGGAGCGATGGTTCCTGAAGAAAAAAAAGAGGCCTATACTAAGGAAGCCAGCAGAACGCTAGATGATGTATACAGTAAAATAGCAGAGGTTTATATGGAAGAGTTTACTGAAGAAGATATTGCTGAATTAGTCTTATTTTATAAATCTGACTTAGGCAAAAAACTATCTTCAAAACAAACTCAATTAACACAGTCTGGAATGATGATTGGTCAAACTTGGGGAATGGAGTTATCACAAATTGCTGGTAAATATGCTAATTAGTAAAATGTAATCAACCAAAAATTATGATCAAACGTTTTTTAAGTTTAGAGTGGAAACAATTTAGAAGAGCCTCTTATTTTCAAAAAGGAATTGCCATAAAAATTTTACTTTTTCTGGCGGTTTTATATTTTGGGGGAATAGCAATTTTTGTTGGAGGCGCAATGTTCTTTGGGCTTAAAAAAATATTCCCAGAGATAGATCCAATAGTTATGGTTAATAATTTTTTAATCTATTGGATATTATTTGAGTTAATGATTCGGTATTTTATGCAGCAACTGCCTGTAATGAACATTAAGCCATTAATGATTATTCCTATAAAAAGAAATACGGTTATTCATTATCTATTGGGAAAAACAATGCTTTCGTTTTTCAATTTTATTTCACCTTTATTCCTACTTCCTTTTTCGATTGTTTTATTATTTCAAGGCTACCCAGTAGCTAATGTAATCTTATGGTTTTTCGCTTTAATGTCTATTACCATGTCTATTAACTTTCTAAATTTTTTAATCAATAAAAGCAATACGGTTTTTTATGGTATTGCAGTTATGGTGATCGTAATTGTAGCATTAAAGTATTTTAACCTTTTTGATGTAACAGAACCGGTTGGTAAAATCTTTAATGGTTTATATAATCAGCCTTATTTAGCAATTATCCCATTGTTAATAGTGGTAGGCTTATATAAAGCAAATTTTAATTTTATCAGAAAAGGGTTTTATTTAGATGGCGCAGTATCTAAGAAAATAAAAGAAGTTAATGCAACTGATTTATCATGGATGGATCGTTTTGGAAGCGTTGCTCCTTTTTTGAAAAATGATATAAAAATGATTACAAGAAATGCAAGACCAAAACAAGTGGTGCTCATGTCATTTTTCTTCTTGTTTTATGGTTTATTCTTTTTTACTCAAAAAGTGTATATTGAAGAGATGCCTTATCTATTAGGTTTCGCTTCAATATTTATTACTGGTGGTTTTCTTTTAAGCTTTGGTCAATTGGTGCCTTCTTGGGATAGTGAATATTATAAACTTTTAATGAGTCAAAATATTCCGTACAGACAATATTTAGAATCTAAATGGTATTTAATGGTTTTTGCAGTAATTGTTGCCTTTATATTAAGTACACCATACTTATATTTTGGTATGGATATTTATTTAATAATAGCAGCTGGCGCATTATTTAATATTGGTCTAAACACATTTATCACCTTATTTGGAGGAGCCTTAAATAGGGTCCCAATAGAATTAGATACAAAAGCTAAAGCCTTTAGCAATACCAATGGTTTTAACCCAACGCAACTGCTTATAGCATTGCCAAAACTGATATTACCAATAATCATCTTTTTTATACCTTATCATTTTATCAGTTTTAATGCAGGACTCATAGCGTTAGCATTATCTGGAGTTATTGGAATGGTGTTTAAAAACTTTTTTTTAAATAAAATAGAGCAAGTATACCAAAAAGGAAAATACAAGACCATTGCAGCATTTAGCGAAAAAAAATAATTAGAATTTAAAACACACAATACGAATGATAATAACATCAAACCTATCAAAAAAATATAATGGCGTTTCCGTATTACATATCCAAAACCTTGAGATTCCAAAAGGTCAAAGTTTCGGATTAGTAGGTAACAATGGCGCAGGAAAAACAACATATTTTAGTTTGTTGCTTGACTTAATTCAGCCAACTACAGGTTACATTAAAAACAATAACGTGCTGGTTCATGAAAGTGAAGATTGGAAACCATTTACCTCGTCTTTTATTGATGAAAGTTTTCTAATTGGTTATTTAACGTCTGAAGAATATTTTTACTTTATCGGTGAGCTTCGTGGGCAAAACAAAGCAGATGTAGACGCATTAGTATCTCAGTTTGAAGACTTTTTTCACGGTGAAATCCTGGGTCAAAAAAAGTACTTACGTGATTTGAGTAAAGGAAACCAGAAAAAAGCAGGAATCGTTGCAGCATTAATAGGAAATCCAGAAGTTATAATTCTTGATGAACCCTTCGCTAATTTAGACCCTACAACCCAAATTAGGTTAAAAGGGATTATTAAGGATCTTGCCGAAAAACAAGGGGTTACGGTTTTGGTATCTAGTCATGATTTAATGCATGTCACAGATGTTTGTGAACGTATTGTTGTATTAGAGAAAGGTGAAGTCATAAAAGACTTGGCAACTAATGCTGCTACTCTTAAAGAATTGGAGGCGCATTTTGCTGGTAGTGAAATGGTGTAAGATCTTTTCTCCCTCTCGCAAAAATTCACTCGCAAAGGCGCAAAGCCACTCAAATGAATAGTAAGTTGAAAATCTTGATGTTTTTATCTTAAAACAAATAGTAATTACGTTTTTAAAAGAGTAATCATATAACGTTTTGCACATCATCGAGAAATCTGCGCATCAGCACTAATCCACAAACAGCTTCCAACCGGCTGAGTCTTGAGCTGCTGCGCCTTTACGAAAACGCCTCTCAACCAAGTAATTCCCTCCGACTTATCATTAAATAACTCTCCGCCAAACACCACAATACATCGATAAATCACCCATTTTTCAATGATAATTCAAAAAGATGCTTATTTTTACAGCGCTACATAATATATATGAGCGATTTTAGTTATAGTATTTATAAAAAACGACACCTTTTGAATACATTTTTTAAAGTCTTATTATCAGTCTTTTGCGTAACAATGCTTATCACAAGTTGTTCACGTAAAAAAGATAAATTTATAAATCGAAATTTTCATGCTTTAGGCACCAAATACAACGTCTTGTATAACGGTAATATCGCATTAGAAAAAGGTCGAGAAACTGTTGATAATGCTGCAACAGATAACTATTGGCAACTACTTCCAATAGAGCGTATGCAGGTCACAGAAGAAATCATATTACCTGGTCAATCTAAAAATCAAGATTTTGAACGTGCTGAAGAAAAAGCAATTAAGGCAGTTCAAAAACATGGGATGAACATCAAAGGTAAAGAGTATAATCCGCAAATAGACGAATCTTATTTACTCCTAGGTCAGGCACGTTATTTTGATCAACGTTTTGTGCCAGCTTTAGAAGCTTTCAACTACATCTTATACAAATATCCAGCTAGTGATAAAATTAATACAGCAAAAGTTTGGAGAGAAAAAGCAAACATTAGATTAGATAATAATAAGCTTGCTATTAAAAATCTAAAAAGACTTCTTGAGCAAGAAGAGCTAGAAGATCAAGATTTAGCAGATGCGACATCTATTTTGGCGCAAGGATACATTAATGTAAAATCTAAAGATAGTGCTCTAACTCAATTGGCAATTGCAGCCGATTTCACAAAGAAGAACAAAGAAAAAGCACGTTTTAATTACATTATTGGTCAGCTATATAACGAATTCGGAATAAAAGATAGCGCTAACTTAGCGTTTGATAAAGTTATTGATATGCACCGCAAAATCCCGAGGCCTTATTATATTAATGCACACCTAGCCAAATCAAATAACTTTGATATCGAAAACGGGAATCAAATCGAGTTTCTTGAATATTTGACAGATTTAGAAGAAGACCGAGAAAATCGCCCGTATTTAGATAAGATTTTTTACCGTATTGCAGAGTTTCATAGAACCAATGAAAGAGATTCTATGGCAATCGCATATTATAATAAATCGCTTCGTACCAATCTAGGTGACAAAGAGTTAAAGTCTAGAGATTATGCCACCTTAGGTGATATGAGCTTTGATATTGCAGAGTATAAGGTTGCGGGAGCATACTACGATAGCACAATGATGAATATGAAGCTTAACTCTAAGCCATATCGTGTTGTTCAACGGAAACGTGAGAATCTTGAAGATGTCATCTATTATGAAGATATCGCTCAATCAAATGACAGTATTTTGAGATTGGTAAATCTTTCTGAAATAGATAGGCTTACTTATTTTACAGCATACACTGAAGAATTAAAAGTTTTAGCAGAAGCTGAAAGAGAAAAAGCTGAAGCTGAAGAGCGTCGAAATGCATCTGGCTCGGGTCTAAAAACTAAAGAGAACAATGCGCAACTTGGTAGTAAAGCGGGAGGGAAATCAATGACAAACTCAACTAATACTCGAGGAGGTAAAGAGAGCAATTTTTACTTTTATAATCCTACAACAGTTGCCTACGGTAAAAGTGAATTCGCAAAAGTTTGGGGCGATAGAGAATTAAAAGATAATTGGAGACTATCTGATTCTAAAGGCAACGGATTTAATAGTATAGAAACAATTGATGTTGCTGCGAATGCGTCAGATGAGGAACGTTTTGACCCTGAGTTTTACATATCAAAAATCCCTACAGACCAAAAGTTAATTGATAGTTTAGCTAAAGAAAGAAACTATGCCTATTATCAATTAGGGACTATTTATAAAGAAAAGTTTAAAGAGTATACATTAGCTAAAGTCAAGCTGGAGGAACTATTACAAAATAATCCTGAAGACCGTTTGATATTACCTTCTAAATACAATTTGTATAAAATATATATAGAATTAGGATTGAGCAGTAAAGCCTCTGCAATGAAAGAGGACATAGTAAGTACATATCCAGACTCGAGATATGCAAAAATATTACTCAACCCAAAATCAGAATTTGCCAAAGACGAAAATAGCCCAGAGAGTTTGTATAATAATTTATATAAACTGTTTGGTGAGCAGCAATATGCCGAGGTAGTTCAAAAAGCAGAGCAATATATAAGTCAATTTCAAGGAGACCCTTTGGTGCCTAAATTTGAGATTTTAAAAGCGTCTGCTAATGGCAGATTAGTAGGCTTTGAGGCTTATAAAAAAGGCGTAAATTATATTGCATTGACCTATCCAAATTCCGAAGAAGGAAAAAAAGCAAAAGAGATTTTAGAAACCGTCATTCCTATAATGGCTAAAAAAGAATTTATTAGTAACGAAACGGGAAACCATTTCAACGTGATGTATCCTTTTGCGAATTCAGAAAAAAATCAAATAGAAGAATTTGTTAAAAAATTAGATAGCGCAATCTCAAAAGTAAGTTATTTTAAATTATCAACCTCAGTTGATTTTTATGATGCTAATACGACCTTTGTTGTTGTCCACGGACTTAAAAGTGTTCAAGGGTCTACTGGTTTCGCAGAAATATTAAAAGAGAATAAAAAAAATAAAGATAAAATAAATAGACCTTTTTATTCAATTTCCTCACCTAACTACGAAATTGTACAGCGACATAAAAATTTAAACCAATACCTCGAATCTCAATAAATTATACACTTATGTTTTCAGACAAAAAAACAGGACGTATGGCTTCAGACACAACCTCACAACAAAACACAATTGCTAAAGGCACTGTAATTACAGGTGATATTATAAGCGAAGGCGATTTTAGAATCGAAGGCACAATTCAAGGCAATGTCAAAACACCAGGTAAGGTGGTTATTGGCAAAACAGGAATCATCAATGGAACTTTAAAAAGTGCAAATGCAGATATTGAAGGCAAGTTTACCGGCAAGTTAATGCTGTCTGATACACTATCTTTAAAATCATCTGCACATGTAGAAGGTGAAGTTATGGTTGGTAAATTGGCTGTAGAGCCTGGTGCTGATTTTAATGCAACATGCTCTATGAAAGGCGCTTTAAAAGACATTAATAATGGCAACCCAACAGCGCAACAACAAACGCAAAAACCAGAAAAAGGGCAAATCACCCAGTAAGTATTTAAGATTTACATCTGCAGCTTTCCAAATGGGAGCAACAATTTGGCTGGGTAATCTCCTCGGAAATTGGCTAGACTCAAAATTTGATAAAGACTTTTGGGAATCTACAGTAACACTACTTTCGGTATTTATGGCTATGTATATCGTCATTGCTCAAGTGATCAAAGTCTCTAAAGAAGATGATTAAGAAATTCCTAATTTTTGTAGTGGCATTCGCTGTTTTATTTGCCGTTGTATATGGTTTTCAAGAGGTATTCATAAATCAATCATCTCAAGAGATTAGGTTTAGTGTGTTTGATACTAACGTGTTTTTTGGGGTAACGTCTTTGATTATTTGCATTCATTTTGAAATTTTTTCGAGCATAAAAAAGTTACAGTCACAACTAGGCTTTATATACTTACCAACACTGTTTATAAAAGGAATTCTGTTTTTTATAATCTTCAAATCTTCAATTTTTAATTCTGAAACGTTGACCATCACAGAGCGGTTACATCTTTTAATTCCATTGCTTCTTTTTTTGGCGTTAGAGGTCTTTTTTATTACGCGAATTTTAAAGGAGAAGCAAGCAAATTAGAGGGATTGTTTTAAACCTGATTACTCGTGAGATTTTAAGATAAAAAAACATATTGTTATTTTAATAATTTCCGTACTTTTGCACCGAATTTAGAAAGAGTAGTTTTTTGATTTTATAACAATGAAGATATTTCAACAGCATTTTAAAAGTTTAGTAATTGTATGTGTACTGTTCTTCTCAACAGCGTCATTTGCAAATAGTTCTTCTGAAGGTGAAGGTCAAATCGATACTAAGAAAGAAGTCGAAGATTACATTTTACACCACATCCAAGATTCTCACGATTTCTCCTTGTTTTCTTACACAAGTGAAGAAGGTGAACGTAAGCATGTTGGTTTTCCGTTACCTGTCATTTTATGGACAAGCAATGGGTTAACATCGTTTATGTCCTCTGAATTTCATCATAATGATGATGGACATGTAGTCGTTGAAAAAAACGGACTAAAGTTCGCTAAAATCCACTCGAAAATTTATGAACTAGATGCAACGGCGTCTGTAATAAGTTTTGATGAAGAACAACATGCAAAAAATGCTCATAAAGTATTAGATTTTTCAATCACTAAGAGTGTTGTTGGAGTTTTGTTGATAGGGCTATTAATGTTCTTCTGGTTCTCACGTTTAGCAAGACAGTATAAAAAGAAAGCAATTCCAACAGGATTTAGTCGGGTTCTTGAACCTCTTGTATTATATGTAAGAGATGAAATTGCAAGACCAAACATTGGCGATAAACATTATAGAAAATTTACTGGGTATTTATTAACGGTGTTCTTTTTTATCTGGATCTTAAATTTATTGGGTTTAACACCTTTTGGATTTAATGTAACAGGACAATTGGCGGTTACAGCGTGTTTAGCAATCTTTACATTAGTTATTTATACAGCAAGTGGTAATAAAGATTATTGGATGCATATGTTATGGATGCCAGATGCGCCTTGGTGGATTCGCCCAGTTTTAGCTATTATAGAACTAGCGGGAGCTTTTATCATTAAGCCATTTTCATTATTAGTACGTTTGTTTGCAAACATTTCGGCAGGACATATTGTGGTAATGAGTTTAATTGCAATTATGTTCACCCTAAAACAGTCTCTAGGAGTTGTGGGTGCTACGGCGTTGTCATTTGTGTTATCCTTTTTTATAACATTAATCGAAGTGTTAGTCGCGTTCTTACAAGCATATATCTTTACAATGCTATCAGCATTATTTATTGGTATGGCAGTAGCAGAGCACGGACATGATCATGCTCATGATGAGAAAGGTCACGAAATTCCTGATGCAGAAGATGTGAGAGGAGATTTCATTTAACAAGAGTTTTTTTTAATTTAACTATAAATATTTTTACTATGTACAATTTAATTGGAGCAGGATTAATCGTAATCGGAGCAGGAATTGGTCTTGGACAAATTGGTGGAAAAGCAATGGAAGGTATTGCGCGTCAACCAGAAGCAACAGGAAAAATCCAAACAGCGATGATTATCATTGCAGCACTTTTAGAAGGTTTAGCATTTGGAGCTTTATTCTTAGGGAAATAAGAACCAGATCAACTTACAAAACTCTATCCTGTAACGGTTGGTTGCAGGATAGGTTTTAATTAAAAAAAAAGACAAGAATATTAAGTATACCTAAAAATGGATAAATTACTAAACGATTTTTCACCTGGCCTTTTTGTAGTACAAACAATACTACTTTTATTGTTAATTTTCATGATGGTGAAGTTTGCCTGGAAACCAATTCTTAATTCACTTAATGAGAGAGAAGAAGGAATTCAAGGTGCATTAGATGCCGCAGAAAAAGCAAAGCGTGAAATGGAAAATCTTCAAGCAGATAACCAAAAGTTATTGCAAGAAGCAAGATTAGAAAGAGAAGCAATGCTCAAAGAAGCTAGAGAAATGAAAGCGCAGATGATCACAGAGGCAGAAACTCAAGCACAGGAGCAAGCAAACAAAATTATTGTACAAGCACAATTAGCTATTGAGAATGAAAAGAAATCTGCTATGGCAGAACTCAAAAATCACGTAGCGAACTTATCTATAGAAATCGCAGAGAAGGTAGTGCGTCAAGAATTATCTAACAAAGACAAACAACTAGCATTAGTTGAGTCTATGTTAGCTGAAACAAAATTAAACTAGTTTTAACTAAATAGATACCCATTTTTGTGGGCATTGATATGGCAGGAACAAGAGCAGCAATTCGGTATGCAAAAGCAGTATTAAGTTTAGCTCAAGAGCAGAAACTTGAAGACACTATTAATTCAGACATGAAGTTAATAGCATCAACTATTGCAGATAATGCGGCATTAAAACTGGCACTTCAAAATCCTGTGGTACGTTCTTCAGTAAAAAAATCTATTGTATTGGAGGTTTTTAAAAATATGAATCCACTATCTGCTAACCTTGTAGATACATTGATTCATAATAAAAGAATCTCTGCAATTGGTGATGTAGCATCACAATACGTTGTGCTTTATGATCATCTAAAACAAATACAAGTAGCTACAGTGACTACAGCCGTTGAGTTATCTGATGATTTAAGAGCTAAAGTATTAGGGAAGTTAAAAGAACTTACAGGAAAAGAAGTAGAAATCAAGAGTGTGATTGACGAAAGTATTTTAGGAGGATTTGTGTTGCGTATTGGAGATATTCAATATAATGCAAGTGTATCTAACAAATTGAATAAATTAAAAAGAGAGTTTACATTAAATTAAATAGTATTCGGTCACTGAGCAAGTCAAAGTGAACGTCTAAAATCTAAATAAAGATGGCAGAAGTAAAACCAGCTGAAATATCAGCAATCTTAAAACAACAACTTTCAGGTTTTGAAGCAGGAGCTTCATTGGATGAAGTTGGAACAGTACTAACAGTAGGTGATGGTATTGTACGCGCTTACGGTCTATCTAATGCACAATATGGTGAATTAGTAGAATTCGATGGTGGCTTAGAAGGGATCGTACTTAACCTTGAAGAAGATAATGTCGGTATTGTATTGTTAGGAGTCTCTGTAGGAGTTAGAGAAGGTTCGACAGTAAAACGTACCAAGCGTATCGCTTCTGTTAACGTAGGTGAAGGAATTGTTGGTCGGGTTGTGGATACTTTGGGTAACCCAATTGATGGTAAAGGACCAATTTCTGGAACTACTTATGAAATGCCTTTAGAGCGTAAAGCACCTGGAGTTATTTATAGAGAGCCGGTAACAGAACCATTACAGACAGGAATTAAGGCTATTGATGCTATGATTCCAGTGGGTAGAGGTCAACGTGAGTTGGTGATTGGAGACAGACAAACAGGTAAAACTACAGTTTGTATTGATGCTATCTTAAATCAAAAAGAATTTTATGATGCAGGCGAGCCTGTATTCTGCATATACGTTGCTATTGGTCAAAAAGCTTCAACAGTGGCATTAATTGCTAAAACGTTAGAAGAGAAAGGAGCTTTAGCTTATACTATAATCGTAGCTGCAAATGCATCAGATCCTGCTGCTATGCAAGTTTATGCACCTTTTACGGGAGCTTCTATTGGAGAGTATTTTAGAGATACTGGTCGTCCAGCTTTAATTGTATTTGATGATTTATCAAAACAAGCGGTGGCGTATCGTGAAGTATCTTTATTATTACGTCGTCCTCCAGGACGTGAGGCATATCCTGGTGATGTATTTTACTTACACTCAAGATTATTAGAGCGTTCTGCAAAAATCATTAATAATGATGCTATTGCTAGAGAAATGAACGATTTACCAGATTCGTTAAAACCTATCGTGAAAGGTGGTGGTTCTTTAACCGCTTTACCAATTATTGAAACACAAGCAGGTGACGTTTCAGCATATATCCCAACAAATGTAATTTCTATTACAGATGGGCAAATTTTCTTAGACGGTGATTTATTTAATTCGGGTGTACGTCCAGCAATTAATGTAGGTATTTCGGTATCTCGTGTTGGTGGTAATGCACAGATTAAATCAATGAAAAAAGTATCTGGAACATTAAAATTAGATCAAGCTCAGTATCGTGAATTAGAGGCCTTTGCTAAGTTTGGATCAGATTTAGATGCCGTTACTTTAAATGTAATTGAAAAAGGAAAGCGTAATGTTGAAATTTTAAAACAAGCGCAAAATGATCCGTTTAAGGTTGAAGATCAAGTAGCCATTATTTATGCGGGATCTAAAAACTTATTGAAGAACGTTCCTGTAAATAAAATTAAAGAATTTGAAAGAGATTATCTTGAATTCTTAAACGCTAAACACAGAGATGTTTTAGATACATTAAAAGCAGGGAAATTAACTGACGAGGTTACGGACACATTAATGACTGTAGCTAAAGATTTATCAGCAAAGTATAAAGCATAATCCCATCATAACCTTTCCAAAAGGAAGGCGTTTTGTGGTGGAGTAATTATATCAAATTTAACTAATTAAGGTCCTTTTCTTCGGAAAGGATTTAGGATAGGAAAATATGGCTAATCTTAAAGAAATACGTAATAGAATATCTTCAGTATCGTCGACGATGCAAATTACTAGTGCCATGAAAATGGTATCTGCTGCAAAATTGAAGAAAGCTCAAGATGCAATTACTGCAATGCGACCATATTCTGATAAGTTGACAGAGCTTTTACAGAATTTAAGCGCTACCTTAGAAGGAGATTCTGCAAGTGCTTATGCAGAGCAACGTGAGGTTAAGAAAGTATTATTAGTTGTTATTACCTCAAATAGAGGTCTTGCAGGTGCTTTTAATTCTAATATCATCAAATCGGTAAGACACCTAACCAATACTAAATATGCTAATCAAGAAGTGTCTTATTTAGCTATTGGTAAAAAAGGTAATGACGCTTTTAAAAAATCAAATAATGTTATCGCTAACAAGAGTGAAGTTTTTGATGATTTAACTTTTGACAATGTTGCTGAGATTGCAGAGATGATCATGGCGAAATTTGTGGAAGGTGATTTTGACAAGATCGAAGTTATTTATAACAAGTTTAAAAATGCAGCAACTCAAATAGTAATGACGGAGCAGTTTTTACCAATTGTTCCAATGGAAGTTGAAGCTAATGCAAATACAGATTATACGTTTGAACCATCACAAGTAGAAATCGTAGAACAGTTGATTCCTAAGTCTTTAAAAACACAGCTATACAAATCTATTAGAGATAGTTTTGCTTCAGAGCATGGAGCACGTATGACAGCAATGCATAAGGCGACAGATAATGCTACAGATCTAAGAGACGAGTTGAAATTAACTTACAACAAGGCGCGTCAAGCATCTATTACCAACGAAATCCTTGAGATCGTAGGTGGTGCAGAGGCGCTAAACAATTAGACTGTCACGCTGAGCATTGGTGAAATGAATACCTTTTTTCATTGCAAGCATAGAACAAAAGCTATATAAAATTCGCGCTTAGAATTTCAAAATAAAAGTAAAGCCTAACTTTAACGAGTTGGGCTTTTTTATGGCACTAAATTTGAAACTGTATCTTTGTAACGCTTAAATTCTTAAAATGAAATTGCTGAAACATATCGCTTTTTTAATCGCAATGTTAATTCTTATGGCAAGTTTTTCTCAATGTTCAACGGCACAAAAAATACAGAATGAAGCACCAACTCAGTTTGGAAACGTATACTGTCAAAAATGGGTGGCAGGAGTTAGTGGTGGTGGTTCTGGATTTAATCTATTCATACCAGTTATGAATGAGTCTATTAAATTAGATAGTGTTTACTTTAGAGGTAAAATAGCAAAATTAGAATTTAACCCTGGCCAATTACCAACATATATTGGACGTTTTGAAAATGATTTTAATCAACCTAAAGATATCATTATCAGTAGTGATAGAAATGAAGAGTACGATAATAAATTACCTAAAAAACTAGTAGTTATTCCTTTTGAGTTAAAGGATGACGAATGCGTGGTAAGTTATATCAAGGGTGATAAGATATTGTATTATAAAATTTCAAACATTGAACAAAAGAGACCATTAAATTATCCAATGGCTTCACCTGATAAAAATATAAAACTTAATTAGCAAGAATACTTTAAAATTAGTGGTGTTATTGAAAACTAAATCAACTGTGACGAATAGGAGCTGCCAAACATGCAATAACATATCTTTGGTTCACGTGTGCTAAAAACGTATTTTTAGCCTTTCAAAACTTGACTCTTGAGTGCATTAAAATCTCTTTTTAAACAAACATTTATATATGGTTTAGCCACGGTTCTACCTAGAATGTTAAGCTTTTTATTAGTGCCTCTATATACAACAGATGGTGTTTTGTCATCAGTTGCAGAGTACGGTAAAGTATCAGTGATTTTCTCCTACTTCGTATTGTTCAACGTTATTCTAGCGTATGGTATGGAAACCGCTTTTTTTAGATTCTTCAATAAAGAAGATGACAAGGATAGCGTCATTGGAACCTCTGCGATTTCGTTAATAGTGTCTTCTCTTGGCTTTTTTGTTCTCGCTTTAATAGTTCAAGATCAAATATCAGCATTCATTCAAATTGATGTAAAGTACATCAATCTTGTTATCTGGATTTTACTTTTAGATGCTTTGGTTATCATTCCATTTGCATGGCTTAGAGCAACAGCACAGCCTATGCGTTATGCCATTATTAAAATTCTAAATGTTGCTATTAACTTAGGGCTTAACCTATTTTTCTTGTTATGGTTATCAGATTTGTCTTATTACACTGCTTTATTTGATACTTGGTGTGTCGATAATTTTGAAATCAGTTATATTTTTATTGCCAATCTAGTGGCCAGTGCTGTAACACTAATTTTAGTATTATCGTTTTATACTAAAATCAAATATAAGTTTGATTCGAAACTGTGGAAGACAATGTTCCGTTACGCGTTTCCTATATTAATTGCTGGAGTTGCATTTTCAATTAACGAGACTTTTGATCGCATTTTATTAGATAGATTACTTCCGCCAGATATTGCTGAAACTGAAATAGGGATGTATTCTGCATGCTATAAAATTGCATTGTTTATGACGCTATTTGCTACAGCCTATAGATTAGGAATAGAACCGTTCTTTTTTAGTCATGCTAAAACAGATAACCCACAAAAAAACTATGCTAAAATATTAGAATTTTTTGTAGCATTTGGTTCCATAATATTACTAAGTGTGGTTGTTTTTGCTGATATTTTAAAACCTTACATTGTGAGAAGCGAAGCGTATTGGGAGGCCATGTGGGTTGTTCCGATTATCTTGTTAGCTAATTTCTGTTTAGGGATTTATCATAATCTTTCTGTTTGGTACAAGATTACAGATAGAACAAAATTTGGTGCTTATATCTCTATTGTAGGTGCTATTATCACATTAGTAATTAATATTCTTTTCATTGAAACATACAGTTATAAAGCATCTGCAATTGCAACACTCGTTGCTTATAGTGTGATGATGTTATTGTCATATTACTTCGGAAGGAAATACTACCCAATCCCTTATAATCTAAAAAAAATAGGATTGTATCTAGTCCTTTCTATTGGTATGTCTGTTTTGTCATTCTACTATTTTAGAGGGGATTATCTTATTGGAATTTCAATGTTAATTGTATTTTTGGGTATCGTTTTCTTTTCAGAAAAAAACGAATTGAAACAAATTTTAAAAATGCGTTAGTCTGTCAATCAATCAGACATAAGCTAATAATCTATATCATGCAAATCAAAATCATAAACACATCCAATCACGATTTACCGAATTACGAAACGATAGCTTCGGCAGGAATGGATTTAAGAGCGAGTTTATCTGAATCGAGAGTTTTAAAACCCTTAGAACGCACAATAGTGGGTACAGGTCTATTTATAGAATTACCAGTTGGTACCGAAGCACAAGTAAGACCACGAAGCGGATTAGCAGCAAAAAAAGGCATTACAGTACTCAATGCTCCTGGAACGGTAGACGCCGATTATCGAGGCGAAATAGGTGTGATTTTAGTTAATTTATCTAATGAAGACTTCGTCATAAATAATGGAGAACGTATTGCACAATTAGTGATTGCAAAACATGAACGTGCTGAGTGGACAGAAGTAGAATTGCTCTCTGATACCGATCGTGGTGAAGGTGGGTTCGGGAGTACAGGAGTAAAATAAATCGAGATGTCACTCAGAACGAAGTGAAGAATCTCAAAAGCAATATTTAATTAAAAAGATTTCCGTTTTCACGGAAACGATAAATAAATTTTTCGATGAAAATAATAGTACCAATGGCAGGGCGAGGTTCTCGTTTAAGACCACATAGCTTAACAGTTCCAAAACCATTAATTCCAGTCGCTGGTCAACCCATCGTACATCGATTGGTGAAAGATATAGTGAAAGTTTTAAAGCAACCTGTGGATGAAATCGCTTTTGTATTAGGTGATCCTGCTTGGTTTGGAGACGATGTTGTAGAGAGTTTAAAAGCTTTGGCAACAAGTCTAGGTGCAAAACCATTGATCTATCGTCAAGATCAACCGTTAGGAACTGGTCACGCGATTATGTGTGCAAAGCCATCGCTTTCTGGACCTGCAGTAATCGCTTATGCAGATACATTAATTCGTGCAGAATTTGATCTAGATCCCAATGCCGATAGTGTGATTTGGACTAAAAAAGTAGCAAATCCTAAGGCTTACGGAGTTGTAAAACTGAATAGTAAACAAGAGATTGTAGAATTGGTAGAAAAGCCAGAAACCTTTGTGAGTGATCAGGCAGTGATCGGGATTTACTATTTCAAAGATGTCGAAGTGTTAAAAGATAAATTGCAAGAAGTTTTTGATGAGAACGTTATGAATGGAGGCGAGTACCAAATTAATGACGGTATCAAGCGTATGATGGCAGACGGTAAAATCTTTAAAACAGGAACTGTAGATGAGTGGATGGATTGCGGAAACAAAAACGTGACTCTCGAAACCAATACAAGAATGTTAGGCTTTTTAAAAGCAGATGGTGAAGAGCAAATGATTGCTAAATCTGTGATAAATAATAACTCAACTGTCATTGAGCCTTGTTATATTGGTGAACATGTAGAACTAGACAATGCTACAGTTGGACCTAATGTTTCTATAGGCGATAATTGTGTAATAAAGAATTCAAGCGTTAAAAATAGCTTAATACAAAACCATACCAATATTAAAAATGCTACTTTAGACAATGCTATGATTGGTAATCACGTTACATATAATGGTGATTTCAAAGCGATTAGTATTGGTGATTATTCTGTTTTGGAATAGAATTTGAAGCCCAATCAATTACAACACGAATAAGATTCCCTTTTTCAAGGGAAATACATATGAAAACTAAATTATACATTCTGCTTTTTTTCTTCGGAATAGTTATGCTTCCTCAAAATACCTATGCGCAAGTTGATTTCAATAAGCGTCCCAATGATGATTTAGGAAATGTAGAGGATACATTTCAGGAATATTTCTTTGAAGCTTTGAAACAAAAGGGCATTGAGAATTATCAAAAATCAGCAGATGCACTTATAAAATGTATAGAAATCGATGATAGTCACCCTGTTTTATACTATGAATTAGGTAAAAACTATATGCAGCTTAAAAACTTTGGAGCTGCTGAGGATGCTTTTAAAGAAGCTGTATCTAAAGACCCAAAGAATGAATGGTTTTTAGATGAACTTTATGGTGTTTATATTCAGTTAAACGATATGAATAAAGCGCTTAAAACGGTTAAGCAACTCGTAGAGTATCATCCAGATTATAAGCAAGATTTAGCATCCTTATATATTCAGTTAGAAAAATATAGAGATGCCTTAAAACTTCTAGATGAAATGGATGCGCGATCTGGTTATAGTGAAGATAGAGATTATCTACGTAATCAAATTTATAATCTTACAGGAAATGACGAAGATCGTATAGAAAACCTTGAAGAGCGTGTTAAAAGCAATCCAGAAGACGAGTCTAATTATCTTCGTCTTATCTATCGTTACAGTGAAACGGAAGAAACCAAAAAAGCATTTGACGCTGCAAAGCGTCTATTAGAACTCAATCCAGAATCACAATTAGTGCATTTGGCTTTATATAAGTTTTATTTGGACGATAACGATATTCAAAATGCAATTAAATCAATGAAGGTTGTACTGACAAGCCCTATAATAAAACCAGAAGCAAAGACGAAAGTACTTAATGATTTTGTGAGATTTGTTTCTAAAAATCCGCAATATGAATCAGATTTAATAGAGGTTACATCATTAATAAGTGAAGATAAAAGTGTAAAAACGCTATTAGAATTAGGCGATTATTATTTAAAATCCAAAGACAAAGTAAAAGCATTAAGCTATTATGAAGAAGCCTTACAACAAGAGCCTAATGCCTTTAAAATTATAAGAGATGTTCTTTTACTTCAAATAGATCTTAACAAAGACACAGATGCGGTAACTAAAAGTAAGGAAGCTTTAGACATCTTCCCGTCACAGCCTATATTATACTTAATTAATGGGGTAGCAAACAACAAGATCAAGCAACCAAAGAAAGCTATAGAAAGTTTAGAAATAGGTTTAGATTTTTTAGTTGAAAACCCAAAAATGGAAGCTGACTTCTACAAGCAGTTAAGTGAATCTCATAGACAGTTAAATAATATTAGCCGATCTCAAACGTTTGCTAAAAAGGCGGAGGCCTTATTGAAAGATCAATAATTTATGAGGATATTACAAATTGGGATAGTCTGCTTTTTAATGACGTTAGGAATTTCTTGTAAGTCAGCACGAAGTATTGTTGCCAATGGCAAAGTTGATTCCAAACTTACCGCTAAACAATTAATAAGAGAAAGTGGTAGGCGCGACGCTAGATTTAAAACGCTTCAAGCTAGAGTAAAGATTGATATTATTGATGGTTTTAAAGAGTCTGGATATACGCTTAATCTAAGAATGGAAACTGACAAAATCATCTGGCTAAGCGCTACTTTAGGTTTAGCGAGAGCGATGATTACTCCAAATCGTGTTCAGTTTTATGACAAGATCAATAACCAATATTTTGATGGGGATTATAAGTTGTTAAGTGATTTATTAGGTATAGAATTAAACTTTAAAAAAGTACAAAGCTTGTTGCTTGGAGAATCTCTCTTTGATTTAAAAGAAGACACCTATGTTATTTCTAATAATGCAGCATCTTATATTCTCCAACCTAAAAATCAGAGTGCAGTATTAGAACTGTTTTTATTGTTTAATCCATCACATTTTAAAATGGATTCTCAGCAATTATTACAACCATTAAAAAAACGTTTTCTTCAAATAGACTATACAGGATATCAAGAAGTTAAAAAAGAAATAGTACCACAAAACATAAAAATTATTGCATTAGAGGATAACGACGAGTTTAATGTAATGATGGAATATAAATCGGTTTCTATCAATGAAGAGGTTCGATTTCCGTTTAACATCCCTTCAGGTTTTGATAAAATAATATTAGACAATGAGAAATAAACTGACATACATCCTATTTATTTTTTTACTTCTGAATAGTTTTACTTCGGAAGCACAGAGTGATAAACAAAAAGAACTAGAGGTTAAACGGGTTAAATTTCAAAATGAACTGAAACAACTCAACGTTTTATTATTCTCAAATAAAAAAGAGGAGAAATCTGTGGTGTCCTTAGTTGAAGACTTAAATTACAAGGTAAGTGTGAGACGTAACTTAATTAAAGTCACTAACGATCAAGCCAACTTATTGACGCGTGAAATTAATGCCAACCAAAATGAAATAACTAGTTTAAGAGATCAATTGACTGCGCTCAAAAAAGACTATTCTGAAATGATAGTTAAATCTTATAAAAACAAATCTGAGCAAAGTCGCATGATGTTTTTATTATCTTCAGATGATTTTAAACAAGCTTACAAACGTCTTCAGTATATCAAACAATATACAGATTACCAAAAGGAGCAAGGGGATTTAATTAAAGGAAAAACAACAAAACTCCAAGAGTTAAATACAGATCTATTGCGTCAAAAAGCAGATAAGGATAAACTTATTGTTGAAAACAGAGCGGCTAAGAAAGAATTAGAAAAAGAGCTGAAAGAGCAAGATAAATTAATGGCGTCAATTAGACAAAATTTAAGCTCATATTCCTCTAAAATCAAAAAGAAGCAACAAGAAATTGACGCTATTGATCGAGAGATTAATAGATTAATTAGAGAAGCGATTGCAGCGTCAAATAAAGAAGCTGGTAAATCAACATCTTCAAAAGGATTTGCATTGACTCCAGAAGCTAAGTTGATTGCTAAGAACTTTGTCTCTAATAAAGGTAAACTGCCCTGGCCGGTAGAGAAAGGAGTGGTTAAAGTGCGGTTTGGAACACAACCGTCTCCAATTGATCCCTCAGTTAAAATCAATAGTAATGGTGTGAGAATCGCAACAGAGAAAAACGCTAAAGTTAGAGTTGTTTTTGAAGGTGAAGTATTAGCTGTTTCAGGTCAAAAGAACTCTAATCCAGTAGTGTTAATTAGACATGGTAATTACATCACAGTTTATAGAAATTTATTAAAAGTCTATGTGCGTAAAGGGGACAAAGTGTCCGCAAAGCAAGAAATTGGAGAAGTTTTTACAAATAACGCAGGGGAAACAATGCTAGGTTTTGGCGTATTTAAAGACTCCCAACCTGAAAATCCAGCGAGTTGGATTTACAAAATGTAATAGCATTTTGAAACTTTTCTACTGGATTTACAAAATGTAATAGCATTTTGAAACTTTTCTACTGGATTTACAAAATGTAATAGCATTTTGAAACTATTTTAAATGGTTTAGCTTTCATTTGTTAATCATCATTTCTGTTGTTTCCCAAACAAGTTCTTTTTCCAAATTCTCCAAATCTAGAAATGTACTCTCCATCTTTTGATATGACAACGAAACTAGAACAGGGATAATGGTGTTTAAAAAATAACTTTTCAATAACGTTATCTGGATCTTTATTCCAATCTAAAAAGCCTCTAGATTTTTCAATCCCCTCATGATCTTTATAAATGTATATGGGCTTTGTTTCTGCAATTTGCTCCAAACCTTTTTCTAATTCCCAAAACCAAAATTTTCTTAGCTCTTGATTTACTGTTCCGCTTGAGTTACATGGATCTTTTCCAGGATAATAAATAATTACTATGGGTTTCGTTGAATCTATTTTTATGTTGGTTTCGTTTTCTAAAATAGTTACAAGTAAAGACTTATCCTGTAATTGTTCTTTTTTCACCCTTAAAGTCAATTTTTTATGATTACTTGAATCTCCAGGTATATCTAATAACTTATTTGTTGATCTAATACGATTAAATTTTGATTTACTTATTTGAATATTATTTTCATCAAAATATTTAAAGTCACTGTTCTCAAATTTTGTTGAAGAGCAAGAGAAAGATAAAATCATTAAAACTACTATAGATAGAATTTTGTTCATGATTTAATTGTTTTAAGTGATTTTCAATTGTCTACAGAAACAAAGCCTTCAACTCAGTAGCATCAATAGCTTTCATTTTACCCGCAAGAACTAGACTCAATTGTTTACGACGCAAGGCGGCATCAAAACGTTCAATTTCTAGTGAGGTTTCAGCAACTAATTCTGGGACTTTTACAGGACGACCTGTTTCATCAACAGCAACAAACGTATAAATAGCTTCGTTAGCTTTTATGCATTCACCAGACTCTCTATCTTCTATCCAAACATCCAAATACACTTCCATAGACGATGAAAAGGACCTAGATACTTTTGCTTCAATGGTAACAACACTTCCCAAAGGTATAGATCTATTAAAAGCAACGTGATTTACAGCTGCAGTAACTACAATGCGTCTGCTATGACGACGCGCAGCAATACTGGCAGCACGATCCATACGCGCTAATAATTCGCCTCCAAAAAGATTGTTTAAGGGATTGGTCTCACTAGGCAATACCAAATCGGTCATAACTGTTTTAGACTGAAATGCTGTTCTTGGTTCCATTAAAAAAGTTTAATTTTTTGTTTCCGTGAAAACGGAAATCTTATTTTCAGCAAAGGTAAGAGGAATTTGAATTTTAACTAAAGGAAATGTGATTTTAGTTTCACTACATCTAAGTGTAAACTTTAGGATTGTCATATCGATAGTCTAATTTCGTTAGCTATTGAGATCGTGACGAGAAAGACTTTTTTGTATAAAAATGTATTAATGATATGAAGAGATGCTTTGTGAAGCTTATCTTAGTAGAGTCCAAAGGTTCTTAATGGCAAAAGAAGACTAATCCAATGCCTTTACTAATAACCAAGCATCACGATTATGGGTGCGCTTAATGGCACGTAAAGCGTTTAAAGCCTCAACTCTATCTGTATGACTAGAATACACAACTTCGTGAAGTCCGTAGCGGTTAATACCAATTTTACGAGCTTTAAAGCCTTTTTCTTTTAGTTGTTGCACTTTCTTATTAGAGTTAGCTTCTACACGAAATGCACCAGCAACAATATGATAATTACCAGTCATTTTCTCAACTTGGAGTGTTGCAGCTGGCAAAGGGCTGTCAATTATAAAAGTCGCTTCTTGTACTCTGGCATCCAATTGCTGGTTGGCTTCTTCTTGTGCAATTTGATTGTGATTATCAATTTGATTTCCGTAGTAATTAGAAGCGATCAAACCTCCAACAGTCAAAAAGATTAAACCAACAGCGGCATATTTAAGATAGGGTCTGGCAGCGAAGCTTGTCGAAGCACGTTTCTCTGGAGTAATAGCAATAGGAATCTCGCTCTCTAAAGCTTCAACGGTTTCTTTATAAACGTCTCTCGTAATTTTACCAGTTGTAAATTGAGACAAACCAAAAGCATTTGTAAGGTAATTGATATGATGTGAAGGTTCAAAGTTGATGTTACCTTCTTTATTTAATATTAAATCGCCAATGTTATTAAGTTCAATTGTTTCGCCTTCAGTTAAATAAGATTTGATTGATTTTACTTTCTTAGAAATTTTTCGTACAGCGACGAGATAAGGTATTTTTTCAATTTCAGCAATGTAGTTCGCTAAGAGACCATCATTAGTTTGTAATTGCTCATTAAAAGATAAAGTCTTTTTTGGCGGATAAAAAGAATGTGAGGTCTCGTTCAATTTCGCAGAAACACGATGCGTTAAAAATGCTCCAAATTGAGGCACAATAACACAATCATATCTATATAATAAATCGCTGATGTAAGTTTCTAATTGCATAGAAACAAAGTTAAAATTTTTTGGATGCGAATAAAACATCATCCCAACTATTTATTAACAGTTAAAATTTTTTTAACTTGTATATTGTAAATCAATATAGTAGAATGACAGATCAAGATTTAATTTATGTTTTAGCACTCCAACACGTTCCTAAAATTGGTGATGTAACCGCTAAAAAATTAATAAATCATTGTGGTTCTGCGGAAGGTGTTTTGAAAGAAACGCAAAGCAATCTTTTAAAAATTGATGGGATAGGAGCGACGACAGTCAACGGTATTTTTGATTCTAAACATTTGAAAGATGCCGAAAACGAACTCCAGTTCATCAAAGAAAATAATATTAAAAGCTTGTATTTTACAGACGAGGACTATCCTGAAAGATTGACACATTGTATTGATAGTCCTATTTTATTATTTCAAGTTGGTGACGTTAACCTCAAACAAAAACGTATCATCAGTGTTATTGGAACTAGAAAAATTACCACTTACGGAGTTGCATTTTGCGAAAAACTGATTGAGCAACTCGTGCCTTTTGATCCCATCATCGTTTCTGGTTTTGCGTACGGAACAGATATAACAGCACAAAAGGCAGCTATTAAACACAAGCTCCAAACAATAGGATGTTTAGCGCACGGACTGAACCAAATTTATCCAAGAACGCATAAAAAGTATATGACTCAAGTGGAAGAAAAGGGTGGTTTTCTCACTGATTTTTGGAGTACAGACCCTTTTGATAGAAATAATTTTTTAAAGCGTAATCGCATTATCGCCGGCATGAGTGAAGCGACCATTGTTATAGAATCTGCCGAAAAAGGAGGTAGTCTTGTTACTGCAGATATTGCCAATTCTTATGGTAAAGACGTATTTGCTGTTCCTGGTCGCGCAACAGATAGTCAAAGTATAGGCTGTAATAATTTAATAAAAACGCAGCAGGCGCATTTGTTGTCAAACCCTTTAGATATTCCTTATATGCTCAATTGGCAACTAGAAAACAATGAAAAACCTGCAATCCAGAAACAGTTATTCGTCGAGTTAAATGAAGACGAAAAAACCATTTACAATTTCCTAAAAGGTAACGATAGGCAATTGCTAGATGTGATTGCGGTGCAATGTAACATTCCTATTTTTAAAGTTGCAGGTTTGCTTTTACAGATGGAATTAAAAGGCTTGACGCGACCTTTGCCTGGTAAGTTGTTTGAGTTGGTATGATCAATTCCTGCGCAGGAACTTGTAATTAATACCCAACCTTTTCACGAACGCGCTTCAACACCTTATTGGCAACAACCTTAGCTTTTTCAGCTCCAATAGCCAATGCATTATCAATTTCATTAAGGTTAGACATATAATGGTTATAACGTTCTCTTTCCGTAGAAAATTTAGAGAGTATCAACTCATATAGCGCCTGTTTTGCGTGACCATAACCATAACCTCCATTTTCGTAATTGGCTTTCATGGTAGTAGTCTCATCCTCTGATGCTAATAAATTATAAAGTGCAAAGCAGTTGCAAGTTGCCCACTCTTTTGAGTCTTCAAGAGGTGCGCTATCTGTTGCGATAGACATGATTTGTTTGCGTAGTTTCTTTTCAGTTAAAAAAATATCAATGATATTACCTTTACTCTTACTCATTTTTGCGCCATCAGTACCAGGAATAAGCATGGTATTTTCATAAACTTTTCCTTCTGGTAGTATAAAGGTCTCTCCCATCTTAGCATGAAAACGTGATGCTACATCACGAGTCATTTCAATATGTTGGAGTTGATCCTTGCCTACTGGTATGATTTCAGAATCATACAATAAGATATCTGCTGCCATGAGCATTGGATAGCTAAATAAACCAGCGTTGACGTCCTCTAAACGGTCTGCTTTATCTTTAAAACTATGCGCTAACGTTAATCGCTGGTAGGGAAAGAAACAGCTTAAATACCATGATAATTCGGTCACTTGAGGAATATCACTTTGTCTGTAAAATACAGTTTTATCAACATTTAGACCAAATGCTAACCATGTAGCAGCAGTAGAATACGTGTTTTGACGCAATATTTCTGCATCTTTTATTTGAGTTAACGAGTGCATGTCTGCAATAAAAAGAAACGAGTCATTATTAGTGTCGTTTGCCATGTTGATTGCAGGTGAAATAGCACCCAATATATTTCCTAAATGAGGTGTTCCCGTACTTTGTATTCCTGTGAGTATTCTTGCCATAGTATTGCCTGCAAAAGCAGGTATCTCTTTTTAACTAGTTTTTCTATTTGATATAGTCTTCAACTTCAACTTCATGGTATATCGTCAGCAAAGGTAATTTTTTTAGTAGAAATGTTGAATTAATTTAAGTAGTTTTGAGCCAGATGAAGATTTTTAAGAACATATTTTATACGTTATATCGCATTTGGTTCTACATTTTGGTGGCCATACCAATTATTGTGTTATTTCCAATATTGATTGTCTCGATTTTAAAAGAGTCTTGGTATCCTTTATTTTTTAAGATTGCTCGTTTATGGTCGTGGTTTATTTTAATTGGGATGGGTTTTAGGGTTAAGATTGAGCGTGAGGAGATTCCGAAGAAAAAAGAAAGTTACATGTTTGTGGCTAATCATACCTCCATGGCAGATATTATGTTGATGTTGGTGACGGTCAAAAATCCGTTTGTATTTGTTGGCAAGGCAGAGTTAGCAAAAATCCCACTGTTTGGATTTTTCTATAAACGCACGAGTATTTTGGTAGATAGAAACGATGCTAAAAGTAGGCAAACGGTTTTTTTAAGAGCGCAAAGACGTTTAAAACAAGGGATGAGTATTTGTATTTTCCCAGAAGGTGGTGTGCCAGATGAAAACATCGCATTAGATGAATTTAAAGATGGTGCTTTTAGAATGGCAATCAATCATCAAATCCCAATTGTACCGATAACTTTTGGTGATAATAAAAAGCGATTTTCATACACCTTTTTAAGTGGTAGTCCAGGAAAAATGAGATCAAAAATGCATCGTTTTATTGCTACTGAGGGTTTGACGGTCAAGGATACCAAAGACATAAATAACCAAGCACACCAATTATTATTAAACCAATTGAATACGTTTAATACCTAAACTATTAAACACAAAAAAGCCACTCCTGGCACGGAGTAGCTTTTCGTCATCATTGCGAGTTTGCAATAATTATCTAACCAACTAAAAAACCTAAAACTTAAAACTAAGTCCTGTATAAACACCAATGAAAAACGGTTGAAAATTTCCAGCGGCATCATTAAAGGTGTTTATTTGATACTTGAACGTGGGTTCAAGATTAAAGCGTAATTGTTTTGAAATGTTATAATTGATACCAATTCCAAAATTGGCACTATAACTCATATCATTAATGTTTGTAGCTTCTCCTAAACGTGTTTTGTCTCCGTTGTTTTCTACAGAATACACATCGTTATCACTTAAAAACAAGGTGCTAAATCCACCAATGAGGTTTAAACCAATTTTAGTGTCAAGCACATTGTATTCTAATTCAATAGGCACTTCTATAAATCCTAATTGCTGACTAATAGACCCTTGCTCTTTTAGAAACAACACTTCTGGACCATTAGCAAACCTTAAATTATTGGCGCTTAAATAAGTCGTGGTAGAATCACTCATGTTGATATTTTGTAATTCCCTACTAGAAGCAGATGTATTTGGTCCAGTAAAAGCCACAACGTTATTTGTAGAATAGCCTAGATTAACTTTGTTAACTCCTGCTCTAATTGTAACCTTTTTGTTGATAGCATAAGCGCCTTTAATACCATAACTTATATTAACATCTCCCTCTTTAGTATTATCTACAAATTGCTCATCAATTGAAGATCCAGTACCTAAAGTATTAAAATATACAGGCGCCATGTTTGGAGCAACACTCCAGCGTTTTACTAATGGATTAATAGAATCTTTAATTTTTTCGGTGTCTTCGTTTTTAGTTAAAGCAATTGCTTTGTCTATGGCATTTTCTATCGTTTCTGTGCCTTTTGCTTTTGAAGAATCTATTCTTATTTCACTATTTTCTTTCTCTAAAGTATTAGAAGATGTCACCTGAGTGGTGTTTTCATTCTTAGTTTGCTTTATGAGTGTATCAATTCCAGATTGTTCTTTTTTAATATCGTTTTTCAGATTTTCGTCTGGAGATATGGTATTATTTGAGTTTTCTACAACAGTATTTTTGTTTTCAAGGTTACTATTGTTATTAGTCTTATCGTTTTCAAGCTTATTTTTTTTATTAGATACGACTGCGTCACTTTGCAAAGATTTGTTCTTAATAATCGATTTGTTTTTATGAGTCTCGTTACTATTATTATTATTATTATTATCGTTTTCTTGTTTCTCTTTCTCTTCGGAAATCGTTACACTCGTTTTGTTGTCTGACTTTTCAGATGTTGTGAGATTATTTTGAAGGGTATTATTATCTTTACTTTTTTCTTCGGAATTTTGTTCGTTTTCTACAATTGGGTTGTTTTCTAAATCTTCTGAAGTATTTAATTCTGAACCATCTGTTTGCGTATCGCTGCTTATTGAGTTATTATTAGACTTTTCTGTATCAACAATTTCTTTTTCAACTGCGCTGTCAGAGTCATTAAATAATGTATTAGCAACGGTAAACATCAATACTACAGCTGCGGCAACACCTGCGACTTTCCACCAAATAGGAATCACTCTACGTTTACGTTTATCGGTATTGAGTTTAGCTTCAATATTTTTCCAAACAGCATCACTAGGAGTAGCCTCAAAATTTTTGAACTGCTCTTTAAAGAGTTTGTCTATGTTTTTCTTTTCACTCATTATATACTTTGCGAATTGTGATTCGCTTTATAGTGTTTTATTTTTTCTTTTAAAATCATACGAGCTCGCGCTAAGTTTGATTTTGATGTGCCAGTAGAAATAGTCAACATCGCAGCAATTTCTTTGTGCGAGTAATCATCTAAGGCATATAAATTAAATACTAATCTGTAACGGTCTGGTAATTCTTGAATAATGCTTAATAAGTAGTCAATGCTCACATCGTCATCATCAACTTCAACCGTCACATCTTCAATTTGATCTTCATTTACAATGTCAAATACACCAACACTTCTGTAACGTTGTAACGCAGTGTTAATGGTAATACGTTTCATCCAACCTTCTAGCGAACCTTGACTTTTAAACTGACCAATCTTTTTAAAAATCGTTAAATAGGCGTCTTGCAAATTATCTTCGGCTTCCACATAATTGCGCGAGTACTTTAAACAAACCGAAAACAATTTACTAGCATATAGCTTGTACAATTGGCCTTGTGCTTGAGCATCATCATGTTTACATCGCTCTATGAGCTGGTCTAAACTCACATAATTTTGGTTTAATTAATTTATATTATCCTTCTATTGGAACTTCTACAATTAAGTATATGTCACTTCCATTATCGTCCTTTCCTTGCCAAAATTTAAAGACATGCGTGCCAATATCATTAACCTGATAATTGAATGTTGCTTCCGTTACGTTAGAATTAACTTCAAAAATTTCACAATTTGAATCTTCATAAATTGTGTTTATTAGAATTATAGTGGTTTCGTTGTCATTGTTTTCCACGAAAAAGGTATTAAATATATGACACCCAGATGGTCTAAAGTAAGTAACTTCTATTGGGTACACTTGTCCAAACTGAAACACTTCAGGGATGTTGACACTATCAATAGGTAATGGTACAAAAGAACTATTAATTATATCATTATCAGTACTACAAGAAAGCAACGAAAACATTAAAAAGCTTAGTAAAAAAATCTTCTTCATTTATATAAATTGTTTTAAAACATATATGATTTCATTATGTAGATGCCGAAAGTTTAAAAAGGTTGCGTCTAAAAACAAAAAAAACCCCTAAAAGAGGGATTTTTTTATTTTGATGTGTTTTTTTTATTCCGCAGATTTGATAGTTGCTCGAACTTTTTCTTCAAGCTCATCCATCAATTCAGGGTTGTCTTTTATCAAAGCTTTTACTGCATCTCTACCTTGGCCTAATTTGGTATCACCATAGCTAAACCAAGACCCGCTTTTTTTAATGATTTCTTGTTCTACAGCAACATCTAATATTTCTCCAACTTTAGAAATACCTTCACCATACATGATATCAAATTCACACATTCTAAAAGGTGGAGCTACTTTATTTTTAACAACTTTTACTCTGGTTTTGTTACCCATTACGCCTCCATCTGTGTTTTTAATTTGCGTAGAACGACGAATGTCTAAACGCACAGAAGCATAAAATTTCAAGGCATTACCACCAGTAGTGGTTTCTGGATTACCAAACATAACACCAATTTTTTCACGTAACTGGTTAATGAAGATGACCGTACAATTTGTTTTGCTAATTGATCCTGTTAATTTTCTAAGTGCTTGAGACATTAAACGTGCATGTAATCCCATTTTAGAATCGCCCATTTCGCCTTCAATTTCACTTTTTGGGGTTAATGCTGCAACTGAGTCAATAACAACAATATCAATAGCGCCAGATCGTATTAAATTATCTGTAATTTCTAAGGCCTGCTCTCCATTGTCTGGCTGTGAAATTATTAAATTATCGATATCTACTCCTAATTTTTCGGCATAAGTTCTATCAAAAGCGTGCTCTGCATCAATAAAAGCGGCAATACCTCCAGCTTTTTGGGCTTCAGCAATGGCGTGTAAAGTTAATGTGGTTTTACCAGAAGATTCCGGTCCATATATTTCAACAACTCGTCCTCTAGGATATCCGCCAACTCCTAAAGCAATATCTAAACCTAAAGATCCAGAAGAAATAGCCTCAACATCTACTACCGCTTGATCGCTCATTTTCATTACTGTTCCTTTTCCGTAGGCCTTATCAAGTTTATCTAATGTTAATTTTAATGCTTTTAATTTTGCTTCTTTTTCACTGCTCATTTCCTTGTTATTTTTATAATTAATCTCCTTTAAAAAGGGTTAGCTAAAATACAACATCTTTTAATTTTTTTTGACTTATGACGCAACCTTTTTAAACTTTTTGCATCTACTAATTGAGATTGGGAAATCTTGCTATGAAAAAGAAGCTCTAATTCTGTAAATGGGTTTAAAGGTTATTGACAAATTGAAATGAAAAGCTTTGTATTTTTTATTAATTTAAAAAGTGTGCGACTTAGTTTGAAGTTTCTCAAGGCACGATAATTTTAATAAATCCTGTAGGATAGGGCATATTCAACAAATTTAAATTCTTATTAAAAAATGAGATTTTTTAGAAAAATTATTTTTAACAAGGCATCTGGTGCTGCAGTTGCAGTTCATGTGAACAGCAACTGTAAAAGTGACGGAGGCTAACTCGTAATCTGTTTTTAAGGTAAATTTAAAAATATTAATCACGAGTTAGTCCTCTAAAAAAGCCCTGTTTATGTCGAATCCTCGGGGCTTTTTTATGCTTTATACTTAACACTCGATACTTTTCCTATCTTTGCCCTTCATTTTTTAACCTTAAAAATTAGTATAGCATGCAACTGTACAATAACTTAAGTGCTAAAGAGAGAGCAGAGCTTATTGAGAAAGCGGGAAAAGAACGCTTAACAATCTCTTTCTACAAGTACACCAAAATTGGCAACACTCAAATTTTTAGAAATCACCTCTTTTTAGCATGGGATGAATTTGACGTCTTAGGGCGAATTTATGTCGCTCATGAGGGTATAAATGCTCAACTTTCTGTTCCTGCAGAAATTTTTGAAGCCTTTAAAAATCATCTAGATACCATTATTTTTTTAGAAGATGTAAGATTAAATATTGCTATTGAGCATGATAATTTTGCCTTTTTAAAACTTAAAGTCAAGGTGCGACAAAAAATTGTTGCAGATGGTTTAAATGATGAGACTTTTGATGTTAGAAACAAAGGTGTTCATGTGAACGCATCAAAATTTAATGAACTTATTGAAGATCCAAATACAGTTTTGGTAGATATGAGAAATCATTATGAAAGTGAAATAGGCCATTTTAAAAATGCTGTAACTCCAGATGTAGACACTTTTAGGGAATCTTTAGATATTATTGAAGAAGATTTAAAAGACCATAAAGAAGATAAAAATCTTGTGATGTATTGTACAGGCGGAATTAGATGTGAAAAAGCAAGTGCGTATTACAAGCATAAAGGATTCAAAAATGTATTTCAATTGGATGGAGGTATCATTAATTACGTAAGAGAAGTTGAATCTAGCGAGTTAGAAAATAAATTTATTGGTAAGAATTTTGTGTTTGATGAACGTCGATCAGAGCGCATTAGTGACGATGTTATAGCGAGTTGCCATCAATGTGGTAAACCTGCAGATCTCCATACCAATTGTGCTAATGGAGCATGCCATTTGTTATTTATACAATGTGATACTTGTAAAGAAAAAATGGAAAATTGTTGTTCAAAAAATTGTATGGAAATTAATAGATTGCCTTTTGAAGAACAGAAAGCGTTTCGTAAAGGTCAAGGGAATAGCAATGATGTATTTAAGAAAGGACGAGCAGATCATTTATCTTATAAAAAGGATTTGAGAAATATTTTTGATACATTTTTAAAGGAATAAAAAGTTCTGTTTAGGGGTTTTTTTAAGGTTTTTTCTTCGGAATTAATTTTAAGAGTAAAAAATTCATCCAGTAATAAGTAAGTTACAACTCAATTTTCAATTTTAATAACACACGACTATCACGCGTCTTTTTTGTGAATAAATAATCCTATATTTACAGTTCAAAAGAAACATTAATCTTCATTTGATATTGTATTCATAGTATCAAATTATATATAAAATTTCATGAGTTGTAAAAGTTGCTCAACGGGTACGGATGGACAACCAAAAGGATGCAAAAATAACGGGACTTGCGGTACAGATAGCTGCAATAAACTCACTGTTTTCGATTGGTTAGCTAACATGACGTTACCGCAAGGTCAAGAACCTTTTATTGGTGTTGAAGTTCGTTTTAAAAACGGGCGAAAATTATACTACAAAAACACCGAAAATTTAACCCTTAGCATTGGAGATATTGTTGCCACGCAAGCTAGTTCTGGTCATGATATTGGTATGGTAACACTTACAGGAGAATTGGTAAGAGTTCAAATGAAGCGTAAAAAAGTAAATATTGATGACGAAGAAACCGTTATGAAGATTTACCGCAAGGCAAGCCAAAAAGATATCGATATTTGGTCAGCAGCCAGAGATAAAGAAGAGCCAATGAAAGTCAAAGCAAGACAGTTTGCGATTGATTTAAAACTTCATATGAAAATCTCAGATATAGAATATCAAGGAGATGCAAGTAAAGCGACGTTCTATTATACCGCAGAAGAGCGTGTTGATTTTAGAGAATTGATTAAGCTTTTTGCACGTGAGTTTAGAACGCGTATAGAAATGAAACAAGTTGGGTTTCGACAAGAAGCAGCTCGTCTTGGTGGTATTGGTTCATGTGGAAGGGAGCTATGTTGTTCTACCTGGTTAACAGATTTTAGATCGGTAAGTACCTCTGCAGCGCGCTACCAACAACTATCGCTTAACCCTTTGAAGTTAGCAGGACAATGTGGTAAATTAAAATGTTGTTTAAATTATGAATTGGATGCGTATCTAGATGCCTTAAAAGCATTTCCAAAATCTGATACTAAACTGTTTACTGAAAAAGGAAAAGCAGTATGTCAAAAAACAGATATTTTTAAAGGTCACCTTTGGTATGCTTATGAAGGAGAATGGATGAATTGGCACGTGTTAACCACAGACCAAGCCAATGAAATTATAGAGAAAAATAAGAAAAGAGAAAAAGTGGCAAGCTTAGAAGAGTATGCCTCAGTATTAATCGAAGATACTAAAACAGAGTTTGAAAACGTTGTTGGACAAGATAGTTTAACACGATTTGATGGTCCAAAACGCAAAAAGAAACGTAGAACTAATAAAGGTGGTCAAACACAACGTTCTAAAAACACAAATAATAGTAATGCAAAAAAGTAAGTACTGGATACCATTTGTAATACTCGTTCTAAGCATTATCTCTTGTGATTCTAATCGTGTTTTTGATGAATACCAGTCGGTTTCTGGAGAATGGGATAAGGATAACGCAGTTGAGTTTAAGGTCACGCCTCCAGACTCTACAGAAGCTTATAATTTGTATGTTAATTTAAGACATACAGAAGCTTATAAATTTAGTAATTTGCGTTTAATCGTTGAGCTAAATTACCCAAATGGAAAAACCCAGAAAGACACATTAGAATATATAATGGCAAATCCAGATGGCACGTTTTTAGGCACTGGGTTTTCAGATGTTAAAGAAAATAAATTGTGGTATAAAGGGCATGAGCAGCCATTTCTATTTGATGAAATAGGAGAATATAGTATCAGTATACAACATGCGATGAGAGAAAATGGAAGCATCAATGGCATAGACAAATTAGAAGGCATCACAGATGTTGGTTTTAGAATAGAGCATTCGCAAACTTATTGATTATGGCAAAAAAAAGGATAGTAAAGAAAAAACCTACTAAGGATAATGCTCAAAACTTTTCAAAATATATAAGACGCTTCTGGATCCTTTTTACAGGAGGTGTTTTCACCTTTTTCTTTATGTTTTTACTCGCATCTTGGGGACTTTTAGGAGAAATGCCAGATCATACTATTTTAGAAAACCCAAAAACATTTTTAGCTACAGAGATCATATCTTCAGATAATCAAACTTTAGGGAAGTTCTATTTAGATGATAATAGAACACCTATAGATTATGAGGAGTTACCAAAAGAGTTGGTTGATGCATTAGTCGCTACAGAAGATATACGATATTACGACCATTCAGGTATCGATTTTAGAGGTACAATGAGAGCCATTTATAAGATGGGACGAGGTGGTGGAGCAAGCACTATATCTCAACAATTGGCTAAGTTATTGTTTACAAAACAAGTGTCTTCAAACAAGTTTCAACGTATTATTCAAAAAGTTAGAGAGTGGGTGATTGCAACCCGTTTAGAGCGTCAATATACGAAGGAGGAAATCATTGCGATGTACTTTAATATTTATGACTTTGGAAATAATGCCGACGGAATAAGAAGTGCGACCCGTATTTACTTCGGAAAAGAGCCTAAAGATTTAAAACTGAAGGAATCTGCAATGTTAGTTGGGATGTTTAAGAACTCATCGCTGTATAATCCAAGATCAGATCGTAATCCTGTAGGTGTAAGAAACAGACGAAATGTTGTTTTAGCTCAAATGTACAAATACGAGTACATTTCCGAAGCCACAAAAGATAGTCTACAAAACACACAGCTAGACTTAAATTACTCTCCAGAATCACATCGTGAAGGGACGGCTACTTATTTTAGAGCTTATCTTGATAAGTTTATGAAAGATTGGATCAAAGAGAATCCAAAACCAGATGGATCTAAATATAATCTTTATAACGACGGACTCAAAATATACACCACTATAGATTCTAGAATGCAGCAGTATGCAGAAGATGCAGTAGGACGTCACATGCCAAGATTGCAAGCAGAGTTTGATAATCAAAATACACCAGACCGAAACAAAACAGCACCATTTTTAGAACTTGACACCAAGGAAATAGAAAAGTTAATGAACTCTGGTATGAGACGATCGGAACGTTGGAGAGTTTTAAAATTAGCTGGAAAATCTGAAAAGGAAATCAAAGCTTCGTTTCAAATACCTACGCAAATGAGCATTTTTGCATGGAAAAATGGAAAGCCTACCGAAATTGATACGGTGATGAAGCCTATGGATTCAATGCGTTATTATAAATCATTTTTACAACCAGGAATGATGTCTATGGATCCTCAAACAGGTCATGTAAAAGCTTGGGTTGGTGGTATGAATTTTAGACATTTTCAATATGACCACGTAAAAACAGGAAAACGTCAAGTTGGGTCAACATTTAAACCATTTGTATACGCTACAGCTATAGATCAACTCCATTTATCCCCTTGTGATACGATACCAAGACAACAAATAACAATTGAAGCTGGTAAGTATGGAAACCCAGAGTCTTGGACAGTAACGAATGATGATGCTCGTTATGACGGTTTCTTAACGCTTAAAGCAGCTTTAGGGAGTTCGGTAAATACCGCAACCGCACGTTTGATGGATAAGGTGGGGCCAGAACCTGTGGTAGATATGGCAAAAAATTTAGGAATAGAGTCTTATATTCCTGCAGTACCAGCAATTGCTTTAGGGACACCAGATATTAGTGTTTATGAAATGGTTGCAGCGTATTCAACATTTGCTAATAAAGGCGTGTATAACAAACCTGTAATGGTCACACGCATACAAGATAAGAACGGAACAGTACTTTTTCAGTTCACACCAGAAACCCGAGATGTTTTAAGTGCTGAAGTCGCTTATACCACTATTAATTTAATGGAAGGTGTGGTACAAGGAGGCTCTGGTAGTCGCTTAAGAGGAAGTAATAGAGCAAGCCAAGCCGTGTATAAAGAAATTATAACAGGTTACCCTTATGAACTTAATAACCCAATAGCAGGAAAGACAGGGACGACACAAAATCAAAGTGATGGTTGGTTTATGGGTATGGTTCCAAATTTAGTCACAGGTGTTTGGGTTGGTGCAGAAGATCGAGCAGTACATTTCAAATCAACGACCTATGGTCAAGGAGCTGCAATGGCTTTGCCTATTTGGGGAATGTACATGAAATCGTGTTATGCAGACGAAGAGTTAGGTATTTCTAAAGGTGAATTTGAAGTACCCGAAAATTTATCTATTGAAGTAGACTGCAGTAAGTGGGAAGGCAACGGTACAGATTCTGGAGATACAGATGACGACTTAGATGGTGTTATAGATTTTTAACAAAGTCCTGCGTAGGCAGGAATCTCATTGAAAAAGAGCAATAAACCGAATCAAATTCAAAAAAGTTAGGGGACTTATTTTTAAAATTTGTTGGTAGAAAACGTCAACAAAACTAATAATGTAAACGCAGGAATTTAATAAAAGAAGTTTTTTAAAAACTAAGCCATTCAGTTTTGAATGGCTTTTTTATACCTAGAATGATTCATTACATATATGTTCTTCGGAAATGTAACCCGTTGAAAATGTGGATAATTGTCATGACGAACGCTATTAAGAATAATATATATATATTTGTAAATATTTTACGTAGTAAACGAAGAGGAATCTCATAGTTAAAACACGAATTTCAATACCTCATGTTAACATTTAAAAAATGTAAACCATTTATTACGACTAGCTTCTAAGAATTTTCCAATTTTTAAATAATACGATTTTTCTCACTTCGAGTTACGGTTTTTCCGTAGTCTGTAACTATGGTAGTAGCTCACAGAGTGAAAATTATCTAAAAAACTTATTAACAGTTACTTATAGTAAATTTTAACACAATATGTTTTGTGATTTAGCGTTTTTTTTTTTGTAGGTTTACAATGTTGAAGATAAAATTCGGGTCACTTACAAGGCGATCTAGAGGACATCTAAAACAATGGGTAGCTCCCAAAAAATCAGCGTTGGTTTTATTTTTTAAAAACTTGTAGCCTTGTAATTTTTTAAATGCCTTGTTAATTTAATATTAACCAACCTATGTTAAAATAGAACATGGGTTTAAATTTAGAAATTATGAAAAAAATGTTTAGTGTTTTGTTACTTATTTTGTTCATTTCTACTAGTGCTTTTAGCGCTAGTCCAGAAGTTGTTCAAGAAGCTTCATGTGCAAACAAAGCTTTATTTACTGCACAACAAATAACAGCAGAGTATGAAGATGCCAATTTCTTTGAAGTTTTTTTCTATGCATTTGAAAAATGTATTGAACAAGAACTAGTTATAGAATAAATTACATAATTGTTAATTAACAATTATGTGTCTAAGAAATAAAGGTTGTATTAAAAATTATGCAACCTTTTTTAAATAAATCTATGAAATATTATATATCTATTGTATTGTTTTTGTTATTAAACATTGCCTTTTCCCAAGTTAAATCAGGTGAGGTTGTATATCTCATAAAAAAAAATGAAGAAGACAAATCTAATAACATTGTTGCAAATGACTTTAAAAAGACTAAATCTTTAATAGAAAATGAGCTTTCCAATCTAAAGTTCATTCTAGAGTTTAATAGAAATGAGTCTAAATTTGGAATTAAAAAAAAATTATCAAGTGATAATAATGACAATTACCATAGAGGGTTAGCATTATTAGTTACTAGAGCAAATAAAGTGTTTTATACAGATTCAAAAAGTAAAGTAATTGTAGAAAATTTTTCTTTCGTTGGGAAACAAATAATATTAAAAACAGATTACAAAGATTTAAGTTGGACTTTAATTAACGAAACAAAAGAAATAGAAGGTTATGTTTGTTTTAAAGCTGTACTAGAAATTGAGAAAGAATCTATTTCTTCGGAACGAACTATAAAACGTCAATATTTTGCATGGTATTGTCCAGAATTATCTTTTAATTTTGGTCCTTTTGAAAGTATTAATTTACCTGGATTAGTTCTAGAGTTTTCAAATGACAAGTTTATTTTTTATGCGCATAAGATTAAATTAAGTGATAAAGACTTGATAATTGAAGAGCCTACAGAGGGAAAATTAATGACAAAAGAAGAATTTATTCAACTAGGTAAAAAAGCTTTTGAAAATAGAGATAATTAAAAATAAGAAGAAAGGCTTTTTTATAATAACTTTGGTATTATTTTTTGGTTAAAATAGTTTAGATTAAATCAATATTATTTTGATTACGTTTCAATTTAACACAATTTAATTTTTTACAATTATGAAACCAAAAATTATAATAGTGCTCCTTTTACTTTTTTGTAAATATTCTGCTTATGCTCAAACTGGAGGTAAGGTTTATTATAAAAAAATACCAACTGAACGTTTTACTAAGAGCATGGACTCTTTAAATAGTTTATACTCTGACAATTCTTTTACTGAAATTGGGAAAAAAATAAAAGATTTAAAATTTGTGCTACAATTTAATTCTGAAGTTGCTCATTTTAAAGAAGTGGAATCCATGGCCAATGATTCTAAAAGTTCTGCTTCGGTGAAAATTGCTAAAATAACATCAGGTTATTCTGGTGAGACTTATTATGATTTAAAGGCGAAAAAAATAATTACTAACATGGATATTTCAGGAGAGTATTATCTTATTGAGAAAGATTTTTCATCTTATGAATGGGTTTTCACGAAAGAAAATTTAATTATCAATGGTTTATCGTGTTACAAAGCAAAAACAACTATTATAAAAGAAGGAAGAAGAGGTGTTATGAAGATACCTATTGTTGCCTGGTACACAATAGATATTAATATCTCTGCCGGTCCTGACGGTTTTGCGGGATTACCAGGTTTAATCATACAATTGGAAAATGATAATTATGTAACTATGGTTGATAAAATAGTTTTTGAGAAAAAACCAGTTGAAATTGAACTACCTGAAGATGGTAAAAAGATGACTCAAACTGAATTTAATAATTTTATGAAAAAAATGTCTGAGAGTAGAGGAAGTTCGGGTAGAAATTGAAGATTAATTTATTAGTTGATATTTTTTGTTTTATGGATCTTTCTTAGTAAAATAGAATGAGTTCTTTCTAGACTTGTCATAATTATAGGTGCAGTAGCCTATGTTCACATCTAATAATAGTAACTTTTAAACTTCTTTTTTGAGCAATTTAAATCAAAATATTATTTGCGCAATTATTTTTTATCTTTCTGCAATAGTCTATTCAAATTGTAATGCCCAACAAATTATAATGTCTGGAAAAGTATTAGGCAGCGTTCAAAAACCATTGGAATATGCCAATATTCTGGCTATACCCTCTATTGAAGATTCTAGCGTAAAGTTTGCGATTACAGAATCTGATGGAAGCTTCAAACTTGGTTTATCGCAAAATCAAAATTACAAAATTGCGGTAAGCTATCTAGGTTATAAATCGCAAACCATTGAAATCACAACCAAAGAAGAAGATCTTGTTAAAAACTTTGGGCTAGAAGATAACCCAGACCAATTAGATGAAATAACTTTAAATTACACACCTCCAATTTCTGTAAAAAAAGACACCATCACTTATAATGTAGATAGTTTTAAAACAGGGGAGGAACGTAAACTTCGTGATTTACTTAAGAAGTTACCTGGTGTAGAAGTAGATAGAGCTGGTAATGTGACTGTAATGGGTAAAAAAGTGACTAAGGTTTTGGTAGAGGGTAAAACCTTTTTTACAGGAAACAGTAAATTAGCAGTAAATAATATTCCAGCAGATGCAGTTGATAAAATAGAGATATTAGATAATTACAATGAAGTTGCTATGCTTAAAAATCTACAAGATTCTGAGGATATGGCAATGAACATCAAACTTAAAGAAGATAAAAAGAAATTTGCTTTTGGCGATGTTGAGGTTGGTGCAGGAATAAAAGAAAGATATCTTATTCACCCCAATTTGTTTTATTACAGTCCAAAAACGACAGTCAATTTTATTGGAGATCTCAATAATCAAGGTATTAAAAGTTTTGCATTCAAAGATTACTTAGAATTTGAGGGCGGTTTTGGCAAGCTCATGCAAGACACCAACAGTTATTTCTCACTATACAATAGTGATTTTGCCCAATATCTTAATAACCAAGATTACACTGCAAATACCAATCAATTTGGAGCATTAAATATAAGGCAGTCCATCAATAATAAGACAGATCTTAGTGGTTATATTATTAGCTCAAAATCTAAAACAGAAACCCAAAGTAATACATTAAACGAATATCTTAATTTTAACGAGCCTTTCATAGAGGACAGAACGACGACCAATCGTATCAACAACTTTTTTACCATTGGTAAAATTACAGTTGATTATGATCCTAGTTTTGATGAGGATTTTGCTTATAACAGTTTTGTGAAATTGACTAATAATGATGCTAATGGTTTAATATCAACTATAAATCCTTCGCAAAACAATGACATCAATACGCTCACAGATATTAAAAGCTTAAACCTTAAGCAAAATATAAGTTATAGCAGGAAGCTCTCAAAAGATCATACAGCAACTCTTGAGGCGACATACAATTTTCAAAATGACAAACCCATAACAGAGTGGCTCACCAACCAACAAATACTTCAGGGTTTAATACCTTTAGAAGAAGATGATGTGTATTCCATTTTACAGACCAAACGTTCAAATTCTCACAATGCCAACGCTATTGTAAAAGATTATTGGGTACTCAATAACTTTTACCATTTATACACCACTTTTGGAGTTAATGTTGCATTTACCAATTTTGAAAATCAAGATGTGCAGCAATTGAGTAATGGCAGTATCAATAATTTTAATGCTGCTGGTTTTGGTAATGATTTTGCGTATAATTTTATAGATACGTTTGTTGGGTTAGAATACAAGTTTCAAATTGGCATCGCCACATTTAAACCCATGTTATACTACCATTTTTATAACTGGAATACGAGACAGTTTAATGAGCGGTTTAATAATAGAAAAGCATTATTATTACCTCAATTTACCACCAAAGTAGAATTTAATAACAGCGAAAAGCTGAATTTTAGGTACAAACTAAACGCAAGATTCCCAAGTATTAATCGTTTGGCAAATAATTTTGTGCTCTCTAGTTTTAATAATGTTTTTAGAGGCGATACGACTTTAGAAAATCAATTATATCATACGGCTAGTTTGAGTTATTATAAATTTAGCTTGTTTAAGAACCTCAATTTTAATGTGAATACGAGTTTCAATAAACGTGTAGAAACATTAAAATCGGTCACCCAATTGCAAGGGATTGATCAATTTACAACACAAACTTTATTTGATTTACCAGAACATTCATGGAATTTAAGCAGTAGACTATCCAAAAAGATAAAGAAAATCAAATACAATATTAGCGCGCGAGTTGGATATAGTGATTTCTATCAAATTGTAAACGACCAAACGAATCTCAATATTTCAAAAAACATTTCATCTACATTAAGTATTGAAACATCGTTTAAAAAGCACCCAAATATTGAGGTAGGTTATACTAAGGATTTCAATAACTATAAATTTTTAGGTGGCGAAAATAATTTTGAGAATGATCGGTTTTTCGCCATACTGGAATATGATTTTTTAGATAATTTTATTTTTAAAGCAGATTATAGTTATGATGCTTATGCTAATAAAAGTGCTAATATTTTAAATACGTTTGATACTGCAAACGCTTCTTTATTTTATCAAGTGGAAGATAGTCCTTGGGGTTTTGAGATCAACGTAACTAACTTATTTGACGTTACCTTCAAACAACAGAACAGTTTTAATAGTTTTCTCATTTCCGATAGTAAAACATTTATACTGCCAAGAATAGTGATGTTTAAAGTGGCTTACAAGTTTTAAATTTTTATTTTCCTTATTCTCTTGTCATTAAGAGCGTAGCGAAGACTCTTTTCATAAATTATAAAAATAGTTTCTTTAGCAATCCCATAACCGTTAGAACTCCTTCCAAAAAGACAAATATATTTCGTAAATTCACATAGCTAAAAACAAACACAAATGATAAGTAAAAAAGTGGCTAATGTTCAAGAAGCACTTAAAGGTGTTACAGATAATATGACCTTTATGTTTGGTGGTTTCGGTTTATCAGGAATCCCAGAAAATGCTATTGGAGAGTTAGTTAAATTAAATGTAAAAGGTCTAAAATGTATTTCTAATAATGCGGGTGTAGATGATTTTGGATTGGGATTGTTATTACAAGGCAAGCAAATAGATAAAATGACCTCTTCTTATGTAGGAGAAAATGATGAGTTTGAACGACAAATGTTATCTGGAGAATTAGAGGTGGAGTTAATTCCTCAAGGCACATTAGCAGAACGCTGTAGAGCAGCACAAGCAGGCTTTCCAGCAATTTATACACCAGCAGGTTATGGAACTGAAGTTGCAGAAGGTAAAGAAACCAGAGAATTTGACGGTAAAATGTACGTATTAGAATATGCTTTTAAAGCCGATTTTGCTTTTGTAAAAGCTTGGAAAGGTGATGCAGCAGGAAACTTGGTCTTTAAAGGAACAGCAAGAAATTTTAATCCTAATATGTGTGGCGCAGCTAAAATTACGGTTGTTGAGGTAGAGGAGTTAGTGCCAGTGGGAACGTTAGACCCTAATCATATACATATGCCAGGCATATTTGTGACACGTATTTTTCAAGGTGAGACATATGAGAAACGCATAGAACAACGAACGGTTAGACAAAGAGATTAATTATGTTAGATAAAAACGGAATAGCAAAGCGCATCGCTAAAGAAGTACAAGATGGATACTACGTAAATCTTGGTATTGGTATCCCAACTTTAGTAGCTAATTATGTAAGAGACGATATAGAAGTAGAGTTTCAAAGTGAAAACGGAGTTTTAGGTATGGGACCTTTTCCTTTTGATGGTGAAGAGGATGCAGATATTATAAACGCAGGAAAACAAACCATTACGACATTACCAGGAGCAAGTTTTTTTGATTCTGCTACTAGTTTCTCTATGATAAGAGGTCAACATGTAGATTTAACCATTCTAGGTGCTATGGAAGTTTCGCAAGACGGTGATATTGCCAATTGGAAAATACCAGGCAAAATGGTAAAAGGAATGGGAGGCGCCATGGATCTTGTTGCCAGTGCTGAGAACATTATAGTGGCCATGATGCATACCAATAGAGCTGGAGCTTCAAAATTATTGAAACAATGTTCATTGCCATTAACAGGAGTTGCTTGCGTAAAAAAAGTAGTCACTAATCTGGCTGTTCTGGAAATTACACCTAAAGGCTTTAAACTTTTAGAACGTGCTCCAGGAGTTTCGGTAAAGGAAATTCAAGAAGCTACAGAAGGGAACTTAATAATTGAAGGTGATATTCCTGAGATGGATTTGTAGAACTTAAAATAGTATTATTGTTATATTGAGCAACGATATGAATAAAGAAAGCCACTTTTTTAGTGGCTTTCTTTATTTTCAAATACAATTAAAACAACAAAAAATGTAAGAAATATCTTTATATAAGGTCTAAAATGTTAAAATAATATGTATTTCATCGATTAATTTTGTGTTTTGGCTGATTAATTGAAAATATAGTTCATATTTACAAAACCAAATCGGAATAAGATATTTTTTGAATAACCTAATTTTATGATTTGCCCCAAATCTATCATAATTTTAACTGAATGACTTTTTTTGCCCCAAATTTACCTAAACCTAACAGTACCGAAAGCAAGCTTACAGCTGGTTTTCAAAACACATTAAGATTGCTCAAAAGTATCTTGAACCTAACTAAAAAAATATTCATGCTTTAATCCTTTTAGGAACAGCATGATTTTTTTTTGTTATGAATTATATTACCTCAAAGTAAACTCACTTTTTAGATTCGCATTAGAACTACCTCCAATATAAATTTCAAAATCACCTGGTTCAATAATAAAATCACCATTATTGTTATAGAAGCCGAACTCTTTTTTTGTTAAGACAAATTCTACAGTCTTAGTGTCTCCCTTTTTTAGTAAGACTAATTCAAATCCTTTCAACTCTCTTACTGGTCTTGTGACACTTCCAACTAAATCTCTAATGTAAAGTTGAGCAACGTCTTTGCCATCATAATCGCCAATATTTGAAATTTCCACAGAAATGTTTACAGCATCATTTATTGAAAAATCAGAGCCTTTGATAATTATATTTTTATAGGCAAATTGAGTATAACTTAAACCAAATCCAAATGGATACAGTGGTGTGTTTTCTTGATCGATGTAGTGAGACCAAAATACATTATTCTCTACATTTTTAGCTCTTCCAGTGTTTTTATGATTGTAGTAAATAGGAATTTGCCCAATACTTCTAGGGAACGTCATAGGAAGTTTTCCACTGGGGTTATAATCACCATATAAAACTTGTGCGATAGCATTTCCTGTTTGAGATCCTAGTTGCCAACCTACTACAATCGATGGTATATTTTCAGAAGCCCACTCTATGGCAAGCGGACGACCATTGTTTAGAACCAACACAATATCTTTGTTTACCTTATAAACAGCTTCAAGTAATTCTTGTTGTAGTCCTGGCAGATCTAATTGAGTTCTACTTCGAGCTTCACCACTCTGGAAACCATGTTCTCCTAAAACCATCACGACAACATCTACATGTTTTGCGACTTCAATGGCCTCTTTAATTCCGTCTCTACTCGTTGTATTGATGTTGACTTCTTTAATAAAAGATGTTTCACCAATAATTAAATCTATCCCTTTTGCATATTTAACAGAGTTACCTTTATAGGTTTTCATGCCTTCTAATACAGAAATCGCTGTATGATCATCTGATGCTGTTCGCCAGCTTCCCAAGGGACTATTTTTGTCTGCAGCCAAAGGACCTATTAGCGCTATTTTTTGCCCTTCTTTTTTTAATGGAAGTAGTTTAGTCGTGTTTTTTAATAATACAATTGATTTTTTTGCCATATCCAAAGCATCATATAGATGTGCCTTGCGTCCAATGCGCTCTGTTTCATTTTTAGTATTGCAGTATTTATAAGGATCCTCAAATAAGCCTAATTGGTATTTTACCTTTAAAACTCTCTTTACAGCATCATTTATAATGACTTCTTCTACAATGCCTTCTTTTACTAAATTGACGAGTTCTTGGATATAAACATAGCCTTCCATATCCATATCGGAACCTGCTAAAGAGGCTATTTTCGCAGCTTCCTTTTTGTCTTTGGCATGTCCCCAAGAAATAATTTCGTTGATTGATGCCCAATCAGAAACTACAAAGCCTTCAAATCCCCATTTGGTTTTAAGAAGATCTCTCTGTAAATACTTGCTAGCGCTTACTGGGATACCGTTGAGGTCATTAAATGAATTCATAAATGTTTTCACACCACTTTCAGACGCCGCTTTAAATGGAGGCAGTACCGTATTAAATAACGTTGAAGTTCCAATGTCTACTGTATTATATTCTTTTCCAGCTTCAGCGAAACCATAGGCAGCAAAATGTTTAGCACAAGCAGCAATAGTATTATCCTTTTTTAAATCATCACCTTGAAAACCATGTACTCTAGCCTTGGCTATTTTGCTGCCTAAATAAGGGTCTTCTCCGGCACCTTCCATGACTCATCCCCAACGTGGATCTCTACTGATATCTACCATAGGCGCAAAAGTCCAATTAATTCCGGCTGCAGCAGCTTCTGTTGCGGCATTTCTAGCAGACTTTTCAATAGCTACTAAATCCCAGCTTGCAGCTTCAGCCAAAGGTATCGGACTTAAAGTTTTATAACCATGTATGACGTCAAAACCAATAATTAAAGGAATATCAAGCCTTGTTTCTTCCACTGCTATTTTTTGTACTTTTCTAACATTTTTAACACCTTTCACGTTCAACATGCCTCCAAACCAACCTTTTCTGAGGTGATCATATTTTGTTTTTGCAGAGCCTTCTTTTGGCACAGGACCGGTAACATCCCAAAACCCATTATAAAGATTCATCTGCCCTACTTTTTCTTCAAGAGTCATTAGTGCCATTAAAGAATCGACTTTTTTGTTTACAGTATCATCACTTTGATTTGCCAACATTGAATATTTTTTATGATTTAAATTGCCTGTAAAAGTTAAGATGATACTTAGATATATGATAGTGTGACTAATTCTGGAATTCATATTGCTTTGGATGGTTTAAAGTTAGAATATAGAGCAACCTATATTTTTCAATGGTGTTAAACTCACATAAAATTAAGTAAGAGTTTTCTAAATCATTAATAAAACGGAATAAAGCATCGGAAGTCTAATTACTTAGATAATATAGAATCCGTTTTAATTAACCCTTTTGGAATAGCATGAATCAATCTTTTAGTGTATTCTTTTTTGGGATTATTATATATTTCATCTGCATCATCCATTTCTTCAATTTCACCTTTATTCATCACTACTAATTGGTCAGACATATATTTTACCACAGCCAAATCATGCGATATAAATATATAGGTGAAACCAAAATTGCTTTTAAGATCGTTAAGTAGATTTAAAACTTGTGCTTGTACAGAAATGTCTAATGCAGACACCGACTCATCACAAATAATTAGCTGAGGTTCTAATGCAATAGCTCTAGCAATACCAATACGTTGTCTTTGTCCGCCAGAAAACTCATGAGGATACCGATTAAAATAAGTCTCATCCAAGCCAACTTTTAATAATAAATCTAAAACTTTTGCTTTTCTATCATCTTCAGATGCTCCAATACCATGAACTTTCATAGGTTCCATGATTGCTTTTCCAACGGATAATCTTGGGTTTAAAGACGCGTAAGGATCTTGAAATATAATTTGAATATCTTTTCTAAGTTTGCGCATGGCAGACTTGGATAGCTCGGTAATATCTAAACCTTTATACAGGATGGAACCAGCAGTTGCTTTGTCTAATTGTAAAATAGCATTAGATAGTGTGGATTTACCGCAACCAGATTCACCAACTAGGCCCAATGTTTCTCCTTTATATAATTTAAAAGACACATTGTTGACCGCTTTAAAGGCTTCTGGTTTTGAAAACCAACTTGATTTTGATAGGAATTCTTTTTCAAGATTAATGACTTCCAAAAGCGGTTTTTTAGAATATATCTTTTTGTGGATTTCAGCGCGTTCCTCTGAAGTTACAATATCAGACGTTATTGTTTTATTTATAAAATCATCAATTGTAGGTAGTTGTTTTAAACGACTATCCATGGATGGTTTTGAGTTTATTAACGCTTTTGTATATAAATGCTTCGGAAACTTAAAAACTTGATTAACCTCACCTTGCTCAACAATATCCCCTTTATACATGACTAAAATGCGGTCTGCAATTTCTGAAACTAATGACAAATCATGAGAGATAAAAATAATACTCATTTGTTCCTCTTGTTGCAATTGTTTTAATAATACTATTATTTCCTGCTGAACTGTAACATCTAATGCAGTTGTTGGTTCATCGGCTATTAAAATTTTTGGCTTGCATGCAATTGCCATAGCAATCATAACACGCTGTTTTTGTCCGCCAGAAATTTCATGAGGATACGCGTTATAAATGCGTTTTGGTATGGGCAATTTTACTTTCTCAAAAAGTGATATCGTTTCAATTTTAGCTTCGGCTTTTGATAAGTTAGTATGCTGAAGTAATATTTCTATAACTTGTTTCCCGCAGGTCATTGATGGATTTAAAGAACTCATAGGTTCTTGAAAAATCATCGCGATTTTGTTGCCTCTTATCTTCTGAAATTGTTTAGAACCAAGAGATGTCAAATCTTGTGAATCAAACATAATGGAACCTTGAGTGATGTTAGATATTTTTTTCGGAAGCAAACCTAGAATAGCTAATGAAGATACAGACTTACCCGAACCAGACTCACCAACAACACCTAAAATTTCGTTAGCATATAAATGATAGGATATATTATGAATGATTTCTTTATCAATTCCTTCCGAAGAAAAAGAAATTGAAAGGTTTTCTATATCTAACAATTTTGGTTTCTGCATAGGTAAATGTAGTCAATTTCTGAATTAAAATTACGGTAAAACCGTAAGTGATTTTTTAATGATTGTAGTTCAGCGAAAAGCTTATAGTAAAGCTTTAATTTTAATAAATAATTAATACTTTAACAGAGAATAACTTAATTATAACCCAAATCTATTAAATAATTAACATGAAAAAAACAATTACACTAACACTATTGTGTTTACTATCAGTTGTTTCAATTTTTGCTCAAGATTTACTTGAGCGAAACTGCGGAGCCATGGAGAATTTAGAGTTTAGAAAACAACAAGACCCAAATCTTGAAGCCCGAATGCAACAAATCGAAACGTTTACTGAAAATAAGATTCAGGAGATGCAAACTAACAGAATTGATGGTAATATAATTACTATTCCTTTAGTTGTGCATGTGTTGTATCGCAATAGTACAGAAAATATTAGCGTTGCTCAAATTCAATCACAGTTGGATGTTTTAAATGAAGATTTTAGACGTACCAATCCAGATGCTGATAATGTTTGGTCTCAAGCTTCAGATTCAGAAATTGAATTTTGTTTAGTTACTGTTGATCCAAACGGAAATGCAACAACAGGTATTACACGAAAATCTACTACTAGAAGAGATTGGGGAACTACAGATGATATGAAAAGATCCTCAACGGGTGGAGTAGATCCATGGAATACAAGTGAATACTTAAACATGTGGATTGTGCCACAAATGTTAAGCAATGGCGGAACTATTTTGGGTTACGCACAATTCCCAGGAGGAAACGCAGCAACAGATGGTGTTGTCATGGGCTACAATTATTTCGGAAGAACAGGGAATGTGTCTGCACCTTTCGATGGAGGTAGAACAACAACTCATGAAGTAGGTCACTATTTTAACTTGCGTCATATTTGGGGAGATGCTAACTGCGGAAACGATTTTGTTAGTGATACGCCTACGCATCAAGCTTCTAATGGCGGTTGTCCCGTTGGACAAGTGTCTTGTGGGTCTACAGATATGGTTCAAAATTATATGGATTATACAAATGATTCCTGTATGAACTTATTTACGCTAGGTCAAAAAAACAGAATGCGTGCAGTTTTGGCTTCTGGAGGAGCGAGACGCAGTTTGGCTTTATCTGATAAATGTGGGGCAGTTACGCAACCAACATGTACAGATGGTATTCAAAACGGAAATGAAACTGGAGTAGATTGTGGAGGTTCTTGTACACCGTGTCAAACTGGTAATCAATATTGTGCCTCACAAGGCAATAGTATTGCAGATGAGTATATTTCAAGAGTGCAAGTTGGAACGATTAACAAGGGGTCAGGGGCGCAAACGTATTCAGATTTCACAAGTACTTCAACAGATTTAAATAAAGGGTCTAATTATACATTAACAGTAACACCAACTTGGACAGGTACAACTTATAGTGAAGGCTATGCTGCATGGATTGATTATAATGATGATGGCGATTTTACAGATGCTGGAGAACAGGTATTAACTATAGCTGCTACCCAAACAACTCCTGTAAGTGGCACATTTACAGTACCAGCAGGAACAGCAGATGGAGATAAGCGACTAAGAGTTTCAATGAAGTATGACGGTGTTCCAACCTCATGTGAGCTGTTTCCTTATGGAGAGGTTGAAGATTACACTGTAACTATTAAATCTGTATCAACGCCAACAGGATGTACAGGAGCGATATCCTCTTTTCCTTATAATGAAGGATTTGAAAGCGGATTTGGAGCTTGGACACAAGCAACTGGTGACGATTTTAATTGGACAAGAACGTCTGGTGCTACACCATCAAGTAATACGGGTCCATCTAGCGCAAATGAGGGTTCTCAATATGTATTCATGGAATCCTCTGCCCCTAACTTCTCTACAAAGAGATCAATTTTGGTGTCACCATGCTTTAATCTCTCTGGACAAAATCAAGCGACATTTAATTTTAAATATCATATGTATGGTGCTAGTGCGATGGGTAACCTTAAATTGGCTGTAAGTACAGATAATGGTTCTTCGTGGACGACAGTTTGGACCAAATCGGGTAATCAAGGTAATTCTTGGCAAGATGCAACTATAGATTTATCAACTTATGTCAATTCTAACGTGAAGCTTCGTTTTGATGGTACTACAGGTACAACATGGCAAGGTGACATGGCTGTAGATGCTATAAGTTTAACAAATGGATCAACAGACAAATGTGCAGGAGTATCTCCTTATGATGGTTCTCAATCCTACAGTGCTGGAGATAGAGTAACTTTTCAAGGTTCATTGTATGAGAGAACAACTTCAGGTTGGACTAATTTAGGGGCTTGTGGTACTGCAAGAATTAATGATGAAGGATTTGTGCAGCATTTGGATGTAGAGATTTCTGTGTACCCTAATCCTGTAAAAGGAAACGAATTGTTTGTGAAATCTAATATTGAAAACTTAGTATTTACTATCGTAAATATGTTAGGACAAGAAGTAGTAAAAGGCACTTCGGCAAATAGTATTGATGTTGGAAATCTAGAGGCTGGATTATATTTGATTCAATTCCGGATTAATGATCAATTTGAAACCCTAAAATTTATCAAACAATAGGACATTAAATAATCACTTAATTTTAAAAAGTCCAGATGAAAATCTGGACTTTTTTATTGTTTGTAAGTTAAATCTGAGAATAATGTACGGCAAAACCGTAAATGTTAATTAAAACTTAAATTTTTAAGCATATCGTTAAGTATAGTTTTAAAAATATACTTAAATTTCATTGATAAAATTCTTTATAAATTAATAGCATTAAATCCTTCAACACATGAAATTAAAATTAGGACTACTCATTTTTATTATGAGCTTCAACTTTGCCATGTCACAAAGTAAAACATTTTGGCAAAGACAATCAATTGACAACACGACTAGAATTAAGTCTAGCAAACAGACGCTTCCAAAAACACACACTTTTAGTCTTAATTTAGAAGGTCTTAAACAAGCTTTGATTAATGCGCCTCAAAGAGGACAATTCACAAAGTCCTCAAATACTATAATGACGTTTCCAAATGAGGATGGAACTTTCGAAAGTTTTAGAATAGTAGAAGCATCTGTTTTAAGCCCTGAGCTTCAAGAACGTTACCCTAATATTAAATCGTATGCAGGACAAGGTATTGGTGATCCTTCTGCAGTAATTCGGTTTAGTATCTCACCTCTTGGGTTTCAAAGTATGAAGTTATCTGCTAATAAGCCGGCTACATTTATAGAAGCACTTACAACAAATGGATCACACTATGCAGCATTTAAAAGAGCTGATAAAATTAATTTTAATGATGATTTTGAGTGTTCTGTTACAGAAAAGGTAAACAAAGAAATGAATAATGGCATGCAGCAACGTAATGCTGATGATGCTATCTTAAGAACATATAGGCTAGCAGTGTCTACTACTGGAGAATACACAGCTTATCATGGTGGTACAAAAGCGCTTGCTCTTGCTGCTATTAACCAAACGATGACTCGTGTCAATGGGATATTTGAAAACGATTTTAATGTCACTATGATGCTGATATCAAATAACGATGATGTTATTTATACCAACTCAGGAAATGACCCGTATACAACTTCAGGAAATTATAATGGACAATTACAATCCACATTAACGAGCGTGATAGGGGAGTCTAATTATGATATTGGACACTTATTTGCAAGAGCATCTAATAATGGTAATGCTGGTTGTATAGGTTGTGTTTGTGTGAATGGTCAAAAAGGTAGTGGTTTTACATCGCGAACTGATCCAGAGGGAGATCCTTTTGATGTTGATTATGTAGCACATGAAATTGGTCATCAATTTGGTGGAAACCACACATGGACATTTAATGGAAATGAGGGTGCCAATGCACAAATGGAACCGGGTAGTGGTTCTACTATTATGGGTTACGCAGGAATTACTGGAGCTACAGATGTCCAAGCTAATAGTGACCCTTACTTTCATGCGAGATCAATAGAGCAAATTACAGATTATATAAAAACAACGAGTTGCCAAACTAATACAAATACTGGTAATTCAGTGCCAGCTGTTAATGCGGGTTTAAATTACACGATTCCTAAAGGAACCGCTTTTGTTTTAGATGGCTCAGCAACCGATGCAAATTCTGGAGATGTATTGACGTATTGTTGGGAACAGTATGATGAAAATAATGCAGCGACGACTAATCCTAGTGTAAATTCAACATCAGGTGTAGCATTTAGATCTTATAGTCCTAAGACAAGTACTGATAGATATTTTCCAAGATTATCAACAATAAAAACTGGAGCGACATCTTGGCAATGGGAAGCAGTTCCTAATGTTGCGAGGAGTTTGAATTTTAGACTTACAGTAAGAGATAATAGAGTTGGTGGAGCAACTAATAATAGTGATGATATGGTAGTATCCGTAAACGGAACTGCAGGCCCTTTTGTTGTCAACTCACCAAATACTAATGTGAGTTGGAATGCAGGAACATCTCAGGCTGTAACATGGAATGTTGCAGGTACAACTGGAAATGGAGTAAATGCTGCAAATGTGGATATTTTCTTATCGACTGATGGAGGAGATACGTACCCAATTGCTTTGGCTTTTGGAGTAACTAACGATGGTTCTCATGATATTGTAGTGCCTAATACCCAAGGAAGTCAAAATAGGGTGATGGTTCGCGGGGCTAATAATATTTTCTTTGATATTTCAAATTCTAATTTTACAATTGCAGGCCAAGTGGTTTGTAATGCAATTATACCGTCAGGGTTATCTGCTTCAAATGTAGGGTCTTCAACAGCAACAGTAAGTTGGAATGCTGTAGCAGGAGCAACCTATGATTTGCGATACAGAACTGTAGGGTCATCCACATGGACAACCAACGCGGTTACTGGAATTTCTGCTAATCTTTCAGGATTAACAGTATTAACGCAATACGAAGCACAAGTGAGAAGTAAATGTTCTGGAGGAAGTAATTCCTCATATAGTTCATCTATAAATTTTACAACAACAGACGTTCAATTGGATTACTGTAATTCTGCAAGTACAAATACTAATGATGAATTTATTAGTCGCGTACAATTAAATACAATAAACAATGCTTCTGGCGCTCAGTTCTATTCAGATTTTACTAACGTTTCAACGACGTTAACCAAAGACACTCAATACACAATAACGGTGACTCCAACATGGACAGGTACTGTGTATAGTGAAGGGTATTCGGTTTGGATTGATTATAATAGAGATGGAGATTTTACAGATGCAGGAGAACAAGTTTGGACTCAAGCAGCCACTCAAAACACACCAGTAACAGGAAACTTTACAATACCTAATGGCGCGGTAGAAAACGCAACAAGAATGAGAGTTTCAATGAAGTATAATGGTATTCCTTCGGAGTGCGAAACTTTCCAGTATGGTGAAGTTGAGGATTATACAGTTATTATTGAAGGTTCTGGACCAGATTTAGAAGTTCCAGTAATCTCATTAAACGGCGCTTCGACTGTTAATTTGAATCCTGGTGATACCTATAACGAATTAGGTGCGACAGCAACTGATAATGTTGACGGGAATATTTCAGGAAGTATTATTATTGGAGGAGATACCGTAAACACAAACGTATTGGGATCTTATGTTGTGACTTTCAATGTAAGTGATGCTGCAGGAAATGATGCTGCAGAAGTCATAAGAACAGTAATTGTAAGTGATACTACAGCGCCGGTAATTACATTAATAGGTGCAGCAACGATAAACCTAAATGTTGGCGATACCTATAATGAACAAGGTGCAACAGTAACTGATAATTTCGATGGTAATTTGACATCTAGTATCGCTGTAACAGGCGTCGTAAATACAAATTCTGCAGGAACATACGTCGTTAATTATAATGTAAGTGACACTTCAGGAAATTCGGCAACTCAAGTAATAAGAACAGTAATTGTTACTGAGGACACTACACCTCCAGTAATTTCCTTAATAGGAGCATCAACTGTAAACTTAAATGTTGGTGATACTTATAATGAACAAGGCGCTACAGCAACTGATAATCAAGATGGGAATTTAACATCAAGTATTGTAATTGCTGGAACAGTCAATACAAATTCTGCAGGAACCTACTTGGTTAATTATAATGTAAGTGATGCTGCAGGAAATGCTGCAACTCAAGTTACAAGAACAGTTAATGTATCAGATCCATCATCAGGATGTTCAGGCGGAATTACGTCTTTTCCATATGCTGAGGGTTTTGAAAATACTCTAGGAGCTTGGACACAATCATCAGCAGATGATATAGACTGGACAGTGGACGCTAATGGAACACCTTCAAGTGGAACAGGACCATCAAGTGCATCACAAGGATCATTTTATGTATTTGTTGAAGCATCAGGAAATAACACAGGATATCCAACAAAACAAGCGATTTTAAATTCACCATGTTTTGATTTATCAGGCTTGTCTGATGCTATATTTAGCTTTAAGTATCACCAATTTGGTGCAGCAGATATGGGAAGTATCGCTTTAGAAGCGAGTGATGATAATGGAGCTACTTGGACGTCGTTGTGGAGTAGCACAGGTAACCTAGGTAATTCATGGTTAACTACAAACGTTGATATCTCGTCTTATGTGGGAGCAACTGTACAATTGCGCTTTAATAGAGTTACAGGTGGTACTTGGCAAGCAGATATTGCTATTGACGATATTGGTTTATCTGAGGGAGGAAATACTGGCGGTAACGGATGTTCTGGAGGAATTACTTCGTATCCTTATTCTGAAGGTTTTGAAAACACTTTAGGAGCTTGGACACAATCATCAGCAGATGATTTAAACTGGACCGTTGATGCTAATGGAACTCCTTCCAACGGAACTGGTCCATCAAGTGCAATTCAAGGATCCTTTTATGTGTTTGTTGAAGCATCAGGAAATAACACAGGATATCCTACAAAACAAGCGATTTTAAATTCACCATGTTTTGATTTAAGCGCACAATCATCAGCAACATTCACTTTTAATTATCATCAATTTGGTTCTAATAATATGGGGACTATAGCTTTAGAAGCTAGTGATGATAATGGAGCTAGTTGGACAAGTGTTTGGAATAGTTCAGGGAACTTAGGTAACTCATGGCAATCTGCGAGTGTTAATCTTTCTACTTATACAGGTGGAAGTTTGCAATTGCGATTCAACAGAGTTACAGGGAGTACTTGGCAAGCAGATATTGCTATAGATAATGTAAATATGTCTGCAGGGTCAGCAAAAGATGTGACTGCTAGACCAGAAGTAATCGATGTAAAAGACATCACATTATATCCAAACCCTGTTAAAGGTGGTGTTTTAAGGGTGAAGACCGATTACACGAACATGTCTTATGAAATTTATAATATTGTTGGTCAGCTCGTTGGACGAGGAATCGTCAAAAATAAGAGTATCGATGTAAGTAGTCTTGATGGAGCAATCTATCAAATACGATTTACTTCGGAAGGCGAAACAATAACGAAACGATTTGTGAAGCAATAAACAGTAATTACTAAACCTAGTATAGAAAGTCCAGATGAAAATCTGGGCTTTTTTTTGTTTACAAACGTCTTTCATCCAAGAGAACTATTCGAGAATTAAGACTAGGCAATCAACATAAAGTACAATTGATAAAATTATATCTCAAAGTAATGGTTTACAGGAAATGATTCATAAAATTGTTATCAAGTAATGGTTTCACGGTATGAAAAATTAATTATATAATTTTTCAACTCCTGTAACAAAAAAACAAAAATTTAAGTATTGAAAATTGCCTCCTGGAAAAATTGGCCTAGAGCTATTAATTTAACACCAGTTGGGTTAAATTGAATTTATAAATTCTTTTTAAACAGATTTAATCAGTTCCTCAGTATTAAAGAGGAAATCATTTTATTATGATCAATGGTGTCTGATGAAGAGGTAGATCATTCCTATTATCTTTAAATATGCACAATCTCGTTATCCTGTAACAATTCGTCACCACGTAATCTCAAAAATATTTGGGCGACTGCAATGGTGTCTTTCTCGCAATAGACAATAATACGATCTACTTCTTTTTCTTTGTAATATACACGATAGACTTCGCTGCCATCAATATCATCTTTTGGTGATGGGATGCCTAAAACATTAGTCAATAGTTTTAAAGAGGTGTATGTTTTATAGTCCCCAAATTTCCAAAGCTCTAAGGTATCTAGATGAGGTACTTCCCAAGGTTTTTTTCCGAAGAGATTTAATTTATAAGGCAACTCGATGTTGTGAATGATCATGCGACGAGCAATGTATGGGAAATCAAATTCTTTGCCATTGTGAGCGCAAAGTAAATGTTTATTTGAGCTAAAATGAGTAATTAACATATTTTTGAAATCTTTCAAAATCTTTACTTCATCGCCATAAAAAGAAGTGACTCTAAAGGTTCTTACATCGCCTTCCATTTTAAAATATCCCACCGATATACAGACGATTTTACCAAACTCAGCCCAAATGCCTGCACGATCATAAAATTCTTCTGCAGTAAACTCATCGCGTCTTTGATATTTAGATTTATGATCCCAAAGTTCTTGCTTAACATCATCTAATTCAGAAAAATGCTCAGTCTCAGGAACCGTTTCGATGTCTAAGAATAAGATATGTTCTAAATTAAGTTTATCGATCATAATTTCATGTTTAACATTTTATACCCTTCTTCAATATACAAACTAATGTCGTCTGTAAAGGTTTTTTTGCTAATATCTGGAGATTTTTTATGACCTAATCGCACGATAATTACATTATCTTCAGGTTGTACAATAACATATTGTCCCAAATGACCACGCATCATAAAAAAGTCTTTTCCATTTTGTTGTTTAAGCCACCAACCGTAACCATATTCTGGACTTTCTAGAAAACGAGGTTTGATGGACTTCGCTACAAATGAAGAATCAAGAACTTGTTGACCATTCCATTTTCCGAAGTCTTTATACAATTTCCCGAAGCGTGCAAAATCTTTAGCATTACTTCCAATACAGCAAAAAGCCTTTGCTAACCTATGGTCTTTGTCATCCAATTGCCACAAAGCATTATCAGACGATCCTAAAGGTTTCCAGAAACTTTTAGACAAATAATTTGATAATGTTTTTCCTGTAGCCTTTTCTATAATCATGCCTAGTAATTGAGTGCTACCACTCAGGTATTCAAATTCTACTCCAGGTGTTTTAACCACTTTCTGATTCAAAATAGTTTCAGCAAGATCATCATCATAATTTGCTCTGGCAGTTACCGAAAATGGACTGGTATAACTTTCAACCCAATCCAAACCAGAAGCCATGGACGCTAAATCTCCAACCGTTGTTTTTGCATAGCTATATTCTGGATAAAAATCACTTACAGGTTGGTCCAAATTTTTTATATAACCATCCATAATTGCCTTCCCTAGTAATCCAGATACATAACTTTTTGCCATTGAAAAGGAGTTGGTTTTAGAACTCTCATTGAAATCTCCGTAATATTTTTCAAACCAGATACTATCATTTTTAATAATAACATAGGCAACAGTACCCCATTCTTTATTAGATTCCTCTAAAGTTGAGGTTGCAGAAACTGTATTATAGGCTGTGTGATTTATCCAGGCGTCGGTTTGATTTCCTTTCTTGATACTATCATTTTCAAAATGTGTAAAATCGTTAATAAAAGCCGTACTGTGGCCGGTGAAATAGACCACACGAACACCTTTTAAGATATAGTCATAATCAAAAATGAATAGCAATAAAACCAAGGTTACAAGGGTTATTGAGGTCCATTTAATAATTTTTTTAAGGATTTTCATTCGTTATCTATTAAGAGTTAGCGCGTTGTTGTTTTAATTTGACTTTATAATACTGTTTATTTGCGATATATAGTGTTTTTTTAAAAGTAGCAATCCTGTTTTGTTTTTCATCAACAAGAGACATCGTTTTGATAATGTCTATTTCACTGTTGTTGGCGACATCAATTTTTATTTGGTTAATTTCTTCTTCAGAAAAGATAAACTCACCAAAAATTCTCTTTTTTGCAGGCTTTCTATACCGAGCCTCAACTGCTTTATCCCAGACCACATAATCGTCACCCAAAATTTGAATCAACTGAATCATGAAAATAGGATCTGTTGCAGCCAGCATGCTACCACCAAAAATAGAACCTGCATAATTTTTATTTTTCCAATTGAGGTTCAGGCTAATAACGACTTTATGCAAATCATCACTTACCTCAATTAATCTCGCTGTTGTGCGCCTGTACATTGGTGACCAATTAAACCCATGTTTGTAAATGGTAGAAGGCTTAAAAAAGCGCGTTAAAAAAGCTGTGGCAATTTTATACATTAAAAAAGAGTTTGTTGTTTATAGGGGTTTTCGTGCTCAATTAACCATTTTTTCCTGTGCAAACCGCCAGCATAACCTGTCAGTCTGCCATCACTTCCAATAACGCGATGACATGGCACGATAATCCATAATGGGTTTTTACCGATCGCATTAGCAATAGCTCTAATGGCGTTAACATCTCCTAATCGTTTTGATAATTGTAAATATGATATTGTTTTTCCAAAAGGAATTTCTTGAAGTAGTTCCCAAATGACCTTTTGGAAATCTGTGCCTTCTGGATTTAATTTTAAGTCGAATGTAGTGCGAGTACCTTCAAAATATTCTCTAAGTTGGATGGCGCAATCTTCTAATTCCGTAGGAATAATATCTGTTTCTTTTTCTTCGGAATTTAAAATAGTAACCTGAGAAATACCACGATCATCACCAATGATTTTGGTATAACCTAAGGGTGATTTAATGATACAAGTTTCCATTATTTATTCGTTTTCTTCGGAAGTCTTTTCATCAAAAATCCCTAATTTTTTTGCTCTAGATTCCCAGTTTTTTCTTGCCATAAGTTGAAGATCAGATACATTATCACTTTCGTCCATAATTTCGAGCCCTAGAAGCGTTTCAATAACATCTTCCATGGTTACTATACCACTTATAGAACCATATTCGTCAACAACCAAAGCCATATGATTTCTGCTATCTACTAATTGTTCAAACAATTTTGGGATAGGTAAATCACGTTCAATAACGATGATATGTCTCCTAAGTTCAGAAAGTTTTTTAGAACCGTTATCTAATGCCATCTCCTTGAAGATTTCATCTTTTAAAACAAGCCCTTTGATGTTATCCGGATTGTCCACGTAAATAGGAATCCTTGAAAATCTTAGATTCATATTTTTATTGAAGAAATCTTCAACAGTGGTGTTTTCGTCTTCAGATTTCATAACCGTTCTTGGTGTCATAATATCTTTAGCAAAAATCTCTTTAAAGTTTAATAAGTTTTTTATGATTTTACTTTCATTCTCTTGAAATACGCCTTCTTCATGAGCCATATCTGCCATAACTAAAAAGCCTTCTCGACTTAATACACTGCCATGACCTTTACCGCCAATTAATTTTGTGGTAAGTTGCATGAGCCATAATAATCCAGTCCATCTTAAAGGAAATATTAAAACTTTCAATGCCGTTGTTGTGAAGTTAGCTAAGCTTTTCCAGTAGGTTGCACCAATTGTTTTTGGGATAATTTCTGAGGCAACTAAAATTAAAATAGTCATTACTGCTGAAATGATAAACACACCATAACCGTCACCACTACCATAGAGTTGCTCTGCTTGTTTCCCTACTAAAATTGCACCAACTGTATGTGCAATTGTATTTAATGTGAGGATGGCAATTAAGGGTCTATCAACGTCTTTCTTTAATATTTCTAAGGATGCTGCGTAATGTTTGCCTTCTTTCTTTCTAAGATTAATAAATGTGGGTGTAACACTCAAAAGGACAGCTTCTAAAATGGAGCATAAGAAAGAAAAAAATATGGAGATGATTCCGTAAAAAATAAGTAATCCCATGGATTGTTTTAGTTTGACGCTAATTTATTGAAATAATACGAATTAGTGTAATATAATAGATTAGAAATATCCTTATCTGATAATTATGAAAAAATTCATGATACTCAAAGATAGTGACCTCAGCTCTCCAAGATGATACTTGTATTTGGCACTCCATATTGAGAAATACGCTCTAGTAAATTCACTAAGTCTTTATTATCTCGAAAATATCCTAAAATGCATAAACTATCTTCACCTGTAATCCTATCGCACCGTTGCACCTCTGGTAAACACCTAATTTGATTGTAAGCGGTCCTTAAAGTACTCGATTGATGAATTTTTAGAATGATATAGGCTTTTGTGTTAATGCCTAATTTTTCATGATTGAGTAGTAAAGAATATCCTCGAATAATCCCTTTTTCTTCTAAATGTTTAACGCGATTTCCAACAGCTGGAGCCGACAATTCTACAGATTTTCCAATATTTGCAAAGGATTCACGTGCATTCTTGTTAAGCATTTCAATAATTCGTGTATCTATAGCGTCCATTTTGATTCGAAAGTGTAATTTAGTTTTACAATGTATTCGAAATCAAAAATAGTAAAATACTTTTATATAGTAAGCTGTTTTACTTTGTAATTTAGTGGTTTAATGATACAATTGATGTTATTTGACTATTTATGCTCAGTATTTTGAAGTATACTATAGCTTTATTTTAGAAATCTTCAATGGTATAATTCTATACGTTACGAATTAATTAATTTCACAACATCTTTAGCGAAATAAGATGCAATCACATCTGCTCCAGCACGTTTGATAGCTGTAATTTGTTCCATCATAACGGCATCGTGATCTAACCAACCTTTTTCGGCAGCAGCTTTGAGCATTGCATATTCTCCAGAAACTTGATATACAGCAACAGGTACATCGACTTCATTTTTAATCTCACGAACAATATCTAGATAACATAATCCTGGTTTTATCATAACGATATCTGCACCTTCATCAATATCCATTTCGGTTTCTCTAATGGCTTCAAAACGATTGGCATAATCCATTTGGTATGATTTTTTATCCTTAGGAATAGTCTTGATATCTGCAGGAGCAGAGTCTAAAGCATCACGAAATGGTCCATAAAAGGCGGAAGCATATTTGGCAGAATAACTCATGATACCAGTATCTGTAAACCCATCATCCTCCAAAGCTTCTCTAATGGCTAAAATGCGACCATCCATCATATCGCTAGGTGCAACAAAATCTGCACCAGCCAGAGCGTGAGAGAGGCTCATTTGGGCTAAAACATCAACAGTATCATCGTTAATTATTTTTCCGTCTTGGATGATACCGTCGTGACCAAAAGAAGAGTAAGGGTCTAGCGCAACATCTGTCATCACTAACATGCCTGGGCAAACATTTTTTACCGTTTTGATAGCGCGTTGCATGAGTCCGTTTGGATTTAGTGCCTCAGTCCCTTTATTGTCTTTAAGGGACTCTGGTACTTTCACAAATAGTAAAACCGATTTTAAACCAGATTTCCATAGTTCTTTAACCTCATGCTCCAATAAATCTAAACTAAAACGATAATAATTTGGCATAGATGGGATTTCTTGTTTTATCCCTTTTCCTTCCACTATAAATAATGGCACTAAAAAATCGTTTGGAGAAATTATAGTTTCACGAACTAAGCTTCTTATAGATTCGTTGGTTCTTAATCTTCGGTTTCTTCTTAATGGATACATAGTTTTATTACTTTTATGGAATACAAAGTTAAGGATTAAAAGCCGTTTTTGCAGTGATTCAATCCTGTGATGCTTTAGAATTTATTTTTCTGTGGAGAAGCTATCAAGCAGAACTTGTAAAACATTTTAATAGTCCTAGTTCTGACCATCATTTTCATGTTATGACCCCTCCAGGTTGTGGGAAAACGATTCTAGGGATAGAAATTTTGAGGAAATTGGGTAATAAGACTTTAGTTCTTGCTCTAACACTTACGATTAGAAACCAATGGGATGATCTTAATACTCTTTATTACTAAAAACGGCTCTTAAAAGTAAAATTGTATCATTTTTATAATGCTTTTAGAGAAGAGACAAAGGGCGTTTTGGTTTGAAAGTGAGGCGTATTAAAGGCCCACTATGTCAAATGTATTCTTTATTTACTCAACCCTAAGTAAAACCATTGGTTGTTTTCTTTTACAAAAGCAGACTTTTCATGAATAGCCTCAATGCTTCCATTTTCATAAAAATAAGCGTTAAAGGTTACTGTTCCTTCTTCGTCATTTTCCAAGCCTTTAATCGTTTCGAGTACTTCTAGTTTTATCCATTCTACAGACTTTGCCCATTTTACAGTTGCTTTTTTATCTTTTATTGTTCTTGTAGAACGGTGATGTGTTTGCATTAAATAATCACCATATGCTAAAACAAAAGCACTATATCTAGAGCGCATTAGCTGCTGTGCTGTTTCGGTATTTCCTTTATTTAAATGAAACACTTCGCAACACTTTGTATAGGTTTTCTTATTTCCGCAGTAGCATTTCATATTAAACCCAATCTACTGGATTTTGTAATATATTAATTAATTTCTCCTCTTCGCTGCCAGCTGTTGGATGATGATCATAAACCCATTGCACTCGAGGTGGTAAACTCATCAATATACTTTCAATGCGGCCATTTGTTTTTAAACCGAATAAAGTACCTTTATCATGAACCAAGTTAAACTCAACATAACGACCGCGTCTAATTTCCTGCCAGTCACGTTGGGTTTTTGTAAATGGTAAATCCTTTCGTTTTTCCACAATAGGTGCATAAGCCTCTAGAAAACTATCTCCAACTTCGGTAACAAAATCATACCAGTTTTGCATATTCATGTCCTCGGAAGTTTTGCAGTAATCAAAAAATAAACCTCCAATACCACGACCTTCATTTCGGTGAGTATTATAAAAATACGCATCACAACGCGCTTTATATTTTTTATAGAAATCGGTATTATGATAGTCACATGCCGTTTTGCAGGTTTGATGAAAGTGTTTTGCATCGTCTTCAAATAAGTAGTAAGGTGTTAAATCTTGTCCACCACCAAACCATTGATCAACAATACATCCCTCTTTATCATACATTTCAAAATAACGCCAATTGGCATGAACTGTTGGTATCATTGGGTTATTAGGATGCAAAACTAGGCTTAATCCGCAGGCGAAAAAATCAGCATCTTCAACGCCAAAATATGTTTGCATAGACTCTGGTAACTTGCCGTGTACTCCAGAAACATTAACCCCTCCTTTTTCAAAAACATTACCATTTTCAATGACTCGAGTTCTCCCTCCTCCACCTTCAGGTCGTTCCCAAACATCTTCTTTAAACTTAGCTTTACCATCAATGGCTTCTAGTTTTGAAGAGATTGTATCTTGTAATTCATGTATGTATTTGAAGAATTTATCTTTCATATTTATGATTTATATAATTCGTACAACTCCATATCTAAAGGTGTTTCTCCAGCAGGAGTAAATTCATTTTTCAGAGTTTTTTGCCATTCAAAGTTATTATTCAAAGCTACTTTGGTACTTGAAATATTGCCTTTATGTGCAATGATTTGTAAAGTTTTAAGACCTAAAGTATTAAAAGCATAATTAGATAACCTTTTAATAGCCATTGAAGTCAGTCCTTGACCTTCAAATGTATTACCAATGGCATAGGCAAACTCGCCTTGTTTTTTATCTAAGTTTACTTCTTTAATATAAATAAGACCTATAAGTTGTCGCGTTTCAGAATGCGTCAAGGTGAATAAAAATTCTTCTTTTTTATGAAACTGTTTTATTTTTTTTTCAACAAAAAGCTGTGACAATGTAGGATTCAAATTTTGAGCTAAGGTCCCAGGGAAATAATGTTTGAAGCGGTCTGCGTTGGCAACCATCAAATCACATATTTTCCAAGCATCACGATCGTGAATAGCGTTAATTTCAATACCATCAAATTGAGCGATCATTAGACTGTTGGATTAGTATTGTTTTTAAGTGCGTCTTTTTTTAATAATTCTACCGTTTTGATGGATGCAGCTGTAACACTCATGGGTAACACTAAAACAATACCTATAATGGGAATAATAAGAAAAAGAATAAAAACAAGACCATTACCAACGGCAATTCCACGATGGTTTCTTATAAACTGAACGCTCTCACGGTATTTGAAATGACGCTCTAGTGTATAATCCATATTACCAAAACCGGCATAGTACGCTTGGACCATAACTAACAAGATTGTTGAAAATATATTAACAACAGGTATCAATTTTAGCAGTAAAAGAGGTACCGTAATTAATAATTCCTTGGCTAAGTTTCTAAAGTTTATTCTAAATCCTCTCCATAATTGCTGTTTAAAAGAGGTTTGCCTGTGATTGTGTAGTAGATTACCACTAAGATGTGCTTCAATTTTTTCTGAAACAGGACTCATAAATGGCGCAGATAATGCCATTATGATATGTTTATAAAGGATTAATCCAATAGCAACAACAACAATAACTCCAATAAAAGTTGAAATCCAAGTAAAGACTTCTTTTCCAAAATCCCAAGGCCAAATCCTAGCGATGAAGTGGCCAATATTATCTGATATTCCGTAGGCTGATAGTGCAATTATGGATGCCGTAAGGACACTTATAATTATAGGTATAAAAAAATACTTCCAAAGTTTCAACTTTGATATGAGAGCTAGAGCTCCTGTATACGCTTGAATTCCTTCTAAAATATTTTTAATCATGTTTATTTCGCACGAAAGCGGGAACCTTAATCTAATTTAGATTCCACTTTCAATTTATTACCAAATTATGGTTTTTGTCTCAAAATTACGATCAAAGACCGCTGTGCGATAGTGATGGAGTAATTGTTGGAACTCATCTTTGATAGCGCCTTACGAGAGCACGACCACTTAAGCTAAAGCCCATAAATTAAGCCTTATACTCTTTCACAGCATCAATAAATGCTTTCGCATTCTCCAAGGGAATATTTGGTAAAATCCCGTGGCCCAAGTTTACAATATACTTATCTTTTCCGAAGTCATTAATCATTTGCGTCACCATTTTCTTAATCTCACTTGGAGGAGAAAATAATCGTGTTGGGTCAAAATTACCTTGTAAAGTAATATTTCCACCAGTTAAATAACGGGCGTTTCTTGCGGAGCATGTCCAGTCAATACCTAAAGCAGAAGCTCCAGATTTTGCCATCTCGTCCAATGCAAACCAACAACCTTTTCCGAATGCAATTACAGGAGCATCATCTTTTAAGGCGTCAATAATTTGTTGGATATACCGCCATGAAAACTCTTGATAATCCACAGGAGAGAGCATTCCACCCCAAGAATCAAAGATTTGAACTGCGTCACAACCAGCTTTTACTTTTTCTTTTAAATAGGCAATTGTCGTATCTGTTATTTTTTGTAATAATTGATGTGCAGCAATAGGGTTGGTAAAACAAAACTCTTTAGCTTTATCAAAGTTTTTAGAACCTTGACCTTGCACACAATAACATAAAATTGTCCATGGCGAACCTGCAAAACCAATTAATGGGATATCATTATCTAGTTTTTGTTTGGTCATTTTAATGGCGTCATAAACATAATTCAAAGCCTCTTTAACGTCAGGAACAATAACATTGTCCACCTCTTTTTGAGAGCGAATAGGGTTTGGTAAATATGGACCAAAATTAGGTTTCATCTGTACCTCAATATTCATTGCTTGAGGAATGACTAATATATCGCAAAATAGAATAGCAGCATCCATGCCATAACGACGAATGGGTTGTATTGTAATTTCACTAGCTAACTCTGGTGTTTGACAACGTGTAAAGAAATCATACTTAGCTTTGATTTCCATAAATTCAGGAAGATAACGACCTGCTTGACGCATCATCCAAACTGGTGGACGTTCAACTGTTTCTCCTTTTAATGCTCTTAAAAATAAATCGTTTTTAATCATATCTAGCAATTAGCTTTTGGCGATTAGCCTTTAGCCCATTTTAATTTTATTTATTAAACTATTTATCATTTTTGCTTCTTTATTTAGAAGCTCAAAAATAGTTTTTAACTTGTTTTTTGGAATAAATCCTAATTCTTGTGCTATTATCAATTGGGTTTCAACTTCAAAAAGAGAACCCATCGCAATTTCAAGAAAGCGCTTAAATTCAATATCACTATTTCTACTGCAACCTTCTGCAATATTAGACGCAATAGAGATTGAAGCTCTAGTAACTTGACTTCTCAATCCGAATTTTTCTTCGGAAGGCAACAAATCCGCTAACGGATACAATTGTTTTACTATTTCAATTCCGTTCTCCCAAATTTCAAGGTTTCTAAAATTTCTCATTTATGAATAGCCTTAAGTCCCTAAATTTGATTTTCAGTCAATAATAAACTAGTAAGACAGTTTAGCTAACAGCTAAAGGCCAATAGCTACAGGCTATTATAATAGTCATTTACCAACTTCACAACACTCTCAACAGTAGGTATCTTAGCAACTCTTATGTCTTTGAAGTGCTTTTTAGCTTCTGTCGCTGTGGTGTCTCCTATGCAAAATGCAATAATATCATTATCATTTTCTTGCTTGTAACTTTGTACTGTTGACGGACTATAAAACATAACACCCTCTACAGTGTCATCTATTTTTTGTGAATTATATTTCGTCTCGTAAGCAATTACTTCATTGACGTCAATCTTATGCTCTGTTAGAATTGTTGGTAAATCATCCAATCTTAAATCGCTACAAAAGTAGGTGACATTAGTGCCATCAATATACTCTACGAGGTGTTCTGCTAAAGCTTTTGCGTTATTCTCGGTATGTTTGACCTTACCGATTTTACGTTCTACAAATCGTTTTGTTTTTCTGCCGACACAATAGATGTTTTCGAATTTTAATTCTTCCGAAGAAAAATTTGTAAGTAACGCTTCAACTGCATTTTTACTGGTAATGATTACATTTTTTGGCATTGGTCGTAAAACAGTTTGTGTCATACGGTTCAAACTAATTTTAATAAAATCTGAGCTATCACTAACCACATCATCACAAAACAGATGTTTTTGATCATCGGTTAAGGTTTTGGTTGAATAAATATTAGCCTTTTTAGATGTTTTTTCAAGTGTGTCCATAAGGCGATTTCCACCGCGCTCAATAATATAATCTGCACAAAACTGTGCTAAATCATGATGCGCACCTAAAGCGACTGTGCGTTGGACTTCTATTTTCTTAGTTCCGTCGAGACTTAATAACACAGCCTGAAAGTGAACCTCTTCTTCTTTTATAAACGCTAGCGCGCCAATAGGAGCTGAGCATCCACCTTCTAAAAGGTTTAAGAATTTACGTTCTATGGATGTCGATATTTCTGTTTCTTCGTGATTTATTTCTGCACAAATAGTGCGTGTTTCTTCATCCTCTTCTAGAGCAGTAATCATAATAGCGCCTTGAGCAGGTGCAGGAACCATCCACTCTAGGTTAAAGCTTTCTTCTGGCTTAATATCTAGGCGACCTAAACCAGCAGCAGCGAAAATGGCACCATTCCATTCGCTATTTTCTAATTTTTCTAAGCGTGAATTCACATTACCTCGTAAGCCAACCATAGTATGTGTTGGATAGCGATTTAACCATTGCGCTCTTCGGCGTAAACTACCAGTAGCGATTACGGCTTCGCGTTGTGAGAGAAACTCTTCGTTATCATTAAAAACCAGACAATCTCTTACATTACCGCGTTTAATGACTGCAGCTTGAACAATACCTTTTGGTAATATTGTGGGCACATCTTTTAATGAATGTACTGCAATGTCAATGTGTCCATTAAGCATGGCTACATCTAACGTTTTTGTAAAAACACCTGTGATTCCTAATTCGTAAATGGGTTTATCTAATACAAGATCTCCTGTGGATTTCACAGGTACTAAGACTGTTTTGTGTCCTAAATGTTCGAGTTGACTTTGTACAATTTTGGCTTGCCATAGCGCTAATTTGCTATCACGAGTTCCTATTCTTATGAGTTTAGACATTGTCTGTTGTTGCTTCTAGTTGAAACACTTTTTTTATGAGTTCTAGGCTATCGTCTGTAGAAACATCATCGCCTCTTAAATGATGTGCAAAATGATTGGTGATTTTTTGTATGATTTTACTGCTTATCAACTCGGCTTGTGCTTCATTGAAATTAGTCATCTTTTTGCGTTGCGTGTCTAATTCTGCAGTTGCAAAACCAGTTAATTTATGTTTTAATGCCTTCATAGTTGGTGCAAACTTTCGTGTGGCTAACCAAGCATTAAATTCGGTTTTTATATCTTCTATAATCAATTCTGCAACTGGGATGTGTTTTTTTCTGCGTTCTAAAGTGTCATCTGTAATTTGTGCTAAATCATCGAGATGTACTAAGGTGACGTTACTTAATTCTGAAACGTTTTCATTTACGTTCTTCGGAATTGAAAGATCTAGAATTAGTAATGGTTTAGTCGTTTGGATACAATGTTTGTCTACCGTCGGGTTTTGAGCGCCAGTAGCAACAATTAATATATCTGAAGTATTAATCTCTTCTTGAAGATTTGCGTAATCTTTTACCAGCAAATTAAATTTACCAGCAACGGCTTCTGCTTTATCTTTTGTTCTATTTATAAGTGTGATGTGAGGATTCTTAGTATGTTTTACTAAATTTTCACACGTATTTCTACCGATTTTACCTGTTCCGAAGAGCAAAATGTTTTTTTCTGAAACGTTTTCAATAGTCTTCATAATGTACTGAACAGACGCGAAAGATACAGAGGTTGCACCTGAAGAAATTTCGGTCTCCGTTTTAATACGTTTGGACGCTTGAATCACTGAATTCACTAATCGCTCCAAAAACGGATTAAATAATTGATACTTTCTAGATAATCTTGCGCTGACTTTCAACTGACTAATAATTTCAAAATCTCCAAGAATTTGGCTATCTAAACCAGAGCCAACTCGAAATATATGAGAAATAGCATCTTTATTTTTGAAGACGTAAGCCACTTTTTGAAATTCCTCAACAGTACCTTTTGTATTCTCACAAAGTAATTGAATGAGTTGGAAAGGGTGTTCTGCAAAACCGTAGATTTCGGTTCTATTACACGTTGAAGTGACAATTAAGCTTTCAATGCCGTTTTGTTTAGCTTGTTGTAATAAAGCGCGTTTGGAGTTATCATCCAAACTAAAATGGCCACGCACTTCAGCGTCAGCTTTTTTGTAGCTGAGACCAATAGCGTAAAATGTTGTGCCTCTCGACATATTGTAGTGCTCCATAATTGATTTGGAAAATTATCCAAGAAAACTTGCGGAAACAAAAGTATAACGCATAATCCGTAAAAAACAACGCTAGAAGAACTTTAAGTATCGTTTGTGGTTTTTTATAGTTATTTTTTCTTTAAACATGATAAATGTCATATTTTTGTAGCCTTAGCAACACTTTAGATCGCTTTAGTTTAGAACGAATCTAAATAAGAACAAAAAAAATATGGAATTTTCAAACTCAGAAAACACCGCTAGAGGTTCATTCAAAGAAACAAGGTTAGATGAAGGGTTTTTCGTGCTCACCTACCAAAATGATACGAATGATATTCAAATAGCTGAACGTGAGATTGATAGTAGTTTTATTCAATTTCATTATTGTATTAAAGGGTCAAGCGATTTTATTTTCAATAATGGGAATTACAGATTAAAAATAGAGGAGGAGAATTCGTTGTTGCTTTACAATCCACAACGTGATTTACCCATTCATTTAGAAGTCCACTCTAAATCTTGGTTGGTAACTGTATTGGTATCTATTAAGAAATTTCATGGGCTCTTTTCTCAAGAAGCAGATTATATCACGTTTTTAAGTGTTGAGAATAAAGATAAGAAATATTATAAGGATGGTAAAATTTCACCATCTATGGCAATTGCACTTAATCAAATCATAAATTTTAATTTGAATTCGTCTATTAAAACACTCTATTTTAAAGGTAAAGCTTTAGAATTATTGAGCTTGTATTTTAATAGAAGTGAAGATGCAGATATTGAACAATGTCCGTTTTTGGTAGATGAAACCAATGTCATTAAAATTAGAAAAGCTAAAGACATTATAATTGCTCGTATGGCCGAGCCACCAACATTGCAAGAGCTTAGTGAAGAAATTGGGCTTAGTCTCAAAAAGTTAAAAGAAGGCTTCAAACAAATTTATGGAGACTCTGTGTTTAGTTTCTTATTTGATTATAAAATGGAAGTCGCAAGAAAACTTCTAGAAGCTGGAGATCATAATGTTAATGAGGTCGGACTTAAAGTAGGTTACAGCACATCGAGTCATTTTATTTCAGCATTTAAAAAGAAATATGGGACCACGCCAAAGAAATATTTGATGGCTTTGGGTTAGAATAAAGAAGGCTTCACCAAAAAAGTGAAGCCTTTATTAATTTACTGCTTTATAAATGTATAATCTCCAAAAGGTAACCTATTCTGATTTGGAGCATCAATGCTCGGTAAAAAACTATTTTCAAACTGATAAAATACGACGTACATTTTTTCAAGGTCATCCTCAACTTTATATCTTAGAACCATTGCAGAATTTAAATACTCGCGTTCTGGATCTGTAAAAAAGACAGAAACTTGTCTTTGATTAATTGCACAGTCATCACAAACAGGATAACGATTTTTATGTAATACCGTATTTCCAGCTATATAATGATCAAAAATGTAAATTGAGTTATCATCTAATTGAGAAAGATAATCTAAAATTACTGTTCCGTTTACAGTAAATTTATAAGATCCAACTAGCATGTCTTCATATTGATTGGTATCTTCAAAAAACACATCTTCCCATTTTTGCAACTCAATAGTTACTATTGAGTCATTACTTTCCCATTTCCAAATCCCGACAAAATCACTCAGATTATTATTAAGGTCTTTGAAGTGCGTGCCTTCGGGTAAATCTGAGTCCATTTGGTATAATGGTGCAATTTGAGCTTTGCATGAGCTTATTATAAATGTAAATAATATTATAAATTTATATGTATGTTTCATTTTATTTAATTTTCGTTACAATTTGATGTTTCAATATTGTTTGGTTCAGCTTCATTATATTGAAGTCGATTCCACCCAGAAAGGTCATTTTCTGCTTTATATAAAGATATGCCTTTGGATTGAATATATTTTGTGAATTCTTGTTCAAAATCATTAACCTCGCCTGTTTCTCCAGTAGTAGCGTCATGTTTTTTATTGTATTTTCCGTTTAATTTTTTGTATTCTCTCAATTGTTTTCCCTTAGTTGGAAACTGAGCAGCATAAGCCTGTATTGCTGTTAAGTCATTTACTTTTATTGCATATGTTCCCGTGGCAACAACAAGTATGTAAACAGAGAGAGATTCATCCGTGCCAGCTAAATCATGATTAAATGCATTATTATGCTTATTTAAGGCAAAAGCATCCATCGCTGAAAACATTGGATTAGGACCATTTGATTGGTGTGGATGTGTATGTGCCACTCCAAAAATATTAGATATAGGCAAATAGCTTATTTTTCCTTGTTCACCTGTTATGGTTGAAGAAGTATAAGTTTGGTTATCAGAATTTTTTCTTAAACTAAATCCACTTTCGTTCTCTTCATTTTCATCTTGTGCATCAGTTTTGAGACCTTCTAATTGTAATTTCACTTGAACATTATCTATTAACTCATTTAATTCAATACAATTTTTTTGATTTGTGATGTCCTCTTCTTCAATTCCAATCAAAACACCAACATCACCATCACATGGAGATGTTTCAGTATCATTTGTTGCAGAGTTACCACGACTCTGCGTAAAACTAGCGCTATTGCAAATAATACTTAATGTTGTTGCACTACCATTACAACAATCGTTCCCAGTTATGGCATGTCCATTATTTGGACCAGTTGGACACCCACATGAACCGTAAGAAATTTGTAGGCTACAGCCTCCTCCACCTCCTCCTTCACTTGAACTACCTTCATTACCTTCACTACCTTGGCTCGTATTTCCTGTTTGTCCAGGATCTCCGCTAGCATTTCCTCCTCCAGAATTAGAATTATTACTATCATCTGTTTCATCATCGTCTTCTTCTACAACCTCATCTTCTGGACATGGATCTGTTTCGCCATCTAAATCTATCAAATCACCGTCATTTAAAATAAGGTTGCCAATTACAGAGCCTTCCATGTTGTAAAAAGTCATTCCACCTGTGAACCTAGCCATATCAATTGCTCCAGAGGATAAGCGCGGAGTGGGACTATTTGGGTCAAATATATACTGAATAAAATATTCAATAATATCTCCATCCATATCTACTACAACTAGATTAATAACACTCCCTGCATTAGTTGGGTTACTTACTTTAAACGTATATTTTGTGTTACGTTCGTTATAAACTTGAACAACTTTGTTGGTTTGTACAATTCCTAAAGGTGTGTCTCGACTAAACTCATTAACATCTGAGTTAGATAGTTTAATTTCTTGCTTAGAAATATTTACTTTAAATGTATTATTAGTTTTAGTTTTTACAAAGTCTAAAATGTGCGCAGGTATTTCTTTTAAAGTTAGATTAAAAGCTTTTAAACTTTCAATTTGAGGGTCTTCTTCAGGAACGGTAATATCATCTTTTTGACAACCCTACGCAATTACTAAAATCCCAATTAATAACGTACTAAGTTTAAGATAATTTTTAATGTTTTTTTTCATATTTTCCAGATTACATTTTTTAAGTATTAAAAATCAGTTAGTTATTAGCTGAAAAAAAAACGATTAGCACAAGATTTAGCCAACTATCTTTGTTAACAAAATGTTAACTGCGGAAAAACCGTAATTTGTTTTCAGTCTTTTCTTACAAACACTCATTTTTACTACTTGTTTCGTAATTTATATGCACTTAGTCCATTACATCTATTTCAAAAATATGATAAGTCTTCATCTTTTGAAATTGGAAATGAGTGATAAGGATGTTTTGTTAAGTAAAACCCATTTTTGACTTAGGGTACTTAAACTTTAAAAAATACTATCGTATTTTTGCAAAAACAAAATACACTATGAAACATCTTACCACATTAATACTAGCGTTACTTTTTACCGTAACAAGTTTTGCGCAATCTCATACAGATGAGATTACTAAAAACGCTCAAACCTATTATGATTACATGACTGCTCAAAATTTTGATGGGGTTTTGGATTATATGTATCCAAAAGTTTTTGATATGGCTCCAAGAGCACAAATGAAAGCAGGAATGGAGCAAATGTTTAGCTCTCCAGAAATGAAAATTGAATTCTTATCTAATGATGTGACTAAAGTTTCCGAAGAAAAAGTCGTAGAAAAAATCACTTATGCAGCAGTTTTTTACAACAGTAAAATGAAAATGACATTTGTATCTGAACAAAATAAGCCAGAAGAAGATAGAAAAGGGTTTTTAGATATGATGAAGTCCACAATGGATTCCCAATTTGGAGCAGAAAATGTCGCTTCAGACTTTAAAGCGATGTCTTTAATAATTAATATGGATGCCACGATGTTTGCAATTAAAGACCCACAATATACTGGGTGGAAATTTCTTGGGAATGACGATGCTATGAAAATGTTAGTGGATTCTATTGTTCCAGAAAGTGTGAGAACAGAATTGTTAAATGAGGAGTAATAGAACTTAATTTTAGCGATAAATATCATGAAAAAACGCATAATGCTTGGTCTTATTTTGGGGTTGTCCTTAACTGTGAATACTCAAAATGACACTGATGGTCTAGAAAAATCAATTTTTGGTATTCAAACAGGGTTATTGGGTGTTTGGGTGCATAACGAATCTAGGCTCTCTAATTCAATTGTTGTAAGAAGTGAGTTTGGTTTGGATACAGGTATTTTAGGAGGAGATTTTTATGGAGAGACTTCCGTTTTTTATGGACCAGTAATCACACTTGAACCGCGTTGGTATTATAATTTAGAAAAGAGGATCAGTAAATCTAAACGCATAGATGGTAATAGTGGGAATTTTATATCAATAAAAACAAGCTATCATCCAGGTTGGTTTACTATAAACACACCTGATAATGTGACTATTGTAAGTGATATTTCGATAGTGCCAACTTGGGGAATTAGAAGAAATATAGGCAGACACTTTAATTATGAAGCAGGTATTGGTGTTGGATATATCCATATCTTTGAAAAAGAGGATGTCATAGTGTTGAATGAACCAGATGTAGCAGTCAATTTGCACTTTAGAATTGGTTACAGGTTCTAAGATTACAAAATTTAAATTGCTAGTTGAAAAAGAAAAAGAAATATATGAAAGGAGTTTTACTCGTCAATTTAGGATCGCCAGATAGTCCAGAGCCTAAAGACGTTAAAAAATATTTAGGAGAGTTTTTAATGGATGAGCGTGTGATTGATGTGCCTTTATGGGCAAGAACACTACTTGTAAAAGGGATTGTTTTAAACACGAGACCAAAACAATCTGCTAAAGCTTATAAAAAAATATGGTGGGATGAAGGGTCGCCTTTAATTGTCTTGTCAGAACGCCTGCAGAGTGGGATACAAAATCAAAGCAGTTTGCCAGTTGCTTTAGGAATGCGTTATGGGAGTATGACTATGATGAAGGGTTTTCAAGAATTGGTAGATAAAGGAGTAGATGATATTCTTCTCATTCCCTTGTATCCGCAGTTTGCCATGGCAACGACCGAGACTATTGTGGTATTAGCTGATGAGATTAGAAAGGAACATTTTCCGAAGGTAAAAATTACCGATTTAAAACCTTTTTACAACGATCCTAAATATATAGAAGTGCTTTCAAACTCTATCGCCAAGCATTTAGAAGGCAATGATTATGAGCACTTATTATTCTCATATCATGGTGTTCCAGAACGTCATATTAGAAAAAGTGATATTACAAGTTCTCACTGTAAACCAAATGATAGAATTGATTGTGTGTGTTGTAAAACTCCATCACCCGCTCACGAATTTTGCTATAAACACCAATGTAAAGAAGTCACACGACTAGTTGGTGAACATTTAAATATGACAGAAGGTACATTCTCAACCTCTTTCCAATCGCGTTTAGGTTTTGATCCTTGGTTACAACCGTATACAGATCTCACCATAGAACGTATGGGGAAAGAAGGTGTCAAGAAATTAGCTATTGTAACGCCCGCATTTGTCAGTGATTGTTTAGAAACTTTGGAAGAAATTGCTATGGAAGGTGAAGAAATTTTCCATGAAGTGGGAGGTAAAGATTTTACAACAATCCCCTGTTTAAATGATGACTCAGCATTTGTAGATTTACTATCGCAATGGATTAACGATTGGGCAAAAGCTGAAACCGTTACCGCATAATGGCAAAAACCAGTTCTAAAGATCTAGGAACGCAACCCATTGGCAAGCTTCTTATCAAGCAAGCAGTTCCTGCATCTATTGGGATTTTGGTGATGTCGCTTAATATTCTGGTAGATACTATTTTCGTCGGAAATTGGATTGGTTCAACTGCAATTGCAGCTATAAATGTGGTGCTTCCAGTATCTTTTTTTATTGCTGCTTTAGGAATGGCTATAGGTATTGGAGGCTCATCTATAATTTCTCGGGCGCTTGGTGCAGATAACATGCCAAAAGCTTTAAAAACCTTTGGAAACCAAATTACGTTAACGTTTTTGTTTACGGTTTCGTTTGCTATTTTCGGACTCTATTTTGTGGACACCCTAATTCCTGCATTTGGAGGTAAAGGGACTATTTTTGATCCTGCAAAAACCTATTATGAAATTATCCTGTATGGTGTTCCCGTTTTAGGATTCGTCATGATGGGAAATACGGTTATTAGAGCAGAAGGCAATCCTAAATTTGCCATGTATGCGATGTTGATTCCATCTGTTGGAAATTTAGTACTTGATTATATTTTTATCAATATCATGGATTTTGGAATGGCAGGAGCAGCGTGGGCATCTACAGGTTCTTATATTGTGTCCTTTATATTTATTCTTTGGTATTTTCTATCTAAAAACTCCGAATTAAAAATAAATCTCTCCCATTTTAAATTAGAGAAAACTATTATTGCCGAAATAGGATCTTTAGGTTTTGTGACCTTGGCGAGACAAGCAGTGGTGAGTGTGACATTTCTATTAGTAAATAATGCGCTGTATAAGTTTGGAGGCGAAACCTCAGTCACTGTTTACGCAATTGTGGGCAGGTTGAGCATGTTCGCCTTATTTCCTATTTACGGAATCACACAAGGTTTTATTCCTATTGCAGGTTTTAATTTTGGATCAGACCAACATGACCGAGTTAAAGAAGTTATTTATACGGCTATAAAATACGCAACGATTCTCGCAGCTGTTGTATTTATTTTATTAATGGTGTTTCCAGAGGTGATTACTAAATGGTTCACCACAGATGTAGATGTCATCAACGTCACACCAACCAATATGCGTTGGGCTTTTGCAGCGGTTCCTATTCTAGCCCTTCAACTTATTGGAGCTGCTTATTTTCAGGCAGTTGGTAAAGCAGTTCCAGCATTGATTTTGACGTTGACAAGACAAGCAATTTTCTTTATTCCGTTGATGTACATTATGCCAATTTATTTAGGAGAATTTGGGATTTGGATGTCGTTTCCAATATCAGATGTCTTATCTACGATCGTGACTTGGTTCTTTTTACGTCGTGAGATTCGATTAAAATTGAATAGGAATACTAGATGATGTTTTTGCGCATACAAATTATAAAATAATACTTTCCTTAATTAAAGTATCAGCTATAATAGCTTGAATTTACAACTGCTATTTAATAATAATTTACAATTTTGTCACAACAAAACTTGTAGGTATCGAGAAATTAAAATTAGGTTCTGGCTCGCCAACAAAATAACCGTAAGCTCCTTTTTCGTTACTTAAAGTTGTTTGCATTTGAGTTGTGCTTCCGGGTAAAAATTCAAATAATATTACTCCAAATCCCTTATCTAATAGCACATCATAAAAAGTCATATCTAATTTTTGATCTGGGTAAAGAACACATGAAGAATACATGGGATTACCCTCAGGAGTCTCATCTAAAAGTGTTGGTGTAATTGTATTGATGGTGTAAGATGAACCTCCATCTTGAGAATAGCTATAGTTACCAATTAAAAAATCTTCATACATTTGAGTTTCTGCATTATAAAAATGAGTAACTTTTTCAATTTTAAATGTAATTATTTCATTACCATTGGTATACTGCCATACTCCTAAAAAGGGTGTAAAGGTATCGTTTATGTCTTTAAAGTAAGTGCCATTGACAACATCTTCTTCATTCACTCCATTACATAGCTCTACGACTTGGCTACTAGCTGTTATAGATATTAAGGCTATAAAAATTATTAATATTGATTTCATAGTTTAAAAAAATCGTTTAGGCATACAAAATTAAAATAGCAGCTACAAAAAATTCATTTTCATATCTGCTATTTTATTACAATTTACAATTTTGTCACAACAAAACTTATCGGTATCGAGAAATTAAAATTATGTGCAGGTTCTCCCACTAGATGACCGTAAGCTCCTTTCATATTTTCTAAACTAGCTTGCATTTGAGTGGTGCTTCCGGGTAAAAATTCAAAGGTTATTAATCCAAAACCTTTGACTAGTATAACATCAAAAAATGTCATTGTAACCTTGTTGGGAGAATCTTTAGCACAAGGTGCATACATCACACTAGCATCTGGACTCTCATCTAATAAAGATGGTGAGATTTTATTAACAATATTAGTCAAACCACCATCTTGCGAGTAATTATAATTGCCTACAATGAAATCTTCTTATGTTTGGTTTTCGGTAACGTAATAATGTGTGATTTTCTCAATTTTAAATGTAATTACTTCGTTACCATTGGTATATTGCCAAGTGCCTAAAAAAGGTGTAAACGTATTGTTAACATCTTTAAAATAAGTACCACTTGGTGCTTCATCTGGATCGGTTTCATAATTGCAAAGTTCAATAACTTGGCTATTTGCATTTATCGATATTAAAGCAATAATAATTATTAGTATTGATTTCATGTTTTAAAAAAATCGTTTAGGCATACAAAATTAAAATAGCAGTTACAAACAACTCATGTTTACAACTGCTATTTTTATAATTATACTAATTTACAATTTTGTAACTACAAAACTTGTAGGTATTGAGAAATTAAAATTAGGTTCTGGCTCACCAACAAAATAACCGTAAGCTCCTTGTTCGTTAGCCAAAGTTGCTTGCATTTGAGTCGTACTTCCCGGTAAAAATTCAAATGTGATTAAACCAAACCCTTTATCTAATAAAACATCATAAAAGGTCATAGAAAATTTAGCATTTGGATAAAGAACACATGAAGAATACATGGCATTACCTGTTGGAGTTTCAAGTGACGCAAAAGGGTTAATCGTATGTATTATATTTGTAGTACCTCCATCTTGAGAATAGTTATAGTTACCAATCAAAAAATCTTCATACATTTGAGTTTCTGTATTATAAAAATGGGTTATTTTTTCAATTTTAAATGTAATTATTTCGTTACCGTTTATAGATTGCCAAGTACCTAAAAAAGGCGTAAACGTATTGTTTATGTCTTTAAAGTAAGTGCCAATAACAGCGTCGTCGTCATCGATTTCACTGCTACATATTTCTACAACTTGGCTACTAGCTGTTATTGATATTAAGGCTATAAAAAGTATTAATATTGATTTCATAGTTTTTTGTATTTAATTTTCGTTACAATTTGTTTCAATAGTATCGCCTGAATCATATTCAAGTTTTACATAATCTGTAAATGTATTGTCTGTTGGTTTAAACATGGCTAAACCAGCATTTTTTCTCTGGAGCATTTTAACAATACCATCCTCGTTATCCTGTATGCTACCGTTATTTGTAACATCATAATATTTCACTAATTTTGAGGTGAATTTAAACCTTTTATCTTCATTACTCAAGTTGGCATCTCCAAACGCTATAAAAGCAATTCTATCTTCTATTTGCAAAATGTATGCCGAACCTGCTTCAGTTATAACTCCATAGAAAAAATCATCAGTCACTAAACCATTTTTCATGGTAAAATACATATCATAAAGATCTTTTACAGAAAATACAGAAATCAAATCTTCATAATGGGTATGAACAAAACCTTGAGTATTTGTATAAAAAGAATACTTAACTCCGGGATCATTAGGTGTACCAGTTGAAGGAGCATAAAGATATTTATCATTTAAAGGCGCGACTCCAGTTTTATTGTATAATGTAACCGCTTTTTCTACATTTTCATTATCAGCAGCAGTCTTCAATTCTACCATTTTAGCTCTAAAACCTGTGTCTGCTTTGAGTTTATTCATTTTTTCGCAAGGGGTTTTAGGTTCATTAATTAGAGGTACAGTTTCCAAAGGTTCATCCTCGTCATCGTCATCATCATTAGAACCACCACTACCGCCACCTCCACTTCCACTTCCCGTTCCTGATCCGCCACCTCCAGTGCAGCTCCATTGAGCAACTGAAGTCCATTCACAACCTGTCCAAGCAGGTGTGCATGAAACCGTAATTCCACATTTGCAGGAGTCATCTCCTGGATCATGATTTTGAGAACCGCAGGCATTTGCTGTGCAGATGTATTCTTGATCAAAACCTATAAGTTCTGGTGTGCCATCAGCACAATTATTAGGGCCTCTTGATAAGATAGAGTTACCATTCAAATTTACTATTGTTGAACTATAATAATCAATAACTAACTCTCCTTCAATCTCAATTCTTGGGTAAGTTACTAAGTATTGGTCTTCATCATCATTATTATGACTCATTAGAATATAGTTCAACAAATCATTACTTTCGGTAAATCTTTTAACGACCACAGTATATTGAGTATATCCTGTTTTTTCGATAATTTGTATATTGTCTAAATTGAAATAAAAATCGTAGTCATCAGAATATTCTGTTTCTCTTGACAACACATTGCTTTGGCTAGCTAGTTGTAATTTATTATAAATTTTTGGATTAGATTTTGAAAAATGTTCAATATTACGAACTATGGTAACCTTTAAAGTTGATTTTGGTTCTGAATTCATAATTTCATTGTCATCTACTTTTTGGCATTGATAAAGTAAACATGAAATCCCAATAAGTAAAATTCCAAATTTTAGATAGTTTTTAATGTTTTGTTTCATAAATAATTTAGTTCTTTTAATTAAACACTAAGTATTAATGTCTTAGATGCTTAAAACTAGAAAAAAAAAAAATGATTCGCACAAGGTTTTAACCGCTAACTTTGTTAACAAAAAGTGAACTGCGGAAAAACCGTAATTATTTTTAAGTGTTTTCTTACAAATCGCTTCATTTTTAAAATTCAATATAAAAGTGCCTAAACCTAATCCTGTACTCATTGGCACATATTAAAATTTTCTATCGTATTTTTACATACATAGTATTTTAAACCAACCAACATCATGAGACTTTTTACCACCCTTTTATGCCTTTTCCTCTTCGGAAATGTAACTACTTTAGAAGCTCAATCTTTTGAAGAAACACAATATGACGCACTAGAATATCGACTTCTTGGACCATTTCGTGGCGGAAGAAGTGCAGCTGTTACAGGAGTTCCTAATAAACCTAACTTGTATTATTTCGGTGCTACAGGAGGAGGAATCTGGAAAACATTAGACGGTGGACGAAGCTGGGAAAATATTTCTGATGGATTTTTTGGCGGAAGTATCGGATCTATTACAGTGTCTAAATCTGATCCTAATGTCTTATATGTTGGAGGAGGAGAAAAAACAGTTCGTGGAAACGTATCTTCTGGCTATGGCGTTTGGAAAAGTGTCGATGCTGGAAAAACATGGACGTCCGCAGGACTAAAAAATTCACGTCACGTGCCTAGAATTGCTGTAGATCCTACAGATCATAATGTGGTATATGCTGGTGTCCTTGGAAATATCTATAAACCAACCCAAGAACGAGGCGTATATAAGAGTACTGATGGTGGTAAAACTTGGAAAAAAACACTCTTTGCTAATGAGAATGCAGGTGTTGTTGATATGCTGATTGATCCAACAAATCCTAGAATTTTATATGCATCAACGTGGAGAATTCAAAGAACGCCTTACAGTTTAAGTTCTGGTGGCGAAGGTTCTGCATTATGGAAAAGTACTGATAAAGGGGAGACTTGGACAGAGATTTCAACTAACAAAGGATTCCCAGAAGGAACACTTGGTATTATGGGAGTTACCGTATCTCCAGTAAATAATCAACGTGTTTGGGCTATTATTGAAAATAAAGATGATGGCGGATTGTACCGCAGTGATGATGGTGGAGAGACTTGGAATCAAGTTAATAGCGAACGTAAACTACGTCAGCGCGCTTGGTATTACACACGTTTATATGCAGACACTAAAGATGCAGATGTGGTGTACGTATTAAATGTGCGTTACCATAAAAGTACAGATGGCGGAAAATCATTCGATACTTATAATGCACCTCATGGAGATCATCACGATTTATGGATTGCTCCAGAAGATCCAAACCGAATGATTATTGGTGATGATGGTGGTGCACAAGTGACCTATGATGGCGGTGAAACTTGGAGTACTTATCACAACCAACCCACATCACAGTTTTATCGTGTGACGACAGATAACGCATTTCCATATCGTATTTATGCTGCTCAGCAGGATAATTCAACCGTAAGAATTCCGCATAGAACCGATGGAGGCTCAATTACAGAAGACGATTGGGAACCTACAGCAGGAGGGGAATCGGCGCATATCGCCATAGATCCACAGGATAACGATATCATATATGGTGGAAGTTATGACGGGTTTCTAACCCGAAAAAATCATAAAACGGGAACAGTTAGAGCGATTAATGTTTGGCCAGATAACCCAATGGGTCACGGTGCAGAAGGGATGAAATACCGCTTTCAGTGGAATTTTCCAATACTATTCTCTAAGCATAATCCCGATCGACTATACACCTTTTCACAACATGTTCACGTGACTGAAAATGAAGGACAATCTTGGAAAATTATTAGCCCGGATTTAACACGAAATGATCCAGAGAAGTTAAAATCTTCAGGAGGTCCAATCACTCAAGACAATACCTCTGTAGAGTATTACTGTACTATTTTTGCAGCTCAAGAATCACCAATTACAGAAGGGTTACTGTGGGTTGGTAGTGATGATGGTTTAATTCATGTCACTAAAGATGGTGGTCAAAACTGGGAAAATGTGACGCCTAAAGGCATGCCAGAATGGATGATGATTAATAGTATAGAGCCTAGTGCTTTTGATGCTGGAACTTGTTATGTAGCGGGAACAAAATACAAAACAGGTGATTTTGCACCTTACTTATATAAAACAACAGACTACGGGAAATCTTGGAACAAAATTACAGACGGTATCAATCCAGAGCATTTTACAAGAGTTCTAAGAGAAGATCCAAAACAAAAAGGGTTGTTGTATGCAGGAACCGAAACAGGAATGTATGTCTCTTTTAATGATGGTAAGAACTGGAAACCGTTTCAGTTAAATTTGCCTATTGTTCCAATTACAGATTTGGCTATTAAAGACAATAATTTAATTGTGGCAACTCAAGGACGAAGTCTTTGGATGATCGATGATTTAACAGTCATTCATCAGTTATATGGAGAAGCTACTTCCGAAGAATATAAAATTTTCAAACCAAAGAATACTTATAGAATGGGAGGTGGAAGCAGAACTGGTAGTAAAACGTCTGGAACTAATCATCCTAATGGAGTCATGACTTATTTTAATTTGAAAAATTATGATGAAAAAAATGATGAGGTTGCTTTAACGTATTTTGACGCTAAAGGCGACACAATAAAAACGTTTTCTACGAAGAAGACAAAGGAAGATAAGCTTGAGGTCAAAAAAGGAATGAATCAATTTGTTTGGGACATGACCTATGATGGTGCTGAAAAACTGGACGGTATGATTTTATGGTGGGCCAGTTTAGATGGGCCACAAGCCATTCCTGGCAGCTATAAAGTGCATTTGAACGTTAAGAAAAAAGACACGACTGTCACATCGAACGGAGTTGAGGTGCAGCAGGTTTTTACTATCCTTGCAGATCCAAGAGCAGAAAGTACACAGTTAGATATGCAGAAACAATTTGATTTTATTTCAGATGTCAATACAACTATGGATGATGCGCACAAGTCTATTAAAAAGATTAGAAAAATTAAAACCCAATTGACTGCTTTTGAAACACAATACAAGGATAATGAAACGGTAAAAGCCCTTTTAGAAAAGTCAAAAGTACTAAAGGAGCAATTTACTAAAATTGAAGAAGCACTTTATCAAACTCAAAATAGGAGTGGTCAAGACCCGTTAAATTTTCCAATACGACTCACTAATAAATTAGGGCATTTAAATTCATTAGTTGGAATGGGAGATTTTGCTCCAACCGATCAGGATATTATAGTTAAAAATGAGCTTAGTGCTCAAATAAAAACGCAGTTAGATGCTTTTAATCAATTAGTAAGTGATGAGATAACCGCCTTTAATTCTGCGTTTAATGCTAAACAACTGAATTACTTATTTGTTCAAGATTAATAGGTTTTTGACATCATTCGAATTGTAGACCTATTCAAATTACTGTTGACTTTTCACTTCGAGCGGAGTCGAGAAGCAACAAAAAGACAACTATGAAATTCTATTACGTTTACATGCTAAAATGTTCTGACGATTCCATTTATACGGGAATGACAAATAGTATTAATAGACGTTTAGAAGAACATAGAATGGGATTAAATCCAGATTGTTATACTTTTAGAAAACGACCTTTACACTTAATTTATCATCAAGAATTCATGCAGTTTAATCAAGCTGAGTATTATGAGAAGAAAATCAAGAAATGGAGTCAAGGCGAAAAGCTAGCTTTGGCAAATAAAGATTTTGAATTATTAAAAGATTTGTCTGTTTGTAGCAATAAATCTCATTCAGATAATTATAAAAAATAAGCTTCTCGACTCCGCTCGAAGTGACAGTAACTTTTAAATTAAGTTTTCTCGGTTCTGTCAAGCAAAGTCTAGAAACAAAATAATATAAGTTTTAAATGGAATACTACAATTACATAAAAGCCTTACATCTCATTTTTATAGTCACGTGGTTTGCAGGTTTATTTTATATCCCGAGACTATTTGTGTATCAAATTGAAGCGTTTCATAAACCCTCTCCAGACAAGGAGATTTTAGGAAAGCAACTCAAGTTAATGACAAAGCGCCTATGGAACATCATCACTTGGCCATCAGCAATTTTAGCGACTCTTTTTGCAATAGGGTTGATTGTTTTACAACCTATTTGGTTAGAGCAATCATGGATGCAAGTGAAGTTAGGTTTTGTTGTCCTATTGATATTGTATCATTTAAAAACACATCAATATTATACACAATTGCAAAAGGACGACGTTAGAAAAACGTCAAACTTTATGCGTCTTTGGAACGAAGGTGCTACTTTTATTTTATTCGCAGTGGTATTTCTAGTTATTCTAAAAAGTGCCATTAATTGGATATTTGGTGTTGTTGGTATTCTAATTTTAGGTGTTTTACTCATGCTAGGGTTTAAAATCTATAAAAAGATAAGAAGTAAAAATCCAGAGGCGTAATGTTTTCAAATTCTAAAGTAGAAAATATCAGATTTTAGATCTCCAATTAGGTTCTATATTTTGATTTTTTTTTAAATTGGATAACACGCAAAATGCCTTTGGTTTAATTATTGTTACGTGTATTGAAACGTGTTTTTAATAATAGGTACCCGTTTTTACGAGCATTTCTATGAAGTTAAATAAACTGTCTTTACGAGTCCGTATTTTCTTTGCCATGATATTGTTGGTGATTATTGCATCTGTATTAATTGCAGGTGTGACCATTTATCAATACAATGAAGAGGCAAGAGATTACCACAAAGAACGATTAGAGCGAAAGGAAACAGCTATAATTAGTGACATTAACTATGTTATTAGAGAAACAACGTATCCTATAGAAACTGAGAAAGTACCGCTTATTTTTAAGGATGAAATCTATCGTATTGACGCTATTCACGGTTTACGAGTCCTTTTATATGATTTAGATGGTACACTTTTAAAATCATCAAAAGCCAGTATTACAAGAGACTCTGTTGTGAGTTGTATTGATGTTGATATTTTAAATGAAATTTCAAATAGTGCAGATCATAGATTTGTGGTAAATAATGAAAAAAATGGCGAAACGTTTCAGTCCTCATATACTTATATTTTTGATATAAGATCTAAACCGCTAGCAATATTAAATCTACCCTATTTAGAGAATGATGATTTTCTAAATAAAGAGCTTAATGAGTTTTTAGAGCGTTTGGCTTATGCCTATGTTTTTATGCTATTAATTGCTATTCTATTAGCGTTATTGTTGTCAAAATATATTACTAGAACGCTCAAGACTATTTCAGATAAAATTAATGAAACACGTTTAGAAAAGCGAAATAAAAGAATAGACATCTCCTCTTCAAGTGAAGAGATTTCAACTTTAGTCAACTCTTATAATAGTATGATTGATGAACTCGAGGAAAGTGCTGTGAAACTGGCAACTAATGAAAGAGAGCAAGCGTGGAGAGAAATGGCGAAGCAGGTCGCGCATGAAATCAAAAATCCATTAACACCAATGCGATTGAGCGTTCAAAGTTTTCAAAGAAAATTTGACCCTGAGGATGAACATATTCATCAAAAAGTAGACGAGTATAGCCAGACATTGATTCAGCAAATTGATACGATGAGTTCTATTGCCTCTGCATTTTCAAATTTTGCTAAAATGCCAGCGCAACAAAACGAGACACTAAATGTAGTCAATATCGTTAAGTTAGGTCTAGATATTTTTAGTGAAGATTATATTGTGTTTTCTTCAGAAGAAGATGAGATCATGGTAAATTTTGATCGTACACAGTTAATTCGTGTGGTTACTAATTTGGTTAAAAATGGGATTCAGGCAATTCCTGATGATAGGGAAATTCCAAGAATTGAAGTCAAGGTAATTTCCGAAGACCAGACTGTTAAAGTTACGGTAGCTGATAATGGAGTGGGAATTTCCGAAGAGAATAAAATTAAAATATTTGAACCTAAATTCACAACCAAAACTAGCGGAATGGGATTAGGTTTGGCTATGGTAAAAAATATCGTTGAAACTTACAAAGGAAATATTACCTTTACTTCTCAACTAGGTATTGGAACCACTTTTACGGTTACATTTCCAAAGAAATAACTAATTCCTGCGATAGCAGGAATCTCTTAGCAAAGCGTGAACAGCCATAAATTGAGCACTAAATTTCACAAATGTGCTTATAAATATTAACAAGATTCCTGATTTCTCGGGAACGAAAATAATTTTTTGATGAATTACGATACTATTTTAAGTACTACAAATAACGGGATTACTACAATTACAGTGAATCGACCAAATAAACTGAACGCGCTCAATAAAGCCACTATTGGAGAGCTTCATGGCGCTTTTAAAGCAGCTGGTAAGGATAAAGACACTAAAGTAATTATTATCACAGGTAGTGGTGAAAAGGCTTTTGTGGCAGGTGCAGATATTAGTGAATTTGCAGATTTTGATGTTAAAAATGCAGAGAAATTAGCAGCAGAAGGTCAAAAGATGCTGTTTGATTATATTGAAAACTTATCAACTCCAGTTATTGCAGCGGTAAACGGTTTTGCACTTGGAGGCGGTTTAGAATTAGCGATGGCTTGTCATTTTAGAGTCGCAAGTACTAATGCAAAAATGGGGCTTCCTGAGGTTTCTCTGGGAGTCATTCCTGGTTATGGTGGTACACAACGATTACCACAGTTAGTAGGTAAGGGTCGAGCTATGGAAATGGTAATGACTGCTGGAATGATTGATGCTGATAAAGCTCTAGAATATGGACTCGTTAACCATGTAACACCTCAAGAAGAGCTTATTGCTTTAGCCGAAAAAATTGCGGGTAAAATAATGCGAAATTCTTCTGTAGCTATTAAAGGCGCAATCAAAGCTATCAATGCTAACTATAAAGATGGTATTGACGGTTACAATACCGAAATCAAACAATTTGGGAAATGTTTTGGTACCGAAGATTTTAAGGAAGGCACTACTGCTTTTTTGGAGAAGCGTAAGGCTGAGTTTCCTGGGAAGTAATTGAATGTATTTATTTTCAATGTGTGTAATCTATTTCGTGTTATGCGTTCTGCTAGTTCCGAAGAGATAATATGGATACAGTAGCTCATTAAATAACAATAAAACACAAAAAAGCCACTATTTTCATAGTGGCTTTGTATGCTCCTCTTCTAAGACTCGAACTTAGGACCCTCTGATTAACAGTCAGATGCTCTAACCAACTGAGCTAAAGAGGAAGGTTATTTATCGCGTTAGCGAGCGCAAATATATAGTATTTTTTAAGTTTGTCAAAACGTCTTTTAGATTTTATTTAATTTTTTTTTAAATAAAAATTTAAATCTAAGTTTCACTCTGTAAATCAATGTTTTAATATATTTAGCGTAAACATTTTTTTTAGAAATAATTTAATTTTTTTCTAAATCCAGTCGTTAATATTGGCAGAGAGTACCATAGCTATTAATAGAATAAACCCAACCAATTGAGCGCGCTCTAAAAACTTCTCATTTGGTGCTTTACCTGAGATCATTTCATATAATAAAAACATCACATGGCCACCATCTAAAACAGGTATTGGTAATAAGTTAAGCACACCTAACATAATAGATAGAAAAGCAGTCAATGCCCAAAACGCTTGCCAGCTCCATTCCGCTGGGAAGATGCTATATATCGCTTTAAAACCACCAACCCCCTTGTAGGCTCCGGTGCTCGGTGTAAATATTTTTTTAAGTTGTACTCCGTAAGAAGACACTTGACCTGTGAACTTATCAAAGCCTACCACAATACTTTCTCCTAAGCCATATTCTTTTCTTACGATATCATAATATTGTAATTTTTCAATATCATTTAATGTTCCACCAGGCATAATACCCAGTTTTCCATTAGTATCAACGTTAAGTTGCATGGGTATGGTTTGTCCGTCTCTTAGGATATCAACAGAAACCTCTGCACCAGAAAATGGTTTTACCCTATCTTCTAATTCATCAGAATATTTTAAAGGCTCATTATTAATAGAGACAATAATATCTCCAGTTTTAAGATTTTTACCTTTATTTGCTAAAGTGTCAATGACATATTCTACGACAAAGGGATAACGTAAACCAAAAAAGCTTCTGCTATCTCCGGTGCTTAATTGTCCTAAAAAATCTTCAGGAAGTGTAATTTCTTTCGTTTCGTTATCACTTAGGACTGTTAATTTTTCAGCCTCAATTAGTTTCTTTCTGATGTCAGAAACCATTAGGACTTCTTCACCATTAATAGAGACGAGTTTATCTCCAGTCTTTAATCCTAAATTGGTTAAAATAGGATTCGTAACTGTATAGCCATCTTTTACACTCTTCGCAGAAATATCTGTATCTCCATAACCAAAGGCTAAAAACACATAAATAACATAGGCCAATATAAAATTAACGGTAACACCACCCAACATGATGATTAAGCGTTGCCAAGCTGGTTTTGAACGAAACTCCCAAGATTTTGGTGGTAGAGCCATTTGCTCTTTATCCATGCTCTCATCCATCATTCCAGATATTTTTACATAGCCTCCTAATGGCAGCCATCCAATTCCATACTCAGTATCTCCAATTTTCTTTTTCAACAAAGAAAATTTGAGATCAAAAAATAAATAAAACTTTTCTACTCTGGCTCCAAATAGTTTTGCTGGTATAAAGTGTCCTAATTCGTGTAAAACGATTAGTAGTGAAAGACTCAATAAAAACTGAGATATTCTAATAACAAACTCCATGTATCTTAAATCATAAAAATTATAGGCTGCAAAAGTAGTGTTTTAGCACGATGTTTACTTATTTTTTTAACACCGTTTTAGTAAGTACACCGTCTTTGGTTTGAAATTGAATAAAGAATAATCCTGAAGTCCAATGAGATGTATCCAAAGTGGACCTAAATGGTAGCTTGTAAATGAGTTGACCTAACGGATTGAATATTTTTATTTCTGAAATGTTTAAAGGCGAAGGTTTGTCTATAAATAAGACGTCGGACGTCGGATTAGGATATAATAAAAGAGTATTGTCTAGAGTTAAATCTTCAATATCTAAAACACTATTGTTTCGTGAGATGATATCAGATTCTGGATCAAATATGATATCCTGGACTTCAAAATTAACACTCTCTAAAAAGTTTTGACCACTGGCACTGTTGTCTAAAATAAGATCTAGTGTTTCTCCAAGTGTTCCAATCAAACGCACAGGAACTGGAGCTTCAAAAAAGGAAACCGAAGGATGACTTTGTATTTGTTCGACAGTTATTGAAACTTGATTAGCTGTAGGCTGATTCCAGTTTACGGTATAACTAGGATAGCCTTGATTGTACAACCAATCTTGAAAAAACTCAGTTAAATCTTCCGAAGAAGAGGTTTCTACTATACTGATAAAATCTTCCGTTTTGGCATAGTCGTAAGCATGTTCTGAGCTCGCTAAATAGGTTTGTAACGCTTGGAAAAATGGTGCATCTCCAAGTTTTTTCCGCAGCATATGTAAAACCATTGACCCTTTGCTGTAAGATAAGCGTCCATTGAAGATTCTACTTACATTGGTAGTATCTGCATCTGTAAGATAAACAGATCCAATAGGTTGTGACGTTATAGAGTTATTTCTTTGCTGTTTCCAAGTTGTAAAAGCATCATTGCCATCTAAATTTTCTATAGTAATTCCAGACAGGTAAGTAGCAAAGCCCTCGTTGAGCCAGATGTCTTTCCAACTCCCACAGGTAATTTTATTTCCAAACCATTGATGCGCAAGTTCATGAGCAACTAAGTTGCGTCCAAAGCTTCCCATAAATGAAACAGTGGTGTGCTCCATGCCGCCTCCCCAACCAAATTGAGCATGACCATATTTTTCGTCTGCAAAGGGATATTCTTCAAATAAAGTGGTGTAAATGTTCATAATATCTACAGTGATAGGCGTATTGGCTTGAGCATTTGCTAGGCTTTCAGGATACACATAGTTCACAATGTCAAATGGATTGCCATTATTTGGTACGGTATGAGAATAGACTTCATAATTAGTAGCAGCAATCGCAATGAGATACGCTGGTATTGGATGACGATGTTTAAAATGGGTGGTTTTTTCTGTTCCGGTAACAATTTGGCTTTGCTCAAGACCGTTAGATACCGAAATATATTCTTCATTAGATGGGTTGAATTGAGGTGTGGTCATAAACACATCTATAGAGTCTATTTTATCAATCAAATCCTGCTTACATGGCCACCAGCCTTTTGCTCCATAAGGTTCAGAAAGCGTCCAGATTACAGGGTCTCCATTATGCTCGGTTTGCTCGAACGAACCAAAACCAGAACTTATTGGATTTCCAGAATAACTTACTGTAAGAGAATCTAAAACACCAGTATTTTGAGTAATAGGCAGTGTAATTACTAGTTCATCGTCAGCATTTTGAATAAATGCTAATGCATTTCCTCTTTGCATAACTTGAGAAACAGTCATGTTGGAGGTTAAATCAAAAGTAATTGTCGCTAGATCACTTTTTGCCTCAAAATAACTAGTAATGTCTCCAGAAATAAAAGCAATCGAAGGATCAACATCGAGTTCTAGTCTGTGATATTTTAAATCATAATCACCTGTATTGAGATTTGAGCGCTGCATCATGTGATTTAATGCAGACTTAGCTTCAGATTCACGAATTGCGTCTAAAGTTTCGTTATAATCTTGTGAGAATGACACTGTAGAGCATAGTCCAAAAAAAAGGAGTTGTATTAATTTCATGATATTGTGTTTTTCTTTTATTCTAATATAGCCTGTTAAAAGTAGTCAAATTGTAGCTACAGTGTCGTATTTTTGCATTCCAATCTTACAAACTAATATATATAACATCTTAATTATCAGATTATGTTGAGGTATCTCAAACAGCTCAAGGGTTTTTTTATAGTCCTTGCAATCGTATCTAGTGTCATTATTTATTTTATTTATTCAGCTTTAAATGTAGAACAGCCTTTACCAATATATCAACCCAATAGGGTCGATGCATCTTTGGTAGATAGCACTATTCAGTATAAAAAGAAGTATCACAAAATAGCAGATTTTGAACTTATAAATCAAAACGGCAAAACGATTACTCAAGATACTTACAAGGATAAAATCTATGTCGCAGATTTCTTTTTTACCACCTGCCAAACCATTTGTCCTATTATGACAGACCAAATGGCTCGGATACAACAAGAGATTATGGATGATGACGAGGTTATGCTATTGTCTCATTCTGTAACTCCAGAGATTGATTCTGTGGCACAATTAAAGCGCTATGCTATTGAGAAAGGCGTAAATGATAAGAAATGGAATCTAGTAACAGGAGACCGTAAACAAATTTATGACTTAGCAAGAAAATCATATTTAGTGGTTAAAGATGATAATTCTGAAGATTATGGAATGGTCCACACCGAAAACTTCGCTCTTATCGATAAAAAGAAGCAAATTAGAGGTTTATACAACGGGATCAGTGCAACTTCTGTGGACTCTTTAATTCAAGATATCAAGCGACTTAAAAAGGAATATCAATAAAAATCCACTACAATTTTTTTACGCTGAATTTTTCCTTTATTTTTGCTTACTTAAAATCAATCTAAATAAGCTTGAGAGTCACATTAGCAGATATAAAACGAGGTCAACAAGGTATAATTACCGATGTTTCGTCCATTCATATTCCACTTAAACTCCTAGAAATGGGTTGTTTGCCTGGAAATTCAGTGGAGCTTGTACAAGTCGCACCATTTGCAGATCCAATGTATCTCAATATTAATGGGACACATTTAGCTATTAGAAAAGAAACTGCAATTCACATTTTAATAGATATTTTTAATGAGTAAACAAATCAATGTTGCGCTTATTGGAAATCCAAATACAGGAAAAACTTCTGTCTTTAATTCACTTACGGGCTTAAATCAAAAAGTAGGTAACTATCCTGGGATTACGGTTGAGAAAAAAGAAGGTATCTGTAAACTTCCGAGAGGAGTTAAAGCACATATTATTGATTTACCAGGAACTTATAGTTTAAATGCCTCTTCGCTTGATGAAAATGTGGTGATTGAGCTACTTCTCAATAAGAATGACAAGGACTTTCCTGATGTTGCAGTGGTCGTTAGTGATGTCGAAAATTTAAAAAGAAATCTTCTTCTTTATACTCAAATTAAGGATTTACAAATCCCTACAATTTTAGCTATAAATATGTCTGATAGGATGGTCTATAAGGGCATTCATTTAGATATTCCTTATTTGGAACAAGAATTGCAAACTAAAATTGCACTTATAAGTACTAGGAAAAACAAAGGTATAAATGAACTTAAAGAGCTTATTACTAATTTTAAAGAGCTGTCAATTACGCCTTGTTTAAGTGCTTCAGAAATTGATATTGAGTATTTCAGTAAGTTAAGAAAGGCATTCCCCAATCAGTTATTATATAAATTATGGTTGGTCATTACTCAGGATGTGAACTTCGGAAAAGTTGATAGAAAAGAAATTGATGCGATCAATAGTTTCAAAACTATGGGTAAATCAGATCTTAAGCGCTTACAGCAAAAAGAGACTATAAAACGCTATCAGTTTATTAATAATACGCTTAAAAAAGGCCAGACTATTGATCTTAAAACAGCGAAAGATCTTAGAATCAAATTGGATAGGATTCTTACACATAAAGTTTGGGGATATCTTATCTTTTTTGTGATTCTATTGACTATTTTCCAAGCCATATATGAGTGGGCTCAAGTGCCTATGGAGCTTATTGATGGTGCCTTTGCTTTTTTAAGTGAATGGACTAAAAACATCATGCCTGAAGGTGTCTTTACTAATTTAATTACCGAAGGTATTATTCCTGGGCTAGGAGGTATAGTGATATTTATTCCGCAAATAGCCTTTTTATTTTTATTCATTGCAGTTCTAGAAGAAAGTGGTTATATGAGTCGGGTTGTCTTTTTGATGGATCGTATCATGAGACGTTTTGGGTTGAGTGGTAAAAGTGTAGTTCCACTAATATCAGGTACAGCATGCGCTATACCAGCGATTATGGCAACTCGAAATATTGAAAGCTGGAAAGAACGTTTGATTACTATTTTAGTGACACCGTTTACCACCTGTTCGGCACGTTTACCAGTCTATCTAATTATTATCGAACTGGTTATTCCTGAGGGTCGTTTTTTAGGATTAGGATACCAACCATTAACATTAATGTTACTCTATCTTATTGGTTTTGGAACCGCAATCATTTCTGCTTGGATCTTAAATAAGATTCTAAAAATGAAGAGTAAAACTTTTTTCGTGGTAGAAATGCCAAACTATAAGATGCCTTTATTTAAAAATGTAGCGTTAACAGTTTTAGAGAAGACAAAGTCATTTGTATTTGGAGCAGGTAAAATCATTTTAGCAATATCAATTGTACTTTGGTTTTTAGCATCTTATGGGCCTGGAGACAGTTTCAATAATGCAGAAGAAATTGTTACTACTGAATTTGCTTCGGAAAATTTACCTTCTGATGAATTGCAACAAAAAATATCATCTCATAAGCTGGAACATTCTTTTATTGGTATTGCGGGACAAGCTATTGAGCCTGCTATTAGGCCATTAGGATATGATTGGAAAATAGGAATCGCAATTGTAAGCTCATTTGCAGCAAGAGAAGTCTTTGTTGGAACATTAGCAACTATATATAGTGTAGAAAATGATGATGTAGATACCATTACAAATAGGATGGCTAAAGATACAAATCAAACAACAGGAGGTAAACTATTTACGCTTGCCTCAGGGATTTCTTTGTTATTATTCTATGCATTTGCCATGCAATGTATGAGTACATTGGCAGTTGTAAAGCGAGAGACTAACACTTGGAAATGGCCAATGTTACAGTTAGTGATTATGAGTGCATTTGCTTATGTTGTAGCTTTGATTGCTTATCAATTATTAAAGTAACGGATTCTTGAAACTCGTGATAAGCTTGTTTCAATGCACTATAAATCTCATGAAATGAAACTAAAATGTTTTCGACTAATCACATATAAAAGTTTCATTCTAATATAAATTTAAATAAGTTGAATATTGTAATACAAAACATATTAGTTTTTACCTCGCTAGCTATAGCAATATGGTTTTTATTGCGCAGGTTTGGTGTGCTTCCGAAGAAAAAGACAGCGAGCAGTAAGGCTTGCGGCCAAGATGATTGTGGTTGTCATTAATTTTACAATCTTAGTTACTGGGTTTTATAGACGCAATCCTTTTATTATTCATGTTATGTTCACCAATGGTTTATAATACCTTCAAATATAAGTTTTTAGCGACGTTTTGTGATACAACCATCTCTGTAGTGTTCAGTTTAATTTTGACAGAGTTGTCAAATAGCTCTTTGTGTATAATTTCTATTGTGGTTCCCAAACCTATAGAATTACTATCTAAGTATTGAAGAAAATTAGTAGAGCTATCTTCCACACCAATACATTTATATACCATTCCAACGGTAGCATGTGATAATGCTATTTTCTCTATTTTATTAAATTTACCATCCTTATCTGGTATTGGATCACCATGAGGATCATGTGTAGGGAATTCTAAAAAAGCATCCAATTCATTGACGAGTTTTTCAGATTTTATGTGTTCTAAGTGCTCAGCGACTTCATGGACTTCATCCCAAGTAAAATTTAGTTTTTCTACTAAGAACACTTCCCAAAGTCTGTGTTTTCTAACAATATTAACGGCCACATTAATTCCGCTTTTTTTCAACTTAACACCTTGGTATTTTTTATAGTTTAGATAGTCTTTGTCTGCTAGTTTTTTTACCATATCTGTAACAGATGATGCTTTCGTATTTAAAGCGTCGGCAATGGCATTTGTGTTAACGATGTCCTTACCATAGTTTCCAAGATGGTAAATGGCTTTGATATAATTTTCCTCGGTAAGTGTGATCATAATTAATTTTTAAACACCAAATATACATATATTAAAATTTTAAAATAATTTTTAGACAAGTCTAAAAATTATTTTATATTTGCATAAAAATTATAATTTTATGAATTTAAAAATTAAAATAATGAGATGTATAACTTATATTTTTGTCTTACTAGCCTCAATAGTTTCAGCACAAGAAGAAACAACCAAAATTTCTGGTCAAGTAACCGCAGAAGGGGAGCCAGTTGCTTTTGCAAGTGTATACGTTAAGGGAGGTACAGTTGGTGTGAGTGCTGACGAGAATGGAAAGTATGAGGTGACAGTAAATAGCAAGGCCACTGAACTTGTTGCTGCTTCGCAAGGCTATCGTACATTAACAAAAAGTGTAACACTTATTGCTGATACTAACATTGTTGTTGACTTTGAATTAATTGAAGATGCGCTTGGGCTTGACCAAATTGTAGTCAGTGCCACTAGAAATCGTATTAGTAAAAAACAAGCTCCAGTAATTGTAAAGGTTTTAGGTCCAAAACTATTTAGTGCAACACAGTCTTTGTCATTGGCAGACGGACTTAACTATCAACCAGGAGTGCGTGTGGAAACTAATTGTCAAAATTGTGGTTTTACACAAGTTCGTATGAACGGTTTAAAAGGACAATACACTCAAATACTAGTAAATAGTCGTCCAGTGTTTAGTGCCTTAAATAGTGTTTACGGTTTGGAGCAAATCCCTGTTAGTATTATTGATAGGGTTGAGGTCGTGAGAAGTGGAGGCTCTGCTTTGTTTGGCTCAAATGCTATTGCAGGAACTATTAATGTGATTACAAAAGAACCTATAAATAACAGTTGGGAGGTGAGTTCTAATTTAGCATTGATTGACGGTACAACTGCAGATCGTAATGTCAACGTTAATGCCACTGTGGTAAGCGAAGATTTAACTAGCGGAGTTACAGTTTACGGTATTTTTAGAGATCGTGATGCTTTTGATGCTAATGATGATGGCTTTACAGAAATAACTAGTCTCAACAATAACTCATTAGGTGCTAAAGCGTTTTTGAGACCTGATGACAACAGTAGAATTGGTTTTGATTTTACAGGTATTCGGGAATATCGTCGTGGTGGTGATAAGCTTGGTTTAGCACCGCAGTTTACGGATATTACTGAAGAATTAGATCATAATACCATTTTTTCAGGTGTCGATTACGAGACCTTCAATGATGACAGAACAAATACCTTAAGTGTTTACGCATCTGTACAACATACAAATCGAGAGAGCTATTACGGTGGTTTAGGAGGAGGTAGAACTACCGCCGACTCAATCATTGCTAATAATGCTTTTGGTGTTACTAAAGATTTGGCATTTGTTGCAGGTGCAAAATATAGTCATATTTTTAAAAATAATGATGTGCTTACAACAGGTGTGGAGTACCAACTTAATGATACAGATGATGCTATTCCTGGCTATAATCGTTTGGTGGACCAAAAAGTGAATAGCGCTGGACTTTACGGTCAGTATGAATGGAAGCCAACAGATAAGTTTTCGGCACTTATAGGAGCTCGTTTAGACCATGTCAATGTTGATGGTTTTTACACCATTCAGGATATAGCTAGAACTTCAGACGTTTCTGAAACAGTTTTGAGTCCGCGTTTAACTGTGCTTTATAATATTTCAGATGAGCTTCAATTTAGAGGTGGTTATGCTAGAGGATTTAGAGCAGCGCAGGCATTTAATGAAGATCTTCATATTTCTTCGGTTGGAGGAGAACAACGTTTTGTGATTTTATCAGAAAATTTGGAAAGTGAGTTCTCTAATGCGTTTACCGCATCATTTGATTATTCAAAAGATTTTAATAAAACGCAAACTAATCTTTTGGTTGAAGGATTTTATACTACCTTAAAAAATCCATTTACTATTGTGAGTACAGGAAATTCATTACCAAATGGATCTATTCTAGAAGAAACAAGAAATGGCTCTGGTGCCTATGTTGCTGGTGCTAATATAGAGTTGAGTGTGTCCCCTAGTTCAGATTTGTTTTTTCAAGTAGGGGGAACAATTCAACGCGCTATTTATAAAGAAGATCAACTGCTTTTTGAAGCAGATGGATCAGTTCCTGGAGAACAAGATGTCGTTTTAAGTGAGTTTGCACGTGCACCCAATGTTTATGGTTTTTTAAATACAAACTGGCAAGTTAGTGAGGCATTTAAATTAGATGTTACTGGAAGTTATACAGGTACAATGATTGTTCCCCGTGTAGTCTCAGAGTCTGGCTTTATTGATTTAGTAGATTCAGATGCATTTTTTGACATGACTACCAAAATAACTTATCATTTTGATCTTAAAGACGCATTTCATGTAGAGCTAAGTGGAGGAATACAAAATCTATTTGATAGCTATCAAAATGATTTTGATAGTGGTGCTACTAGAGATTCAGATTTTGTTTATGGACCAAACAGACCTCGAACTTTCTTTATGGGACTTAAATTTGGTGATTTTTAAAATACACTTGCAATGAAACATATTTTTTTATCTCTAGTATTTAGCAGTTTTGTAATTATTTCCTATTCACAAAGTGATAAAACGATTGAATGGAAAACATGGGAACAACTAGAACATGCTTTAAAAGAGCAGCCAAAACCTGTACTTATTTATTTTCATGCAGATTGGTGTGCCTATTGTAAAAAGTTAGATAGAGAGGTGTTTACAAATACCAAAGTTGTAGAAAAGATAAATCGCGATTATTACGCAGTAGAAATGGATGTTGAAACGCTTGATACTATTGTTTTTGATGGTGTTACGTTTGTAAATACCCAAGCAGAAACAAAGCGTAACCCCACACACGAACTACCGCTATTACTAGGGTCGCGAGAAAATGAAGTCTTTTCACTTCCCGTAACCCTATTTTTTGATACCAATTTTGTTGTGAGAGATCGTACTTATAATTATTATACAGCTAGACAGCTTTTAGATGCACTGTAAAAAAGCTTAAAAGCAAGCAATTAATTTGATGTTCAAGCCACTTAGGTAGTGAATTACATAACCGAAACCAGAGATGTGTTTTAATTTTTAGTACCTTCGCAAATAAAATTTAGAGTAATGAAAAAACGAATAGTTTTGATACTAATCATTGCATGCTTTAGCTGTAAAAATGAAACGAAATCTAACGGAAAATTAAATATCGTCACCACAACATCAATGATTACTGATTTGGTGAAAAATATTGGTGGAGACTATGTGAATCTTCAAGGCTTGATGGGAAGTGGAGTAGATCCTCATTTATACAAAGCGAGTGAAGGAGATGTAACTAAATTAGTAGAAGCTAATGTGATTTTTTATAACGGTTTACATCTTGAAGGGAAATTAGTTGATGTTTTTGAGAAAATGGGAAGCGCTACTAAAACGCCCATTGCTTTGGGTGAGGAACTTGATAAAAACGCGTTGATTGGTTCAGACTATTTTGCATCCAATTACGATCCGCATGTGTGGTTTGATATCAGTTATTTTAAGCAATTTGCTTCAAAAGTGGCTCAAGTACTGTCAGAAAATGATCCCGCTAATGCTGAAAATTATAAATCAAATGCTGAAACTTATTTAAATGAACTAGAGGCGCTTCAATCTAAAATTAAAGCCACTATTGAGACCCTTCCGAAGGAAAAAAGAATATTAGTGACTGCGCATGATGCTTTTAATTACTTCGGAAAAGCATATGACTTTGAAGTGGTCGGCTTACAGGGAATATCTACCGCTACAGAAGCTGGTGTTCAAGATGTGCAGAACCTTTCAGCATTTATTATTGAAAAAGATATCAAAGCTATTTTTGTGGAGAGTTCAGTTCCGAAGAGAACCATTGAAGCCTTACAAGCAGCCGTAAAATCTAAAGGACACGACGTAGAAATTGGAGGCACATTATATTCTGATGCTTTAGGAAGTGCGGGAACTGCCGAAGGCACGTATATTGGAATGTTTGAGTATAATGTGAATACAATTGTTGGTGCGTTGAAATAAAAGCATAATGTCATTCAGAGCGAAGCGAAGAATCTAAAAGAATTATTCAAAGATTCTTCAGTCATTCGATAACTATAGGAACTCCTTCTGAATGACAGAAAAGATGATACAGTATGAAACAAAAAATAGCAGTACAAGTAGACGATTTAACCGTAGCCTACAACTATAAACCGGTACTTTGGGATATTGATTTAGAAATTCCTGAAGGTGTATTGATGGCTATTGTTGGACCAAATGGTGCAGGAAAATCAACACTCATTAAATCTATTTTAGGTATTCTAAAACCCATTGCAGGAAGTGTTACTATTTATGGAAAACCTTATAAAAAACAGCGCTCATTGGTTGCTTATGTTCCGCAGAAGGGAAGTGTAGATTGGGATTTTCCAACGACAGCTTTGGATGTTGTGATGATGGGGACTTACGGTAGTTTAGGTTGGATTAAACGTCCAAGGCAAAAGGAGAAAAAAGCATCACTTGAAGCCCTCGAGAAAGTTGGTATGTTAGCATTTAAAAGCCGACAAATAAGTCAGTTATCTGGAGGGCAACAACAACGCATATTTTTAGCACGCGCTCTAGTCCAAGATGCCTCTATTTATTTTATGGATGAACCGTTTCAAGGTGTTGATGCTACTACAGAAATAGCGATTATTAATATTTTAAAAGAATTGAGAAAAGCAGGAAAAACGGTAGTTGTAGTGCATCATGATTTACAAACTGTTCCTGAATATTTTGATTGGGTAACTTTTTTGAACGTCAAAAAGATAGCTACAGGTCCAGTTAAGGATATTTTTAATGATAATAACTTAACTAAAACCTACGGAATTAATTATAAAGTGAGCGTACAAGAATAATGGACATTCAAGAGTATTTTTCTTTAGTTTTTACAGACTATACCTTACGAACCATTACATTAGGAACTGCAATTCTAGGTGCAGTCACTGGAATGTTAGGTAGCTTTGCGGTACTTAGAAAGCAAAGTCTTTTAGGTGATGCTATTTCACACGCAGCATTGCCAGGAATAGCAATCTCATTTTTAATTACAGGTGCAAAAGATAGTAACACATTATTATTGGGCGCTTTAGTTAGTGGGTTAATTGGGACATTCTGGATTAGAGGAATCATTACCAAAACGCATCTTAAATCTGATACAGCTCTTGGTTTAATTTTATCATTATTTTTTGGCTTCGGAATGCTTTTACTCACATTTATACAAAAGCAACCCAATGCTAATCAAGCAGGATTGGATAAATATTTATTTGGTCAAGCAGCAACTCTCGTTGAAAGTGATGTTTGGATGATGGCAATTGTTACAGGAATTTGCCTTTTTGTATTGCTTCTTTTTTGGAAAGAGTTTAAGATTTTGCTCTTTGATAAAGAGTACGCCAAAACGCTTGGGTTTAATACAAAGGCCATAGATATTCTCATTACCAGTTTTATTGTTTTAGCGATTGTTTTAGGACTTCAAACTGTAGGAGTAGTACTTATGAGTGCAATGCTTTTAGCGCCTGCGGCAGCGGCACGACAATGGACAAATAGTTTAGCAACAATGGTGTTTTTAGCAGCAATTTTTGGAGCGTTTTCAGGTGTGTTTGGTACCGCTATTAGTGCGAGTCAAAACAATTTATCTACAGGACCAGTCATTGTATTGGTTGCAGCAGTATTTGTATTGTTTTCATTTATATTCTCTCCAAGTCGAGGTTTGCTTTTTAAACAGATACGATTTATAAAAAACCGTAGAGATTTAGAATTGCACAAAACATTAGCATTTATGTATCATATTGCCGAGTCTCATGATAATATCTCACATCCACACGAAATTAAAATTTTGAATGGTTTTCAAGGTTACACGAAAGGTACCCTTAAAAAACTAGTTGAAAAAAATTACGTGACTTTAAAGGGATCTACTTGGAGTTTGACTCATGAAGGTTTTAAATCGGCTTTGAATTTATATAATCAATTAACTAAAAACGATGAGTAACGCACAACTAGAAATACAGCTTATTGCGAGTTTGGTAGCTATTGCTTGTGCGATTCCAGGAACTTTTTTAGTCCTTCGGAAAATGGCCATGATAAGCGATGCTATTAGTCATTCCATACTGCCAGGAATTGTGGTAGGTTTCTTTATTACTCAAGATTTAAATTCACCATTACTGATATTATTGGCAGCTTTAACTGGCGTTATTACAGTGGTTTTGGTTGAGTATATACAGAAAACAGGACTCGTAAAAGAAGATACTGCTATTGGTCTCGTTTTTCCTGTATTGTTTAGTATTGGTGTCATTATGATCGCTAAAAATGCCAACGATGTACATTTAGATATTGATGCGGTATTATTGGGAGAATTGGCTTTTGCGCCTTTTGATCGCCTGCTCATTTCTGGGATTGATGTTGGCCCAAAATCGCTTTGGGTTATTGGCGTTATTTTATTGATCACAATCGTTTTATTGTTGGCGTTTTTTAAAGAATTGAAGCTAAGTACATTTGATAAAGGTTTAGCAGCTTCGCTAGGGTTTTCTCCAGTAATTTTGCATTATGGCTTAATGACTGTTTCCTCTATCACAACTGTAGGTTCTTTTGATGCTGTAGGTGCTATTTTAGTTGTGGCACTTATGATTGCACCGGCAGCAACTGCGTATTTATTAACCACAGATTTGAAGAAAATGTTAGTGCTTTCCATAATCTTTGGAGTCGTGAGTGCCATTTCGGGCTATTGGTTTGCACATTGGTTGGATGCTTCAATTTCGGGATCAATTACCACAATGCTGGGACTCTTATTTTTGATCGTCTATTTATTCGCACCAAGCAAAGGGGTTATAGCAGTATTGTATAGAGAAAAACAACAGCGTATTGAGGTATCACTTCTCACATTTTTACTCCATTTAAAAAATCATGATGAAGACAATGAGCGTCATGTGAATCATTTAAATGAACATATTAATTGGCAAAAAGTAAGATCTAAAACAGTGTTGGATTTAGCTTTAAGAAATAATATGATTGTGATTGATAATAAAATTGTCTCACTAACTCCAAAAGGAGATATGTTTACCACACAAGCCATCGATTATATTATCACTAATGAAGATACTCAGATTGAAGATATGAAGAATGATTTCTTTTTGTTTAGAGGATAGGTTCTTCAGTCGTACCTCCTTCTGAATGACAGTAGTCTTTTAATTAAGAATTTAGTTTTGATGAGGAATCCAAATGTCATTCAGAGCACAGCGAAGAATCTCCATATTTATTTAATCATGACTTTGGTATCTTTATTGATGTATTAATTAGAAATTAGCCCTCATGAAAAAACTATTCTTTAATTCGGTTTTAATCGCTTCACTACTGTTTTCTTTTAACCAGAAAGAAAAGTATTAGGGGAAATGGGCTAGTCATCATTTTTATAATTCAAATTTTAATGAATATGTTCCAGACTATCTTGAAATAGTAAATGATTCAATAAAGTTTAATTACGGAGTATTTAATCATTGACATAACTATAAACTCGAGATCGATGGAAATCGTTTTCTTTTTAACGGAAATGAAATGGATGTTTCTCTTGAAGTTGATACACTTGTATTGGATCAGAAGTATCATTTTGTAAATGTTAATAATGATAGTCTTCAAATTTATGAACATGAAACTCCAATATTAGATTTAGAATTACCAAAGTTAGAGGGTGTTTCTAGATTAGATATTGATGAAACCTCATCAAATTTCTATATTTACTTCGGGAAAAGATTGGATAATGGTGAGTATAGTTTGCAATTAAATGATAAGTATGAAGATATTTATGATCTAAGAGCATTCACCAACAATAGAAGTTGTTCAGGGTTTAGAGATGAATTACTTTCATTCCCTATTATTTATTTGTTCATAGAAGGTACAACTCCATTAAGCTATGTTGATCAAATTTTCAACGAGTTGATTATGTCTAATATGCTAAAAGTAGGTTTTATAAATAATATCAATTTAATACAAAACGAAACTGAACTCTATTATGACTTTGAGATGTTAATAAAAAAAATTACCGAGCCTTCAGTATAACCCTAAGTATATAAATAAATTAGAGTTAAATCAACCACCTTCACCACCTCCACCACATTCGCTACCTCCATATAACATAGAGGAATCAAAAACGGACTATGTATTTTTGATGAAGAATGAAATGTTCTATAATAATGAACGTGTCAACCAAAATCAATTGAGTGAAATTATAGAGAAATCAATAAAGAATAGCCATACCATTTTCACACTTTACGATTTAGAATCTAATTATAGTGCTTTTTTAGAAATGAATTCAATTGTTGATAATATTTATGAATAAATTCGTGAGCAAAAATCTATGATTAAGTATAACAAACCATTAAAGGGTTTATCTGATGATGAATTAAGAGATATTATGATCAATGAAGTTAGAAAGAAACATTTTTGGAGCTATTCTTCATTATGAAGCAGTAGTTAAAAACAAAAACTCAGTTTTTGGAGTTGGATTGAAATCTATTGATTCATTACTTCAGAAGAAAAATTAAAATTTAGGTAGTCTTTGGGATTAATTCAGATTGAAGAGATGAAGGATGACTTCTTTTTGTTTAGAGGATAGATTCTTCAGTCGTGCCTCCTTCTGAATGACAAAAGTTGTTTGATTAAAGATTTAGTTTTGATGAGGAATCCAAATGTCACTTAGAGCATAGCGAAGAATCTTTTATATATTCATCTTATGAAAACAATAGGTACTCATAATTATTACATCTACATTCTTACTAATAAAAATAAAACAGTATTATATACTGGAGTTACCAATAATTTAGTAGAAAGGTTATATTTTCATAAAAACCCACTTCCTTTTTCGAAAGCTTTTACAACGAGATATAAATGTTATTATTTGGTTTATTATGAGCATTATTTTGGAATAGATGATGCTATAAAAAGAGAGAAACAGATTAAAGGAATATCAAGATTTAAAAAAGAGAAGATGATCTCTGAATTTAACTCTCAATGGGATTTCCTTAATGACAATATCTAATTAGAGATTCTTCAGTCACTCCGAAAACTATCGGAGTTCCTTCTGAATGACACCAGACTTATGAATGAAAACCTTTAATGTCATTCAGAGTGAAACGAAGAATCTCAATTAAATGTATCATTTAATTGTTCTAACTCTTTTTTCAATTCCTCAATTGTTACTTCCTTGAAATCAAAATCTATTTTAGGATTTACCTCAGTTTTGGTGTCCACAGCGTCATAGTAGAGCCTTCCATTTTTACGTTTAACCGCAACCAGAGTAATATCTTCATTTGCTCCAACAGTTTGAAAATCATAAACGTTATTTTTAAACCGACTAGGCAGAACAGAGCTTAACGATTTAAAAACCATATTAACACTAGTACCTTCAGCATTTTTTATTTTGAGCTTATATTTGATGCGTATTGTTCTTCCGTTGATAAAACGATCACAGTTAATCCAACCTAAACTTGAGGTTCTGAGCACATAATAACCAACGTCTCTTGAAGAAATACTTAAGTCGTCTACATCGTCTAATCTTCCTTCAAACTCTTGAACTGTTACAGTTTCTGTTCCCACTGCGAAACGTTGTTTGGGTGCGAGTTCAAAAATTCGTCTTGATAGTGTTTGAGTTGTACCCCAAAGTTTTCTAATCACATGTCCACCGCGTGTAATGGAGTCTTTTTCAAGAATTTTAAATTTAGTGTTTTCCATCTCAAATAATGGTTTTCGCAACATAACTGTTGGCTCTGATTTCGACCCGAAAACACCATAGAGGCGAATTAATTTTTGTTTTTGATATTGTCGCCATTCGTTTGTAAATATAGAATCTACAGGGAAATCCTTGTCATGCATTACTTCTCTTATGGTCTCTACAAGACCTCTTGTGGTAGAATAAAGAGTATCCATTTTAATGCCACTTATGACTTCCTTGTTCAGCCGTATTAAATCTCCCTCATCTCTAATTGTAATATATGCAGATCTCTTTTCTGTACCAAATCGGTTAGAATTTTGTTATCCATCAATTTCAAATATAATAGGCAAGGAGTAAGGCACATTAACCGCTTGACCTCGTTGCTTTCCTGGAATCATTTTTGGCAATAAATTAATCACACGATCTGCTTCATCACTTAATCTAGGGTGAGAACCTCGGGATTGTATAGAGACGATAGATCCTTCTTTATCAATTTTAAATATGGAGTTGACGCGTTGTCTTCCTGATAATCCTAGACCAAGTGCAACATCGGCATTAAATTTTCTAGAAACGAACTTAGAAATAGCATCGGTCATACATTTTTTTTGAGCTTCATTAGTGCTTTCATCTTCACATCCAAGAAAAACAGGTACTTCATCAACCACATTAAAAGGAACATCTACGATTTCTTCATGAACTAATAAGTCATCTACACTGCTATCATTTTGAAGCGTCCAATTAATGTTTTTATCTTCCCATTCTCCCGAAAATAATTGCATGCCTTCCTTTTTGTTTTTCGTCGGAAATGAGATTTCAATTGGCAAATTGTCTTTTAATTCTAAGGCTATAGCACCTTGATTAGCTTCGATAAGCAACATGCCTCCAGTTTCTAGTTGCTTACCATTCGACACAGTTGAAAGATTAGCTAATAAAATATCTGACAGCTTATAATACTCGGTCACTTTTAAATCTATTGTTCCAGAAATAATTTTTCCTGTTTTAGGGTTTATGAAAGACCCTTTAGATATTTTTAAAATCGTCCCTTCTTTGCATTTAATTATAGTATCATTTTGAGTGTTAATCCTCAAAATTTGTATTTGTTTTTTTAACGGATTATAAGTTGATTTATCTATTAGTTTCTCTTCGGAAATATCTGTTTGTATAATAATTTCACTAGTAGTTGTGTCTTGAAGAATGATAGAACCTACAGACGTTTCAGTGTTAAGCTTTCTGTTAGATGTTGAATCTATAATTATAGTATTTAAAGGTTCAGAGTTTGGAGTTGGTTCCATTTCCGAAGTATTAAAAACCAATGTATACAACATTACGAATACACCAATAACTAGGATTGAAATTCCTGAAATTTTTAACCATTTTTCAGTATGATATAAATGTTTTGCTTTTTGGATGTCGTCTTTAATTTCAATGCGTTCTAAGTCATTTATAAAAATAATATGTTCTTCGTAAAGGGTATTAAATTCTACGTCATTTTGAAGTTTAGATTCAAAATCTAATCGAGCCTCTTTATAGAGTACATTGTTGAGGTAGTCATTTATGAGTTCTATATATTGGGTGTAAGTTTCCATGTGTTTCTGTTTTAGGATTGAACCGATTTTAATTTGGTTTGATAGATGTCTTTAGCTTTTTGTAAGCACTTGTACTTCTGGTTTTTTGCAATTTTTGAAGATTTAAATTGCATCACATTGGCGATGTCTTTAAATGACATGGCTTTGTGATAAAACAGTTGTAATAGTTGTTGACATCGTTCCCCTATTTCTAGAAAAGTATGTTCGGCAAGTTGATAATTTTTTTCTTCGATGACCTCTTGAAAGACTTGAACTTATTGGGCATTAAGTTCTTGTAATTGTCGTTTGGTAAGGCTTTTTTGAATGTCTGACCACACAAATCTCGATACCGAATATAGATAGGTGTAAAACGAGGAGGTCAATTTAAAACCTGTAGTTTCCAGATTTCGGATGAGGATAATAAGTGCTTCTTGAAACACATCACTGGCATCATCTTTACTGCCACCTTTTGAGAGGACGAGTTTCTCAATTCTGGAATAAAGATGATAGAGTTTTTTAAACGCTTTCTCACGCTGACCATTTTTAAAAAGTACTAAAATGTCTTGATCACTCATACACTGTTTTACTTATTAATGGTCAAAAGTTGAAAAGGTCTCCTAATTTTTTTAAAATTGTACAATAATAATACCAATTTAGAAGTGAAAGGTTTCTTTCTTATTGCGACTATAGTTTTTTAAATTAATAATATGGACATACTAAATTACATCACAGGACAAGGCGGACTAATGATTCTAGGCCTCATCGTAGTAGTGGCCTTTATGTATAGAAAACATAAAGAAAAGCGTTATTTTAAAGATATTGAAAGACGCATAAATGAAAGACATCGCAATCGTAAATGATTAAAATACGCGTTCCTTTTGTAATTGCTCGTAGGCATTTTGCACTTGTCTGAATTTTTCTTCGGCACCTTTTTGATGTTCTTCTCCTAAGTGAATCACTTTATCTGGATGGTATTTTTTTGCCATCTTTCGGTAGGCCTTTTTAACCTCGCCATCTGTCGCTTCTTTAGTAATCTCTAAAATTTTATAGGTATTATCACTACTGTTGTAGAACATGGCTTTTATACTTTCGTAGTCGCGAGCACTAATCCCCAAGTAACTAGAAATCATATAAATTTGAGACACTTCGTCATCCGTGACCATTCCATCTGCTCTTGCTATTCCGAAGAGAAAATGAAGTAACTGCAAACGTGACGCGTGATCCATCATTTGACGTATCTGTAAACAGACTTTTCGTGTTGGGATATTTTGCTTACTTATATTTTTAAATAATTTGAAAGCCTGATTAGACCTGTCTTTACCATACATACTTACAAACTGCTTACGCACAAAATCTAGCTCACTTTGCTCTTGTTTCCCGTCTGCTTTAATAACGACAGAGGCGAGAATTAAAAGGCTCACTTCAAAATCTCCGGAGAGTGTTTGAAGTCTTGTGTGTGTTTGTCTTCCTGAGCTAGAAGAGTTTTGTCTTGAACCTCTTTGTTGCTTATTGCCGTCACCTAATAAAAAGCCTCCACCTTCTGTTGCGCCATCAATCAAACTTCCTACGGCAAGTCCAATAATAGCGCCTATTGGTCCACCAAAAGACCATCCTAAAGCACCTCCTACCCATTTTGCAAAACTCATAAATTATAACTTTTATTTAAATTCAAAGATACTATTTGTTAGTAGACTTATTTTGATTTTGTTACTTATCAGCGCAACCTTTCTAAGGTTTTGCTATCTTTAATATATAAATCAATCATATTAAGAAAAAGCGTATCTGTTTATGACTATTAATAGTATTTACTTTAGCTTGTAACGACGATGATGTGTCGTCAAATAATGAGGGTGCTCTGAATGGTTCGTGGTCATTGATTAGTGTTGCAGGAATAGATGATGATTACGAAAAAGATGTAATTATTTGGGACTTTAATCATAACGACCAAGAATTAACAGTAACAAATACCAATATTGAACTTATCATCTGTGATGGTTTTCCAACTGGCGTTTATGGTTATCAAGTTGTCCACTTAACAGGTGATGCTGTAACACTGATGATAGATGACTTTAATTTTAGCCTTTCAGCACTAACCGATTCTAGTTTTGTGCTATAGGAAGGTGCTTTTGTAGATGATGGATTTCAACTAAGTTTTATGAGATAAATGTTCTTCGTCCTTCGGGAAAATTATACTATTGAAAACACGAATAGCGTCATTTAAACAGGTAACTATTGTCAATTATAATCCAGTAGTTTTTGCGTACCTTTGTAATTCAAATATTAATCTAAAAATTAAAACATATGTATCCAGCAGAATTAGTAAAACCTATGCGTGAGGATTTAACCAAAGTTGGCTTTAAAGAATTGCACACAGCAGAAGCTGTAGAGGCTGCTTTAGCAAAAGAGGGAACAACATTAGTTGTTGTAAACTCTGTTTGTGGTTGTGCAGCTGCCAATGCTCGTCCAGGAGCGAGAGAAAGTTTACAAAATGCAAAACGTCCAGATAACATTGTTACTGTGTTTGCAGGAGTTGATAAAGAAGCAGTGGATGCTGCTAGAGGACATATGGTGCCTTTTCCTCCAAGTTCACCATGTATGGCGTTGTTTAAAGATGGCGAATTAGTGCATATGTTAGAGCGTCACCATATTGAAGGTCGTCCAGCAGAATTAATTGCTGAGAACCTTATGGACGCTTATAATGTGCACTGTTAGTAGAGCATTACAAATAAAGTGAAGAATTTCTAATAGAAATAAACACGTTGTCTAATTATAAAACCACGATTTTTAATCGTGGTTTTTTTGTGTATTACTTTGATTCGGCTAATTTTACCACATGAGAAAACTTCTTGCATATCCTTTAACGGTTTTATATTTAATGATTTTTGGTATGTGTTTACTGTTTTTTCACCCAATTCAAGTCTTTTGTAATACTGTTTTGGGGTATAAAGCTCATAAAAAAAGTGTAGATCTTTTACAGTTATGTTTAGTACGTTGTTTACAGGTGTTAGGCACTCGTGTTACTTGGGAGAACCCTTATAATCTTCCTATAGATAGACCTTTACTTGTTGTTTCTAATCATCAAAGCATGTATGATGTTTCGCCAATAATGTGGTATATGAGAAAACATCACATTAAGTTTGTTTCAAAAAAAGAATTAGGCAAAGGTATTCCAAGTGTATCCTATAATTTACGTCATGGAGGATCTATATTAATAGATCGTAAAAATCCGAGACAAGCTTTGCCTGTAATGATGAAGTTTGGAGAATATCTAGAAAAGACAAATCGTGCCGGAGTTATTTTTCCAGAAGGGACTCGAAGTAAAGATGGTTACCCCAAGCCTTTTAAAACTAAAGGTTTAGAAATACTCATGAAGAAAACACCTTCTGCGCTGATTATACCCATAACAGTTAATAACTCTTGGAAAATGTTACGCTATGGTAAATTCCCTATGGGAATAGGAAATCATATAAAATTTACTGTTCATAAGCCTATAGAAATGGCTACCTTTACAGATAAGCAAGCGTTGTTGACTACTGTTGAAAAAACAATTACTGACGCTATTTATGTTAACTAATTATTAAACCGAATTGATATGTTGTTGAAAAATAAACGGTTGGAAGTGATGCAGCATCTAGAAAAAGATGTGGATCAACTTATCGAAAAATATCTCATTCCTGTAGAAACAATTTGGCAGCCCACAGATTTTTTGCCAAATCCTCAAGGCGATACGTTTTATGACGACGTACGGGAAATTCGTGAGCTTTCTAAAGAGTTACCTTATGATTTCTGGGTCGTTTTAGTTGGTGATATGATTACCGAAGAAGCTTTACCCTCTTATGAATCTTGGTTAATGGATGTTGAAGGTGTAGATCAAGTGGGACGTAATAGTTGGGGAAAATGGGTGAGACATTGGACAAGCGAGGAAAATCGTCATGGCGATGTGCTAAACAAATACCTCTATCTCTCTGGTCGAGTTAATATGAAGGAGATAGAAAAAACTACACAACACTTAATTGCAGACGGTTTTGATATTGGTACAGATCGTGATCCCTATAAAAACTTTGTGTATACAAGTTTTCAAGAATTAGCAACTTATATTTCGCATAACCGCGTAGCTAAAATGGCAAAAGCGAAAGGGAATAAACAATTAGCGAAAATGTGCAAAATTATCTCTGGAGATGAGATGAGACATCATCATGCTTATTCAGAGTTTGTTGAGCGTATTTTCGAGGTGGATCCAAATCAAATGATGATGGCTTTTCATTATATGATGAAGCAAAAAATTGCAATGCCAGCACATTTCCTTAGAGAATCTGGTGATAAAATAGGGACAGCATTTGAAGAGTTTTCAAATACAGCGCAACGCATTGGTGTCTATACATCTAGGGACTATATCGATATTTTACAAAAACTAATTATCCGTTGGGATATTGGAAATATTAAGGGCCTTAATGATGAAGCCGAAAAGGCTCGTGATTACTTAATGAAATTACCATCAAGAATGTTACGATTAGCCGACCGTATCACAATACCTGAAAATTCGTATCAATTTAAATGGGTTGAACCAGCGCGTTTAAAATAATTTTTAATAAATATAGATTTAATTCCTTTCAGTTTCTGAAAGGAATTTTTTAATTTTAGGTTATGCATACTTCCGAAGAAATCATAGAAAAAACTAAAATTTTTGTACAAAAAGAACTTGAAAAAGCCGAAGGTGGTCACGACTGGTTCCACACTCTAAGGGTGTTTAACAACTGTTTACTCATCTCTAAAAATGAAAACGTAGATTCTTTAGTGGTGGCATTAGGAGCATTATTGCATGATATTGCAGATAGTAAGTTTCATGATGGTGATGATACTATTGGTCCTAAAGTTGCTCGTAAATTCTTGTTTGAAAATAATGTTGATTCTAAGGTTATAGAGCATGTGGTCAATATTATAAAACACATCTCTTTTAAGGGCGGAGATGAAGCACAAACTTTTTCTTCTGCGGAATTGAGTGTCGTACAAGATGCAGACCGATTAGATGCTATTGGTGCTATTGGGATTGCTAGGACATTTAATTATGGAGGCTTTAAAAACCGAAAAATATTTGATCCCTCTATAACCCCAAATCTAAAAATAACAAAGGCCGAATATAAAACATCTACGGCACCTACAATTAATCATTTCTATGAAAAATTATTACTTTTAAAAGATAGAATGAATACAAAGACAGGTGAAAAGATTGCACTAGAACGTCATAAATATATGGAGCAGTTCTTAGACCAGTTTTACGCAGAGTGGGATGGTTTTAAATAAAAGCTTATTAAAACGCTATTCATTTCGGTGCTTTTAAAATATTGGGATAGGTTGAACTGAATACATGAAGTTTAATATACAATTCTAAGTGAGCTTTTAAGAATTTGTAGCTCGATCTCTGTAAATAATTAATCTATAGCAATTCTTATTTTTAATGTTTTTCCTTGACGGACTTCTAACGTTTCAGTGATAGCCAAAAGTATACCTAATGGCGAGTTTTCAAGGTTTCCAATACTATTATCAATAGCCCAAAACTCAAATGTGTAGTTGAAAATTCCAGAGGATAAGTCAGGGAATTTTAGCTGCTTATCACCATTTCCATAAACTTCTCTTCGCACTGAAATATTGCCAACGAAATCGATACCAACTCTCGCTGAAGAATAGTTCTCTGGTATGGTAAAATTGAACTCTACAGCGCCTGTGTTTTTTGATGTTCCAATGCCACCAACTATATATTCACTATCTAAAATTTTAATGTCATCGTCGTGACAACTCAACAATAATAATGCAATGCCTATAAACCCTATTTTAAAATACTTTAAGAAATTCATAGTACTAGCTGTTTAATAGTATCCTAAGTTACATTCTAAATGTAATAAAAGAATAGTATTAGTAGACTATTATTTACATCTTATCTTTTAAAAGAAGAGTTAAATTTCATTTATAAATAAAAGTAGTGACTGGAGCTCTAGCTTTTTCTTTTTAGAAATTGTTATTGGTTTTAGACGAATACGAATCGATTAAACGCTATTGGTGCTATTGGGATTGCTAGGACATTAAATTGTGGAGGCTTTAAAAACCGAAAACATTTGATCCCTCTATATCCCCAAATCTAAAAATAACAAAGGCCGAATACAAAACATCTATTGCAACTACAATTAATTGTTTCTATGAAAAATTATTACTTTTAAAAGATAGAATGAAGACAAAGACAGGTGAAAAGATTGCATTAGAACGGCATTAATATATAGAGCAGTTTTTAGATCAGTTTTATGCAGAATGGGACGGTGAAAAATAAGGTGAACTCTATTAATTTTCTTTAGCAATTTCTAATGCCGTAATTTTATATGTAACGATAGACATCTCTTTTCCGTAATGGATGATGTCCTCTGCAGTTAAATTGTTTTTAGAATTAACAGTATTTAGGATTTGCTGCTCTTTTATTTTGTAATACTCTAATGTTCTATCTATGTTATCTTTCATTGTTTAGTGTTTTAACTATTTCACCATTTGTTTAAGTTCGCCTCTATATCTTGATGCACTTTTACCCGTAAACTCTTTGAATAATTTATTAAAGTGAGAGAAGTTATTAAATCCGCATTCAAATGCAATATCTGTGATACTCATCTGGCTTTCAGATAATAATTTGGTAGCATGGACGATTCTATATTCGTTAACCAGTTTTGTAAATGTTTTGCCAGTAGATTTTTTAAAATATCTACAGAAGGCAGGAACAGTCATACTTACTTTATCTGCAATTTCATCAAGTGAAATATGATTCTGGAAGTTGTTATTAATATGTTTATAAACGATATTTATTTTGGCACTATCCTGCATTTCGGTTTCGAAAACAAAGCCGTCAGCATTTAAAATTTCATAATCCTTAGCTTTAGATAGTTTATAAAGTATTTTTAAAAGAAGGATAACACGCTCAAAGCCTTCAACTTCATTAAGTTTTTGAATCTTTTTTCCAACACTTCGTTTGGTTTGGGGTTTAAAAAGGATTCCGTTTTTAGATCGCCTAAAAAGCGCATTAATGCTTGTCATTTCGGGAGTATCAAAAAAGTAATTACCTAAGAACTCCGGTTTAAACTGGACTAAGACTTCAGAGCCATGTTGCGTTAATCTATCTGTAAATCCATAATGAGGTAAATTAGATCCAATTAGAATGAGTTGGCTATTATCAAAATAGGATAAATGATTGCCAATATGGCGTTTCCCTTTACCCTTATCTACATAAACAAGTTCTATTTCTGGATGAAAATGCCAAAAAGGAGTAGTGCCAATATCTTGTGAAGTCCCTTTTTTTACAAAAATAGAACTTCCAAATTTGGGGTTAACTTTTTCTAAAGTTGGCTTTCTCGGTTTCATAACTATCGACGATATACAAATTTACAGTATTTAGGGATTAATTTATATTCAAAATTACCAAAAAAGTGTTCTATATTAACATTGTTGTTATTTGATTTAAAATAAAGTGATAATATAGTATATAAATATGCCAAAATGGATGTTTTTAATAGCTACATAGCATTATATCTTTGCAGTATAAATCATTAAAACCCATAAAGTGATGAAACCCATAAAAACAATCTTATTAGTAGTCATATTACTAACAACAGTTATAGGCTACGCAAATGAAAAAGTAATTGATCTATCGTTAAAAGGAATTACCATATTAAAATTTTCTAATGTTAAAAAAGGCCATCAATACAAAATTATTGATGACAAGGGTACTATCCTTTTTACTGAAAAAATCAAACGAAATGGCACATTTGTAAAGCGTTTTGATTTTACCGCCTTAAATAATGGTTCATACATTCTTGAGTTGGACAAGGATTTTGAAATTATTATAACGCCATTTATTATCCAGTCTAATAACGTGGTCTTTTTAGAAAAAAATGAAAAGGTGATTTTTAAGCCAGTGGTAAGGACAGAAAATAATCAATTATTAATTTCACACATGTCCTTAGACGAGCAGCCTTTAAAAATTGAGTTGTATTATAATGGAGAGCGTATTTTTAAAGACCAATTAGTAGGAGATAAGATTTTAAATAAAATCTATAAACTGTCTTCCCAAGAAAAAGGAAGTTACTATTTAAGTATGACTTCAGGAGGGAGATCGTTTATAAAAAGCTTCGAGTTATTGTAGATGTTTAGATTCCATCCCCAAAAAAAAGCACTTTCATTTGAAAGTGCTTTTTTTTTACATTGATATGACTAATTTGTTGTTGTAGAATCTTTATATTTATTCCGTAATTGGGTAATCATTTCTTCAGTCATTTTATCGAGATCATAATTATGAGACCAATTCCAATCGGTTCGTGCTGATGAATCATCAATAGATTTTGGCCAACTATTCGCAATGTTCTGCCTAAAGTCTGGTTTGTACGTGATTTTAAATTCTGGAATATGTTTTTGTATTGCCTCAGAAATATCTTTTGGAGTAAAACTTAGGGCTGCCAAGTTATATGAAGACCTAATTTTAACAGTATTAGATTCTGCTTGCATGATTTTAACTGTGGCATTAATGGCATCCTCCATAAACATCATTGGAAGTTGTGTGTTTTCAGATAGGAAACATTCATAATGTTTATTTAGAACAGCCTTGTGGTATATTTCTACAGCATAATCTGTTGTGCCTCCTCCAGGCATAGTTTTCCAGCTTATAATTCCAGGATAGCGCAAGCTTCGCACATCAACACCATATTTGTCATGGTAATATTCGCACCAGCGTTCACCTACTTGTTTTGTAATCCCATAAACCGTTGTAGGTTCTGCTATTGTATGTTGAGGTGTATTTAAAGCTGGAGTTGTTGGTCCAAAAACAGCAATACTAGAAGGCCAGAATATTTGTTTAATAAATCCGTCTTTGGCAAGATTTAAAACGTGAAAAATAGAATTTATATTTAAGTCCCATGCTTTCATTGGGTATTTTTCTCCGGTAGCACTTAACATGGCTGCCATGAGATAAATAGTATCGATTTCATGTTTGTCAATACAAGTTTTTATTGAGTCATAATCCTGAGCATCAACAATTTCGAAAATACCAGAATTAACTATATGGGTATTATGATATCCAATATCGCTGGCTACAACATTTTCTGGACCATACAGTTCTCTTAACTTATACGTGAGCTCAGATCCTATTTGACCTCCAGCACCAATAACTAAAATTCTAGGCATATTATATTATTTATTCTTACCGTCAAAAATAAAGAGAATAAAAGCAGTAAAAAACTTATATACGTAAAATTATGGCCTCTTTATTTTTTGTTAATTGCATTTAACATATATTGGCTTTGCTTATCTTTACTTCAAATTGAATTTTACTAATTATGCGCATAGTATTACTAGCTTTTCTAAGTTTTTGTTTTTCAATTACAAGTTGTAAAAGTGATAAAGTTTCCGAAGTTATAATTGAAACACAAGAGCAACTAGAGGCAAGAACTATTTCTCAAAAAGATATTGAATCTATACGCTATGACGATTTTGGGTTAAGCCCAGATTCTCAAAAGGCAGCAAATGATTGGCAAAAATTCCAAGAATTAAATACTCAAATAGAGGTATTGAAAAAAGGAGATTTAGCTTATTTTTCTGGTGATCCTTTAATTATCAAAACATTAATGCAAGAACTAAGAACAGAAATACCTAAGACGCTTCAAACCAATGAGATTTCTGCTAGAATTACGGCGTTAGACACAAAAACACAAAAATTAAATAGTCTTCTAAGACTTGCAAATATTAATAAAGAAGAAAAAATAAATGTTATAAAGGAGTTTTTGACTACAATTTCGAACCTTAATCTACAAATAAATAAAAAGTTTGAATTTGAGAATAACGATGTTATTAAACCTGAATAGACAGCTATTTTAACGTATTAGACTCTTAATGTTTTGTTAATATGTAACAAATTAGGCGTTAATGCTTCTAATTATTAATTAATTTTATTCGAACTTAAATTACTAAGCACATTATGAAAACCAATATTAAAAGTATTTTGGTGGTTTCTGTATTAGGCCTTTTTGCATTTTCAGGATGTAAGGAAGACCCTAAAGCGGATACTGCGATGGTTGAGAAAATTCCTGGAATTAACCTCGACAACATGGACACAACGGTGAGTCCAAAAGATGATTTCTATAATTACGTTAATGGGAATTGGGCAAAAACAACAAGCATTCCTGACGATGAGACAAGATGGGGAGGATTTGGAGTATTACGTAAAGACACTAGGCAAGATGTTCTAGGGATTATGAATACTTCAAAAGAGCTTGGAAAGTATGAAGAAGGTACAGATCAAAAAAAGGCACTTCTGATATTTGAAACTGAACTAGATACAGTTGCTAGAAACAAAGCGGGTATCACTCCATTACAACCTTTATTAGATAAGATTGATGGTATTTCAGACCTTAATGATATGCAAACTGTTTATGCAACTACAATTGGTGTTTCAGCTCCTTTTGTTGGAATTGGTGCTAATGCCGATTTAAATAACAGCAGCATGAATGTGGCGTGGGTTTACCCTTCTGGATTAGGATTACAGCGGGATTATTATTTAGATCAAGATACAAAGTCAAAAGAAATAAGAGAGCAGTACAAGGCTCATGTTTCTAGAATGTTACAATTTATCAATTATAGTAAAGAGGATGCAGATGACGCGGCTAAAAAGATTTTAGCAATGGAGACACAGTTAGCTGAGCCTAGACTAGACAAGGTCGCTATGAGAGACGCACGTAATTATAATAATCCAACGTCATTGGAGGACGTACAAAAAATGGCTCCTGCTCTTAATTGGAGTAAAATGATTAAAGATTTAGGGATAACAGCAGAAATGGAAACTCTAAACGTTATGCAGCCAAAGTACATGGCTGCAATGAATGATTTTTTAATATCCACAGCTATTGACGATGTCAAAACTTTGATTGATTGGAGTACGATTAACAGTGCGTCAGGATTTTTAACTACAGAAATTGAAAAAGCAAACTGGGAATTTTACGGTAAAACCCTAAACGGTTCTATAAAAATGCTTCCAGCAGATGAGCGTGCACTTGGGACTGTAGATGGTGCAGTTGGAGAAGCTATTGGTAAATTATATGTAGATGCTAAGTTTCCACCAGAAGCTAAGGCGAAAGCAGAAAAGATGATTGCTAACGTGATTACGGCGTTTCAAAATAGAATCCAGAATTTAGAGTGGATGACTGAGGATACAAAGAAAAAAGCTGTTGAAAAATTAGATAAGTTCACAGTAAAAATAGCCTATCCAGATGAGTGGGAAGATTACTCAAAAATGATGGTGAAAGAAGGTAATACATATGTTGAGAATATGATGGCTGTTGGAAAATGGTCAAGTGATAAAAATTTGTCTGAAATTGGACAACCTGTTGATAAATCAGAATGGGGAATGCCACCACAAATGGTAAATGCTTATTTTAATCCGTTAAACAATGAGATTGTTTTTCCAGCTGCAATTTTACAACCACCGTTTTATAATTATACTGCTGATGAAGCAGTGAATTATGGAGGAATAGGTGCTGTAATTGGTCATGAAATTTCTCATGCTTTTGATGATTCTGGAGCTCGTTTTGATGGCGATGGAAATTTAAAAAACTGGTGGACAGATTTGGATCTTGAAGAGTTTACAAAACGTGGAGATGCTTTAGCAGAACAATACAGTGCGATTGAAGTCATGGATAGTGTTACAATCAACGGTAAGTTTACTTTAGGTGAAAATATTGGAGATCTTGGTGGCGTACTTGGAGCTTATGACGGATTACAACTTTACTACAAAGAAAACGGAAGACCAGAAAATATTGACGGTTTTACGCCAGAGCAACGTTTCTTTATGTCTTGGGCTACGGTTTGGAGAACATTAACTAGAGAAGACGCATTGAGAACACAAATCAAAACAGATCCTCACTCTCCAGGAATTCAAAGAGCAACACAACCGCTTAAAAATATAGATGCATTTTATGAAGCATTTGATATTAAAGAAGGTGATAAAATGTGGTTAGCTCCCGAAGAGCGTGTTAGAATTTGGTAACATATGGCATTGACATAAATTAAAATGCACCCGATTGGGTGCATTTTTTTATTCCGAAGAAAAAACAATACCTATTTAATTTAAAAATGTGTTTACTCCTTCGTTGCTTCTTTTACTTTTCTAGCTTCTAGTGCTTCCATACTTAATTGTGCCACATTAAAATTAGGATCCATAGTCACTGCTTCGTTAAGCAAAGCAATGGCTTGATCTAAATTATCTTTTTGGTTCATATTAAATACAATTAAAGCTTTCATATACGTTAATGCACCTTTAAGAGAGACTTCATAGGGTTGTTGAGATTCGTAATACGCACGTTTCATTTCTGGTTTTACATTAGTCAAACCATAATCTACTTTTGCTTTTGCACTACCAAAATCTTGTAATTGGGTTTTTAAGTCTGCAATTTCATAAGCGACATATGAATTTGCTCGCCTCTTAAACAACTCCTCATAAAATTCTACAGCGAGTTCAGGTTGATTCATCGCTTTTAATGCGATGGCTTTAACTTCTGTATTCATGTCTGAGTCTGATACGTTTTTTTCTATACCAATTGTATTTAATGCTTCAAGATTTCTGCCCTCTGTGACATAAACATAAGCGAGTGTGTCTGATCTTTGTTGGCTTGGCTGGATCACGTTGAGGTGTGTCATTGCGTTAATAACACCTTGAACATCACCTTGATCTTTCATCTCTTTGTAATAAGATTCAAAGTGTTTTAAAAGTTCAGATTTGGTTTGTGCAGTGACATTAAATGTCGTTACAACTGCTAAAAGGAAAATAAGTTTTTTCATTGTTTTTATTAATTAATTGCGCCAAAACTAAAAAATTATCTGGTATTTGTTCTTAAAAATCTGCTAATTATTAAAGTTTTATTTGAAAGTTATAGTTTAAATCGTGTATCAATTTTCGAGAATCTATAATTTTACCTGTACTAATTGAGTCGTTATCAAATTCAGGGATTACTAGTCCTGTCAATTGACATGCCTTTGTATAGAATTCCTTTTTGTTGAGTTTAGTGCTGTTAGACGCATTGAAAACCGCGTTCCAAATATTGTTTTCTATAATTGAAATGATAATTGCAATACAATCATTTCTATGTATTAAATTAACGGGAGCCTCAGGGTTTTTAATATTACTTTTTCCAGAGAGATACGTTGCTGGATGACGTTTTGGGCCATATAAACCGCTAAAACGTAAAATTGTGGTTTTGAATTTTTTGTTTCTTTGAAATAGGGCCTCAACCGCAATTAATTGCTTTGGCGCACTAGCTTTTGAAGTCGGAGAATTTTCGGTAATTACAGGAAAGTTCTCTTCATCCTCATATACGGAAGTAGAACCAATAAACACTACGTTTTCTATGGAAGAATTTTCGATATAATTTACAAAAGACTCCATTTTTTTAACGTAATCACTTTCCGGATTTTTTCTCAAACCGGGTGGGATATTCACAATAAGTATTTGACACTCCTTAAGACAAGATTTGAGGTTTCCGACAATACCTTCCGAAGTAAATTGAATTAAAAATGGAATAATTTGTACCGCTTCCAGTGCTGATAATTTGGCCTTTGAAGTTGTGGATCCATGCACTTCATAGTTGCGTTTTATTAATTTTTTTGCTAATGGGAATCCCAACCAACCACAACCAATGACAGAAATTTTAGGTTTCAATAGTGTTATTTTTTAGTGAATTCAAATTTACGAATTATTGAACGGATTATTGTACTGGTATAATTGGCTAATTTTTAGTAACTTTAAGTTCACGCAAAAAAAACATGGGTTATGGGTATTAAAAGTTTTCAAGGAGCCAGAAGGCAACAGCAAAATACGACAGAGGTTAACGCATTTAGGGTCTGTGACTTTATGTCTCGTGATTTAATTACGTTTAGGCCTGAGCAATCGGTTGAGGAAGTCATTCAATCTCTTTTAAAAAATAAAATTTCTGGAGGACCTGTTGTGAACTCCAATAATGAATTGGTTGGAATAATTTCTGAAGGTGATTGCTTAAAGGACATTAGTGAAAGTCGCTATCATAATATGCCAATGGAGCAACATACTGTTGAAAGTAGAATGGCAAAAAATGTTGAAACTATTGATGGTAATATGAATGTTTTTGATGCAGCCAATAAGTTTCTAGAGTCTAAAATTAGACGTTTTCCTATCGTTGAAAATGGAAAGTTGGTTGGGCAAATTAGTCAGAAAGATATTTTAATAGCTGCTCTAGATTTGAAAGGGCAGAGTTGGAGGTAGAGGTTTTATCTGCGGTTTCTATTAGGTAGCATCTCTGGTAAATCTGTAATAATTAGTTTTTGTTTACCCTCACTTTCTAATGTTGCAATTTTAGAATATGGATATTCTAGAAATGGCTCACTTAGTGATTTCCATTTCGCAATTCCTGCAACTGTGATGCGCTCACCAATTTCTATGATACCTTCTTCGTAGCGCAAGGTTTTATTAAACCCAAAGTACGTTTCAGGTTCTATATTATAGCGTTTTAATAACGCAACAAATCTTGGAGTAGAATCATTAAACGTACCCGAAGATTGGCTTTTATCTGTAACCAAATGACAGATATAATTTCTAGGATAGTCCTTTGGTTGTATAATTACAAAGTCACCATTAGTATCTACAAAGAAGGCTTGAAATTTTTCTTCGGAAACTATGGTTTTCCAATGTGAACTCTTACCGTTACTTACTTTTTTCTGAATTTTCATTTGATAAAACACACACGTTCTGCCAGAATAAGGCGCTATCAAAGGGGCTTCAACATGAAGGGCTTTACCACTTACTTTTGAAAGTTCATTTGTTTTTAAGCTGGAGGTTGATTTTTGATAAGGTTCGAATGATGACTTGTTTCCCATTATAATAATAGATTAAGAATCCAATAATAGCGACTGCACAAACAATGAGAATTACAATAATAGGAGTTATCATAGTTATTATAAACTATAAGTCCTATAAGCGATTAAAATGTTACCGTTTTATCTTTCTCTCTTGACTAGAGCATAGTAATCACCTTCTAGAGGTAAATACCCTTGATCATAAACAAAATAATACACTGTACCAGCTTTGGTCGTATAGATACTAGTGAAGTAATTAAAGTCAAATCCTTTTTCTACTAATCGTGCTCTAGAAATTTTTTTCTTTTGGTCTGGATTGAGCTCTTCGAGAATGCGATAGTTTTTCCGGAGTCGGTTATTAGTGTTTCTAATGAGGTTTTTATTGTCCTTATTAATGTTATTATTGAAAGCGTTTCGGCACCCATCACTGCAGAATTTTTTGTCGATTCTGCCAACTATTTTATCACCACATTCTGGACATTCTTTTTGCATAATTTGATTTGCTTGTTCTTACAAGATATAAATTATTATAACGACTGGGTAATAACAAGTGTATTGACCCTATTTATTTTATCGTAGACCTCTACTTTATAAACTTTTGATTTCAAAAATGCGATCACTTTTTTTAAGTTTTGACTCTTCTCTTTTTCTAAAGACCCATTAAATAAGATAACACCATTGCTAGATTTTGATTTGATAATAGCCTCCCAAAACGAGAGCTCTAAAAATTGTTTTGGGACATCAATATCAATAAATAAATCAATGATAATAAGATCAAATTGTTGCGTGTTTTGATTGATATATTGAAGTGCATCTTGGCAAATTATTTTTAATTTTGAATTGTTTTCTAGTCCAAATTCAGTTTTAGCAATATCAATTATTACAGGATCAATATCTACTGCAGTAACATGTTTTTGGAAGTTGAAATCATCTCGAAGTGTATGGATGACACTTCCACCACCAAGCCCTAAAAGTAATATTGAATTCACCTTTTTAAGATCAATTTTATCTAAACCAAATTTTAAAATTAGTTGTAAAGCACCATAACTATAGTTCGCGTTTTTAGTATTGAGGTGTTTTTTACCGTTTTTGGTTGTGATTTCTAGTGGACCACTAAATGTGGATATTACGGTTTTTGTTATGGGGTATATATAGCTTAGAGGTCTTGTCATTGTTCACAAAGATACGAAATACTAATTCAAAATATAAACAACAACAAACGACAACAAGCATTTACAAACGAATTTAAATAGGTAACTACCGACTAACACTTGCAACCCATCGCATATTTGCACTGTTGAATGATTGCAGTCAAATTTAAGACGATTAGAAATGACTACTTGAGATTCATCACGACGTAAAAAGATTCTGAAATACATTCAGAACAAAGCATTAACTGTTTAACATTAAAATTTAGAACACATGAACACATTAAGAAACAAAGTACAGTTGATTGGAAGATTAGGACAAGATCCAGAAATCATTAATTTTTCCGATGGAAACAAAATGGCAAAATTCTCTTTAGCTACAGATGACAGCTACAAAGACAAAGAAGGTAACAAAGTAGAGCGTGCCTATTGGCATAATATTGTTGTGCGAGGCGGACTTGTAAAAGTTGTAGAAGAATACATTACAAAAGGTAAAGAAATTGCTATAGAAGGCAAATTAACAAACCGCTCTTGGGATGATAAAGAAGGGACGAAGCGTTACACCACAGAAATTATTTGTAACGAATTATTGATGTTGGGTAAATAGGAAATTAAAAATATTCAAAATAAAGGAGGCTTCCATTGTGGAAGCCTTTTTTACATATTGAGTGCTAGTTTAAAACTGTGGAAAATTCTCTTAATTAATTGTAATTACTTTTTCTTCGGAAATAAAACGACCTTCATTAGTAACCCCTTCAATGCACAATTTAATTTGCTTCGTTTTTGTGTCTAGGATTTTTAGATTAATGGCATTCGTTTTATCTAAGGTAATATTTGGAATCCAATCAATTACACCATATTCTCTAAAGAAATTACTATCGTAATTCACGTATTTTGGGGCGTAAAAAGTTTTTGGAGATGTAAAGGTTAATGGAAGGCTCACTTTTTGATTAAACCCTTTACGTGTATCATTTTTGAATCTTAGTCCTGGATTTGTATTGATATGAATAGTACCACCATTTCCAACATTACTTGCATCATATTGTTTAATCGTTTTATCTAAAGCTACGTAGTCTATATCACCCATATTGAAATTTAATAAAACGTCTATATCCATTAATACCTGATTGTTTAAATAAATTTTAGGAATTTCTCGCTTGCCAAAACGAAGAATAGTGAGTTCCATTTTTCCATTTGGCAACATTAATACTATATAACCTTGCTTGTTTAAATAGGTCATCATGTCTATTTCATGAATTCTTTGCTCATCATCAAACATGTCTAATTTACCTGTTGAATAATAAGTTATTAATTTATTAATACGTCTTTTCTCTATGTTGGCTTCAATAAGAACTTCATCGAGTTGTTCAACTGTATTCCATTTAGTATCAAAAACAGTATCCGAACCATTTGCTTCAAAAACAGTATTTTCTTTGAGAGGTAATACGTTAATAAAATTTTTAATATTTGGAACTTTTGATGGAGAGAATTGCAGGTGTAAGCTTGGTTTTTGCATAGTGGTTTTACCAGTAACTTGAGAAAATTCTAATGGATTATTATCTTCTATAAAATAGTTGCTATGGCTAAATGAACTTTCCTTTTCATCGACAATAAAAGCTAAAGCATCATGGTGTTTTGAGGAATGTAAAATAAATCTACCTTTATCGCTATACGTACTGTTTCCTATAAATGAGATGCCAGTTTCAAAGAGATACACTTGTTTTGGAGGCGTATTGAATATGGTATTCCAATCATAACTACTCCAGCCTTGGGTTAATAAGAGATTATCGAGATCATATTCTTTTTTACTGTCGTTATCTATAAAATAATATTTAGCATTTTCGATATTACTTTTAATATAAGGCTGTACAAGTATATGTGATAGTATATTATGATCTGCATTATATGATTTCGTGTCGTTAGGTAGTATAGAAATACTTAAGCGCGCTATGTCCAATGGTTTCATACCACTTAGGGGAACTTGAATTGCTATTGAATCTTGATATTTTTCTACAAAGGCATCTACCGTTTCTAATAACTCAACCTCATTGCGGTTAAAGAAAAGTCGCTCGAGAATAGGTACATTATTTTCATTGAATAGGGTTAATATATTTATACCACTAAATAGATTTTTAAACGCAATAGCTTTAACGAGTGTTGTGCTGTTTTTAAATGTAATTGGGATCGTTTTTGATTGACTTCCATTGTGAATAAACAGTGTGTATGGTTTGTCCTTAATAGTCGGTAAGGTCTCTTTATTGGTTCTAAAAGTTAATGCAATCTTAGAATCTATTTGATTAAGTGTTATATTGACGCCTCTTTTTTCTATTGTATTTAAATCAAAAGTTTGAATTCTATTTCTAAAATCTAATTCTACTGTATATGAGGTTTTGCTTTCGTGAATGAAAAGAAATTTACCAAGGCCTACTTGATTCGTTTTAAAAGTAGATACGACTATATTATTGTCGTTTAAAATCCTACCAGTAATATTTGGTACACCATATCCAAGTGTATCTTTAATAACAACACCAACGGTATTCTCGGTGTCAGCAACTAGGTGACCACCTTCTGGTAAAAACTGGGCATCTAACTTAGAACTTATAATGTTTTTTGAGACATCAGTTGTTGCATTAGGATCTATAATTTTAATATTTTGTGTGTAGAGGTTTTGTTCATCAAAATTCTTCATCCAATTGGTATAGGCTTTAAAGGTATAGTTACCATTGGCAAAGGTGCTATCAACGCTAAACGTACCATAGCCTTTACCGTCTTTAGTCCAAATAAGTTGCTCTTTAATAGTATTGTTATTATCATCTGTAATGACGGTATACACATTAGTTGTTTTTGTAGATGGTTTTTTAGTGTTTTTGTCTAATACATAAATACTAAACCCAATAGTTTCACCTTTGAGATAAAGCGATTTGTTGAGATGTGCAAAAGCAACTTCTCTCGGGAGATTAACGTACTTGTCAAAAGAAGATTCTAAGTCTGTTTTATCTTGACCCATACTAATACTAAAGCATAGCAGATTGAATACATAAATAAATAATTTGGTGGTAATTATTTTTGAGATAGCGTATTTTTTTTTCACGTAGAGGATTTTCAAAAATGATTAACTGCTTTTTTTACAAAAAAAAATATAGCAGCAAAAAACATACCATTTGTTAAATTCTCATAAAACAAAACTGAGTATCAATTCTATATGATTTTAATTGAACGTTATGATTTTTTCTTCGGAAATAAAACTTCCCTGGTTAGCAGTACCCTCAATAAATAATTTTATTTGCTCTATATTTTTATCTGCAATTTTAAAGATGAGATTGCCATTATTATCTAGCTTACCATCTGGAATCCATCCAATAACGCCATATTGATTAAAAAAGGCACTTCGATAGCTTGAGTAAAGTGGGGTATAAAATTTTTTAGGTGATGTAAATGTCAAAGGAATTTTCGCTTCTTGTGAGACATTTTTCGAATAATCACTTTCAAATTGTATATTTGGGTCTGTAAATATTTTGATGACACCAGCAGACCCTCTTAATCCCTCACCGAAGCCCGATTTGTCGACCACTATATAATCTACGTTTCTCATATTAAGATTGAGTAAAACACTAAAATCTGATAGCATCATTTTATCAAGATAAATTAATGGCGTTAAATTGCCAGAAAGTGTATTTCTTCTTTGAGTTGTTATACTTAGGGTTACAGCGCTTTGGGTAACATTAAACCCTTGAACGCCTATGTAAGAGGCAAAATCAATATATCTATTACGTGCATTTTCATCAAAAACGTCAACCCTTCCTGCTGGTTGTCTTCGTTTTATTTGATCAATTTTAGTTCTTGTTTTTTGAGCATTAATAACAACTAAGTCTAATTCTTGGGCATCAGAAATGGAGTTCTTATAAATGGGCTCTTTGATTTTAGAATCATAAATTGATTTTACTTTAAGAGGTAGTATTTTTATGAAATTATCTATTGTGGGTATCGATGACGGTGTAAACTGTAAATAGAGACTGGGTTTTTCAACGTCTTGTTTTTTACCTATAGACCCAAAAATAACTTTTTCGTCATCTACTGGCAGTAGACCTTTAATGGTAAATGATTTCTCCTTTTTTGGTACTTCAATAGTTTGAGTAGAACTATTAATCATGGGGTACATAATGAATTGATTACTCTTAGAGTTATTAATGTTTGCATTTACTGTAATTCCTTTTTCAAAATCAAATTTTACATTGGGTTCATAGTTGAAAATTGAATTCCACTCATAGCTACTCCAGCCTTGAGTTAATAGAAGGTTGTCAAGCTCAAATTTTTTCTTTCTGTCAATTGCTGTAAAGTAATAGCGCGCGTTCTCAATATAGCTCTTTACATAAGGTTGTAAATAAGTATATGATACTATGTTGTGATTAGTATCATAAGACGAGGTGCCCGATGGAAGAACAGAAACACTTAAATTATGAAATTGTGAGGCATCGATGCTGTTAAATGGAACAGAAATCGTAATAGAATCAAAAGATTTAGTCGTGCTAGCTTTTTCAGAATTTAAAATTGAAATCCCATCATAGTTAAAGAACAAGCGTTCCAAAATTGGATTATTATCTTCATCAAAGAGTGTAATAATATTAATACCTGAGTATAAATCACTAATATTAATCAATTTTGTGATTTCTTGTGTGTCTGTAAAACTAAAATCTAATGATTTTATTAAGCTTCCATTATGAATGATAATTCTAAAATTCTTGTCCTTAATGTTTTGTAACGTATTTGCATTTGATCTAAAAGTTAATGCAATCTTACTACCTAGATTATTAAGGCTTAAATTTAATCCTGTTCGTTCTGCAGGTTTAATATTTACTTGAGAGGTCAGCTCATCATAGGTTATTTCTGCAGTATAATCTTTCCCTTCTGATGGAGTAAATATGAATTTCCCAATACCAAATTGGTTCGTTTTAAAAGTAGTAATGAGTTCTCCGTTGGAGTCTTTAATAGTGCCATCAGCTTCTCTTAATCCGTAGCCATTATCATCTTTAATAATAACGCCAACTACATTTTTAATATTTGAAATTAAGTGACCTCCTTCTGGTAAAAACTGAGTATCTAAAACGGGAGCGTCCATTGTTGTGGATACATCATTCTCGTCGTCAGTATTTATAATTTTAATATTTTGTAAATAAAAATTTTGCTCGTCAAAATTTTTCATCCAGTTAGTGTATGCTTTAAAGGTGTAGCTTCCAGAAGCGTAGGTGCTGTCTATTAAAAAACTACCATTTGCCACGCCATTCTCAGCGAGAATAAGAGCTTTATTTAAGACTCTCCCTTTGCTATTGGCAATCGAACAGTAGACGTTTGTGGTGACATCAGAGTGATTTTTACTACTCTTGTCAAAAACATATACACTAAAACCAATAGTTTCTTCTTTTAGATACAATGATTTGTTGAGATGAGCATAAGCAATTTCTCGTGGTAATTTCGCATAATTACTGTAGGAAGCAGATAACTTGTCTTGGTTTTGGCTTTTAGCATTAAAAAATGAAAACACACATAATAAAAGAAGTGTATATTTTATTTGAGAAAATTTGAGGCAATCGTTTTTAATCATTTTTTTTAGTTAATAGTTATAATTTTTTCTTCGGAAATAAAAGCACCGTCATTGGCGGTACCTTCTATAAATAATTTTATTTGTTTGATTTTAGTGTCTAATACTTTGAATCTTATGATGCTCTTATCATTGATTTCACATTTAGGAAACCAATCAATCACACCATAATTTTGATAAAAATCATTTAAATATGTGGAGTATAATGGTGTATAAAACTTTTTTGACTCAGAAAATGTTAAAGGAAATTCTATTTCTTGTCCGGAATCCCAAGACACATTGTACTCACGTGTTCTCAGCATATAATTAGTATATATTTTTATGACACCATTAGCGCCTCTTATACCTTCACCTAAACCAGACTTATCAATAATAACATAATCCATCGTGGACATGTCTATGTCCATTAAAATTCTTTGGTCATTGACCACTAAATCATTTAAGTAAATTAGCGGTTGAGAATTCATTTCAAATGAAGTTTTTCTAGGCAAATCTATTAATAATGATCTGGGATCTCTAAAATCCTGAAAAACACTGAAGCCTTTTGTGCCTATGTAAGATGCAAAGCTCGTGGTATTTTTACGTCTAGAATCATTAAATACATCGACCCTACCTTTATTAAAACGTTTTATTTTTTCAATACGTTTCTCCTCTTTTTTTACTGATAAAAGGACGGTATCTAATGCCTCAATTTTATTCCAAGATTCATCAAGTATGGGTAAGGATGCATCATATTTAAAAGCGTTCTTGTTTTTATACTTCAGCGATGTGTATTTATGTTCTAAACTTGGAATTTCCATAGGTGAAAATTGAACATAAAGATTTGGTTTTAAAACACGATCCTTTTTATCGATAACGCCAATTTTTAGGGGTTCATTTTCTAAAGGTAAAAGTCCTCCAGCAGAGAAATTACGTTCACCGTTTTTTATAGTTAGAGTAATACTGGGCGAATTTTGTAGTGGAGAGAATAAAAATTTGTTGCCTTTTGTATTATTCAAGCTCGCATTTATGGTAATGCCATTTTCAAATTCAAATTGATTGGTAGGTGCAGTATTAAAAATAGTAGTCCAGTCATTACTGCTCCAACCTTGAGTTAATAATAGATTATCTAATTCTGATTTCTTATTATTATCAATATTAGTAAAATAGTATCGCGCATTTTCAATACAACCTTTGACGTATGGTTGTAATAATGTTGATGAGAAAATATTATGATGATGATTATAAGATTTTGTTTCGGCAGGTAAAACCGAAATACTCAAATTATTAAATTGCTTTGTATTAATGCTAGCTGAAGGAATTGTAATTAATAAAGAATCCTTTAATTTCTCAACACTTGGAACTCCTATTACAATAGATTTAATCCCATCATGTTTAAAATATAAACGCTCTAGTACAGGTTTGTTATTTTTATTAAAGAGTGTAATAATGTTAATTCCAGTATTAAAATCTATTAGATTAATTAGAGCCTTAATTTCGGTTTTATCTTTAAATGCAATATCAGACACATTTAATTGACTGCCATTACCAATAGCAAGTTTAAATGATTCGTTTGCGATATTTGGCAATGTGCTTTCGTTAGTTCTAAATACTAAAGCTACTTTATCATTTAAATCTTGAAGACTCATATTAACGCCTTGAGGTTCTCCAATATCAAGTGTGATTGTTGTGGCTTCTTCATCACTAAGTTCAACGGTGTAGACTGTTCTGCTTTTTGGAGTGAATTTAAATTTTGAGATCCCGTGACTATTCGTTTCAAAGTTGGCTACTTCTTCACCATTAGTATTTAAAACGCGACCTTTTAAATAGGGCACACCAAAACCATAATCATCTTTAATAACCACACCAACGGTGTTTTTAGCATTGAGTAATAAATGACCACCTTCTGGCAGAAACTGTGCATCCAAGTCAAAATACTTGTCATCATCAGCATCTATAAATGAATGTTTATCTGGATTAATAACTTTTAAATGCTGCACATAAAAGTTTTGCTCTTCAAAATTGCGCATCCAATTGGTGTAGGCTTTGAAAACGTAGTTTCCAGATTTAAAGAGACTATCAATTTTAAAAATGCCCGATGCAACACCATTTTTGGCTAAAATCATTTTCTTTTTTATAATCTTGCCAGACCTGTTTTGGATGGTACAATACACGTTTTTTGTAAGTAAAGAGGATGTCTTAGTGTACTTATCCAATAGGTAAATTGAGAACCCTAAGCTTTCACCTTTTATTAAAGTAGATTTGTTTAAATGACCATAAGCTATCTCTCTTGGTAGTTCGGAGTAATTTTTATAAGCATCAAAAAGATACTCATCATTTGGTTGTTGCGAATTTGCGATGAAAAAAATGAGACTAAATAATACCAAGATAACATAGTTAGGCTTATGAGGTAGTACATTTTTCATGGCTATATAGTTGATAGTAAGTATAAATTTAGCCTAAAATGTTCTGTTTTCTTACAAGTGAAGTATTAATTTCTCGTTAAAATTTAGTGCTGTTTTCACTAGTATTTAGAAAAACAGATCTTGAGCCAACCTAAACGTATTTGCGTGAGCATCTATAATGATTTTAATATCTGGTGAATAACCTCCACCCATACTACACATTACGGGGATTTTATGATGTTTACAGATCTCTAAAACAAATTGATCTCGTCGTTTGCAACCATCAATAGTCATGCCTAGTTTACCTAGTTTGTCACTTGCAATGACATCAACACCACATAGGTAATAAATGAAATCTGGCTGTTCTTGTTTTATTAACTTTGGAAGTGTCTCATAAAGTAAATTGAGATAGGTCTCATCATTAGTATCATTTTCTAGAGCAATATCTAAATCGCTAATTTCTTTTTTAAAGGGATAATTACCTTTTCCATGCATAGAAAATGTAAATACAGAAGTGTCATATTTAAAAATCTCGGCTGTACCATTACCTTGATGTACATCTAAATCTACAATTAAGATTTTATCAGCTAATTTGTTTTGCTGAAGATATCGCGCTCCTATAGCTTGATCATTAAGTAAACAAAACGCTTCACCACGATTAGTATAGGCGTGGTGTGTGCCTCCTGCAATATTCATGGCGATACCATATTCTAAGGCATATTTGCTAGCTTTTATCGTACCATCTGCAATAATAACTTCACGTTGTACTAGAATATCACTTAAAGGAAATCCTATTTTTCGAGCAGCTCTTTGATCTAAAGTGAGTTGCTTTAAATCCTGAAAGTATTCCTCAGTATGTACTCTCAGTATATGTTTGTCATCTGGAATTCCTGGTTCAAAGAAATTGTCTTTTGTACAGGTGCCTTCATATAGCAATTGCTCTGGTAGCAATTCATATTTGAGCATTGGGAAACGATGGCCTTCTGGAAGCGGATGTTGGTAGATCGTATGGAAGGCTATTTTGAGCATTTACTTTGTTTGTAATTTCAACTGAATACGTTTTCTAGCAACATCTACCTCTAAAACCTTCACAATGATTTGTTGATGTAAATGCACATGCTCATTGACATCTTTCACAAAACTATCTGATAAATTTGAAACATGAATCAAACCACTTTCTTTAATGCCAACATCTACAAAGCATCCAAAAGCAGTAATATTATTGACGATACCAGGTAATAATTGACCTTCTCTTAAGTCGGTTATGGTTTTAATAGTTTGATTAAACGTAAATACTTTTGCCTGTGCTCTAATATCTAAACCCGGTTTTTCTAGCTCTTTAATAATATCTTCTAAGGTTAACAATCCAATAGTAGATGTAACATAGTTTTTTAAATTGATCTTTTGAAGAATGTCTTTATTTCCTATTAATTCGGAAATTGATACACTCGCATCTTGCGCCATTTGTTGAATAATAGGGTAGCTTTCAGGATGTACAGCAGAATCATCTAACGGGTTTTTACCGCCTTTAATTCTTAAAAACCCAGCACCTTGCTCAAAAGCTTTATCGCCTAGTCTAGGTACTTTTTTAATGTCTTTTCTCGAAGTGAACGAACCATTTTCACTTCTGTAGCTAACGATTTTTTCTGCTAATTTTGGTCCAATTCCTGAGACGTAACTTAATAAACTATGACTGGCAGTATTAATGTTTACGCCAACCGAATTCACGCAATTTTCTACAACAACATCTAATTCTTTATTGAGTTTATTTTGATCTACATCATGTTGGTATTGACCAACACCAATAGATTTAGCATCAATTTTAACCAACTCTGCCAAAGGGTCTTGTAAACGTCGTCCAATCGAAACAGAACCTCTTACTGTCACATCATAATTAGGAAACTCATCGCGTGCAATTTTTGAAGCCGAATAAATACTTGCTCCAGCTTCGCTCACTACGAATACTTGAACGTCTGTATTAAATCTTATTTTTCTAACTAAAGCTTCTGTTTCTCTTGATGCGGTTCCGTTTCCAATGGCGATGGCCTCTATTTTATGAGCTTCAGTTAAAAAACTTATTTTCTTCATAGCACCAATCTGATCATTTTTTGGCGCATGTGGATATATGGTTTCGTTGTGTTTTAAATCGCCTTTTTCATCTAAACACACCAATTTGCATCCTGATCGAAAGCCAGGATCTATTGCTAAAACACGTTTTTCACCTAGAGGAGAACCAAGTAATAATTGCTTTAAATTTTTAGCGAAAATTGAAATCGCAGCGTCATCTGCTTTGTCTTTTGCCTTTTGAAGCGCTTCGTTACTTAAAGAAGGAAATAATAAACGTTTATAAGCATCAGAAATAGCAAGTTCAATTTGACCTGAACAGTCGTTTTGATTTGTAATGATTTTATGCTCAATTCGCTGTAGAGCATGATCATTGTCAATCTCAATTTTCACACGAATGAACCCTTCTTTTTCTGCTCTTAAGATAGCAAGTAATCTGTGTGACGGAATGCGACTTAATGCTTCTTCCCATTCAAAATAATCTCTAAATTTTTGAGCATTATCATCGTCCTTTTTTGATTTTATCACTTTGGTCGAAATCATGGCGTGACGTTCTAGTTGGGACCTAAGATTTGATCTTATATCTGATCGTTCGTTAATCCACTCAGCAATAATATGTCTTGCGCCTTCTAAAGCATCTTCCGAAGAAGAAATCGCACCTTTTACATAACGTTGCGCAGTAGATTCTAGGTCACTATTATTTTGTGACATAATAACCTTCGCGAGAGGTTCCAATCCGTTTTGGCGCGCAGTTTCTGCTTTTGTTTTTCTGCTTTTTTTATAAGGCAGGTATAAGTCTTCAAGTGTTGCGCTGTCTTGACAAGCGTTTACTTTGGCTTTTAATTCTGATGTTAATACCTCTTGATCTTCTAAGGCTTTTAAAATGGTAGTTTTGCGTTTTTCTAAAGCCTCAAATTGCGCTTTGTATTTCACAATATCTCCAACTTGAACTTCGTCTAAATTTCCTGTGGCTTCTTTTCTGTATCTCGAAATAAAAGGAATTGTACAGTCTTGATTTAGTAGATTAACTGTATTTTTTACTGAAGATTCTAGTAATCCTGTCTGAGAGATTATGAATTTTAATACGTGCATTATTGTTTTTGAAATAGTGTATAAATATAAGGGCGTTCACTTCCAAAGGGATTTATAAAGGTGTAATTAAAATTATCTATGAGTTTAAAAGCATTACCTAATTGTTGTTGTAACATCTCAACATTATAGCGTTTCAAATCTAATCCACAGCATTTTTCTGCACCATTAAGTGCAAAAACAGCAATAAGAACAAAACCGTTTTTTGCAACAATTTTTTTAATGAGATTGAAATATGCATTTTGCTGGTCTTCTTTTAAAAAGAAATGAAGTACAGCTCTATCAATCCATAAATCCACATTTTTAAGATGTTGTAATTCCGAGGGGTTAATTAAATCGTCTGGAATACAATTTAAGTTATAATTATGTGATTTTTTAACGCGATCTTTTAGCTTTTGCAAAGCTAACTCACTTAAATCATTTGCTATAAGATTAGTGTAACCGTTATCTAAAAGGATATCAATTAATGTTGTGGTTCCAACACCTACATTTAGTAGTGTAGCATCTTTGGCTAAATTAGTTTTAGCAATAAGATTAAGGGTTTGAGTTGGGTCTTCTTCAAACCAGCCTAATTGGTTGTCGGCCTTATTATAGGCAGTATCCCAATGTGTTTTTAAATTGTTAGAATCATTCATTTAATAACCAATATGTTTCTCAGTTTCTATATTTAAAACTAACAGAAAATAAAACTCGTCTTCAAAGTAACATTGAAAACGAGTTTTAAACAAATTTTTCATCTATTAAAATTAATTTCCAGCTTGTTTTTGAGCGTCTTCAATCATTTTTTCATTTGGTAAAATAGCAATATTAACACGTCTGTTTTTTGCACGACCTGTAGCTGTTGAATTATCATGCATTGGCTGGGATTCTCCAAACCAATTCGTATTAAAACGTCCGGAATTTAACCCTTTTCCTGTTAAATAGTTAGTAACAGCATAAGCTCTGTTTTTAGAAAGTGTCCTATTATAATCTTCTGCTCCAGTACTATCTGTATGTCCAACTATAAGTATATTGGTGTTTGGGTATTCTCTAAATATGGCTGCTAATTTATTTATTGTTTCCTGTGACGCAGAGTTAATATTGTATTTATTGGTATCAAAATAAACACCACTATTCTCATCAAAGGTCACCACAATACCGTCATCTACGCGCTCTACTACTGCACCTGGTATTTCTTCTTCAATTTTTTGAGCTTGTTTATCCATTTTGTTCCCAATTAGCACACCAGCTCCTCCACCAATGACTCCGCCAATAACGGCTCCTAATTCTCCGTTGCCTCCTTTGCCAACATTGTTGCCAATTATAGCACCTAAAATAGCGCCACCAGTGGCTCCAATGACAGCACCTTTCTGTTTGTTGTTAGCATTTTTAACTGCTTTACAATTGGTCAAACTAAAGGCAATTATTAATGTAAAGAGTATAATGCTGCTTTTATTTATTATTGTTTTCATAGGTTTGGTTTTATAGTTTAGTAAAGTTCATTGTAATCGTAAAAGGTTTTCCTTCTACCGTAAGCGTTTGCTTCCATTGCATTTCTGTTTCTGAAAGCATTGAAAGATTTAGTCGGAATCCTTGATTGGTTTCTGATTTATTCTTTGCATTTGTTGGTTTTAATAAGACGTCATAAAGTCCAGTTGTGTCATCTACTTCTTGAATTGTAAATACAAAGTTACGTTCACCATTGGAGCAATTAGAACTATTTATGGTGTAAATACCAGTGTTGTTATTTGGTATGAATTGCCAAGTGCTGGCCTCAAAACAAGATTTAGACGCGTCATCGAGTAAAGTGACGTTGTATGTTCCCTGTTGACTATAGGTAATTGTATTTAGCGACCAATTACCTTTAATTATTTTTTTAGATGCTCTTACGGTTTTTGAAGCACCACAAGACATCATACTAATTGAGATTAGTAATAGAAGTATTCGTTTCATATGCTATTGTATTTTAGTTAATAATGGTACTATTATATACGAATTTAAAGCGTCGTTAGACGCTTGTATATGGGGAGTACTAAAACGTTCTGTTTTAATAAACCAAAACAATTTATTGCTTAGATCATTGGCGAACAGTTGTTTAAAAAAATAGTATCATAAGTAATCTTGGAGAATTTTTAATAATAAATTAACTTATTTGTAAACCACTTTTAACTGTAGTATCAGGATTTACAAAAACCAGTTTCCCTTCCGCAGTTTCGGTCATTAAAATCATGCCTTCACTCTCTACGCCTCTTAATGCTCTTGGAGCTAAGTTGACTAAAACGGTTACTTGTTTTCCAATAACGTCTTCTGGTGTAAAACTTTCTGCAATACCAGACACTATCGTTCTTATATCAATACCTGTATCGACTTTTAATAGGAGTAGTTTTTTAGTTTTAGGCATTTTTTCTGCTTCGAGAATGGTTCCAACTCTCATATCGAGCTTCGTAAAATCTTCAAAAGTGATGATCTCTTTTTGAGGTTCTAAAGTTTTGTTGGCGGCTTCGTTTGCTCTTTTACTAGCTTCTAGTTTTTCCAATTGTTCTGCTATTGTTTTATCTTCTATTTTGCTAAATAATAACTCCCCTTTTTCAATTTGATGTCCAGATGGTAAGAGCACATTTTTAGTCGAAATATCAGACCATTGATTCTCGAATCCGTTCGAACTGACAGAGAGAATACCTTTTAGTTTCGTGGATGTAAATGGTAAAAATGGTTCACACAATGTTGCTAACGCACTTGAAATTTGAAGCGCGACGAACATAATTGTTTTTGTGCGAACTTCATCGGTTTTGATTAATTTCCAAGGTTCTTCATCTGCTAGATATTTATTTCCTAAACGTGCTAAATTCATCAACTCTTGACTTGCTTCTCTAAAACGGTAACGTTCAATAGAGCTTTCAATCACTGCTGGATATGCTTTTATAGCAGCTAAAGTCTCGTTATCAATTTCTGAGAAATCTGAAGCTTCAGGTACGACACCTTCGTAATATTTATTGGTCAAGACGACGACTCGATTTATAAAATTTCCGAAGATAGCCACCAACTCATTATTATTACGTGCTTGGAAATCTTTCCAAGTAAAATCGTTATCCTTACTCTCGGGAGCATTTGCAGTCAAAGCATAACGTAAGACATCCTGCATATTTGGAAAATCTTCCAAATAATCTGGTAACCAAACAGCCCAATTTTTTGAGGTCGATAATTTTTTGCCTTCTAAGTTTAAAAACTCATTGGCTGGTACATTGTCTGGTAAGATATAAGATCCTTCTGCTTTTAACATCGCTGGGAAAATAATACAGTGAAATACGATATTATCTTTACCAATAAAGTGGACTAGTTTGGTGTCTTTATCTTTCCAATAGGGTTCCCAATCTTTACCCTCTCTTGCAGCCCATTCTTTAGTTGAAGAAATATAACCAATAGGCGCATCAAACCAAACGTAAAGCACTTTGCCTTCTCCTCCAGAAGCTGGAACAGGAATTCCCCAATCCAAATCACGAGTTACTGCTCTTGGACGCAAACCATCATCAATCCATGATTTTACTTGTCCGTAGACATTAGGCTTCCAGTCTTTTTTATGTCCTTTTAAAATCCATTCTTTTAAAAAGTCTTCATGTTTATCTAGTGGTAAAAACCAATGTTTTGTTTCTTTTAAAGAAGGAACATTACCCGTAATTGCAGATTTTGGATTGATTAAATCTGTGGCATTTAAACTCGATCCACAACTTTCACATTGATCACCATAAGCTTCTTCATTACCGCATTTTGGGCAGGTTCCTGTTACAAAACGATCTGCCAAAAACTGATGCGCTTCTGCATCGTACAATTGCTCAGTAACGTCTTCTATAAATTCACCTTTATCATTAAGTGTCTTGAAAAACTCTTGAGCAGTATCATGATGAATTTTCGCAGAGGTACGTGAGTAGTTGTCAAACGTAATACCGAAGTCTTCAAAGGATGTTTTAATATTCGCATGATACTTATCAACGATGTCTTGAGGTGTAACCCCTTCCTTTTTAGCTTTAATTGTAATAGGTACGCCATGTTCATCGCTTCCGCAGATGAAAGCTACATCATTACCTGTTAATCTTTTATAGCGTGCATAAATATCTGCAGGCACATAAACACCCGCTAAATGTCCAATATGAATTGGACCGTTGGTGTATGGTAATGCAGCAGTAATCGTATAGCGTTTAGACATCTTATATTCGTTTTAACAGGCTACAAAAGTACGCATTTTGCAAGGGATATTGAAACGAGGATTTATAAATTTTGTACATTTACAAGATGTCGAAAATTCGTTATTTATTAGTCTTGATTTGCATGTCTTTTTTCTTCGGAAATGTAACCGCTCAAGATAAACCTATCCAACAAAAAGAAACTGCTTTGATACAACCACCATTCCTTAAAGCTGGAGATACCGTTGCTATTGTAGCACCTTCAGGAATTTTAAAAAATAGAACTAGAGAAGTTGATCAAGCTGTTGCGCTTTTGAAAAGTTGGGGTTTACATGCTGTGGTTGGTAAAAATGTATTTAGTAATGGCAATCATTTTGCAGGTACAGATGAAGAGCGCTGTGAGGACTTTCAAAACGTATTAGATGACCCTAAAATTAGTGCGATTTGGTGCGCTAGAGGCGGTTATGGAACTGTTAGAATCTTAGATAAATTAGATTATACTAAGTTTAAGGAGAATCCAAAATGGCTCATTGGATATAGTGATATTACAGCATTACATAATCAATTTCACAATGAAGGTTTTCAATCGATACATGCGTTAATGTGTGTGAGTTTGCCAGAAGATGTTTCAGAAATAAAAGAAACTATAGCAAGCTTTAAATCTACAATTTTCGGGAAACCGGTTGATTATATTTTAACAGGTTCAAATTACAACAGAGTAGGAGAAGCAACAGGGCCTTTGGTTGGAGGGAACTTAACAATACTTCATACGATGTTAGGATCAAAGGAGAGTCTTGATACGCGTGGTAAAATCTTATTTATAGAAGACATAGGGGAATATAAATACCATATAGATCGCATGCTCCAAAGTTTAAAACGTGCAGGCTATTTCGATAATTGTGCAGGTGTTTTAGTTGGTGATATGAGCAGAATGCGAAAAAACACAACACCTTGGGGAGCTTCTGTAGAGCAACTTATTTTGGATGCTTTGTCAGATTATGATTTTCCAATTGCATTTGGTATGCCTGCTGGACATGAGAAAGATAATCGTGCTATGGTTCTAGGGCAGACCATAAAATTAGAAGTCCAGAAAGATAAAAGTACTATGGTGTTTTTAAAATAAGCGTTTTTGAAACACAAGAAAAAGAGTAGCGCCTACAAAATAGAGGCATACATCAATTAAATCTCCAGTATATCTTTCGTTTATTTGAGGCAATACCCACTCGAAATAAACCGTATAAAAAAAGGTTAATCCATAAACAATTGTGATAGGAGCATAGAGATTATTTGCTTTTTTATAGAGTCTTACCATTGCGAGGCAAACACTAAGTACAATGGGCATGCACAGTAAGTCGTTGAGATAAAACACCACCCAAGATGGTAATTTAATAGGTAGCCAACTTGCTAAATACACTAAAAGTGCGGCGAGGCATAAAGCTAAGACTATTGAGTTTTTAAGAATTTTCATGCTGCAATTGCTGAAACAAGCCAAGCGATAAACACACCCACTGCGACAAAGGCCAACCAAATAGAGCGAACAGTTTTAGCTAAAACGCGAACGATTAAAAAACGATGTTTACTAAATCTTTCAATCCAAGACACCGCCTTTTCTTCTTCAAGATTCCTTTTTTCTTTACGTACTTTTTCTTGTGCTGCAAATTGTAACTCACGTCTCAATTTAGAGGATAAAAGGGTATTACAATTGGTGCAATAATCTACGTTCGTATTATAAATTCCACAATTGGGACATTTAATTTGACTAACCATTTATAGCATACTTTTGATGAACTTTAAAGTTACAGTTTAATTGAAAATTAGTATGCGTTTTGAATGCTCTTAACATTTTTTTAAACATCTTCTTTTAGTTTTTAATAGTGTGATTTTTCAGTTTTAGATCAATAGAAACTAATTGCCTATATTTAGGAGGAGTGCATATCACACTAATCTGTCTTTTATAGAAATCCGTAATATTTACGACTGCCAATTTAAGACGATCAACTGAATCCTTAATTATGGCACAACACAATGAGTTAGGAAAAAAGGGAGAAGAATTAGCCACAGATTTCTTGCTAAAAAAAGGCTATGAAATTATTATTAGAAACTATACCTATCAAAAGGCAGAAGTTGATATCATTGCAAAAAAGGAAAACATATTAGCAATTGTTGAAGTAAAAACGAGGACTAGCGCCAGTTTTGGGGATCCGCAAGAGTTCTTAAAACCAAAACAAATGCAACGCATAATTAAGGCAGTAGATTTTTTCGTTAATGATAATGAAATGGAAATTGAAGTACGCTTTGATATTATCGCTATTGTATTAAATAAAAAAGGAATGAGTTTAGAGCATTTAGAAAATGCTTTTTATCATTTTTAAAAAATGACTGAGATGTTCGCTAATACGAGTGAATAATAGAATACGTTTATCACTTTATTCTTATTACTTAAGGTTAAATATCATTTTGAACTCTTCTCTAACTAGTTTTGATTTTAGACTAAATGATATAATTATTACAACTAAAAAGATGAACCAATATAAAGAATCTGGATAATTTTTAAAGTAACCCGTAGGTATATAAGTGACTACTATTAGTAATGAAATAGTAAATTTAGTGCTTTCTCATTTATTAAGATTTATACAGCTTATAACTTTGAATATCTAAAGGGAAACAAGAAAAAGGCCTATAATCAGTGTCATATTCACATAAGCTTATAAAATTAGATAATAAAAGTAGAAGTGTTTTTACTTTACTATAGTTTATGATTTTATGCAATTTGTGAGCACAACGTTTTTTTAAAATATGACATACTATCTGTAAAAATTCATTTCATCTAGGTATTCCCAAACATGTTCTGGGAGCATTGGTCTTACGTTTTTACGTTCTTTGATAGATTTGCGAATAAATGTTGATGATAATTCCATAATAGGTGCATTTACTTTATGAATCTTATCATGATTTTCAAATTGTGTTTCTATTTTTCCTCCAGAAATTCTTGGATAGACATAAATGTTATAATGCTCTAAGATAAGTTCATGGTTTTTCCACTTATGGAAATTTTTCAAGTTATCCTCACCCATAATCAATGAAAACTCATGGTTAGGGTGTTTTTCCTGAAGATATGTTAACGTGTTTATAGTATAATTTGGCTGAGGTAAATCAAACTCAATATCGCTAGGCTCTAATTTTTCATAGTCTTCTGTTGCGCGATAGACCATTTCAAATCGCTGACGATTATCCAACAACGAACTTTTCTTTTTAAACGGACTATGCGGAGTTACAACAAACCAGATTTTGTCTAAATCACTATACTCAGCAAGATGATTTGCAATCGTTAAATGTCCAATATGAATCGGATTAAAAGTCCCAAAATACAAACCAATCTTCATAATTTATTCGGCAATAAAATTAGAAACTAAGGTGTAAGCATCATCGAGTGCTTTATCTAAATCTTTGTTAAGCACAATTTTGTCAAATAAAGGCGCAGTAGCTAGTTCTGCTGGCGCTTTTGCAACTCGCATATTAATTTTATCTTCGCTTTCTTCACCTCGTTCCTTAAGTCTTATAATAAGTTCGTTAAGATCTGGTGGTTTAATAAAAATAGCGATAGTTTCATTTGGAAATTTCTTTTTTATACGTAAACCTCCAGAAACATCGATATCAAAAATGACGTTTTTTCCTTTACCCCAAATACGCTCAATTTCAGTTTTTAAAGTGCCGTAAAAATTATCACGATAGACTTCTTCCCATTCTAAAAACTCATCATTTTTGATTCTGTTTTTAAAATCCTTAATATCTAAAAAATAATAATCTTTTCCATGAACTTCATTTCCCCGTTTTTCTCTCGAAGTTGCAGAAATTGAAAACTCAAGATTAAGTTCTTTTTGTTTTAGTAAATGTCTTACAATAGTTGTTTTTCCAGAACCTGAAGGTGCTGAAAAGACTATTAATTTACCTCTGTTTTTGTTTTTTATTTCTGACACATGTTTACTTTAATAGGTTCTGAAATTACAGCACATTCAATAATTGCTCCTTAATTTTCTCTAGCTCATCTTTCATTTGCACTACTAATTTTTGCATGGGTGCATGATTTGACTTTGAACCAATAGTATTGATTTCTCGTCCCATTTCTTGAGAAATAAACCCTAGTTTTTTTCCGTTAGAATCATCAGATTTTAAAGCCTTTTGAAAATATTCTAAATGGTTTTTTAGCCTTACTTTCTCTTCTGTGATGTCAAATTTTTCTATGTAGTAAACCAGTTCTTGTTCAAAACGATTTTCGTCAACTTTTTCTTTTATGTCAGCAACACCCTTAGTTAAGCGCTCACGAACACCATCAATACGATCTGGATCCATAGCAATGACAGCATCTAAAAGACTAGAGATAATGTTTACACGACCTATAAAATCGTCCTCCATCATTTGACCTTCATCTAATCTATATTGTTGGATTTTTTCTAAACTACTATCTATTATCGCTGCAATTTCGCTCCATTCATTTTCATCAATCTCTTCACGTTCAGTAGTTAAGGCATCTGGCATGCGAATGGCCATTTTAAGATATTCAGTCTCTTCTCCTGTGTTAATAACGTCTTTTAATTGTTTAATGTATTGTTTAACTACAGTCTTATTGATTTGTGTTGAGATTTCCTCGCCAGTAATTTCTATGTAAAGTGAAAAATCTATTTTACCCCTCACCAATTTAGATGCAATAAGTTTTCTAATTGCCAGTTCTTTTTCACGATACATGGAAGGCATGCGTGTATTTAGATCTAAATTTTTACTGTTTAGAGATTTGACTTCTATAGATATTTTTTTCGTCGGAAGCTGCAGTACAGACTTACCATAACCTGTCATTGATTGTATCATGAGCGCATTTTAAAGTTGCGCAAAGGTAACGAAAATCATAAAGTTATAAAGCGCTTCGTTAGGCTTTATAAAAATCAATAACTTTGCAGACTTAAATTTAAGCGATGTATAAAAAAGATTTTGAAATAAGATGGAGTGATGTTGATGCAAATGGTCATTTGGCTAATTCTGCATATTTAAATTTTATGAGTCACACACGAGTAGGGTTTTTGAATGAACATGGGTTCTCGATGAAAAAACTTATAGAACATGGTATTGGTCCTGTGGTATTTTCTGAGCAAATTCATTATTTCAAAGAATCGTTTCTAGGTCAAACGTTAACCGTTACATTGGCAGTTTCAGGATTGAGCGAGGACGGGATGTTCTTCAAATTTGAACATAATTTCTACAATCAAAAAGGAAGTCATGTTGCCACTTGTGATATTTTGGGTGCTTGGATGAATTTAAAAACGAGAAGTCTAACGGTTTTACCAGACCAGCTTAAAAGTCTAGTTTTAAAATTTCCGAAGTCACCAAATTTTCAAACCCTTACAAAAGAAGACACACGTCAATCTGGAAAAAAGCCTCAAGATCTAATATCAAATGAACTTCAAAAGGGTTGAAGCTAATTGATCGTGTTTGATACTTTAGGTTTTTTTGTTACTAAATAAACACCAGAAAAAATTAAGCACATGGCCATAATTTTAATGGAATCAATATTATCTGCTCCCATAATAATTGCAAAAAGGCCTGCAATAACTGGCTGTAGATAAATAAACACACCTACTGTTGACGCTTTGAGAGATTTTAAGGCTAACGGGTTTAAAAAGTATGTTCCAAAAGTTGCTCCAATAACTACAAATAATACCGAAAACCAAATGTATGGTGAAAAGCTATTCCAGTCGACCTCTGTAATTTCAGTATACCCAAAAGGAAGCACTAAAATTAGTCCGAATAAAAAGAGCCACTTAATAAAAGAAAAGGGATGGTATTTGGCGGTTAATCTTTTAATAATTATGACATAAATACTATAGGAAATAGCATTGATAAATATAAACATATTACCCAATGCAACGTTGTCTCCTAAGCGGTCAGATTTGCCTAAAGCAGTTAATAAAATACCTCCACAAAATGCTAAAACAATACCTCCTATTTTTAGTTTAGTCAGCTTTTCGCCTAAGAAAAAAATAGACAATATCATGATGATAACTGGTATAATTGTCATGATTACAGACGCATGAATTGGAGATGTAAATTCTAAGCCTTTTAAAAAGAGGAGCATGTTTATACCAACACCAAAAACAGCAGCAAAAAAGATAGTGATGAAATCTTTTCGCTCTATTTTTTCACTTTTAAAGACAAATCCCATTAACCAAAACAGTACCGTTGCTCCAACAACCCTAAGAAGTACAAATCCAAAAGGTTTTATGAAGTTCTCATTCATAACGGTTTTGGCAAACGTGTAATTTAAACCATAGAGAAGTTGCACCAAAAAGAGCGCAACTAAAGCAAACGTTCTACTATTCATTAGTTTGAATAAAAGCTTTAGCTGCTTCTACTGTTTTAGCACTATTACCGATAAAGATTTGGTTTTTATATACTAGTACTGGACGTTTTAAAAAGGTATAATGTTTCAAAAGGTAGTATTTAAAGTCATCCTCAGTAAGGGTTTTATCTTTTAGGCCTTCAGATTTATACAATTGTGCGCGTTTAGAAAATAAGGCTTCATAACTTCCAGCTAAATCTTTTAAATTATGGAGTTGTTTCTCACTAATTTGTTCTGATTTAATCTCATGCATAATCACATGACGTGGTAAGTTTAAGTCTTTAATAATGCGACTACAAGTACTACAGCTTTTAAGATGAAAAAATGTATTCATAAGTTGGCTTTTGAATTGCAAAGTAAATAGATTTCAAAGTAAAATTACTTACTTTTATTGAAAATTTAGATACCTATGGATTATTATGCAATTGCATCTGTATTAATTGTACTATCGGCACTTTTTGGCTATATCAACGTGAAGTTTTTGAAATTACCAATAACTATAGGCTTAATGCTCATTACTATTGTATTTACAATTATAATAGTCGCAATCGGTCAATTTGATGATACCTTATTACTTCGAGAAAAGGCACTCATTTCGCAAATTGATTTCAAGACTGTTTTGTTAGATATTATGTTGAGTTTTCTATTGTTTGCAGGCGCTTTACATACTAATTTCAATCAACTTAAAATCCAGCGATGGCCTGTATTTGTCTTTGCAACTCTAGGTGTATTAGTCTCTACTTTTTTAGTAGGAATTTTAACCTTTTATGTCTTGCAAATACTAGGGCTTGATGTGGCCTTTATATATTGTCTATTATTTGGAGCACTAATTTCTCCAACCGATCCAATTGCAGTTTTAGGAATTTTAAAAAAAGCAGGAGCTCCTAAAAAACTGGAGACTAAAATTGTAGGAGAATCCTTATTTAATGATGGTGTTGGTGTCGTTGTATTCTTAACCATTTTTGCAATTGCAGCAAAGCCTGATGCAGCAATTGAGTTAAATGAAATCGCTAAATTATTTGGGCAGGAAGTTTTGGGAGGAGTAGCACTCGGTCTCATTTTGGGATATATTACCTATAAACTTCTAAAATCTATAGATGATTATGAAGTTGAGGTTATCATTACCATGGCGACTGTAATGGGTGGAAGTTTGCTGGCACATCACTGGCATTTATCTGCGCCATTGGCTATGGTTACTGCTGGGTTAATTGTAGGTAATGATACTGTTAGAAAAAATTCTATGTCAGATATTACTGAAATTTATGTAGATAAATTTTGGGAGCTAGTTGATGTTTTACTCAATACCGTTCTTTTTGTGATGATAGGTATGGAAATGCTCGTACTTACATTTAGATTTGATTATATATTGGCTGGAGTAATTGCTATCCCTTTAGTTTTACTGAGTAGATATGTGTCATTGTGGTTGCCCATTAAATTCTTTGATAAACGATTAGAGTTTGTTAAGCACACTAATTTAATTATGACTTGGGGAGGATTAAGAGGTGGTATTTCTATCGCTTTGGCACTAAGTTTAACGCCAGAAATGTACCGAGAATTGTTTTTGGTAATTACCTATATCATCGTCGTATTTTCAATTATAGGCCAAGGTTTAACTGTTGGGCCAGTCATTAAAAGATTGTCAAAAGATGCAGATTAATTTAATTTTAAAAATTGCTTTACTTCTAAAAATGGAATAGTAAATTCTACGATTCCTTGAGAATACGATGCAATTTCATAAGGATTATATAGTACGGTTAAGCCGTCGTCGTTATAACCTAAAGTTTCTGGGAGTTGAAAGTCTTTTCCGAAGAATACATCCTCAATAAGTTGATGGTTATTATCTGCTTTAATGTCTTCTTTTAGCTTTTCTTCGATAACTTCGGAAAGTCCTTGCATATTGCTAACCAGGTCTTTTTTAGTATACTGATTACCAGTTTGTGGATTAAAATTAAAAAACCTTACGTTGGTATTACCATGAGCACCACCAGTATCTAGATATGATGTTATGGCAATACTGATAATCTCGGGAGAGCGATAAGTAACTTCTCCATCTATGAAAACTTCCCATTGCTGAGCCGACTCCGGGAAATTATTTTTGAATCTTTTATACTCGTAGTTAAATTTTGCGATAGCATCGTATAAGTTTCCATCTGTATCATCATTTTTAGATACATTTATTTGATTTGTAATGTAGTTCTCGAGAGTATGGTTAATACCTTTTACTATAGCCTCAGTACCCTCTGCTTTAGGGAAATTAAGAGCTATTTCGGCTCCTTCTGATGTTTCAATAATTTCTTGTGAAAAATCAATTTTCACTTTTTTTTCACAAGAAACAAGAAATATAAGGAGTAAGATAATTAGACTTGCTTTTTTCAAAATTCAGAGTTTATTTTAGACAGTACATAAAGGTATTATATAGATTTGAATACAACGAATTAAACCTTAGATTTGTTAATAACGTTTACATTTTGAAATTATTTGAGTTCATTTATTGTCACGTAGTTTTAGAAATAATAGAAAAGGATTATGAAATTTAATACAAAGACAATACATGGCGGTCAAGAACCAGATCTGGCTTATGGTAGTGTTATGCCTCCAATTTATCAAACATCAACTTTTGCGCAATCTACTCCAGGTGGTCACAAAGGGTTTGTATATTCTAGAAGTGCGAATCCAACAAGGAATGCTTTAGAAAAATCTTTTGCTAGTATAGAAAATGGTGAATTTGGATTGGCTTTTGGTTCTGGATTAGCTGCTATTGATGCGGTTATAAAACTATTAGAGCCAGGAGATGAGGTTATTTCAACTAATGATTTGTATGGTGGAACGTATAGACTATTTACTCGTGTTTTTGAGAAATTTGGTATCAAGTTTAACTTTATAGGTATGGAAAAAGCCTCAAATATTGAGAACTATATCACTGACAATACGAAGTTGATTTGGGTAGAAACACCTACAAATCCAATGATGAATATCATTGATATTAAGACAACTGCAGCAATAGCGAAGAAGTATAATGTGCTTTTAGCGGTAGATAATACGTTTGCAACGCCCTATTTACAACGCCCTTTAGATTTAGGAGCAGATATAGTAATGCACTCAGCAACAAAGTATTTAGGTGGCCATAGTGATTTAGTCATGGGAGCACTAGTTGTTAAAGACAAAGATTTAGCAGATCGGTTGTATTTTATTCAAAATGCAAGTGGAGCAGTATGTGGCCCACAAGATAGTTTTTTGGCTTTGAGAGGAATTAAAACTCTACACATTAGAATGCAACGCCATTGCGAGAATGGTAAAGCGGTTGCAGAGTATTTAGCAAATCATTCAAAAATTGAAAAGGTGTATTGGCCAGGATTTAAAAGTCACCCTAATCATGATATTGCAAAAGCGCAAATGAATGATTTTGGAGGGATGGTATCCTTCACTGCAAAAGGGAATAATTATAACGAAGCGATTAAAATCATTGAAAACCTTAAAGTTTTCACATTGGCAGAATCTCTTGGAGGTGTGGAGTCTCTAGCTGGCCATCCCGCAAGTATGACGCATGCCAGTATTCCTAAAGAAGAAAGAGAAAAAATAGGTGTTGTGGATTCGTTAATTAGATTGAGTGTTGGTATTGAAGATGAAGAGGACTTAATTTCAGATTTGAAACAAGCTATTGGATAATAAGCCATATCATAATACTAAAAAATTAAGTATAACTTGGTCTTTTGCTTATTTATAGGTGTGTTTTAATCAAGATAGTAAATATATCCAAAGTTGAGCCAAACAAGCCAATCGTTGGCTTTATTAGAGGCAAGGTTGTGGTCTAATCCATCAACTTTATCATTGAAATAATATTGCCACCTTAGGTCGATCATTAAATCTGAAAGCACAGTAAGTTTATACCGTGTGCCAATACTTCCAACTACAGACCAGGCGGTTTGATTTCCATCGAATAAAAAAGAATCAGTATTAAAATCTGGGTCTGTAGCATTTACCCAAGGTTGATAAAAATTATTAGAATCATCAATATTAGTAGAGCCATTATAAACTGTTTCGACATCTGGATTAGAGGCGGTTAAATGCACGCCTAAACTTACAAAAGGAGCAAAAGAATAGCCAAAGGCTTGGAATGAGCGAATGCTTTTAGGGAAGAATTCTATTTGAGTACCAATGTCAAAATTTTGTGCAGTACCAGAGTGTGTTCTTAAACGTTCTGCATTAGCCCCAGTTTGAGAGGCATCTGCCCATTGCCCAAAATGGTTGAGTTCTGTTTTATTCCAAGAAATTTCATTACGTAATTTAAAATGGTCGTTAAAAAATGTATCTGTAGAATAACAGTTACAATCTGCTCGGTATGCAAAATTAATGTAGTGCACAACACCAATACCAATACCAGTATTTCCAGAGTTAGTAGCAAAATCACTTCGCTCTCCAAAATCTGATTGAAAAGCAACTGGACCAGCAATGACACCAATCTCGTTAGAAAAACCAAGTTGCGAGTAACATTTGTTTATGCCTAGTATAAAAACGAAAATAAAAGTTAATTGTTTAAAATTAAGCGTCATGGGTATTTTTCTTAGGGCTTATTCCCTAGCAAATATATAAAAAGTGGATGAACTATCAACTAAATAGATGAAATGTAAAAAATACCCGAAGAACGACAGTTTGATAAATAAACACTCAAATAAGTTTTCACTGAGAATATTGAAATTAATAGACGAACATTTTAAAGATAATGTATCTTTGTACTACAAAAATCAACATAGATTATTAATACTTTAATAGATGAAAGATAAAATTGAAGCTTTTTTAAAACTTGTAGAAGACAAAAACAGTCATGAGACTGAATTTTTACAAGCTGTACACGAGGTTGCTGAAACAGTTATTCCTTTTATTGAGGATAATCCCAAGTATCAAGGGAAAATGCTCTTAGAGAGAATGGTTGAGCCTGAACGTACCATAATATTTAGAGTGCCTTGGATAGATGATCAAGGTAATACTCAAGTTAATAGGGGATTTAGGGTAGAATTTAATTCTGCAATTGGACCTTACAAAGGAGGATTACGTTTTCATCCATCTGTAAATTTAAGTATTCTTAAATTTTTAGGATTTGAGCAAGTTTTTAAAAACTCGTTAACCACATTACCAATGGGTGGTGGAAAAGGAGGAGCCGACTTTAACCCAAAAGGAAAGAGCGATAATGAAGTTATGCGTTTCTGCCAGTCATTTATGTCAGAATTATTCAGACATATAGGAGCCAATACAGATGTTCCCGCTGGTGATATTGGAGTAGGTGGTCGTGAGATCGGGTATATGTTTGGTCAATATAAAAGATTACAGAATGAGTTTACAGGAATTTTAACTGGTAAAGGTATCAGTTATGGAGGCTCGTTAATTAGACCAGAAGCTACAGGCTATGGTTGTGTCTATTTTGCTAAGAATATGTTGGCTACTAGAGGTGATTCTATTAAAGGAAAAACCGTTGTTATCTCTGGATCAGGAAACGTAGCGCAGTATGCTTGCGAAAAAGTAATCCATTTAGGTGGAAAAGTAGTTACAATGTCTGATTCTGGTGGATATATTTATGCTCCGGATGGAATTCATTCTGAAAAATTAGACTTTATAATGAACCTTAAGAATGTAGAAAGAGGAAGAATTAAAGAAGTTTCAGAAAAATTTGAAGGTGTTGAATACTTCGAAGGAGAAAGACCTTGGTCTGTTAATTGTGACATAGCACTGCCTTGTGCAACTCAAAATGAATTAAACGCTGATGAAGCAAAACAATTAATAAATAATAATGTAATTGCTGTTGTAGAAGGGGCTAATATGCCTACAACACCAGAGGCTATGCAAGCTTTGCAAAATGCTAAAGTATTATTTGCTCCAGGAAAAGCATCTAATGCTGGAGGTGTTGCAACGTCTGGGTTAGAAATGAGTCAAAACTCATTAAGATTAAGCTGGACAAGAGAAGAAGTTGATGAAAAACTCAATAGAATAATGGACGACATTCATGCTTCTTGCGTAGAATATGGCACAAGAGATGATGGATATGTTGATTATGTAAAAGGAGCTAATGTTGCTGGTTTTGTAAAAATAGCAGATGCAATGCTCGCTCAAGGTGTCGTTTAATACTTTATATTTTATAGAAAAAAGCTCTCAAATTTAATTTGAGAGCTTTTTTTATATGTACCACTTATATTATAAGTAGTTAAAAAGTCGTTAGATATAAATATATTTGACAAAAAAATAATTGATATGTTTAAAAGAATAGCATTTATCCTTTTAGCTTTAATATCCTTTGAAGGTGTTTCTCAAGATTTCTCATCACTTTGGGAAGGCTATTTTTCATATTTTGGAATTAAAGATGTCTCTAGAGGGAATGATAAAATTTTTGCAGCCTCAGAAAATGCTATTTTTACTTATGACGTTTTTTCAAATGAAATAAATAAAATAACGACTATTGAAGGGCTTTCAGGCGAAACAATTTCTACCATTTCATATAGCGAATATTTTGGTTTATTAGTAGTGGGATACGAAACAGGTTTAATAGAAGTCGTTTTTGATGATGGTGAAATATTATCTGTGGTTGATATTCTTGAAAAAGAAAGTATTTCTCCAGTATTAAAAAAAATAAATCATTTTAATGAAAGTGAGGGGCTTTTGTATATCTCTACAGATTATGGAATCTCTGTATATGATTTAGGTCAATTACAGTTTGGGGACACTTATTTTGTTGGAGATGGAGGAAGTCAAATTTCAATTAGTCAAACAGCAGTTTTTAATGGTTTTATGTATGTAGCAACGAGTTCAAATGGACTAAGGAAAGCCGATGTAACAAACCCTAATTTGATTGATTTTCAACAGTGGACAACAATTGTTAGTGGCAGTTTTATTGCGATTCAAAAAGTGGGTAGTAAACTATATGCTGTCGCTCAAAATAAAGTTTTGTCTGAAGTTGTGAGTGATAATTTAAGCCCATTATTTACTTATGCAACATTACCTGAGGATGTACGATCTATTAATTTAAATTTGGTCGTTACTCTTAAAGAAGATGTTTTTGTTTATGATGAAAATTTTAATCAAATACAAACAGCATCTACAAATGAGGAGTTTGACACAGATTTCACATCGGCAACGATATCTAATGATAATATTTATATTGGAACAACCACTAGTGGTGTTTTGAAAACAACTCCCGAGAATTCACAAATATATGACGTCATATTGCCAGATGGACCAACAAGTAATGCTGCATTTAAAATCCAAACTGGAAATAGTGAGTTATGGTTAACTTATGGTGAGTACACCGTATCATTTAATCCCGGTCCGCTGAACTCTAGAGGTATAAGTATTTTGAGGGATTCTGAGTGGAAGAATATTCCTTATGACAGCTTGCTCACTGCAAAAAATTTAGTGGATATTGCCATTAATCCATTTAATCCAAGTCAAGTATTTATAAGTTCTTTTCAATTTGGAATTTTAGAAATGAATAATAATGAAGCAACTGTGTTATATGGTCAAGACAACAGTGGCTTAGAATCTTTAGTATTACCTAATAATCCAAATTTTGTAAGTATTCGTCAGACCGCTTCCAAATTTGATAGAACAGGTCTAATGTGGACACTAACTTCAAAAGCAGATAGAGCTTTGAAGTCTTATGACCCAGCTACAAATCAATGGGAAGGCTATAGTTTCTCAGAATTAATACCTAATGCGCGAACAGGAGAGCAAGGTTTTGCTGATTTAGAAGTGGGCAATGGAGGTATGAAATGGTTAGCATCTTATAAAAATGGAGTTATAGGGTATAACACTGAAACAGAACAAATTAGTAATGTGTTTTCCGAAGAACAAAATATGCCATCTGCTCAGGTCAGAGCAATTGCTTTAGATAGCAGAAATCAACTCTGGATCGGCACAAATAAAGGATTAAGAGTATTATTTAATACTTCTAACTTTATTAATGATCCAGATCCTAGCGTGAATGAAATAGTGATTTTAGAAGATGGTATACCAACGGAGCTACTCTCTAATCAATTTATTACAGATATTAAAGTAGATGGATCAGATAATAAATGGGTTGGAACTTTAGATTCTGGAATATTTTATTTCTCTGCAGATGGGCAAGAAACCATATATCAGTTTACTACAGATAACTCTCCATTACCCTCTAATGCAATATCTGATATTTCTATAGATTCAGAATCTGGTAGGGTTTATATCGCTACAGATAGAGGTTTGGTGTCTTTTTCATCTGGAGGGACAAAGCCGCAAGAAACACTAGAGGAAGCCTACGTTTATCCAAACCCGGTACGGCCAGAATATGATATTTTAGGTTTTGACGACTTAAATAATATTAATAATGGTGTCAAAGTATCTGGACTTACCGAAAATGTAAATGTAAAAATTACTGACATCGCAGGAAACCTTGTTGCCGAAGCTCAATCTAGAGTCAATCAAAGATCCTCAAGGCAAAATTATAATTTTGCTATTGATGGTGGTACAGGAATCTGGAATGGTAAGAATTTAAGAGGAAATGTCGTGGCTTCTGGAGTATATTTGTTTTTAATATCAGATTTAGATTCGTTTGAGACGAAAGTTTTAAAATTACTGATTGTTAGATAACCAACTCCCAATATGCTTAATAAATCAAAAGTTATTGTGCTCTCTAAACTTAAATATAGAGACAATGACCTTATAGTAAAATGCTTTACACGGCATCGAGGTGTTGTTAGCTACTTACTTAGAGGGGTTTTAAATACCAAGAAAGGTAGTTCGAAAGCCGCATATTATCAGTTATTATCTCAACTTGAGATAGAAGAAAATTATAGGCAAACTCAATCTTTACAATACATTAAAGATGTTCGCTTAGATTATAATTACACCACACTACATACTAATTTATTTAAGGGTTCTATAGTGATGTTTCTTTCAGAGGTGCTGTCTTCGGTACTAAGAGAAGAAGAAGAAAACCAACCGCTCTATCATTATTTAGAAACGACATTGAGATGGCTAGATACCAAAGATGAATTTTCAAATTTCCACTTGCTCTTTCTGCTAAACCTAACTAAGCATTTAGGGTTTTATCCAGATATTTCAGATACAAATCAGAGGTATTTTAATTTAAATAACGGTCTTTTTGAATCTAAAAAACAAGATGTTTACAGTATTTCCGGTGAAAATTTAACAATTCTCAAACAGTTGTTAGGCACAAATTTTGATGCCTTGGATGGTATTAAATTAAGCTCAAAACAAAGACAGTCATTTCTAGCAATGCTATTGCTATATTTTGAATTACATTTGGGCAGTTTTAGAAAGCCAAAATCACTAAAAATTTTCAATCAGATATTCAATTAAAATGTATGACGTTAAGACTTTCAGTTTTATTTATTTTTTCTTTCATAATAGGCCATTCTCAAACTGTAACAGTTTTAGAAGAGGGTACAAAAAAACCTATAGTTGGTGTTACTATTTTTAATTTCGAAAAAGATAAATTTGCTATAACTAATTTAGAAGGTAAAGCCTCATTAGAGCGTTTTGATATTAATGAGACTATCTATTTTCAAAACTTATTATACAAGAAGACATCTATAAAGATTGTAAAGTCAGGTCTTGATTTCACGGTGTATTTGGTGTCTAAAATAGAAGGTCTAAATCAAATTGTTATTTCTGCATCTAAGTTTGAGCAAAGTAAACGCGATATACCGCAAACTATAGTTAATATTAGCACAAAGGATATTGAATTTGAAAACCCACAAACTAGCGCAGACCTTTTGGAGAGTACAGGTAATGTCTATATTCAAAAAAGTCAATTAGGAGGAGGAAGTCCGATGATTAGAGGGTTTTCTACAAATCGATTGTTAATTACAGTAGATGGTGTTAGAATGAATAATGCCACATTTAGAGGCGGAAACTCACAAAACGTAATTTCTATTGATCCATTTACAATTCAAAATACAGAAATAACTTTAGGAGCAGGTTCAGTAGTTTATGGAAGTGATGCCATTGGTGGTGTCATGAGTTTTTATACCCAAAAACCGCAATTATCATATAAAGATTCCTTGTTTTTTAGTGCTAATACAGCGGTTAGATACGCTTCTGCTAACAAAGAAAAAACAGGACATTTAGATTTAAATTTTGGGTTAAAAAAATGGGCCTTTTTGACCAGTTTGAGTTATACAGACTTTGATGACCTTAGAATGGGAAAACATGGGCCTGATGATTACTTAAGAACAGAATATGTTGAAACCATCAATGGTGAAGACGTTATCGTTCAAAATGAAAACCCTCGCATTCAAACGCCGACAGGATACGATCAAATCAATGTTTTACAAAAAGTTAGGTACGAACCAAAGGAAGATTTAAGTTTTGATTTAGGACTGTATTATACAACAACATCTAGCTATCCAAGATATGATAGGTTGCTGAGGTATCGCGATGATCAATTACGTTCTGCAGAGTGGGATTATGGACCGCAACGTTGGTTTATGGGTAATCTTCAAGTGACCAAATTAAGTAGTAGTTCAAACTTGTATGATAAAATTCAAGCAACAGCTGCATATCAAAATTTTCAAGAAGGTAGATTCGATCGAGATTTTCAATCAAGCATTAGAAATGTAAGGGAAGAAGCAGTAGATGCGTATTCTCTTAATGTTGATTTCGAAAAAGGCTTGAATGAAAAGAGTAAACTGTTTTATGGCTTGGAGTATGTTTATAATCATATAAACTCAACTGGAGAAGAGGTCGATATCGTTACAAATACGGCGAGTCCAACAGTATCGAGATACCCAAATGGTTCTAATTGGCAATCTTTAGCGGCTTATGCGAGTTTTAAATACAAACCAAATACCACGTTTGTGTTTCAATCGGGTTTACGCTATAATCATGTGGTTGCTAATGCCGATTTTAGTGAGAATAATGAGTTTTTAAACCTCCCTTTTAATTCAGCAAAACTTGATGCAGGAGCGTTAACAGGGACTGCTGGTATAAGTTGGATTCCTAGTGAGATGATACAATGGAAATTAAATGCATCTACGGCATTTAGAGCTCCAAATATAGATGATATCGGTAAGGTGTTTGACTCTGAACCAGGTTCTGTTGTTGTACCAAATCAAAATTTAAAACCAGAGTATGCTTATGGAGTTGAATTAGGTCTAAAGCTTAATTTTGACAATATATTCGTTTTAGATATGGCAACGTATTATACGTTTCTGGATAACGCTCTCATAAGAAGAAATTATACTTTAAATGGAGAATCTCAAATTTTATATGACGGAGAATTGAGCAATATACAAGCGATTCAAAATGCTTCTAAAGAGTGGATTTATGGATTTGAAGTAGGAATGAAATTAAATATTTCTGATAAACTAAGATTGACATCACAATATAATATTATAGGAGGTACTGAGGAAGATGATGGTGTTGAGGTTCCAGTGCGACATATAGCTCCAAATTTTGGAAACACACATATTACATGGGAATCTGGTAGATTTTTAATAGATGCTTTTGCAGAGTACAACAATGAATTATCATTCAATAAACTAGCTCCTTCAGAGCAATCTAAAGATTTTATATATGCTTTAGATGCTAATGGAAATCCTTATTCGCCTTCATGGTACACGTTAAATTTGAGAACTAGGTATCGCTACTCTAAAGTGCTAACAATAACAGCTTCTTTAGAGAATATGACAGATCAACGGTATAAAACCTATTCTTCTGGTATTGCAGCGCCAGGAAGAAATTTAATTATTTCTCTTAGATATAGTCTATAAAAAAAGAGGTTTTAGTGTCGACCAAAACCTCTTTTTTTTTAAAACATAGTATCTGTTTTAATTTGTTTTTACAGCCTTTTTAGTAATCGTTTGTCCGTTAGATAGCCTTACTCTAGCGATATAAGCAGCCTTACTTAATTGCGATAAATTATACGTTTCAGTATTATTTTGACCTCTTAGTTTGTAGATCGTTCTCCCTAAAATATCTAGGATTTCAACAGCATTGATAGTCATATTCTTCCCTACGGAAAATTTCACATCTCCATTACTTAGTTCTATAATGGTTAAATCGTTAGGAGATACCTCGTTCTCGTTTATTGAAAGTGATTCGGGTTGAAAAACAATTTCAAAACGGTCGTTGAATTCTCCAGTTTCCGAAGTAAATGTATAATCATTTGAGCTTAAGTTATGAGTGATATTCATAAGCATATCTTTAAGATAAACGGTGTTAGTCGTCATGAATTCACCTTCTAATTGATAAATAGAGAAAGTATATAATGTGGCGTCATCAATTGAAGTGTAAAAGCCAATAGGTATAATTTCCTCAGTGTCTAAACTGTTTGGTTCTTTACCTTGAATTGCAAATTTTGTAGGAGTACTATTTTCAATTATAGAATAAATTATTGAGTTAGCGTTTGTTGAAAGGTTTTTAGAGGCATCAAAATACATACCATCATTACCATCTGTCGCGCCATCTATGTAAGCGACTAGAATTTGATTAAACACACCATTATCAGACGTTAAGTTTAACCAAATTTTGTTGTCTTGATTAGCACTATTGTTTCTAAAGAATTGGTCGTTATTTCCAGTAACTCTCATGCTATTATTGAAAATTACATCTGTTGTTCTAATGGTGCCGGTGCCACCTACCAAAGTTGAACTAGAGCCATCATCCATAGATACAAAGAATCCTTGTCCTGAAGGGATATGTCTTGTTGGCATAAGTAGATCTCCACCCATAGTTTGCCCAGATCCGTTTATAATAGCATAATCACTTTGTGAGTAGTTTAAGTTTTCATTACCATTGGTAGTGCCATCAGCATTAGTTTTGTGCGACCAAAAGAAAATAGCACCACTGGTAGAACCTACTGTTTGATCTATACTTGTGTTAGCCGTTAAAAACAAATCGGCATCTATTGCAGAAGGGTAGGGGTTACCAATAAAATTCCAGTTGTTGTCCATAGTTTCAACATCATTCCTGTAAATAGGAACAGTAATGATACCATTGTTGAATGGTCCTTGGAAGTCATACTTATATCTTGCTGGAAAAGTAAACAGGAATGATTTAAGTGTGGAAGCGTATCCCACACCAGCAAGCATTGTGCTAGCAGCAGCAGCAGGTGTCCAATCATTAGCATCATCATCTATGTCATCTTGTCCATCTAATGTAGCGTCATCGTTATTCGTTTCTTGGGTTTCGTCTAAATAGTTTTGGGCATTAAACCAAAAGCGTCTTACAGCAGAAGCTTCGTTTAAACCGTCTTCAATAGTCTCTCCAGAAACGGGAGATGACCAATACGTATATTCTTGATAAGTATTTAAAAATGCGGTTTCTTTTTCAACAGTTATTTTTGTTTTATCAGTCAAAACATCTCCATCAACGATGGCTAAGTCATCAACTTGTACAAAAGAGCCGTCTGTTTTAATGATGATATTTCCATTAACCGTTAGATTATTTTGAACTCTAACAAACGTATTATTTTCTATGCTTAAAGTATGTCCTGTATTAACAATTAATTGACAGGCTTCAAAGCTCGTCTCGTTATTTGGTCCACCAACACTGGTGTCATAATCACCATCAATAAACACAATGCTATCAATAGCAGGTGGAGAAGACCAATTAGTGCCATCCCAAACAGATTTACGGATATCTAAAAGAACAGCGTTAGTTGCAATATAGCAAGTAATATTATCTTCACGCACTTGACAGTAATATTGATAGTCATTGAAGTTAGACGTATCTAATATATTTAAAGTTACAGATTGTTGACCAGTGTAACTTGTATTAGATGTTAAGATTTCATCCCAAGTATTTGATCCAGGTGCATTAAAAAACCATCTGTATTCTAAATCTTGAGTATCTGTTGGTTCGTCAAAGCCTTCTATTCCCGCTATCGTTAAACTTGCTGAGAAGTTACATGCAAAAGTTGGATCAATGGGTTGTAAAGTAACTGTTGGTGCTACACCCGTAGAGAAGTCATAAGCTCCCATCGTAGAATAATCAACATCACTACAATCTGTATCATTCCAATCTGTTATTATCCATGCTGTAGCTATAAAATTCGGATCTGGGTTTGGTATTATTGAAGAGGTATCTCTTTGGAAATTAGCACCTTTATTATTCAATCCTAAACCAGTGGCCCATGTTTCATCTCCAGAAGTTCCCCAAGCATCAACGATTCCATTAGGATTAGCACCAGTAATAGCAGCTGGTGAGTTTAAACTAATAAAATCATGTCCCAGATTTGGGTTATCTACTCCAGAAACCTCCCTAAAGAAGTTAATACTTGCGCCTACTAGTGATTGTTCTATTTGAGCTAAACTACCATCGCCACCTGCAACAGCGCACTGAGAAGATGCTGGTAATACGCCCATTGCTATGACATAGGTACTATTATTAGTAACAGAGCCTGAGTCCAAGACTAGTGTTTTTGGTGCCGTTCTATTTCCATTGTTGTAGAGTACTATACTGTAATTGGTCGTTGCAAAATTGATTGTTGCTCCAGTAGCATTATATAATTCAACATAAGTTAAACTGCCCGAAGGAGAATCAGTGACTTCACTAATAAATAAGTCTGACACTGTTGCACTAGTGCTTGTTTCACAACCAGAAATAGTGTCATTTAAAAGCGTGAATGTATTACTGAAAACACAACTGGTAGTAAGCTGAACACTCAATGGTCCACCTACAGTAATTGTATTAGGCAGTCTTACAACAAGCTCTGCAGTTGTATCTGAGATTGTTGTAAGGGCAACACCATTTAAAGTGGCAGTGGCTCCTGTTAAATCATTTCCAGGAGAAAGGATTGTCACCGTTGTACCTGCAGGACCCTCAATAGGAGATAATGTTCCACTTACTGATGGACAATTTGCTGTTCCTCCCACAACAAATGTGTAGGGATTTTTATTGGGATCAGAGTTAGCTATAGACACCGTAACACTTCTAAATCCAGATAATGTGGTAGGTTGAAAAGTAATTGTGAAATCTTGTGAAGTTTCAGCTGCAAAAGGGTTTGTAAAACTTGAAGTCACAAAAAAGTCTGCTGTATCTCCAGTGAGTGTTATATTAGAGACTGTTAAATCTGCTGTTCCTCCTTCATTTCCAACCCTAAAGGACTTTGTTTGTTGTGTTGCATTAATAGTTTGTTGTGCGTATAATGTATTGTTAAATCCTAGTGTTGATGTACTACCATTCGCAATAGTTGGATTACTACCTGTCACTCCTCTAACTATGATATTAGGACTAGGCGTAAACCCCTCTCCTGTTAAATTGACAATACATGAACCTTCGTCAATATCATTATTATTGATTATTAAAACGCTTGTCAATATGATATCAGAAGTTGGTGTAAACTGTACTGTTATAGTTTGAGAATTCCCAGCAGTTAAAGTCAATGGCGCTGTTGGAGAAACAATAGTGAAATCTCCAGCAGTTAAATTTAGTGACGAGATATTTAAATCTGCAGTTCCATTATTTTCAATATCAAAAGTTAAATTTGAAGAACTTCCATCACTAGCTAAGCTACCAAAATCAATGGTATAGCCACAATTTTGATTTGACGCTGTATTATCAACTAATTGAAGTTCTGGGTTCGGAGTACCCGTATAGCAAGTCCAAGATAAATTAGAAATAAGGGTTCTATTTCCAGAATTTCTTAATTCGATATCTATGGTTCCAGTTACGTTTATGGTTGCTGTAAAGGTGCTTGAGGTAGTATTACTTACTGTTATATTTCCACCATATTGTGTTCCTCCAACAAAGACTTGTAATGTAGAGTTTCCTGTGAAAATTCGAGCATAATCAAATGTGATAATACCACAACCTCCTGGAAAAGAAGTATCGTTAGTTAACGAGCCAGTTCTTAGCATTATAGCTTCATCACCATTCAAATCTTGATCAGACCTTGAGTCTGTGGCAGTCCAATCTATACTATTATCACCAGTCCAGTTTTTTGTGTTATAAGTACCATCATCACTAACGTTAACAAAAGATTCACTAGCACAAGGTCCAGTAATCGTGGTTGCATTAGCGGTTAAAGGATTAGTGCTATTGTAAGCAGGACCTCCTGCACAAGGAGAATTGTTATATGCAAAAACGAAAAAATAATATTGAGTTGTTTGTGATAATCCAGAAGCTATAAATATTGTAGCGTTAGAGCTTTGCACGACAGTTCCTCCACCTAACGGGTCTCCATTTGTATATATAGTTCCATCAACAGGGTTTCCACTTAGAGTAGCCGATGTACTTACAATAATTAAATATTCATCAGCAGTTGCTGCGGTAAAAGAACCATCAATTGATGACCCAGTAATGTTTGTTAATGTTAAACCTGTTGGCTGTCCTGAAGGGGCGACACAAAGTGCTTGTGTCACTTCACCACTCACATTTATGGTTGGTGTACTAGATAGTCCTGGTGTGGTATTGGTGATTGAAATCGAATTACTGTAAGTGTTTTCAGTAAGACCAGCTACTAATCTAGTATAAATTGTAGTTGTACCATTTAGTGTTGCAGCAGGTATGTTTACAGCATTAGCATAACCACCAACAGCGGTAAGTGATACTTCAAAATCTGTAGAATTAGAAGTTACTGTTGTTGTTGTTCCAGCAACTAATAGGTCTCCAGTAACATCAAAACTTTGTGAAGCGGATGGGCCAGAACCAAAAGCATAGTCTAAATTATTAATAGTTGTTGGTGTGGCTGTGATGTTGGGAGATGGAGTGGCAGTCGTTCCTTCTAAAATAATATTATCAAAAGCTCCAAAGTCAGGGCCATTTTGTTTTGCAGATAAAACAATTCTAACATCAATTGTCGCATCAGGAATAGTTATAGTTTCTGTTAGCCATCCACTAGTCGTAAAATTATCAGTTCCATCAACCAAAAGCACATCACCTTGGCTTAAATTATCAAAAAACACTTCATAAAGGATATCATCCCCATTGTCAAATCCGATAATATTATAATCAAACGAAATTGTTTTGCTTATGTATGCCGATGTATCAAAATTTGGTAAGGATATAGTTTCAAAATCGTTACCACCACAATTCCCGTTTAAATCTGTAATTCCCCAAAATTGAGGACCATCACTGGGGTTTATTGCACTTAACGTAGTCGAGTAATCCCATCGATCATCTCCATTTGTACAAGGAGGAGTCGAAAAAGTTAAAGGAGTCCATGTGTCTCCTGAAGTTTCAAAACTTTGTTTAGCAAATGTCACTTGCCCATAACCAGACCATACTGCACACAAAAATGCAATTAAAACGAGGGCGTAATTCTTTTTCATAAGGATGAATTAATTGTAATATATATGCTAACAATATACGCGCACAAAATTACGCAAATATACGTACTACTGAATCAGTTAAGGTATGACTTTTATTAACAAAACGTTATATATTTGCCCTATGAATCTACAAAAAACATATACCGTCGATGAAGCGCAAAAAAAGCTAGAGCATTATTGCGCCTATCAAGAGCGTTGTCATAAAGAGGTCACCCAGAAATTATATGATATGAAAATGATTCCTGAGGCGAGAGACAAGATTATTGTACACTTATTACAACATAATTTCTTGAATGAAGAGCGTTTTGCTCAGGCTTATACACGAGGGAAGTTTAGAATAAAAAAATGGGGCAAACAGCGCATCCAGATAGAACTCAAACGACGAGATATTAGTAAAACCATAATAACCATTGCGCTCAAAGAAATTAGTGATGTGGATTATTACAATACGTTTCACGCTTTAGCAGAAAAAAAAGCAGAGACCATTAGAGAAACGAATGCTCAAAAGAAACGAAAAAAATTAGCAGATTACCTTTTTTACAGAGGTTGGGAAAGCCATTTGGTGTATGATAAAATACGAGAGTTAATTCCATAAAAAAAGCATCTTAATTTAAGATGCTTTTTGATTCTATGTTTTAACTTGTAACTTATAAATTAAATACAGCTCCAATATTTAAAGCGAACTGATTGTGAATGTAATAGCCAGCATCTGACTTGTCATTGCTGTATTTTGCTAATGGAAAAGTAGCTTCTGTAAATACGCCAAAACCTTCAGAAAAGAAATAACGTGCACCTAAATGACCACCAAAATTCTTTAGACTTATGTTTAGACCAGGATATAAATCAAAATTATCATCAATATTCAATACATTACCTAGGTTAGCACTAAATCGTCCTCTTAAGTCAAAACGATCGCCAAAATCGGCATCTAATCTGTCATCAATTCCTAAGGCATAACTTGAAGAGATTCCTACTGAAATATTTTCTCCTAAACCATAATCATAAGTCACATTGATTCCTGTTGCTTCATCTTGGATGTTTGCTCCAACTTGAAATTTTTGATCTCCTTTACCTGTAAATGCTTGCGCGTTTAACAATGAAACAGAGACTAGCGCTAAAATTAATAGTATGTTTTTCATTTTTTTAAATTTTCAATTTAAGTGTTTTATCGACCGCCAGTCACGGCTCTTTTTTAATTTGAATATGCAAATATATTACAACTTTTTAATACTCAAGTGTTTTTATTTAAAACTCTTATGGGTACGAGAAATAGCCTGTTCGTTTTTCCAATCAATCCAGGTTTGTCCTTTTATACGTCTCATGAGATTATCATAATTGCGCATAATGACAAGATTATATATGGCCTGGCCAAAGTTTTTGGGACGTCTCGCAATAGCACGTAAACTCATTGAAAACCCTGGAGTTAGGTATTTCATATAATGCCAATAGCCTTCTGGCATGTATAATACTTCGCCATGATTTAATTCACATTGCCAGCCTTTTGCATGTTGGAGTGCAGGCCATTTTTTGAAATCTGGATTTGAAAAATCAATATCCTCTCGAGTAATTAATGAATGCGGAATCTTATATAAATACTCGTTTTGTTTCTGGTCAAATAAAATGCATTCTTTTTTGCCTTCAAAGTGGAAATGAAAGATATTGGCTAAGTCAATATCATAATGCATGAATGTATGGGAGTTTTTACCTCCAAAAAATAACATGGGAAGACGCTTCATTAATTTTAAACCAAAATCAGGAAACGTATAATCTTTTTGTAATTGCGGGATTTCCTTTAAGAGATTCCAAAGAAAAATACGGTATTTTGTGGGCTCAGATTGGAGTAAGGTAACGTACGCACTCATTTTCATTGTCGCATGAGGCTCATTAAAGCCATCTTTGTAATCTACAGGACGGTCATCATACAAAGGTACGGTAAGATCTCCCGCAACATCTTTAATGTAGTCTAAACTCCATTTATTATATGCAGGCCAGTTTGTTATACCCTGCTCAATCACCACAGGTTTTTGTGGTTTAAAGTAATCCTGTATAAAGTCCTCTTTACTAATGTTTTTAACACGAGGAATATCCTGAAGATTGAGTTTCAAAAGAGGAAAAATTTAGATTTCAAAGTTAAGCAAACGTTACCAAATGAAATTAATTGTTTACTAAAATGTATACGTTTCAATCAAGATGACGGTTTTTGGAAGGGGTTAATTTCCGAAGAAAAAATAATACGTATGCATTATTAATCGTTCTTGATTTTATATTTATTCGAGTTTGAGACGATCAGTATATAAGGAAGCCCAATGGCAATGGATAGAAAAAATAGATATAATTCTATACGATCATCTGCAAGCCATAGAGACAACGCAGAACCTAAAAGCAGTAATGCAGCCATTCCAAACATCCCATTTCTAAACACACTGGCAATACCTCGAATGTCTACTTTTTTCTGTTCTTCTTTAGACATGGTATGATAACCTGCAATAAGCATATAGAGTTTGCCATATTTTATCAATAGGCCAAGAACTATAAAAATTATAGCAACCATTATATTCATTTATTTCAAAATTTTAGCTTTTTGTTTGGCCTCTTCATTACGCTCAATTTTGTGATTAGGACGTGTCCATTTTGGTTTTTCACCTAGCGTTTGATATTGAGAATCAGTGGCCTCAATCGTTTCTGGTTGCGTTTTTTTGACGAATGGTTTTTGCGGATTTAAACCTAATAGTTTAAACATTTCCATATCCTCACCTACATCTGGATTAGGTGTGGTTAATAGTTTATCACCAGCAAAAATAGAGTTAGCACCTGCAAAGAAACACATGGCTTGACCTTCACGAGACATTTCAGTTCGTCCAGCACTTAATCGCACTTGAGTTTCTGGCATCACAATTCTAGCAGTAGCAACCATACGCACCATATCCCAAATAGATACTGGTTTTTGGTCTTCAAGAGGGGTTCCTTCAACAGCAACTAAAGCATTGATTGGAACTGATTCTGGTTGGGGATTCAATGTCGCTAGAGCGACTAACATGCCCGCTCTATCTTCAATATTTTCACCCATACCAATAATGCCGCCAGAGCAAACCGTTACATTGGTTTTTCTTACATTATCAATAGTTTCTAAGCGGTCTTCATAGCCACGGGTAGAAATTACTTTTTTATAATATTCTTCACTAGAATCTAAGTTGTGATTGTAGGCATATAAACCAGCTTCGGCCAAACGCTGTGCTTGATTTTCGGTAATCATACCAAGTGTACAACACACTTCCATTTCTAGTTTGTTAATGGTTCTCACCATTTCTAAGACTTGATCAAACTCTTCGCCATCCTTTACATTACGCCAAGCTGCTCCCATGCAAACGCGAGAGCTTCCCGAAGATTTTGCACGCAACGCTTGAGCTTTTACCTGTTGTACGGTCATGAGATCATTACCTTCAATATCGGTATGGTATCTTGCTGCTTGCGGACAATAACCACAATCCTCAGGACAACCACCAGTTTTTATAGATAATAATGTAGACACTTGAACCGTATTTGGATCGTGATGCACCCGGTGAATTGTGGCAGCATCAAAAAGCAAATCCATTAGAGGTTTGTTGTAAATCGCTAATACGTCTTCTTTGGTCCAATTGTGTTTCATCTCGCTCATAGTAATGGGTTAGTCTTATTAAAATCAAAAATACTTATTTTACACCCATAAATTCATCAAAAATCGCATAAAATTTTTCAGGTTCTTCTAGGTAAGGGTTATGGCCACTTTGTTCAAACATTTCAAATTGAGCTTGAGGCATGTAAGTTTTATAGTGTACTGCAAACTCTGGTGTTGATACACCGTCATATCGTCCAGCAACAATTAATGTTTTAGCGTTCACATCTTTTAATTGTTGTCTATAGTCTTGATTAATCATACTCCCAGAGACATCAAAATCACCATCATTTCCAATAATTGCAGTATAGACATCTCCAGCCCAACCTCTGTATTTTTTCTTCGGAACTTTTGATCGTAACGCCGTATTATGATAGTAGATGTATTTTGTAGGGAAATCTCCATAAACTGTTTTTAGTGGGTCTTGACTAGATACGTATCCTAATTTCCGAAGAGAATCTACAGCAACCCATTTCTCAGGAAAATGCGTTTTAGCATAATGGTTATAGCTATCACAATTGGCTTGCCACATGGCTCCAGAATGGAACCCATTTATGAGTACCATATTTTTCACATTGTCTTTATATTTTATAGCATAGGCTTGCGCAGGAACGGTTCCATAAGAATGTCCAACAAGTGAGATTTTGTCAAATTTTAGAAGCGTTCTCAGTTTCTCAATGAGTTCAACATCTGCTTCTACACTGTATTCAGTAGTGTTTTTGGCGTCATCACTCATACCGCGACCCAACCAATCAAAAAACACAACGGTATTGGTTTTATAATACTGCCCAAAAGCACCTTGCATATAATCATGAGAATTACCAGGACCTCCAGGAAGAAAAAATATGGGATCGCCTTCACCTAGAACTTCTACATTGATGTTGTAACCATCAATGTTATAAAACTCGGATTCAAATTTATCGAAGATATTGGGATCTGTTTGTGAATAAACTGTTGAAAAAGTAAAACAAGCAAAAACAAATAAAACTTTTAGTGTAGAGGTCATAATGATGAGTTTATTGTACCTGTAATTATAAAGAGCGTGACAAAAAAAACCCGCTAAGAAGCGGATTTTTATAATGAGGTACTCACTCTATTAACTCTCGTTGTCTTCTTTTTTATTCGGAAGTGTTTTCGTGTCTGCTGCAGCTGCTTTGTCTTTACCTTTTAAATACTCAGGCAAATCCATACCAGCCATATTAAACATGTCCTGTAATGGCGGAACCGATTTGTACATACCTGATAAAAAATTAGCTGTAGACGATTTTCCGTTTTCGCTAGTGGCACCGCTATCCCAAACAGTCACTTTATCGATTTTGATATTTTTGATAGCTTCCGCTTGTGTTCTTACTAATTCTGGTAATTTATCAGCAATCAATAATAAGACAGCATCTCTGGTGCTATTTCCAGCAGCCTTTACAATTTGTTCCATACCAGCAGCTTGTTTTGTTAAGATTTCATACTGACCTTGCGCTTCGGCTTGTGCTTTAAACAGTATCGCATCAGCTTCTCCTTTTGCGCGTCTTCTAATACGCTCAGCCTCTGCTTCTGCATCTATTTCTACTTTGCGTTTATCAATTTCCGCAGGAATGATAATATCTGCCATTTGAGATGAACGCTCACGCTCTGCTCTAGCGACTTCTGCTTGTTGTTCTGCAGAGTAAGACTCTTCTAGTGCTTTTGCCGTTTGAACTTTTTCAGATGCTATAGCCACACGTTCTGCTTCTGCCTCACGTTGACGACGTAATGAATCTGAATTTGCAACTGCGATTTTTGCTGTATTTTCTCCTTCTACAGCTTTTGCATTGGCTGCAGCAACCTGTGTTCTTTCATCCTGTACAGCATTGGCTTCACCAATAGATCCATCTCTAGTTTTTTCAGCAACCGATTTACGTGCTGCGTTAATAGCATGCGCTGCAGCTTCTTTTCCTAAAGCTTCAATATAACCAGACTCATCAACGATATCTGTAATGTTTACATTGATTAATTTTAAACCAACTTTCTTTAGTTCCGTTTCAACACTTTGAGAAATATTAGTTAAGAATTTGTCACGATCATTATTAATTTCTTCAATATCCATTGAAGCCACTACTAAACGTAATTGGCCAAAAATAATTTCTTGAGCTAATTCTTGAATTTCATTTTGACCTAGGCCTAATAAACGCTCAGCAGCATTTTGCATGACACCAGGTTCTGTAGAAACTCCAATAGTAAATCGTGATGGTACGTTTACACGAATATTTTGTTTAGAAAGTGCATTTACAAGGTTTACTTCAATAGATATTGGTGTTAACTCTAGAAATTCATAATCCTGAAATACAGGAATGATGAATGCTGCTCCACCATGAATACATTTGGCAGATTGACCGCCACCTACTTTTCCATACACGACTAAAATGCGGTCAGAAGGACAACGTTTGTAGCGTTTTATAAGAATGATTAGAAAGACAAAGACGAAAAGTAATGCAGCAACTGCTGCAATAGGAAAGCCTAAATCAAAGCTTTGTTGTATCACTAGGTAGTTCATAGGTTTTTGTTTTAACTGGTTCTATTGTTTTAATTGGTTCTATTGGCTTTTTGGTGTGTTCTACTATTAATATGCCATTGCTGGTGACGTCTACAACTTGAATGATGCTTCCTGATTTTAGTTCAGAAAGTGAATCTGAAAGCGCTTCAAGTTCTCTTAAAGTTCCTTGAACTCTTACGCTTACTTTTCCCATCCTTGTGCGATTTGCGCCAATGGTAAGATATACCTCACCTATGGCATTAATGGCATTTTTGTAATCTAAAGTTCCGCTATCTGTTAGTTTTTTCATCCCATAAAACATAGCGCCCATGATACCCATCATTAGTAATCCGCAACCTAAAGCAACGATGACACTTACAGGTTTTGAAAACCCTACATTGATACAAGCAATACCGATCCATCCAAAAATGGTAAGGAAGCCAACGAGATTTTTAAACGTGATAAATTGAAACCCGATACCTCCATCAGCATCAATTTCAGAATCTAGACCATCAAAGTCATCACTACCATCCATTCCAAGAAAGGTCGTTATGATTACAAAAACGAAAATTAGAGAGCCGATGAGCGCAATAATCCAAAAGAATTTAGAGAATCCATCTAAAGCTGAAAACCATTCCATAGTCGGTTAGTGTTAAAAATTAATACTTAAAGATAAGACGTTTAAAAATGTCTTACAATTTTATTTTGAAAGTAAAATAGAGACTGCGTTGCCACCAAATCCTACGGCATTTACAAGAACATATTTGATATATTTTGGTGTTTTGGCTTTTAAGTAGGGTATCGCGATGAATTCTTGATGTTGTAACATCATAACTGCCATCTCAATATTTAAAAGTCCTGAGGCACCAAGGCTGTGACCTATCTTCCATTTATTAGTAGTCAATGCAGGGATTTTGTTACAAAAAATAGTTGTAATTGCATTAATTTCTGCCTGATCACCTTTAATAGTTCCCGGAGTGTGTGTGACGATAACGTCTATGTCTTCTGGATTTATATCGCCTAAAGCCATTCTCATTGACCGTTGAAAACAAATCGCGTTTGTTGATAATGACGCGTTATGTTCAAGGATTTCAGTAGCGTAACCAATACCAATAATTTGTGCTAAAGCGTTTTCGGTTGTTCCAGATTCTAGACAAGCCATTGCTGCACCTTCACCAAGAATCATGCTGTTTTCGGTTTTATTAAGGTTTAGGGCTTGGTTTGGGTAAAGCGTTTTGACTGCGCTCAAGGAGACATCGCTCTTGGCATAAATTTTTAAAGCCTGCATTTGTGCAATCGTAAACGCCGTTAAAGGCGCTTCACTACCACCTACTAAAAACTTGTCACACATGCCAGAATTGATCCAAGCAATTCCGTTGAGCATCGCATGTAATGCGGTAGAACAGGTTATAGAATGTGAGATTTCTGGACCTTGGGTTTGTAAATCATGAGCAACCCATGATGCGATATTTCCTAAGGTTGTCGTTGGTGAACTTAAGGTTTCTGCTTTCTTGTTTTTTAGAAATTCTTCATGATATGTTTCAAAAAGCGCTGTTGCACCTCTCGAGGACCCAATATTGATTCCAAAATTATCTGTCGCTTTCCATCCAGCACTTTTAATAGCGTTACGAGCAGAAAAAATAGCGTATAACACCGAATTGTCTAATGCTCTATATTTTGAGTTAGACTGCCGTAAATCTTCAATGTCTGCTTTTAATGCCTTCGGAAATGTAGCCACGAGAACACCGTCTTTTTCAGTGAAACAATGAGAATCATTCAAATAGTTATTCCAAATATCGATAGGCGTTTTTCCTAAAGGAGAAATGGATGCTAGTGCAGTTATGGAAATAGGGTGTTGCAAGTAAATTGGTTTTTGACAAAGATATTAATATCGCTTTATTTTCTTGTACGGTTTTAGAGTCTTATTGATTTTGATTTAGGGTGCTATCACATCGAGCGAAGTCAAGATGCTTAAGTGTCTCGACTCCCCTTGAAATGACGGATGAAAACCTATACAATCTCCAAAGCCTCTTCAATGACTTGATACACTTTTTTGAGCTGCGTATCTGAAATCACATAAGGCACTTGAATATAAATCGTATTTCCTAATGGTCTTAAAAAGACCCCTCGATCCATAAAGAATTTAAGGAGTTTATCCCTTAAATCACCATAACGTTCCATTTTGGTATGGAGGTCTAATGCAAAAATAACACCTATATGTCGTGTTGATTTTACGTTTGGATGGTTTTTAATCTTTAGTTCAAATGCTTCATGAGCTTTGGAGATTTGTTTGATGTTGTGTTGAATTTCCGAAGAAATTAAAAGCTCAATTCCTGCAATAGCCGTCGCGCAAGCTATTGGATTTGCCGAATAGGTATGGCAGTGAAAAAAGCCTTTAGCCATATCATTACTTAAAAAAGCATCATAAATAGCTTGAGTACAAGACGTAATTGCCATTGGGATTAATCCTGCAGTTAACGCTTTACTCAAACAGATAATGTCGGGTTTGGTCGTGATATGATCTGATGCAAAATAACGTCCTGTCTTACCAAAACCCGTCATGACTTCATCTGCAATAGTTAAGATTTGCTGTTGTTTACAATAGGATAGGATCTCGTTTAAACCATGGGCATCATGAATTTTCATTCCTGCAGCACCTTGGACTAACGGCTCGTAGATAAATCCTGCTAGATTATCTTGTGTACTGTAATCTTTAATGAGGTTTAATATGTGCTGAGTATTGTTCCCATCTGGTGTTGGAATCCTTTTAACATCAATCAAGAACTCTTCAAATGGACCATTATAAACCGATAAGCCCGAAACACTCATCGCTCCAAAAGTATCACCATGAAACCCGTTTTCAAACGCCATAAACACAGCGCGTTTGTCACCACTATTGAAGTGGAATTGCAATGCCATTTTGATGGCTGCTTCTACAGCAGTTGATCCGTTATCATTAAAGAAAATCTTGTTTTGACCGTCTGGCAGTATTTTTATAAGTTCTTCAGATAAGCTTATTGCAGGCTCATGTGTGAAATCACTAAACATGATTTGATCGAGTTGTTGCATTTGCTTGTAGGTCTTCTCGATGATATAATCGTTGCAATGTCCATACATGGAGGTGTACCATGAGGAAATGGCGTCTATATAGTCATTGCCATCTTCATCTGTAAGGATACAGCCTTTTGCTTTTATAATTGCAAGGCTTTCTGGATGCAGCTGGTGTTGCTTTAGTGGATGCCACAGGTGTTTTTTATCTCTTTGTTTTAGGGTCATAACATTTCCTGCAAAGGCAGGAATCTCTTTTTTATTAAACTTGGTTTTTTTGACCTCGCAGGTTTTGAAACCGGTGAAGTCTGCTTGCTTTTATGTTGTTGTAACAAAACTAATTGTTTTTTGTCATTCCTACGAAGGCAGGAACCTACTTCCTTTTTTATTCTTTCATTCCTTTTGTCTTGAAACAAACTGCGGAGCACATCCTGAGGACCATAAAATAAGAATAGACGAATAAACAAAACAAAAACTCAAGTTGAAATGAGGGGTTTTATAGTATGTATTTCAATGGTTAGTGCTTAGCATTGATTTGGGGTTTGAATATCCAACTTAATTACTGAGAACCCAAACGTCTGTTTCTTTTAAAGTGACTTTAACTGATCTCTAAATTTATCAGCATATTCCAAAATCACATTCTTGTCAAAATAAGGCTCTTCGGCAATACGTCCAATAACGTTAACGTTCGTCATTTTAATGATGATATCTTCTGATGTTTTATGCTCATTTCCGGAGAACATAAGAGCGATATCAAATCCTTTTTCTTTCAATAAATTAAGGGTTAAAAGGGTATGGTTAATGCTGCCTAAATAATGTCGAGATACCACAATCACCTTATAGTTTGGTTTGATAAGGTCTAAAATAGTGTTCTTTGTATTGATAGGAACGAAGACACCTCCAGCACCTTCAATGACTAAATTATTTTTAGTTTTAGGCGGTTTGATATTTTTCAATTCTATAGTAATATTGTCAATATCTGCAGCAGCATGCGGACTCATAGGCGTATGCAACGCATAACTATTGTCATAGAATTTTGTTGTTGTATTGGAGACCAAGCGCTTCACTTTTTTAGTGTCACAATTGTCTAAGTCGCCTGCTTGAATAGGCTTCCAATAGTCGGCTTCTAAAGCTTCAGTTACAATTGCAGAAACTATCGTTTTACCGACATCTGTACCAATACCTGTGATGAAATATGTTTGCATAATTTATTTAAACGTTGTTGCTATTGGGTTTAATATCTTCTTTTGAAAATTGAGTATTACAATTTTCACATTGGTATTTATATCGTGTATGAAACGGAAGCGTGCCAAATATAAATCCAACCAAGAAAGCGAAGAAGGATTTAAAATCGGTTATTGTCGAGAATAATTCAACGGTTCCGCTACTGCAATTTGGGCATTCAATTGGGTTACCGTCATCATCTATAGAATATTGGTTAATGGTACTTAATATATGTTTTGCTTTCATGGCATCTTTTGCCAATACTTGGAGTTTTACACCTCCAATGGCATTACTCACCAGTGGATCTGTATCTATTGTTAAATGATCTTTTAGAAAGACTTTTATACCATCTGCTTCTAAGCGACCTCTGATGATTTGTGCTTCAGTTGTGTATTGAAATCTTGCAATGGTTATAAATGTATCGCTCATTTTCCGAGGACAATAGTTTAATTTGATGTCAGGGTGTAAAGGTAGTGAGTAACTCTAAAACTTTGGTAATTTCTTTATGAGTATTATAACTATGTAAACAGAAGCGTAAACGTTCTTTTGCCTTTGGAACGGTAGGAGAGAGGATCGCTTTAACGTCAAAACCGTTGTTTTTTAATGCTTCGGAAATGTGCTTGACCAGATCATTGCCAGAGATGATACAACATTGGATAGCAGAATTACTAGTTGTGAATAACTGCTGAAGTTGAAGTCGTTTTATTTCAGCCTTGAAAAAACTAATGTTTTCTTGAAGTTCTATTTTGTCATGCTGAACCTGATTCAGCATCTCATCATAAGAAGCTTGGATGGTTGCTAAACTATGAGGAGGCAAAGCTGTGGTATAAATAAAAGCTCTCGAAAAATTGATGAGATAGTTTTTAAGATCACGATGACCTAAAATTGCTGCACCATGACAACCTAGTGCTTTACCAAAGGTTATGATTCTTGCAAAAACGAAGTCTTCGAGTTGTAGCTCGTTGACTAATCCGTTGCCTATTTCTCCAAAAATTCCAATGGCGTGTGCTTCGTCAATGATGAGGTTTGCTTTGTTTTTTTTGCAGATAGTGGCGAGTGTTTTTAGGTCTGGAGAATCACCATCCATTGAAAATACAGATTCTGTGATTATATACACGTCGTTTAATTCGCTTCTAGACGCCGCTCGAAGTGATAGTTGGTGAGTAAGATCGTTTAAATCATTATGTTTAAACTTAAACGCTTTGGCGTTACTCATTTTGATGCCGTCACGAATAGAGGCATGGCAAAATTCGTCATATAGAATACTATCATTTCGTTGCGGTACACATGAAAAGAAGCCTACGTTAGCATCGTAGCCAGAGTTGAAAATAAGAGCGCTTTCTGTGTTATGGAATGTGCTTATTTGTTGCTCGACTGTGGTATATAAACTATGATTTCCAGTCAATAATCTTGAACCTGTTGCTCCATTTTGTATGAGATTATGGTTTATTAGATATTGATGTGCCTTCTCAAAAATGGTTGTAGACCTTGAAAACCCCAAATAGTCGTTAGAAGAAAAATCAACTAAGGTATTTCCTTGTCCTAGATGTCTAAATGCATTGTCCTGTGTTCTAGAGCTGAGTTTGTTTTGTAGTTTTTTAGGAAGCATGTTTGGATTTAATCTGTATAAACAATTTCACCTTTTTCTCTCAATGTGTCTTTGTCAACCCATTTATAATCATTTTTCACTGTAGCATCTAAAAGGTCAATGGCTAATGCATCTGCGATATGTGAAGCCACGTCAAAAGCGTCTTTAAGTTCTTCTGTTTTGTAAACAGTTATTTTTTTGTTTCTCTCATAAAAAATGTTCAATACAATTACGGGAAAGTTATTTGTGGTTTCTGCAGTTACAACTCTTACAGTAATATTCTCAGTTGTATTAAAGACAGAGATATATTCTGGGTTTTGAAGTGTTTGCCATTTTCCAATACTAAAACCTAGTAATGCATCTGTTTTTCTATAGGTTTTTGATTCTAAATCAATTTCAGAACCATCTGTTTTTAACATCATAAACCCAAAGAGAAGAGGAACTAAGGCTAAATATAGTAGAGATATTAAACCTAGAAGGCCTACAAGTATTGCAGCAAATCCTATAATAGTTTTCCATATAGGGACTTTTCTTGTATATCTAATAATTGCATCCATAGCCACAAATATAGATAATGAATGGAGTAATCCAATGAAACTTAAGAGACATTAAATATACATGTCTTGAATAAAAAATTATTGTTTATCAATAATTTTTGTACATTTGTTATTGTTAAACAATAATTATTAGCAAGTTTTATTATGAAAAAACTCCTCATTTTGAAATCATTAGTAGACTTTATATGGATAGTTACCTGTATACCGGTAATCCCTGTTTTACTATTTATAGCTGTCTATATGTTTATTGATCCTTCAATTTTAGAAATTCCTCTAGAAATAAATAATAGTAAGATTGAAGACTTAGGTCTTTCTTTAAAAATATCAACCTTAGTTTTATTTGTAATCGTATTTATAGGGATTTATTGTTTCTATGTATTTAGAAAAACGTTGCGTTATTTTCAAAAACATAATCCTTTTAGTGACTTTATTATAAATAGTTATAACACGATTGGAAATTTACTGGTGTTTTCTGGAATAACTGCAAGTGTTTTATTTTTTGTGATTAAGTTGGTGTTTGAGTCGAGGATTGAGGTCAGCTTAGGTTTAAGTCCTTACATCTTTATCGTTTGTTTAGGCTTATTTTTCATGGTCTTAAGTGAAGTATTTAAAGTTGCAAAGATTGCTAAGGAAGAAAACCAATTAACTATATAATCATGATACAAATAAAATCAGAACGAATTTTCAATATCATGAATGTAGTCTCTTGGATTGTATTTATAGGTTATTGTATTAAAGCAGGAGCGATAACCACCGTCTCTATTATTAGTCTATTTGGAAATAAAAGGGCTACCGAGAATTTGTATATGGGACTTGATCTGTCAACTCTTTATGATTTTAGTAGTACCCATTACACGATTGTAGTAATACTCCTTATACTGATTACGGGTTTGAAAGCTTATCTCTTTTATCTATTAATTTCAATTTTTAAAACAATGAATTTTAAGAAGCCTTTTAACAAGGTTGTTGTGAACTTAGTTTTTAAAATTTGCTACTTAGCGTTGAGTATTGGTATTATTGGTATTGCTTTTAATGCTTATATTATCGGGTTACAAGTTAAAGTAATGTTCACTCAGTTAGACATAAATACATCTGCATATATATTCATGGCTGGAGTTATTTTTATTGTAGCCACGTTATTTAAGAGGGCTACAGAGATTCAACAAGAAAACGAATTAACGATATAGCTATGAAGAAAATAAAATTCTTAGACGGTTTTGTATTGGTTCTCATTGTAATTTATTTTATCCAATTTATGGCTAATTTTTACTTAGTAGTTTATCCTCCAGACTTCATGAATTTCCCAAAAGGACATGAATTACATTTTGTATTTGGATATTATACACAGTTTGTAAGCTTAGCCTTTTCCGTAATATCATTTACAGGTTTATTTTTTGTAAAAAGTGGTTTAGGAGAAATCATCAGAAGTGGTTTTTTCAATTCTAAAAGCGCAACTAAATTCAAAACTGCTGGAAAATTATTTTTGGTATCAGGGTTCTTGAACATGGTTTTCAATATGGTATTACTTTTACGTTCAGAAGAGATTTTATTTCTGGGTGAAACGGGACAGAGTTCTCTTTTAGTGATTATAGGTTTTAGTCTCTATATCATTTCAGATATTTTAGAAAACGGAAATCTTTTAAAACAAGAAAACGATCTAACCATATAAGTATGCCCATAGTAGTTAATCTTGATGTAATGCTTACCAAGCGTAAAATGAAAAGTAAAGACTTGGCAGAAATTATTGGTATAACCACAGCCAATCTTTCTATCTTAAAATCAGGTAAAGCTAAGGCTGTTCGGTTTTCTACTTTGGAAGCTATTTGTGAAGCTTTGGATTGCCAGCCATCAGATATTTTAGAATATACGCAGGAATAAATTTTAACAATTCAACTATAATAGAGACTCAAAATTTAGAACGTTTGTTGTATATTCACGTTAGTGTTCGCATAAATAACAGTATCTTTTAATATGAATAGGACTAAGATATAACTTGAAATTCAGCAATAGTATTATAGTAAAATGGCATCAGACAAATCAGGAAGTTTAACGTTTTTCACTCCAGAAATTATTGAAGGGGCAGCAGCACAATTATTTGATGCAGGAATTTCTGCAGGTTTTCCATCACCAGCAGAAGATCTTCATGAGCAACATTTATCTTTAGATGAAGAACTTGTTAAAAATAAAGAGACCACCTTTTACGCACGAGTAAGCGGACAGTCTATGATTGGAGCAGGTTTAGATGATAATGATTTATTGGTCATCGATCGAAGTCTTGAGCCTGTTAATAATAAAATAGCAGTATGTTTTCTCGATGGAGAATTTACCGTAAAACGGTTACGTGTCTCAGATGGAGAGGTATGGTTACAACCAGAAAACCCAAGCTATCCAATTATAAATATTACAGAAGACAATAACTTTTTAATTTGGGGTATTGTGACCAATGTAATTAAGAAAGTTTAGCTTAAAGTAACATACCCTTTCTAGGGCTCGTCTCGTTATGAAGTTCATAATAAAACGAATCACAGCGGCTAGCCTAGCCTATTTAAGGATTTTAAAGTGGATTTAATAGATGTAATAAAATTATAAACAATTGAAAATCAGCATCTAAATATCACAAAAGTTAATAACTTGTTAAAATAATTTAGTATTTTAGTGGTGATATTAACCAACCACTCAACTAAAAATGGAAACAACTAAAAAAAATTTCCGGTTTTTAAGAACTTTAGACGTCACTGCATTTTTTCTATTAGTAGTCTTTGTAGTCTTCTTTGTTAAAACGATTATAACTGTTTTTAATACTTTCCAATTAGAAGTATTCAATAGTGCTTTCGTTGGATTAAATAGCATGTAATAGCTGTTTTAAATCCGGATTAAAAACAAAAAAACACCAAACAATTAAGTTTGGTGTTTTTTATTATTTATAAATTAAGTAGTGCCTAATCTGCTAATACAATAACTTTATTATCTTTCATTTCAAGTGTTCCAGAAACTATTGGCAACCAAAATCCTTTATCAGATTTAGTGAATAATTTTTCAACCGTTTCTTCTAACGTGATATTACCGTTTATCTTAACATTACCTTCTTTTAATAAAGAGATTACAGGTGCGTGATTGTTTAACAATTCAAATTCGCCGACTAAACCAGGAAGGATGACACTAGTCACTTCTCCACTAAATAATGTCGCTTCTGGTGATACAATTTCTAAGTACATTTCTTTTAAGTCTTCAGTTTGCAGTCTTCAGTTTTCAGTACTGCAAACTGCAGACTGTCAACTATCGACTAAAAATTTTTAAGCCTCAGCTAACATTTTTTCTCCAGCTTCAATAGCTTCTTCGATAGTTCCTTTAAGGTTAAACGCTGCTTCTGGTAAGTGATCTAATTCACCATCCATAATCATGTTAAATCCTTTAATAGTTTCTTTAATATCAACTAAAACACCTTTAAGACCCGTAAACTGCTCTGCGACGTGAAAAGGTTGCGATAAGAAACGTTGTACACGACGTGCACGGTTTACCGCCATTTTATCTTCTTCAGATAATTCTTCCATACCTAAGATGGCAATAATATCTTGTAGTTCTTTATAACGTTGTAATAGCTCCTTAACACGAGTTGCACAATCATAATGCTCATCACCTAAAATATCGGCTGCTAATATACGTGAGGTAGAATCTAAAGGATCTACCGCAGGATAAATACCTAACTCAGCAATCTTACGAGACAATACAGTTGTTGCATCTAGGTGAGCAAAAGTTGTTGCAGGAGCAGGATCAGTTAAATCATCTGCAGGCACGTAAACCGCTTGAACAGACGTAATAGATCCTTTTTTAGTTGATGTAATACGTTCTTGCATCGCACCCATCTCGGTTGCTAATGTAGGTTGGTAACCTACCGCAGAAGGCATACGACCTAATAATGCAGATACCTCAGATCCAGCTTGTGTAAAACGGAAGATATTATCTACGAAGAAAAGTACATCTTTTCCTTGTCCTTCACCAGCGCCATCACGAAAATATTCGGCTATAGTTAATCCTGAAAGTGCTACACGAGCACGAGCTCCAGGAGGCTCATTCATTTGTCCAAATACGAAAGTTGCTTTTGAGTCTTTCATAACTTCTTTATCAACTTTGGATAAATCCCATCCGCCTTCTTCCATAGAATGCATAAAGTCATCACCATATTTGATAATTCCAGATTCTAACATTTCACGAAGTAAATCATTACCCTCACGAGTACGTTCACCTACACCAGCAAATACAGAAAGTCCACCGTGTCCTTTTGCAATGTTGTTTATTAACTCTTGGATGAGTACCGTTTTACCTACACCAGCACCACCAAATAAACCAATTTTACCACCTTTTGCATAGGGCTCAATTAAATCGATAACTTTGATACCCGTAAATAACACTTCTGTGGATGTCGATAAATCTTCAAATTTAGGTGCTTGTCTGTGAATTGGTAGCCCGTGATCGCCAGTTTTTGGTAAATCTCCAAGACCATCGATTGGGTCACCAATGACGTTGAAAAGACGCCCGTAGATATCTCCACCAATTGGCATTTGAATAGGAGTCCCAGTTGTAGTAACTTCTGTTCCTCTACTTAAACCATCAGAAGAATCCATAGCGATTGTGCGCACAGTATCTTCACCAATGTGAGATTGTACTTCAAGTACTAAAAGAGTACCATCTGCTTTTTTGATTTCTAAAGAATCGTAGATTTTTGGAAGTTCAGAGCCTGCTTCGAATGCAACATCGATAACTGGACCTACTATTTGTGCAACTTTACCTGTAACTTTTGACATTACTTATGTGTTTAATGTTTAGATATTTCAATGGAAAAAACATACGTTTTTCGCGCTGCAAAGATATATTTTTTAATTTAAAACTAAAGTCTATTTTTTAGCTTTTTTCAGTATAAAAAAACGCCACCTTTATTAAGTTTATAAAGATGGCGTTTTGTAGGAATTAAAACTATAGTTAGTCTAAGTATACACCCGTATAATCAACAGAATTTACCGTTGGTAAATTTGAACCATATTTTGTATTAATAAGACCAATCATTTGATTAACAACCAAAGAATATCCTCTAGGTGATGGATGAAATCCATCTAATGAAAATGTTCCTCCTGTAACATAATCGGCAGTCAAGAATGCACTTCCCGATTGGAATCCATTCGTAGCAACACCATTAAAGAACGTATTCACATCAAAAAAGGCCAAATCAAATTGCGTTGCCAAATTACTTATGGTTTGATTAAATGCAGCTGTAGCATTTTGAATTTCAACAAGTTCAGTAGGAATAACAACCCATTTATCTTCTAAAGGTAATGATACACCCTCTACTGAAAATTGATTTGCTAGTGCTTCTGGTAACCCTGAAGTTTGTAGAAAAGTAGATTGTGCCTCGTTAACTGTACCAATCGTAGATCGACTTGGCAGTACTAATAAATCGTTAGCATTAGCTTGTCTTGCTTGACCATAGACAACTCCAAATAAATTAGCTACAATAGGAGCAGCAGCAGCTGGTAATCCAAAGGATTGTACAAATGCTGGGAATGTAGGACTCGCGTTTAAAACACCTGTTATTTGAGCAGATAAATTCGCTAAACTTTCATCATTAATAACCACTGCACTTGCTGCTGTTTGAGAGAATACGATAGAACGCTCAGGTACTCCTAAAAAGGCAAATACTTGATTTAATTGTCCAAAGATACCGTTCAATGTTGGAATTTGAGATCCAAAATTTGGATCACTTGGGTCTAATGGTGCAAATGGTACTGTTGTAAAATAGGGGGCATCTGTGACATTTGGAATGTTAGAAATGATACCATTTGGACTGCTTGTAGCTAATGAAGAAACTATTGCAGTCATAGCGCCATCAAATGTTGCCTGATCTGTTATTGGGTTTGTGCCGTCTGCACCCGAAGTTGCATATCCTAAGACATCGTTAGCACCAATCCATAGTGAAAAGAATGTTGGGTTTTGCGCTAATGCATCTTCTAAAACTGTTGCATTTGGTGAAGATGCCATTCTAATAAAGTAAGGGTTTGCTGCTGGGAAATTAGCAACATTTCCATATCCAGGTGCTAATAAATGAAAACTTTTTGCAGATGGAACTCCCATGTTGTTATATGGGCCAGGAGTTATAGATGTAACCTCCGTTGTTGGCGTACCATTTATTGGTTCAGGTGCTTGAGCTGCAGGATTAAATATTAATCTTGGCCCTGCAATTTGTGTACCTCCAAATAAAAGGCCTCCTATATCGTCACCAATTAAGGGTTGTGTAAAAGTTCCTCCTCCTGCTAATGCAAATTGCTGAGATAACACATTAGGAAACGAAACGTCTTGTCCCCTTTTAAATAGTGTACCATCAGATACTCCTGCAGTTAAAGAGTTACCTATGGCAACAAACGTTGAGAAATCTGCCGTTCCACTTGTGTAAACAGGCGTTGGTCCCGTTTGTGGATCTTCTATTAATGGGTCTGAAAGTGAATCATCATCACTCTCACATGCTGTAAAGCCTATTAAAATGAGAGCTAACAGCCATATATTATTATTTAATTTCATAGTGGTATTTTTTATTGATTTATAGTCCATGATACGAAGTACTGTGCTCCTACTTGTCCGGCACCTGGTGCACTTACGTAGTCATGTGAAAGAATATTTGCGCCACCAACTTTGAAAATTGACTTAATTGATGGTACTGCTAAGTTTATTTGTGCGTCTATAATGTTTCTCGCAGGTAAAATACCATCAGCAAATGTAGATTCCCATAAAAAAGTATCATTCCATCTCCAGTTGATATTGAATCCAAAGTTTTTTACCACATTGTTTTTACCAAAAGAGGCTTTTACTTTATGCTCAGGCGTGTTAAAACTCGTTTCAAAATCAGGATCTTCTGATTGATCAAAATCTAATTTAGCATAGGTATAACTTAAACCAACATCAAAACCATTTAAGATTCTAGTTTCAACACCGATAGATGCTCCATATGAATTAATATCAGCATCGGTATTTGTGTAGGTTTGATACGCCTGAACATCACCATTTTGTAATGCTAACAATGACAAAGAGTTATCTCCAACTTCTCCATAAAGCGGTGTTAATACCGTTTTATTTGAGATAAAGTCTTGATAAGCATTGTAGTAAACACTCATGTCGATTACAAATCTGTTGACTTTACCTCTATATCCGACCTCATAGGCTGTAACTTGTTCTGGTTTTACTAAGTCAACATCGGCAGATTCAGGAGCTCCAGCGTTTACTGAGGCTAAACTAAATGCATTAGAATAGGCATCTCCACCATTAAGTTGTACCGTGTTTGATCCCACTATATCTTGTCCTGCGGTACTTAATTCTGAACTTGTTGCAGTATAGCGATTTAAGTTATCAGGAGAAGAACCAACTAATATAGCACGTCCGCCGTCAAGTCCAATAAATAAATCTTGTGTCGTTGGGTTTCTAAACCCTGTTTGAAAAGACCCGCGAATGTTATGGTTATCGTTTTGATCAGCGGTATAGTTAAAAGATGCTCTAGGGGATACGAAACCATCGAAAAATTCAGACTTGTCATATCTTACAGATCCTGTAAGTTTTAGTCTGTCATCCATTAATTTTTTCTGTATTTGTGTATAGGCACCAAATTCGCTGTATTCAATAGGGCCATCAGTATCTGTGTAAATAGTTCCTCCAGAGTTCAATGAATACTGTCTCCAAGACCCTCCTACTTGAATCTCTGCAAAATCTATTAAATGACCAAGATTATAGTTAACGTCAGCATGATAAAGCTTAGAATTATCAACGAATTTAGAACCTGTTGTTACATCTCCATCGGAGGTTACGGTATCAAAAGCTTCATTAAACTCTGGAGTTCCAGGAATAAGACGTCCTGTATCTGCAGCACCTCTAGCTGCTATATGTGCAGCATCTATTTGAGCTTCTGTTGGAGTTCCAAAAACCCCTTGTCCAGCTAGATTACCAATAAATCCACCAGCATAGTCTCTAAACCACTGTGTGTCTCCTTTCCATAATCTATTCATATTAACACCTGTTAAACGAGTGTCATAAGAGTTCCCTGCTTTTTCTGCTGTGGTATAGACTCTTGCAAAGAAATTATCATTTTTTATTTCTAATTTATGTTGTTGCATAAAAAAGTCTTGTATCGCATATCTATTTGCACCTTGATATATTGTATTTCCTCTACCAATTTTAGAGTTTAAAATAATTTCAAAGTCATCAGCCCAAGGTTTAAAATGTAAAGAGAAATCTGCTTTTAAACTTTCAGCTTCATAGTTCATCAAATCACGTTCCGCATATCCTGTTCTGCTTACAGTTTCAGCACCATAATCAGTCAATACAGGAATAGGTAACACGCCCGCTGCGATTTCATCAAAGTCTAAAGACGTGGATACTTCATCACCGTAAGTATTTAAACCATCGTATGATGGGTCTAATCTTGTTTGGCCAGGATTTGCAAAATCGGTTTGGTCCGTAGCATACCATTCTGTTCCGTTAAGAAAAGATACAGAAGCCTTAGCTGCAAATTTATCAGAGAATGCTTTGGCAACTCTGATGCCTGCATCTACGAAATTATTGTCACCTGCATTATCACTAGACGTTATTCCTGTTTTTGCATAAAAACTAACACCTTGATCATCAAATGGATTTTTACTAGTCATAAACATAATACCATTAAAAGCATTCGCTCCATATAAGGCAGAAGATGCACCTGGTAGTAATTCAACACTGTTAATGTCTAGTTCAGACATTCCTAATAAGTTTCCTAAAGCAAAGTTTAAGGCAGGAGAAGAGTTGTCCATACCATCAACCAATTGCATAAAACGCGTATTAGAAAAAGCAGCAAAACCTCTAGTGTTAACCGATTTAAAGGTTAAACTACTAGTATTCATATCGACACCTTTTAAGTTCTCAATACCGTCAAAGAACGATGGTGAAGACGTGTTTCGAATTTCTTTAATACCAAAACGCTCTACTGTAACAGGAGATTCAAAAATACGTTCTGGAGTTCTAGAAGCAGAAATAACGATTTCATCAAGAGATGTTCCTTCCATCATTATGATATCGATGGTTTGTGGATTTGTAGTCACATCTTTGCTGATGCTTTCAAAACCAACGCTACTCACTGCTATAGTGAATGGAGGCGCTTGATTTACAACTAAGGTGTAATTACCATCAAAATCTGTAATTGTACCTGTTGTGGTTCCTACTACAATAATATTTGCACCTGGTAATGGAATACCATTATTGTCGATGACTTTACCTTTCACTGTCGTTGATTGCGCAAAAGTTAAAGCGCAAAAAAACAGCATCATAATTTTGAAAATTGTCTTCATTTTAGGGAATTAGTTAATTTTATAAGAGCAATATATATATAATTATGACAGTCTAATTAAAAAAAATGAAAAAATTATGCGTGCATAGTAATTTTTAACAGAAAACGGAGGTGATTGTTGAGTAATTGATAAAAAATAAAAGCTGAAAATGCGTAATTCACATTTTCAGCTTTATTTTTAACACAGTTAAGAATTTCTCTATTCTACTGTAACTGCTTTTGCTAGATTGCGAGGTTGATCTACATTTCTGCCGAGCATAAGCGCTATATGATATGATAAAAGTTGAAGCGGGATTGTGGTTAATAAAGGCGTTAGACACTCTATAGTCTCTGGAACTTCAATAACATGATCTGCTAGATTTTTTACTTGTTCATCGCCAGCAGTAACTATACCAATTATTTTACCAGATCTAGATTTAATTTCTTGAATATTACTTACTACTTTTTCGTAGTGCCCCTTTTTTGTAGCGATTACGACTATTGGCATGTTTTCATCAATTAATGCAATAGGACCATGCTTCATTTCTGCAGCAGGATAACCTTCTGCATGAATATAAGAAATTTCTTTAAGTTTTAAAGCCCCTTCGAGGGCTACAGGGAAATTATAGCCTCTTCCAAGATATAAGAAGTTTTTAGCATTTTTGTATATGTCTGCAATAGTTTTGACATATGCATCAGACTCAAGAGCAATTTTAACTTTATCTGGTATGAGCTCTAATTCTATTAAATGATGTCTATAATCTGAACTTGAAAGCGTTCCTTTTGCTCTTGCTAAACGCAGAGCAATTAATGTTAATACTGTGATTTGAGTTGTAAATGCCTTAGTCGAAGCAACTCCAATTTCTGGTCCTGCATGTGTATATGCACCTGCGTGGGTCTCTCTAGCAATTGAAGATCCTACTACATTACAAACACCAAAAACAAATGCACCTTTAGATTTAGCAAGTTTTATAGCCGCAAGTGTATCTGCTGTTTCACCAGATTGAGAGATGGCTATAACTACGTCATTTTCATTAATGACTGGGTTTCTATATCTAAACTCTGATGCGTATTCAACTTCAACAGGAATTCGAGCTAAGTTTTCAAAAATATATTCTGAAACTAAACCAGCGTGCCATGATGTACCGCAAGCAACTACAACAATTCTATTTGCATTAAGGAATTTTTTCATGTTATCTTCAACGCCTGCCATCTTTATGATCCCTTCGTTTGATAATAACCGTCCTCTAAAAGTATCTAAAATAGCTCTAGGCTGCTCGTAAATCTCTTTAAGCATAAAGTGATCATAGCCGCCTTTTTCGATTTGCTCAAGATTTAATTGAAGCTCTTGGATGTAAGGAGCAACTAGAGAATCATCTTTAATTTTTCTTATTTTAACGCCTTTATGTCGACGTACAATAGCCATTTCTTCATCTTCTAGATAAATAGCATTTTTTGTATACTCAATAAAAGGAGATGCATCGCTGGCAATAAAAAACTCATCTTTTCCAACACCTATGGCAAGAGGGCTTCCAAGTCTAGCGACTACAATTTCATTTGGCTTATTTTTGTCAAACACGGCAATTGCGTAGGCGCCAACAACTTGGTTTAGTGCAATTTGTACTGCTTTGCCTAATTTTATGTTTTCTTTTTTCTTAACGTCTTCAATTAAATTAACTAGAACTTCGGTGTCTGTGTCAGACTTAAAAGTGTATCCTCGTTTAATTAATTCTTTTTTTAGAGACTCATAATTTTCTATGATGCCATTATGAATAATTACTAAATCTCCAGAATTTGAATAGTGTGGGTGTGAATTAACATCATTTGGTACACCATGGGTTGCCCATCGCGTGTGTCCGATTCCTAATGTGCCATTAGTAGAGATTTCTTTTTCAAGCCTCTCTTCTAAATCAGCAACTTTGCCTTTAGTCTTGGATAATTTAATGTCATTACCATCATAAATAGCAATACCTGCACTATCATAACCTCTATACTCTAAACGTTTTAATCCTTTTAGAATTATTGGGTAAGCTTCTCTATGACCAATATAGCCAACTATTCCACACATATTTTTTAGTTGTTAGGTTCGGTGAAAAATACTTCTAAATATAATTTTTTTTCTTCTTCTAAGGTATTATTACCATACAAAACAGTCCCTCTAGGGGTTAATATTGAACTTACCGGGACTTTATCATCATCATTATCATTGAGTAAATCGTATTGTACTGAGGCCCCTTCAAGATTAACATTTACAGAAACGGATAAGCCAAGTTTCACATTTGTAGAGTCTCTAAGAATTAAATTATTAAGATGTTCTGTTATTCTAATTTTATATCTAATGCCATCTCCCGTAGCTTCATTGTCCTCTCTTTCTAAGGGAACTAAATGATTGCTTCTTGAGAATTCTGGAAATATTGTATTTGCAGTATCAAAGAAATAATCTGCTAAAGCAATATTGTTATTCATATCATATATGTAGATACGATTGGGTTCACCTTCGTTAACCTCATTTTGATTAACGTAAAAAATAAGATTAGCCTCATTAATTAGTTTTTTTGAACTAATAAAATTCCCATTATCATCAGTTTCTACAAATTCCTTTTTAAACAATTCAAAGGTATTATCTGTCAAATTATCTGAATCTAAATCATCGCCACCAAATAGTTTTATTTCTGCGATAGAACCCTGGCCACCTTTTAAAAATAAATTTTCATCTCCCGTAGTTTCATTTCCATTAGAAATTGTAAAATCGTTTGCGATAAAGTTGACTCTGTTTCCTGTAAAGTTGAATGTATATGCTGTCTTAACTCTATCGGCACCTTCTGTGAATGCATCTTTTGTGTAGTAAATAATTATACTGGATGAATTAGAGGTCATATTTAAAAGCATTAGTTGACCAGGATCATCAGTGATATTTGGTTCTGCTTTAAAGTAAATACCTCTAAAATAATCATTAAAATTATTGATATTACTTAATTCTGTTTGACCAGCCATATCAATAATTTTTTCTTGCCAGAATTGCTGTACTATAACATCATCAAATTTGATTCTCATAGCAGGCGATAGTCTCGCTTCTATTTCGTCTTCACCTTCAGTTAGAATAATTTGTATTGGATCTGCTTTAAAGTTTGTGTTTTGATATAATAATTGACCTTCCAATTGTTCGTTGCTAATTAGGTTTGAACCTGTCGATTTATTAGCATAGTAGTTTTGTGGACTGCCAAGTTCTGGCGCATTAGGATCAAAATCTCTTAAAAAATAATTGCTTTCGTAAATTGAAAGATTTATTGGTGAATTTCCAAATATAGAGTCTAAGTTAAATTCCGTTCGACCATTAGAGTCAACACCCGTAGGTGTGCTAAAGTAAGGTACTGTAAGGACTACAGAATCAATAATTGGGTTTGTGCCAAAATCTGGATCAGTAGTGTTGCCACGTATTTGTGACACAAAGCTCGCTGTACTACGACCATAATTCGAACCTGGATCCTCTGTATAAACACCTAAAAGATTTAGAGGCAGGGCATTGGTTTGAATAGGCTCTAAAGCTTTAGTATAGGCTATAACATCAAATTTTCTTGAACCTGTTTCAAAATGTGTAGCATTATCATTATTGATAATATCTGAGTCGATATTGGCAAAATCTTTGTCGCAAGCAATAAAGGAGCTTAACAAGAGGGTTAGTAATGTTAAATTTCTTAAGGCAATTTTTATTTTTTTCATAAACTTGTTTTCTAATCTAAAACTTTTGTTTTGTAGAATTCTGTATAATGCTCAGCGAAATCTTCAATTGGAAAATAATCTAAGACAGGTTTTTCAGACGCATCTAAATACTCATTTAATTCTTTTGGTAATTCGTCTGAGCCTCTAATAAGAGCATCAGAATTATCAATCGCAATTTTCATGAGATTATTGTAGGTTGGTTTCTCTAAATCTTTAATCTTACTGTCGTCTATGTTATCAAATTTAACTTTACTAATCATGTTCTTATCTAACGTTCCTTCAAAGCTTTGATTGTATACAGACGTTACAATTTTACTTTCAGTAAATAAAGGTTCGTTTTTATAGAATTCTTTCAAGTATAGCGGTAATAAAGATGCTAACCATCCATTAACATGGATAATGTCTGGAGACCAATTTAATTTTTTTACTGTTTCAATAACCCCTTTTGCAAAGAAGATTGCACGTTCGTCATTGTCGCTAAACAGCTTTCCTTCTTCGTCAGTTAATGTTGCTTTTCTTTTGAAGTACTCTTCGTTGTCTATAAAGTATACTTGTATTCTTTCCTTCGGAATAGAAGCTACTTTAATAATCAAAGGCATATCTAGGTCGTTTATTACTAAATTAATACCAGATAATCGTATCACTTCATGGAGCTGATGCCGTCTTTCATTGATGTTTCCATAACGAGGCATAAATATTCGTATTTGCCCTCCTTGTTTGTTTACCATTTTTGGAGCTTCAAATGACATTGAAGAAATCTCTGTTTCTGGTAAATATGGTACAACCTCAGATGACACATACAATATTCTCTTATCTTTCATAAATCTTTCGTTTTTGGAATTAAAAGTAAAAAACAGGCAAAAGTACAAAAATTTATGCAAATTGCCAGTAAAATATTAAGTTTGCAGGCTGTTAAACTTTTGTTACTATATGAATATTTTTGAAAATAAAAAAGAATTAATCGCGCATGTCGATGCACTAAAATGTGAAAAGAAAACACTTGGATTTCTTCCTACTATGGGAGCATTGCACCAAGGTCATGCTTCATTAATTAGAAAAGGCTTGGATGAGAATGATGTTGTAGTAGTCAGTATTTTCGTGAATCCTACTCAATTTGATAATCAAGAAGATTTGGTAAAATATCCAAGAACTTTAGATAGTGATGTTGAGTTACTTGAGACGATTTCCGAAGAGAAAGTCATAGTATATGCACCTTCAGTGGACGATATTTATGGTAATAATGTCATATCAACGTCTTTTTCATATGATGGATTAGAACATGAAATGGAAGGACGTTTTAGAGATGGCCATTTTGATGGTGTTGGTACAGTGGTTAAAAGGCTTTTTGAAATAGTGAGACCTGACAAGGCTTACTTTGGAGAAAAAGACTTTCAGCAGCTTATGATTATTAAGAAGTTAGTAGAGAAGTATAACATACCAGTTAAGGTTGTTGGTTGTAAGATATATAGGGCCAAAGATGGTTTGGCAATGAGTTCTCGCAATTTGAGATTAAAACCAGAATATCGTAAGGCTGCGCCTTTTGTGTATAAAACGTTAAAAGCTGCTAAAGATAAATTTGGCACAAAAAGTGCCGATAAATTGACAGAGTGGGTGACTAAACAATTTGCCGGACATGATTTATTGACCCTAGAATATTTTATTATCGCAAATATTAGTACTCTAAAAACCGTTAAACGAAAAACAAACCAAAAATCATATAGAGCATTTATTGCTGTGTATGCAGATGATATTAGACTAATAGATAATATCGCACTAAATTAATTATCTTTACCTCATGCAAATTCAAGTAGTAAAATCTAAAATTCACCGAGTAAAAGTTACAGGTGCAGAGTTAAATTACATTGGTAGTATTACTATTGATGAGGATTTAATGGAAGCTGCAAATATAATTCAAGGTGAGAAAGTTCAAATCGTTAACAATGATAATGGTGAGCGTTTAGAAACATATTGTATTCCTGGGCCACGAAATAGTGGAGAAATCACATTGAATGGAGCAGCTGCTCGTAAGGTAGCAGTTGGTGATACACTTATTTTAATCACTTATGCGTTTATGGATATTGAAGAGGCTAAAGTGTTTAAACCTTCTCTAGTGTTCCCAAATGAAGCTAATAATCTCTTAAAATAAGCTTTTGAGTCCTAAGCTTAAAAAAAGTCTAAGGTTAATAATTCCGCTAGCTTTAGCAGTATTCTTTGGGTGGTATACATTTTCTAAATTACCACTCTCAACAATAATCCCTTTTATTAAATCAGCAAATTATTGGTGGATTGCTTTAGGCGTTTTCTTTGGATTACTAAGTCATTTATCAAGAGCTTATCGTTGGAAATATCTTTTGGAGCCAATGGGGTATCAAATAAAATTACCAAATAGTGTCATGGCCGTTTTTATTACTTATTTAGCGAATTACGGAATTCCAAGATCTGGAGAAGTTTTGAGAGCTGCTGTACTTACAAATTATGAGGACGTCCCTTTTGAAAAGAGTTTTGGGACGATAGTAGCAGAGCGAATAGCAGACCTGTTAGTCATGTTAGGGATTATAACAATGACATTGATTTTGGAATTTGATTTCATAGTGGAACTTCTTCAAAGGGCATTTCAACCTAATAAACTCATATTATTTGGGTCGGTTGGAGGCCTTATATTGATCCTCGTTTTTTTATTTATAAATAGAAGCCAATCTAAATTTGCCATAAAAGTTAAAACATTTCTCAAAGGCTTAATGGAAGGGATGTTAAGTATTTTTAAGATGAAACATAAATGGGCGTTTATTGCGCATACCTTATTTATTTGGGGAATGTATGTCTTGATGTTTTACGTTACAACTTTTGCATTACCTGATTTAAATAATGTAAGTATTGGTGCAATATTAGTAGCTTTTATTTCAGCAAGTTTTACAATTGCAGCGACTAATGGAGGCATCTTTGTGTATCCAGTAGCAGTTATGGCTGCATTTACAGTTTTTGGAATTGCTAAAGATCCAAGCTTCGCTTTTGGTTGGATTATGTGGTCCTCACAAACAATTATGGTTATCATTGCTGGAAGTTTATCGTTTATATATTTACCAATCTACAATAGAACTAAATAATTTTTTACCTTGCTTTATTATTAATCCGAGCTTATCATGAATAAATTTATCTTATTTCTATTATTTGGTTTCTTGTTCCACATAGCAAACTCTCAAGTGGCCTATGAGACAATTGAATCGTCTAAACTTGGTGATACAAGAGAAATTAAAATTCAATTACCAAGAAATTATGATCCTGAAGGCGATATTTTATACCCTTTAGTCGTCGTACTAGATGGTGATTATTTATTTGAGCCTGTAATTGGTAATGCAGATTATCACTCATATTGGGGAGATATGCCAAGGTCTATAGTTGTAGGTGTTAATCAAGCCCAAAAAAGAGATGTAGATTTATCTTTTAGTGGGACTACTTATTTTCCGTCAGACGAAGGAGGTTCTCAGTTTTTTGAGTTTATAGGAATGGAGTTGATACCCTATATAAATGAGAATTATTTAACTTCAAATTTTAGAATTGTTGTAGGCCACGATCAAAGTGCAAATTTTATTAACTATTGGTTGTTTAAGGATAAACCTTTATTTAGAGGTTATATTGCTTTTAGTCCAGATTTATCCCCAGAAATGGTAAATCGTCTACAAGAAAAACTATCGATTACTACTGAAGATACATTTTACTACTTGGCTACAGCAGATAATGATATCAAGGGATTAAGAGATGATATTTTAGCTTGTAACGCAGCATTAAGTGCTATTGAAAATGAGAAGTTACATTACCGATTTGATGATTTTAAAGATGCAGATCACTATTCTCTTGTAGGGCTGGGAATACCTAAAGCCATTAATGAAATTTTTGGTTTATACAAGCCTATAAATAAAAAAGAATATAACGAAAAAGTACTCACTTATGAAGAGGGGCCTTTTGCTTATTTGATAAAAAAATATGAAGATATTGAGTTTTTCTATGGCTTTGAAAAAAAAGTAGTTGAAAATGACCTTAGAGCAATACTAGCGGCAACGAAGAAAAAAGATGATATAGAATCTATGAAAAGCTTAGCTAAGCTTACTCAAAAAGAATACCCAAAATCAATGATAAGTTCTTATTATTCCGGGATCTACCATGAGATGAGTGGTAATGCGAGAAAAGCTTTGATAGAGTATCAATCTGGATTACTTTTAAAAGAATCTGAGTTCGTTAATAAGGATATGTTATTGGATAAAATCTATGATCTCCAAGAGTAAAATTGAATTAAATTATGCATTTCATCGAATAAATTAGTACTTAAACCTAATTTTAGGTATCTTTACAGTCCCCAAATTAAAACCTACTTAAGATGAAGAATGCCCTTCTTTTTATCTTCTCATTATTATTTTGCGAATTAATTTTTGCGCAAGTTACTTATGAGAAGTTTGAATCTCAAAAACTCAACGCTACGAGAGAGTTAAAAATTAGACTTCCGGATGATTATAATCCCGACTCAGATTTAAAACATCCTGTAATTATAGTCTTTGATGCTGAATATCTATTTGAACCTGTAGCAGGTCAAGTGAGTTACCAAACGTATTTTGATGAAATGCCAAAATCAATAATTGTGGGAGTCGTTCAAGGCAAAGAACGTTTTTATGATAGTTATTTTGATGAGGTTACTGGACTTCCATTTGAATCTGGTGATCGTTTCTATAACTTTATAGATCAAGAATTAATTCCGTATATAGATTCTAAATATAATACGAGTAAATTTAAAGTGGCCGTTGGTCATGACTTAATGGGGAATTTTATCAATTCATTCTTATTCCATGACACTCCAATTTTTCAAGCGTACATAAATTTAAGCCCTGATTTTAAAGGAACCATGAGTGAAAACGTTAAAACTCGACTGGAGTGGTTGGATAGTGATGTTTTTTATTATTTGGCAACGGCAGATGGAGATATTAAATCTATAAGAGACAGAATTAGAACGACAAATGACAATTTAAAAACGCTTGATAATCAAAACTTGACTTATTATTTTGATGAGCTCATTGGTGACTCTCACTATACATTGGTAAGTGGAGCTTTATCTAAAGCACTCGACAGGATTTTTGAATTATACAAACCTCTTGACGATAAGGAATTAAGAGAGAAAGCACTTCCATATGAAGGCACCTTAGATGATTATATTGTAGATAGATATAAGCGGATTGATGATTTATTTGGGATTTTTAAGCCTATTTCCGAAGAAGAATTACAACGATTAATCACTTTAGCAGATCAACGGGAAGACATAGAATCTGTCTATAAAATTGGGAAATTAGCTAATAAGCTCAATCCAAGTTCTTCCTTTGGAACTTATTATATGGCCCTTCATGCTGAAAAATTAGGTAAAACTAAAAGGGCAGTAAAATTATATCAATCTGCACTTGACTTAAATGAAATGTCTCATATAAATAAGGAATTTATAATGTCTCACGTGGAAGATTTAAAATTTGTAGAAGACGACACAGAAACTGAAGATGATGAAGAAAACTAAACTAAGTATTTACTCAACAGACTATGTTTTTGTCTACTTGTTTCGTAAATTTAAAGAGTTTTTTATATCCAATTTAAATTTGAAACGGGTGGCGCTTAAATTTATAGCGGCAATAAGTTTGTTCAAGGATATCAATTAAAATATATTAATTTAGCTGAAATTTTAACTGCGGAAAATTCTTCCGAAGAAAGAAATATGGCTAAACTAAAAACAACATTTTTTTGTCAAAATTGCGGCAGTCAGTATTCTAAATGGCAAGGTCAGTGTTCCGCTTGTAAAGAGTGGAATACGATTACAGAGGAGGTCATCGAAAAGCCTGAAAAAAGTAATTGGAAAACACCTACTAATACTGCTAAGAGAGCTTCAAAGCCACTCCTAATAAATGAGATAGATACCTCACAAGAAGCCAGATTAGACACCCAAGATAATGAGTTTAATCGTGTGCTCGGAGGAGGTTTGGTTCCAGGGTCTTTAACACTTCTAGGCGGAGAACCAGGAATTGGGAAAAGCACATTGTTACTTCAAATCTCACTAAAATTACCATATAAAACCTTGTATGTTTCTGGAGAAGAGAGTCAAAAGCAAATAAAAATGCGTGCTGAGCGCATCAATCCTAGCTCAAGCAACTGTTACATCCTTACCGAAACTAAAACTCAAAATATTTTTAAACAAATTGAATCACTAGAGCCAGATATTGTGGTTATAGATTCCATTCAAACGCTCCATAGTGATTATATAGAATCATCATCTGGAAGTATATCTCAAGTAAAAGAGTGTACAACAGAACTTATTAAATTTGCAAAAGAAACTGCCACACCAGTTATTTTAATTGGACATATTACAAAAGATGGTAATATCGCTGGGCCAAAAATATTGGAGCATATGGTGGATACTGTTTTACAGTTTGAAGGAGATCGTAATCATGTGTTTAGAATCCTTCGCGCCAATAAAAATCGTTTTGGTTCTACAAATGAATTAGGAATCTATGAAATGCAAGGTTCTGGTTTAAGGGAAGTTTCTAATCCATCAGAAATATTAATCTCTCAAAAAGATGACGATTTATCTGGGAATGCTATAGCAGCCACTTTAGAAGGTATGCGTCCATTGATGATAGAAGTACAAGCTTTAGTAAGTACAGCAGTTTATGGGACTCCTCAAAGAAGTGCGACAGGCTTCAATGCAAAACGTCTTAATATGTTATTGGCAGTTTTAGAGAAGCGCGCAGGTTTTAGATTAGGTGCTAAGGATGTCTTTTTAAATATTACAGGAGGAATTACAGTTGATGATCCTGCAATAGATTTAGCGGTTGTAGCTGCAATCTTATCTTCTAATGAAGACGTAGCGCTACAGAAAGATTATTGTTTTGCTGCTGAGGTAGGTCTTTCTGGAGAAGTACGCCCTGTTCAAAGAGTTGAGCAGCGCATTTTGGAAGCCGAAAAATTAGGATTTTCTACAATTTTTGTATCTAAATACAATAAGATTTCTTTAAAAAACACAGTGATTAAGATTCAATTAATTTCTAAGATTGAAGATGTGGTTGATTTAATTATATGATAAAACACAAAAAAGGAAGTTTTTAAATTGCTTTTTCTGTATTATAGTTTTGTTTAAATACGACCAATTTAGAGAGTCTTCTAAAGTGTTTTTTTGCTTTTTTATTATGGTAGTTTGCTATTCATCTGATTTCCCAAACATTTCATCTAAATTAACTTTTATCTAATTTTTAAAACTATAACTAATACGTAATATTGTGTTGGATATGAGATGAATTGTATTACATAATTTATAATATAACCAATAGATATCCCCTCCAAAAATCTATCTGACTAAGACATTAGTCTTTAAAATTAATCATTACGCTATGAAGCGAAAACTACTATATATAGTATCATTTTTAATCCTTTTTTCTGTGCCTCAGTGTGCTTTTTCCCAAGACACAGATAATGATACTTATGTAGATACTTCAGATTCTGATGACGATAATGATGGTATTCTGGATAGTATAGAACAAGGCAGTTCCATAACCACCGCCAATGAGTGTGGCAGTGAAGAAGATTTTGATTTTAGTAGTATACCTACAGAGATTTCAGGTGATGGAAATGTAAACACTTTGTTAGACGGTGAAGTTTTTAGATTTACTAATATTGGACCTGGAATAGATGGGCTCTTAACAATAAACACGCGAGTTAATGCGACTTGTGATTTGTTAGATGATAATTCATCACAGGCTGAGTATCTCAAGCCAGGGGTTAGATCAACGAGTTTAATAGCTGGACAAGAAGGATACATAGAATATACTCTTCAGTTTGTAACTAGTGGCACTACTACAGCTGTAATTGTGCCCGAGTTTTTCATGAATCTCAATGACATTGATGGAGATAACGAAAAGTTTGAACGTATTAAAATCCCTACACCTAACAGTTATGTGATTGATAATCCTACAAATGTTACAATTACCCAGGAGAACAATTTTTTAGTTACTACTTCTGGTAACGTAAATTACCAAGGTACATCAAACGCATTTTCTACAATTAATGTAAAAGCACGTTATTTTAATCTTTCAAGTTTGACCTTTCAAATGGGAGTTCTTGCTAATACAAACGTGAGTAACGTCGTGCGATATTTCAGTTTAGAATTTTCATGTGTAAATAATTTCACAAATCCAGTGATAGTTTATAGTGATGCAGATAATGATGGCATCCCAAATTATAGAGATATAGACAGTGATAATGATGGTATTCCAGACAATGTAGAAGCACAGTCAACAACAGGCTATATGCAGCCATCAGGAAGTATTAATGCTTCAGGGGTTACAGATAACTACGCAACAGGATTAACACCTCAAGATACAGATGGCGATGGAATTCCAGATTATCTCGATGCAGATTCAGATAATGACGGGACACTAGACATTTTAGAAAATGGTATGGTAAATACCGTTTCAGGTATAGACACAGATAACGATGGCCTAGATGATAATTTCGAGACTAATGGCATAAATGATGCTGTTTTCGATGTTAATGAAGATATCGATAACCCTTCAACTTTACCTGACGCTGACGGTGATTTACTAAGTGGAGGAGATGTGGATTATCGTGATTTATTTGATAGTAATCCACCCATAAATGCAGCATTAGAATTTGATGGAGTAGATGATTATGCAACAGGCCGTGGCTTTGTTGATGGCTTAGATCAGGTTACTATAATGGCTTGGGTGAAAATAGACAATTCTGCTTCTGGAACTATGACCATAGTGGGAGAGGATTTAAGTTGTAGACTATTTGTTGAAAATGGAAATACAATTGGATTTTTAATAAAGACAGTTGGGAATACCACACGTTCGGTTTTGAGTGCTGCTATAAATACTGATGAATGGCATCACGTAACAGGAGTATTTTCTTCAATAACGGGTCGGAACGAATTATACATAGATGGTGAGTTAGTAGGTTTTAATGCTGGGCCCACTGGAGCTAATATTGAAGTAACTTCAGGCAGTAACGGTGCTTTTGAGATAGGAAGGCGTTCTAGTAATTTAAGTAATAAAGAGTATTTTAATGGAGAGATAGATGAGATAAGAGTCTTTAATAAATCCTTATCTACGAATCAGATTCAGCAGATGGTTTTTCAGGAGATTGCTAATATCTTCGGAAATGTTAGAGGAACAATAATTGATAAAGATATTATAGAATTTTCGAATTCTAACAATGTCTTATGGGCAAATCTATTGGCATATTATCCAATGTCTGAACTAAGAGGAAATGATTTAATCGATTATTCACAGTACTCAAGAACTTTTAAACTTACTAATATTACATCAATACAAGTTCAAACTGCGCCAATGCCTTTTCAAACAAATGCTAATGGAGATTGGAGTGCAGAGAATACATGGTTATATGGTGATGTTTGGGATATTGAAAATGTGTTAACTAATAAGGATTGGAGCATTGTTCAAATCAATAATGAAGTAACTTCTTCAAGTTCACATACCAATTTAGGATTATTCATTAACCATAATGAAAAACTTATTATTAGTGGAGATCATAAAGTTGAAAACACATGGTATTTAGAACTTAATGGGACTTTAGATTTAAGTAATGATTCACAACTAATACAAAGTACTAATAGTGATTTGGTAACATCATCGCAAGGGGGAATATTACGACGACAAGAAGGAACTTCCAGTGTGTATTGGTATAATTACTGGGCTTCTCCAGTTGGTGAATTACGTGCAACTGCCTTAGTTGATAATAATACCAGCGTCAACAATGCAAATAATACGAATTATCAATTAAACATGCTTCAAAAAGGAGACGGAACCAACGTTCAGTTTACTAATGCGCATGATGAAGTTGGTAAAGTAAGTACACGATGGATGTATGTTTACCAAAACGGTGTCACTTATTTGGATTATGCGTCAATAAACGAGAATACTAACCTTCAGCCAGGAATGGGTTACACACAAAAAGGAACTGGAAATCCAGGTACTGAGCAACAATATGTTTTTGAAGGAAAACCAAATAATGGTACTATTTTAGTGAATGGAGTTGATACTGGTGGTTTTGGATCTGTGCCTGCGGTATCTAAAACAGATTACTTATTGGGTAATCCCTATCCTTCTGCAATTGATCTTCATCAATTTATTCTTGACAATTCTACGGTTATAAATGGATCTATTCAGCTTTGGCAACAATGGAGCGGATCATCACATTTTTTGGATGAATACAATGGTGGTTATGCAACCGTTAACCTTAGTGGTTCAGTTAGAGCATCTCAGTTTTTGGGGTTTGAAGGCGGAAACAGTGGCGGATTTGAAGGCACAAAACTACCAACACAATACCTTCCGGTAGGTCAGGGTTTCACTACAGAAATCGTCGCTAATGGAAACGTCGTCTTTAACAACAGTCAACGTATCTTTATAAAAGAAACAGATGCAGACGGAACTTCAGACAATGGTTCTACATTTTTAAGAACTAGCGAGGTTTTTCAAGACGCTACAATTTCCGAAGAAAACAGCATGCAGAAAATACGCTTAGAGTTTAATTCTGTTGATGGTCCAGACGCAAGACGTGAATTGTTATTAGCCTTCAGTAATTATACTACAGACGATTATGATTATGGTTACGAAGCAGAAAACTCAGGGATTAGCAATGACGATATGAGCCTTATATTGGAAGATAAATTAATGCTCATTCAAGCGTATAGTGAAATCACTTTAGATAAGGTCGTTCCATTATCTGTTAAAACGTCTGGAACTTATAATTACGAAATTAAGATCACAGACCTCGAGAATTTTGATGACGAGCAAGACGTCTATTTAAAAGATAATTTTACTGGAGATGTTTTTGACTTGAGAAGTAATCAGAGATATGAATTTTTTTCGGAAATGGGAACGTTCAACAACAGGTTTGAACTTGTTTTTCAACCAGGAGAAGCCTTGTCTACAGAAGATCAAGACCATCAATATAACTTGATTTATTTTAATAGCGACACGAATAAATTGTTTGTAAAAGGTCTTCAAACCGATGTAAAACAAGTTCTGGTTATTAATATGATGGGGCAAACTGTTCAAGAATTTACAGATGTAAATGATCAAGATTTGAATAACGGTTTACAACTTTCAAAATTAGCTACAGGTGCTTATGTGGCCTATTTTAAAACTAATAATGGTATAAAAACCAAAAAGATCCTAGCAAAATAATGACTAGATGAATTAATAAGGAAAGGCCTGCTCTCGTTTTTACTGAAAAATATTTCTTTTCAATATCCTTTTCTTAGCTTTGAATCATGAAAAGTTTTTTACTGTTTGTGGCCTTCTTAATATCTACAGGTTTATCTGCTCAAGATTTGAGCATTTTTGTGCCAGATGTATTTAATTCATACGAAGAGGCGACTATTAATTTTAACGACGGTACTACAATTAGAGGTTATGCTAAAATCACATTCAACTCCTCAATTAAATTTAAGGTGAATGATGATAGTAAACCAGATGTATGGACTGATTTGATGCTTAAGGGAGTAATCTTCCATGGTGCACTTGATGATGTTGGTTTCATGTATGTCAATGTGAAAAATCATTCAATGATGCAACTTTTAGAAGTAATAGAATTAGGTGAAATATCCATTTTTGCTGACGTAAGTTCCAATTGGGTATCAATAGGTGGTGAGTTTAATAACAAACCAGAAAATTTAGATATGAGAACTTATAATAAAAAGACATCCTATACGTTTTTTTTTAAAAAAGAAAGTGAAAAGGAAGCTATCAAACTTTTTGGAATATTCAATTTTAAAAAAGAGGCTATAGCTTATTTTGAAAATTGTACACAAATAGTGGATCGCCTTAATGAAAGAAAATATAAAAGAGGAGACATTATAGACATGGTCTATTACTACAATGACTATTGCGCAGCTCTTGATTAGAGAAAAGAAAAAGCAGCTCTTATTACCTAAATAGTCAGGTGACTTTTTAGACGTTATAGTGTCTTCGTTAATGAACATTTATTCCCTAAACATAAAATGAAAAACACAAAAAGAATAGTATCCTTAGTCATATTAATAATAGCTCTAAAAATGTTGTTTTTCTAACCGGTTTTAAGAACTAGAACAACACAAATTAAATCTAGAGCTGTTATACATATGTCATAGTTCCTTAAGCAATGTATTCTTTATCTCTAATAACTTCAGTAGCCATTGCCGTTGTTGGTGTTTTAATCAACAATTTCAGGTTAAAAAAGCAATGAGAATTTCGACGTCCCTTTTTTAAGCAATCCACTACCACATTTTTCCTAAAATTCCTTAATTTCGCGACTCGACTACAATATAGATATCATGAGCGCTAAATTTCCTGAATATAAAGGACTTGACTTACCAAAAGTAGCAGAAGAAATTCTTAACTATTGGGAGGAAAACAACATCTTTGAAAAAAGTATTTCCACTAGAGAGGGCAATGAGCCATTTGTGTTTTTTGAAGGTCCTCCTTCTGCAAATGGATTGCCTGGAGTGCACCACGTTTTAGCGCGTGCTATTAAAGATATTTTTCCACGCTACAAAACCATGAAAGGATTCCAAGTAAAGCGCAAAGCTGGTTGGGATACGCATGGTTTACCTATTGAGCTTGGTGTCGAAAAAGAATTAGGAATCACTAAAGAAGATATTGGTAAAACCATTTCTGTTGAAGATTATAATGCAGCTTGTCGTAAGGCAGTCATGCGCTATACAGATGTTTGGAATGACCTCACGCAAAAAATGGGCTATTGGGTAAATATGGATGATCCATACATTACTTACGATCCTAAATATATGGAAAGTGTTTGGTGGTTACTCAAAGAAATTTATACTAAAAAATTAATGTATAAAGGCTACACGATTCAGCCTTATTCGCCAAAAGCAGGAACAGGGTTAAGTTCACATGAGCTTAATCAACCAGGAACGTATCAAGATGTTACAGATACAACTATTGTTGCTCAGTTTAAAGCGAACGCAAAGTCATTACCAGACTTTTTGCAAAATGAAGGGGATATCTATTTCTTAGCTTGGACGACAACACCTTGGACATTGCCAAGTAACACAGCGTTGACCGTTGGAGCAAAGATTGATTATGTGTTAGTAGAAACATACAATCAGTATACATTCCAACCGATGAATGTGGTTTTGGCTAAAAAATTAGTGAATAATCAGTTCTCTGGAAAGTTTAATTTGGTAGAAGAAAAAGCAGAACTATTAGAGTACAAATCTGGAGATAAGAAGATCCCATATTATGTTGTTAAAGAATTTAAAGGCGTTGATTTAGTTGGGATTACCTATGAGCAATTATTGCCTTACGCCTTACCAAATGATAATCCGCAAGATGCTTTCAGAGTTATTTCTGGAGATTTTGTGACCACAGAAGATGGTACAGGAATCGTACACACCTCACCAACTTTTGGAGCAGATGATGCTTTAGTTGCAAAACAAGCAACACCACAAATTCCACCATTATTAGTTAAAGATGAGAATGATAATTTAGTGCCTCTTGTTGATTTACAAGGGCGTTTTAGAAAGGAAATTAAAGATGATATTTACGGTTTTGCTGGAGAATATGTGAAATCTGAATATTTGAGTGATGACGAATTAATTACTGAATTTGAGAAGCAAAAAGTATATTTGAGTGCTGTCATCTCTGATCTCAAAGCGTATTTAAGTGTTGATGAGCGCTTAGCGCTTAAGTTAAAAAATGAAAATAAAGCCTTTAAGGTTGAAAAATATAAGCACAGTTATCCAAATTGTTGGAGAACAGATAAACCTATTTTATACTACCCTTTGGATTCATGGTTTATTAAAGTGACAGATGTTAAGGATAGAATGCACGAGCTTAATAAAACCATTAACTGGAAACCAGAATCTACGGGTACTGGTCGCTTCGGAAATTGGCTAGCAAACGCCAATGATTGGAACTTATCACGATCTAGATATTGGGGAATTCCATTGCCTATTTGGAGAACTGAAGATGGAACTGAAGAAATATGTATCGGTTCTGTGGAGGAATTAAAATCTGAAATGGCGAAAGCAGTTTCAGCAGGTGTACTCGCTAAAGATATCTTTGACGATTTTGAAGTGGGCAACTTTTCCGAAGAAAATTACGCTAAAATTGATTTACATAAAAATATTGTTGACGAGATTATGTTGGTGTCTCCAAGCGGACAACCAATGCAGCGTGAGAACGATTTGATTGATGTGTGGTTTGATTCTGGTTCTATGCCTTATGCGCAATGGCATTATCCTTTTGAAAACAAGGAGCTTATTGATGACAAAAAATCATTTCCTGCAGATTTTATAGCAGAAGGTGTTGACCAAACTCGCGGATGGTTCTATACTTTGCATGCGATTGGAACGATGGTGTTTGATTCTGTAGCCTACAAAAATGTGGTGTCTAACGGATTGGTTTTAGATAAAAACGGACAAAAGATGTCCAAACGTTTAGGTAATGCGACAGATCCATTTACAACTTTAGATACTTATGGTGCAGATGCGACGCGTTGGTACATGATTATGAATGCGAATCCTTGGGATAATTTAAAATTTGATCTCGAGGGAATTGAAGAGGTGAAGCGTAAGTTTTTTGGAACATTATACAATACATATTCATTCTTTACATTATATACTAATTTAGATAAATTCACATATAGTGAGACCGATATCCCTTTAGCAGAACGACCAGAAATTGATCGTTGGGTGTTGTCTGAGTTACATACTTTGATTCAAAAAGTAGACGATTATTATGCGGATTATGAACCTACGAAAGCCGCAAGAGCGATTTCAGAATTTACACAAGATTATTTGAGTAATTGGTACGTGCGTTTAAGTAGAAGACGTTTTTGGAAAGGGGATTACCAGACGGACAAAATTTCAGCTTACCAAACGTTGTACACTTGTATGGAAACTATCGCTAAGTTAGGAGCACCTATTGCACCTTTCTTTATGGATCGTTTATATATGGATCTAAATTCTGTAACCCATAAAGAATTATTTGAAAGTGTGCATTTAGCAGATTTTCCAAAATTTGATGCGTCTTATGTAGATAAGAGTTTAGAACATAAAATGGAGAGTGCTCAAACAATTTGTTCATTGGTATTATCGCTAAGAGCTAAGGAAAAGATTAAAGTGCGCCAGCCATTACAAAAAATCATGATCCCTATAGACTCAAAAGAGCAAAAGGATGAGATTATGGCGGTTGCAGAGTTGATTAAATCTGAGGTTAACGTCAAAGCAGTTGAGGTTTTAGAAGATGCAAGTGGTATTTTAGTGAAACAAATTAAACCTAATTTTAAGGTCTTAGGGCCTCGTTTTGGACAAGACATGAAATCTGTGGCTCAAGCAGTTAACAGTTTTACTGCAAGTGATATAAAAAAAATAGAGCAAAACGGTACTTTAGGTGTGGAAATCAATGGAAAAAGTATTACTTTAGAACTATCAGATGTAGAGATTACATCAAAAGATATAGAGGGTTGGCTCGTAGCAAGTTATGGAGCATTAACAGTAGCTTTAGATGTGACGCTAACAGAAGAATTAAAGAAAGAAGGTATCGCAAGAGAAATTGTTAATAGAATTCAAAACTTGCGAAAAGATTCAGGATTTGAATTGACCGATAGAATTAGTGTACAGTTTCAAAAAGATGCGCATATTGAAAATGCGATAGAAACAAATTTAGAGTATATCAAAACAGAAACTCTAACCGATAAATTAGAGATTGTAGAACATTTAAATAATGGTATAGAAATCGCCTTTGATGATGTAAATACCAAATTATTTATCCAAAAATTATAAAATATGGCAAGTAATAATACAGTAAGATATTCAGATAAGGACTTAAGCGAATTTAAAACCCTTATCCATGAAAAGATAGAAAAAGCGCAACATGATCTAGAATTGATTAAAAGTGCATATATGAATGATGGCAATAATGGTACAGATGATACCTCGCCAACGTTTAAAGCCTTCGACGAAGGGAGTGCTGTAATGAGTAAGGAGTCCAATTCGCAATTAGCAATTAGACAAGAGAAATTTATTAGAGATCTTAAAAATGCGTTGATCCGTATTGAGAATAAAAGCTACGGTGTTTGTCGAGTTACAGGTAAACTCATTAATAAAAAACGTTTAGAATTAGTGCCTCATGCAACATTAAGCATTGAAGCTAAAAACTTGCAGTAGTAACAGATTTCTATTAAAAGTTATTTTATTCAAAGTAAGCGTCTCAATTGAGGCGTTTTTTTGTTTCTAGAGACTTGATTTTACATCTTCATTTACAATAATAACCTTATTTTTGTTTTACAAAATTCTAATGATGTCATTAAAAAAAGCTACAATTCTAATTGTAAGTATTCTGCTTATTGATCAAATAAGTAAATTTTATATTAAGACACACTTTGCGCTTAACGAGAAATTAGAGATTTTTAGTTGGTTTCAAATTGTCTTTGTTGAAAATGAAGGTATGGCTTGGGGAACAAAAATTAGCGATTTTGTCTCATTTATATCAGATAGAACAGCAAAAGTTAGTCTAACAATTTTTAGAATTGTGGCAGTCGTTGGAATTGGGTATTGGTTAAAGAAATCAATAGCAGATAGAAGCTCTAAAACCTTAATTTTTGCAATTTCGTTAATACTCGCAGGAGCTTTAGGGAATATCATTGATTCGGTCTTTTACGGGCTGATTTTTGACTCAAGTTTAAGTCAAGTCGCAACCTTTCTTCCAGAACAAGGTTACGATACAATATTTCATGGTAAAGTAGTAGATATGCTTCACTTTCCAATGTGGAGTGGTGTGCTGCCTGAGTGGATCCCGTTTTATGGTGGTGAATATTTCACCTTTTTTGATCCTGTATTTAATATCGCAGATATGGCGATTAGTACCGGTATTGGGATTTTAATTTTCTTTAATAAGCGTGCGTTTAAAAACTCTTAAAGCTACATACTAGTTATGAAATTCAAATATTTTTTTATAGCACTTTTAGTCTTTTGCTTCTCTAACATAATGACTGCTCAAAACCAATATGGAATTGACTTCACTAATTATGACAGCCAAGTTTGTCAAAAGTTTAATCAAGCCTTTTCTAATAGACCAAAAGAGATGAAATTTGGTATTAAGCGAGTCAACGCTAGTTTGTTTTTTGAAACCAACGACGAAGACTGGTTTAATAGTTTATTCGTTGATGCCTATGATGGAATAGCTATTGACATAGTAGATAAAGATCGGTATGCTTGCAATGTTGAACACATAGAAAGTGTTCAAATAAAGGGTGAATTATTACCACCTGTGTATTCAAAACGACTTAAAGGTGGACTTAAAAAATCAGATAACACATTATATCGTGTTTTGGTTGGACGTATTCCTGCTCATTTATTGAATAAAGACCTTGAGTTTAATACGTTGTTTTTAAGTAATAAAAACCTATGTCAGTATTACGTGATTTATGATTTGGAGTCTTACCCATGGGATTTATTGGATATGGGAATGTATCTAGATTCAATTACGTACAAGGAGAAACAAATAAAAACTGCCTCAAGCGACAGTTATGTAATAAAAAACAAATCGCTGAAGTTTAAAATTCCATTTAAAAAAAATAAAGCAGAGTATTCGCAAGATGATATAAGACCGCTTTACGATTCTTTGCGTCTAACAGATTTTAATATAAAATCAATTAATATAAAAGCGTATTCGTCTATAGAAGGAAGTTTGGAGCGCAATGTCAAACTTCAAGAACAAAGAGCATTAAGCATTGTAAAGGCAATTCAAAGTTTTCAAAAACCATCTATAAAAAATGAGATTTCATCTTCAGAGAACTGGGTAGAGTTTTTAAATGATATTGAAAACACAAAATATGAAGATTTAAAAAGGTTGAGTAAAAGCCAAATAAAAGCAAAGCTTGTTGGCGTATTATCTTCGGAAATGGAACCTATTTTAAAGAAACATAGAAAGGCACTAGTTACTTTAGAACTAGAAAAGAAGGATGTCTACAAGGATTTGAATGATACAGAACTTCTGAGTAAATTTAATTCATCCATAGCGTCTAATGATTTAGATGAAGCGTTGAAAATTCAAAACTCTTTGTTTGAGAAGCTTAAAAATAGAGAAGTGTCTCCAGACGTATTGGATAAAATGCAAGTGCCAAATCAGTTAAAATACATGACTTTTTTAAATAAAAATGCGGCATATAAATATGTGTTAGAAGAGCCTCAGGTTTTAATGGTTTATAATGAATTACTGAAACTTGAAAAGTTAGCACCCAAAGATAAACGTGTCAAATATAATATTGCTGTTACTAAATTAAAACTATGGAGATTAAGGGCGATTGATGTTGATGATAAGAAACTGAAAGCAGAAATCAGCGCCTTGAAAAATTATGGAATAAGCGATGTTCTAATAACCAGATTATTAGTGAATTATCATGTTATTACTGCCGAAAACTTAATGCGTAAACGAGATTACACAAATAAGGATAAAGCAGTAAAGTTTATAGAAAAAAATTATAAGAAATTTGATTTGTTAGATTATGATTATTTGAGTTTAGCACAATTTTTTAGCTACTATGCCAATACAGATTTATCAGTAACGCTTTTAAAAGACAAGGTTAAGCAGATTGATACTGACGAAAACTTGTTATTCTACTATTTGAATTTAACGATTATTAATCCAGAATTAACAAAAACTTCAGATTATAGAACGATTATGTTGAATGCATTAAATATGAATAAAATGCGTTATTGTAAACTGTTTAATCCTTTTGGAGAAGGAGGAGTTACTTTTCAATTGTTAGAAGATGATTATTTGAGAGAGACCTATTGTGAAAGTTGTATGAACTAGTTTTAGAACGTATAAATGTTATTGGGAGTTACACAATACTCCAAAGTAATATCACCTTCAAATATATCTGATATTTTTTTTTCGCTTTCAAAAAATGATACTCCAATTTTAAGAGTTTCTGGTTTGCACTTGGCTAAGAATTTATCATAAAAACCTTTGCCATAACCCACTCTATGACCTTGTTCGTCAAAGGCTAATAGAGGTACGAATACAACATCAATTTGTTTTGGAGTAATAGTAATACCATTTACAGGCTCTGGAATATGCCATTTATTTTTTTTAATGGTTGTACCATCTGTAAGCAGAATATGTGACATCTCTCGTGTAGAAAAATCACTTTTAGAAATAATAATGTTTTTGTCTTTGCCTGAGAGAATATTTAAAATATAATCGGTATTGACTTCTTTATGTTCAATAATAGATAAGAATATATGATAGAACTCATGGTCCCAAATAGGAAGAAGAAGCAATTGATTAGCAATTTTTAAACTATAGTCTTCTATTTGTTCTTCAGAGAGCGCTTTCCTAAGTGTTTTGTAATGTGTTCGTAATTTAGCTTTGGTCATGATCTAAATCTATTGAAATATGAAAAATAGCATCACCTTGATAAATAATTGGAGACTCGTTGACATTGAAAATATAACCTGCATTGGGAGCTTTTACAAAATGATTGAAACTACCATAAGGATCTGTAATATTACCGATAACATCATCTTTTTCTACATACGAATTTATAGCCACTGTTGGTTTATACATCCCAGAAAACTTAGCCCTCAACCATTTGCTCTCCCCAATTATTAGGGCTTGAGTTTTAGGTTTAGATACTTTAAATTTGCTATTTAACATACCCAAGTGATGTAACACACGTTTAGCACCATTAACACCAGTATTTGTTATGTTATCGTGAATATTAAAAGATTTCCCACCTTCAAACAAAAGCATTGGAACACCAACTTTACTGCAAGCATTCCTAAATGATTTATTTAAATTTTGCGAATAATAGATGAAAGGAGCTCCAAAAACATGAGCTAATTCGGTAAGTCTTGGATCATCTTTTACGATGCGAATTTGAGCTGCATTAAAACGATCTGCACCACCAGTATGAAAATCCATCACAAAATCAACATGAGGTACAATTTCTGTCATTACAAAATGTGCAACTCTGCTAGCTAAAGAACCATTTGAGCTTCCTGGGAACACACGATTGAGGTCTCTGCCATCAGGAAATAAGCGATCCATGTTTAAAAACCCAAAAACATTTATTACGGGGACACAAATAATGGTTCCTGTTTTAGGTTTATTAATACCTTTTGCAATAATTTGTCTAACGATTTCTACGCCATTAATTTCGTCACCATGAATACCTGCAGTAATTAAAACTGTTGGCCCAGGTTTTCTTGAGCGCTCAATAATTATGGGTACATCTAAGGTGTTACGAGTATGTAGTTTCGCAACTTCAAAAGTAACAGTCGCACTTTTTCCCAAGGCAATTTTTTCGCCTAAAATATTTAAATAATCTTTATTTTCAATTTTCATATTTACACATTTCGTTCTATAAAACGAATAATAGTGGATGCAATATCTTTTTTGGTAGCAGTTTCAATACCTTCTAATCCTGGAGAGGAATTAACTTCTAAAACTAAAGGACCACGAGCCGATTGTAGTAAATCTACACCACAAATACCTAAACCAAGAGATTTAGCAGCTTTTAAAGCCGCATTTTCTTCTTCGTCTGTAAGTTCAATGATATTAGCGCTTCCACCTCTGTGTAAATTAGACCTAAATTCGCCTTCTTTACCTTGTCGTTTCATAGCGCCAACGACTGTGCCATCAACGATGAAGACCCGAATATCTGCTCCCTTAGACTCTTTAATAAATTCTTGTACAATAACACGTGCTTGTAATCCATTAAACGCTTCGATAACAGATTCGGCTGCGTTATTTGTTTCAGCTAATACAACACCTAACCCTTGAGTTCCTTCCAATAATTTAATGACCAAAGGCGCTCCGCCTACATAGTCAATCATGCTTTGTACATCTTTAGCATAGTTAGAAAAGACCGTTTTTGGCATCCCTAAACCCGCTCTAGATAAGACTTGTAAACTGCGTAACTTGTCTCTGGATCTCACTAAAGCTTGAGATTCTACAGCCGAAAACACTTTCATCATTTCAAATTGTCTTACTACAGCTGTTCCATAAAAAGTTACAGAAGCACCAATTCTAGGTATGATAGCGTCTGCCTCCAAAGTTCTACCTTTAAAAATAACTTTTGGGTTTTTTTTCTCGATAATAATATCGCACATCAAAGGATCAATAACTTCAACTTCATGCTTCCGTTTTTTTGCAGCTTCAATGAGACGTTTTGTAGAATAAAGATGAGGGTTTCTTGATAGAATTATAATTTTCATTATGTAAATCGATTTATATTTAATACTTAATTAAGAGTTGGTGAATTTATTCTTGGTTATACAACTTTTGTTGATAAGATAAGTTTTTTAGACTTATGTCTACAATAAATTTTTTGGAAAGAAATTTTCGGCCTATTAAAATAGGATACTTCATTTCATCTCTGGTGCTTAAGGTGAGATTAATGTTGTATTTTTTATCAAATAGAATAATGCTCGTTTTAACCATGTATCTATTTTGTACCATACCATTACTGCTTTTAACTTTGGCTGTAGAGTAATTTTTAAAAACAATGATCTTTTTATTATAATTAGGATGTTCTTTATCAAAAAATAAGCATTTCAATAAATTGTCTTCTTCAACAACTTTATGGCAGTGCATAGACGATGTGTAAGCACCTGTATCGATTTTTATATCAATATCAAACAAATCAAGAGTAGAAAAATCTGCTTTATCTATTCTGCCTATAGTTTTTTTTGGCATTTTAAATTTTAAAATATGGATGCAAAGTAACAAAAACTTCAGTTATATTAATCTTGTTATAATAAATTCTATTGAAAATATTTTTTAAAGATTACCTTTGATAAAATGGATAAACCCACACTAGACATACAATTAAAAACCTTACCTCAAGAGCCTGGTGTATATCAATATTTTGATGCCGATGATAAGTTGATCTATGTAGGAAAAGCAAAAAACATAAAAAAAAGAGTAAGTTCTTACTTTACAAAAACTCATGAAAATGGTAAGACTAGAGTTTTAGTAAAAAAGATTGCTAGCGTTAAACATATTGTTGTAGAGACTGAGACAGACGCGCTTTTGCTAGAAAATAATCTCATAAAAAAATATAAGCCACGATATAACGTGCTACTTAAAGATGATAAGACCTACCCTTGGATTTGTATTAAAAATGAACGTTTTCCAAGAGTGTTTCCAACACGACGTATTTTCAAAGATGGCTCAGAGTATTATGGACCATATACCAGCATGAAAACGGTTTGGACATTGCTTGATTTAATTAAAGGGTTGTATAGTTTGCGAACGTGTAATTACAATCTTTCTAAAGATAAAATAGAAGCAGGAAAGTACAAGGTCTGTTTAGAATACCATCTAGGTAACTGCAAAGGACCGTGTGATGATTTACAAGGTGAAGAAGAATACAATGCACATATTATTGCCATAAGGGAAATAATTAAAGGGAATTTCAAAGATTCACTGTCCCAATTTAAAACCCAAATGAAACAGTTGGCTCAAGACATGGAATTTGAACAAGCCCAGCGTATTAAAGAAAAAATTGAGGTTTTAGAAAAATACCAATCAAAATCAACGATTGTAAATCCAAAAATTAGCAATGTTGATGTGTTTAGTATTATGAGTGACGAAGGCTATGCGTATATCAACTTTTTACAGTTATCCTACGGAAGCATCATTAGGTCGCACACTTTAGAGATTAAAAAGAAATTGGATGAAACCGATTTACAATTATTAGAATTGGCGATTACCGAAATTAGACAACGCTTCAATTCCACATCAAAAGAGATTTATGCGCCTTTTCCTCTAAAGTTAGGTAGAGATATAATGGTAACAGTTCCTAAATTAGGTGATAAAAAGAGAATTTTAGACTTATCACTGCGTAATGCAAAATACTACCGTATGGAGCGTTTTAAACAAGTAAAAATTGTAGATCCAGATCGTCATACCAATCGCATAATGGCGCAAATGAAAGTAGATTTAGGACTGCCTGATGAACCTCGCCATATCGAATGTTTTGATAACTCAAACATACAAGGTACGAATCCTGTCGCTGCATGTGTGGTTTTTAAAGATGGGAAACCAAGCAAAAAAGACTATCGCAATTTTAATATTAAAACGGTTGTAGGTCCAGACGATTTTGCGTCTATGGAAGAGGTGGTTTATCGCAGATATAAACGTTTGCTTGACGAGAAGCAGCCCTTACCACAATTAATTATTATTGATGGAGGTAAAGGGCAATTATCATCATCTTTGAAAAGTTTGGATGCTTTGGGTCTTCGCAATACAATAGCAATCATCGGAATAGCAAAACGTTTAGAAGAATTATTTTATCCAGATGACCCAATTCCCTTATATTTAGATAAAAAAAGTGAAACCTTAAAGGTGATTCAGTATTTGAGAAATGAGGCACACCGTTTTGGGATTGAGCATCATAGAAATAGACGAAGTAAACAGGCGCTTAATACAGCGTTGGAAACCATACCAGGAATTGGAGAGCAGACGGTTGTAGCATTGATGAAGCAATTTAAGTCGGTGAAGCGCATTTCCGAAGCAAAAAAAGAAGAATTAGAAAAAGTTGTTGGAGTATCAAGAGCTCAAAAAATAATAGCGTATTACAGTAAAAAGTGATTTATAGATACATCATTATAATAGGTTTGTTTTGCACGTTTTCAATGAAAGCGCAAACAAACAGTAATACCCAAAAGCCAAAAGTAGGATTGGTGTTAAGTGGCGGTGGAGCAAAGGGTTTTGCTCATATAGGTGTTCTTAAAGTGATAGACAGCCTTGGTGTTAAAGTAGATTATATTGCTGGTACGAGTATGGGAGCCATCATAGGGTCTTTATATGCTTCTGGCTATTCAGGTAAGCAGTTAGATACTATTTTTAGTAGCTTAGATTTTGATGCAGTGATCAATGATGATTTACCGCGCTCAGCTAAAACATTTTATGAACGGGATAATACAGAGAAATATGGTGTTATACTTCCATTCGATAGATTTAAACTCAAGTTGCCTTCGGCCTTATCTAGAGGTCAAAATATTTTTAATTTATTAACTAAATTAACGCTTCATGTAAGTGAGATAGATGATTTTGCGGAGTTACCAATTCCTTTTTTTTGCGTTGCTACTAATGTAGAAAACGGAAAACCAGTCATTCTCGATTCTGGTAATTTACCACTGTCTATTACTGCTAGTGGAGCGTTTCCGTCGTTATTTCAACCTGTAGCAATAGGTGATGAGTTATTAATTGACGGAGGTGTGGTTAATAATTATCCAATTGACGAGCTTAAAGCAAAAGGTATGGATATTATTATAGGTGTTGATGTACAAGATGAGTTAGCAACACGAGATGATATGGTATCTGCTCTGGACGTACTCTCACAAATTAATAATTTTAGAACTATCAATGATATGAAATTAAAGTCTAAAAAGACAGATATTTATATAAAACCAAATATTATAGGCTTCACAGTCGTGTCATTTAGTCAAGGAAGAGAAATTATTAAAAATGGTAAAATTGCTGCTTTAAAAGAGTTAGGGGCCTTAAAAAAATTACCAAAAATTAATAGAGATACTAATAGTAGGTCTATTGATGTAATTCCTGCAGATAGTATTGCTATAAATGGAATTAGTATCAAAGGTAATGAGCGTTACACGCGATCTTATATTTTAGGTAAGTTAAAACTCAAAGGGAAAGAGACGTTAAGTTATGCCGATTTCAATAAAGGTGTAAACAATTTGATAGCGACCAATAATTTTGATTCCTTTCAATATAGTTTTAAAGAATCAAAGGGTACAGACGGTTATGAGTTTGCAGCAAATCTTCGAGAATCTAGAACAACAACGTTTTTGAAGCTAGGCATACATTATGATGAGGTGTATAAAAGTGCGGCACTTGTAAATTTGACCACAAAAAGATTATTCTTTAATAATGACATAGTATCACTAGATATTATTTTAGGAGATAATGTGAGATATAATTTTGAATATCTTATTGATAAAGGATTTTATTGGAGTATTGGTTTATGCTCAAGATATAATCAATTTGAAAAAAGCATTAATAGTGAGTTGCTTTTGGATGAAGCACAAATTACTCAAACAGGAATTAATAAGTTAGATGTAAAACTAAGAGATCAAACCAATCAATTTTATTTGCAAACCTTATTTAGAAAAGATTTTGCTCTTAGTCTAGGTGCAGAGCATAAACGGTTAAACATTAAATCTGAAACCATCACTATTGATACCGAAACTGATGAATTTTTATTCGAAAATACCGATTATTTTAGTGTCTTCGGAAATTTGAAACTAGACACTTACGATGATAAATATTACCCGTCAACTGGAGTGTATTTTAGTGGCTATTTGCACACCTATTTATTCGCTTCAAGTTTTAATAAAGATTTTGAACAGTTTTCTATCGCAAAAGCCGATTTGGGTTACGCATTTAGGCTTTCACAAAATATGAGTTTAAATTTTCAAACAGGAGGAGGTTTTAAATTTGGAGATAACGCTACCAATGCATTAGATTTTGCACTAGGAGGTTATGGTAATAATTTTATAAATAACTTCATTCCGTTTTTGGGCTATGACTATATTTCACTTACGGGTAATAGTTATGTGAAAGCCCATGTAAAGGCAGATTATGAAATTTTTAATAAAAACCACATTACTTTAGAAGCTAATTGGGCTAATATTGGGAATGATATTTTTGAGTCTGGAGAGTATTTCACCTTACCAGATTACAGAGGCTATGCATTAGGTTATGGTCTTGAAACCTTTTTAGGACCAATACAGGCTAAATATAGTTACTCACCAGAAGAGGGACAAAGCGTTTGGTATTTTAATATTGGGTTTTGGTTTTAAAAAAAGTAGTAAATAAAAAATTACTCGCTGCTTTACTATTTTTCTAAAAATTCACTCTTTTTTATTACTCCTTAGATAGCAGGCGCTATTCCAAAGGAAAAAGGCTAGCCAGCTTATTTGTAAAGAAAAGGCTCGTAAAGAAAATTCCTTTTTATTTACAAAATCATCTAAAAATCCTGCGGTTATTATAAAGACACTTGCAAAACAACAAATGAATATGAATATGGATTTTGGAATGATTATTGGTGCGCTGAAAATGATTAATTTGAAGGTTTTCATGATTGTTGACGTTTTTTAGAAGACAATTAAGAAGATTAACTATCCTATTAATGAATTAAACAATTATGATTTAACCTTAATTCCTTAGCGCATCTAAAGTTATATTGTGTTTATTTTTTGAGTATTATTTTTTGAATGATGTATTCATTCAAAAAATTATCTAAAATGTTAGAGATAAATATGTCTGAGGTTGCAGTATAATATGTGATTCCATCACCCAAAGGACCGCATTGGTTTCGAAAAAATGTTTTGTGCTGATTGTGCATGCTCATATTGTCAAATAGAAATTTTTGTTTTATTAAAGGTTCATGTTTAATATATAATGGTTCATTTAATCCAATAATTGCTGCTGTTTCAAATTTTAGATTATAATTAATATCCTTTACTCTTAAATCTGTATAAAAAATCTGAAAATCGTGAGGCCAACTTGCCTTATCAAATTCAACATATTTTGTGCTAAATGTTTCAGTTTGCGAGTAGGATATACTGCCAATAATTAAAAAAAATAGGATAACAATTACTTGTTTCATCTTTTGGTTCTATTTTTAAATTTTAACTGATTTATTTTTGAATAGTCATCGATATTTGAAATATAAGGAATATCCATAGTTAATATAATGGATTTGATTCCTAATTTATTTAATCTGCTCCTGTGTTTAATGTACTGTTCTCCATGTTTGCCTAATCTCGTAGAATAAATTAATAAGGCAACCAATTCATTATTTTGAGTGAAAATTGAATTATTATGCAATTCTTTTAAAATTAAACGCCCATTTGATTCTTTTTTATCTATATAATCTATTATTAAATCTTTGGATAATTTTCTTAAAAGTTTTTTGGGAGGACAGGACGTTTTTAATTTCAGGGATATTTCGTCTATTGAGATAATCTTATCTGCTTGTACAAAGAAAACTAATGATGGAAATTTAATAATATTAGTTTTAGTCAAATCTGAAATATAATAAATTTGATCACTTTTTAATTTTTGTGTCTCATTTAAATATTCAATATACTCAGATTTATTTTTAAAATTATCCTTAGCTTGCCCATAACTTAAATAAGCAAAAAAGCAAGCTAAGAATATAAATGTAGTTTTAATTTTCATCGACGTATGGTACTGTATAAGTGTAATAATCACCATTTATCACCCTATTATAAGTTCCTGCCACTAATTTATAATTACTACTTATATAAACACCATCTTCGATGTCCATAATTAAAAAATCTGTGGCATCATGATCTGAGGAGTCCATTATATCTTTGTGATAATAAAATGTTAGTCTATCAATATTTCTATCACCAACAGCAACCGCATCAATTTTTTCGGTTGTTGGGTCAAAAGTGACTCTGCTTATAACTGGCACATCATCTAAACTATTTCGAACACAGTCAAACGCCCAAACCGCTCCTACTGAAAAGCATAGTCCAAATCCACTCTCACAGCCAGATTTTTTAAAAATTCTAATTGGAGTATCTACTAATTCCCATTCTAAATGATATCCTGGGCCACAAAGAAAACCTCGTTCCATTTCATTATCTGAAACCTTTGAATTCTCGACATTTTGAGTATCATCGTAAGTTTGAAAGTCTTCTATTTGAGAATCAATACTGCATGACGAAAAAGCAACTGCTGTAAGAATTATAATTATTAATTTTATTGTTTTTATAATTTCTTGATTTTTGACCTAAAGAAAAGGTCGATTAAACTAATTTTGCAAGAAGTCAAGAAGTCAAGAAGTCAAATTTTAGAAGTAATATTAAAAACAAGCACTTGTTTAAGTTGCAACAGTTGTTGTCAATTCAATTTTGAGCGACTTCTATTTCTCTCAAAATCTTCATTTACAACACATTAAATAAATAGAATATAATCGATATAACCAAATATTTCAAAAAAACAAAAATCACCTCTCAACCCATGCTAATCCTTGAGACTACGGAAAAACCGTAATCAAAACCTCAAAATTCTCCAAACTTTAACATTTGACTGTTAAAGCCTGTTTTTATCTTTGAAAAGTGTTTTTTTTTTTCGTAAGTAGTTGTCAATGTGTAGTAAATAGAATTATTTTGTGATTTAGATGAGGTTTTGTGCGCTCAAGAATCTCCCAAGATATAATCCATGTAAATCTCATCTTCAAGGATTTGTTAAGTCACCCTCAGTTTCTTATTAAAAGAAACACATCCAGTAATTTATCGTATATAATGTTTCTAATTGTATTTGTGCTCAATCTGTAATCTATGTAACAATATAAATGATTCAGTTTAAATTCTGAATAATCCCACATATTTGTATCTTTATATCAAGTTAAAAGTGAGTGCGTTTTTACGTCAAACTTTTAAAATCTAATATTTAATATCAACAGAATATGCCTTTCTATCATAAATTAGGAAAAATACCACCAAAACGACACACTCAATTTCGCAAAGAAGATGGGAGTTTATATGCAGAACAGTTGTTTGGTACCATTGGTTTTGATGGTATGTCCACTAATAGCTACCACGAGCAAAGACCAACGCAAGTAAAAGCTATCAAAAGACAATACAGCGTTGCGCCTAAAATTGCAAAAGCAAATCATATCCAATCGTATCGGTTAATAGGGTTTCAAATCAAACCAGAAAATGATTACTTAGAAAGCAGAAAAGCGGTACTTACTAACAGCGATTGTACTATTATTTTAGCAGCACCAAAAAATAAAACAACAGACTACTTTTATAAAAACACAGATGCAGATGAGCTTATTTTTATCCATAAAGGCTCTGGAAAATTAAGAACACATTTAGGAAATCTAGATTTCAAATACGGAGATTACTTGGTTGTTCCTCGAGGTGTGATTTATAAAATGGATTTTGATACCGAAGACAACAGACTTTTCATCGTAGAATCTCGCCGACCAATTTACACACCAAAACGCTATAGAAATTGGTTTGGTCAACTTCTGGAGCACTCGCCTTATTGTGAGCGTGATATTCGCCAACCTTATGAGTTAGAAACCAACAACGAGTCTGGAGAATTTTTGATGAAAGTCAAAAAGCAAGACGATATATTTGATATGGTGTACGCCTCGCATCCTTTTGATGTCGTGGGGTATGACGGTTTTAATTATCCGTATGCGCTTTCTATTCACGATTTTGAACCTATTACAGGTCGCATTCACCAACCACCACCAGTACATCAAACGTTTGAAACAGATGCCTTCGTGATTTGTAGTTTTGTACCGCGTTTATACGATTATCATCCAGATGGTATTCCAGCACCTTACAACCATAGCAATATAGATAGTGATGAGGTGTTGTATTATGTAGATGGTGATTTTATGAGTAGAAATGATATTGATGCAGGACACATAAGTTTACATCCAGCTGGTATACCTCATGGTCCACATCCTGGAGCAACAGAGCGTAGTATTGGTAAAGTAAAAACAGAGGAACTTGCTGTAATGGTAGATACGTTTAAACCTTTACAATTAACAGAAGAAGCTTTAAAAATAGCCGATGAAGAGTATTATAAATCTTGGTTAGAGCATTAAATAGAACAATTGATGCATAATAAATTACCCGCAGATCCTACTGCCATGATTTTAGGAATAATCGCACTAGTCATATCCTTTGCAGGATGTTGCTGTGGTATATTTGCATTTATCCCTATAATTATTAGTATCATTGGGTTGGTGATGTCAAATAAAAGCTTGAGAATATATCAAATAAATCCAAGTATTTATGAGCCTCAAAGTAAAAGTAATGTGTCAACAGCAAAGGTTTTAAACATCATTGCTTTAGTTGTAAGCTCTTTAGTGACACTATTTTATATCGCGTATTTTATAATTTATGGTGCATTAATTTCTACGGCGATTTTGGAAGGTATTGAGATGCAAAATAATCCAGATGATTTCAATTATGAATGGGAAAACGACAGTATTTATAAGGACACTGATGCTTCTGAAAGAGAAGAAGACAGCATGAGAGTAGACTCCATTAATATGGAGGAGTTAATAAAAATAGAGATAGACAGTTTAAATAATTAAAATAATAAATTTATTTTCTTCGGAAATATGAAGACTCCCAAGAAAGTTCTAAAATAAAGTCACTATGGCAAAAGAAGTAAAAAGTGTCGATTATGGATTAGAAAAAATATTCGAAGGCGCACAAGATTTTTTACCACTTTTAGGTACAGATTATGTGGAGTTTTACGTAGGTAACGCTAAGCAGTCTGCTCATTTTTATAAGACAGCATTTGGTTTCCAATCGCATGCTTATAAAGGACTAGAAACTGGATCACGAGACTCTGTAAGCTATGTCCTAAAACAAGATAAGATTAGATTGGTGCTTACAACACCACTAAACAGTAAATCGCCAGTCAATGACCATATTGTAAAGCATGGTGATGGTGTAAAAGTAATTGCTTTATGGGTCGATGACGCTAGAAAATCATACGAAGAAACTACAAAAAGAGGGGCTCAATCTTATATGGAGCCCACTGTTGAAAAAGACGAATTTGGTGAAGTCGTGAGAGCAGGGATTTATACCTATGGTGAAACGGTTCATATGTTTGTAGAACGCAAAAATTACACAGGTACATTTATGCCAGGATTCCAAAAATGGGAGTCAGACTATAATCCAGAACCTGTAGGGTTAAAATATATAGACCACATGGTTGGTAATGTAGGTTGGGGACAAATGAATACTTGGGTAAAATGGTATGAAGATGTGATGGGATTTGTAAATTTCTTGTCTTTTGATGACAAACAAATCCACACAGAGTATTCGGCACTCATGAGTAAAGTGATGAGTAATGGTAACGGTCGTATTAAATTTCCAATAAATGAACCAGCAAAAGCTGCAAAAAAATCTCAAATTGAAGAGTATTTGGATTTTTATGAGGATTCTGGTGTACAACATATCGCAGTAGCAACAGATGATATTATTAAAACCGTTGCACAATTAAAAGCGAGAGGTATAGAGTTTTTACCACCACCACCTCAAGCCTATTATGATGAGATTCCACAGCGATTAGGAGAACATATGGAGATGATGAAAGAAGATATTGGTGAGCTTCAAAAATTGTCTATAATGATAGATGCTGATGAAGAAGGCTACTTACTTCAAATTTTTACGAAGCCAGTAGAAGATAGACCAACACTATTTTTTGAAATCATTCAAAGAATGGGAGCTCAAGGTTTTGGTGCAGGTAATTTTAAGGCATTATTTGAATCTATTGAAAGAGAACAAGCAAAACGAGGCACGTTGTAATAAATGTTTGAAATTGATCTATTTAAAAGCTCAATCTTTATAAAGATTGAGCTTTCTTTTTAGAGACAAGCTTTGGATGTTGTACATTTCCGAAGTAAAAAAAGAACATTAAATTTTTTATAAAAACTAACACAACTATAACACCTTTATATATAATGGTTTCAATAAAATTTATATTTTTGGAATAGTAATTGTAATTCTACCTACTGTACAATAAAATGGAACAGTAAAAGTTTCATTTATAATAATTACGACAATGAAAAACGTGCTACTTATATTTAGTGTTCTGTGTTGTCTGCAAACTTCTTTTGCCCAAGAGAAAAGTGCATTTCAAGATGGAGAATGGTTTAAATTTGAGATGAGTTATAGTGGGATGCTAAAAGCAGGGAATGCAACACTATCTGTTGATGAAACGATTTTAGAGGGTAAGCCTGTGTTTCATGTAACAGGTAAAGGTTGGACCACAGGTGCGATTAAATGGATTTTTAAAGTTAAAGATAGATATGAGAGCTATTTTGATAAACAAACAGGAGTTCCTTATAAGTTTATACGAAAAATTGATGAAGGTGGTCACACTAAAAATATTGAGATTGCCTTTGATCATAATAAACGAGAAGCACTAGTAGAAAATAAAAAGTATAAAACAATAAAGACTGTAGTAACAGAGCCCAATGTTCAAGATATGGTATCTGCCTTTTATTATCTTCGAAATAATTATGATACCGATGATATTAAAGTTGGAGAGGTTATAGAATTAGACATGTTTTTTGATGAAGAGAATTTTGGTTTTAAATTAAAATTTTTAGGGCGAGAAACTATAGAAACCGAATTTGGTAAAATAAAAACCTTAAAGTTTAGACCTTATGTTATGGCTGGACGTGTTTTTAAGGAGCAAGAAAGTTTGACACTTTGGGTAAGTGCAGATGAAAATAAAATTCCGCTAAAAATAAAAGCAGACCTAGCGGTAGGTTCTTTAAGAGCAGACTTAATACAATTTAAAGGTCTTAAACACTTTTTCCCAATACAATTTGACTAACGAAATGGAGGATTTACGAAGCTTTGACGATATCGTTGAGCAGTTACAAGAGAAATATAATAAAATAGGTCAAAAGACAGATGACCACCTACAAGGCTTGCTTCACAGTAAGCCAATTACATATTGGGACTATATACAAACTGATGCCTTACTAAATCTTCAAATTCAGCGTACGACGCTTCCAGATGAGATGGTATTTATTGCCTATCATCAAATAAATGAACTTATTTTTAAGATGATTTTATGGGAAATTCAACAAGTCGCAGAAGCAGAAGAACTCAATGTCGCTTATTTTGAAGATAAAATTATGCGCGTAAGTCGTTATTTTGATATGCTGACGACGTCTTTTAATATCATGAGAGAGGGTATGGCAGTTGAGCAGTATATGAAATTTCGCTATACACTGACTCCTGCTAGCGGATTTCAAAGCGCACAATATAGAATGATAGAATTTGCCTCTACAGAGCTCATCAATCTTATAGATTACAGGTTTAGAAAAACAATAGATAGAGAGACACCTTTCGAGCATGCTTTTGAACATTTATATTGGCAAGCCGCAGGAAAAGATTATAAGACAGGTGAAAAATCAACACTCTTAGTTAATTTTGAAAAACGATATAAAGGAGACTTTATTCGCTTTATGCAAACCTATAACACAAAGAATTTATGGTCTAGATTTAAAGAACTTCCTATAGAAGATCAAAAAGGCGAAAGTATAATTAAAGCAATGAGGCATTTTGATCATACAGTTAACATTACATGGGTAATGGCACATTACAATACTGCACGTCACTACATAGAAAGTGGAACAGGTGATGGTGAAGCCACAGGTGGAAGTGATTGGAAAAAATATATGCATCCAAAATATCAGAAACGTATATTTTTTCCAGAACTTTGGAGTGAAGAAGAATTAAAAAATTGGGGAGAAAATATTTAACAGACTACATAATGCAATCAAAACAATTATTAATAGCACTTATATTATGCGTTTGTGTTTTTTCGTGTAAACAAGAAGAAAAACCAAAAGTAGAGCCAGTAGAAGTAATCATAGAACCAGAACCAATTACAGAATTTGGTTTTATTCTTAAAGATTTCATCGTTAAGCGAGATACCATTAAAAGTGGTGATAGTTTTGGAGAAATCTTAGAGCGCAATCACATTGGATATCCTAGAATTTTTAATATTGCTGAAAACGCAAAAGATAGTTTTGATATTAGAAGACTTCAAGTTGGGAAACCATATACCTTATTGTGCACAAATGACTCTCTACAAACACCTGAGTGTTTTATTTATCAACCCAATAATATTGATTATGTTGTTATTAAGTTTACAGATTCAATAGAAACTTATAAAGGTAAAAAACCCATAACTTTAGTAGAAAGAATCGCGTCTGGTATTGTAATGAATAACTTATCTGAAACCATGGAGTCTCAAGGTTTACCATATCAATTAATTAATGATATGAGTGATATCTATGCTTGGACAATTGATTTCTTCAGACTTCAAAAAGGTGACCGTTTTAAAATTGTGTACAAGCAACGCTTTATTCAAGACTCTATTTATGCAGGAATCGAAAGTATCGATGCTGCTTATTTTCAACATAAAGATGAGCATTTTTATGCCTTTAATTTTGAGGTGGATAGCACAAAAAATATATCAGATTATTTTGATGAAAACACAAAGAGTTTAAGGCGAACATTCTTAAAAGCGCCTGTACAGTTTAGTAGAATATCATCTCGTTATAATTTAAACCGTCGTATTAAATATTATGGTTATAGACTAAGGCCTCACAAAGGCACTGATTTTGCTGCACCTATTGGAACTCCCATTTTAGCGACAGCTAACGGAACTGTTACGGAGTCTACAAGACGCGGAGCAAACGGGAAATACGTAAAAATCAAACACAACGGCACTTATAGCACGCAATATCTACACATGCAAAAGCAAAATGTAAAAAAAGGTGCTTTTGTCAAACAGGGAGATGTGATTGGATATGTTGGTATGACAGGAAATACGGGCGGACCACATGTGTGCTATCGATTTTGGAAGAATGGAAAACAAGTAGATCCATTTAGAGAAAAATTACCAGCTGCAGAGTCTATTCCAGATGCACTAAAAGCAAAATATACAGAGTTTATTAAGCCTCTAAAACTACAACTTGATAATATTCAATTTGAAGACCATATAACAGATATTGCTTCGCAAGGAAAAACAATTACTAGTAAAATTTAATAATGGCATTAAAAACAATCAACCCTACAACAACCAAAGCTTGGAGCAAATTACAAGCCCACTTTGAAACGATAGAACATAAACATATCAAAGATTTGTTTGCGCAACATAGTAATAGGGTCAATGATATGACAATTAAATGGGATGATTTTTATGTCGATTATTCAAAACATAGACTATCTAAAGAAACACTTGATTTGTTAATAGAATTGGCAAATGAAGTCGAACTTAAAGATGCTATGGCTAAGTATTTTAGCGGAGATGTTATCAATAAAACAGAAGGTCGTGAAGTCTTACATACTGCATTGAGAAATCCTGAAAGTGCAGAGGTTCTTGTTGATGGAGAAAATGTAATGCCAGAAATTTTCAAAGTCAAACGTAAAATCAAAGACTTCTCTAACAAGGTGATTGGAGGGGTTTTGAAGTCGTACACAAACAAAGCTTTTACAGATGTCGTGAATATTGGGATTGGTGGATCAGATCTAGGTCCAGCAATGGTTGTAGATTCTTTGGCTTTTTATAAGAATCGCTTAAAAACTCATTTTGTAAGTAATGTAGATGGAGATCATGTTAACGAGGTCATTAAAAACTTAAACCCAGAAACAACACTCTTTGTGATTGTTTCAAAAACATTTACCACACAAGAAACCTTGTCTAATGCCAATACGCTTAGAGAGTGGTTTTTAAAACACGCACCTCAAGAAGCAGTTTCTAAACATTTTGTAGCGGTTTCTACTAATATTGAGAAGGTTAAAGCCTTTGGAATTGATGAAAATAATATTTTCCCAATGTGGAACTGGGTTGGAGGACGATTCTCGTTATGGAGTGCCGTAGGTCTTTCTATCAGTTTAGCAGTAGGTTTTGATAATTTTGACAGCCTTCTTTTAGGAGCGCATAAAATGGATGAACATTTTAAAACCGAAGATTTTGATAAAAATATCCCTGTAATTACTGCGCTAATAAGTGTTTGGTATAATAATTTTTTCAATGCCGAAAGTGAAGCAGTCATTCCATATTCGCAATATTTAAATCAATTTGCGACCTACCTTCAACAAGGGATAATGGAAAGTAATGGAAAAAGTATCGATAGAAATGGTGATAAGATTAATTATCAAACAGGAACTATCATTTGGGGAGAACCAGGTACAAATTCACAACATGCCTTTTTTCAATTAATTCATCAAGGAACAAAATTAATTCCTGCAGAATTTATTGGATTCGTAAAATCATTACACGGTAATCAAGATCACCAAGATAAATTGATGTCAAACTTTTTTGCGCAAACAGAAGCATTGATGAATGGCAAGTCTGAAAAAACAGTTATAGATGAGTTGAAGACGCAAGGCGCTTCCGAAGAAAAAATTAAAGACTTGACACCTTTTAAGGTGTTCGATGGGAATAAACCAACAACAACATTTTTAATAGAAAAGTTAACACCAGAAAGTTTAGGGAAGCTAATTGCCATGTATGAACACAAGATATTTGTTCAAGGTGTTATCTGGAATATTTTTAGCTATGACCAATTTGGTGTCGAGTTAGGAAAGCAACTCGCTAATACAATTTTAAAGGAGCTTCAAGACGTAAATGTTATTAACAATCACGACGATTCTACGCAAAACCTTATTAAATACTACCAAAACTCGCATAGGTAGTGTTAAAGACTTAGTTCGTATTTAATATTCTAATTTCAAATTTTAAGAAAATTTTAAGTAATTTTACATGTTAATAAATGTTAACGTTATGGTAATATAGTATTGTCTAAACAGATGTATTTTTGCCGAAAATTAAAACTCTTTAATAAAATTGAAACAATGAAGAAATTTTCAAAATGTTTATTGGTGTTTGTAGTCCTTTTGTGCACTACGCTTGCCTTTTCTCAAAGCACAATAACGGGTAAGATCTTAGGATCTGATTTTAACGAGCCTTTACCGGGAGCCAACGTTGTTGAAAAAGGAACATCAAACGGTACAACAACTAATTTTGATGGAAACTTTACCTTCAAAACAAATGCGTCTTCAGGAGAACTAGTTATTACTTTTGTAGGTTACTCATCTAAAACGATCTCTTTTTCTGGAGATCAAGATTTAGGAACTATTAGTTTAGCATCTAGTGACATTGGCTTGCAGGAAATTCAAATTATTGCATCTGTTGCAGTAGATAGAAAAACGCCTGTTGCTGTATCTACAATTAGAGCTGCAGAAATTGAGTTAAAATTAGGGACACAAGAATTTCCTGAGATTTTGAAATCTACTCCTGGTGTATATGCTACAAAGCAAGGTGGTGGTTTTGGTGATGGTAGAATTAACCTTCGTGGATTTAGTTCTGAAAATGTTGCAGTAATGATTAACGGTGTACCAGTAAACGACATGGAAAATGGTCGTGTATTTTGGTCTAACTGGGCTGGTTTAGGTGATGTAACAAGTTCTATGCAAGTGCAAAGAGGGCTTGGAGCTGCTAAAGTAGCTGTGCCCTCAATTGGTGGTACAATTAATATTCTTTCTAAAACGACTGATGTTGAAGCTGGTGGTAATTTGTACACAACGATCGCAAATGATGGTTATAAGAAATTTGGTCTAACCTATTCGACAGGATTAATGGAAAATGGGTTTGCTGCAACAGTATCTGCTGCGAAGATTGATGGTAATGGTTATGTAGACGGTACAGAATTTACTGCAGTGAATTATTTTGTAAACATTTCTAAGCAAATCAATGAAAATCATAAAATAGCTTTAACTGCTTTTGGTGCAAAACAAACGCACGGTCAAAGACAAAATCGTCATACCATTGAAACGTTTAGAGATAGTGAAAGAGGTATAAAATTTAACTCAGATTGGGGTTATAAAGATGGCCAAGTCACAAACTCAGAAGATAATTTTTATCATAAACCACAGATTTCTTTAAATCACTATTGGACAATCAGTGATAAAACGAACCTATCCACAGCTGCTTATGCCTCATTTGGTTCTGGTGGTGGTGGTGGAACTGCCGGCGATAACTCTAAGTTCTTTTTAGAGAACGATGATTATAGAGTTGGTGTTTTAGGAACTATCGATTTTGATAAGATAGTTGATGAAAATGTGGCTGCTGGTGTAAGTGGTTCTGAATCCATTTTAAGAGCGTCTCGTAATGATCACAAATGGTATGGTATTTTATCTACGTTAAAAACAGACATTACAGATGAGTTAGTGCTTTTGGCTGGTTTAGATTATAGATATTACAGAGGTTTACACTTTCAAGAAGTTACAGATCTTTTAGGAGGTCAGTATCATTCAGATGATAATGACGTTAATAATCCAAACAGACAAACACAGGTTGGTGATAAAATAGGATATAATAACGATGGTCTTGTAAACTGGCTTGGTGGATTTACGCAATTAGAGTATTCTAAAGATAAGCTGTCAGCTTTCGTAGCACTTAATGCATCTAATACATCTTATAAGCGTATTGATTATTTTAACTACTTAGACACAGATCCTTTACAAGAAACTGACGCCTCTAACTTTTTTGGTTATGGAGCAAAAGGTGGAGCAAATTTTAATATCGATGATAATCATAATGTGTTTGCTAACTTAGGTTATTTTGAAAGAGCACCATTTTTTAGAGCTGTTTATCCCAACTTTAACAATGATGACGTTAATGATGGTCAAGAAAATGAAAAAATTACAAGTTTTGAATTGGGTTACGGTTTTAGAGGTGAAAAACTATCTGCAAATGTCAATGTATATCATACAACTTGGAATGATAGAACGGAGTTCGCAGGCTTCCAACGTCAAGATGGAACGTTAGCATTCGCAAATATTTTAGGTGTAAATGCTTTACATCAAGGTCTTGAGATTGATTTTGTATATAGAGCGACAGATGCTCTTAAATTGACAGGTATGGCATCTTTAGGTGACTGGACTTGGAAAAATAATATCGAGGGTGTAGAGATTAGAGATGAAGAACAAAACGTTATTGAGACTGTAGATATTATTATTAAAGATCTACATGTAGGTGATGCCGCTCAAACAACGTTTGCTTTAGGAGCAAATTATAATTTAGGAGCAAACACTATAGTCACATTAGATTATAATTATTTTGCAGATTTATATGCAGATTTTGATCCTAGTGATAGAGGAACTGCTGGTCCTGATGCATGGAAAGTTCCTGCATATGGTATTTTTGATACAGCTGTAAGACATAATTTTAAATTTGGTGAATTTGATGCAATTCTTACAGGTAGAATAAACAATATCTTAAATACAACACATATTACAGATGCTTTAGATGGTTCTGGAAGAGGTAATGTTGGTGATGCTGATTATATTGCACCGTCATCTGCAAGATCTGCAAGAGTATTTTACGGTTTTGGAAGAACATTTAGTGTTGGAATGAAACTTAATTTTTAAAAAAAAAGAAAAATGAAAAAAGTAATTTATTTATTCGCTTTAGTGGCCGCAATCTTTACAGGTTGTAACCCATTAGAAGATATCAATGCAGAAATTGACGCCCTTCCTGATGAACCAAATATTGGTGCATTTGAATACACACTTATCGATGCAGATTATGATCGTTTTGATTTAAGCTTTGGAAACTTTGGATCTGAGCAACAAGCAAAAGATTCTATCCCATTTTTATTAAACGATTTGTATCCTCTATATGGTGAAGGTTCGTCTGTCTTAGTTAACTATGACCTTTTTGTAGGTCAAGCTGAAGGCTTAGGTGATTACACTGGAGCAACAACATATCAATTAACTAATGATGACTATGCTACAACAGGAAGTGATGCTTTTGGGTTTTATCCAGATGTAAATGCTACTAATGAAATTCCTGATATTTTGGCGGCACAAATAGCGGATCCAGTTGACGGGCAATTAGTGCTTGCGACTTACAAGCAATACTTTGAAAATCCCGTAGTAGGTTTAGCAAATGTATATCAAGCAGCATTTCCTGGTGACTATGATAATTTTGAGTTAATCTCAGTATCTGGACCAGACGAATTAGGATGGACCGTAGGTGCTGCAAATGTTCAGGGTTCTGCTTTTGATGGTTCTGCAAATGCATTGGAAGAATGGTTAATTTCTCCGGAAATTGATTTATCAGGAGAGTCTGATCTTTTATTTCAAATTACACAAGAAATAGATTTCTTAGGAGATGATGCTTTAATTGACATTTTAATCTCTACAGATTATAATGGTGGTGGAACTGTAGCTGATGTTACAGCTGCTAACTGGGATGCAATTGATTTTGATAAAACTGCATTTGAGGAATTAACTTCATTAGAAAATATTGACTTTTCAGCTTATGACGGACTTCAAGTTTATGTTGGTCTGAAATATAGCTCAACAGATAATGATTCTCCAAGATGGAGAGTACAAGATTTCGCTGTACAAAAAGTAGGTATCGCGGGCGATACAAATTCTAAAGGAGAGTATTTTGTTTATGATGGTGGTTCTTGGGAAGAAGTAGATGATGCTTATTATTTAAGTAACTCTGATTATGACTCAATGGGAGAGTCTAGTGGTCAACCAGGCGCTTTTAATAACTTTGGGAGTTCTACACCTGCAGATAATTACTTACCAACATTCTTAAGTCTTAAGTACCCATTTGCACAAGAGGAAGATCAACTATTTGTTATTTACAAATACTTCTCAAGTAGTAGTGGGGCAGGAATTAGAGGTGATTTTTATACCTTTATGAATGGTTCTTGGACTGCGAGTGAATCTGTGATTTCTACATCATTACAATTTGGTTTCTCTGATGGTGAATGGGTTCCAGATAACACGGTGAGGTATATGATTACAGCTGGAGATTTTGATTATATAACAGCTAACTACGGGGCAACAGACGGTTTTGTTGATGCAGTATCAAGCATGTCTAACTTTGGTAATTTTGATAGAAGACCATCAAATGCAGCTTACTGGAGTAATGATATGATACTAACTGTTTTTGCAGATCTTTTAGATAATGTTATTGCTACTGGAGCTGCAGACGAGCAAAAGTATGTGATGTCTGTCGATATCTATGACGGTAGTAACGCTGTTGAAGATTTCCGCTTAATAAAACTAGCTGGTGAATGGATTTACAATCTAGATTAGTAATTCATAAACTTTAAGTTATAAAAAAATGCCTATCGATATTCGATAGGCATTTTTTGTATTTCCTATTTTTTAGAAGATTAAAGTTATGTATTATTTGAAGATGTCAATAGGAAGAAGCCGAGGTTCTTCAGTTAGGGACTAAATTTATAATAAGTAATAATTTTGGTGATTTTTTTATTTGAAATGAAGAGAATGAGAATTAAAGCGAACTTTATTATGGTGTTCAGAATCAATAAATAGTACAATTTGTTTTCGCTAACTGTTAACTGCTTATTCTTTCCATTCCACAGTTTCCATAATGTGCTTTATATCGTTTTTAAGATAGGCTGCGGCTGGTAATATAGAATCGTAGTTAGGTTTTGCGTAGAAGTATAAGGAGCCCGTTAAAAAATGATTAATACTATCTGTTACATAGAATTGAGATTGTGATGCTGCATTACCACCAACTTCGTAAAACATTCCAAATACATTGTGCTTAAGGTTTTCATAAAGAACGCTTTCAATAGCATCTGCTTTCATGGTGTGCTTTTGAGTTAGAGCTTGGGCATCTCTAAGTAAAGACGTTAAATTAGTGTCATTAACAGTCTTGTATGTAAGATAGATAGTTCCTTTCATATTTGGGTAGTTAATATTAACGCCAGAGATGTTGTTGACACCATCTAATTTTATAGTTGAGATCTTGTCTGCAAGTTCATTCTTTTCGAAAGTAAACGGTAATCTTACATCTATTTTAGAATATTTAGGGGTGTCATATTCTAATCGTAACATCGCCTTTGGTTTGGGTAATGGGTCGTTTCCACACGAAAAACAAGCAACAGCGAGAAAAGGTAGAACTAGTTTTTTAATGCTCATAATGGCGAGATTATTTTAATCTAAAATGGTAAACTTAATTTGTTTAATACGCTTCTTGTCTATAGTTTCTACAGTGAAAACATAATTTTTAAAATTTATTTTACTGTCACGTCTTGGGAAAATTCCAGAAATTTCTAAAACAAACCCAGCAATTGTCTCAGCTTCACCTTTTTTTTCTTCAAAATCGGTCTCGTCGTTAAGCTTTATAATTTTATAAAAATCTTTTAATGTCGTTTTACCTTCAAAAGAATAGTTATTGTTATCAATTTTAGTGTAGACGATATCGTCATCATCAAATTCATCACTAATATCACCTACAATCTCCTCAATAACATCCTCTAGCGACACTACTCCAGATGTTCCACCATATTCATCTACGACAACAGCAAGATGCACTTTCTTCTCTTGAAACTCCAACATAAGGTCATCTAATTTTTTGTTCTCTGGCACAAAGAACGGGTCACGCAGTAATGTTGTCCAGTCAAATTCTTCTCTGTCAATATAAGGGAGTAAATCTTTAACGTATAAAATACCAGTGACTGAGTCAATACTATCTTTATAGACTGGTATTCTCGAATAACCATTTTTAATAACCTCTGTTATGATGTCTGTATATTTTGAATCTTCATTAAGTGCAAAAATATCCATCCTAGGACGCATAACTTGTTTAGTATCTGTGTTTCCAAAAGACACAATTCCTTTTAAAATTTTATGTTCTTCATCTGTAGTGTCACTATCACCTGTTAACTCAAGCGCTTGTGATAACTGATCAACACTAAGGTTTGATTTTTGTTTTCCTAATTTGTTGTGTATGCCTAAAGTTACTTGGCGCATTGGTAAGCTCACAGGAGAAAAAATCACATCTAAAACTTTTAAAGGAATGGTCATAAAAACCGAAAATTTAACACGATTTCTACTCGCATATATCTTAGGTACAATCTCACCAAAAAGTAAAATTAAAAAGGTGATGACCACGACATTTAAAAAGAAAATAAGGTCTATTTCAAAAAAATAGAAATCAATTACAACAACAATATCTTTAAAGAGGATATCACTAATTGATGCAAATAAAAGTACAATAGCAATATTTATAAAGTTATTGGCAACAAGAATCGTTGCTAATAATTTTTTTGGTCGCTCAAGAAGTTTAGAAATTATATTAAATGTTTTAGAGTCCTCTTCAAGACCTAAGTCAATATCAGACTTACTTAAAGAGAAAAAAGCGACTTCCACGCCACTTACAAGTGCAGAACAAAAGAGTAAAATAAAAAGCACAATAAGCCCAAAAACGAAAGACACGTTTCCATTGAGCATAGTAATAATTAAACTTGTGGGTTCAGGGTCCAATGTGAATAATTTAAGTTTATTTTAATTAAAACGGAAGATCATCAGTGTCTTCAGTTGGTGTTTCTACTACAGGATTACTAGCTGGTTTTTGAGTAGCTTGTTGAGGATTTGGAGTTGGCGCAGGTCCGCTTTGACTATCATTTTTTGTAGATAAAAAAGTGAAATCTGTACACTGTATCTCTGTAGAGTAACGATCCATCCCTTTATCATCCTGCCATTTTCTAGTTTTAAGACGACCTTCTATATAAACCTTGTCGCCTTTAGACAAGTATTTTTCACAAATCTCAGCAGCTTTATTTCGCACCACAATATTATGCCACTCTGTATTAGTAACACGCTCGTTAGTTTGCTTATTTGTATACGTTTCATTAGTAGCCAATGGAAAACGACCAACGCAGTTGCCACCATCAAAATAATGCATCTTTACTTCATCTCCTAAATGCCCAATAAGCATCACTTTATTTAATGTTCCCGACATAATTATGTTTGTTTAAGACTACAAAATTAAACATTTTGAAATCAAAATAGATTGATTAATAAAAGTATGAAAAAAATATAAATTATTAGAAACCAAAGGCATCTATAAAATTGCTTATTAAAACAGGTGTGGGATAGTTTTTTACTTCGGAAATTGGAATCCCTTCCGTCTCAAGTCGTTTAACTTCAATAATCCAAAACTTGGCATATAAATGTTGATGTGATAACTTGTGTACAATAGGTTTAGGGTTAAATACACTAAATGAATAGTCTAGAGTTTTAAAGTAGTCCAGAACTGAAGGATGGCTTTTAAATGATTTAAGAGGGATCTCAGTCTCACTTTCAATCAATGGGAATTGATATAGGTTTTGCCAAATGCCTTTTGAAGTGCGCTGCTCGAAAACTGTTTTTTTATCTTCGGAAATAAACACCAAAAAATTAAACTGCTTTTTAGTGACTTTTATCTTTTTGATTTTAACGGGTAGTTTTCCTACTATTCCTTTTTGTAAAGCCACACAACTATCCTTTAGAGGGCAAACAATACAATACGGGTTTTTGGGTTTGCATTGAGTAGCACCAAACTCCATAACAGCTTGATTATAATCGCCTGGATTTTTAGTGTCTAATAATTGGGTAGCCAGTAGTTTAAATTCTTTTATGCCAGCAGTACTATTAATAGGAGTGGGAATTCCAAAATATCTAGAGAGTACACGATACACATTACCATCAACAACAGCATGAGCTTCATCAAAAGATATGGATGAAATAGCACTTGCAGTATAGTCGCCAACACCTTTGAGTTTTAGCATTTCTTGATAGGAAGTTGGGAACTCACCATTAAGTTCATTAGAAATATATTTCGCAGAGGCATGAAGGTTTCTAGCTCTAGAATAATATCCTAAGCCTTGCCACAGTTTTAAAACGTCCTGCTCATCAGCGTTTGCTAAATGAAAAACGGAAGGATAATTAGACACAAAAGTCTCGTAATATGGTAAACCCTGTTTTATTTGGGTTTGCTGCATAATTATTTCTGATAACCAAATGTGATAAGGGTTTTTAGTCTGCCTCCATGGCAGATCTCGTTTATTAACTGAATACCAGTGAGTTAAAATTTTATTAAAATCCATATAAATGAAAAAATATTTACAAAAATAAATCTTTAGTGGGTTAAATTTTAATTAATTACGCATGAAATATTGAAATTAAATTACCTATATTTGCATCCCTTATAATTAATAGATAACCCTAAAATTAATAACAATGACAAAAGCTGATATAGTAGCTAAAATTTCTGATAAATTAGGAATTGAAAAAGGAGACGTACAAGCTACAGTTGAAACATTTATGGAAGAAGTTAAGTCTTCTTTAGAAGGTGGAGATAATGTATACTTAAGAGGTTTTGGAAGTTTTATCGTAAAGACAAGAGCTGAAAAAACTGGACGTAACATTTCAAAGAATACAACAATCAAAATACCTGCACATAATATTCCTGCATTTAAACCTGCAAAAGTATTTGTTGAGGGTGTCAAGACAAACGTTGAAGTAAATTAAAACATACGTATCGAAAAGGTTTCGGTATTAAAACAAATATTAATTTAAAAAATACTTATTTATGCCTAGTGGTAAAAAAAGGAAAAGACATAAGGTGGCTACGCACAAGCGTAAGAAGCGTAGACGCGCTAATCGTCACAAGAAAAAATAAATTGAAAAAGTAGTTTTTAACTACTTTTTCATTGTTTTAACAACTAACGTTCTTTGATATAAAATTCATGGGTTTATTGCGTTTAATATACGTAATACATGAATTTACTGGATTAAATATCCTGTGTCAAAATAAAAATCCATCTGTTTTGAAATGAATCAAAATAGATTAAAATTAACAACATGGAAAAAGAATTGATTATTAGATCGAGTTCTGATATTGTTGATTTTGCCTTATTAAAAGATGGAAAACTTATCGAGTTACACAAAGATGAAGATGATAACAATTTTGCTGTTGGTGATATATTTATCGCTAAAGTACGCAAAGCTGTTCCTGGTCTAAATGCTGCATTTGTTAATGTAGGTTATGAGAAAGATGCTTTTTTGCATTATCATGATTTAGGACCAAAATTGCCTTCTCTTTCAAAATTCGTTAAACGTGTAAGCGCAGGTAGACATACCGATTTTTTGCTGAAAAATTTTCAGTTTGAGCAAGATATAGATAAAAACGGAAGCATAGCTAATGTTTTAAAGTCTAATCAATCTCTATTAGTACAAATTGTAAAAGAACCAATTTCAACCAAAGGACCTCGCATTAGTAGCGAGTTGTCAATTGCTGGTCGTTATATTGTCTTGGTACCATTTTCTGATCGGATTTCAATTTCTCAAAAGATTGACTCTAAAGAAGAAAAAGAACGTTTAAAACGTTTGGTCAAGAGTATTACGCCTAAAGGTTTTGGTGTTATAATTCGTACGGTCGCAGAAGGCAAAAAAGTTGCCGAACTCGAGAAAGATTTACAGAATTTGCTGGAACGATGGACAGCAATGTGTAGAAAATTAAATAAAGCACATCATCCTAGTAAGGTGTTGAGTGAAATGAACAAAGCGTCTTCAATTTTAAGAGATATCTTTGACGACTCCTTCTCAAGTATTACAGTAGATGATGAGTTGCTTTATGGACAGATTAAAGATTATGTGCAAGAAATTGCACCCGCTAAAGAGTCAATAGTTAAGTTGTATAAAAATGGCGTCCCGCTTTACGAAAAGTATGGTATTGAACGTCAAATAAAAACATCTTTTGGTCGTACAGTTTCTATGTCAAGAGGTGCTTATTTGGTAATTGAACATACCGAAGCGATGCATGTTGTTGATGTTAATAGTGGAAACAGATCTAACAAAGAAAAAAATCAAGAGGACACTGCTTTAGAAGTCAATATGATTTCTGCTTCAGAAATTGCTCGTCAGTTACGTTTACGTGATATGGGAGGAATTATTGTAGTAGATTTTATTGATATGGGAAAAGCAGAGAATCGAAAAAAATTGTACAATCATCTTCGCGACGAAATGAATGATGATAAGGCAAAGCATAAAATTTTGCCGCCTAGTAAGTTTGGTTTAATACAAATTACCAGACAACGTGTTCGCCCAGAACGCAATATTAAAACAAAAGAAGAGAATCCAAATGGTATTGCAGGTGAGGAAATTGAAGCACCAATTAAAGTGATTCAAAGCATTACTCAAGACCTAGAGAGACTCTTTAAAAAAGACTATAAAAAGATTACGCTTAATGCACATCCATTTATAGCAGCCTTTATAACCAAAGGGTTTCCATCAGTACGTTCTAAGTGGTTTTTAGAACATAAAAAATGGGTAAAAGTTTTACCTAGAGATGCTTACACATATCTTGAATACCATTTTATTGATAAAGATGGTAAGGAAATCAAATAATATCTAAAACCCCTTAGCTCTTTGAGTTAAGGGGTTTTTCTTTTTAAAATGGTTCGTGCTTTTTGCTTCTGAAATGTGCTACTCGTAAAGAGTTTTAATTTTATTTTATAGTTTGAGGATGCCTTTGTTGGTGTTTTTCACCAACAATTACTTATTAAATAATAGT
>NZ_KE384346.1:0-10117 GCF_000425305.1 Psychroserpens burtonensis DSM 12212
GTGACGATGAGGAAGACTGTTGGTGAAAAACACCAACAGTGGCAAGTGAGAAAACACCAACAGTGGCAAGTGAAAAACACCAACAGTGGCAAGTGAAAAACACCAACAGAGGCAAAGGAGCAAACAGCAACAGTGGTAATTTTATTGAGCCTTTGTTGGTGTTTTCCACCAACAAATAATATGTAAACAAGACATGTGACGATGAGGAAAACTGTTGGTGAAAAATACCAACAGTGGCAAGTAAAAAACACCTACAGTGGCATTTTTACGGAGTTCTTGAATCGTCAATTTCGCAGGAATGAAAAATAGAGATCGTAGTAGTCAAAATTTTTATTAAATTTTCAACTGACGCTGAGCCAAGGACTTCCCAATCCATAACCCAGCAACTGCAAGCACAATATCAGAACTACTAAACCATAACGCTTTTGGTAACATGATGATATTAAATACAGTTGCAGCAAGCATCAAACCACCAACAATATAAGCTGGCACTAGACTCGTTTTTGAGATTAAGCCAGCAATAAACATTCCTGCCATGATACCCATAAAATGACCAATCACAACCATCACTTTTGCGCCTGTAGGAATACGATTCATATTGTTTTTTATCCATTCCATATCCATTGGATTTGCACCTTCTGGAAATGGAAATAATTGATGACCAATGAGGGTTTCAAATATGTAAACGGTTAATGAAGCTGCGATGAAGCCCACGATGGTTGCTAGACTATTTTTCATGATGTCAAGTGATTAGTTAGCTGTATTTCAAGGTAATAAAAAATATCAAATAACCCTTCAATATTTTTGAATTCTGGGTCAAGTGGAAAAATATAGCTTATTTTGTTTAGCATTTAAATTAAATAATTAAACAAAAAATCTTAAATCCTTAGCTTAAACCATTCTATCATCCTATTTTTGCACGACTATGAAACTAACGTTTAAAGAAATATTTTTTTTATCTAGACCAAGATTTTGGATGTATGTGCTCGGTACGTTTCTTGTTGGTGTGATATCTTCAGGGAATCTATTCTTGTATGATGATACCACAACACTACTTTTAATAGCTTTTGGTATATTTTTCTCGTTGCCAGCAAATGTTTTTATTTATGGCGTAAATGATATCTACGATTATCAAACCGACATTTATAACGATAAAAAGATAAAATACGAATCGGTGTTACCACTTCAAAAACATAGAAATTTATGGAACATCATGTTATCGCTATTGATTCCATTTTTGCCCTTATTTTTTATGGTTAATGGACCAGCAAAATTAGCTCTATTGGTGTTCTTGTTTACTGGATTATTTTATTCCGCAACGCCTATAAGAGCAAAAAGTAAACCACCTTTAGATGTGCTATTTTCAGCGATAATATATGTATCGCCTGCGCTCGTTGGCTTTTTTATCACAGGAAATACAAACATAGAATGGTTAGCAGTCTTTGGAGGTCTTATTTGGGCTTTTGGGATGCAAACCTATTCTGCAGTTCCAGATATTGAAGCAGATAAAAAAGCGGGTGTAAATACCTTAGCCATTATGCTCGGTGAGAAAAATGCCTTGTGGTTTTGTTTAATAGCGTATGTGATCTCGGCATCTATTGGATTCTATTATATTGGGTATATCGCCATTGTCTTTGGTCTAGTGTATACAGTGATCGTATTATTGAGTATAAATAACGTTTCGAAACTATTTAAATACTACACTTATTTCCCTTTAATCAATGTCGCTTCTGGAGCAATTTTATTTTTCTATATGTTTTTTAAAGAAATACTATAGTTGCGACTATAGAGATTCTAAAGGTTTAGGTGTTTTAATCTTTTGAATGCGCTTATAGACGAGTTCGGCCGAAATCAAACAGATAGGCATCCCAATCCCAGGGCTCGTGCCAGCACCCACATAATACAGGTTTTTTACTTTTTTACTATAGTTGAGTGGTCGTCTTAGTGTTTGTTTAAGTGTGTGGGCTAATCCTAAAGCAGTGCCTTGGTAAGCATTATAATCTCTTCGGAAATCGTCGCTCCAGTAAGACCGCTCATACACAATATAATCTTCAATTTCTGGTAGTTTTAAGTCCGTTTTCATCAAATTTAAAATCTTCTGTCGGTAATTACTCATATCGGCTTCGGAAAGCGTTAAACCCGGAGGAATAGGTACCAAAACATATAAATTATCCGTGCCTGGAGGTGCTAAGTCAGGGTCCGTTTCTGTAGGCTTACAGATGTAATAACTAGGATCTTCCGGAAGTTGAGGTGTATCAAACAACTCCTTGAAATTTTGTTTCCAATCACCACCAAAACGCAAATTATGATGACTTAAAATCTCTAACTCGCGATCTAAACCAAGATACATAATAAACGCACTCGGACTCAAAACAGCCTTTTCCCAATAGCGTTCAGGATAGGTTTGATGACGCTTTTCCAATAAATGTGTTTCTGTAAACCATAAATCGGCATTTGAGATAATGAGGTCAGCTTCTAAAGTCGTTCCGTTGTCGAGTAGAACACCTGTTGCTTTATTTTTTGTCACTATAATTTTGGACACAGGGCTATTCGTCATAAACTGAACACCATGCTTTTTGTTTATATTGACCAATGCTTTTACAATCTCATAGATACCACCTTTAGGATAGTACACTCCCATATTGAAATCTATGGCATTCATAATGTTGTACATGGCAGGCGTTTTGGCAGGATCAGAACCTAAAAACACCAATGTATATTCTAATATCTTTTTTACGCGCTCGCTTTTAAACCATTTATTTAAATAGGATTGCATGGTTTGAAACGGATTGAGTTCAATCCCTTTTTTAATCACATCCCATTTCAAAAAATCTAATGAGAATCCGAGATTTCGATACATGAACGTTTCCTTGGCCATTTCATACTGCTCACCAGAACGTTTCAAATACTCTTTAATCTTAGGCGTAATACCGGGTTCTAACTGCTCAAAAAGCGGTAAGTCTTTTTCGAGATTAGAATGGATATCAACGACAGGTAATTCGTTGTCATTAGAGAAAAATACGCGGTAAGAAGGCGAGAGCTTAACCAAATCTAAATGTTTAGAAATGTCTTCGTCTAGTAATTTGAAGTAATGCTCAAATACGTCTGGCATGAGGTACCACGATGGTCCCATATCAAAGGTGTAACCCTCGGCTTCAAAAATATTAGCACGACCACCAAGTGTAGTATTTTTTTCAATGACGGTCACGTCATAACCAGATTTAGCTAACAATGCAGCAGAACCTAGACCTCCAATTCCAGAGCCGATAATAATGATCTTCTTTTTCACTTCTGCAAAGATAATGAAGCTTTAAATGCTGTGAAATTATTTGAGTAGTAATTGTGGAAGTTAATGGTGTATTTGTTTAAACAAAAAAATTCTGAAGGTGAGTTCGGGATTTAGATTCTTACGTAAGGGAATGACAAACCTGAATGAAACCTTAATCTGCTTTCCAGTCAAAGACTTTCTAATTAATAAGCCAAAACTCCAATCAAAACATTACGAATACTAATTATTTTTCTTCTGGCAAAGGCGAAATCATTATGTGTGCTCTGTGAGTTCCAGGATTCATAATCCAAGGATGATTTGAAGCTGCAGGTGCTTCTGGTAAACCAGTAGATTCTGAAGTTGCAAAAGGCATATAGACCACATAACGTAGTTTTGCGCCATCTACTTTAAAGGTTTCAGGGTCGAATGCTGTTTTTGCTCCTGAGTAAATGTGCAACGTTGCTCCCGTAGTTATTTTAAGTGCACCTGATTTCATTTCTTCTTCTCGGATTTCAAATATGTCCTGTGGTGTCTTTCCTTCTGCTTTTAATGCTCTTCCTCTTGCCATGAATGGTTCAAGATCTTTATGATAACATGCTGCACTAAATCCGCTTTTGTTAGGGTCATCTGCAAGAATAATAAACTCGTTATTACCTTCTTTAAGGGTTACAAATTCTCCTTTCATATTATATCCAATGACTTTAGATTCAGATCTGCTTTCTTCGGGAGCAGATAGTAATGCTGTGGCGATTAAATCAGCATCAGTAACAATAGACTTTAATTCTCTAATGCTATCATTTGATGTGCGTTTTTCTGTGGTTTCCATTTCAGAAGAGTTCTCAGTTGTCGTATTTTTTTTGTCTGATGAATTACAAGACATTAAAATTCCTGTAAAAATAAAGGCTATAATAATATGTTTCATATGTATATATTTATTGGTTTTAAATGTGACATGCCGTTCGCAATTAATCATTCTTTTGGTTGATGAAATTTTGAACATGCTCGTTTCATGTTTTACTGATTTTTTAGCAGTGCAATAAGAAAGCAAAACTATTTATGTGGTGCAATACTCATTTATCATTCCTAAAGTTACTAAAATATACACACTTTTATAGATCATAATCATAATTAACAAATGGCTTCATCTTGTCTGTAATGCCCTTTAACAAAAAAATCCCGAAGATTAATTCGGGATTTTTGGATTCTACATCTAGTGTAAAATTATAATATTTATTTAAGATATTGCGAAGTTTTAAGAATCCCGTAGTTTTACAGCATTTCGACTCCGCTCAATGTGACAGGAGTCTTTTTAGTAATGACAATCCGTTTTTTTTTTTTTTTTTTACACCTGAGTAAGAATAACCAAATGTCGCTTAGCGACTATTCCTCAATCAAAACCCATTCGCCTTTAGCGATTAATGGCTCAGCCTGCTTATACTTAACCGTTTTGTTTTCTCCGCTCATCACGTGCTTAATAGTCACGCGATCATTACGACCAATTTTTGGCTTATCACGTACGATTGTTTCTACAACATCTTGTTGACGAGACGCTCCAGAACCAACAGCTCTGCTTTGCGCAGCACGTTCATCCATATTAGGAATGTCGTCTTTTTGTGTTTGTAAATTCTCTTGCTTACGCGTTTTAGCTTCTTGAATAGTGTTTTGCGTTTCTTGAGGTAATTCTCCTTTAAATAAGAAGGAGATGACATCCTTATTGACTTGGTCAATCATGACTTTGAATAACTCAAATGCTTCAAACTTGTAAATTAACAAGGGGTCTTTTTGCTCATGAACAGCTAATTGAACAGACTGCTTTAACTCGTCCATTTTACGTAAATGCGTTTTCCAAGCATCATCAACAATCGCTAATGAAATGTTCTTTTCAAAATCATTGATTAATTGTGTTCCTTTAGTCTCATATGCTTTTTCAAGATCTGTGACCACTTGTAAGTTTTTTACACCATCTGTAAAAGGGACCACAATGCGCTTGTATTTATCACGCTGAGTCAAATACACATTCTCAATGACTGGGAATGCTAATTCTGCATTGCGTTTCATTTTTGCTCTGTAGTGCTCAAATGCTGCTTTATACACTCTGCCAGCAATATCTTGAACGGCTAGTTTTCCAAATTCAGCTTCAGAAATAGGTGAACTCATTGAGAAGTATCTGATCAACTCAAACTCGAAGTTCTTGAAATCTTCAGCGCCTTTGTTAGCTTCTGTGATACCTTCTGAAGTATCATAAATCATATTTGCTAAATCCACACGAAGACGATCACCTTCTAGGGCATGACGACGACGTTTGTAAACAACTTCACGTTGCGCATTCATCACATCATCATATTCTAGTAAACGCTTACGAACACCAAATTGATTTTCTTCCACTTTTTTTTGTGCACGCTCAATAGATTTTGAAATCATAGAATGCTGAATCACTTCACCTTCCTGTAATCCCATTTTGTCCATCATTTTGGCAATACGTTCACTACCAAATAGACGCATTAAATTATCTTCTAGAGATACGTAGAATTGTGAACTTCCTGGATCTCCTTGACGTCCTGCACGACCACGTAATTGTCTATCCACACGACGAGAATCATGACGCTCTGTACCTACAATGGCTAAACCTCCAGCTGCTTTTACGGCATCAGTTAGCTTAATATCTGTTCCACGACCAGCCATGTTGGTGGCAATAGTGACTTGTCCTGTTCTACCTGCTTCATCTACTATTTCTGCCTCTTTTTTATGCTGTTTTGCATTTAAGACATTGTGAGGTATTTTGCGAATACTCAACATTTTACCCAATAACTCACTAATCTCAACCGAGGTTGTACCAATAAGTACTGGACGACCGGCTTGTGATAATTGTGTTACATCATCAATAACGGCATTGTATTTTTCACGTTTTGTTTTGTAAACTAAATCTTGTTTATCATCTCTTACGATGGGTCTGTTGGTTGGGATTTCAACAACATCCAATTTATAGATTTCCCACAACTCTCCAGCTTCAGTAACCGCTGTACCTGTCATACCGGATAGTTTGCGGTACATTCTAAAGTAATTTTGAAGTGTTACCGTCGCAAAAGTTTGGGTGGCATCTTCAATCTTTACATTTTCTTTAGCTTCAATCGCTTGGTGTAAACCGTCACTATAACGACGACCATCCATAATACGACCAGTTTGCTCATCTACAATCATCACTTTATTGTCCATCACAACGTATTGGATGTCTTTTTCAAATAATGCGTAGGCTTTTAGTAATTGGTTGAGTGTGTGGATGCGTTCAGATTTGATTCCGAACTCTCTAAACAAGCCTTCTTTTTCCTCAGCTTCTTCCTCTTTTGTTAAGCCTTTAGACTCAATTTTAGAGATTTCCATCCCGATTTCGGGCATGACGAAGAAATCTGGGTTATCTTTTCCGGAGATGTATTCAACACCTTTATCTGTTAATTCAACTTGATTGTTTTTCTCTTCGATAACGTAGTAGAGTTCTGCGTCCACTTTTGGCATTTCTCTGTTATTATCTTGCATGTAGAAGTTTTCAGTCTTCTGAAGTAATGCCTTCATCCCTTCTTCACTCAAGAATTTAATCAATGCTTTATTCTTCGGAATTCCTCGATACGCTCGCAATAATAGGAAACCACCTTCTTTTGTATCGCCTGCAGCAATCAATTTTTTAGCCTCGGCAAGTACACCAACTAATTCTTTCTTTTGAACGCTTGCAATATCATCAACCTTAGGTTTTAACTCTGTAAACTCATGACGATCGCCTTGTGGAATTGGTCCAGAAATAATCAAAGGCGTTCTAGCGTCATCTACTAATACAGAATCTACCTCATCAATAATGGCGTAGTGATGCGGACGTTGTACCAAATCATCTGGTGAATTGGCCATATTATCTCTTAGGTAATCAAAACCAAATTCGTTATTTGTACCGTAAGTAATATCTGCTTGATACGCTTTACGACGGGCTTCACTGTTGGGTTGGTGATAATCAATACAATCAATGCTCATTCCATGAAATTGGAAGATTGGAGCCATCCAAGCGCTATCACGTTTTGCTAAGTAATCATTTACCGTGACTAAGTGTACCCCTTTACCAGCAAGTGCATTTAAATACACAGAGAGTGTTGCCACTAAGGTTTTACCTTCACCAGTTTGCATCTCTGCAATTTTACCTTGATGCATCGCTGTACCACCAATCAACTGCACATCATAATGAATCATGTCCCAAATAATTGGCTTACCTGCGGCATCCCAAGAATTGGCCCAAACCGCTTGATCTCCATTTAAAGTGACATAATCGTTGTTACCAGAAACAGTGCGATCAAACTCGCTTGCCGTTACAGAGATTTCTGTATTATGAACAAAACGCTTTGCGGTCTCTTTAATCACAGCAAAGGATTCTGGCATAATAGACGTCAAAACCTCTTCTGTAACCGTATAGATGTCGTCGTTAATTTTATCGATTTCTACGTAGATATCTTCTCTTGCATCAATATCTTCTGTCGCTTCAGCATCTTTCATTAACTGATCAATGTTGTCTTGAAGTGGCTTTCGAGCTTCTGTAATTTTAGCTTTGAATGCTTCTGTTTTTGCTCTTAAGTCATCGTGAGATAATTGCTCAAGTGCACTTTCAAATGCTTTTACTTGTGCTACAATAGGAGAGAGTTCCTTAACATCTTGTTTAGATTTATCTCCTACAAATACTTTTAATACTGAATTTAAAAAACTCATTGGTGTTTATTTATTTTAATGAAATCGTCTAAAAAAAAACTTGGATTCGTCATTCTGAACTTGTGTATTCATCTACTTTTATTTTAAAGTAATTATGAATCTTTGATTTCAAACCTCATGATTTTGGTACATCATTTGTGTGAGAATCTGAAACGAGTTCATGTAGGCACGAGTGTTGTGTTTTTTAGACCACCTCTTATCTTCAAAATTGTTAGACCTCAAAGATATGATTTGTGTTAGTTATATTGAACTCATATTCACTTTTTATTTTACCTGCAAAATTCCCGTTTTAGACTATTATTTTACTCTTTTTTATCAACGTAGCGCTGCCATGTTGATAAAAAACACTTCTATTATAATACGAAAGCTGCACTTTTAGGTTCAAAACAAAAAGTCAAGATCAGTTCTTTTAAAATTTGGGCACAAAAAAAGCCTCAAAATGAGACTTTTTAACTTTTATGTTAGGTTTAATGTAATTTGAACTTCAAATTACTTAATATTCGTCCTCGTTCCAAAGATAGTCTTCATCTGTTGGGTAATCAGACCAGATTTCCTCAATGGAATCATAAGAGTCGCCTTCGTCTTCTATCGCTTGTAGGTTTTCAACAACTTCCAAAGGAGCTCCTGTTCTAATAGCGTAGTCAATTAATTCGTCTTTAGTCGCTGGCCAAGGCGCATCACTTAGATACGATGCTAATTCTAATGTCCAATACATGTGTTATGCGTTTTAAATTTCTGCAAAAATAAAATTATAGTTGAGAAAGTCAAGAAAAAAGTGAATTAATTAAATAAAAATTTTAAAGAACGTATGTTTTTACTGATATTTATATTTGACTGAGCCGAGTAGAATCTATACTTTATTCTGCAAAGTGGACTGTTTAAGATTCCTTCTGCGGAATCCATTTGACCTCTTCGGCTTTCAAGTCATAAGACAACTTTCGTGCCAATACAAAGAGGTAGTCAGAAAGGCGGTTGAGATACTTCAAGCTTTCAGGTTGAAACGGTTCTAAATCATTCAAAGCACTTGCTAAACGTTCTGCTCTTCTGCAGACGCAACGCGCTATGTGACAGAATGACACGGTTTGATGACCACCAGGTAACACAAAATGTGTCATCTCAGGAAGCGACTCATTCATGCGGTCCATTTCATGCTCTAAGCGTTCAATATCGCCTTCAGAAATTTTGGGGATATTAAGGCGTTCCTTTCCGTTTTTAAGCGTTGCCTTATCAGGGTCTGTTGCTAAAATTGCACCGACAGTAAATAATCGGTCTTGAATGGCAATAAGCAGCTCTTTATAGTGGTTGTCGATGTCTTGATCTCTAATGAGTCCTAAGTGAGAATTGAGTTCGTCAACGGTTCCGTAGCTGTCAATTCTAATATGATGTTTTGGAACCCTTGTGCCACCAAATAAAGCAGTTGTACCCTTGTCTCCTGTTTTTGTGTATATTTTCATTCTGAGGTTTTCTAAGTTATGGAACCAAAGTTACGGATTAGTTTTTTCTCGAAGAGGCGCAATGCTCCAAAGTTTACTCTATTGTAATTAGTACTACTGATTTTTAATTGTCCTCCTTTTTTCAAGGAGAAGTGGATTTGCTCCCAAGAAAGAGGAGCAAAGACGAGATGGTTATTTGATTGTTTTTTTTTAAATACTTAAGGCAATCACAATGTAAACTTAAAAATGCTTTGTTGTCTTTCAAACCCTCCTGATTTAGCTTTGCTAAATCTGTCCTCCCTTCGCAAAGAATGGAGGAGCTAGCTTGGTCTAAGTTTTAAACAGTCTAGCCATATATTCTGAGTTAGTGAGCGCTCCTCTTTATTCAAAGAGGAGAACAATTCAAAACTAGTTTTGAATTAAGAGGAGTTGCTTTACAGGAGTACATCCAAGTCTATAATTAGAAGTCCTCTAAATTCAATCCTCTTTAAACCATCCAAAACAGGCTTTAATTTCTATAAAAACAGATTTCAAATTATCAAAAACCATTTTGTTTTCAAATCTTAAAACCTTGTAACCTCAACTTTCAAGATATTCTGTTCGCTGATGATCATAGTCTTGTGCGTCTGCATTATAATGCACCTCGCCATCCAATTCAATAATTAATTTTTCCTTAGCA
>NZ_KE384346.1:10367-10697 GCF_000425305.1 Psychroserpens burtonensis DSM 12212
TTTCAAGATATTCTGTTCGCTGATGATCATAGTCTTGTGCGTCTGCATTATAATGCACCTCGCCATCCAATTCAATAATTAATTTTTCCTTAGCACAATAAAAATCTACAATAAAAATCTACAATAAAATTAGAAATACTATGCTGTCTATTGAATCTGCGATTTTCAAATTGTCGAGCTTTAAGATGGCTCCAGAGAAATGCTTCGGCAGGAGTTAGGTTATTTCTTAGCTCACTTCTGAATACTTTGAGGTGTTTGAGAGTATGACGTTTGTCGTTTTGTTTGGCCATTTTATGCGGGTTGAAGATCTGGTTAAAAATCTATTATTTT
>NZ_KE384346.1:11192-60737 GCF_000425305.1 Psychroserpens burtonensis DSM 12212
AGCCATATATTTGAGTTAGTGAGCGCTCCTCTTTATTCAAAGAGGAGAACAATTCAAAACTAGTTTTGAATTAAGAGGAGTTGTTTTACAAGAGTACATCCAAGTCTTAAATTCAAGCCTAGCGCTTACTCTGTATTCTAAATTAATTGAGTGTTAGCTTATGGTAATCAGATAGATGCTTCAATTTTAATTTTAACTAATAATTTAAAGTATCTGTCTCAACTACGCCATCACGTAGTCTAATCACGCGACGTGCATGTGCAGCCACCTCTTCTTCATGCGTTACCATAATGACGGTATTTCCTGCTTTGTGGATGTCATCAAAAAGTGCCATAATTTCATCACCTGTTTTAGAATCAAGATTTCCGGTTGGTTCATCTGCCAAAATAATCGAGGGTTTGTTTACTAAAGCGCGACCAATAGCAACACGCTGACGTTGCCCACCAGAGAGTTGATTTGGTTTGTGGTCCATACGATCTGAAAGACCAACATCTGTCAAGACTTGTTTGGCACGTTCGTTGCGTTCTGCTTTGGATTTTCCTGCATATACCATGGGCAGAGCCACGTTGTCTAGCGCAGTGGTTCGTGGTAAGAGGTTGAAGGTTTGAAATACGAAGCCAATTTCGGTATTTCTAATTTCGGCTAAATCGTCATCACTCATTTTACTCACATCCTTACCATTGAGCACATAAGCTCCCGCAGTTGGTGTGTCCAAGCAACCCAAAAGATTCATGAGCGTAGATTTACCAGAACCTGAAGGTCCCATAATAGCGACATAATCCCCTAGTTCAATATCTAAATTGATGCCCTTTAAAACGTGAACGGTTTCTTGACCCAGTTGAAAATCACGAATGATATCTCTAATTTCAATAACGTTGCTCATAGTGTATTAGTTATAAGTATTTAAAGTTAAAAAGGTCTCAATTTTGAAACACTAAATTGCCGCATCGCAAGTTACAGATTCCAATTTATAATAGGACGTTAAATCGTTCCTGATGTTACACTCTAATCGTGAAATTTTCTTTGGCTTGTTCTTTTCTAAAAAATACAAATCCCCAAAAGAAGGTATCAATCGTTACGGTCACTTTTGGGTGTCGTTTGATCTGTTCCCAAGCATCCAGCATGTCTTTTGACCAGTGAATGTCATCAAAAATGAATACGGAGTCATTGTGCATTTTATCAAGTAATACCTCAAAATAGTGGAGTGTTGCTGCTTTATTGTGATTTCCATCAAAAAATATAAAGTCGTAGGACGCTTCTTTTAACTTCGGAAGGCTGGTCTCAAACGCACCTGTTATAAGGTTTGCATTGTCAATATCTGCTTCGGAAAGTTGCGCTGTAGTAAACTTTGAAATTGCAGGACAACCTTCAAGAGAGATAATCTTGTTTTTAGGATGGCCTAAGGCTATTGCTTGCGTTGCAATGCCTAAAGATGTGCCTAATTCTAAGGTGTGTTCTGGTTTAAAATAAGTAACAATGCGATATAATAACTGGGCGCGTTTTAAAGGCGTGCCCGAGTTTTTTGCAATCGCGCTAATGGGGCGCTCATTAGATGTAAACACTCTTGAGCCGGAACCAAAATCGCTTATTGCAATAGTGGTTTTATTGTTTAATAGTTGTGTTCTGTAGGTCTTAAGTTTTCGATAGGCTGCATGTGGTGTGCGGTCATAAAAGCATGTCGTCACTAGATCATAAACAAAGGGCGAATGCACACCATGTTGGTTGGTGGACTTCAATAAGAATTTTATGTATTGGATGATTTGAAACACCTTTAAAGTTAAAAGTTAAAAGTTATGAGTTTACGAGCGTAACATTCAATCGTTTTCACAAGGCCATAATAAGCAGCTCAACAATTTCAGCGTATTTAAAACCAAAATCATAGCAACAGCAATTTTTTACAACACCTCAACACCTTAAAATTAGTTACAATCCAAGCCTATCTGCCAACTCAAACCAACGCGTTTCTTTTGTTTCAATAGTCGTAATGATTTTTTGAAGTTTTTGAGATAATTCGGTGATTTGATCTTGAGATAAACTGGCATCTAAGAATTTCTCTTCCATAGATTTCTTGTCGAGTTCTAACGATCGTATCTTACTTTCTAGATTTTTATATTCTTTCTGTTCGTTGTAAGTTAACTTCTCTGCTTTGTTCTGGTCTTGTTTCTTTTCCGAAGATATAGTGGTTGTTGTATCCGCTTTTTCTACAGGAGGACTAGACGCTTCATAGTCGCGAAAATCAGAATAATTACCAGGAAAATCTTGGACTTCACCATCACCTCGAAATACGAATAAGTGATCGACAATTTTATCCATAAAATATCTATCGTGAGAAACAACAAGCAGGCATCCTGGGAAATCAAGCAAGAAGTCTTCAAGAATATTTAAGGTGACAATATCTAAATCATTGGTGGGCTCATCGAGGATTAAGAAATTAGGATTCTGAATCAAAACCGTACATAGGTACAATCGTTTTTGTTCACCACCACTTAATTTTTCTACAAAATCATGCTGTTTTTTTCCATCGAAAAGAAAACGCTCTAACAGTTGTTTTGCACTAATTTGACGTCCTTTTGTTAATGGGATAAATTCCCCAAATTCTTTGATGACGTCAATGACTTTTTGTCCTTGTTTGACTTTGATACCCCCTTGAGTATAATACCCAAATTTTACGGTTTCTCCTATAATGATTTTTCCAGCATCGGGCGCCAGACTATCGGTCAACATATTTAAGAACGTAGATTTCCCGGTACCATTTTTACCAATAATACCGATGCGTTCACCACGTTTAAATACATATTCAAAGTCCTCTAGTATGACGAGGTCGTCAAATGATTTTGACACTTTATGAAATTCAACAATCTTACTTCCTAAGCGCTCCATATTGATTTCTAATTCAATATTATGGTCACTTCTGCGCAGGTGTGCACGTTTTTTGATATCTGAGAAATCATCGATACGCGACTTCGATTTTGTCGTTCTTGCTTTGGGTTGGCGACGCATCCATTCGAGCTCTTTTTTGAAGAGTTGTTTGGCTTTACCAGTTTCGATTTGCTCTTGGGCAACACGTGTTTCTTTGTTTTCTAGATAGTAGGTGTAATTTCCTTTATAGGTATACATCTTCCCATGATCTAACTCTATGATTTCATTACAAACACGTTCTAGGAAGTAACGGTCGTGAGTGACCATAAATAAGGTAAACTGTGCTTTTGCAAAATATTGCTCTAGCCATTCTATCATTTCTAAATCCAAATGGTTGGTAGGCTCATCGAGCACCAATAAATCTGGATTGCTAATTAAGGCTTGTGCTAAGGCGAGACGTTTTATTTGTCCGCCAGACATCGTACTAATTTTTTGATCTAAATTAACGAGATTAAGTTTGGATAAAATTTGTTTAAATTGGAGTTCAAATTCCCAAGCGTTATGGATTTCCATTTGCTCAAAAGCTTTTTGGTAGGCTTCTGCATCTTCTGGATTTTGTAGTGCTTTATCGTAATTCTCGATGATTTTGAGTTGTGGAGATTCAGAATTAAAAATCGTATCGTTAATCGTTAATTTTGGATCAAACTGAGGGTCTTGTGATAAAAAGGAGACCCGTAAACCGTTTCGCATGACAACTTGACCAGTGTCTGGAACGTCTGCACCAGACAATATGTTTAGGATGGAGGTTTTTCCGCTTCCATTTTTAGCTACAAAAGCTATTTTATCATCTTTATGGATGCTAAAGGAGAGGTCTGAGAAGAGCTCTAATTCGCCATAAGATTTTGATATATTTTCTACCGTTATATAGTTCAAAGTTTTTTTTTTTACAAAGAAAGTGATATTAGTCAAAAAAACGAGTAATTGTTTTGATATTAATAGTGATGAGGTATATTTGTGAAGCAACAAGCACTATTAAAATGAATAAATTATTATTGCTTACAGGAGTCTTACTGTGTGTCTTATCAACCTCTTGTATTCCACATAAAGATATTGTTTATCTTCAAAATAAAAATACAGCGACCGATTCGACTCAGGTCATGGTAGAACAACAAAAACCCTATCGTGTTCAAATTAATGATATTTTGAATGTACGCGTGAAGGCTTTAGACCAGGAGTCTGTGGGTATTTTAAATCCAGCAGGAGAAGAGAATTTATCTGCAAGTGGCGCTGAGCGCGCCTATTTTGATGGCTTTACTATTGATGTGCATGGTAATATTAGAATCCCTACGCTGGGTAAGATTAATGTGCTCGGGTACACTACCGAAGAGATTGAACAGTTGATTGAACAGCAGCTTTTAGACGAGCAGTTTAAAGCTACAGCCAATATTTTTGTCACGGTTAAATTAGCGGGTTTGAGTTATACGGCCAGTGGAGAGGTTGGATCTCCTGGGACACAAATCATTTTTAAAGACCGGGTTACTATTTTTGAAGCGGTTGCTAACGCAGGCGAAATACCATTAACAGGAAACAAAAAAGAAGTTCAAATTATAAGGCAATATCCGCAAGGTCAGCAAATACATGTGTTAGATTTAACAGATATTGAGGTATTGAATTCTCCTTATTATTACATCCAACCCAATGACATTATCTATGTAAAGCCTGTGAAACAGAAAACTTGGGGAGTAGGCGTAAATGGAAGAGAAAGTTTACAAACAATCATCACGGTGTTAGGGCTTATCACCACAACCATCTTATTAATAAATAGGTAATTTATGGCTTATAATGAAGAACATGACGCAGATGGTTCAGAAACGGGAAGAGTCAGTTTTGATTTTAGAGGGTATTTATTTAAAATTCTAAACCTTTGGAAATTTGTTTTACTATCTATAGTATTCTCGCTTGCCGTCGCTTATTATATTAATGTGCGCAAGCAAAATGTCTACAAACTAGATTCGTTGATCTCTGTAGAGAGTGAGCAAAACCCTTTTTTCACGGCCAATACGAGCATCTCTTTTAATTGGGGAGGCGTGTCTGGTAAGGTGGGTAAGATCATTACTGCGATTAGAACACGAACGCACAATGAGAAAGTCGTCGATTCTCTCCAATCTTATATGGAGTATTTAGTGGAAGGTACATATAGAAAGGAAGACATCTATAAAAATGCCCCCTTTGATTTTAGACTTGATAAGTCTAAACCTCAGGTCTTAGGTTATCCTATAGGGATTCGGATTTTAAATGCAACTGAATTTGAAGTGTTTACTGAGTTTGAAGGCGATCGACGAGCGGCGCAAACCTATGCTAATCAAACGGTGAAACAAGTTACTGTCGCTACTGGCGTTTTTAAAAAGACCTTCAAAAGTGGAGCACTTATTGAGCTTCCTTTTCTTAATGGTCGCTTAGTCTTTAAACCTGCAGCCACTCTCAAGCCACAGTCGGAATACTATATTAACTTTTTAAATTTTGATGCCATAGTTAATCGGTATCAAAATTCTATTATAATAGGCCCAGCGCCTCAAGCGGCGTCCTCAATATTGCGGTTGCAACTCGCAGGAACTAACAAAGCTAAAATCGTAGCTTACTTAAATGCGACCTCAGCCATATTGAGTCGGTCTGAGTTAGAACGCAAAAATTTATATGCCACAAATACCATCAAGTTTATTGATTCTAGTCTTGCAGCGGTCAATACGAATCTTAAAGATTTTTCAGATGAAATGAATGCCTTTAGAAGAGAAAATAAGGTGTTTGATGTTTCCGAAGAAATTATTCAAATTTCAGAACAATTGCGAGGCTATGATGTCACCAAGGAGCAAGAGAACGCTAAATTATCGTATTTAGATAATTTAGAAAACTACCTCAATACAAAAACAAATTATACAGAGATTGCGGCACCAACATCGGTAGGTATTCAAGAAGGTAATATTTTATCCAGTGTTTCAAAAATCGTCACCTTAGCAGCAGAGCGTCAAAATTTAGAGTACACCACAAAAGAAGGCTCTGGTTTATTTAAAGAGTTAGACCGACGTATTGATGCCGAAAAAAATGTGCTTTTAGAAACCATAAGTGCCACAACAAAGACGATTGGGATCCAGTTGACCACCATCAGTAGAAATATTGCCAATTTAGAAGCAAAACTCAGTGGTTTGCCAGAAGACCAACAAGAGTATCTCAAAATTCAACGCAAGTTAGACATCAGTCAAGAAGCCTATGATATTTATATGGTAAAACGCAGTGAGGCAGCCATTGTCAAAGCTGCCAATATATCAGATATCAACGTGATCGATGAAGCCAAGGATATTGGAGGTGGTCGCATTGGGCCTAATAAGTCCCTTAATTATATGATGGCTTTGATGTTGGGCTTTTTTATACCCATGTTCTTGATTTTTGCTTTGTTTTTGTTAGATAATACCATTCATGGGTCTGATGAAGTGGAGCAATTGTCTAAGATTCCTATTTTAGGACTCATTGGTAAATACAATTACAAGAATAATTTAGTTGTTTTTGAAAAGCCTAAGTCTGCCGTGGCAGAGTCTTTTAGATCCATCCGTTCCAGTCTTCAGTTTTTATATAAAAGGCAAGCTAAACCCGGAGGTAAGACGCTAATGATCACGTCTTCGGTAAGTGGAGAAGGAAAAACCTTTTGTTCTATAAACATGGCAACGGTCTATGCCTTATCCGGTAAAAAGACCATACTCTTGGGTTTAGATTTGCGAAAACCAAAAATATTTGGGGATTTTAACATTACTAATAATAAAGGTATTGTCAATTATTTAATTGGAGAATCCACCTTTGATGAGGTGAAGTATAGCTCCCATATTGATAATTTAGATGTGGTATCCTCTGGCCCTGTGCCTCCCAATCCTTCAGAATTATTGATGAGCGATCAGTTGCATATGTTGATCGCGCAGTTGCGGCAGGATTATGATATGATTGTCTTAGATACACCGCCTTTAGGTTTGGTGACAGATGCACTCGAGCTTACCCAATATGCAGATGCGACCATTTTTATTGTACGTTTAGATTATACTAAAAAGGGAATGTTAGCCTTGATTAACGCCAAACACAGAGCAGGAGAAGTGAAGAACATCAGTTTTGTAATGAATTTCTATAAACACAAAACCAATCATAACTATGGTTATGGCTATGGATACGGCTATGGCTATGGCTATGGCGTTTATGGTAATGCCTACCATGAGCAAGATGGTGGTAAAACAGTTTGGGCACGTTTTAAGAGACTTCTTAAAAGACTATAAGGTGATCACGAACTCCCAGCTGGTGCTTAAAAGAGGTTTTGACGTGGTGTTGAGTTGCTTGGTGTTGCCTGTGGTGCTCTTTCCCATTCTCGTTCTTGTGCTGGTAGCCAGCATCGATACCCAGCAGTTTGGACTCTTTTCTCAAGACAGGATTGGACAATATGGTCAAGTTTTTAAAATATTTAAACTGAGAACACTTAAAGCAGGAACGCATCAATTAGGACACCTTAAGGTAAGTGCGACGCGATTAGGACAATTTCTAAGAGTCTCTAAAATAGATGAACTCCCTCAGCTTTTTAATGTGCTTATCGGGAACATGAGCTTTGTTGGGCCACGACCAGATGTGAAAGGTTTTGCAGACCAGTTGCAAGGAGAAGATAGGATGATTTTAAAGGTTAAGCCAGGAATTACTGGGCCAGCAACATTGAAATATAAAAACGAAGAAGCTTTATTGTCGCAACAGGCAGATCCAGAAACATACAACAGAACGATTATTTGGGTTGATAAGATTGAAATCAATAAAAAGTATGTTCAAAATTGGAGTTTTTCTTTAGATTTGTATTTTATTACTAAATCTATACGGAACTGAACATGAATACCAGTAAAAAAATAACCATCCTAGGTTTAGGATATGTAGGATTGCCATTAGCGGTAGAGTTTGCTAAAAAATATAGGGTCATTGGATTTGATATCAATGAAAAACGCATCGATGAGCTTAATAATGGTATCGATAAAACCTTAGAAGTTGAAGACGATCATTTAAAGTCGGTGTTGACCACAGATCCAAATGCTAAAACGGGATTGTTCATCACTAAGGACACAAGCCATATCGCAGATTCTAATATTTATATTGTTACAGTGCCAACACCAACAGATGCCCTTAAAAGACCTGTCTTTACACCCTTAATTAAAGCGAGTGAAAGTGTTGGGAAAGTGCTTAAAAAAGGAGATATTGTCATCTATGAATCGACAGTCTATCCTGGTGCTACTGAAGATATTTGTGTGCCTATTTTGGCAGAGCTTTCGGGATTGACATTCAACGATGATTTCTTTGCAGGCTATTCTCCAGAACGTATCAATCCCGGCGATAAAACACATACCGTCACTAAAATATTGAAAGTGACCTCAGGGTCTACTCCTGAGATTGCCAAAGTAGTTGATGATTTGTATAAATCAATTATCACTGCAGGAACACACTCGGCACCATCAATTAAGGTGGCTGAGGCCGCAAAAGTTATTGAGAACTCACAACGCGATATTAACATTGCGTTTGTCAATGAATTATCAAAGATCTTTAGACTGTTAGATATCGATACAAAAGCAGTATTGGAAGCCGCAGGGACTAAATGGAACTTCATCAACTTTTCTCCAGGATTAGTGGGCGGACATTGTATTGGTGTGGATCCTTATTATTTAGCTCAAAAAGCCATAGAATCTGGGTATAACCCAGAAATCATATTGGCAGGTCGCAAGATGAATGATAGTATGGGAAGTTACGTGGCACAAGAAACAGTAAAGATGATGATTAAAAAAGGCGCTAGAATTAAAGATTCTAATGTGCTTGTTTTAGGAATTACATTTAAAGAAAACTGTCCAGATATTAGAAATTCAAGAGTTATTGATATCATTGAAGAGTTTGAATCTTATAATATTAATGTGGATGTTTTTGATCCATGGGCATCCAAAGAAGAGGTCACTCATGAATATGGTTTTGACTTATTAGATAGCGCCTCTCAATTAAAAACAGATTATGATGCTATTGTATTAGCGGTATCACACAACGAATTTTTAAAAATAGATTTACAAAAATTGAAATCAGACATAGGTGTTATTTTTGATGTAAAATCATTATTGCCAAAAGACACCGTAGACGCGAGATTATAATGTACGAGAACAACTATCACCATCAGGATTTAAGTCAGTTATCATTTTTAATAACAGGAGGGGGCGGTTTTATAGGCTCTAACCTTGTTGAATACCTCTTAAAGTATAAGGCTAAAAAAGTACGGGTTTTAGATGATTTTTCTAATGGACACCGGTACAATTTAACGGAGTTTCATGCCAATCCCGCTTTTGAGCTTATGGAAGGCGATATTAGAGATTTAGAAACCTGTAAAGACGCTATGAACGGGATGGATTATGTGTCGCATCAAGCCGCTTTAGGGTCTGTTCCACGCTCTATAAATGACCCTGCACTGACGAATGCAGTGAATATTTCGGGGTTTTTAAATATGATGGTGGCGCTTAAAGATTCAACGACGGTGAAGCGTATGATTTATGCCGCATCAAGTTCAACTTATGGTGATAGTCCTACCTTACCCAAAGTAGAAGATACTATTGGTAACCCCTTATCGCCGTATGCAGTGACAAAATTGGTGAATGAGTTGTATGCTAATGTGTTTGGGATCACCTATGATACCGATGTGATCGGTTTGCGTTATTTTAATGTGTTTGGCCCTAAACAAAGCCCTGATGGTGCGTATGCCGCAGTGATTCCATTATTTATGCAATCGCTTAAAGATGAGGAATCGCCAAACATTAATGGGGATGGCGAGCAAACCAGAGATTTCACCTATATTGATAATGTGGTTCAAGCCAATGTGAAAGGCTTTTTTGCTTCAAAAGAAGCGAAGAACCAAGTCTTCAATGTGGCCTGTGGAGAACGGATTACGATTAACTATTTGTGGGAGTCTCTTAAGGCTGCTGCCAACTCTAAAGTGGATCCCATTTATGGGCCTAATCGACAAGGCGATGTTAGAGATTCTTTAGCAAATATTGATAAGGCCAAGTCGCTATTGGGATACGAACCTCAGTTTACTGTGAGGGAGGGTTTGAAAATTACTTGGGATAATTTTGATGTCTAATATTTGAATTTGCATGGATTTTGAGCACTTTATAATAGTTTTATATCCAATTAACTTCACTTCACATAGCTCGCTTATTAAACTATGTTGAAGTAAAATATTAAGTATGTTTTCGTTGCACAAAACTATATGTTTATGAGTTATTTAGCTTATTGCCTTTGTTTTGGTTTATCTTTGGAATTAGTATATTAGCCCTATTAAAATTAGATTTTTTTTCTTAATACCAGTAATAAACCATGGCTCTAGAGACTCGAATTTACCAAAAAGAGCGTACTATTAAGTTTGGTGCGTTATTAAAAGCGAGTTTAGGTGATATGTACCAATCACGTTTTTTGGCGAAACAATTGGCAGAACGTGATATTAAAGCCATGTATCGGCAATCGTATTTAGGTATTGTTTGGGCTTTTATAATGCCGTTAACCACAGCTGCTGTATGGGTTTTTTTAAACAGTAGCGGTACGATTAGATTATCGGATACGGGTATTCCGTATCCAGTATATGCTTTTTCGGGAACTTTAATTTGGTCTATTATTGTCTCATCTATTAATTCTCCAATGCAAAGTACCCAAGCGGCAAAAGGGATACTCACTAAAATTAATTTTCCAAAAGAGGCTTTGTTACTTTCGGGTGTTTATAAGTTATTATTTGATAGTTCTATAAAAATTGTTCTTTTAGTCTTATTTGTTTTCTTTTATGGCGTTGGGTTTCAATGGAGTTTATTATTGTTTCCAATAGCCATGCTAGGAGCTATTGTTTTTGGAACTACTTTGGGGTTGTTTTTAACACCTATGGGTCTCCTTTATAAAGATATTGGTAAAATTATTACTTTTGGAATGCAATTCTTAATGTATGTTACACCTGTGGTCTATGCTATACCTAAAACTGGTATTATGAGAACAATTATGATTTGGAATCCTATTACACCTATCGTAGTAACTGCTCGTGATTTGGTAGTTGGTTTTACACCAGAGTATATCAATTATTTTTTAATAGTTTTGGTTGGATGTATCCCTTTATTATTTTTAGGGTTGATTATCTATCGTATTTCAATCCCCATTATTGTAGAGCGCTTAAGTGCATAGGAATATTAGTTTTTAGGTATAACAGAAGAAAGTACAGATCACAAACAAAAACGATTATAAATTAAATGCTAAAAAGCAAGCGTATAGTAACGGATAAAGAAGTTCTTGTTAAAGTGGAAGGCTTAAGCAAGAAATTTTGTAAAAATCTTAAAACAAGCCTCTGGTATGGCGTTAAGGATTTGGTGAGTGGCGTAACAGGATCAACGCAAGAACGTAAGTTGCGCTCTAAAGAGTTTTGGGCAGTAAAGGATATTAATTTTGAATTACGTAGAGGTCAATGTTTAGGTTTAATAGGGCATAACGGGGCAGGTAAAAGTACGTTGTTAAAAATACTTAATGGTCTTATTAATCCAGATGAAGGCAAAGTAACTATAAAAGGACGTGTAGGAGCGCTTATAGAATTGGGTGCCGGTTTCAACCCTATTTTAAGCGGTCGTGAAAATATTTATAATAACGGGGCTATTTTAGGCTTCAGCCGGAAAGAGATTGATGATAAATTAGAAACTATTATTGAATTTGCTGAGCTCGAAGAATTTATAGATATGCCTGTGCAACACTATAGCTCAGGGATGAAAGTACGTTTGGGTTTTGCGGTAGCTGCTCAAATGGAACCTGATGTATTAATTATTGATGAAGTATTGGCTGTGGGTGATTTAGGGTTTATTTTAAAGTGTTTTAAAACTATTGATGCCATTTTACCACATACCGCTGTGATATTTGTAAGCCATAATATGCCGATGATTTCTCGTATTTGCAACCATATCATATTGATGGAAAAAGGTGAGGCTAAGTTTCAAGGTGAAAATGTATCAAAGGGAATTGATTACTACTACAATAAATTTTTGACAGATGAAAAGGCAAATGTAGTTTTTACTGATAATTCAGTTAGTTTGAATAATGCTTCTGTTCTTAATGTTGAATGTATTGACAGTTGTTACAATATTAAATGGGGTTCGAGTATTCAACTAAATCTTAAAATAGAAAACTATAATCTTACAAGAAAACCTTATATTTCTTTAGCTGTTTATGATAAAGAACAGAGAGCTATTGCCGAAATATATCCAGATAATCAAAGTTTTGATGCTATTAAAAAGGACACAACAATTGAATATTTAGTATCATTAGAGCATATTTACTTGTCAAAAGGAATTTATAATATCACATTAAATGTTTCTGAAGATGCGGCATTTAATGTGCATTACAAATTACACAAAGCAATAACTTTAAAAGTGGAGCATGAAAAACAGATGTGGACACCATTTTTGCTTAATTCTAAATTAATAAATTCTTCATCCAAATAGAGAAATGTTGCTATGACCAAATTTAAGAATTCATTATATATAGAAATTGCTAAATCATTATCTAATAATTTTGGTATTGATAACTTTGACCAATATCGTTTTGGAGATTATATGGGCAATGATAATGTTGGGGAGAATTTAAAGAAAAAAATAAAAAGACTAGCAAAACATATTTTAAACTATTATCCTGAGCGTCAAAGCTATATTTTAAAAGCTGACGAGTTGATTGATCCTTATATTGAAGAGTTTGAATATATTTGGGATAACATTGGAGAAACGGATAAAGAGCTTGTGTTAAGTTTATTGGCTTATCGAGTTCTAGGGTATAAAAAAGTCAAGTTGCCAAGAAATAATAAAGCTTATTGGCAAGCCATAGAAACGGCTAAGTCTTTAGTTGACTATAGTGATTCCTATGATCCAAAATTCATGCATTTTATGTTGCATAAATTTAATTTACGTAAGATAGATTTTAATATTAATCTTTATTTCTCAGAATCTCGTGTTGCTGTTGATTTTATTATAGAACAATATGCTTATAAACTAAATGGTCAAGTTTTAGTGGAAGCTGAAAAAAATGATGTAGTTCTTGATTTAGGGGGTTGTTGGGGAGATACTGCTCTCTATTTTTCTGATAAGGTCGGTTTAGAGGGTAAGGTATATTCATTTGAATTTATACCTGATAATATCAAGTTGTTCAATATCAATACTAATTTTAATCCTGATTTAAAATCTATTATTGATCTAGTTGAACACCCCATATCTAATAAGTCAGATCAAGACATTTATTTTAAAGATAATGGGCCAGGAAGTAAAGTAGAATTTGAACCTTTCGAAGAACAAACAGGAACTGCCAAAACTGTTTCTATTGATGATTTTGTGAAATTAAGAAATTTAGATAAAGTTGATTTTATCAAAATGGATATTGAAGGAGCTGAACCCATAGCATTGGAGGGAGCAGTAGAAACTATAATGAAATTTAGACCGAAGTTAGCAATTGCTATCTACCATAGTATTCATGATTTCGCAAAAATACCTAAATGGATACTAAGTTTAAATTTAGATTATGAAATATTTATTGGGCATTACACTATACATTCTGAAGAAACAATTTGTTTCGCAAAACCTAGAGTTAAAATCTAATTTAAATGATACATGTTACTAAAACTTTTTTGCCTCCTCAAAAAGAATATCAAGAAATTCTTAAAAGAGCATGGGAATCAAGTTGGATAACGAATAGAGGTGTTTTAGTTAAGGAATTAGAGGCTAAACTGAAACAAAAACTGGGTATAGAAAATTTGACTTTAACGACTAATGGTACTATCCCAATTCAAATAGCTATTAAAGGTTTGAAATTGAAAGGAGAAATAATAACCACACCTTTTAGTTATGTCGCAACAACTTCAAGTATTGTTTGGGAAGGGTGTGAACCTATTTTTGTAGATATAGATCCAGATTACTTAACAATCGACGAGCAAAAGATCGAAGAAGCCATAACTTCAAATACTTGCGCTATATTAGCTACCCACGTATTTGGTAATCCTTGTAATGTTGATTTTATAAATAAAATAGCTCAAAAACATAATTTGAAAGTTATTTATGATGCTGCTCATTGTTTTGGTGTCGAATACAATGGTCAATCTATTTTAAATTATGGTGATGTAAGTACTTTGAGTTTTCATGCAACTAAAATATTTCATACAGGAGAGGGAGGCGCTTTTGTTGCAAAATCCTCAAAACTTCATACTGATTTATATTATCATCACAATTTTGGTCACAATGGTCCAGATATATTTATGGGAATAGGTATAAATGCTAAAATGAGTGAATTACAAGCAGCAATGGGTTTAGCTGTGTTGCCTTACAGTGAAGAGATATTTGAAAGCAGGAAATCTGTAGTAAATTATTATGACCTACTTTTAAATCATTTAGAAGTTAATTTTCTTAAAATTAGAGAGGGTACAAAATGGAATTATTGTTATTACCCTTTAATTTTTAAAAACGAAAAGCAATTACTCAAAGTAAAAGACGCCTTAGCTCAAAACGGTGTCTTCCCAAGACGTTATTTTTATCCTTCCCTAAATACTTTAGATTATGTCAAAGTTCAGGAAATGCCAATTTCTGAATCGATAAGTAAACGTATTCTTTGTTTACCCTTGTATTTCGGTTTAGAAAGAAATGAGATTGAAACGATCGTAAAAGTTATTGAAAATAATTTATGAATAAAAAGCAGTTTTTTATTTTAGGAAATCCAAGGTCAGGAACTAGCCTATTGCGATTAATGTTAAATAACCATTCTAATATTACTGTTCCACCAGAGTGCGGTTTTTTATTATGGCTGGCTCAAAAGTATAATTCTTGGAATGTTATAAATATAAATAAAATAGATATTGATAACTTCATTAGTGATGTACAAGCTTCTAAGAAATTTGAAACTTGGAATATTTCTAATTTGTCATTATTTGAAGTAATATCTAGAAATCAACCAAAGAATTATATTGAATTAGTGCAATGTGTTTATTTAGCTTATGCGAAATTAGACGATAAAGAACCACAGTTTTTAGGAGATAAAAATAATTATTATATAAATCACTTAGAAGATATAATTACAATCATTCCAGATAGCTACATTATTCATTTGGTCAGAGATGGTAGAGATGTCGCAAATTCTTATCGTGAAATTAATGGAATTTCAAAAGCTTATAAGTATAAGCCAACTTTACCTTATTCTATATCTGAAATTGCAAACGATTGGAATAAAGCGAATCTAAGTATATTTGATTTCTTTCACAATTATAAAAACTACATATATATTAGGTACGAAGATTTAGTTTTAAATTCTGAAAAAACTTTGAATGAAATTTTAAATAAACTTGGTTTGACATTTGAGACTGAGATGAAGGAGTTTTATATTTCTAATGCTCTTAGAAAAATAGAGCCTGAAGAAACTATTGCATGGAAATTAAAGACTTTGAGTCCTTTAGACCCCTCAAATATTGGGATATATAAAAAAAAATTATCTTTAACTGAAATTGAAGAATTTAATGAAATTGCAAAAAAATCTTTAAAATTATTTGATTATAATACTGAGTGTTAGATTACAATGTTATAATCAAGTTTCATCTTTAGAGTAAACTTTAAAAGCATTATCTCTCAAAAAAACAAATTTTCATTTGAAGTTAATCTTTCCGAAGAATCGATTGCTACGGAAAATCTATAATATGTATATTCGTCACAGATAGTGAGATATAATTAATGAACCAAAATTAAGTATCGTTATTCTATGTTATAACATAGTAGATTTTGTTAAAGAGGCATTAGCCTCTGCACTTAATTTTTCTAATCAAAATACTATAGAAATTATAATGGTTAATGAGGGTTCAAATAAAAATAAAGTATTGTTATTAGATTACATATTTTCAAAGCGAAAATTGTAACAAGCAAAACTGTTGAGGGGTAAAGTGATTGGTTATTACAATTTAGAAGCTCAATTAGATAATTTAAAAAAACGAAAAATTATATGGACTGCTTTAAAATCTGAAAAGTCTTTAAAATCAATTTCAAAATGTTTCAAAAACTACTATGGTTGTTGATAATGATTTAATGGTAAAGATGTTTGGTGATTATAATAATAGAAATAATATTACCGTTTTGACATCTGTAGTTTCTAATTATATGGAGACTAATACTTAGGGTTTTCAACGAGAATGGGACTTACTGAAAGATACGTAGCAATCATTTCCTAGTTTTAAGTTTGTTTCTTTTAGTGCCTACGGCATAGAAGAAATGTTTTTACAAGGACAACTGTTTTATAAAATAATAAAAAATGTCTAAAGTCCAAAAACCATTAGTAAGTGTCAGGTTGATGGTTTATAATAATGAACCCTATATTCGAGAGGCAGTTGAGAGCATTCTAAGGCAAAAAACTAGCTTTAAAGTTGAGATAGTTGTGGGTGATGATTTTTCTACCGATAATACCTTAGACATCATTAAATCGTACGAATGCACAGAAAATGTCTATTTTAATATTTTAGACCGCCCGATTGGAGGTGAATATTGGAAAGATAGGCGGCGATTAGGAAGACTCTATAATTTTAAAAATATTATAGATAACTGTCAAGGTAAATATATTGCATTATTAGATGGGGATGATTACTGGACTGATGCATTAAAATTACAAAAACAAGTGGATTTTTTGGAGGAAAACCAAGATTTCGCTATTTGTTTTCATAATGTAATTGAATACAATACATTTGATGGCAGTAAAAAACTATTACCAGATTGTAAAGAAAATAGAATCTATAGTATTGAAGATTATATTATAAATAACCTAACGGCTTCTTGTTCTATTATGTTTAAAAAAAATGTAATTGGTCATGAATTACCGAAATGGTTTATTAAATCTCCTTTTGGAGATTTGGCCATTGTACTAATGGTACTAAAGGAATCAAATAGTAAGGCCATGGTATTATCTGGTGAAATGGGATTTTATAGAATACACGCCAATGGGATTCATGGTAAGCTATATAAAAACAAAAAAGAATTTAGAAAAGCTTTTTATCAACATTTAAAATTTACAAGAAAAATAGCTAAAGATCTATTGTTTGATTCCCAATATCGTCCAGTTTTATATACAAAAAAGAAAAATTCGGCTTTAAAAATATCAAAATTTAACAAGCAATACAATTATCATATTTCAGGATTTTATTATAAAATGTTGTCGAAATATTATAATTATAAATCGAAACAATATCTATGATAATAATTTTGTTGATTTCAAGAGTAATATGACTCAAGCAAATGGTTTTAAAAAACTACTATTTATATCAGATAACGATGGCGCTTCTTGGGGAGGCAGTGAGATTTTATGGAGTGAGGCGGCCAAAGTTTTATCCAATACCCATACTGTTGATGCATTGGTAAAACAATGGGATCGACGTCCACAGGCATGGAATTCTTTGGTGGAAGCGGGCGTGCATTTGTATTTTAGATCATCAAAACATAAAAATAGGTTAATAAAACGCATTGCTAATAAATTATTGAATTCTAAGGATGTCTATAGTGCTAGTCCTTTTCAAAACGTACCAGAATTGAAGCGTTATGATTTGGCTGTAATTTCTTTATGTGATAGCATGAACCGTAGCTTGCCAAGCTATACCAAAGTTTTACAAGACAAAAGTGTGCCTTATGTGCTTTTAGTGCAATTGGCTACAGATTTAAGAATGGTGACCGATGGTACATTAGAAGCTTTACTGAGAAGCTATGAAGGAGCTAAACTGGTTTGTTTTTTAAATGGAGATAATGCAGAGCTTACCCAACGTATGCTTGGCGTTACGTTACAGCGCGTGAAATATGTCAATAATCCTTTTATACATAATCAAGCGTATTTGCCGTATTCGGGTACAAGAGATAAGTATACCTTAGCTTGTGTTGCCAATTTAAAAACGTTTCACAAGGGCCAAGATTTACTATTGACAGTACTAGGACAAGAGAAATGGAAATCTCGGCCCATACAGCTGCAGCTTTATGGAGGAGGTGTAAACAGGAAACAGTTAGAGAGACTGGTCACGAGATATGGATTGGAAGAAAAGGTGCTGTTTATGGGATATGAAGTAGATAAAATCAAAATTTGGGCGCATAATATGGGCTGTATTTTGCCTTCTCGTATGGAAGGGCAATCCTTGGCAATGTTAGAGGCTATGTCTTTTGGGCGTATGGTGATTAGTACTGCGGTAGGTGACGCTGAGCGTCTTGTAGTTGATGGTAAAACTGGATTTATAGCGCATAGTTTTACTTCTAGAGCCTTAGATGCTGCTTTGGAGCGTGCTTGGTCTAACCGAGAGAATTGGGAATCTTTAGGAATTGTTTCTCGAGACCACCTCAATTCATTAGTGACTGAGAATCCCATAGATGACTTTGTTACTGTTATTGAAAACCTCGATTAAATAATGAATTGACTAGCAGGTTAGAATTATATAAAAATGCCCATTTTTTTATCCTTTAAAAGGTGTTATGGCCTCTTTACGTTATGAATTTGTTTTAAAATTTCACCAATATTTTAGCACTAATGGTTTATGTTTGTAACATAAATAAATTGCACTTAAGCTATATATGCAAGGAAAAAAACTATTCTTAACAAGAATTAAACATGTTTATCACTTTTTAAAAAAACAATACTATACCCGTTTAGGTACAGATCGTGACTTGATTTTAGTGTATACGATGAGTAAAGTAGGGTCTTCTTCGGTATATTATTCCCTAAAACAAAAATTCCCATATAAAGAAATTCATCATGTTCATTTTTTAGGGGATACTTGGTTGCACAAATTTAAAAACGATCATACAATTTTTAAGAACAACCTTAAAACGGCAGACAAGTTGTTTGCACTTTTTAATAAAAAACGTTGGAATGTAAAAATCATCACATTGACGAGAGATCCAATAGCAAGAGATATATCTGGGATTTTTCAAGCTTGGCAACATGTTTTTGATGTTGATGATATTACTGAAGTAACACCAGAACAGATTCTGGGTTATTTGAATTCTAATGATTTTTTATATGCTGCGAATTGGTTTGAAACCGATTTTTTGGAGTTTACGGGTCTAAACGTTTTTAATTCAAAATTTGATAAAGATAAAGGCTATCAAACTTACAGTTCAAATAATACACCAATCCTAGTGATGCAATTAGAACAGTTGAATGCGGTGTATAATGAAGCAATGAATGTGTTTATTGGCACAGATGAATATGTGTTACATAAAGAAAACATAACGTCATCTAGAGCGTCTGGACTGCTTAATAAAAAGATTAAAACGCTTTTTCATCTTCCTTTAACTAAAGTAGAGACTATTTATAATTCACAATATATAAACACGTTTTATAATCCAACTCAAATTGAAAATTTTAAAGACCGATGGACAAAAATATAAATGGTGTAAGTGTGATACTTTGCTGTTATAATAGTGCAAAAAGATTGCCTGAAACTTTAAAGTATCTGGCAGCTCAAAAAGTAAACAGTGCTTTAGCATGGGAAATTGTTTTAGTCAATAATAATTCTACAGATCGCACTGTGGAAGCTGCACAGTCTATCTGGGCAACATTAGGAGCGCCAGTGGTTCTGAAGCTTGTAGATGAAGCTAATCCTGGTTTATCATTGGCACGAGAGAAAGGCATGTCTGTTTCTAAATATGATATTTTTCTGTTTTGTGATGACGATAATTGGTTACAGTACGATTATGTAGAAACCGTGTTTAATACCTTTAAAGACAATCCACAACTTGGCGCATTAGGCGGTTGGAGTTCGGCTGTATTTGAAGCCGATAAACCAGAATGGTTTGATGTTTTTTCGGGTAATTTTGCAGTGGGTAAACCGGTTCCAAACACAGGGTTATTAACTAAAGCGAACCAATATATATATGGCGCAGGATTAGCATTACGGGGAGATACCATCAAACGATTAAAACAAAAAGGTTTTAAAAATATTCTTACAGATAGAAAAGGTAAGCAATTATCGAGTGGAGGCGATGTTGAACTAATTTATGGTTTAAAATTAATGGATGTACCAGTAATGTTTCATGAATCCTTATTTTTTTACCATTATATGCCTAAAGCCAGAATGCAGTGGGACTATTTAGTAAAACTAAGAACCTCTATGTATTGGTCTAATTTTGTGTTGGGTATGTATTCAGATACTTTTAAGAATAACCCAGTAACACTTAAATCTATCCTTAAAAAAGTACAACAATCTATTATTTATATCTATACTCAAAATAAGGAACTAAAACAACTAGAAACTAATAAAGCCATGTTTATAAAAAATAAAATAGAAGTTAAAAAGTTATTCTTAAAACACATTTACTTTTATTACAACACGAGAGTAGCTTTAAAAAAAATACAGCATGATTAAAGGGGTTTCAATTGTACTATGCACGTATAATGGTAAAAATAGACTTGAGGAAACGTTTAAGCATTTAGCGGCTCAGAAAATCACTGTTCCTTGTGAAATTATTTTTGTAGATAATGCATCCACAGATGGTACAAAAGAGTTCGCAGATCATTGGTGGCAACTAAATGAATCATCACTTATAAGCTATCGTTCTTTTGTGCAACCAATTCCAGGGAAATCATATGCACAAGATTTGGGCTATGATCAAGCACAATACGAGTATATTTTGGTTTGTGATGACGATAACTGGTTATGCGATATTTATGTGCAAACTGCCTATGCTATAATGACTGAAAACGCTAGTATTGGGGCTTTAGGTGGTTGGTGCGATGGAGTTTTTGAGTCTAAAAAACCTGAGTGGTTTGATAAATACACCAAATATTATGTTGTTGTAAAACAAGGCAAACGTAGTGGTGATATTACACATAAAAAAGGCTGTTTGTATGGGGCAGGTATGGTGTTGCGCAAATCGCATTGGTTGCAATTAAAAGCCTTAGGCTTTAACCATCTGTTAAGCTGTAGAAAAGGGGATAGTTTAAGCTCTGGTGGAGATACAGAATATTGTTATGCCTTACGCCTATTAGGATATAAAATTTGGTATGATGAGCGTTTGTATTTTAAGCATTTTATGACGAAAGGAAGATTGTATAAGGCGTATGTGTCTGAATTACGTAAGGAACTATCGTATTCTAATTTTATTCTTTGGCCATACAGAGATGTTTTAAGCGGAAAACCAAAAACTAAATATAGCTTATACCGGTCAGTTTTAACTGGAATGCCTTCTATACTTATTAAAAATGTTATTAATTTAAAGTTTGGAGATTTCGATAAAAAGGAAGCCGCTAAAGATTATTTTAGATATTTCAAGTATAAGGTATTTTACGCTTCAATTTATCTTGAAAACTTAAAATCAGTGAGGTCATGGGCTCAAACAACTAATAAAAATAATTTTGATTAATAATGAGTGATTTGAAAAATAAAATAAAAAAACTATTGTTTTCTTTAAACTTATATGAACCTGACTTTGTGGTATCAGAAAAATATTGGGAGAAAAGATATCTAAATAATAGTAATTCGGGATCTGGTAGTTATGGCAGATTAGCAGAATTTAAAGCTCATATTTTAAATAATTTTGTAAAAGAAAATAACATACAGTCAGTAATTGAATTAGGGTGTGGCGATGGTAATCAATTGAGGCTTGCTAACTATCAAAGTTATATCGGTTATGATGTTTCTGAAACAGCGATTGAACTATGTAAATCTATCTTTGAGAAAGATGTAAATAAATCATTTTATTTGACAGAGGATTTAATGGATTATCCTAAATCTTCAGATTTGGTACTGTCGTTAGATGTGATTTTTCATTTAACCGAGAATGAGGTTTATAATTCCTATATGCAACAACTATTCAGGATGTCTAATAATTATGTTATAATTTACTCCAGTAATTATCACGGATACATATCAAAACATGTTCGTTGTAGAAAGTTTACTAAATGGATTGATAACAATGTTTCCGATGAATGGGAGCAGATTACATATATTAAGAACAGATATCCATTTGAAAGTTCTAATCCTAGTCAAACATCAATGGCTGACTTCTATATTTATAAGAAAAAGTAAAAATCTACTTAAATGTCGAATAAACATATCGCCTTTATTGTAAAATACTTTCCTACAGTATCAGAAACCTTTATTGTGAATCAAATAAATGGTTTGTTAGACGCTGGTTATACCGTTCAATTATATGCCTATGTGCAATTAGAAAACACACTAATACACGACAGTCTAAAAAAGCATCATTTATTAGAAAATGTAAATTACTTTATTAAACCTCCTGCATCTAAAGTACACCGTTTCGTTTTATTTATCAAGTGGCTATTCAAACATTTTTATAGCATTAAATGGCCTGTATTATTTAAAACCCTTAATTGTTTTAAATACGGAAAGAAGGCCTATACTCTAAGTCTTTTTTTTGAGGCACAGTGGTTTTTAGTGCCTTATAAATGGGAGTTAATACATGCACATTTTGGTATGAACGGAAATCGTGTAGCACAATTAAAAGCAATAGGCGTTCTACCAAAGTCAGTAAAGCTTATTAATACTTTTCATGGTTATGATTTATCACCCGATATGCTCCCGTTGTATGCAGAGCAATACAGTGATTTGTTTAGAGAAGCAGATGCTTTTACGGTCAATACGCCCTATTTAGAGCAGTTATTAAAACAAGTTAATGCGCACAATAAACCGAGTTATATTTTACCAGTAGGATTAGATACTTCTTATTTTAAAAAGGAACAAGAAAAAGTAAATACAGCCTATTTCGATGTGGTTTTTTGCGGACGATTAATTCCTTTTAAAGGGCCGGATTTAGCGATTAAAATTATAAAACAATTAGTAGAGTCAGGATGCAATACTGTACGCTTGCATCTCATTGGAGCTGGCCCCATGAACGAGCAATTACATAAAGATGTGCTAAGTTATAAACTAGAAGCGCACGTCTTGTTTTACGGTAAATTGTCACAGGAGGCTATAAAGTTAAGGTTTCAAGAATCTGATGTTTTTATCCTACCAGGACGATATGATCTGCAAACGGGTCGAGCAGAAACGCAAGGCTTGGTCGTGCAAGAAGCACAAGCAATGAGCCTTCCTGTAATTGTAAGTGATGTTGGTGGTATTAAGTATGGGGTAGTGCCCAATAAGAGTGGGTTTGTTATTGCAGAAAATGATATAGATGGTTTTGTTAGCGCGCTAGTGCAGCTTATTTTAAACCCAAATAAGAAAGCGGAGTTCGGTGAAAATGGTCGAAATTTTGTAGTTAAAAATTATGATAATAAAGTGCTCACCGATGCACTGTTGTCTATTTATAATACGATCACTTAGTTTTAGTTAGCCTTTCTAAGACGCTTTGTCTATTGGGCACTGAAGGTGCTTTTGCCCGTATTATTTAAATGAGAATAGTCAAAAGATACATTCCTATCATCTAAACCTGTGTTGTTTTTATAAGGGGATAAATTGATGAAATTACGTTCAGGTATTAAACAAGCTACAGGGAAAAGTTCTTTATTATGCCATACTTTAATTCATTAGTAGCAGTATCTTCAATAAACTGTTCATATAAAGGGTATACGCCATGTAAAACATAGCTGGATAATTAAATGTTTTAATTTGATAATACATTTATTTTGCCATTGATTATTTTATATTTACAACTTAATCTGAAGAACAATTCATTTTATCGGAGTGTATTAATAATACAGAAACGTTCTAGTCAATGGTATCTAATTTTGATTATGAGTGTAGTTTGTGTTCTAATCGATCTACTTATCTTAATGGTTTCACTTTCTTGAGATTTCTCTAAAGTGTTTTTAATTAGATGACTTGAACGTATAATCTAAACAAAATAATTTTTTAAAGACAATGAAAATAGCACATGTTTTTGTGGATTTTCCTAATGAAAGTCAGTTGTATAATTCTAAGCTAATTAGTAGACTTGAACTCTCTGGGGTAAAATGTGCTATAATTACCTTTACAAATAGAAAACAAGCTAATGAATTTGAGACGTATAGTGTTGCTCATCAAAGATTTAATTGGTTTTTGTATTTGTTAAGAGGTTTAATTCGCTATAAAACCTTCAGAAAATATAAACGGAGTACAAGCTTTAATTTTAAAAAAGCTATTTTTTATTTTGGTAGATTTTCTGTTTTAATTGATATTAATCCTAATGTTGTTCATATCCATCACATACAGTTGTTACAGCCTTCATTATTGAATTTTTTAAGTGTTTGTAATATTAAAGCTATTGTTTCCTTTCGGGGAGGGGATTTGTTGGTAAGGCCTAAACGGTCTAAAAAAGAGACTAACTTTGTTATCAAAGTCGTAGAGTCCATTAAAAATGTGCATTTGGTCTCCAATCATTTAAAAATAAATTTAAAAGTTCTCAACCCCATCGGTATTAATTATTTTGTTATTCGAAGAAGCGTAGAAACGGATAGCATTGTAAAACTTAATAAGGTTGAAAATGATAGACCCATGATTTTAACAATTGGTCGTCTTCATTGGACTAAAGGTTATAAAATAGCATTGGAGGCTATTTATTTGTTAAAATCTAGTGGTGTTTCTTTTTCATATCATATTTGTGGCAGTTACACTAATGACCAAAAAGATGAACTTAATTATTGGATCGCAAAATATAACTTGCAGGATACTATTGTTTTTCATGGGCATTTAAAATCAGAAGAAATAGACGAGCTATTGAGTTTAACTACTGTTTATCTTCAAAGCTCCTTAAGTGAAGGTATACCAAATACTCTATTAAGAGCATTGAAACATAGAGTACCTACGGTGACTACTGATGCTGGAGGTATACCTGAAATATTTCAAGAGAATGTAGATGGTCTTTTAGCTGAAATGGCTAATCCTCAAGACTTGTTTTTGAAGTTAAACGAATTATTACTTAACACAGAAATGCAAGAGAGTATAAGAAGAAGTAAAAATGTATTAATTTCAAACTATGATAAAGAAATTGATAGGTATAAAAAAATGTACGAAACGGTTTATACTAATTAATCTTTTCACAAAAGAAGTAGGTACAGAGGCCTAACATTCTTTTTTCAAAGTATTTTTCAAGATGAGTTTTAAGCCCAATTAGTTCTAAAACTTTAGAAGATTTGTACCCAAATATTAGTTTGTGTAAAAAACTAAACTTTGGTCTAATGTGAAAAGAGCTTTTTTCTAAAATTTTAAATCCCGCTCTATCTAATAAATAAGCGACTCTTTTTGGATCATCCCAATCTTCAACTGGTTGTTGATTATGTGCATTCAAATACTTGTTTTTGTAATTACCATTTGGGGTGGTTAAATACACATAACTATTCATTTTCATTATTGCATTTAATTCTAGTAAGTATTTTTCTTTTTCCTGATGCTCAACGTGTTCATAGACTTCGCTAGAAACGCAAAAATCAAAATACATTGTAGGGATATCATTGGCTGTTTCGTTATTCAAACCAAATATTTTAGTAATAAAAGGAAACTTTTCGACGACTAGTGCTAATGTGCTTGGTGTGACATCATAACCGTATAAATTTTTAAAATTTAATTTATTTAGATAGTATAATATCCATCCAGAGCCACATCCAAAATCAATGATTTTACTGTCTTTATTTATTTTATACTGGTCAAGTAAGTCGATCAGTATATTGAGCCTAATCTGTTTAGAGGGTCCTACTTTAGTCCAGTCCTCGTTTTTACTCCATCGTTTTAAATAGAAATCATCAGTACTATTCATTTTATATTTTATTATTGAGTTATAAATCCAATTGTGAGTCTAAGGAACAAACCAAGACTGTGTATTTAATATTCATTCGAAGACGTTTTTAAGAGATCTGCTACTTATTTTAAATTTGCAAAGAAGCATTTTACGCTTATAATGTCTAAAGTATCAAATTCGAATAATAGCGGGTTGTAACATGAGCAGTGCCAAGTTCCAGCATATTAATTGGCTTCTATTTACTATAAAACCAAGAAGTGTTTCCGCTTTGTTTTTAGTTTTGTGTAACACGCTATTTATTTTATAGTCTCCGGTTTCAAATTTTAGTTTATGGCGATTTTCAATAGTACCAAAACAAAAAAATGGTGTCAACTAATTAATTTGATTGCTCATAGTTTTAATATGAAAACTATTGAATTTCAAATATAAGTTTAATATTTATTTGAACTATATTTTATGATTAATTATAGTTGAAATGAATTATGTACACGACGAATCTATTTTAAAGGAAACCATCCTGATTATAACTGGAGTAGGAGCGTTGTTAGGCATTGATCCTCTATACCTCTTTCAAACTTATAATGATAAATGAGATGCATTACCGTTAGGGATTTTTTTTAAATTTCTTGTTACAATCAATAAACCTTTTATATTTGGAGACTAATAAATAAAGTTTTTGGGTAAAGACTTTTCTATACAATAACCAATTGCTTATGGGTTTAAGTTTTATTACACCACATTATAATGATTTAGAGGGTTTACAGCGAATTTATACCTGTTTGCAAGCGCAAACTCTAGCCTCTTGGGATTGGGTAATTGTAGATGACACGTCTGATTTTGAAATACAAAAAAAAGTAAAGCATTGGATTGATAACTTGCAGAGTGAGAAAGTGCAACTGTACTTAAATACAGAAAAAACAAATGCCTCTGTTTGTAGAAATCTTGGTGCTGACATCGCTAAAAGTGATACGTTGGTTTTTTTAGATGCGGATGATTTCATCGGTAATGATTTTGTTCACAATAGACAGATAGTATTTAATGATTTTGCAGTTTTTATAAATTATAGTATTTTAAACGAGAAAGGAGAAAAAATTATAAAAATACATACTCAAGAAAATTATTTAAACAATTTTTTGGCAGCAAAGTTTTTATGGCAAACGTCATGTATTTTATGGAATCGTTCTTTTTTTAAAAAAATAGGACAATTCAATCCATCATTAATGAGATTACAAGATGTTGAATTAAGTATTAGAGCACTACAAAATAGCACGGACTATTCGGTTGTAAATAATCCAATAGATTTTTATTATCAGACCAAACCTATGCGCCTTCGTAAAAATTTCGTGTTACCCGTTTGTGATGCCGTATATGTATTTATTTCTAAACTGTTACAAACAGATGCGCTAAGTAAATACCAAGTGTCATTAGTTTCGGGGTACTATTTTTTGTGTGTACGTTATTTAGAGCGTTCAGGAAGTAAAACACACACAGACTTGGTACAGCGAAACTTAACCTTGTTTTATGAAAAAAAGTATATTTGTTTTAAAGACTATAGTATTGCTTGTGTAGCTTTACAACTCTATAAATTGAATGTACTATCTGGGAAACAATTTTTAAGAATTAATAGATATTTATTTAAACCACAGCAGATATAGGGTTCCTGAAAACATAGTTTTTATAGTGACACATTGCGATTAAAATGTTATTAAAATGCCTAGAAGACTACACATACTTTATACCATTCCAAATTTTAATACAGCAGGAAGTGGTAAGGTGGTTTATGATTTGGCTAATCAATTAGATCCAAAGCGTTTTAAAGTGTCTGTGGTATGTAATCATGGGAGAGGTCTTTTTTTTAAGGAGATAAAGGCATTAGGTTTACCCATCCATATAATTCCATTTACAGTCCCATTACGGCCTTATTATACGGTGTTCAAACGGGTACAGCCCTTTAAATATTTTTTAAAAGCTCAAAGTGTTGATCTTGTGCACTCCTGGCATTACAGCAGTGATTGGAGCGAAGCATTAGCTTGTCAACGCGCAAGAATACCCTTCGTATACACAAAAAAAGCCATGAGTTGGGGCACTATACATTGGAAAATTAGAAGTTATTTAAGTGCATTCGTGATCACTGTAAATACGCAAATGAAAGCCTTTTTTCCGAATAAAAAACAACAAGAACTCATTCCCTTTGGCTTAGATACCACTTATTATAACAAGGAGATAGCTAAGGTCGCTAAAACGAATGCTACGTTTAAGTTAATCACTGTGGCTAATTTGGTGGCAGTTAAAAATATAGAGTTGCTTTTGCAAGCCATGCACCTGCTTAAGCATTTGCCTGTACAATTAGATATCGTTGGAGATCGTCAAAATGATTACGTGCAGACCCTCAAACAATTGGTCATAGACTTAGATCTCGATACACGGGTTTCTTTTTTAGGAAAGCATTTAGATGTAAGACCTTTATTAGCAGAAGCAGATTTATACATCATACCAAGTAAACAAGAAGGAATGCCAATGGCTTTAGTGGAAGCCATGGCGATGCAATTACCCGTATTAGGTTCTAATATTCCAGGAATTGCTTATGTGCTTCAAGATTTTCCGGAGTTGCTATTTTCTTTGTTTGACGCAAATGCTTTAGCGACTAAAATAGAAATGATATATGCGATGTCTGGAGATGAACAACAAAAATTAGGAGCGAAGTTGCGTCGTTATTGTGTAAAACATTTTTCAATAGAGACTTTTATTAAGAGGCATGAAGACTTATATTTAAACCTTGTAAAGCAGGAACGATAACATGAAGATTACAACAGATATTATTCCGCAAGAACAACAGTTTGTTGGTACGCCTCAAGACTTAGACTATGAGGCTATTTGCGTATTCGTAGCTGCGGGTTTCTTTTTAGATGGCGATACTTATTATAAAGGGTTAGAGGTTTTAAAGCCCGGAAGGCATTACGAATTGGATGATAAAAGGACAACAATACGTTCTGAAAAGACCTATTTTAAATGGCACTATACCCCTAAAGAGCGACCTTTAAAACAAATAGTAGCCGAATTTGCCGATGTGTTTGAAACAATTATCAAAGAACAAACAGCTGGTAAAAACGTTATTCTCCCACTATCCGGTGGTTTAGACAGCAGAACGCAAGCTGTCGCCTTAAAGCATCTAAATATTCCTGTACAATCTTATAGTTATGCCTTTACAGGAGGACATGATGAGACCAAGTATAGCAGGCGTATCGCAGCAACTTGTGATTTTCCATTTCAAGACTTTAAAGTTCCTGAGGGGTATTTGTGGACTGTTATAAAGTCTTTGTCTGAAATAAATAACTGCTATTCCGAATTTACCCACCCTCGGCAAATGGCATTTAAAGATCAGTATGCGTCTCTAGGAGATGTGTTTTCTTTAGGACATTGGGGAGATGTTCTTTTCGATGATATGGGGGTAGCAGAAGATTGTTCTACAGAAGAACAAGTCGCCCTTCTGTTAAAAAAAATATTAAAAAAAGATGGACTGCTTTTAGCTGAAAGTATTTGGGAGTCTCAAGGTTTCTCTGGTGATTTTATTACTTATTTTAAGAAGCGTATTACCAATTTATTAGTTGATATCAATATACCAAATAGTGCAAATGCGCAAATAAGAGCATTTAAAAGTTTGTATTGGGCTCCGCGTTGGACCAGTATTAATTTATCTGTTTTTCAAGCCGTACGCCCCATTACACTCCCATATTACGATGCACGCATGTGTGACTTTATTTGTGGTGTTCCAGAGCAGTATTTAGCAGGACGACAAATACAAATAGCCTATATTAAATTGCGCATGCCAGCCTTAGCGAAATTGACTTGGCAAGCACAGCGCCCTTTTAATTTGTACAATTATCGGTTTAATAAAATACCATATAATTTACCCTACCGTATTATAAGTAAGTTACAGCGCTTAACAGCTTCTAGACCTTATGTGCAACGTAATTGGGAATTACAGTTTATTGGTAAAAATAATGATACCGCATTACAGCATTGGTTGTTTAACGATTTTGAGGGAGATGAATTTGTTAATATAACTATTAGAAAAGAATTTTATACCCTATTTAAAGAAACAGACCGTGTTTTTTACTCCCATGCGGTCAGTATGCTGTTAACACTATCTTTGTTTTTTAAATATAAATTAGTCGAAGACCTGAATCAAAATTGTTGAATATGTTTTGTACCTCCAAAAGATTATTAACTTTAAAGCTTTAACCTCATTTTTTTGAAGAAAGCATTGAAAATAGCTATTTATTCTGGCGATATACCGAGTACCACTTTTATAGAAAGGCTGATCGCAGGTTTGTCTACTAAAGGGTGTGACCTATATCTTTTTGGATACCGTAAAAAAAAGGTGTCTTATAGCAAATCAATTTCAGTTTTTGCCTATAAAAACAACAAACTAGACAAAGCATTACACCTGATAACCTACAGTTTTTTATTGCTACTATTTAAGCATAAAGAAAAACAACACCTCGATAAAATATTAAAAACCCAATCTAAAAATGGACTACTGGATAAAGTAAAGTGCTATCCTGTATTGTGGCATAAACCGGATGTGTTTCATGTGCAATGGGCAAAAGGTTTAGGAGATTGGATGTGGGTTCAGGAGTTTGGAATGAAACTCGTGCTGAGTTTGCGAGGGGCTCATATTAATTACTCGCCCATTGCTAATTTAGAACTGGCAGCCATGTATCGCCAACACTTTCCTCAAGTAGATGGTTTTCATGCGGTCTCTCATGCAATTGCTAAAGAGGCCTCTAAATACGGTGCACCTGCAGATCGGATTAAAGTCATTTATAGTGGTTTACCTGAATTTGAAAGTCAAGTTGACGCTGCTATTAAAGCAGATAAGGACGTTCTGGATTTAGAATTAGGAACAAGCACTCCATTACAGATCATTTCAGTAGGTCGGCCACATTGGAAAAAAGGCTATACCTATGCTTTAGACGCTTGCCATATATTAAAGCAGGCTGGTTTTTCTTTTAAATACACCATTATAGGTGGCAGCAATGCTATCGAGTTAATATATCAGGTTCACGATTTAAACTTACAAGACGAGGTTTGCTTAAGTAAACAACAGCCTTTTGAAACGGTAAAAGAAATGATGCAAAATGCAGATATCCTGCTGTTGCCAAGTGTTGAAGAAGGGATCGCTAATGTAGTTTTAGAAGCGATGGCATTAGGAACTTTAGTGTTGAGTGCCAATTGTGGTGGTATGGCTGAAGTTATTACAGATTCTCAAAATGGGTTTTTAGTTCCTGTTCGCCAATCGGAAGCCATAGCAAACGCAGTAACGCAGATTGCCACGCTTTCATTAGAACGTAAATTAGAGATTTTGAAATCTGCTCAAAATACAATTGCAGATCAGCATACCGAGAATCAAATGACTTCCAGAATGATACGTTTGTATCAGGAGGTTTTAAATTAAAAATAAAAATAAGACATTTGTACAGGACTATTTTACTATAAAGAGTAAACCTCATACATTCAAATAGCCTGATACTAGTTATAAAATTATACATCATATGCAACGAATAGGGTTGGTCTTATTATCTGTTCCTGGTTACTCTGAAACATTTTTTAGGAGTAAAATTAAGGGCTTGCAGGCCAATGGTTTTGAGGTGCTTCTATTTGTATTCTATCCTCCAAAAAAAGAGGAAGTTTTACCTTGTGAAGTGTTTGTTTCTCCTCCATTTAATGGGCGTATTTTTTCAAAAAGTGTCTCAGTTTTTAAAGCCCTGTTACAACTAGTGTTCAGCGCTCCTTTCCGAAGTAAAACGCTATTTGAATTGGATAGGAGTGATGGTAAAAGATGGGCTACTTGTTTTAAAAACCTCCTTTCTCAACAGTTTATTATGTCTAAAAAGTTGGATTGGCTCCATTTTGGATTTGGTACTGTAGCGGTTGGAAAAGAAAATTTGGCGAAAGCAATGCGTGCAAAAATGGCTGTGAGTTTTAGGGGTTTTGATCTGTATTTGTCGCCTTTAAACAGAGAAAATTACTATAGTCTATTATTTAAAAAAGCAGTGACTTACCATGTGCTATCACTAGAGATGAAAGCAGACTTAATCGCAAAAGGCGTCGATGGCACACAAATACATGTAATCACACCAGCCATTGATACCTCGCTTTTTAAGGCAGGTCATTCACAGACGACGTCAAGTACATTGCGAATTCTAACGGTGGCTCGTTTACATTGGAAAAAAGGATTAGAGTATACGCTAGAAGCTATGGCGGTTTTGAAAAGACGAGGAGTCGCTTTTGAATATACCGTTATTGGGACAGGAGACGAGCTAGAGCGCTTGCTATTCGCAGCCCATCAATTAGGGATTAGTGCCGAGGTTCGTTTTGTCGGTAAACAGACACCTAAAGCTGTAAAAGAGTATATGATTGCCAGTGATGTTTATGTGCAGTACAGTATTCAAGAAGGCTTTTGTAATGCGGTACTGGAAGCGCAAGCTATGGGCTTGTTATGCGTCGTTAGTAATGCTGAAGGTTTAGCAGAAAATGTCATGGATGGGATCACGGGTTTTGTGATCCCAAAGAGAAAACCTGAGGTGTTAGCAAGGACTATTGAAAAACTATTATATTTACCAAGCCATCAAAAAATAGGTTTAAAAAAGACCGCAATCAATCGGGTGCAAAAAGATTTTAACGTTTCTAAGCAACGGGAGGAGTTTATTAATTTTTATGGCAGTTAATAGTTAAAGCACTTTTTTTATATAAAAACAGGAATACCTGCTTCTTCTATTATCATGCAATATATAATTCAGCTTTTTATTTGGTGGTGGAGGCTTATAAATAAAAATAAAACGATGTATATTGTTATCATTTGTCAAATAGCAATTATTTAAAATATATACAAGATGTTCAATAAAACACTTTTTTTGGTTAGAACAACCTTAAAGAAAATCGTAAAGTCTAAACAAGAAATTAGACACGCCCTTGTTGGAGCTCCTAATGTATGGAAATATACACGCGAATTTCAATTTCAATTTCTTTTAGATCAAGGATTACAAAAAACGGATACGCTTATGGATATTGGCTGCGGAACGCTTAGAGGCGGCATCCCAATGATTCAATATCTCAATAAAGGTAATTATTATGGTATGGATGTAAGGGATCAAGTTTTAGACGAAGGCAGGAAAGAGATAAAAGCAGCCAAACTAGAAGATAAAAAACCAAATTTAATTTCATTCGATCATTTTTCAGAAGTAGACCTTGACGCGCAGTTCAACGTTATGTTTGCATTTTCTGTTTTATTCCATTTGGAAGATGACATCGCAGCAAGTTGTTTTCAATTTGTAGCTAAATCATTGGCGAAAAATGGGGCATTCTATGCCAATGTAAACATGGACGATTTTGAGGATGGCAATTGGGTAGAATTCCCCGTGGTTTTTAGAAGCCAAGAATTCTATAATAACTTGGCTGCTAAAAATGGTATGGAAGTCCTTGTTATGGGGAGTATGTTAGAATTGGGGCATGACACTAAAAAGAATTCTGATACACAACAAATTATGTTGAAGTTTACAAAAGTTTAGTTTAGATTTAATATCAGACAGCATTTGAACAAGAAAAGAATAATAAGATTTAAAGTTTTTTAAAAGTAAATCTAATTTTTTAGCAATGAAAACGAGAAATAATTTTACTGACCAAACTCTTTGTAGTTTTTTGAAACTAGAACAGGTCTGGAAGGAATATTTTCCTAGTGATAGAAACAGTAAACATTAAGCTCTTGAAAATTCTCCTATTTCATACATATAATCGTGGGTATCTTTCTAGTTTCTTTCACGAGTTGTCAGTAAAACTATTCGAAGATGGTCATGAGGTGGTTAGCTTTTCTTTTAAATCAACAGTCAGCGAAAGGCTTATAGATGATGTCAAAGTCATCGTAAAAAAAAAGAAAGGTTATTTCACAAATTATACTAATGTATATCGTATTGTTAGACAAGAAAAACCAGACGTTATTCTATCCAATTTTAGTTATGTGAATCCAGCTTTACTATTTGGCAAGCTATTAGGTGTAAAACATAATATGGTATGGTTTCATACGCTTAAAAAGCAAATGGATTTTAAGTGGTACAACGTTTATATTAAATCCAAATTTTTAAATCTAGCTTCTGATATCATTACCAACTCCATAGAATTGAAGAATGAAGTCATAACAGATTATCGTCAAAAGTCTATCAAAGTACATAACTTCCCTTTTACAACAGCAGTATCTTCCACAATTAAAAAGGAAATCAATTTAGATAAGATAGACGGTAAAGTATATATCGGTTGTCCTGGTCGCTTGCATCCAGATAAAAACCAAAAGGTATTACTAGAGGTTTTGGATGCATTAAAAAACGATAATTATGTCGTAGTTTTTGTTGGTGCTGTACAAAATAATTTTCTTTTTAATCATGTACTTTATGAAGCTTATAAAGATCAAATACTCCATTTAGGAACATTGTCAAAAGAGGAGATGGCAGATTTTTATTTTAAAATGGATTTGATTGTTTTGCCCAGCCTTAACGAGGCTTTTGGATTAGTTCTAATAGAAGCGCTAGCATCTGGTTGTAATACTTTAGTGTCCAATCGTTTTGGAGCCTTGGATTATATTAAAGAGGATGTGTCTCATATGACTTTTAGTCCGTTGGATGTGGTAGATTTAAAAAATAAAATTATCGATGCATTCACTTATAAAAAGCCTTCTCAATATTTTAAAGCCCTATATGCGAATAATTTTTCCATGAGCGATATCATAAAAATGCTTTTATTACTTATTAAAAAATAAAATAATATGGCATTGAAAATCTTAATCTTATACACCCACAATAAAGGCTTACTGTCACAGTTTTTTCAGGAATTGTCAAGGCGTTTGCATGCTGATGATTTTGAAGTATTCAATTTTTATTTAAAACATAATACAGCTTATTTTGAACAACATGGTGTACAAGTTTATGGAGAAAAGCGTGGTGGTTTTTTAACCAATTATTATTCTATTTTTAAAATTATTAGAACGATTCGCCCAGATGTCATCATTTCAAACTTTAGTTATATTAATCCTGCTATTTTGTTTGGTCGTTTATTAGGCGTGGCACATAATATCGCTTGGTTTCACACCGCTTTTGGTCATACTAAACCGAGTTTTTTAAAGAAAATAAATAAGACTTTTTATTTAAACAGAGCCAATCTGGTCATTGCAAATTCGAAACAGTTGCAAACAGAGATGCATACCGTTTATAAAGTCCCTAAAGACCGAATTTGTGCGATACCTTTTTGGACGACTATTCATAACCATCACTCAAATTCACAAACCTTAGAGATAGAAACCATAGCTACTGGACTTACTATTGGTTGTCCAGGGCGGTTGGTGGCAGATAAAAATCATAAGCTCGTCATTGAAGCGGTATACCAAATAAAACAAACGTGTAGTCTACCCATACGATTATTCATTGCAGGACAAGGGCCTTATCGCGTTCAATTGCAACAATTGGTTAGCGCTTTGCATTTAGAGGACGAGGTTGTTTTTTTAGGCTTGTTAAATGTTGATGAGATGACTACTTTTTATAATGCGATGGATGTGGTTGTATTGCCTAGTTTTCATGAGGCTTTTGGCTTGGTTTTTATAGAAGCCATGGCTTTAGGGACGCCAGTTTTAGTTTCAAAATCTTTTGGCGCACTCGATTTTATTGACACTCAGACATTTTTTATTGAGGATTTTAGTTTTGATCCACACTCGGTTCAAGAATTAATCAATAAATTACAGCCATATTTAGACAATAAAGGGTTTTCATCAGACTATTTTGAAGCTCTTTATAATAAAACGTTTGAAAAAGACATCATTTATAACAAGGTGAAATCTGTAATTTTAGACCAAAAATAAATTTAATACGATCTTAATAGTAGAGCTAAACCCATAAAATGCCTTTCGATTTTTTAAAATATCTTCAACCTACGCATTACTTTCAGTTGTATACCAAAACTGGGCGGTCTGTGTTTCCTATGGTTGAAAGCTTGCCAAATGCGGTTATAGAGCAATTGGATGGCGATAGCGATTTTGAATCTCATCTCGCTAAACAATACGATCTCTCATGGCAAGCCATTCAAAACGGTTACGTTGGTGACGTGAGTACCTACTCTGATTTTGAAGGTGTTTCTATTAAGGATAATTACCATTTTATAAGAAAATATTTTAATCAAACATGGGTGTTTTATGTGCTGCTGCTGCGCTTATTTTCGTTAAAAAATCCATTCATAGAACTTAGCGGTTGGTATAAAACAAGACCTGTTAATAGAGTCCTAATTAAGGGTGTTTCTATATATGACGATGACTATAGGAATTTTAAATCAGCATTGATTACCGATAGTCCTAAAGTAAGTATCGTCATTCCAACATTGAATAGATATACTTATTTGCAAGATGTCCTTAAAGATTTGGAACAACAAGATTACAAAAATTTTGAAGTGATTGTGGTGGATCAATCAGATCCATTTAATGGACTGTTTTATAATGATTTCGAATTGGATATTCGACTCATAAAACAAGAGGAAAAGGCTTTATGGTTGGCAAGAAACACTGCGATTAGACATGCTAAAGGAGAAATTATCGCCTTGTCTGAAGATGACGTACGTATCCAGTCCAATTGGCTTTCTGAGCATTTAAAATGTTTAGATTACTTTAAAGTTCAAGTATCTGCAGGTGTTTTCTATCCAGAAGGACAACCATTGCCTAAAGAGCGCTCTTTTTTCGCTGTAGCCTCACAATTTGCTACCGGAAATGCTATGTTTTACCGAGATATATGTAAAACAATAGGACTTTTTGATAGACAATTTGAAAAGCAACGCATGGGTGATGGCGAATTTGGATTGCGTTTGTATTTGGCAGATATTAAAAGCATATCAAACCCCAAAGCTTCTTGCATTGATGTTAAGGCAGGAGAAGGTGGCTTACGAGACATGGGAAGTTGGGATGCTTTTAGACCATCTAACTTTTTTGCGCCTCGACCAATCCCAAGCGTCTTGTATTTTTTTAGACGCTATTTTGGAAGCAAAGCATCCAAATTAGCCCTATTACGTATGATCCCTCTATCTATTTTGCCTTATCAGTTTAAAAAGAATAAACCTATGCTTTTGCTTGGTGTTCTCGTTAGTGTATTGATTCTGCCTTTGGTGATTTATCAAGTTTTTAAATCATGGCACCTTGCGAGTAAAAAAATAAAATTAGGACCATTGATAGAACAGTTAACGTGACTCTAGAAACTACAGATATTCTTATCATAACCTCAGAGTTTCCGCCCCAACCTGGAGGTATCGGCAATCATGCTTATAATTTAGCATTATATTTATCTAAGCGACATTATCGGGTTGAGGTCATTGCCGATCAGCGCTCAATTACAGGAGATGAAGAACGTGATTTTGATACAGCACTTCCATTTCTAGTCACAAGAATTAAACGCACTAGGCGGCGTTCTTTTATGTATCTCCAGCGTATCCTAACGACTAGGAAGCGGTGCAGGACAGCCTCTCACATTATAGCGACTGGTAAATTCTCACTTTGGAATATTGGCTTTTTAAATGTTCGTAAAGCGGCGAAGACTATGGCTATTATTCATGGAACAGAAGTGAACTTGAAATCTTTTTTTCTTCGGAAATCAATAGACTTGGCATTACAGAAATTCAATACGATTGTGGCCGTATCAAATTATACAAAAGGCCTTGTGGCTCACTTAAATAAAAAGGTGGTCGTGATCCCCAATGGTATTGATGTAGACCAATGGTCAGCTAATATAGCACAACAGCCTTTAAAAGGGCAACCTAGCTTGATCACTGTTGGTCGTGTAAGTTCTAGGAAAGGACAACTTAACGTGATAAAGCGCTTGCCTGAGCTTGTGAAACGGTTCCCTGAACTTCATTATCACTGTGTGGGGATTCCAACCGAAGCGGAATACTTTATCAAAGAGGCGGAAGCTTTACATGTGGGGTCATACGTCACATTTCATGGGAGTGTTAGTGCTGCTATTCTAAAGCAAATGCTTGGGGCGACAGACCTCTTTGTCATGCTGAGTTCAGAGAGTGTAACTGGAGATGTTGAAGGTTTTGGGATTGCTATTTTAGAGGCTAATGCTTTAGGTATTCCTGCCATAGGGGCGAAGGGTTGCGGGATTGAAGATGCCATATCTGATGGGCATTCTGGTCTCTTGATCAATGGGAATTCTACTAAAGATTTTGAGACCGCTCTTGTTACGATCTTGTCTCATAAAGCAACCTATCGTATGGAGGCAAAAAAATGGGCACAACAACATGATTGGACACTAATTATCAACCAATATTTAGCGCTTTTGGAATGAGTACCTTAACCATAATTTCACATACAGAGCATTATAAAACTCAAGACGGTACCTTTGTAGGTTTGGGGTCTACAGTCACCGAAATCAATCACTTGCTAGCGGTTTTTGATCATATTGTTCATGTCGCTATGTTGCATGATACTGCAGCGCCTCTAAGCGCTATGCCATATACGTCAAATAGGATTCGGTTTGTGGCGCTGCCAGCTTTAGGAGGTCAAGGGATTAAAGATAAATTAGCCATTGTTTGGCGCGCACCTACCGTGTTAAAAATAATTAATTCTGAAATTAATAAGACCGATTACTTTCAGTTTAGAGCACCAACAGGCATTGGTGTGTTCGTGATGCCTTATCTGTTGCTTTTTAGTTCTAAAAAAGGCTGGTTTAAGTATGCAGGTAACTGGAAACAGGACAATGCGCCTTTAGCCTATAGTTTTCAACGTTGGCTATTAAAAAACCAAAAACGTAAAGTGACTATTAATGGGTTTTGGGAGGATCAACCGCCTCAATGTCTCAGCTTTGAGAACCCGTGTTTAACTTCCGAAGAACTTAAAAAGGGGCAGGAAACTAGAAAGCATAAGTCTTTAGAGGGTCAAGACATCAGTCTGTGTTTTGTGGGACGATTAGAGCGTGAAAAAGGGCTAGACCTTTTTATTGAAGCGCTATTGTCTTTAACTACTGCGGAAGCCTCTAAACTTAAAGCGATCCATATTGTTGGAGATGGGAATGACTTGGAACACTACCTGAATAAAACTAAGCGCAGTGAGTTACATTTTATTTTCCATGGATTTTTGTCTAGAACAGAGGTTCATGCTATTTATAAGCAATCTCATGCTATTGTGTTGCCATCTGCATCAGAGGGATTTCCTAAAGTCATCTCTGAAGCCATGAATTATGGGTGTTTACCAATAGTGTCTAATCTTTCGTCAATTGCACAGTATATAAGTGAGGACGTCAATGGCTTTCTGTTGTATCCCATAACCTTAGAAAACCTAGTTACTCAAATAAGAAAACTATTGAATTTATCAACAGAAAGTTATTTGAATATGATCCATTCTCGAGAGGATCAATTTTTAAAGTTTACATACACTCATTATAATGACAGACTTAAATACGAATTATTAAGCAATTACTAATGATATAAATAATGTCAATATTTTTGATTTTAGAGCAAAATAGTATTAGATAACTGAGAATATTAGGTGCAACAAAAAAAAAAAATTACATTTAGCATTCTGCTATTAATTTATAAATTACAAATGATTTTAAATAGGATTTCTTGGTTTTTTAAGCGGCATCCGTTTTTATATAAAGCGCGTTTTAAACTATTATCTAAAAATTCTAGTATCGAGAATATTGAAGAGCAATCTTACAATGTCAAAAATAAGATTAATGACATTCCTGATTATTTCAAAGAAGTCAATGCCATGATTTTTAAGGATGGTACACCAAAAAATGATCTTGATGTGGTCAAACAGTTAAGTATTTGGTTACAAAACAATATTAAAGGTGGGCCTGGATTAAGTGAGCCTTCTGAAGAAGCTTTAAGAATAATGCTCGATGGTAAAGGTGGTGTTTGTAGTGATATCGCTCAAATCTTTAATAATTTTTGTGTGATTAATAACATACAAGTACGTGAATGGGGAAATACACGTGCACCATTTAGCACAACTTATGGAGGGCACTCCTTCAACGAGTTTTTTTCTAAGTCTTTAAATAAGTGGATTTTAATTGATGTGTCTTACAGTTTGTTTTTTTATAACAAAAATAAAGAGGCACCATTATCGGTATTAGAGCTTTATGCCTTTTTTCCAGAACAAGGCGGCATTTATTTTAAGAGCTTTAATGATGCCAAAGCTGTAGATGAAAAGAATATCACTAAAAATTATTTACATCACGATACCATTGCATTTTTAATTTGCAATTACTCCAACAAGACTTATGACGCTTTTTTAAAACGCACACGACCTCATATTCCCGTATTTGTGACTCATTTTGTGATATTTCTTCTTGGAAAAAGCTATCATTATCGCTTTCCATTAAATAATTATAAAGAGATCTTTAGTTGAAGATTACTGAAATTTATAGTTTACAGCAGCGCTTTTAAATTTAAGACATCTTATAAAATTTAGCATTAATTTCTAAAATAATATTACAACAAGTGAAAACCAATATTACATATGTTACAGCTATCGGCTTTCACATTGCTATTGGACTTTTGATTTATTTAAATGAGAGCTTGGCAAAAATCTATTTTGCAGCAGCCTTAGTTTATTTTTTATATCGCATTCTCTTAGTGAATGATTCTCAAAAAACGTTTGAAGTTTTAAAGGCCTGTGCTTATTTTGTAGGTGCAGAGGTTTTTTTTAGAACGACAGGAGGTGCTATTTCTTATGAAGCGGGAAAGTACTTGGTAATTCTGTTTATATTAATAGGTATGTTTTATAAAGGTATTTCAGGTAAGGGATATCCGTATTTTTTGTATTTGTTATTGTTAGTGCCTTCGATATTTGTTGCCTCAACCACCTTAAGCTTTGATGCTAATTTTAGAACAAATATCGCTTTTGTTTTAAGTGGTCCTGTATGTTTGGGTTTAGCTGCTTTATTTTGTTATGATAAGAAAGTAACGTTTAAGCAAATGTCGCAGATATTAATGTTTATGCTTCTTCCCATTCTATCTCATACTGCCTATGTGTACTTTTATGCGCCCGATTTGCGAGATGTTTTGACAAGTACTGCTTCCAATAGAGAGGCGGCAGGTGGCTTTGGCTCGAATCAAGTTGCGACTGTTTTAGGACTGGGGATGTTTCTTCTCGGTATTCGATTATTTATAAACTCAAAAACTTTTGGGATTCGTTTATTAAATACGGTGTTGTTGATTTTCGTGTCTTATCGTACTGTCGTTACTTTGAGTAGAGGTGGCGTAATCACGGGTATTCTTTGTATTCTTATCTTTTTGTTTTTTTATTATATTCAAGCAAAGTCTAAAGTTAAAAATCAGGTTATAGGTGTTTTCGGACTCTTTGTTACGGCATTGGTATTAGCTTGGTTTGTAAGCTCCAGCCAAAGTAGTGGCCTTACAGACAAACGTTACGCTAATCAAAATTCCAAAGGAATAGAGAAAAATGACCTCACCACAGGTCGTAAAACTCTATTTCTTCAAGAAATAGATGGTTTTATTACAAATCCTTTCTTTGGTATTGGGTCGAGTCGTGCAAAAGATAGACGCATAGAGATTGACGGTCAAGGGGTGACATCACATAATGAAATTAGTAGAACTTTAGCAGAACACGGTATCTTTGGCGTTATAATTTTATTAATTTTAGTATTTAAACCTTTAGATATGAGATCAATAAATAGAAAAAATTATTTTTTCTTTGCCTTCCTCGCTTTCTGGTTTGCCACTATTAATCATTCATCCATGCGCATCGCAGCACCAGCTTTTATATACGCATTGGCACTTTTAAACGTCGTTAATGAAAAAAATCCTATACATAGGAAACAACTTAAAGAACAGCAAGTCTAACGTTTCTGGAATTCAAATTCTGGGACCACTGTTAGAGAGTGAAGGCCATGTTGTTTATTATGCGTCTTCAAAGGCTAATAAACTGCTTCGGTTATTAGATATGATCACGTCCTGTCTGTGGTATTCTAAAAAAGTTGATGTCGTTTTAATAGATACCTATAGCACTCAAAATTTTTACTATGCTTGGGTTATCGGTCTCATTTGTAGACGCTATAAATTACCGTACATGCCAATACTTCATGGAGGGGATTTACCAAAAAGACTGCAATCTCATCCCAGCAAAAGTGATACTCTTTTTAATAATGCGATTTGTTGTATTGCACCCTCATTATATATTAAAGAAGCCTTTGAACAAAAAGGGTATCGCCCTATCGTTTATATCCCTAATGCCATAGAAATGGTCAACTATCCTATTTCTAAAAAGACATTTGAGATACCAAAATTACTCTGGGTGCGTTCATTTTCAAAAATATACAACCCTACATTAGCCATTAGCGTGTTAAAATCTTTGCAAGACAGGTTTCCAGAGGCAGAATTGTGTATGGTTGGACCCGATAGTGATGGCAGTCTAAAAGCTGTTATTGATTTAGCGAATGAACTACATGTTGCTGTTAAGATTACAGGAAAGCTCACAAAAACAGAGTGGATCCATCTTTCAAAAGACTATAATATATTTATCAATACCACCAACTTTGATAATATGCCTGTGAGTGTTATTGAGGCTATGGCACTTGGTTTGCCAGTAGTGTCTACAAATGTAGGCGGTATGCCCTATTTAATTACAAATCAAAGGGAGGGTATTTTAGTGAATCCAGATAATGTACTCGACATGGTAAACGCGATACAAGGAGTGATGAGCGATCGTTTAAAAAGAGAGGAAATCATTAGAAACGCAAGACTAAAAGCAGAACAGTTGGATTGGAAACACATTAAAAAACAATGGATAGATATCTTGGAGCAAGAAAATGATGAATTCTAACTTAACTTCTTATATTTACAAAAGCCCTTTTAAAAAATAATGAGTCAGAAAAAAAGTATCCATTTTGAGATCTCCGAACGTAAAATATTATTGCGTCTTGTAGATCTTTTTGTCGTGATTCTTGGTTTATATATTTTACAAATCTGTATCGATTTTGACTACCTCACAGTCAATAAAAATAATATTGGCTACCTTATAGTTCTAGGAATCTATATCACCGTCTTTGGGACTGTTTTTGAAATATACGATCTTCAAAAATCGAGTAAATTAGATGTTACTTTTAGGAACATCGTGTTAACCGCTTCAACATCTGTATTGTTTTATCTGTTAACGCCAGTATTGACGCCATTTCTTCCTGAACGACGTCTTCAAATTATCTATTTTTATCTCGGAATCATTGGGATGATTTTTATTTGGCGCTGGGCTTATATCGTGTTTGTTTCTGCACCTAGGTTTTATAAAAAAGTGCTGCTTGTAGGTGAGATTTCAAATATTGAGAATATCATTAAGCCGCTTAACCAGAGTGACCCTAACTATAAAATTGTAGGCTTTATTAATTCTGAACCAAAATCTGAATCACCAATAAAATTCAAAGGTTTAAAGGAATTTAAGTCTGTAGATTTACTGCAGGTGATTAAGGAAGAAAAAATTTCTGAAATATTAGTAGCGAGTTACAATTCTGAGACGATTACACCAGAGGTGTATCACGATCTTATTTTATTATTAGATCAAGGATTTGCGATACGAGAATACACGCAGGTCTTTGAGGAAATAACCTATCGTGTACCCGTTCAATTTGTAGGTAAAGATTTCTATAAATATTTCCCGTTTAGTAGAAGTAATCAAAACACCTTATATCTCTTTTTTCATAGAGTTTTTGATATTTTGTTTTCTGTTATAGGCTTATTTATAGGCGTTTTGTTATTGCCATTTATTCTCTTGGGAAATTTAATTGCAAATAAAGGGCCTCTATTTTATTTTCAAGAACGCGTAGGCCAAAATGGAAAGCTCTTTCAAATAGTGAAATTGCGAAGTATGATCGTGAATGCCGAAGCCGCTGGTGCTAAATGGGCAGAAAAGAACGACTCAAGAATCACTAAGTTTGGAGTGTTTCTTAGGCGATCACGGCTTGATGAAGTCCCTCAATTTGTTAACGTTTTAAAAGGTGATATGAGTATTATTGGACCACGTCCAGAACGTTCGTTTTTTGTCAACGAGCTCTCTAGGATTATCCCATTTTACGAAACAAGGCATATTGTAAAACCAGGACTTACGGGTTGGGCACAAGTAAATACACGCTATGGATCATCTGTTGACGATAGCTTAACCAAGCTTCAGTATGATTTGTATTATATCAAGCACAGGAGTGTGTTTTTAGATATCAATATTGTTGTGAAGACGCTAAGTACTATTTTGTATTATAGAGGACAGTAAATGTAGTCTTCAGTTTACAGTCGAAGTCTGAGTGGCAGTTTTTAGTGCTTACTGTGGCCTTTACGCTTATGTGTTTTGCTAGCGCTAGACAAATGATAGTACTCTTATTCTTACTCTAGTTTCTAATCCTGTTTCTCAGGGTTTAATTTAAAGTTGACGTCTTGATAATTATAGGTTTTATCTGCGACATACTGTGCTCTTTTGTGAAATGCTCTCTGATAGCCTTTATAAATATTCGCCCCCTAAGACGTCTCTTTTTTTCTTCGGAAGAATCCAATCAATCCAACAAATACAAGAATAAAGATGCTAATTCTGGCTATATAATCACCAGCCATGACATAGAATGTAATTGTATCGTTGGTTCTTATTTGTCCGGATAATGCGCCTTTTTCTCCGTAAGCAAGGCGACTCGTAATCTCACCTTTAGCATTTATAATTGCAGAAATACCCGTATTCGCACTTCGTACAATATCACGACGTGTTTCAACAGCTCTTAGTTTGGCGTAACTTAAATGTTGTTTATGGCCTTGGGTTTCATTCCACCAAGCATCATTGGTTATTATGGCTAAAAAGTTAGCCTCATTTCTAACATAACCTGATACAAACTCCCCATAGACAGATTCATAGCAAATGATAGGAGCTACCTTAAATTTTGAGTTGGATGAGGTAAAAACACCTCTGTAATCTTGTGTTGTTTTCATGGCAACTGTACCACCAAGATCAATAAGGGCGTCACCAACAATCGGTTTTAGTATGTCTTGATATGGGAAGTTTTCTATACCAACCACTAGTTTTGATTTGTTGTATTGCTGTACAGAATTTGAACTATTAATTAAAAGAGCAGCGTTGTAGTCGTCATACCAAGTATTTGCTGTGAATTTGTAGGTATTTGTTTCTTTCTTTATTTTGCTCTTGTCTGTGAACATGTCATAAAATGAAATACCAGTTAAGAGATTCACATTGGGATGTGCTTTGACATACCGGTCAAACTTGCTCTTTAACAATGAATTATCAAACGTACTAAGTGGTGTGCTTTCTGCTAGAAACGTTTCAGGAGCAATGACAAAATCTGTAGCATCTGTAATTTTGGAGTCTGATAACTCAAAAAATAACTCTGCAAAATTTAAATTAGTCATGTTATATTTTTCCGAATACGGATCAATATTAGGTTGTAAAGCAATGACATTAACCGTTTCGCCTTCTTGTGTATAGGAACTATATATTACAAAGGAAATAAGAATAGGTACAATTATGAGTCCGGCACATTTCAGCAAAACAGATTTTAAAACCCGCTTTGATTGGTCATCTTGATAGGATAAAATACCCTTAAAAATAAGTGCATTTAATATCCAAATCCAAAGTGTACCTCCAAAAGTCCCTGTGTATTCATACCACTGAATCCAACTCATATATTCTGAAAACCCATTACCGAGATTAAGCCATGGCCAAGAAAACTCCCATCCTAAATGTAATTTTTCAAAACTTATCCAAAGGACTACCAAAAATAATAACGCTCTGTTTGTCGATTGACGCTTGGCATATTTGTGATAGATTAGAACGATAAGTGCCATTAAAGCAGCATTTACAAAAACAGCAAAACTGGCACCAAAGAGATCGGCAAACCGCAACCAACTTGTGGTGATTGCATTCCAGATGACAAATGTGAGATAGGAAAGTCCGAATATTTTAAGTCCCTTGCGTTTTACCTCAGACAGTCGCAATTGACGCTCAGCCAATAGTAGTGGTACAAATGCAAAAAATAATAATAAAGGGAAACCGTAGGTAGGCCAGCCCAAAGCCAATAGGACTCCCGATGCTAAGGCCAATAATACCAATTTGAATTTAGAAAAACGCATGAAAAAATGGTGTTGTTTTATGTTGGAATCGGTATCGATTGTGATTCACTATCTAAAGATACTAAAATCGAGTTTCAATGAAAAGACATTAGAGTATAAGGCGGCACTTTGATCTCCAATATCTGTAAACGCATAATCTATTTGAATGCCTCTGTATTTAAAACCTAATCCTAGACTCGGTTGAAACGTTAGATTTTCAGAATTATCTATTTGTAATTCATTTTGAAAATTACCAGCTCCTGCTCTTAAAAACACCAAATCAGTATACCCAAATTCAAACCCTAATGCAGGATTAAAACTGGCAAAAGAGGACGAAATCACATCGTTATTTTGCTCAAACCTCACATTTAAATCAAAGGATGCTAATACTGAATAATCATAACGAATTATGAATTTTTTGGACATTCCTAACTGTAGTTTAGGGATGGTAAGTTCTGTGCTTTCTGGTACTGTTTGATTTTGACCTTCAATTGCATTTTGAATATCTGCTAATTTATCGTCATTAAAAGACCAGGCATTAAATGTGGTTGTAATATCTCTGGCCATGATACCAAATTTCCAATCGTTTTTACTTTGAAATTGAATCCCTACATCCAATCCAAAACCCCAAGAATTGGCAAAATCACCAATAATACGTCTCACAACCTTGGCATTAACACCATAACTCAAACCGTCTAATGGTAATAATCTAGCGTATGAGAATGTTAGTGCATAATCTGCTGTAGAGAATAAACTCACACGATCATAGTTAATATTTCCCTGATCGTCTATTAATTGTGTCGTGTCTAAAATATCGTCAACACCAAATCTAATAAGGGATAAGGCCATAGCACTTTTATCATCTAAAGGTTTGGCAAAAGCGATATAATTGTAGTTGGCAATGTTAGCAAAATAACTGGAATGTAAAAGCGCTAACTGGCTGTCTTCTAAATTTACAAGTCCAGCAGGATTCCAATAGCCAGAGTTGACATCAGCAGTGTGAGACACCACACTATTACTCATCCCAAGAGCAGCGGCATCAACACCAATATTCAAAAATTCATTAGAATATTTGGTTTGAGAAGCGCATAAAAACGGTATCAATGTCGTAACAATGAATAGGTACTTTTTCAACAGCAAAAATTTTTTACAAAGATGCACAATATTTTCCACCTATTAAACTGTAAATAACGCCAGATATTGTGCTGCTTTTCTATGAAACTTGTTATCAATTAAATCTATAGTCACAACAGGTTTTTTTTATAAAAACAGATAGAACTCCCGCTATGCTTAATTTTCCTAATTCACATAAATAAAAAAGCGTCATTTTTTGCTTCTGTAAATTCAATCAATACATGGTTTAGTCGTAAATAGTTTGCTATTTTTACACAAATCTCATGTATGTCTATAAAAAACTACATTCCGAACTTTATAACACTCCTTAATTTGTTCTGCGGAAGTATCGCAGTCATCTTTGCAGTTCACAATAATTTTATTGCCACTGCAATATTTGTGTTTCTAGGTATTTTCTTTGATTTTTTTGACGGATTATTAGCCAGAAAACTTAATGTCCAAAGTCCGTTAGGTGTTCAGCTAGATTCTTTAGCCGATATGGTAACTAGTGGCTTAGTGCCAGGAATCGTGATGTTTAAATTAATTGCTACAAGTATTAATGCTCCGGAAATAGAGATACTCAACGACTGGTCTACAAATGCAACGTGGTCAATTGAGGTGTCCTGGTATGCGCTTATTGGTTTATTTATCACATTAGCATCGGCTTATCGTTTGGCAAAATTTAATATTGACGAAGATCAGCAAACCTATTTTAAAGGTCTTCCAACACCAGCTAATGCTTTGTTGGTGTTATCCTTACCTCTAATAATAGAATTTCAAAATAGCAGTTTTGCAACTGATTTAATCTTAAACCAATGGTTTTTAATTGCGTTTACTTTGGTGAGCTGTTATTTGCTAAATGCTAAGATTAAATTATTTGCTTTAAAATTTAAGGATTATAGTTTAGCTAATAATACAATGAGATATACACTTGTCATTTTAACAGCAGTACTACTCGTGGTTTTTCATTTTATGGCAATTCCTCTTATTATAGCATTGTACATCCTGCTGTCTGTATTTGAGAATATGACAGCTAAAACTCTTTAAAAAACATTTTATACACTTAATAATGGCATCAGGATTTTTTGCACTGTTAGATGATATTGGGGCGCTCATGGATGATGTCGCTGCAATGAGTAAAATTACGACTAAAAAAACCGCGGGAATTTTAGGTGATGACTTAGCTGTTAATGCCGAAAAAGCTTCTGGTTTTGTTGCTTCTAGAGAAATCCCTGTACTTTGGGCAATTACGAAAGGTTCAATGCTGAACAAGCTTATCATATTGCCAATTGCGTTTTTATTGAGCGCTTTTTTACCTTGGGCAGTAATTGTTATCTTGGTTCTTGGTGGTATTTATTTAGCTTATGAAGGTGCTGAGAAAATTTATGAATATCTGGTCCCGCATAAGCAGCATGTTACGGTCGAAAACAAAGGGGAACTTTCAAAAGAAGGGCTTCTACAATTAGAAAAGACGAAAATCAAATCAGCCATAGTAACCGATTTTATACTTTCCGTAGAAATTGTAATTATTGCTTTGGGAACGGTTGTAGGGGAAGATTTACTATTTCAAATTTTGGTAGTGTCTTTCGTTGCCGTTATTGCTACCATAGGTGTTTATGGAATTGTCGCTCTCATTGTGAGAATGGATGACCTTGGCTTCCGTTTGGTGAAATTGAGTAAAGGTCAAAAGAATGTGACCTATTATATTGGAAATTTCTTGGTTCAAGCCTTGCCTAAAATCATCAAGAGTTTATCGGTCATTGGAACCATTGCATTGCTGTTGGTCGCAGGTGGTATTTTTACGCATAATTTAGAGTTCTTACATCATTTTTTAGAGGAGATACCCTCTGTTATTAGAGATTTTGTTTTGGGACTCGCTGCTGGATTCATAGCGCTTTTAGTGGTGGCTATGTTACAGAAATTTTATGCTTTATTATTCAATAAAAAGAAGACTACTTGACACAGATCGTAAACAAATTTAATGCTGTTAAGAATTAAAAATATATAAATCAAACCTATGAAGGACCTAAATTTTCCGATAAGTTTTACATTTCATGTTACTACATTATCCAACGATTTTTCAGCTAAAGATGCGAATGGTAGAACCGTAGCCTATGTTAGGCAAAAAATGTTTAAGCTTAAAGAAGATATTAATATCTATGATAATGAGAATAGGACTCGTCTTACTCATAATATTCGTGCCGATAAATGGATAGATTTTTCTGCTGCTTATAGTTTTAAAGATGCGCAAGGTAAAGAGATTGGGAAAATTGCGAGAAAGGGTTGGGCTTCTGTTTGGAAAGCACATTATGAACTTATTGATCAACATCAAAAACTACAATATCATATTAGAGAAGATAATGCTTGGGTAAAGGTATTGGATTCTGTATTAGGGCAACTTCCTATAATTGGTGGATTAACAGGATACTTATTTAATCCTAGTTATACCGTAACCGATTTAAATGATCAAGCTATTTGTCAGTTAAAAAAAGAAGCGTCTTTCTTCGGAAGAAAATTTAAACTTTCAAAATTGAAGCCTATAGATCATGAGGATGACGAGCGTATCGTTTTAGGATTTATGATGATGGTATTATTGGAACGTAGGAGAGGATGATTTTTTGGTTTTAGATGAATTGTTGGTGGAAAACACCAACAATGGCGAAGG
>NZ_KE384346.1:60918-281850 GCF_000425305.1 Psychroserpens burtonensis DSM 12212
ATGAATTGTTGATTGAAAATAAGAACAATGGCGAAGATGGCACAGGTTGGTTTACTGTTTTAGATGAATTGTTGGTGGAAAACACCAACAATGGCATAGGTTTTTGGTTTTAGGAGTATTGTTGGTGGAAAACACCAACAATGGCTAAGGCTTATGGATTTATACAGATTGTTGGTGGAAAACACCAACAATGGCGAGTGTTTATTTATATATTAGATAAATTGTTGATTGGAAATAAGAACAATGGCATAATGGCTGCACTTCGAATGATCTGTTAGTCTGCCTTTGTTGGTGTTTTTCACCAACAAATAGCCGGCCTTTGTTGGTGTTTTTCACCAACAAATAGTCCACCAGTGTTGGTGTTTTTCACCAACGCTATATAATAAAATGGCCACCATTTTGAGTTATGGTTTAACTATGATTTGAAATAGTAGATTTAATAATAGACGGGTTTTTTGGTTTTAGGAGTATTGTTGGTGGAAAACACCAACAATGGCATAGGTTTTTGGTTTTAGGAGTATTGTTGGTGGAAAACACCAACAATGGCGCAGGTTTATTGTTTTAGATAGATTGTTGGTGAAAAACACCAACAATGGCGCAGGTTTATTGTTTTAGATGAATTGTTGGCGGAAAACACCAACAATGGCGAGTGTTTATTTATATATTAGATGAATTGTTGATTGGAAATAAGAACAATGGTATAATGGCTGCACTTCGAATGATCTGTTAGTCTGCCTTTGTTGGTGTTTTTCACCAACAAATAGTTCGTCAGTGTAGGTGTTTTACTTTCGCCAACGCTATATAATAAAATGGCAACCATTTTGAATTGTGCTTTAACTATGATTTGAAATAGTAGATTTAATAATAGAGAGGTTTTTTGGTTTTAGGAGTATTGTTGGTGGAAAACACCAACAATGGCGAAGTGGAAAACACCAACAATGGCTAAGGCTTATGGATTTATACAGATTGTTGGTGAAAAACACCAACAATGGCGAGTGTTTATTTATATATTAGATGAATTGTTGATTAGAAATAAGAACAATGGTATAATGGCTGCACTTCGAATGATCTCTTAGTCTGCCTTTGTTGGTGTTTTCCACCAACAAATAGCCGGCCTTTGTTGGTGTTTTCCACCAACAAATAGTCCACCAGTGTTGGTGTTTTTCGCCAACGCTATATAATAAAATGGCAACCATTTTGAATTGTGCTTTAACTATGATTTGAAATAGTAGATTTAATAATAGAGAGGTTTTTTGGTTTTAGGAGTATTGTTGGTGGAAAACACCAACAATGGCGAGTGTTTATTGTTTTAGATGAATTGTTGGTGGAAAACACCAACAATGGCTAAGGCTTATGGATTTATACAGATTGTTGGTGGAAAACACCAACAATGGCGAAGTGGAAAACACCAACAATGGCGAAATGGCGTAGGTAGGTTTACTGTTTTTTACCAACGCTATATTATAAGACACCAACAATGGCGAAATGAAAAGACCATTTATGGAAGCACGCAACAATAGTAGCTATTTTATTAAACCTTTAGATCGCATCTTCTGGTTTTTGACCCTCTTGAGCCGTTTCAAAATTCAACTTCTTTTTACGCAATTCAAAATTCTGTCCTAAATAGACTTTACGTACCATTTCATCACTGGCTAAGTCTTCTGGCTTCCCCGCTTTTAGAATGCTACCTTCAAACATTAAATAGGTTCTATCTGTAATTGCTAAAGTTTCTTGTACGTTGTGATCTGTGATAAGAATACCAATATTTTTTTTGGTAAGTTGTGCGATAATACGCTGGATATCCTCGACAGCAACGGGGTCAACACCAGCAAAAGGTTCATCTAATAAGATGAAATCTGGATCTGTAGCGAGTGCACGAGCAATTTCAGTACGACGACGTTCGCCTCCAGATAATAAATCACCTCTGCTTTTACGAATATGTTCTAAACTAAACTCATCAATCAACGATTCCATTTTAGCTTGTTGTTCTTTCTTACTAAGTTTAGTCATTTGAAGGACACTCAAAATATTATCTTCAATACTCAGTTTTCTAAATACAGAAGCTTCTTGGGCTAAATATCCAATGCCGTTTTGAGCACGCTTATACATTGGGAAATTGGTAATATTATTACCTTCTAAAAATATGTTTCCACCATTTGGTTTTATGAGCCCAACAATCATATAAAAAGACGTCGTTTTACCAGCGCCATTAGGACCCAGTAATCCGACGATTTCTCCCTGTTTAACTTCAAGAGAAACATCTTTCACTACTTTTCGTCCGTTATAGGACTTCATTAAATTCTCGGCTCTTAGTGTTTTCATAAATGAGGTAATAATAGCTAAAATAGCAAATTCAAATTGAGGGTTATTTACTTTGTTATAAGTTTAACGCTCATTATGTCAAGGAATCATCGTATCAACACGAATTCTTTTTTAATTTTTAGAATTTGGGATTTAGGATTTTATTTTGGAATTTATTTCAAGTGCATCCCAATATTCATAAGCTTTACGCAAATGCGGAATCACAATAGTACCACCAACCAAAGTGGCGATACTTAAAGCTTCAACAACCTCTTCTTTATTTAAGCCTGCTTTATGGCTAGACTCTAGATGATATTTCACACAGTCATCACAACGCAAAACCGTTGAAGCAACTAATCCAAGGAGTTCTTTTGTTTTTTTATCTAAAGCACCTTCAGTAAAGGCATTGGTATCTAGATTAAAGATACGCTTGATAATTTTGTTATTATCTTGAAGAATGGCGTCGTTCATTTTAGAACGGTAGGCATTAAAATCATTAACGATATCAGACATGGGTTTTTCTTTCTTTTTTATTTTGGTTTTTAACAACAACTTTTGATATGTAAATACTTACTTGGTATAAAATTAATATTGGAATGGCTACAATTACTTGACTCGCTAAATCTGGAGGTGTAATTATTGCAGAGATAATTAATACAATTACCAATGCGAATTTTCGGTACTTCCTCATTATTTGAGGCGTTACCAATCCTATTTTAGTTAGGAAATATATGATAATGGGTAACTCAAATACAAATCCAGCTGCAAGACACGAGGAGCGAACCGTTGAAATGTAGGAGCTAATATCAAATTCATTAGACACTTCTGGACTAATACTATAATTAGCTAAGAAATTTATAGAGAGTGGTGTGACAATGTAATAGCCAAATAAAATGCCAAGGAAAAATAGAAACGAGGTTATTAAAATAAACCCTCGTGAATGTTTACGTTCTTTATTGTGCATTCCTGGACTTATAAAACTCCAAAATTGATAAATTACATAAGGGAACGCTAATATGAAACCAGCAAAAATAGAGGTCCATATATCTGCGGAAAATTGCCCAGCCATTTGTCGGCTTTGAATTTTAAAAGGAAACTCTGTAGCGCAAAACGTTGTGTCATTAATGCCTATGAATTGTGAGGCTTGACATAGCCATTTGTAGGTTGGGAAATCCATCCGTTTTGGAGCAAATATGATATGCTCAAATATGAAGCCACTAAAAATAAAAGCGACTGTTGCGCAAATAAGTACAGAAAAGGTAATCCTAATTAAATGCCATCTTAAGTCTTCGAGATGATCTAAAAATGACATCTCTTTGGTGTTTGTGTGTGCCATTATATAAGACCTTCTTTTATTAAATCATGAATATGAATAACTCCTGCATATTCACCGTCTTTTTCAACGAGTAACTGCGAAATGCCGTATTTTTCCATGAGTTCCTTAGCATCAACTGCCATAGCATTTTCATCAATTCGCTTTGGATTACTACTCATAATATCTTTCGCAGTTAGATGAATAAACGCATCGCTTTTTGTAAGCATGCGTCTTAAATCTCCATCAGTAACAATTCCAGCAATTTTATTGTTATCTACAACAGCAGTAACGCCTAGCATTTTTTCTGAAATTTCTATAATTACATTTTTTGCAGATGTATTGAGTTCTACTCGTGGTTTTTCATTTACAGATGATAAATCACTAACACGTAAATACAAACGTTTGCCTAAAGCACCTCCTGGATGGTATTTTGCAAAATCTTTACTAGAAAATCCGCGTAATTCTAATAAGCAAACTGCCAAAGCATCACCAAGCACTAATTGAGCAGTTGTACTTGTGGTTGGCGCTAAATTATTAGGGCAGGCTTCTTGCTCGACATAGGCATTCAAAATAAAATCTGCTTGTTGTGCTAAGAAGGACTTTTCGTTGCCAGTTATAGCGATCAACTTGTTTTTAGCATTTTTAATAAAAGGGACCAACACTTTAATTTCTGGCGTATTTCCGCTTTTAGAAATACAAATCACAACATCATCATCTAATATTAATCCTAAGTCACCATGAATGGCGTCTGCAGCGTGCATAAATACAGAAGGTGTCCCTGTAGAATTTAAAGTAGCTACAATTTTATTAGCTATAATGGCACTTTTCCCAATTCCGGTAATAATAACACGCCCTTTAGAGTTATAAATTAAAGACACAGCATTAGCGAAGTCATTTGTTAATAAATGACTTAAATTTGCTATGGCATCACGCTCTAAATCTATAGTCTTTCTTGCGGTTTTAAGGATAGATTGTATAGTGTTCAAAATTATTTTTTTTTGAGTTCGATGGGTATAAAGAAATTGTTATCTTTAGGTTATGCAAATGTATCAAAAATACTAATAGGGATTAATGAGTACAAAAGAAATTGATATACATTCTGCACTCAAGCAACACTTTGGTTTTTCTAAGTTTAAAGGGCTTCAAGAAAGCGTGATTAGAAGTGTTGTTGCACGTGAGGATGTATTTGTTATTATGCCAACAGGAGGCGGAAAATCGTTGTGTTACCAGCTTCCAGCACTAATAACGGAAGGTACAGCAATTATAGTGTCACCACTTATTGCATTAATGAAAAATCAGGTGGATGCTATTCGAGGCATCTCAGATCATGATGGGGTTGCGCATGTTCTTAATTCTTCGCTCAATAAAACTGAGGTTAAGCAGGTAAAAGAAGATATTGTAAACGGAGTCACTAAATTATTATATGTGGCGCCAGAGTCATTGACAAAGGAAGAGCATGTTGAGTTTTTACGTTCTGTCACAATTTCATTTATGGCAGTAGATGAAGCCCATTGTATAAGTGAATGGGGACACGACTTTAGACCAGAATACAGAAACCTTCGACATATTATCAAACGAATTGGTGATAATATTCCAATTATAGGATTAACTGCTACCGCAACACCAAAAGTTCAAGAAGATATTTTAAAGAGTCTCGATATACAAAATGCGACTACTTTTAAGGCCTCTTTTAATAGACCCAATTTATATTACGAAATCCGACCAAAAACTAAAACTGTAGATGCAGATATTATTCGTTTTGTTAAAAAGAATGATGGGAAATCTGGTATTGTTTATTGTTTAAGTAGAAAGCGTGTTGAAGAATTAGCACAAGTTTTACAGGTTAATGGCGTAAAAGCAGTCCCATATCATGCTGGATTAGACCCTAAAACTAGAGTTAAACATCAAGACATGTTTTTGATGGAAGATTGTGATGTGGTTGTTGCCACCATTGCCTTTGGAATGGGGATTGATAAGCCAGATGTTCGTTTTGTAATTCATCACGATATTCCAAAAAGTATAGAAAGTTATTATCAAGAAACGGGTCGTGCAGGTCGTGATGGAGGTGAAGGTCATTGTTTAGCCTATTACGCCTATAAAGACATTGAGAAATTAGAGAAATTCATGTCTGGAAAACCTGTAGCAGAACAAGAAATTGGTCATGCTTTGCTTCAAGAAGTTGTTGCATTTGCAGAAACATCTGTGTCTAGACGTAAGTTTATTCTTCACTACTTTGGTGAAGAATTTGATAATGAAACTGGAGACGGAGGAGATATGGATGATAATATACGTTATCCTAAAAAACAAAATGAAGCTAAAAGTGACGCTGTTATCGTATTAGAAACTGTTAAAATAACTAATGAAAAGTATAAATCTAAAGATTTGGTACAGGTTTTAATTGGTGAAACAAATGCACTTATTTCGTCGCATAAAACAGATGCTCAACCTTTCTTCGGAATAGGAAAACATCATAATAAACGTTACTGGATGGCATTAATTCGTCAAGTACTCGTTGCTGGTTTTCTTAAAAAGGATATAGAAACGTATGGTGTTTTAAGAATTTCTATTGAGGGTCATGATTATATAAAATCACCTCAATCCTTTATGATGACTGAAGATCACGTCTTTGACGAAGGCTTAGACGACGGTATTGTTACGGCTGCCAAAGGTGCGGGAGGAGTTGCTGATGAAAATTTAATGAAAATGCTTAAAGAGTTACGTAAGCGAAATGCAAAATCTTTAGGTGTGCCACCATTTGTAATTTTTCAAGATCCATCATTAGAAGATATGGCTCTAAAATACCCTATGACTTTAGAGGAGTTAAGCCATGTTCATGGCGTAGGAGACGGGAAAGCTAAAAAATATGGCGAAGATTTTGTCTTATTAATTTCTCAGTATGTTGAAGATAATCAGATTGAAAGACCAGACGACTTTGTAGTTAAAAGTACGGGCTCAAATTCTGCAATAAAATTATACATCATTCAAAATGTAGATAGAAAGTTACCACTTACAGATATTTCATCTAGTAAAGGTATGACAATGTCAGATTTTATAAAAGAAATGGAAGCTATTGTGTTTTCAGGAACCAAACTTAATATCAATTACTGGATAGATGATATTTTAGATGAAGATCAGCAAGAAGAGATTCATGACTACTTTATGGAATCTGAAACTGATAAAATAGACGACGCAATTGAAGAGTTTGATGGTGATTATGACGATGAAGAATTACGCTTGTATCGTATAAAGTTTATTAGTGAGGTGGCGAATTAATATAGGAGTTTTCAGTATTTGGAAGAGCTAACATAAATTTAATTTTAGACATAATGTTCTATTTGTCGTAGTGGTTCCCACCGAAACTTTGTGCAACAATTCAATAAGAACAAATCATCTTATTGCTTTTGATCATGTGCTATCGCTGTAAATACAATCTCATGCTTCTTGCAATTCAACGTTAATTCATCAATTTTAAGGGGGTCAATTTTACCAGCATTCTTTTCATCAATTTGAAAGTCTATTTTTGTAACCATTCTACCTTTTAAGGCTGTTGCTTCCGTTTCAAATTCAACAGATTCTGATTTTAATACGAGATTTAAATCTTTTCCAACAATGGTAAGCTGGGCACCTTTTTTAGTTTTCACTTCAAGTGTACCAACAATAACGGTTTGAAAACAGAAATAGCCTCCAAGTTCGTTTAAGCCAGCATATAATACGTTCTGGTCAGAAATAGCAAAAGGCTTATTATCAACATCTTTCATAATAGCATCAGTAGTATCTTGGGTCGCTACTGTTTTGCTAGCATTAGAATTTCCGAAGGCAGATTTTAATTTTGTAATAAAACTCATATAGTCCATATTTTTTACAAAGCTAAAGTAATTGTAAGCAATTCCAAATTGTGCTTCTCACTTAGTTTCATATCTTTGCAACTTAAACAAAAATTAATACCATGCAAGACGGTTTATACGCAAAATTTAATACGACAAAAGGCGAGATTTTAGTCGCTTTAGAATTTCAGAAAACACCAGGAACAGTAGGTAATTTCGTGGCTTTAGCTGAAGGGAATTTAGAAAATGAAGTGAAGCCTCAAGGGACTCCTTATTACGATGGACTCAAGTTTCACAGAGTAATTCCAGATTTTATGGTACAAGGTGGTTGCCCACAAAGTACAGGTACGGGAAATCCAGGTTATAAGTTTGATGATGAATTTCATCCTGATTTAAAACATGATGCACCAGGTATATTGTCTATGGCAAATGCTGGTCCAGGAACAAATGGAAGTCAGTTTTTTATCACTCACATCGAAACACCTTGGTTAGATAATAACCATACAGTCTTCGGAAAAGTGATCACAGGACAAGATGTTGTAGACGCTATCGCTCAAGGAGATGCTATTGATTCTTTAGAAATTATTAGAGTAGGATCTAATGCAGAAAACTTTAATGCTGTAGAGGCTTTTAGAACTTTTGAAGGTTCAAGAGAGAAAAGAGTTGTAGCAGAGCGCGATGCTGCCAGTGCAGAATTAGATAAATTATCAGCTGGTTTTGAAGAGACTAAAAGTGGATTACGTTATCAAATCATCCAAAAGGGAACTGGTAAAGCTGCCGAAAAAGGTAAAACGGTATCCGTACACTATAAAGGTCAATTAGCAGATGGTACTGTGTTTGATTCATCATACAAAAGAAATGCACCATTAGACTTTCAAGTAGGAGTAGGGCAAGTCATCGCAGGTTGGGATGAAGGCATTTGTTTATTAAATGTTGGAGATAAAGCTCGTTTGGTAATTCCTAGTGATTTAGGTTATGGTTCAGCAGGAGCAGGAGGTGTAATTCCACCAGATGCTACTTTAGTATTTGATGTGGAATTGATGGACGTAAAGTAAGCAGTGAACCAAATTCTTCTTTTTCGAAGAATTTGAGTGAATCGCTAATCCCGAATTTATTTCGGGATCTCAGCGAACCATTTTACAGCTATCGAGTTCACGACGTTAATTGTGAGACCATCGCTTATCCCGAACTTGCTTGGGAATTTTAAAGAGCCAAGTATTGCTCATCGCAAAACTTGAGTGAATTGCTTATACCGAACCGGTCAGAGCATCCTTAAAAAGGAATCATATTATAGCGTTTGAACATCGTTCAAATTCTGATTATAAATAAAAAAAGCACCAATACAATTGGTGCTTTTTTTATACTTTAATGTTAAATTTAATCCTAGTTATAGGTCAGATTCACAGTTAACTCAGCAGTTTTTGTATCGAAACAACCTTGTACCTTGAGTTTCTATTGTTATTTTCTGTAATATATAAATCATCGATAAGCGTAAAGTCGTTTCTAGAGATATAATCATTTAGATCCACTAGCTGTCTGTCAATTATAAATTTTGATACTTTTTTGTTGTCTTTACATGGACAATCTATGGACATAACTTCTGGACTATTTACGCCAGTTCTCAACTCGATATTATCGATATTAAATACTCGGCAAGATTGCGCGTTGTATGTGATTTTTCGAAGAGATGTAAGCTGTCATAAAGTGCTGAAATACACGCAATAATGACGCTTATGCCTATCATTACTTTTTTAATCCTGTAGGTTTTGTTTAAAAACACTTGATACTCCTAATTTATAATATGAATTTTTATGCAGTACTAAACGAGTATTTGAAGTTAAAGACTAAAAAAAAAGCACTCAATTATTAGAGTGCTTTTTTGAGTATGTCATGTTATTTTCGTTTTGCTACAAACGTACCATTGGGTTGAATCATTTTTATTTCACCTATTGTACCATCTTCAGATTCTAAAAATTCGATTTTATAACCTTCTAAAGTTTTAAATGAGAATTTATGTTTAGCGGTAGGGATTTGTTCATATTCTGGCTGGCCGTTGACAAATATATAGAGCACCTCTTTTTTAATATAAACTTTGATTTCTGTCCCGGCAATGTCGTATTCTCCAGTATACATCTCTAGTGTTTTTGTTTCTACGTCAATAGTATTTGGAGTGCGGTCAAATTTAATAGCGCTTAACATTGGTTCAAGTTGAATATCGACATCTGAAATATCACCGGCGACATTAGTCACAAAATGTACTTTAAGACCTTCTCCATATTCTGTAGTATCTACTTTATTCTCGACTACAGATATTAATTCAAAGGTGTCATAATGTACGTGATTTAAGTACGCTTTTTCTTTATTGAGTTCGGTGAACAGGGAGTCATTTACTAATTCAATTTTAAATGTACCATATCCTTTATTTGAATAACTACCCGAATAATCTAAAGAGATGTGAGAGGGTTTAGTGTTTTTTACAGTTGATGTTTCTTTGGTGTCTTCTGTAGATTTTTCAGCTTCCTTTGCCTTTTCTTGAGCATCTGTATAACGCTGTAACCAATTGGTAGTTTCTCCTCCAATTAAGCGATCTGCAATTGTATTTCTTACAAGTCCTGTAGCTGCAGATCCATCTGTATTAACAAGAACGACAATACCTATTTTTTTAGCTGGGTAAAATGCAGTACTCGCTCTAAAACCGTTAATAGCGCCACCATGTTCTACTCTGTAGTTTCCTCGATATGAGGACAACGCCCAACCATAACCATAATTAGCAAAATGCATGTCTGGTAAATCCTCGTCTGGTAGAGCAGCATCAATGACCATTTGAGAGCTTAAAGCTTCGCTTAAATAACGCTCTGGGATTATTTCTTTATCGTTATATTTTCCATTGTTAACCCATGTAATGAGCCATTTACTCATATCATTAACACTACTGTTAATACTTCCTGCAGGCGACATTGCTGCGATATCATAATAATCTGTTTTTACAATGCTATCATTTTTTACTTCATAACCTAGAGAGGCATTACTTGCTGATTTCATTTCTCCAATACTCACATTGGTTCTTGACATCTCTAATGGTTTTAAGAAATGCTCTCGAATGTTATCTTCCCAACTTTTACCAGATATGCGCTCTGCAATTACGCCTTGCACCAAGAACATAAAGTTATTATAATACCATTTCTGTCTAATTCCTGTAAACGGCTCTTGATATTTGATGCGACTAATTAAACTGTCTTTGTCGTGTGACGGAAACACATACCAAGAACCATCGTGTCTCGGAAGTCCTGTGCTATGTCTCATAAGATCCTTAATAATAATATTATTATTCATATCATTATTGTAAAACTCTAATTCTGGAATATACATTCTTGGGTTGTCATTAAAGGATAATTTATCATCAGCTCTTAATTTACCTAGTACAGCAGCTGTGAATGCTTTTGTACAGGAGCCAATAGCAAATAAGGTATTGGCATCTACAGGGACTTTATTTTCAAAGTCTCTATAGCCAAAACCTTGGGCATAAATGACTTTATCGCCTTCAACAACTGCAACAGCAAAACCTGCTGTATTGGTTGCTTCAAGAATTTTGTTCAAATCTTTTTCTATATTTTTAAGTCGTTTGTCTTGTGCATTAATTGAGAAAATGACAAAGAAACCCAATGTGAGTAAAATTAATTTTTTCATTGTATTGATTATTTACGTTAGAATAGATACTGTATTGGTAGCTTTGGAGCTTGTTAAGTTACTCAATTCTTCATTTATTTTACAACTCATCTTAAAAAAATCACAGTTCGGTCATTCCTTTTTTTTAAATGACGATGTCTATTAGATATTTGTCTCATCAATCAAGCTGTAACAGTTTCAGCCTAAAACAAAAAATTATGGGAACCTTAGTTAAGTTTTTTATTCTGTTTTTATTTAGTCAATTACTAAATGCGCAAACAGTATCTGGATACGATATTATAGTAAAAATTAATAATCTTGAGAGTAACCAAGGAAAAGTATATGTTGAAATCTACGACTCTCAGGAGGCCTTTTTAAATAAAGGATTAAAATCAACTGTGGTTAAAATAACAGAGAAGAGCTGTGACGTTACATTTAAAAATATCCCAAAAGGTATTTATGCGATCTCGATGTTTCATGATAAGAATGACAACAATAAAATGGATACTAATTTTCTTGGTATTCCAATTGAAGACTATGGTTGTTCAAATAATGCAAAAGGATTTATGGGTCCGCCAAAATGGGAAGACGCAAAATTTGAAGTAAATGATAAATCAATAACACAAACTATAACACTGTAATATCATGCAAAAATTAATACTCATCACAATTATTTTAGTATCAGGTTTTACATCTGCACAAACCAATTACGAAAAAGGAATGGAAAAGGCTTTTGCACTTTGGCAAGATCAAAAAATAGATGAAGCAGAGAATATGTTTGAGCGTATTTCTAATGCTGAATCTAAAGAGTGGCTTCCTCATTATTATATAGCACAAATAAATAGTATAAAAAGCTGGAATATTAAAGATGATAATATATTGAAAGCACAGTTAGGAAAAGCTCAAGAACATTTAAATAGCGCTATTTCATTAAGTAAAGAGAATCCTGAAATTCTAGTTATGCAAGCACAAGTTTTAACTAATTGGGTTGCGTTTGATGGGATGACCTACGGAATGAAATACTCAGGAAAAATAACCGAACTATATAGCAAAGCAGAAAAGCTATCACCAAATAATCCAAGAGTTATGTATTGTAAAGCAGAATGGGCAATGAATAGCGCTAAATATTTTGGACAGGATACAACACCATATTGTGATGCGATAGAAAAATCTATTAAACTTTTTACTAACTTTAAACCAGAAAGCAGCTTATACCCAACTTGGGGAAAAGATCGTGCTGAGCAAGGTGCTAAATCATGTAAAGAATAAATCAATTATGACAAAAACATTAAGAAAAATCATTATTACTGTCATCATTGGATGCATCGTATTTGTTGTAGGAAAGGCTCTATCAGGAGGGTTTAATTTTAAAACAATCAATGATTTTTTAATTGATTTTGGGTTTTATCAACTGTATTCTTTTATTCTAGGTTATTCTAATATGACATTCTTTGATTATATGGAGCGTCGCAGTTGGAAAAAAGGTGATACCATTAAACGTCTCATGGTTGGAGTCATTGGCGCTATCATTATCACGCTAATTGGATTATTTCTTATCAGAGTTGGGCAAGCAATGTTGTATAGAGGATATACTTTTGAAGAGTTTTTAGCGTATGATTCTTGGCAAGGTTATTCTTTCGGTTTATGGATCACGCTAACGATAATTTCAGTATTTCACGTCATATACTTTTATAATCGTTATCAAAAGAATAAAATCAAAGAACAAAAAGTCATTGCAGGTGCCGCAAATGCGACGTTTGATGCCTTAAAAAATCAGTTAGATCCACATTTTTTATTCAATAGTTTAAATGTACTAACAAGTTTAATAGAAGAGAATCCAAAAAATGCTCAAAAGTTCACAACGTCTTTATCAAAAGTATATCGATACGTTTTAGAACAAAAGAATAAAGACTTAATACCTGTAGATGAGGAATTGAACTTTGCTAGGACGTATATGTCGCTTTTAAAAATGCGTTTTGAGGATAGTATTATTTTTGAAATTCCAGATCATGCTACCAATCCAGAGAGTAAAGTAGTACCATTATCTCTTCAGTTATTATTAGAGAACGCGGTAAAGCATAATATGGTAACAAGCAGTAAGCCCTTGCACATTAAAATTTATGAAAAAGAAGGGATGCTCATTGTTGAGAATAACCTTCAGCCAAAACAAATTGTAAAAAAGAGTAGTGGCGTTGGATTAGAAAACATCAAGCAACGGTATCAATTATTATCAAACAAAACCGTATCAATCAATCAACAAGCAACCCGTTTTGCAGTCGCAATACCAATGCTTACCAAACAAGTAACCATCATGAGATCAATAGAGCCACAAACACAATACGACGACAGATATGTAAGAGCACGTAAGCGTGTTGAAGAGATGAAAGAATTTTATTATAGTTTAATTTCTTATTGTATCGTCATCCCCTTTTTATTCTTTATTTGGCTTCGTTACACACCAAATACGATCCAATGGTTTTGGTTTCCAATGTTTGGTTGGGGAATAGGATTAGCATTTCATGCCTACAAAGTGTACGTCAATGACGGCGTGTTAGGTAACGGTTGGGAAAAACGTAAAATTGAAAAACTTATGCGTGAAGAAGATGAGCAACGTTGGAATTAAAAAAACTGAATATCATGGAAGAATTTACAAAAGCACACAACTATAAAAAAGTAAAAGATAAAGTAGATAATCTTAGAGCGTTTTATCTACATTTCACGGGTTATCTTGTTTTTAATACAACCATAACTACTATCAAGATCATTGATGATTTAGATGAAGGAAAAACATTGCAGGAAGCTTTATTTGACTTTGGAACAGTAGCTATTTGGCTAATCTGGGGAATAGGAATAGCATTTCACGCATTTTCAGTTTTTGGGTTTGATTACTTCTTAGGCAAAAACTGGGAAAGAAGAAAGCTTCAAGAATGTATGGAAGAGGAAGAACGTATTTTAAATCAGAAAGAATAAAATATCATGGAAAACAATATAGAACCCTTCGGAAATAATAAGGCTCAAAGAGCTTGGGAAAAAGAAGAAGCCTATTTAAGAGCTCAGAAAAAAGTAAAAGCTATCATGGGTTTTTATTGGCACCTAGCATCTTATGTGATTGTGAATTTATTCCTAATCATTTTGATAACTACTAGTGGTGGACGGCTTTTTAGCTTCGGAACATTCTCTACAGCATTTTTTTGGGGAATCGGACTAGCATTTCACTTTATGGGTGTTTTTGGTCCAAGTTTTTTCTTTGGAAAGCATTGGGAAGAGCGTAAGATTAAAGAGTTGATGGACAAGGATACAAACAATTGGGAATAATGGAAAACAATAGAATTTATCATAAAGAACGCTACCAAATTGCAGCTAAACGCGTAAAACGAATTAAAGGCTTTTACACACATGCATTGATTTATATAGTAGTGAATCTAGTTTTTGTTTATATCAATATTGAAAATTTAGAGGATGGTGAAAGCTATTTTCAATGGCGAAATTTTATCACATTCTCTTTTTGGGGAATAGGTTTATTATCACATGCTGGTTCTGTATTTTTACCAAGTTTGATTTTTGGTAAAAATTGGGAAAGCAAGAAAATCAAAGAGTTTATGGATAAAGATTCTAATGAGATTGACCGTTACGAATAATTATAATATAGCATCACAACGTATCAAAATTAAATTAATAACCCATCAGAAAAATCTATATAAATGAGTATCATCATCATAGAAGACGAAAAACCATCAGCAAGACGTTTGCAACGAATGTTGACCTTATTAGATATGGAAGCAGAGACCATGTTGCATTCTGTAGAAGAATCTATCGCGTGGTTTCAAAATAATGAACATCCAGATTTGATATTTTTAGACATTCAACTTAGTGATGGTTTATCGTTTGAGATTTTCGAAACTATTGACATTAAATCTGCAGTGATTTTTACAACAGCCTATGATGAATATGCGCTTCAAGCTTTTAAATTGAATAGTATTGACTACCTACTAAAACCAATTGACGAAGATGATTTGGCGATAGCAGTTTCAAAATATAATGGGCGTGTAGCACAACAACAGTCGGTTACTTTAGATTTTGATGATATTAAGAAGTTATTGGTTAATCCTATAGAGCGCGAGTATAAAAAACGGTTTTCGGTAAAAGTTGGTCAGCATTTAAAGTTGATTAATATCGATGATATAGAATGTTTTTACAGTGAAAACAAAGGCACTTATGCGTTTACTTCGGAAGGTAGAAATTACTTGCTAGACACGACATTAGAGCAACTTGAAGACGAGTTAGAGCCTCACAAATTTTTTAGAATTAGTAGAAAGTTTTACGTCAATGTAAATGCTATTAAAGATATGGTGAGTTATACGAACTCCAGACTTCAAATTAAATTGAAGACTTATAAAGAGCACGACGTGATTGTTGCTAGAGAACGCGTAAAAGATTTTAAAGAGTGGTTGTCTTAAAAAACATCAAAGATATCACCTAAAGAATCTCCTAAACCGTCAAGTAAGTCTTCTGTGCCGGAAAGTAGACCACTAAACCCAACGTCTAAGAACAGATCAAGTACTAGTAATTCACTGAGAGCGCTATTCTAATAGCATTCAGATTTTGTTTCAGATTCTTTTTTCCAATCTCGGTACTGTTCTTCCAGTCTAGGCTCATGAATAATTACGGATTTATTGTTTTCAGTAGAAAAAAGCATTTTATCATAAGCGTCACGTTTTTTTAGGTTTGATAACATATCAAAACCTTCAACTAGCAAGTCAAAATGTGCTCTAGCTCCTTCAGATGTATTATTATCTGAATGATATCTAAATGCTTTCTTAATTGTATTTAAATCTGCTATTTTTTCAATCTTTAATACATCATAGTAATTTGTTAATTCCATGATTTTATTATTCTGAAAAGTAAGCTTCTACTTTAGATTTGAAGTTTTGATTATCATCCACAAAAAGTAATAATTTAGTGAATGTCTTTGGCTTTCCGTAGATAAAGTCTAATTGTTGAGGTGATTTTAAATAAATCACAATATTGCTCTGTTCTAACTCTCCTAAAAGAGATAACGTTTTCGTGCCTTTCTCCTTGTCAAAATCTGATGAATTTATTATTTCAATGCGATCAATAGCGTCATAAGGAATAGTAGTTTCACTTAAGATGCCAAAGCGTAATTGTAGATGGTGTTCGTTAATAGTGATAGGTCTTTTAGGTACCGATCTAATAATGCCAATTAATTGAAGTGCAGAATATATACTCAAACCAGTAAGAACCCAAGCTAGAGTGGGACTCCATTTTGCTGAAATAATATGAACGGTAATCATTTCAATACCAACAACGAGAATCAATGCACTAAGGGTTGATAAAATACCAGACCCTTTATAATTAGAAAACTCATTGTCTTTTAATATGGTTTTTTTGAAATTAAAAAAACCGTAATAGATGAGTGCTACTTCATTGGCTACTAATTTGGCCACGTTCTTGGGGAATAACGATGCGCAATACGTTACTAAAGCACTATAAAAATCCTGATGATAATTTACCGATGTTTTATAAAGGGTTCTCGCTTTTCTAACCTTAATTATAATAACAGCTAATACACTTAATTCTATGATAGGGATTAACCAAGTTTTAGATAGACTGAGTAGGTCTTGGTTTTCTGAAGGAATGGTATAGGACGCAATCACAATACATAGAATTAGAAAAGGCGCTACTGTAACATTTGAGATACTTCGTTTTCTAATGAGTAAGAAATATAGGATTGGAATTGTAATCATAAAATCAATAGTCACAAAGGGGGATAGGAAACTTTGATGGACAGAAAATAAACTGGTATTGGTTAGAAATACTAATAGTATTAAAAGCGCTAATGGGATTATAAAAGCTATTGTATTTTTTTGAAATGTAGAAGTTTTAGTCATGCCTATCTCGCTTTTATACAGTTGTCTATTGGACGAGTTTTAAGTTAAAATGTTACGTTTTTTTACACTAAAACTCTAAAACGACTGATCTACTTAAATAGGTACCCAAGCCTAATATAAGTTTTAGTTTTTAAAAACTAAAGGATAGCTGCTAAACTTAAATGTAACCTTGACGTTATTTAATGTGTTACGAGTAGGTCGGTTTTTGTTAAGATTGGATAATCTATCCTTAAAATGCTAACATAAGATTTGTGAAGTCATAAATTAGTCTTCAATTCTATTATCGTCAAAAGCAGATGGCAATAGGTTTGGAATTAGTTTGACGAATATTGGTAATAAAATAGCCCCACCAGGCAGCATGAATATGGCTAAGCTTGGTATTGTTTTTAAGGTATCAAGCAATTGAGCTTGCATTTGCTTTTGTTCCTCTTTACTGAGCTCAGAATGTGTAGACTTTGTGATTAGCAACATCAAGTCTTTACTTTGACGCACTTCTTTGATTAATCGTTTACTGTTTCGTCTAATTAATTTATTGACAAGCTGAGACGAATTCTCGTAAAAGTTTGCAAGGGGATTACTTTGTTCAAATAATAAAACTTCCTTTTTATGTTCTCTATGAAAGTGTGATACAGATAAAATAGAATCCTGTATTTCAGAAATTTCCATATCCAAGCGTTTTGTCAACTGTTTTAAGAATTGATACTCGGAACGTTCTAGTATTTCATCGTCCCAAACAGATAAGCATATTAAATCTAAAAGGTATTTTTTCTCATTCAAATCCATATCATAATCTATATCATAGATAAGATCTTCTGTGTCTATATCATCAGCATCCATGTTAGATGCCGACGATTCTATGATATTAACAATTTCTTTATCATAATCTGTAATCTTACTTTTAGAGTTTAAAGACTTATATAAGGTACCAACAATAATACTTTCTAGATGAGCGGCGTAAGTTTTGGGGTCTAAATCCTTTGTCAAGTAGGCTTCAAAAGCTAAAACATCAACAAAAAGTAACGAGTTGGTTATTGATTTATTGAAGTTTCTAGTCAGTAAATTATCATCTATTTGGATGCGGTCATGAATTAATCGCTCTAACATAGAAGTTTCGCTTTTACCAATAACCAATTTATCCCAAAGCGATAAATCTGAGACTTCTAAACCTTTATAAAATGCCAATAGTGCTTTTAAAAACGCTTGTGTAGTGACTTTTTTATTTTTAAAATAATACACATGAAATAAGCCAGTGATGAGGTTCACTTTAGCTAATTCGTCTTCAGAATATTTATGAATCTGTTCAATATTATCTGTAACGTTAACATTAACTCCATAAATAAAACCATAACTTTTAAGGTTGGTATACAGTGAGTTATAGTGCTCAAAAGGAATTCCGTTTTTTAATAATTGAGAACAAAATTTCTCTATCCAACCACTAGTAGATGGGTTCATTTCTTCATTTTTAATGCCGTTGTAAAGTTACTTTATTCTTTTAACAATTATAAGTTTTTGATAATTATTGAAATAAAAATAAAACCGCATTTATGTTTTTTGCGTAGGTAGAATAGAGACAAATAATAAATTAACAAAAATCTCAAAAGTATTATGAAAAAATCTAAAATTTTAATTGGAGCTGCAGTCATAACAATGGCCGGCTTTTTCGCAATCGCAGCAGATCATATTGATGCTCCTGCAGTTGCTGGTGGTACAAGTGATATCACAGACATTTATGGCTTTCAAGGTCAAAACAACGACAACATCGTGTTTGTTGCTAACGTACAAGGACTAATTAGTCCTACAGATACTGATGGTGCCGCATTTGATGAAAATGTATTGGTAGAGTTCAACATTGATAACAATGGAGATGCAATTGCAGATCTCGTTATCCAGGCAACGCCTAGAGATGGTAAAATGTATTTCTTTGGACCTATTGCGCCTTCTCAACCTGGCTTAAACAGTGTTATTTTAGCAGATATAGCTGTTCAAAATGAAGTTGATATTACGGCTTATGGGGCGAGTGCAATTATTGAAACGAATAATGGTATGAGCTTTTTTGCAGGACCAAGAGATGATCCTTTCTACTTTGACTTTTTCCGTTTTGGAGATATCATCGCTGGTAACGAAACAATGTTTAGCAGCCCAGGAACAGATAGTTTCGCTGGTACAAATGTAATGTCTATAGTAGTAGAATTGCCAAAAGCTATTGTTGGATCTGGAGATTCAGTTAATATCTGGGTAGAATCTAAAAGAAAACAGTAAGGTCATTCTTCTTATTTCCGAAGAACAACAAACTATTAAATATTTAAAAAAACAAAGAACATGAAATTAAATAATATAAAATTAGCAGCAATTGCATTGCTAGTATCATTTTCAGCAGTAAACTGCAGTAATGATGACGATAACAGACCGACAGGGCCAACAGGAACAAACGGAACAACCGAACCGAACTTTACAGGTGTGTATGCTCAGGAAGACCAAATGGGACGACCAGCTATTAATACCGTATTTGTAAGTATGGGAGATAAAGACACGTTCAACGTCACGGTACCTTCTAACCAAGGTGTTGCATTTCAAACTAAGTTTCAAACTAAATTAGAAGCTTTAAATCCTGCACACGCAGATCCTATGTATACAAATGCCTTAGGTTTTAATGCCGAACAGTTTACAGGGGCATTAGCAACAGATGTGTTGACAGTATCATTAGTAGGGACCACAACATTTTTTGATGGTACAAATGTACTAACAGGTCGTACGCTAGCAGATGATGTTATTTCAACAGAGTTATTGTTGATATTTGGTGGGCCAATGGGTACTGATAACCCAGGATTGACAGATGATAATGTAGATGGTAATGATAAATCATTTTTAGCTTCGTTTCCTTACTTAGCAACACCTCATTAATAAGTTTCTTATTCTGAAATGGGCTTCTAACAAGCTCATTTCAGAATTTTTTTATAACTCTAAATAATCACTCAAAAAGCACACTAATATGAGCTCGAAATACACTTATTTAATTGCAGTACTGGCAGTAGTTCTATTGACTAACTGCAACTCAACTTCAAAGAAACAACTTACAGCTACAAAAGACTATAATGCTTATCTCGATATTTCTACAAATGAAACGCTAGAGAGAGTAAAAGAAAACGAAATATTTTGGTCTAATAAATTAGAAAAAACACCAAACCAATATGGCTATCACAGCAAATTGGCATCCACATATACTCAGTATTTTTCGGCAACTGGAGAGGTTGAATATCTTAAAAAATCTGAAAAAGAATTATTAAAGGTTAACGACATTACACAATATAATAACCCTTCATATTTAAAAAGTTTAGCCTACAATTATATCTCACAACATAAATTCAAAGCAGCTTTAGAATTATTAGAAAAAGCAGAGGCTTTACAAGGAAATTTGCAAGAAACGCGTAAAATGTTATTTGATGTGCACTTAGAGTTAGGAAACTACTCTGCTGCACAATCCTATCTTGAAACTATTGAGAATTTCAGTGATTTTGATTACCTCATTCGTTTATCTAAATGGAGTGATCATAAAGGAAATCTTAATGCAGCTATAAAATATATGGAAAAAGCCATGGCAATCGCTGAGTCTTCAAATTTGAAAAGCTTAAAGCTATGGTCATACACTAATATAGCAGATTTTTATGGTCATTCTGGTGACATTGAAAAATCATATAATCATTTTCTAAAGGCATTAGAGATTGATCCTAATGACGCTTATGCAAAAAAAGGAATTGCTTGGATTGTGTATTCACATGAGAAAAATCCTGACGAAGCACTTCGTATTTTAAATACAGTAACCGAAACCTATAAAGCACCAGATTATTATTTGCTTAAGTCTGAAATTGCACATTATAAAGGCGATATAGAAATGAGTACATCTCAATTAGAACGCTATCATACTGCTATGCAAAATAAAGCCTATGGAGACATGTATAATAAGTATAACGTACTTTTATATATAGACGAAAATAGTAGACTTGAAGACGCCATAGCGATTGCAAAAACCGAAATAGAAAATAGACCAACACCACAGTCTTATGATTTATTAGCATGGTCATATTTTAAAAATGGAAATCTAGAAGACGCATTACAAATTGTAGAGAAACATATTATAAATAAAACGTATGAACCAGCAACATTGTATCATGTGGCAGAGATTTATAAAGCGACAGGAAAGACTGAAGACCTTAAGCCTTTAAAAAAGGAGTTATTGGCTAGTTTATATGAGTTAGGACCAAGTATGGAAGATAAAATCAATCAACTGTAAAACTCCTAATATCATGAATTATAGAAAAATAATTATACTGCTAATATTAGCAGTCTTGGCAAGTACTGCCTATAGTCAAGATATTAAAGGTCAAATTACAAATGAGATTGAACAGCCGTTAGAAGCTGTATATATTTATAATATTAATTCTCAAAGTCACTCACATTCCGAAGAAAATGGCATGTTTATTTTGAAAAACAGTAAAATAGGAGATACAATAAAAGTAGGCTTATTGGGCTACCAAAATAAAATTTTGGTATTACAACCTCGAAATTTTGAAATCAATATACTACTTGTATTAGAAGAAAAAGCCTTTCAATTAGAAGAGATGGTGATTATTGAAGAACTAAATGCCTTGAGTACGATTTCAAGATTGGATTTAAATACCAGTCCAGTAAATTCTACCCAAGAAGTTTTGCGTAAAGTTCCCGGTTTAATTATTGGTCAACATGCGGGAGGTGGTAAGGCAGAGCAATTATTTTTGCGAGGATTTGATGTTGATCATGGAACAGATGTTGCCATATCTGTTGACGGTATACCTGTAAACATGGTGTCTCATGCTCATGGACAAGGGTACAGCGATTTACACTTTTTAATTCCAGAAACGGTAAATAAGATTGACTTCGGAAAAGGGCCTTATTATGCGCAAGAAGGCGATTTTAATACTGCTGGTTACGTGGGTTTTTCTACGAGGGATTATATAAAAGATAGTCAGATTTCAATGTCAGTAGGAGATTTTAATTCTTTAAGAACTTTAGGACTATTCAATCTTCTAGAACACACAAAGAATCAAAACGCTTACATCGCTACAGAATTTATTTCTACCGATGGTCCGTTTGAGTCACCACAAAATTTTAGTCGTTTTAATATCTTCGGAAAGTATGTGATATACACACCTGAAAACGATAAGTTGTCTTTAAGTGCGTCACATTTTACAAGTCGATGGGATGCGTCAGGACAAATACCGCAAAGAGAAGTTGATAATGGAAACATCACCAGATTTGGAGCTATTGACGATACAGAAGGAGGAGAAACTGAGCGTACAAATCTTAATGTAGAGTTTAGTAAGCGTATTTCTGATAAAACGACATTGAAGTCTAATGCATTTTACTCTCGTTACGCCTTTGAGCTGTATTCTAATTTTACATTCTTTTTAGAAGACCCTATCAATGGAGATCAAATTAGGCAAAAGGAAGACCGTCAGATTTTTGGAGTGAACACTGCAATAACCTACAATACCTTCTTAGGGAAAACAGAAATGACATTGACATCAGGTCTAGGTTTTAGACATGATATCGTGGATGATGTAGAATTGTCAAGAACATTAAATAGAAGAACGACATTAGAAAATATTTCATTAGGTGATATCAACCAAACTAATATGGATGCATTTGTTAAAGCAGAGTTCGAGTTTGGCAAGCTTACTATTGCTCCAGCCTTACGTTTAGATTACTTTAAAATGTTATACAACGACAAATTACAAACAGCATATACGTTACAGGCAGAAACTAAAACTATTGTAAGTCCGAAATTGAACTTTTTTTACGACGTTAAAGACAATTTACAATTATATGTGAAATCAGGAATTGGTTTTCACTCTAACGACACAAGAGTTGTAGTGGCTAACTTAGGCGAAGATATTTTACCTAGAGCTTATGGATTAGATGTTGGAGATGTTTGGAAACCAACCAAGAAATTGGTAGTAAACACAGCTTTATGGTATTTGTTTTTAGAGCAAGAATTCGTTTATGTTGGAGATGCAGGGATTGTAGAACCTAGTGGTAAAACAGAGCGTTTTGGAATAGATTTAGGTATTCGTTATCAATTTAATGATTGGTTGTTTTTAGATACAGATGCGACGTACACTAAAGCGAGGAGTTTAGAAGCAGTAGCTGGTGAAGATTTCATCCCATTAGCTCCAGATTTTACGATGGCAGGAGGTTTATCTGTAAATAATCTTAATGGTTTTTCTGGAGGAATTAGATATAGATACATAGATGACAGGCCAGCTAATGACGATAATAGTCTAATTGCCAAAGGTTATTTTGTAACCGATTTCAATGCGAATTACACCTTTAATAATATCACTCTGGGTCTTGTTATAGAGAATATGTTTGATGTAGAATGGAATGAAACGCAATTTGCGACAGAATCTCGTTTACAAAACGAAGCGCAGTCTGTTGAAGAAATTCATTTTACACCTGGAACTCCCTTTTTTATTAAGGGTAGTATCAGTTATAGATTTTAAGTTTTTAAAATTAATACCGATGGTTTGAGGGAATTACTTGGTGTTAAAACTGACATAAAATTGATGGATTAGTTTTTAAAAATTTACCATGTGGAGATGTGGTATTTTAGAGTTTTTTGTTAGTTGAAAACACCTGCTTCTAGTTTGTTAGCGGGTGTTTTCTTTTGCGGTTACTAGACGTACACTCTTAAAATCGACCTATCAGAATGAGTTGCTTATTTAGATTTTAGTTATCGTTTTTTTTTAATGTTTTAGAGACTGGTTTATTCTTTTGAGTAGGTGGCTATAAGCTATTGGCTGTCGCTCTGTAACAGTGATTTAAAATGCATAATTTCGTTTTAAGCGACTTTAATTTTTCGAACTAATATGTTGTCTTAGTAGAGCTTTAAAGATTTATGGGATTAAAATGAGTTCAATACCTTTGAACAGAGAACGTTAAATATATAACGATTAGAGCTTAAAAGAAGTCCAAATAATAGGCTTTTTAAGCGGTTATGAATATTAAGTTTAGGATTTATTGCTATAAAAAAAGCGCCAAACTTGAGTCTGGCGCTTTTCAATATAATCAACTGTATTTTTAAGGTTGCGATACCACTCCTAAAGTATGAAGTTGCTCCATAGTTGGAGATTCACTACCTCCAGCAGGTTCTAGGGTGATAGCAAATGCTTGACTTTCATTAGTATTCGCTATGTTAAAGATTTTGTTGTCGTCATCATTGAAGTTGTCAATAATACCAAGACTTGTTGGAGTCAAAGGATTTAGGGTTAATGACCATACTTGCCATACCTTACCCTCTGGCGCGTTTGGTAAACCTTGGGCATCTAGGTAAATGCTATTATTTGATTTGTTCCAATATACTTTTGCATAAGTATTTGCAAAGTCACCTTGACCTCCTAATGGTACAGAAATAATATCTCTATCTCGAAGCACATTTAGTAAGTTTTCTTTGACTGCTAAATCAGTTTTTGCTGCTTCAATCTGAACTTCTAAATATGCTTTTTCAATGTCTGCATCAGAGACCTGCATTTCCAATTGCTGGTTTTGGTTAACCGTCCATAATAATCCTGCACCAACGATAAGCGCTGCAGCCCATCCTGAATAGGTTAACCAGTTATATTTCGCTTTTTCAATTGAAATTACTTTTACCTCTTTTCCACCTATTTGTAACTTGTCCTTTATGAGCTGTAACAAATGTTTGTTGTCACCAGGAGACATGGCAGAGGATAGTTTTATTATGGCAGATTCAATTTCTAGAACCTCTTGTAATATTTCAGGATGTTTAAGCATAAGGTCTTGGACATCTTTATTGTCTTGACTACTTAATTGGCCAGCAACAAAAAGCTCGAGTATTCCTGATTCTATGTATGCTTTTATATCCATCTTATTTTAATACTATTGTTCTCAAATCTTTGATGCAATTTCTATTTCTAGTTTTTATTGTTCCTATTGGAATGTCTAATTCTTCTGACGTCTCTTTCTGAGTATACCCCTTAAAGTATAAGTATTCAATAATTTTTTTGCATTTTTCACCTAGCGCTTTCACGTATTTTTCAATGCCTATAGCGTCAACTTTGTCGTTTAAGCTATCTGCGGTTTCTAAAATATCTACGAAAAATTCAGCATTAAGGTTTTTCCCAGAATTTTTATAAGCTTTTGATCTTGTTTTGTCTATGGCAGCATTTCTTGCGATATTTAAAATCCAAGTAAAAAAACGTCCTTTACTTGAGTTATAAGAATCTGCTTTATGCCATGCTTTTATGAACACGTCTTGCATAACCTCTTCAGCAATCTCGTGATCTCTCACAATATTGTAAATAACACCATGCATGCTATTACTATACATATGGTATAATTTTTCAAAAGCTCTTTCGTCTTGCTTTTGAAAATCTCGTACCAATTGATCTAAATCCATAAAATATGTGTTGCACTATGAGGTTTAAAAATAAGATGTTTTAAAACTTGTAAATAACTCAATTGTTTAAAATAGTAATCTTATTGAATAATACCACCACAGCTTACACGAGTTCCTGCAGCTCCAGAGGGTTGAGATGTGAAATCATCTGTACCTTGATGCACAATTATAGCTTTACCTAGAATATCTTTTGTTTCATCGCCACAACCAATACACCACGCGTCTGTAATTTTGGTAATAGTTCCATGTCCTTTTGCATTGGCTTTAAAGTTACCAATATCACCTTTGTGATAACCAGCAGCATCTCCCCATTTACCATGCGGTTCTGCAGTTGGATTCCAGTGCCCTCCAGCCGACTTTCCATCACTAGATGAGCAATCAGCCTTTTCGTGAATATGGATAGCGTGTTCACCTTCTGTCAATCCGTCAAGTACGGCAATCATAGTCACAATTCCTTGATCTTGTGTAAATACAATATTTCCAGTAGCAGTACTCTCACTCTTAGATTCAAGAGTTAATACTACTTTTTTATCATCTGCGTAATAGGCAGGTTCTTCTTTAGCTGTGGCTCTATTTTGAACGTTTTCCTCAGTTTTTATTTCTACGTCTGTAGTCTCCTGTGTTGGGACCTCCTTCTTGTCAGACTTACAGGATACACTTAAGCCTAAAGTTAAAATTGAAATGTATAAAATTGATTTTTTCATCGGTATGATTTTTAGTAAAATTTATGTTGAAAGATACTCAATATTTAAAGCGATTAAAAATTTTTCAACTTATTTTATATAGATGATATATGTCATGTTTTTTCAACACTTATGGCTGTAACTTTGACATAAATTGTTTTGGTATGTGCAAGTCATTAGTTCAAAAGTATAATGTGGCTGGACCTCGTTATACAAGTTATCCAACTGTTCCGTATTGGGACGATGCATCGTTTTCACTCAAAAAGTGGAAAGAATCACTCTCAGTATCCTTTAACGAAAGTAATATTTCTGAAGGTATTAGTCTTTACATTCATTTACCGTTTTGTGAAAGTATGTGCACATTTTGCGGTTGTAATAAGCGTATTACTAAACGACATAACGTTGAAGAGCCGTATATTAAAGCGGTTTTAAAAGAGTGGAGTTTATATCGCGAATTATTAACAGGACGACCAAAAATTAAAGAACTCCATATTGGAGGAGGAACACCTACATTTTTTTCTTCGGAAAATTTAGAATTACTTATAAAAGGCATTTTAAGAACCGCTAATCTAGCAGATGATTACGAATTCAGTTTTGAAGGTCATCCAAATAATACTACAAAGAAACACTTGCGAACACTTTATAATCTAGGATTTACTCGAGTAAGTTTTGGTGTTCAAGATTATAATAAGACGGTTCAAAAAGCAATCCATCGCATCCAACCTTTTGAAAATGTAAAGCAAGCTACATTGGCTGCTAGAGAAATTGGTTATACTTCAATTGGTCACGATATCATTTTTGGATTGCCATTCCAAACGGAAGTTCATGTCTCTAAAACGATAGAGCTCACTAAAGAATTGATGCCAGATAGAATTGCTTTTTATAGTTATGCTCACGTCCCATGGATTAAAGGAAATGGTCAACGAGGTTATAATGAAACCAATTTGCCTTCTGGAGCTTCAAAACGAGCACAATATGAAGTTGGTAAAGCCTTGTTAAGTAAAGCGGGTTATCATGAAGTTGGAATGGATCATTTTGCTTTAGAATCAGATAGCTTATATAAGGCGATGATAACTAATAAATTACATCGTAATTTTATGGGTTATACAGCTTCAAAAACACAAGCAATGATTGGCTTAGGTGTCTCATCCATTAGTGATAGTTGGTATGGGTTTTCTCAAAACGTAAAAGGAATTGAAGAATATTATCATTTAATTGAACAAAATATTATTCCAGTTTATAGAGGACATATGCTAACTAAAGAAGATCTTATAGTTAGACAGCATATTTTAAATTTGATGTGTCATTTTGAAACGAGTTGGACAAATCAATCGCTTATTATCGATGAATTAAATGACATTGTTTTTAAACTAAAAGAAATGGAAGCTGATGGTTTAGTTATATTTGAAAAAGAAAGCATTAAAATTACACAAAAAGGACAACCGTATATCAGAAATGTTTGTATGGCTTTTGATGTTTTACTCCAAAGAAAACAGCCTAAAACAAGATTGTTTTCTATGACTGTTTAAATCAATGTTAAATAAGTTTTAAATGTTTTGATAAGTTATTAAAACCTTTATATTAACTCATATACAATCAAAAATAATAATATGGATAAGATAATAGTACCAATAGATTTCTCTCAATATTCTGAATATGCATTAGAAACAGCTGCTATTTTAGCAAAACGAAACAATGCGGATCTTTTAGTATTACACATGTTAGAGCTAGATCAAGGAAGCTTGATTAGTTCTGGTGAGGACCAAAACCAACAAATGGTATTCTATTTGAAACTAGCTGAACAAAAATTTGACGAGTACTTAAATAAGGATTTTCTTAAAGGTGTTAGTGTAACACCAATCGTTAAACACTTCAAAGTATTTAGTGAAGTTGCAAAGGTAGCTGAAGAGCATAATGCAGATATGATTGTTATGGGATCTCATGGGGCAAGTGGTTTGTCAGAGATTTTTGTAGGATCTAATACAGAAAAAGTAGTGAGGTACTCAGAGATTCCTGTACTAGTCGTTAAACAAAAACCTGATAAATTAGATTTTGATATTGTTGCATTTGCTTCTGATTTTTCTAAAGAAATGATAGAACCCTATATTAAGGCTCGTCATCTATTTAGCAATTTAAAGTTAATACATGTTAATGTTCCTGGAGAAGGTTTTAAAAGTTCTTCGGAAATAGAAAAAACAGTAGCTAGTTTCCTTCAAACAGCAGATGGCAATCTAGATAGGTTAAACGATGTACATTATGCCTCAGACTATACTGTAGAAAAAGGAATACTAAATGCTTCCAATCTTTTGGGAGCAGATTTAATTGCTGTACCAACACATGGAAGAAAAGGTTTAGCACATTTCTTTTCAGGAAGCGTGTCTGAAGATGTTGCTAATCACGCAACATTACCAGTTATTACATTTAAAATATAGTTTTAGTTTGCTTTTAGATGTTTACTAAAATTAAAAAAGCTTGAGCAATTTGCTCAAGCTTTTTTAATTATTATAATACAATACTAATTCGTTTTTTCAACTTCAATTTCTGTGCTTTCAATGTCTCCATCTAAAGCAGCGTTTTCCTTTTTAAGATGTTTATCTAAAAACTTTAAAATTCTGCTATACGATTCTATTTGGTTTTCTTTTTTCACGAAGCCATGACCTTCATCTTCGAATAAAACATATTCTACAGGAACACCATTTTTTCTCACGCCAGCGACAATCTCGTCACTTTCTACTTGTAAAACTCTAGGGTCTTGGGCACCTTGTAAAACAATTAAAGGTTTTGTCACCTTATCCGTGTGAAACAATGGAGAAATACGTTTCAATCTCACAGAATCTGCCGAAAACGGATCACCTAACTCTAAGTAGAGCGACTTTCTCATTGATTCCCAATATGGCGGAATACTTTTTAGTGTTCGCATCCAATTGGTAACACCAAATAAATTGACACCAACATCAAATTCTTCTGGAGTGTAAGTGAGAGCAGCCATTGTCATATACCCACCATATGAGCCACCTATAATTCCAATTTTATCACCATCAATTTCAGTTTGCGACGCTAACCAGTTTTTACCTTCTACACAATCTTGCAAATCTTTCTCTCCGTGGTTGAGATCATCCATTTGGTAAAAGGTCTTTCCGTAGCCACTACTGCCACGATTATTTACTGCTAAAACGGCATAACCATGATTGACCATATATTGAACTAGAGAATTAAACCCTTGACGCGTTTGACCTCCAGGACCACCATGAACCCAAACCATTGCTGGTACTTTATTTTCTACGGAAGCTTGCTTAGGCAGATAATATATCGCTGGAATAACAGTACCATCAAACGACTCATAACGAACAACTTTTGCAGTTACTAAGTCGTCTGCATTGATTTCCTCATTTAAGACATTTGTAAGTTTGTGTTGTTCTTTGGTTTCAAAATTATAGGTGTATAAATCTGATGGTGAGTTAGAACCACCAACATACATACGCATCCAATTTTCGTCATCGCTAAAGCCAACGCTAGTAATACTTTTATCTCCAAAATCTGGTAAATCAATAGCTTTCATGGTTTTAGAATCTAAAACTTCTATGGCGTTTTTGCCATCGTCATTGACATAAACCACCATGTATTTTCCCTCAGAAGTAAAACCAGCTCCCGAAATATCCCATGATTTCTCTAACACTTTTGTCGCCTCTTTAGTGTCTAAATTGTAAGACATTAGATAGGCGAATTCTGAGCCATCGTCAGTCGTATAATAGAATGTGGAGTTGTCTTTAGAGAAATCTTCTGAAGAATTGCCACTCTGGTTGGCATTAACCTTAGTTGTCTCTTTTGTAGTGACATTGTAAATAGACAGGTCACTATCATTGGTGTTTAACGATTTGCTTAATGCAAAATAATTCTCATCATTAGACATCCCTGAAAAAGTAAGCCCAGTATCATCCTGATATATCATTTCCGAAGTATAATCATCGATTGACATTTTGTACACATCAAAATATCTAGGATCTCGTTTATTAGAACCATAATATAAATATTGGTTATCTTCAGACCAGCCATAAAAAAGTGCTTTAGCACCTTTCGTTGGAGTGATGTCTTTAATTGTACCCTCTAGATCTCGTACAAAAAGGTGGTCAATTTCATCACCGTTTCCATCGGCACTTAATAACATTCTATTGTCATTAGGAAAGTAAGACTCTGCAAAAACCGAAGTGCTATCTGATGTTGTAATCGCAGTCATTTCACCGCCTTTAGTAGGTATGGTGTATACATTGTAAATGCCAGAGCGATTGCTTGATACGAGTAAATTACTATTATCAGCAGAAAAACTTCCGCCTCCAACGGCTTCATTGTCCATGAATTGTTCAATAGTGTACTGTTGAATTTCCCGTGTTGCCATTGCCTCTTCTTTATTTTCCTCTTTACAGGAAAACATAAGAATTGCTAAGCATAATCCTAATAGTTTTGTTTTCATAATGATTGTTTTAGTGTGTTGTTAATCTAATTTAAAAGTCTTTAGTTCTTTAAATGGATTAGGCTGTACTTGTTCCATTTTAGATTGATAGGGTTTCCAGTTGTCATTAAAAAATATATTGATCTCAGTTAATACAGTTTCTAAAGCATCTTTAGCATTTTTTATCAAAGTCGTTTCTGTTGCCGTAATCCCATTTTGTCTTGAGCCAACATATTGTCTGGCTTGACCTAAACGTTGCATAATGGTAACTTCTGGATTTCTTGTAATGCCTTGGCGCTTATCTTCTTTTCCTAAAAATTGGTCAACGAGACTGTCAATATTTTTAATAATAGCTTTTGATGCTTTTATATCGTCTTTGTACTTTTTCTTATCCAATTTACTAAGACGTGATTGGTAGTCTTTAGCAATAGTCTTGCTCTCAATGAGTTGTTTTACAGCATCTGCTGCAGTTTGTTGCATACCTTCTAACTGTTTAGAGGCATCATAAACTTGATTGATATTTGTCATTAACGCATTAACTCTTGGGTCTGATTTCACAGTGATCATCTCTTCAGAAGTTTGATCACCAAAATTCATCACCAATTTATAATTCCCTGGTTTTACAGTCACACCTCCTGGTTCGTTTGTGCGTTTTTTAATGCGTTTTGAAGGGTAATCTACACCAGCCTCTTCCAAATACCAAGTCCATTTATATAAACCAGTGGAGTCAGGAGCCTTTTGTTTAAGTGTTCGTATTAAACGATCTCCATCATAAATTTTAAGGTGAATAGAATCCCATTTTACTTTAGTTTCTTCTTTTTCAGTTGTTGAAGTGTCATCTGTTTCTTGGTCACTTAGCGCAGTCGAAGTATCATTATCTTTTTCTTCGGAATTTTCTTCCTCATTATCCTCTTTTTTATCTATTTCATTTTCTGAATCTTTTTTCTTCTCATCTATTTTTACAAAATAAGAGAGTCTTGCTCCATAACCTCTATTTTCACCATGATACATAGCGTCTGCTCCAAAACGACTACCTGTTGGTTGTTGGTAGGCAGCTTGATATGCAGTTGGTGGTTCAAAAAGTTCTAGTTTTTGATTGATAAGCTCTTTGGTTTTTGCCATAGCACGTAACGGACGAATATCATCTAATACCCAAGCAGCACGACCAAACGTACCAATAATTAAATCGTGTTCTCTGGGATGTATAATCAAATCTTTTACTGATACTGTTGGAAATCCATTAGTCCATTTAGTCCATTTGTTTCCAGCATCGAAAGAAATATATAATCCGTCATCTGTTCCTAAAAATAAGAGATTTTTTTCTATTGGATCTTCTATTATAGATAAAGCGTAGCTTTCTACATCTTCAGCATCTACAATGCGAGTCCACGTTTTTCCGTAGTTTGTAGTTCGGTAAGCGTAAGGTGTGTAATTAAAACGTCTGTAGTCATTCGCTACTAATAATGCTTCACCTTTATTTTTATTAGAGGCTTTTATTTGAGTCACCCAGCTTCCCGCAGGTAAGTCTTTGATGTTTTTTGTGATATCATTCCATGATGCACCACCATTCATCGTATAGTGTACTTTCCCGTCATCTGTGCCTACCCAAAGCATCTTTTCTTCTAATGGAGAAGGTTCTATGACCAAGATCGTTGTGTGATTTTCTGCTCCTGTAGCATCCATTGTAAGACCGCCACTTTCAGATTGTTTCTGTTTTTCAGGATTGTTGGTGGTGAGGTCTGGAGAAATAACAGTCCATGTTTCTCCTTTATTTGTGGATTTATGCACGAACTGACTTCCGAAATACAGTGTGCTATTATCAAACGGATCAATATTTATAGCAGAGTTCCAATTGAAACGTAATTCCATTTTTGGATCTGGATGTGTTGGTTTTACCGAATAATTATTCCCTGTTTGCCAGTCATATCTACTCACATAACCTTGTTGGCTCATTGACCAACCGTAACGCGAATCATCTCTATCTGGTACGACATCAAAACCATCACCAAAGCTAATTTCTTGCCAGTAACTATTACGAATTCCTTGTGTTCTCCATACGTATGCAGGACCTCTCCATGAGCCGTTATCTTGCATGCCACCATATACATTGTACGGGATTTCATTATCGACATTGATGTGATAAAATTGGGCAACAGGTAAGTTGCCAATAAAGCGCCATGACTTCCCACCATCTTTGGTAATATTTAGTCCGCCATCATTCCCATCAATCATAAAATTACCATCTGTAGGATGAATCCACCAAGCGTGATGATCTGGATGTACACCGTTATCTGCGCCATAAGCAGGCATCAATTGTTTGAAGTTTTTTCCGCCATCTTCAGAAACGTTAATATAGGTGAAAACAGAGTAGACACGATTTTCATTTTGTGGGTCTACGTATATTTCAGAATAGTAAAAGGGTCTGTTTCCAATATCACTTTTTTTGTTCGTCATTGTCCATGAAAAACCACCATCTTCACTTTTATATAATGCGTTTTTCTCTGCTTCAACCAGTGCATAAATTATATTGGGTTTGTTTGGCGCTATAGCGACACCAATGCGACCTAAGTTACCTTTTGGAAAGCCTTCTTTTTCTGTGATTTTTTTCCAAGTTTTTCCGCCATCATGAGTGATGTGTAAACCAGAGCCTTTACCTCCAGAATTAAAAAACCATGGGTCACGTTTATGTTCCCATAGTGCTGCAATTAATTTGTTTGGATTTGTGGGGTCCATGACTAAATCGGCAACCCCTGTTTTGTTGTTTGCAAATAGGATTTTGTTCCATGATTCTCCGCCATCTGTAGTTTTAAAAACACCACGTTCTGGGTGTGCTCCCCATGGTGAGCCTATAGCTCCAACATAAACCACATCTGGATTTGTAGGATCAATAATTACACGATGAATATGTCGTGTGTTTTTTAAGCCCATGCCAGTCCAAGTTTTTCCGCCATCTAAGGATTTAAAAACACCATAACCACCATTTAAACTATTTCTAGGATTACCTTCACCTGTTCCCACCCAAATCACACTAGGATTTGATTGTTGTATAGCAACTGCTCCAATGGATGCGGTTACTTCATTATCAAAAATTGGAGACCAAGTAATGCCTCCAGAGTCACTTTTCCAAAGACCACCAGAAGCAGTTCCTACATATATAATATTGGTGTTAGTGTGAACAACATCAATGGCTGTGACACGTCCAGACATTCCGCCAGGACCAATGTTACGAGGTTTCATGTTTTTTAATACGTCTAGTGAAATGTCTTGTGCTAGAAGAGTGATTGATGCTAATAATAGCAACAAGGAAAGTGATTTTTTCATTTATTTTGGTTTGATTGCTTTAAAGATAAGCAAAAGTTTGAATCCATAAATCATGACTTTAGTTTAAAGGTGAAATTTAACAGGATCAACAATCTCATATAGTTGAAGATTTAATAAAGATAGATATATCCGATATATGATAAATGTCATATGTATTGCGATGTCAACTCACTAAATTTACTCCATAAATCAATATATAATGAAAAGAACACTAAAACTAATGACTGTATTATTTGTAACCCTACTTTTAAGTTGTGGAGGCAAAGAAGAAAAGAAAAAAGAGGCTATTTCTTTTGGGAAAAAAGAAGCTCCAGTAAAGGTTGAGGTACCCAAGGAAACTCAAGTGCCTGCATCAAAAAGAGTAGATTTAACTAACAAAGGCATTGGACCAATTACGTCTATAACATTAGATGCAGTTATAGATCAAAAAATGGCAACTCACGGAGCTGATGTATATAAAAAAATGTGTACTGCATGCCATAGAGCAGATAAAAAGTTTATTGGTCCAGCACCTACAGGGATTTTAGAACGTAGAACACCAGAATGGGTTATGAATATGATTTTGAATCCAGATGAGATGGTGAAAAAGGATCCTTTAGCCAAAGCGTTATTAATGGAATTTAACGGTTCTCCTATGGCAAATCAAAACCTATCAGAAGAAGATGCTAGAGCAGTATTAGAATATTTTAGAACTCTTAAATAATTAATTATGAATGCGATAAAACAATTCTTTTTTGTTTTTGCATTTGTAGCATTGGTTTGCTCATGCAAGAATAAAAACAAAGATACCTCAAATGACTCAACAATTGATGAAACTGAAACCATAACTAATACAAAAACTGGACAAGCTTTTATTACAGATGATGAGAGCACTACGGTTTTAAGTATAGCTATTGGCTCTAAAGATCATACAACCCTAGTTGCTGCTGTACAAGCTGCTCAATTAGAAAATGTTTTAGTTAATGCAGGACCTTTAATGGTTTTTGCTCCAACTAACGAGGCCTTTGCGGCTTTGCCTGAGGGAACAGTTGAAAACTTACTAAAACCAGAGAGCAAAGAGGCGTTAGCTAACCTATTAAAGTACCACGTTACACCAGGAAACTATTCTAAAGACTTTTTAAAGAAATTTAAAAAATTAGGTCAGGCCAATAACCAATATGTTAAAGTAGAAATTGTTGATGGAGAACCAATGATTGGAGGAGCAAAAATACTAGCGAGCATAAAAGCGGGAAATGGTATTGTGCATGTTATTGATAAAGTATTGCTGCCACCAACAGAAGAATAAAACACTAATTTAATTTGTAAGAACACATGAAGAATTTACTAAAAATAAACATTGCCTTTATATTTGTTATTGCAGCTTTTACGAGTTGTAATAATGCAAAGTCATCAAATGGAAAATCTGGTGCGTTGGCAAGTAATGTAGCCGAAAAAGTTTATGTTGCACCTGGAGAACATGACGAGTTTTACGCTTTTCTCTCTGGTGGTTACAGTGGTAACTTAACCGTTTATGGTTTACCGTCAGGAAGGATGTTCAAAGAGATTCCTGTATTTTCACAATTTCCAACTTCTGGATATGGGTATTCAGAAGAAACAAAACCGATGTTGAATACCTCTCACGGATTCATTCCTTGGGGAGATTCTCATCATCCAGATATTTCACAAACTAATGGAGAAATTGACGGTCGTTTTATTTTTATAAATGAAAACAATACACCGAGAATTGCGAAGATCGATCTTAGAACTTTTGAAACCACTGAAATTATTGAAGTGCCTAACAGTGCTGGTAACCACAGTTCATCATTTGTAACTGAAAACACAGAATATGTGGTTGCAGGAACCCGTTTTTCAATTCCTATTCCTCAACGCGATATGCCAATCAAAGATTACAAAGGTAATTTTCAAGGCGCACTATCTTTTATCAGCGTAGCGCCAGAAACAGGAAATATGGATATAAAATTTCAAATACTAATGCCAGGCTTTAACTACGATTTATCACATCCTGGACGTGGGAAATCTCATGGTTGGTTTTTCTTTACAACTTATAACACAGAAGAAGCTAGTACTTTGTTAGAGGTTAACGCGTCACAAAATGATAAAGATTTTATTGCAGCGATTAACTGGAAAAAAATTGAAGCATACGTAAATAATGGTGGTGGTACTATGATGCCAGCTAATTATGCGCATAATGTATATGATGAGGAGACACATACTGCAACGTCTACGATGAAGAAAGAAGTACGCGTTGTTAACCCGTCTGAGGTTCCTGGAGCTGTGTATTTCTTGCCAACACCAAAATCACCTCACGGTTGTGATGTTGATCCATCTGGTGAATATATTGTGGGTAATGGGAAATTATCGGCAAACTTAACAGTTCACTCTTTTACAAAAATGTTAGATGCTATCGAAAATAAAAAATTTGCTGGTGAAGCCTATGGTATTCCAATCTTAAACTTTGAAGATGTATTAGCAGGATCTGTAGAGCAACCAGGTTTAGGTCCTTTGCATACAGAGTTTGATGGTAAAGGAAATGCATATACAACGTTTTTTATTTCTTCGGAAGTTGTAAAATGGAAATTAGGCACATGGGAAGTTTTAGATAGACAACCTACATTTTACTCTGTTGGTCACTTAACCATTCCAGGAGGGAACTCTAGTAAGCCTCAAGGTAAGTATATGTTTGCGATGAATAAAATTACTAAAGATCGGTATTTACCAACAGGACCAGAATTAGAGCATAGCGCTCAATTGTATGATATTTCTGGTGATAAAATGGAATTACTTTTAGATTTCCCAACACACGGTGAACCTCACTATGCAGCTGCAATGCGAGCGGACTTAATTAAAGAGCGTTCTCAAAAAATCTACAACTTAGAAGATAATAAGCATCCTTATGCTGCTAAAACTGATGCGGATACTAAAGTAGTGAGAAAAGGGAACGAAGTACATATTTATATGACCACAATTAGAAGTCACTTCTCCCCAGATAATATTGAGGGTGTTAAGGTTGGAGATAAAGTATATTTTCATATCACAAACTTAGAGCAAGATTTTGATGTGCCTCATGGTTTTGCGATGATAGGTCAAAATTCATCAGAATTACTAGTCATGCCTGGGCAAACTAAAACTTCTGTTTGGGAACCAAAACAAGTGGGTGTTTGGCCCTTCTATTGTACAGATTTTTGTTCTGCACTTCACCAAGAGATGCAAGGCTATGTTAGAGTATCGGCCGTAGATTCTGATACGCCATTAAAGTGGTCACTTGGAGAAGATATTGAATAAGCAAAATAGGGGAATTTTGTTTTAGTGTTTATTTTCCTATATAAAAGGTGAGAGTTGATTTTTCGCTCTCGCCTTTCTTTTAAAACACCAAGTTCTTGCGAAAGCAGAAATCTCATAACAATCACAAAACACCAAAAGATGAAAAAGTCAAACATTATAATGTTGCTCGCAGCTATTCTGCCCTTAGGACTGTTTTTATTTCCGCTTTGGAGAATTACATTAGAAGCACCTCAGTACCCTATACCATTAGCAATGAATATTCATATAAATGATTTTTCTGATGTTCATCCACATGACATTAAAAATATTAATTTGATGAATCATTATGTGGGTATGCAATACATTCCAGAAGCGATTCCTGAGTTTAAAATATTTCCAGCAGGTATATTGATAGTAAGTTTTTTAGGTTTATTAATCGCTTGGAAAGGTAATTATAAATGGTTTTTAGGTTGGTTTATTTTAATGATTGTCATGAGTATAGCAGGTATGTATGACTTTTATTTATGGGAACATGATTATGGGCATAATTTAGACCCTAAAGCTATTATGAAATTCACCAATAAAGATGGTACTGTTATGGGATTTCAACCACCTCTTTATGGGTCTAGAGATATCTTAAATTTCAGAGCACATTCTTATCCGCAATTAGGTGCACTCTTTTTAGGTTTAGGTATAGCTGCTGGACTTTTAGCCTATGTTGTTGGAAAAAAGAAGGATAAAAAAACGTTGGTTATGTAAATAATATCAAAACACTAAAACACTAAAATACTAAAATAATGCAAACACTAAAACACTATTCAATCATTGCATTGCTATTTCTTTTCTTTTGCTGTAATGTATCACCAAAACCCATAGATTATGGCAGCGATGGTTGCTATTTCTGTAAAATGACCATTGTAGATAAAGTTCATGCAGCAGAAATTGTAACCAAAAAAGGAAAAGTCTATAAGTTTGATGCTACAGAATGTATGATTAATTTTAAAGATGAATTTGATACTACTGAAATAGGCTTGTATTTATCAAATAACTATTCAGAACCTGAAGAGCTAATCGATGCTACTAAAGCAACGTTTTTAATAAGCGAAAATATTTCAAGTCCCATGGGAGCTTTTTTATCTGCTTTTAAAAATAGAGCAGACGCTGAAAATACTAAAGCCGAGAAAACAGGTGCTTTATTTACTTGGGAAGAATTATTAATTTATTTTAAAGACAAGAGCGATGTATATAATCAATAATGAAATAAGCCAAACAACCTATAAAGATTTACAAACAGGAAAATTATTAGATCTTGATGCTCAAGAAATTTTACTTATAAGTTTAGAAAAGGGTGCCTTATTTCCAGAGCATAGATCACCACGAGATGCCAATATATTGGTCTTAGAAGGATCGATTACGTTTATTATAAATGATAATGAGTATTCATTAACAAAACACAACATTTTCAATTTCCCTAAGGACGAAGTACATAAGGTCATTGCAATTGAAAATTCTAAATTTCTAATAATTAGATAATGCTCTCGAAACGACTGTTTTTCTTCTTATCTATTGTGTGTAGTACCATGCAAAATCAGGCACAGACTATTCAAGTTTGCGAGTCTTGTTCCGTGTCTTCGTTGAAGGATGCAGTCAATCAGGCAAAGGCTTTTGATACCATTATAGTACAAAAAGGCACGTACAAAGAGTATAATATTCTTATTAATAAACCATTAACGATAATTGGTAAGGACTATCCTGTTATTGATGGAGAGTTAAAAGGTGAGATTATTACAATTATCTCAGATGATGTTACTGTTGATGGTTTATTTATTATCAATGTTGGAACTAGCTATACAGAAGATTATGCAGCCATACGTGTAAGAAAAAGTAAAAATTTTGTAATTAAAAATTTAGTGCTTGAAAAATTGTTTTTCGGAATTTACATAGAAAAGTCTCATCACGGTAAAGTCTTTCATAATAAAGTTATTGGAGATGCTATTGAAGAATATAATTCTGGTAATGGGATTCAATTGTGGTATAGTCATCATATTGAAATCGAGAATAATTATGTTGAACATGTTCGCGACGGTATTTATTTAGAATTTTCTGATGATTGCCTAATTAGGAATAATGTAAGTGCTCTGAACTTAAGATATGGGCTGCACTTCATGTTTTCAAATGATGATATTTATCAAGATAATACTTTCGAAAATAATGGTGCCGGAGTAGCCGTTATGTTTTCAAAAAATATAAAAATGCTTAACAATACTTTCAAAGAAAATTGGGGAACCGCGTCTTACGGCATGCTTCTAAAAGAGATTAATGACGCAGAGATTATAGGTAATACATTTGAAGAAAACACCATTGGCATCAATGTAGAAGGTTCGAATAGAATTATTTATAAACACAACAATTTTAAACACAACGGGTGGGCAATCAAAGTTCGTGGTGCCTGCTATGCTAATCAATTTACAGAAAATAATTTTTTGTATAACTCTTTTGACCTCGCTTACAACAGTAAAATTAATGACAACGTGTTTGATGGAAATTACTGGAGTAATTATACAGGTTATGACTTGGATAAGGATGGAGTGGGAGATGTGCCCTATAGACCTGTGAAACTGTTTTCATACATTGTAAACCGTACACCTGAGACTATTATTTTATTGCGAAGTATGTTTATAGATATTATTGATTTTTCTGAAAAAGTATCTCCAGTATTCACACCAGATAACCTATTGGACAATAACCCATTAATAAAAAAAGTAACATGGTAAGTATTATAGGTTTACATAAAAAATTTGGAAAAAATCCAGTGTTAAGCGGTTTAGATTTAACAATTAACGAAGGTGGGATTTTCGCCGTCCTTGGGCCAAATGGCTCTGGGAAAACGACGTTGATTAAATCTATTCTTGGGATGGTAATCCCTAATGAGGGCGAAATTAAGGTCTTCGGAGAGAATGTAAAGAATAATTCAAACTATAGACATAAAATAGATTATCTACCTCAGATTGCTAATTTCCCTAGTAATCTAAAGGTAAAGGAGTTGATTAGGATGATTAAAGACTTACGTCAAAATACCAGCGAAGATCAGCACCTAGTAGAACTATTTAAATTAAATCCGTTTTTAGATAAAAAACTGGGGACTCTTTCTGGTGGAACCAAGCAAAAAGTAAATCTTGTCTTAACCTTCATGTTTGATAGCCCGTTAATTATTTTGGATGAACCTACAACTGGTTTAGACCCTATTTCTTTAATTCGTTTAAAAGATTTAATTCAAGCTGAAAAAGCAAAAGGTAAAACCATACTTATAACGTCTCATATTATGAGCTTTGTTGAAGAAGTTTCAGACGAAATCGTTTTTTTACTAGAAGGTAAAATTTATTTTAAAGGTTCAATTTCAGAATTAAAAACCAAGACCAATCAGCCAGATTTCGAACATGCTATTGCGTCTATATTAATCGACAACCATGCTTAAAATATTAAAATATAGTTTTTTTGATTTAATGCGTAGTCGTTGGAGTTACGTCTATTTCGCGTTTTATTTATTACTAGGGACTGTGCTCTTATTTTTAAATAATGATTTGTCTAAAGCAGTTATTACACTAATGAATGTGATTATTGTTTTGGTGCCTTTAATTGGGACTATTTTTGGTGTAATGTATTATTACAATTCTAAAGAATTTACCGAGCTCTTATTAGCGCAACCCTTAAAGCGTTCATCCATATTTTTAGGACAATATTTAGGTGTAGCGTTATCGCTTTCAATGAGTTTAATTCTTGGATTGGGAACTCCGTTTGTGTTTTACGGATTGTTTGAGAGTAGTGCAATTTGGGATTTTTCATTACTGCTTGTCACGGGAACATTTTTGACTTTAATTTTTACAGCCCTGGCATTTAATATTGCATTATCAAATGAGAATAAAATTAAAGGCTTTGGCTATGCTATTTTACTCTGGTTATTTTTAGCAATTATCTATGATGGTTTGTTTTTAATGACTTTAATATTTTTTGAAGAATACCCTTTAGATAAATTGTCGCTAGTTGGTACTATGTTGAATCCAATTGATTTGTCAAGAACACTCATTCTTCTAAAACTTGATATTTCAGCTTTATTGGGATATACAGGAGCTGTCTTTAAGCAATTTTTCGGAACAAGTTTCGGGCTTATTGTATCCTTCGTCATGTTGACGGTTTGGGTAGTTTTACCAGTGTTGCGCATTCTATTTAAATCGAAAAGAAAAGATTTTTAGATAGTATATAATTCGATTCTATAGTATTATGAAGAGACTATTTATATGTTCAATAGTATTACTAATTGTAGCAATCTATAAAAACACATGATATCGAAATCTAATTAGGCTGTGGAGCGTCTTTCGTTTTTAGACACTTTAAAGCCAAATTTTAAAATGTGATACAACTTTACAAAGGTTAATCTAAAGTCGACAGAGCGATTTCAATCATAGTATTAAATGTAGATTCGCGTTCATCTGCAGATGTAGCTTCTTTGGTTACCAGAGAATCTGAAATCGTTAACAGAGAAAGTGCTTTCACATTGTGCTTAGCAGCAATGGTGTACAGTCCCGCAGTTTCCATTTCAACACATAATACCCCAAAATCGGCCCACTTTTTGTAACTATCAAATTCATCTTCATAAAATTCATCAGATGATAGTACATTTCCTGCTTTGATAGGTATGTTATTCGCTTTTGAATAGGCAGCAGCTTTCATGAAAAGCTCAAAATTTGCAGTAGGCGCATAATCTGCATTTATAAATCTAGAATTATTAATTCCAGAGGTTGAAGATGCAGACATAGCGATTACAATATCTCTGATATTTACATGTTTTTGATAAGATCCAGCGGAGCCAACACGAATTAAATTTTTTACGCCATAGTTGTTAATGAGTTCGTGGCAATAAATTAATGTAGACGGTATTCCCATTCCTGTACCTTGAGTAGAAATACGTTTGCCTTTATATGTGCCAGTATAACCAAGCATACCTCTAACATCATTATATTGCTTAGAGTTCTCAAAAAAGGTTTCTGCAATCCATTTTGCTCTCATTGGGTCACCAGGTAATAAAACTGTTGCTGCTATATCTCCCTTTTTTGCTTCTATGTGTATACTCATCTGATATTAATTTATAATATATTTTTTAAATTTTTAGAAAAGAAGCACCTCTCTGCAAATCTATGGCAAGTTCTTCAATACTCGTGTTCTTAAGCATCTCTTTAAGACTGTCTCGTATAATTTTAAATTTATCATGCACAGGACAAGGGTGCTGTTCTTCACATTTGTCTAAGCCTAATCCACAGCCTTCATAAATAATATCTCCATCTATAGCCTCCACAATTTGAGAAAGCTTAATATTTGGAAGATCTTCTTTAATTATCTCAAAACCACCGTGCGCTCCTCTTACTGATTGAATGATATTGTATTTCACTAAAGTTTGTAATATTTTTGCTGTGAACGCATAAGGAGAATTTATTTCTTCGGAAATTTCCCGAGGATTAACACGTTTGCCTTCAAAGGAGTTTTTGGCAATAAAAATGGATGCTCTTATACCGTATTCGCAAGCTTTAGAAAACATTTTTCTTTAGTTTAAGTGAAAAAATAAATTTAAATAAATCCTAAAAAATTACAAATCATCTTTTAGGATTTATCATGTTAATGATGGTATATTAAAACTGTTCAATTAAAAAATTAATTAAATCTGTAGTCGTTACAATACCAACCAATTTATTATCATCTACTATCGGTAATGCATGAAATTCTTTTTTAGAAAGGATCTCTGCAACTTCTTTTATTGTCGAATTAGAAGTCACACTAACTAGGTTTTTAGCCATGACCTGCTCAATGGTAAACATATTGTAAACTACAGTATCAACATCTTGTTCGTCTTCATTTACACTATCTGCAAAGCTAATTCTTAGTAAATCGGTATAACTCAACATGCCTATAATGTGGTCTCCACTTACAACTGGAATATGCCTAATTTTGTTTTTCTTAAAAAGGGATTCTGCGGTTTCTAGATTATCAGTAAGGTTTAAAGTGATAACGTTTGTTGTCATTATTGCTGAAATAGGTGTTCTTTTTTTCATGTTTTTAGGTTTTAAATTCTATACTAAAATTACAATTAGATAGCCTGAAAAACTATGATAAATGTCAGTAAACTCTTAAATTTAAATCTAATTTTAGAGGCGTGTTTCAGTAAAAGATTCACATAATTCTAAGGTCTCCTTTACATCATTAAGAGTTGTTCTTGGGTTTATCAAACACATTCTAAGTACCACTTGGTTTTGTAGAACCGTAGTTACTAATAGCGCTTCTCTAGAGTCTACTACGTTTTGAGAAATTTTTTGATTTAGAGCATCTAATTCTTTTTCTGAAAATGTCTTACCGATTGGATTATATCTAAAGTTTATTACCGCTAATGTTGCTGGTGAAATAACTTCCCAGTTCATGCTTTTTCGCAAGTAATCTTCTACGTTATCTGCTAGATCAATAGAGTAGGTAATCGCGCTTTTAAAGGCATCTAATCCAAATGTCTTCATAGACATATAAAATTTTAAAGCTCTAAAGCGACGAGTTAATTGAACACCGTGATCATAAAAGTTAATTTCGGAGGTATTACCTTCAATATCCCTGAGATATTCAGGTTTTTCACTAAATGTCTTACTTAACCATTTATGATTACGTACCAATAAACATCCCATTTCATAAGGTTGAAATAACCATTTATGAGGATCTATAGTTAAGGAGTCAGCCTTTTCTATACCTTTTAATAATTGCTTGCCTTTTTTAGATAAAATAGCAGCTCCTCCATAAGCACCATCAACATGAAACCATAAATTTTCTATTTTACATATTTTCGCAATTTCATTAAGAGGATCTACACTTCCTGTATTGGTCGTTCCTGCTGTGGCAATAATACAAAAAGGTTGAAGCCCTTCTAAGCGATCTTTTGCAATTGCATTTTTTAGCTTATTCATCGCCATTTTGAATTCTAGGTCTGTAGGGATAATTCTAACCTGTTCTTTTTTAAAACCAAGTATTCTTATGGCTTTTATATTTGAAGAGTGAGTTTGGTCTGACATATAAATAATGGCTTTAGAAAAATCATCACCGCAACGTTGTTGTCTTGCAGTAGTAAGAGCCGTTAGATTAGCCATTGAGCCACCACTAGTAAAGATGCCTCCTCCTGTTTTTGCGGGAAATTTAAATAGTTTTAATAACCAGTTCATAGTCACTATTTCAACTTCTGCGGCTGCGGGAGATGCAGCCCATCCACCAGAAAAAACATTAAATCCAGTTGCTAGCGTGTCTGCCATAACACTTACATAATTACTTGGGCCTGGAACAAAAGAAAACGATTTTGGATGCGAAACAATATTACTATTTGGTAATACTTTTTTAATCACAAAATCAAAAACTTCTTGAAAATCGCTTTCTTTTTCAGGGATTTCAGCATTAAAAAGTAAATCCATTTCGTCTCTAGAAGCATAAGCCACTGGTTTTTTTAAATGTTCTGTGTCAAAATGCTCAACAATGGCGTCAATCACTTGGTAGCCATAGCTTTTCATGTCTTCTTTTGATACTTGTAATTTACTTATATTAGTTTTAGTTAATGACATACGTTGAGTTAAAAAAATAGTTAGTGTATGATGGGATGTCATACTTTAATGGCAGTCTATTGTACTAGAAGCTACATCAACAATTGGAGCAGGAGAGAGGTAAGGAATTCCCAATCCCATACCACGAACTATAAATAACAATCCAATAATCACGATAAATACAGGAATCGCTTTTTGAATGCGCTGCTTTACAGAAGAATTTAAAAATTTCCCTAGATAAATTGCAGTCGTCATTAAAGGGATTGTGCCCAAACCAAAAAGTATCATATATAAACTACCATATACTGCATTTTGCATCGCTAGAGACGCAAAAACTGCCATATATACTAATCCGCAAGGGAGAAAACCGTTAAGAAAACCTATGGTTAAAAACGTATCGGCTGTTTTCTTTTTAAGTGCTTTCCCTAGTTTTGTTTTTACTGCGGAAATGAGCCTGTATAAAGGTTTTGAGAAGTTGTATTTATTGAAAATTCGAACTGGAATGAGCACGACTACGATCATTAAAATTCCGATAAGAATTGATAGTTGTTGTTGAATTCCGAAGAGATATAAACTCTTGCCTACTAATCCAAAAACGAGACCTATAACGGAGTAGGCCAGCAACCTTCCGAAGTGATACGTGAAAATCTGAAATACTTTTCTAGTAGAATTACTTCTATCTACAGGCAACATAAAGGCGATAGGTCCACACATGCCAACGCAGTGAAAACTTCCTAAAAGACCAAATATGAGTGCAGACCAGAGCATTTTTTTTACTTTAATATATAATCTCTTTTTTGTAGAGATATGATTTACCTTTATATTGCCAATCAACTTTAATGTTCCAACGACCATCTAACAAACGATTGTCAGGTATGAGCAAATTGTGATTTGACAATGAAATTGTAGTTTCAAAGTCCACTTGTTTATTAGACGGTCTATATAGGAACACTTTTCCAGTGATTTTATTTGTGTCTAAAGATTTGGGAAATGAAATTTCTAAACCTTTGTCAGTTCGGATCCAGGAAATATTTGTTGTTAAAGCTTTAGCATTATTTTCTTTGTTTATTTCGTCTTGGAATTCTAATTCTGCCTTATAATAATTTTCTGTCACTAATGATGTATCATATTTATCATTCATATTCATATGAATGACGAAGTACATTATAAAGCTTATAAAAGCTATAAAAGCTAATATGATTCCTGTTCCCCAATTAAATTTCATAATTCTTTGTTTTTAATTATAACTTCTTGGACCTAAGAAATTAACAGTCGTGGTTTCTATCAATTCATCTCCACTGTACACCTCAATCATTAGTTTGTCTTTATCACCCGAGAGTTCACTCTTATCAATTTCTATAAATACTGTACCTTCTGCAGCGCCTTGAGCTGGTACTTGAAAATTATCTGACGTTGATACCAATTTAATTTCGCCTTTATACTTTCGTAATTTAAAGCTCACATCGCTTATAGTATCTGTTGTTTTGTTAATCAATTTATAGGTAAATACATTACTAATGATATTACCCTGTTTATGCTCATATAATTGACCGGGAAGCCTCAAAATTCTAGCTTCAAGATCTGTTCTTAATAAAAGCAATCCCGTGAGCAGACCAGTCAAAATAATCAATACTGCGGTATAGCCTTTTAATCGTGGTGTAAATTCAAATTTATTTTTCTTTTCTATGTCATCTTCACTGGCATAACGAATCAATCCTTGTGGCAGATTGATACTCTCCATAATATGATCACATTCATCTATACAAGCTGTGCAGTTTACACATTCTAACTGGGTACCATTTCTAATATCAATTCCTGTAGGGCAAACATTTACACATTGCATACAATCTATACAATCACCATGACCAAGAGCTTCACGGTCTTCATTTTTTCTAAAACTTTTACGTCCATTCTCACTTTCACCACGTTTATGATCGTAAGCCACAATAATTGACTTATTATCTAATAAAACGCCTTGTAATCTACCATAGGGGCAAGCGATAATGCATACTTGCTCTCTAAACCAGGCAAATACAAAATAAAAAACAGCTGTAAATATGACTAGCGGAATAAGTGTGCCAGTATGAGCAAAAGGCCCTTCGGTTATATATTTAATAAGGGTGTCACTTCCAATTAAATAAGCTAAAAATACGTTAGCGATTAGAAATGAAATCACCAGAAATACGAACCATTTTAATAGACGTTTTCTAATTTTTTCTGCATCCCATTTTTGTCGATCAAGCTTACGTTGTTTATTTCTGTCACCATCAATCCAATATTCTATTCGTCTAAAAACCATTTCCATGAATATGGTTTGCGGACAAATCCATCCACAGAAAATACGACCAAATGCTACTGTGAAAAGAGCGATAAAAACGACGCCAATCAACATCGAAATCACAAACAGGTAGAAATCTTGTGGCCAAAACGGAAATCCAAAAATATTAAAACGACGCTCCAATACATTGAACATTAAAAATTGATTGCCACCCACTTTGATAAATGGTGCAATACATAGAAATACGATTAGACCATAGCTTACTATTTTTCGTTTTTCGTAATAGCGACCACTTGGCTTTTTTGGATATACCCAAGCGCGTTTTCCATCATCAGTAAGGGTGCCAATAGTATCTCTGAACGATTCGTTTTTGGGTGTTTCCATGTGTTATTTATTTTCGATCGTAATGATAGCATCTGTTTTGACTTCTATTGCTTCGGTAGGTATGTCTTCTGCAGGTGCCTCTTTACTAACCCAAATATCACCTTCAGGAGCTTTAGGTTCAGCAGGTGTGGTTCCTTGAAATGTAAGAAGGTAGCTAGCAACTTGTGCCATTTCTGACGGTTTTAAACTTTGTTTCCATGATATCATACCTTTTCCGTCACGACCACCTTCAGAAATTGTTTTAAATACATTTTTAATTCCTCCACCTAAAATCCAGTTTTTATCGGTCAGGTTAGGGCCAATTCCTCCACCGCCATCTGCTTTGTGACAAGCCACACAGTTAGTTTCAAAGATTGTCTTACCATTACTAAGGTCTGAAGCATCGGCTAATAGTGTTACCGTATTAAAGTCTACTAAGTCTTTTGCCGTTTTTTTATACTCTTGAATATCAATTTTGGCCTGAGCGATTTCTGCTTGAAGTTCATCAATTTGGGTGGCACCATTGAATACATGATATTTTACCATATAAACTGCTGCAAAAACAATAGAAGCGTAGAATCCATATTTCCACCAAGGCGGTAAATCATTATCTAATTCTTTAATTCCGTCATAGTTATGATCTAAAATGATCACATGTTCTTGTTCAATAGGTTTTTGACCTAGAGATTTAGAATATAATTTTTGAAGCCACTGTATTAGTTTTGAAGGTGCATTTCGTTTTGTATCGTATCTAGCTTTTGCTTCGGCATCAAGACTTTGATACAATACATTGTCTAATGCACTAGTAATTGCCTCTATGGCAATTAAAATAAGAAGTATAAGTAACAAGAATAACGACACTAAAGGTTGCGCTATAAATGCTGGTTCACCTCCAGAATCTATAACAAGTTCTGTAATTGCGAAAATGATAAAGAATATTACAGGTACTCTTAACCATGATGGTATAGTTCTCATAGTTCTGATGGATTTTGGTTATCTAAAGGGATATTACTCACGGTAGTGATGTAGTCTTTTTTTGCAGTAATGACCCACCAAAATAAGATGACAAAAAAACTGAAAAATATAATTAGGGAAATCAAGGGATATATTTCAATTCCTGCGATGCTTTCCATATGGTTTTTTACAAATTTTAACATGATTAATTAGTTTTGAGTTGTTGAAACGTCCTTAACTTTAATATCTGTACCAAGTCGTTGTAAATAAGCAATGACTGCTACAATTTCTCTATTTCGCATTTCAATGAAAGCTTCTCCACCAGCTTGTTTATCTGCTTCATATGATGACGCAAAATCTGGATCTGTATATAGATTTTTTTCAATTTGAGTACCTTGCTCATCCATCAATTGTTGTGCATTAGCAATTTCTTCGTCTGTATAAGGCACTCCAAGCGTAACCATAACTTTCATTTTAGCCTCGGTTTGTGATTTGTCAAGCGCATCTCTTACGAGCCATTGATAAGAAGGCATAATAGAACCAGAAGAGGTGCTTTGTGGGTCATACATATGGTTTAAGTGCCAATTGTCTGAGTACTTTCCTCCAATTCGATGTAAATCTGGACCTGTACGTTTACTTCCCCAAAGGAATGGATGATCATAAACAAATTCTCCAGCTTTTGAATATTCACCATAGCGTTCAACCTCATTTCTAAATGGACGTACCATTTGTGAATGGCAGCCAACACAGCCTTCTCTTATATATATATCTCGCCCTTCTAGTTCTAAAGGTGTATAAGGTTTTACACTAGCAATAGTTGGGATATTTGATTTTACTAATAATGTTGGTACAATTTGTACGATACCACCAATAAGTATAGCGACGGTAGCCAAAATTGTTAATTTAACAGGCTTACGTTCTAGCCAAGTGTGCCATCCTTCTCCAGCAACACGTCTTTTAGAGACACGCTGAAGTGCAGGAGCTTCTGCAAGTTCGTCGGTGACTTTACTACCTTGTACAATAGTGATAATAACATTGAATACCATGATTAAGGTACCCGTAATAAACAGTGTTCCACCAATGGCACGCATCCAGTATAGTGGCATTATTGCAGTTACTGTTTCTAAGAAATTACCATACACTAAAGTTCCATCTGGATTAAACTGTTTCCACATTGCCCATTGCTGAAAACCAGCTACGTACATTGGTAAGGTGTAAAAGATAATTCCTAATGTGCCAATCCAAAAGTGAAGGTTAGCAAGACCTATAGAATATAATTTTGTTTTAAATAATTTTGGTACTAGGTAGTAGATCATTCCAAAGGTTAAAAACCCATTCCAAGCGAGTGCTCCAACGTGTACGTGAGCGATAATCCAATCTGTGAAATGCGCCATAGCATTTACACTTTTAAGCGATAGCATAGGGCCTTCAAAAGTTGCCATACCATAACCGGTAATGGCGACGACCATAAATTTTAAAACAGGATCTGTACGAACTTTATCCCAGGCACCACGAAGCGTCAGGAGACCATTAATCATTCCTCCCCAAGAAGGCATTAATAACATAACTGAAAAGGCCACCCCAAGGTTTTGAGCCCATTCTGGTAACGCCGTGTATAATAAATGGTGAGGACCAGCCCAAATGTAAATGAATATTAATGACCAAAAGTGAACGATTGAAAGTCTGTAAGAGTAAATCGGTCTATTCGCTGCTTTTGGCACAAAATAATACATCAATCCTAAAAAAGGTGTGGTTAAGAAAAAGGCAACAGCATTATGTCCATACCACCATTGCACTAAGGCATCTTGAACCCCTGCATATACTGAGTAACTTTTTAAACCACTCACTGGTAAAGCTAAACTATTAAAGATATGAAGCACAGCGACGGTTACAAATGTTGCGATATAAAACCAGATGGCTACATATAAATGACGTTGCCTTCTTTTTAATATGGTGCCTATTAAGTTCCAACCAAAAACAACCCAAATAACAGCAATCGCTATATCAAAAGGCCATTCTAATTCAGCGTATTCTTTAGACGTTGTATACCCTAGAGGTAGTGTAATCGCTGCACCAACTATTATAGCTTGCCAACCCCAAAAGTTGATTTTACTTAAGGTATCATTAAACATTCTTGCTTTTAATAACCGTTGTGTCGAGTAATAGACACCAGCAAAAATGGCATTTCCAACAAACGCAAAAATCACCGCATTGGTGTGTAACGGTCTTAAACGACCAAAACTTAACCAGGAGATTCCGCTGGTCATATTTGGAAATAGAAACATGAATGCGAGTAGCAAACCTACTGACATCCCTACAACTCCCCAAATCATGGTGGCGTAGAGGAAATTTTTGACGATTTTGTTATCGTAATGAAACTGTTGAACTTCCATAGTAATTTAATTAGTCTTTTTTGATTTTAATAGATGGTTTTGGTTGCTTTTTAACGAGTTCGTCATCAAAAAGCATTCTAACAGAAGGTGTATAACTATCATCAAACTGTCCTTTTCTCACTGCAGTTATAAATGCAATAAAAAACACAACAGCAATAATAATGCTGATACTTAATAAAATATATATAACACTCATACCTATTAGAAGTTATGGTTCAAAATTACGTTCGAACGCGTTCTTAAAACATGATTTTTATCATGTTTGGAATTTAATGTTGCTCTATTTAAATTATTTTATTCGGAAATATGCAAACACCATATTTCTTCTTTTTATTTTAGCTTTTTACCCAAAAGGTTAGTCGTAATAGTGGTAAATACTACGATACTAATAGAGCTTAAAGGCATCAGAATAGCTGCGATAACGGGAGCTAATTGTCCTGTGACTGCAAAGTAAAGCCCTATGATGTTGTAAATAAATGACAACAGAAAACTCCATTTTATAATCTTGATAGCACTTTTTGAAGCACTAATAAATTTGTTAAGCTGATTGAATTTTGAAGCATCTAAAATGGCATCACAAGCAGGGGAAAACACATTCACGTTTTCTGACAATGCAATGCCAACGTTACTTTGCGCAAGTGCTCCAGCATCATTTAGACCGTCACCAATCATTAATATTTTTGCACCTTCAGTTTGATGATATTTAATGTAGTCTAGCTTATCATCTGGTTTTTGATTGAAAATTAGTTTCGTTTTTGAAGGCAATAACTTTTTGAGATTGTCAAATTCACCTTCATTATCTCCAGACAGAATGACTAAATCGTAGTTCTTCTTCAGTTTGTTGAATAATTTTGATAGTCCTTTTCTATAGCTATTATAAAAGGTGTATTTTCCTTTATATTTATTGTTTGCACTAATGTGCACTTGCGTGTTTAGAATTGTAGATTCTTGAGTACCGACAAAACTTGCTGATCCAATTTTTATATGATTTTCGTTGTAAGTTCCTTCAATCCCTTTTCCTAAATGTTCTTCAAAATGATTGAGTGAAATAATATGATGTTCATCCAAAATATCATAAAGCGTTCTGCTTAATGGATGATTAGAACCACGAAGTGTGTTTTTTAATAATGTTTCTTCTGAAGGGTTTAAAGCCATTCCATCATATTGCGCTCTGCTTTTTTTGTTGGACGTGATGGTGCCAGTTTTATCAAAAATGATGGTGTCAATCTCAGCCAGCTGTTCAATAACAGAAGCGTTTTTGACGTAGAATTTTAACTTTCCGAAGATACGCAGTAAATTTCCAAAGGTAAAAGGAGCAGAGAGTGCAATGGCGCAAGGGCAGGCAATAATGAGAACTGCAGTGAAAACATTCATTGCTTTTGAAGCATCCACAAAAAGCCAAAACGTGGTTGAAACAAAAGCAATACTGAGTACTGCTATCGTGAATTTTTTACTAATTTTATTAGTTAAGGTTGTGAAGCCGTCTTCCTTGTTTTTGCTAAATACATCGTTACTCCACAGCTGTGTGAGGTAACTTTGTTCTACAGATTTTAGTGCTTCCATCTCGATAACTCCAGAGGTTTGTTTCCCTCCTGCAAAGAGTTTGTCACCCGATTTTTTACTCACTGTCTCAGATTCTCCAGTAACGAAACTGTAGTCAATTCGTGCTTTTCCGTTGATTAAGATGCCGTCAACAGGAATCAGTTCTTCATTTCTAATAAGTAAACGATCACCTTTTTTAATGTCATAGACTTGGATTGGGTGTTCGCCCATTTTCGAAGATATTTTAGTTACCGCAATTGGGAAATACGATTTGTAATCGCGTTCAAAAGATAAAAATGTATATGTTTTTTGCTGAAAGAATTTACCGAGTAACAAAAAGAATACGAGTCCTGTTAGACTATCAAAAAACCCCGAGCCGAAATCAAAGATGATGTCTACGGTACTTCTTATAAATAGAACTGCAATACCTAATGCAATTGGGACATCAATGTTTAATAATTTAGATCGTAATCCTTTATATGCTGAGACAAAATAATCACGTCCTGCATAAAAAACAACGGGTAAAGAAAAGGCGAACATTAACCATCGAAATACGGGTTTGTATTGTTCTATCCAAAAACCATCTACTTGAAAATATTCTGGAAATGATAAGAACATTACATTACCAAAGGCAAAGCCAGCAACACCTAACTTATAAATGAGACTTCTATTGACGTTTTGTTGACCGGTTTTAAAATCGTCAAGTGAAATGTAAGGCTCATAGCCAATTGTAGCTAATAATAAAACAACCTCTTTAAGCGATGTAATTTCAGAATTATAGGTGACGCGGACAGTTTTCTTTCCAAAGTTTACTTGAGAAGACGATATATTTGGATTTAATTTATTGAGGTTTTCTAAAATCCAAATACAAGAACTACAGTGAATATGTGGAATGTATAAAGTCGTAATTTGTGTGTTTCCGTCGTTAAATTCGGTGAGTTTTTCAATGATATTTTCTTGAGAAAGGAAATCGTATTTACCTTGAATTTCTTTTGGAACAGCACCAGGAGCTGCTTGTAAATCATAGTAGCAAGTCAAGTCATTCTCTGAGAAAATCTCATAAACCGTCTTACATCCATTACAACAGAAGTTTTTATCATCAAAGGCTATGATTGTGTTATTACAATCATCACCACAGTGGTAACAAGAAATCTTGTCCATAATATTTGCTCATTTATACCTACTGCAAAGGTTGAAAATGAAGTGAATGTAAAATATGATTTTTATCATGTTTTCATTATTTTTGAAATAGAAATACTGGGTATGAGTAGATGTGAACATTGCATAGCAAGACAATTAAACTCAATACGAACATTGACTAAGGTGGAGTTAAAACGTGTGTCACATTGTAAGACCACCAAATACTATAAAAAAGGAGCTATTATCTTTGATGAAGGAGACGCTTTAAACGGTGTGTTTTGCGTTCGTGACGGTATTGCTAAATTGACCAAGTTGAGTCCAAATGGTAAAGATCAAACTGTTAAATTATTGGGTAAAGGTGAACTTCTTGGTCAGCGGTCTGTAATAAGTAATGAGCGCAGCAATTTGAGTGCTGTTGCGCTTAATGATATTGAATTGTGTTATGTGCCAAAAGACCAAACAGTTGACCCTTTGCAAAACAATCAAGTATTTTCTTTTGATGTATTACAGCATTTGGCTAAAGATTTGCGACATGCTGAAAACGATTTAATTGACATGGCGCATAAGACGGTAAAACAGCGCCTCGCACAAGCAATTATGTATGTTGATAAAACCTTTGATGTGGACGATAGCGGCCATTTAAATTTGATTTTATCAAGAGAGGACTATTCCAATTTTGTTGGGACTGCTACTGAGTCTGCAATACGAATTATCTCCCAGTTTAAGAAGGATAATTTGATTTCTACGCAAGGAAAACGGATAAAAATCGAGAATCTCGAAAAACTACAACGTATCGAATAGTTTTATAAAAACTTTACGATAATTGAACTGAAATAGTTGTATTTTTATACAGCTATGAAAGAACAAAATAAATTAAAAAAAGGTTTCGTTTTTAAACCTTATGAATCACCTCACCAGTCCCCTTTTGATAAGCTTTTTGAAATTTTTAAAGAATTAATTACACATACGTCTGGAGATTTTGATGAAGCTATTTCTTGGCTTCGAGAATTAGATAAGGAATATGAATTAACGACTGCTGAATATTCTATTGATGATTTTATTGGAGACCTTAAAAAGAAAGGGTACATAAAAGAAGAAATTGATCCAGATGGAAATGGAGGTATGGCAATTACGGCAAAAACAGAACGTGCTATTAGACAACAAGCTTTGGAGCATATCTTCGGAAAAATAAAGCGAAGTGGCCAAGGTAATCATAAAAGTAAAAGTCCGGGAATTGGAGACGAGCATACTGGTGATTTTAGGAATTATCAATTTGGTGATGCTTTAGATAAAGTCTCAATGACCGAAAGTCTTCGTAACGCTCAAATTAATCACGGTATTGACAATTTCAATATTACTGAAGATGATTTGGTGGTTGAAGAGACCATGCACAAATCACAGATGAGTACCGTTTTGATGATTGATATTAGCCATAGTATGATTTTGTATGGCGAGGATCGCATCACTCCAGCAAAGCGCGTTGCAATGGCTTTAGCAGAACTCATAACGACGCGTTACCCAAAAGATACGTTAGATATTATTGTCTTCGGAAATGATTCTTGGCAAATAGAAATTAAAGATTTACCTTATTTAAAAGTAGGTCCTTATCACACAAATACAGTTGCAGGACTGCAATTGGCCATGGATCTACTGCGAAGAAAACGTAATACTAATAAGCAGATTTTTATGATAACCGACGGGAAACCGAGTTGTTTAAAGTTACCTGATGGTCAATATTATAAAGATAGCAATGGGCTCAATCCATACATTACAAATAAATGTTACGCTATGGCAGGTCAAGCCAGAAAACTGCACATACCTATAACCACATTTATGATTGCTCAGGACCAATACTTGATGCAATTTGTTCAAGAATTTACAAAAGCTAATCAAGGCAAAGCTTTTTATACAGGTCTTAAAGGCTTAGGTGAAATGATTTTTGAAGATTATGAGACGAATAGGAAGAAACGTATAAAGGGGTAAGATCCCATCCCAAACTTCCCAGAGGGAAGTAGCAAATCGCAGATATTTTATATGAGAATATCAAATAACAAAAAAATTATAATTATTAAATTTAAAAAGCCCAAAACAGTTCCCTTTCCTTTGGAAAGGGTTAGGGACAGGAATATGAAAATTGAAACTACAAAAACACTAGGAGAATTAAAAAAAGCAGGTTATCAATCAAAATCTATAAAAGATGAATTGCGTAATAACCTGATTGAAAAAATTAAAAATAAAGAGACTGCTTTTGAAGGTGTACACGGTTACGAAAATACTGTGATTCCAGAATTAGAGCGCGCCATATTATCAAGACATAACATTAATTTATTAGGGCTTCGCGGACAAGCAAAAACAAGATTAGCACGTTTGATGTTGAATTTATTAGATGCGTATATTCCTGTGGTGGAAGGCTCTGAGATTAATGATGATCCATTACATCCAATATCCCGTTTTGCTAAGGAATTAATTATTGAAAAAGGTGATGATACACCAATTACATGGATGCATAGAAGCGAGCGTTTTGCTGAAAAACTGGCAACTCCAGATGTCACTGTAGCAGATTTAATTGGTGACGTAGATCCAATTAAAGCTGCGAACTTAAAATTAAGTTATGCAGATGATCGCGTGATTCATTACGGAATGATACCAAGAGCTAACCGTTGCATTTTTGTGATCAATGAGTTACCAGATTTACAAGCGAGAATACAAGTCGCCTTATTTAATATTTTACAGGAAGGTGATATTCAAATTCGTGGATTTAAATTAAGACTGCCTTTAGATGTGCAATTTATTTTTACTGCAAACCCTGAAGATTATACTAATAGAGGAAGCATAGTAACGCCTTTAAAAGATAGAATTGGGAGTCAGATTTTAACACATTATCCTACAGATATTGAAACGGCGCGTTTAATCACGGAGCAGGAAGCTAAAGTTGTAGAAGCTCAAAAAGATTCAGTTATTGTTCCAGATTTGGCGCGTGATCTTTTGGAGCAAATTGTATTTGAAGCAAGAGAAAGTGAATTCATAGATGCAAAAAGTGGTGTGAGTGCGCGTTTAAGTATAACCGCTTTAGAGAATTTGTTGAGTACAGCAGAACGTCGTGCTTTGCGAGTAGGAGACGATAAAACGATGTTACGATTGAGTGACTTTGTTGGGATTATACCATCAATCACAGGTAAAGTAGAGTTGGTTTATGAAGGCGAGCAAGAAGGTGCTGCAATGGTCGCTTATAATTTAATAGGTGAGGCAGTAAAGAGTTTGTTTCCAGAGTTCTTTCCGAAGATAGAAAAGTTAAAGAAAGAAGATGAAGATACGCCTTATGACGCTATTGTTTCTTGGTTTTTCAACGAACAAGATGGGTTTGAAATCTTAGATGATTTGAGAGATAAAGAATATATGGCTTTATTAGATGCTGTTTCTCCATTAGGAGATTTATTGGCAGAACATCAACCTAATCTTAAAAAAGAGGAAAGTTATTTTGTAAAGGAGTTTGTGCTTTGGGCTTTAGTAGAGTTTAAGCAGTTAAGTAAATACCGTTTTACTAAAGGGATTCAATTTAAGGACCCTTATGGAAGTTATATTAGTGGGATATAATAACTAAGTATCTATACTTTTAATACTAGTATCGCAGAGATTAAAAGTCTCTGCGATTTTTTTTGTCTTGTTTTCTGTGTTGTTTCATGATTTAGTGAGGTAAATAGATGTTTAAATAGAAAGGAGCAATTTTAGTATCGTTAGCAAGCGCTTTTGGGTTTTCGTGAATTGCGTCTTTTAGAGTTTCTGTATAACACTTTTTTCAATGTTATCTAATGCTGTCTAGTTGCTGTTTTGTTTTACGATTTGTATTGACTTGTATGTCCTTTATGTATTAGGTTTTCTTTAATTAGTAGTTTTTATTTCATGTACACCAGACACTTTTATGTATTCTTTTGTAGACATAGTGTTTACGTTTTTGACGTTATAGAAGGTCAAATAAACACTATTTTATTATGATAATTATTGATAAGATAAGGTCTCTAGATTGGATTTGTTTTAAGCTGCTTTGACTCAAATTTGAGACTTAATACGTTGAATAGATTGTTTTTCTGCTGCCTTTTTATTCAGTTCAATAACGTATTTCATCGATTTTATTAATTTTTTATGCACTTTATCGAGTTTATATTACACTTTATCTGAATAATTATTATATTTAGTTTTTGAAATTATAAATTTACACAGGATATTGGAATTGTATATAATTTTTACAATGAAATATTTGGCCCCAAGCCTATGAAACTTTAATACCTATTTAATACAGCACTAGCTGTTACGTCGTGTCTTATTTTTCTGAAGTCTGTTTTACAGATAACTTAGGATTATCTTATGTCATGCACGTAGTTAACAAATCGGTAATGCGCTTCATATTATTTTTTCAATATCTAATTAATCCAAAATACATTTCGTAATAACGAAAGTATGTCCCTCGTTGTGTCCACTACTATACATTGTATTAGTGTCGACACATCCAATAAAAAATTATTATTAATATAATAAAGTAAGGGATTTACTTAAACAATGGTGCCATACATCATTAAAAACTATTATTATGAAAGCTGTTAACCACTTTAGAAGGCCTACAATCACAAGGGTATTTATTTTAATTTTCTTGTTCGTTCTTAATACCGTTTTAGCGTTTGCTCAGCAATCTGAAGCTAATAACGTAACTAATTCCACCAGTAATACAGTCTCAAATCCATTTGATATCCAAGATATGTCTTCAGAGTCGTCTTTGACTATGTGTGAAACCACCGTTATAAACTTCTCGACTTTTGAAAGTGGATTAAATGGATGGACGATTGGTGGTGGCGATGCACAAAGAATAAATAATACGTCATGGTCGTATAATGGAAACTATAGTATAAGATTGAGGGATGATGATGCTACTGGTAATGCTTCTTCAATTTTATCTCCGTTATTTAATATTTCGACACTTGACAAAGTAGATTTTAAATTCTTTTTCAAACCTAATGGAATGGAGAATGGAGAAGATTTTTTTATTGAGTATAGTAGTGATGCAGGTTCCAATTGGACTATTGTTGGAACTTTTGTTAGTGGTTCTGTTGCAAGTAAAACAGCAGATTTTGAGGCGACTACTTCAGCTATAAGTTATAGTAAAACAGTAACTATATTTAAAACAGATCATTCATTTCCAGCCGGAAATAATGCGAGATTTAGAGTGCGTTGTGACGCAAGTGAAGATAACGACATGATATATCTTGACGACGTTAAAATATCTGGAGTTTCATTTTGTACACCAACAAAAGCACCAGGAGGAATAACATCAAATTTAGATTTATGGCTAAAGGCAGATAAGTTAAATGGAATCACTCATGCATCAGATGGTTCTCCTGTTAGCCAATGGGTTGATATGGGTAAAGGAAATAATGCAGAGGTTGTGGTGCCTGGTCAAGAACCGGTTTACAGAAACAGTATTGCACGTAACTTTAATTTTAACCCTGTTATTGATTTTGAGAATAATCATACTACTGCAAATCGTGACATGACCTATATTATTAGTAATGGAAGCAGAGATGAATTGAAAGGAACAGGTGGCTTTAACACAAATGATATGTTTGTTGTATTAATGCCAGACCCTACAATAACAGCGTCAATGATTCCATTAGATACGTTTACAAGTACTGATCCAGACGGCGAGACTTATACTGAGGATATTACTGGATTTGGATATGGAGGATATACCGCTAGATTTCATAATGAAAGACTCGCGTATTGTATAGCGACGACGAATGAAACGTCCTCTAGTGATCCTAATTATGAAAATGGTTATGGTAGAGCCGATACTGGGACGGGAACTGATTACAATCAAATACAAATAGTAAATGTTAGACAAAATGCTGCACTCTTAGATATGGAGTTGTTCTTCAATGCTAATCAAGTTGGAACAGCAACTAATGATATTTCTAAATATAAAATGATTAATAATGGTAGATATTGGTTGGGAAGAAGTCAGTATTGGAATGGAAGTTTTGATGGTCGTATTGCTGAGGTTATTACTTATAATTCTAGAAAGTCTGATGGTGATTTAACACAAGAACGTAACAGAATTCAGTCTTACCTTGCTATTAAATACGGTATTACCTTAGGAGTAAATGGTACTTCGCAGGACTATGTGAATAGCAATGGAAATCTCATTTGGGATCAATCTCTTAACCTTGGTTATAATTATGATGTTGCAGGTATTGGTAGGGATGATGTTTCAGAATTATACCAAAAACAATCTAGAAGTGTCAATGATGCTGCAGATGTAGGAGGAAGAACTGAAGGAATTATAACTATGGGTTTAGATAATATATATGATACTAATACAACGAATATAACATCTAATCCCGTAAAGTTTGATAATAGGGAATACTTGGTATGGGGAAATAATGGTGAAGATTTAAATTTAGCGGCATCCACAATATCTGTAAATATGAGTTCAGGTATCTCTCCATCTTTAACTACAAATGTCTCTTTTACAGCAATGAAACGTGTTTGGAAAGTCATGGAAACTGGCGGAGATATCCCTTCGGTAAAAGTTAGAATACCACAAGATGCGATTAGAAATATCATACCTCCAGGCAGCTTTTATATGTTTATATCTAGTACTGGTGTTTTTGACCCAACTGCAGATTATAGAATAATGACATCAGATGGTAATGGTAATCTTGAAACAGATTATGATTTTGATGGGACAAAATACATCACTTTTGGATATGCTCCAAGAGTTGAAGTTGTACGTTCAGTATTGTTTGATGGAAATGTTGACTATGTGGATATGGAAGATGCCTTAAACCTAAATAACTCTGAGTTCACTATTTCGGCATGGATAAAAAGAGATCCATCAGATTTTTATGTAAAATCAATTATTTCTAAAAGAGATAACCCTTTTACTAAAGGTTATGATTTAAGAATTTTAAATACGAATAAAATTCAAATGTATTGGAAAAATGGATCTGACCAGATTTTAGTATCTAATACTGCTATTCCAAAGAATGAATGGCATCATGTTGCTGTGATTTATGATGGTACTCAAGCTTCTATATATATAGATGGTGTTTTAGATATTTCTGCCAACAGAACTAATCCAATTGATACAAACGAATCTTTCTACATTGCAGCTGCTGGTAAAAATAGTCCGACACAACATTTTGGAGGGAATATTGATGAAGTTCGTGTTTGGGATATAGATCTTACTCCTGCTCAATTGAGATTTATTATGAATCAAGAAATAGAAGACAACTCTAATTTTGTTGCTGGTAAAATAATGCCAATAACAATTTCTAAAAATGATGTAGGATCTATTCCTTGGTCTAAGCTAGCAGGCTATTATCCAATGTCTGTGTATACCTATACAAATACTGAAGATGCTTCTGGAAATGGGCATCAAGGTGCTCTTAGGAATTTAAATACCGTAGATAGGCAAACAGCTCCATTACCATATGCATCGAATACTAATGGTAATTGGGAAACTAGTTCTACATGGGTTAATGGTGCACTTCAGACGATTCCAGGAACGAAGTCGATTGTGAATTCATCAACGTATATAGATTGGAATATTGTTCAAACCTCACACAATTTGACTTTAGATAATACTTCTATTACTTCTGGAAACAGATCGCTACTAGGATTATTTGTGAATTCAAATAAAATAACTATTTCGGGAAACAACGCTACAAAAACTGGGTTTGGTTTGACTGTAACACACTATTTGAAATTAAATGGTGATATCGACTTACAAGGTGAATCGCAATTAATACAAACTATAAAAAGTGATTTAGATATTTCAAGCTCTGGAAGTTTAGAAAAGGATCAGCAAGGAACTAGAGATTTATTTACTTATAATTATTGGTCTTCTCCTGTTGGAAGCACAAGTACGTTATCTAATAATACAAATTATACAGTGAACTCCATCTTTAAAGATGGTACAAATACGGTTTCACCAATAAATATAAATTTTATAACCAGTGGATATGATGGTAATGCTGGTTCGCCAATTAGTATAGCAGATTACTGGATTTGGAAGTTCGCCAATCAGCCAGATGATATGTATTCAGCTTGGCAACAGGTAAGAAGTACTGGTAATTTAAGTCCGGGTGAAGGGTTTACCATGAAGGGTGTTACCAATACTTCTGGGAACGTATCCTTAGAACAAAATTATGTGCTAAAGGGAAAACCTAATAATGGGGATATCACTTTACCTTTAACAGCAGGGAATGATTATTTAGTAGGGAACCCTTATGCTTCTGCAATAGATGCGCACGCTTTTATCATGGAAAATGCGCCTACTATTGAAGGTAGTGGTAATACAACAGGGACATTATATTTTTGGGAACATTGGGGTGGTGGTTCTCATAATTTAGCAGAATATCAAGGCGGTTACGCAACTTATAATTTAGCAGGCGCAGTTCCAGCTGTTGCTTATGGTACAGCAGATCCTGATGTAGACCAAAACTCATTGATAGGAACTAAACTTCCAGGTAGATATATTCCAGTTGGACAAGGCTTCTTTGTCGTAGGAGAAAACACAGGAACTATTAGATTTAATAATAGTCAGCGTATATTTAAAACTGAAGCGACTAGTGCATCTACGTTTATGAGAACCGATTCGGCATCATCAAGTAATCAAGGCTCAGAAGGTAATGGTGACACACGAATGAAAATAGGACTAAAATTTAATTCTATCAATACATATACTCGAAAAATATTAGTTACAGCAGATGAAAATGCAACAATGGGCTATGATTGGGGTTATGATGCAGAGTTATACGAGAACCAAGCAGAAGATATGTATTGGTTGATAGATGACGGTAAATTTGTAATTCAAGGTATTAATAACCTTACAACCGAAACAGTTCTTCCAATAGGTATCCATACATCAGAAGATGGTTCAAATAGTATCTCTATTGATAAATTAGAGAACATACCAGACGCTATGGATATCTTTATTCATGATATAGAATTAGGATTATATTTTAATCTTAAGGAAGCAGATTATAGTTTTACATCTCAAGCAGGTATTCACTTAGATCGTTTTGAAATTGTATTTAACAATGAAGACACCTTAAGTTTAGAAACGGCAGAAATAGAATCAAACATATTAGACATCTTATATGATAAAGATAATAAAGATATCACAATTTTAAATCCTCAAAATTTGAGTATTGAAGGCTATGAGCTCATTACAATACTAGGTCAAAGTGTATTAGTCTCAAATGCATTAACGACAGCGAATGAAATAAAGCTAGATACAAAATCATTAAGTATTGGGGCTTATGTTGTAAAAGTAAAAACCGAAAGAGAACATGTATCAAAGAAGGTTATGGTGAATTAGTTAGTTTTTTAAATTAAGTCAATAAAAAGGCTGCCTCCTAGAGGTGGCCTTTTTGTTTTAAGATGATCTTATCTTTTGAAGAAAACTAAAAGTATAATCGGCTTTATTTTGTAATTTATTGATAAGTAGTAATCTATGTGGTTAGTGTTATGTGTTTAAAAGGACTATCACATAATCGATTATATTAACCTTTTTACTCATTTGAACGAGAATGTAATGCAAATTATCGGGTTTGTAATCGATGTGCTGTACTTTGATTCTACCTTTGGTCTTGTATTGGAATTGTAGTATTTACAATTAAATATTTGGCCCCAAGCCTATGAAATTAATTATTCATTTTAATTTCAAAATATTTTTTCAATGCAAGATTAATCCTAATACTTTTCATAAGCGAAGTATTCTCCCTCAAGTGCAAAGGTTTACATATAAACCTTAAAAACACACAAGTATTAAATAAAGAGAATTTAACTAAGCGATGATGTTTTACATCATTATTATTATTATTAACATGTAATTATGAAAATTATGGCAACAATTTTACTCAAAACTTTAAAAAAATCATTCGTAGGTACTTTTATTCTAATATTGAGTACTACGAGTTTATTCGCTACTAATCCTTCAAATGTTTCTGATGATTCAGATCAAAGAATGAAGATTAGTCTAATGCTTAATTCTGCAGGTACATACGAAAGAGAATTATTTGTAATGGCAGATGAAAATGCAACACCTGGATATGATTCAGGTTTTGATACAGCAATTGATACAATGCAAGATGAGGATATGTACTGGTTAATTAATTCAGGAAAATATATCGAGCAAGGTATCAATGAAATTAATGAAGAAACTATTATTAAAATAGGAATGCATACCTATGCTAATGGTCTCAATACGATTTCAATTCATAAACTTGAAAATATTCCTAGTACAATGAAAATATTTATGCATGATAAAACTTTAGGTGAATATCATAGTATTAAAGACGGAGCTTATGAAGTGTATTTAGATGCTGGGGTGTATTTAAATAGATTTGAAATTGTGTTTTCTCAACCAGAAACATTGGGTGTCTCTCAAATTGAAACTAGAGAGAATCAATTAGATATACGTTTTTATTATGCAACAAATAAGATTGAAATAGTCAACAATGCTAATATTAATATAGAAAGTGTAAATGTATATTCTCTTTTAGGACAATCTGTATATACGTCGAATACATCAAATTCAAATAATAAAATAAATATCAATACTAATGCCATGAGCACAGGTACCTACATTGTTATTGTAAGTACTGAATATGGTGTTAATTCAAAGAAAATTTTAGTTAATTAGTTAGTTTTTCATGTTAGTTTAAAGACCGCTTTCGAGCGGTCTTTTTTATTTCAATACGATGTCGTTTGGGGTAGTAATCTAAAAACAAGACCCTTTTTTCCTTAAAATAAATTATTTATCTATCTCATGATTTCATTTGGAAACACAATAACACTTTCAAAACCGTCTTTATCGACAGATGCAATTCCGAAGTAAAAATTATCAATCACAATACCTTCCAAACTAAATTCATTAACATTACCAACATATCTACTGTAGTCCCAAGTGGGAGATGTTGTATCTCTCCAGTATATCTTGTAGCCTTTGGCTCCATCAACAGTATTCCATTTTAGTTTGACAGACGCTTCTACAATTCCACCAATTGCAACTGTAGTTGGCGCAGGAGGAGCAGAGGCTAAGCTTGCCATATTAATCGCATTTACTGCTGTCAATTTTTTAGCATAACCAAAGTTTACATGCTCAAATGTATCTCCATAGTTAATACCATTTTCAGTACGTATGTCTTGATGCTGTTGTGTGTAATTTTCATGTGCTTCCATAATTCTAATTCCTGGAAACCCTAAATCATTAAACGGTCTATGATGACCACCGCGTCCAAAACGATCTAAACGATAGACCATCATCGGGTTCATTTCTGGCATATATGTTTTAACGGTGTTGTGGACGTATCTAGCTAACTGTCTAGAAATTCCATCAACTTCTCCACCATAAAACCGTCTAGCAGTTCTTTGTTGTTGAGTTTCGTTTGGAGGTACAGGTTCAGAGAATATTCTAAACGTGCGATTATCAATAACCCCATCTATACCTTCAATATTTCCAATCATGTCATTGTTTAAAATTCCAATAATGTCCCAACCTTTATCTTGCGCATATTTTGCTAACCCTGCACCACCAAATAGGCCTTGCTCTTCGCCAGATAAACCAACATAAAGGATACTGCTTTCAAATTTATATTGTGATAATACTCGCGCAGCTTCAATGGCTCCAGCCATACCAGAAGCGTTGTCGTTCGCTCCGGGAGCATCTGTTGTGAAGTCCATGGTATCACTAGCTCTAGAATCTATATCACCACTCATTATGATATAACGGTTTGGATATGTTGTGCCTTTTTGTATCGCAATGACATTGACTACCCAAGCATCATGGGGTACACGACGATTACCTTCTTTGGTTACAAAATCTTTTTGGTAAAAGACATTGAGGCAGTTTTCACAATCTTTAGAAATAGTCTCAAATTCATTTTTTATCCAACGTCTGGCGGCTCCAATTCCTCTCGTGGTGCTTATGGTGTCGCTAAAGGTGTTTCTTGTGCCAAACTCTGTGAGCGTTTTTACATCCTCTCTTAATCTTTCTTCGGAAACAGTATCAATAATATCATATATTTTTTGATGGGTTTGAGCAGAAATAGTTGTTACTGCTATGAGACATAGAAATAGTGCTTTCATAAAAATTATTTATTGTATAAATTTAAAAAATAAGTTTCTTACTTCATCGGTATTTTTGATATAAAACTTAGCCGCCATTTTTTTTAAGCTTAGTTTACCAGTCTATACAGATTTTACAATATTTGAAACCAATTATTTATTAGTTCAAGCATTAGCTAAGAAAGTAGAGAGATCATGATTAGAAGCTAATGTCCTTGCTGCAGGGGTAATTTTTGATGGTTGTTTTTAGCCAAACAAAAGGGTCTGTAATAATCTTTGCTATTCTTTTTTATTGTGTTGTTCTGAGTTTTGTATGAAATAACGAATAACAGAGCGGGCTGTTCATAATGGCCTCAAACAAAATTTAAATACTGCTTATGGATTTGTAGTTTATTAGTTCTAAAACCTCAAAAAATAATACAATGAATTTCTAAGTTTATTACTTCGTGATAGTAAAGTAAAACGTACTACCTACTCCAATTTTTGAGTCAAACCATACTTTACCGCCATTCGATTCAATCATTTTTTTAACAATGGATAATCCAATACCACTAGAGTCTGTTCTGCTATTTAGTTTTTTAAAGCTGTCAAAGACAATTTCAAAATGCTCTTCAGCAATACCAATTCCGTTATCTTTTACAGTGAACTGAACATAATCACTATGTTCTTCCCAGTCAATTTTAATGAAGCTCTTTTTATCTATATCTCTATATTTACAAGCATTTTCTATTATATTTTGGAATATTTGCCTTGTTTTTACCTCGTTTAAATGAACAGAAGGAAGTGGTTTTAATATTTTTATATCTATATCATCAATGACGCCACGATATAAAATATTTATTATAGACTCAACAATTGGTTGCACTTCTGTTGGGCTGTTTTTTGTTTTGGATGTTCTATTCCCAGAATATAACAATGTGCTAGAAATAAGCTTATCCATATCAATCAGAGCACTTTTAATGGTAGAGATATATTCTAAACTTTCTTCGTTTAAATGATCCTTATTATCTTCATTTAGCCAGTTAATGCATGAAGATACCGTCATAAGTGGTGTTTTAAGATCGTGCGATACCATGTGCGCATAATTAGAAAGCTCGTCATTTCTGCCCGTTAAATCTGAAATTAAATTTTCATTACTAACAATTAGTTTTTTTAGTGGTGTAATGTCTAAATGAACACCGATAGAACCAATAACTTTATTTTTAAGATTGGTATTAGGAGCTCCACTAATAAGCCAATATTTTATTTCTCCACTTTTAGTAATAACTTCAATTTCGTATATATCACTCACACTGTTATGTCGGATTCGATTTTTATCATCAATAATTTTTCTATTATTTTTATTTAATAAAATATTTTTAGCTATTTTTCCTACTAGTTCTCCAGAAGTATAACCGCACATTCGCGTAAAAGCACTATTTACACTTATGGTGACATCATTATTATCAACTTCCATTAAGCCTAAATTAATATTGTCAATAATACTTTTATATTTTCTATTTTGACGCTCTAAACTTTTATCATAGTTTGTTTGAGAAGTCACATCTTTATATCCCCAAATATAAGCCTGTAAACGTTTGTTGTGAAAAATAGGTGTGAAATCTCTCGATATATACCGGCCATCTTTTAATTCTAAAATTTCATTTAAAACGACCTGTTCCTTTTTAAGAATGTCATGAATCCTAGTAGTAAACAAGTCTTCCTCAGTAAAAAATGGTTTCAACATCTCTCTAGCTGAATCGCATGTCAAACCTATTAGTTTTTGTTCGTCCTCAATAGGGATGTTAAACATTTTTAAAAAGCTATGGCTCACGGTTTCTATGAGGCCCTCTGCAGATTCAATGACTCTAGGGATAGAATCGCTTTTGAAAACAATTTCTAATCTGTGTTTAGCTTCTTCTAATTCAATTTGTTTATTTGATTTATCAAGTTCATGAATAGCATTTTTTAAATAAAGACTGATTAATGTAGAAATTCGTGATAAAACATCTAATTGTTGTTCGCGAAAAAAGTCTTTTTTAGGATGCTCGGCATCAATTATTCCAACTAATTCATCACCTAGTAAAATGGGAACTGTAATTTCAGAAAAACGTACTTCGCCATCAGCAATATAATTTTCATGTTTACTGGTGTCTCTTATAATACTGCCTTTTTTACTTGCGGCTACACTGCCCACAATACCTTGGTTGGCTTTAAATTTTAGCCTATTCTTTATTTTCTTGTTACTATCTAATTTTATATCAGTAGCAGCCATTTGAACAAGTTCTTCATTTATGAATGCATAAAAAACACAGTCGTCAGTGCCTAGGAATTTTGCAATATGCTTAACGAGATTTGTGGCATTAATTTTAATATCGTCACTAGCTAATAAATCTTTTAGAATCAAAGTTTCAAAATGCAATATTTTTTGTTGTTCTTCAAATTTTTTGTTTCTTATCGTTTGTTTGGTGATGTCTCTAACGATGGCTTGATAAGCGTAGGGTTTGTTTTTTGAATTAATTAAAAGTCTCGCTTTTATGGTTACATATTTTTTTTCTTTTTTCTTATTTATAAAGTCAAATAGAAGTAATTTTTTTTCATTATAATTCTCTTTTTTAAAGAGTTTATAAAGCTTTTTTTTGTTTCTCGTAATGAGGTAGCTTAAATCTTTTGGTGTTTCTTTTTCCGAAAATCCAATGAGCTTAAGTGCTTCTTTATTTATTTTTAAAATATTACCTTTAAAATCAACAACAATTAAGGCTTCGACTAAATTATCTAAAAGATTTTGTTGAAACTCTTCTTCGCTTAACAGGCTTTTCGATAGAGAAATATTTTTGTTATAGAAGTCTCTAAGTTGCTTTTCAATGAAACCTTCGGCAACCTCTTTGGCTTTGCGTTCTCTTTTGAGTGCTCTTGTTAAGATGTTTATGTTAGCAGTATTAGGAATCACAGATTTCTTTATTTAGAATAATTAGTTTAATGCTTAAAAATTAAATTTCAGAAACTATGTTAATAATTGAATGTCCAATTTTACGCCTTCGTTCTTGTCATAGGAGTCATCTATAAGGACAGAGCCTTCAACGTCAAAGTGATTCAATGACTCTTTTATCAAACCAATTGCAAAATAAGTTAGACCTCTTGAAGATTTGTAAATGAGGGTTAGCTTATTATCAGTTCTATTTTTAACTTTAAATGTGGGTAGATCGGCATCATTATATATTTTTTTAACCTCAATATGAATATGATTTTCAATGCCTGCAAGAAAATCTAGGGGCTTAGAATAATTTTTAGTAATATATGAATGTTTACCTATCAGATATGGGAAGACAAATCTTCCAAATTGCTCTAAAATCACAACGTCTTTTATCTCCGTTTGCTTTGAAAAATATGTTAAAAGCACAACTAATTCATTATAGTCATAGCTATTAAATGCACTATAAACTCCACCTGATGCTAAATTGGTGTTCGATATCATGTCATCTACCATTTCTAGTCCATGAGATTTTTCGACAAAATCTAAAAAATTCGTAAATATAAATCCCTTCATAAAATTTTATTTAATCATTAAAGTGATGTCTTCCAAATGATGCTTTCCAATAATCTAAAATTAATAGGATATTATTATTGTATTTTTCAAAGTCAACTTCTTTTATAAAATAACCAGATACCCCTAAACGTTCACATTTTTCATAGTCGTCAATATTATTAGACGTCGTAAGAATAATAACAGGAATGCATTTTAGTTTATCATCATTTTTGATGATAGACAGAAGTTCTATGCCATTCATTATTGGCATATTTAAATCGAGTAAAATAAAATTAGGTAAATTTGACTTGGTATTGGTTAATAGGTCTAGACCTATTTTGCCATTTACAGCGACCTCAATTTCCAAATCTGAATGTTTAGAAATTATTTTTTTTAAACCGATAACAGCTATTTTGTTATCTTCAACAATGAGCACTTTCATGGATATTCAATTAAAGAATTAATAAGACTAGGGATACTCATTGTACTGATAGTGCTGTTGTTTTTGTTAAAAAGTAAGGATTAGAGATGACGTAAGATTTTTCAGCATATTTTTTAAGTTACAATAATTAATGTATTTATAGCCATTCTGTAATTATTTATTTTAAAGTATATTTGCTTAAGCGTGTTAAATATCTAATAATCAATATATTATAAAAACATCTAAAATAGGGGTCAACTTAAATAATACAGGTTTATTAAGATTAATTGCTTTTTAGCTATAGATTGAGACAAAAGTTTAGTCTTATATAAGACCATTTTGTCTTTTTTAGTTTGTTTAGAGGTTATAATAGAAACGTAATGAGAGTTTTGTCTCAAAATAAAATTTATAAATTTTTATCATGATGGTTTTATAGCATCGTCTAAAAGTTGCTATCAGTTTTAGCTGACATATTAAATCCTTCTACAATAAAGTTGTAATGTTATTTCTGTTTATCATTTTCTATTTTAGCTTTAAAAGCAGAAATCTGAATATCACCAAAATACTGATTAAAAAATGTTATTCAATCAATACTAGATAGTTCACTTATAGAGTCTTAAACCTGCTTTGTAATTACGACTTTATAGTAGGATTTTGAATTTTACGCCTCATAGTATTTCTTGAGTGGTCTAAGTATATGTTTCATGGGTTCTTCTTTATTGAGCACTTTAGTGATTTGCATTGACTCTTTTAAGTCAATCTTCATCGCCTGTTTCGAATAGAAAGAGTAGTCACTGCTATGAGAAATAGAAATGGTGCTCTAATTAAAAAAATTATTTCACGAATTGAGATAATAAATGTCTTACTTCATCTGTGTTTTTGATATAAAACTTAGCGCTAGTTTTTTTAAAGCCAACTTTAATAGTATAGGCAGACTTTGGTAATTCTTGAAACATATATTCATCAGTCCAATCATCGCCTATACAAAACATAAAATCATAATTTGTAGTATTAAGTAGTCTGGAAGACGCTCGGCCTTTATTCACACTGCTAGATTTAATTTCAATGACTTTATTCCCTTTTAAAACAGATAGATCATGATTAGAAATTAAACTTGTTAATACAGTATCAATTTCTATGGTTCTAATTTGAGCAAGTTCTGGGTCTGCTTTTCTGTAATGCCACGCCAAAGAGTACCTCTTTTCTTCAATAAAAGTTCCAGGAGTTCTGTCAACAAACGTCTCTAAAATAGGTTTAATGTGTTCCATCCAACCATTTTTAACACGTTCTAAAGCTTCCCAATCTTCGTTAGGTATTTTTAGCCAAACACCATGATCGGTGATAAGCTTATACTCTTTATGGGCAAACCATGATGTGAATGTTTCTCTATCTCGACCGCTAATTAGAACGACATCGTTTTTATCGTCAGATTGAAGGGTGTCTAACAATGCATATAAGTGTTTATCTGGACTTGCCTCTTTAGGATTGTCCTTAAAGTTCACCAATGTGCCATCATAATCCAATAAAAACAAACGACGCTTAGCTGTATCGAATTTTGAAATCATTTTTTCTTGAATTTCGAAGTTCATGCGTTTCGCAATAATAACTGCACCTAGGTTTTTAGTGGCGAAAAGTGATTTCATAAACTCTTCGGCCCACTTTTCAACAGTATAACGTTTTAAACGTTTTTGAAGAATTTCCATTCTTGAACGCTGTTCTTTTAATGGCATCTCCAAAGCTTGTTTTAGCGTATCTGCTATTTGCTCAAAATTATTAGGATTTATAAGCATGGCTTCATTCATTTCTTTTGAAGCACCTGCCATTTCACTTAAAATTAATACACCATCTTGTTCGGTTCTTGTGGCCACATATTCTTTTGCGACAAGATTCATACCATCTCTTACCGGTGTTATCATTGCAATATGTGATGAGGTATAAAGATCTATAAGGTTTTCGAAAGGCATTGAGCGATAAAAATACCAAATTGGAGTCCAGCTTACAGTTGAAAATTGACCGTTTACACGACCTACAAGTTCATCGGTTTCACGTTTAAGTAATTGATATTGAGGCACATTTGATCTTGATGGAACTGCTAACATAATTAGGCGAACTTTTTCTTTATACTCAGGATATTTATTAAGAAAATATTCAAAAGCACGAATCCGGTTTGGGATGCCTTTTGTGTAATCCATACGATCAATAGATAAAATCATTCGTGCATCTTTGCTCGACTGAATATGGTCATCTAATCGTTTTTGAAGTTCAGATTTTTCTTCTTTTTTTTGTTTTAGAGCAGATTGATGAAATTTATTATAATCAATTCCCATAGGAAACGAGTCTACTTTCACAACTCGATCATCATAAGTAATTTCATTAAAGTTAACATCCAATCTCAAAATTCGTTTTACTGAGCTTAAAAAGTGACGTTGATAGTCGTATGTGTGAAAACCGATTAAATCAGCGCCCAACATGCCATGAAGTAATTCTTCGCGCCAAGGAAATGTTCTAAATATTTCATAGGAAGGGTATGGGATGTGTAAAAAGAAACCAACGGTCGTATTGGGTTTTTTGTCTTTAATAAGTTTTGGGACTAATAATAATTGATAATCATGAACCCAAACCGTATCTCCATCTTCTACATGCTCTAAAACTGCATCAGCAAACTTTTGATTAACCGCTTTATAAGAGTCCCAATACGTATTTTCAAACTCAGTATATTCCATGAAATAATGAAATAAAGGCCATAGCGTTCGATTGCTAAATCCATAATAGAAATTTTCAAGATCGTTTTGTGTGAGTGATACGGTGTCACATTTTTCCTTTTTAATAAGCGCTTTTACTTGTTTTGATAAGTCACTATTTAGCTCTTCTTCTGTTAGGCCAGACCAGCCAATCCAAAGGCTGTTTCCTTCTTGATGTATAGTTTTTAATCCGGTGGCTAATCCACCAACACTGGGTTTAACTTGCAGTTGATTGTTATCGATTTTTATTTGTAGTGGCAATCTGTTTGAAACAATTATTGTTTTATTCATCCTAAATATTTTGATTATCGATAGCTTTTTTATTATTTTTATTTAAACTGTATTGTAAACACTTAATATAAAAAAAAAGATTTGAATAATAACTTAGACTACGGAATAATAGGCAATTGTAGAAGCGCAGCATTAATTTCAAAAACAGGATCGCTCGATTGGTGCTGTTTACCTGAGTTTGATTCCTCATCAGTTTTTGCAAAATTATTAGATGATAATATTGGTGGAAGTTTTGAATTTTTAGTCTCAACAGAGTATGCCGTCTCCCAAGCCTATGTGGATAACACCTGCATCTTAGTAACGCAATTTTATTCCGAAGAAAACACTTTTGAAGTCCATGATTTTATGCCACGCTATAAAAAGGAAAATGGCGATTATTACGCGCCTCCAGAAGTGATTAGATATATTAAGCATATTAAGGGTCAGCCTAAATTTAAAGTTAAATACAACCCAAAACTTGAATATGCTTTGGGTAAAACCAATACTTATATTAAGGATGATTTCATCGTAAGTCTTACGGAAAAGGAGAAATTTGATTCGCTTTTTTTGTATACTAATTTTGATAAGAATGCTGTCGTTCACGGTAAAGAAATTACTTTGAAAACCGATGGCTATTTTCAGGTTGGTTACAACGAAAAACTACTTACGTCTACAGCTACAAAAGTGTGCATAGAGTTAGATCGTACCAAAGCGTATTGGCTTGATTGGATGGAACGCACACCTACTTATAAATCTTATAATGCTGAGATTTCTAGAAGTGCGATGACCTTAAAACTGCTTAGTTATGAGAAAACAGGCGCTGTTTTAGCTGCAGTTACGACCTCTTTACCAGAAACTATTGGAGAGGTCCGTAATTGGGATTATCGTTTTTGTTGGATTAGAGATGCCTCTATGGTGATAAAAGTAGTGTCTTATTTAGGGCATAAACGTATGGCTAAACGCTATTTGAGTTTTATAATTAATTTGATTCCTGATAAGGATGAGAATCTCCAAATTATGTACGGTATTAATGGTGAAAAGCAATTGACAGAGTTACAACTAGACCATCTTAAAGGGTATATGAACTCTAAACCGGTACGCATAGGTAATGCTGCTTTTTCACAACGTCAAAATGATATCTACGGTATTTTAATGGATGTCATCCATCAGCAATTAGTTAAATTTAATACAGATATAGAGAATGGAGAGGAACTTTGGTCTATAACAAAAGGTATTGTTTGGGTTGTTAATAAACATTGGCAAGAACCAGATAAAGGAATTTGGGAGTTTAGAACAGAAGATAGGCACTTTACGTTTTCAAAAGTACTATGTTGGGTAGCCATTGATAAAGCGATTAAGGTTGCCAAAATTTTAGGTAAAGATCATAAACTTAAAAAATGGTTGCCTCTAGAGAAACAAATTAAGGAAGATATCATGAGCAATGCATGGAATGATGATGCAAAGGCCTTCACGCAGAGTTATGGCTCAACAGATTTAGATACCTCAGTATTACTTATGGAACCTTATGGCTTTATCTTAGCAAAAGACCCAAAGTATATAAGTACTGTAAAAGCAATAGAGCATGAGTTAAGTAATGATGGACTCCTGTATAGATATAAAAACAAGGATGATTTTGGACTGCCGTCCTCATCTTTTACTATTTGTACGTTTTGGTTTATTAATAGTTTATACAAAATTGGTGAAGAGCAGAAGGCTAAAAAATTATTTGATCAATTATTATCATATAGCAATCACTTAGGATTGTTTAGTGAAGATATTGATTTTAAGACCAAACGGTTATTAGGTAATTTTCCTCAAGCATATTCGCACCTAGCGCTTATTGAAACGGCAATAAACTTGTCAAAAATAACCAAAGAGGAAAAAGTAAAATAGGACATGCATTGACCATTAGAAATTCTATTAATGAAAATGCCTAAATAGGTTAGAATTTTATTTAAGACGACTTTTTATAATTGAATTTTACTATTTCTACTTCACCATTATCATTTTTGATATCTACGTACACATTCATTTCGTTATCGCTTACTTTTTCAAAACTCATACCTTCAAAAATAACTTGAGTTGGTGTTATCTTAATTAAAGGAAAATCTACAGTTTCATTTTTAGTTTCCCAACCTTTTAAATCATTATCAAAATGTTTTAGCTGAAGGACTAGTGAATTTTCAATTTCTCGTATAATTTCAATTTCATAAAACGAGACTTCACCCTTATTGATAAGTTTGAAGGTCGCCATCATAGAGCCTCCAGAAGGTTCACTCCAATTTTCTTCGGTTTGACCACCAAATGCTTCACCTTTCCAATTGCCCGATATCCATTTGATGTTTTCTAGTTTTGGAGCAAGCGTATCTTTTATTTGCATGCCTTTTTCAGCTTGAGCAGATACAGTTAAACTGAATAAAAAAAGGAGTATTTGTTTCATTTATGACTTAAGATTTTTTTTGTTAGTACACTATTATGTTAATATATAAACAATGTGGTATAAACCTGTTATAAACAAAATAATAAGTCCAATAGCTAAAAAGCTGATAGCACGCTTTACATTTCTAAATTTCCAATCCGCTATTTTTGATATAATAAAGATTTGTTCGCCTAGTTGACCAAATAGTGCTTCTTCATCTTTACTCATCGCTAAAAACGTTTTTGAAAATTCCTTAATATCACCAAACTTTGAAATCACATCCTTAAAGAAAAACATATTTTTGGAGAACTTACCTTCAATCCTTGGAATAAAACAACGTACACAAAAAAAGATAGAAGCCACAGTGCAAACAGCCCACAAACCAAGAAGTATAAATAGAAAAATATCACTGCTCAATGTATCTGAGAAGTTCTTTGTGCCTTGATAAATAAAATTCAGCAAAATACCATAAAAAGATAGGATTAAACCTGCTTTAAGTTCGGATGCTTTAATGAGGCTGGTTAAATAACTGATGGTTCCCCAATAATGATCGATTAAATCGTCAGTGTGTTTGTTTTTATTTATGTTTTGTTCTTCCATTATTGGTGATTTAACTTATTCTATGACTTGATAAATGGTAAGCGGATTTGCTTTATTCTTTACATTGATACTTCCTACTTTTTCACATTTAAAGGATTCTTTTACTTTTTGGTAGCACTCTTCAGAAATAATAATCTGGTTTTCTTTTGCTGCATCCTGTAATCGAGCAGCAGTATTTACGGTATCTCCAATAACCGTATAATCTAAACGTTTAAGACTTAAAGACCCAATATTACCCGAAATCATCTCACCACTTTTGATACCAATAGATACTTTAGGCTTATAGTCTAGATTGCCTTCTAGAGCAGGAAGATTATTTATTTTTTCACATACAGCAAGCGAGGCGTCAATGGCGCGATCTAAATGATATTCCCCTTTAAAAACAGCCATAATGGCATCGCCAATAAACTTATCGATGTAACCTTTGTGCTGCATTATTTCCTTAACCATTTCATCAAAATAAGAATTTATAAGTGTAACAACCGTATCTGCTTTTGCATTTTCACTGATTTTCGTAAAACCGCAAATATCAATAAATATGACCGTAGCCTCAATGGTTTCGTTTGCCATTATGGTAGATTCATATTCGCGATTGCTCATAAAATTAAGTACATTTTCGTCCACATACATTTTCAAGATGTTATTCTCCTTTATGGCTTGTAAAGTCTCTTTAATATGCTTCGCATGTTTTATAGTTTTTTCCATTGTAAGGGTTAAATCCTCAAAATTGATGGGCTTAGTTATAAAATCGTAGGCACCACGATTCATAGCTGTTCTAATGTTTGCCATATCTCCATAAGCAGAAACAATAACAGATTTAATTAACGGACATGTTTCGTGAAGCTTCGATAAAAGCGTTAGGCCATCCATTTCTGGCATATTGATGTCACTCAGCACAATATCAACGTCTGGATCTTCCAATAATTTTTCTAAGGCATGACGACCATTTTCTGCAAACAGAAACTCGTATTCTTTATCTCGAATTTTCTTTCGGAACTTTTGTTTTATCAAAACTTCTAAATCCGCTTCATCATCAACTACTAATATTTTTGCCATTATATTTTTTGGATTAATTTTTCTTTTAATAATTTAAAATCTACAGGTTTTGTCAAAAAATCGTCTGCGCCAAGTGCTTTAGCAGTATTAAAATTTTCGTCATCCCCATAAGCGGTTATCATCATGACCACAGGTGGAGGTGCCACATAGTCTTTTTTGATGGTTTTTAATAATTCGAGACCACTCATACCTGGCATATTTATGTCTGAGAGAATAAGAACCGCTTCATGAGCAATGTTTTCAAGAGTTTTTAAAGCTTCCTCACCAGAGAAGGCAAATACAAAATCAAGTTCTCCATTTCTTATTTCTTTTCTAAAACGTTGTAAAAAAAGTGTTTTTACATCTTGCTCGTCATCTACTACTAATATTTTCATATCAATTTTTTTTTATTTTTTATTTTGGAATATTGATGGTAAAGGTTGTGCCTTCTCCTTCTTTACTTTCTACTTTTAGTTCGCCTCCATGCGATTTAACAATATCATAACTCATAGATAATCCTAATCCTGTTCCTTCTCCTGAAGCTTTGGTTGTGAAAAAGGGTTGAAATATTTTATCCAATATATCTTTAGGGATACCAGAACCGTTGTCTTTTACTGTAATAAAAACTTGATCTCCTAATTGCTTTGTACTTAACCAGATTATTGGAGTTTTATCAGGTTCTTTATCAGGTTCTTTATTTGGAGTATTTACTTTAGGAGATATAGCATGTAAAGCATTAGTAATTAAATTAAGTATTACTCTACCAATATCTTGCGCTACTACATTTATTTTACCAAGGGATTCATCAAAATCTGTGTTTAGTGTGGCATTAAAAGTTTTGTCTTTTGCACGAAGTCCGTGATATGCCAAACGTAAATACTCGTCAGCAATCGCATTGATGTTTGTGGGTTCCTTTTCCCCGCTTGTGTTTCTGCTATGTTTTAACATTCCTTTTACGATGGAATCTGCTCGTTTGCCATGGTGGTTTATTTTTTTCTGATTTTCCTTAATATCGTTAGAAATCGCTATCACTTCGTCATAATTACCAGTTTTCAGTTCGTCCTGCATCTCATCAATTAATTCTACGTTTACTTCAGAAAAATTATTGACAAAGTTTAGCGGGTTTTGTATTTCGTGAGCAATACCAGCAGTAAGTTCACCTAAGCTTGCCATTTTTTCAGATTGAATGAGTTGAGATTGCGTTGCTTTTAACTGCAGAATGGCTGTTTCCAATTCTTTGTTTTTTTTAACCAAATCTGAAGTCCGTTCGGTAACAATCTTTTCTAATTCAATTGTTTTTTGTTTCCACTGATCAACACCAAAAGTATCCGTTTCGCTTTCAACCTGTTCGGGTTTTGAGCCATGCCAATGCACTATGAACCATGTATCATCTTGAAATTCTAATACGACTGTAAATCGTAATTCCATTTTTATACGCTCACCATCAACGTCCATTTTAACTATTATATCATCCGAAAATACTGCTGAATTTCCGTCTTTTGAAACACGATGTACGATTGGTACAATATTCCATTTCATATTTAAATCTTTGCATTGCTCTCGTTGCCTTTCAATTATGGTATAGAATTGTGATTTTGAAAACACATGCTCATCTACAGCTGTACCAAAACCAGTTATATCATCTAATAGTATAGCATCTAAAGTCTTTAAGGGAATGATTTCGCTTGTGGCAACTTCAAAAAATTTCTGATAGGTGTCTTCAAGAAGTTTTCGTTTTAATGTCGTCATAATCTTTATTCGTTAGGTAATTCAATAATAAACGTTGTGCCTTGTCCTTCTTTGGTTTCCACTTTCAATTCTCCTTCGTGCGCTTTTATAATATCATAACTCATAGATAATCCTAAACCTGTACCTTTTCCTGTTGGTTTGGTCGTGAAAAAGGGTTGGAATATTTTATCTATAATATGTTTTGGTATGCCATTGCCATTATCTTTTACTTGAATAACAACTTTGTTTTTCAATTTTTTAGTACTCACGGAAACTGTTGGTTTATAATTATTTTTCAAAGCGTTAGCGTCAGAAGATTTCTCATCAACCACATAAAAGGCATTGGTGAACAAGTTAAGTATTACTCTACCAATATCTTGCGGAATCACATTTATTTTCCCAATAGATTCATCAAAATCTGTTTCTAAATTTGCGTTAAAAGATTTGTCTTTTGCTCGCAATCCATGATAGGCGAGTCTTAAATATTCATCTGCTAATCTATTGATATCGGTTGGCTCCTTTTCTACAGAACTGGAACGACTATGTTGCAACATCCCTTTCACAATCCCATCAGCACGTTTACCATGATGATTTATTTTCTCAAGATTCTGTTTAATATCTGCTGAAATAGCTTTTGCTTCTTCGATATCTCCTTTATCTAACTCCTCATTCATTTCATCAATAAGTTCATTACTTACTTCGGAAAAGTTATTTACAAAGTTTAACGGATTCTGAATTTCGTGGGCGATGCCAGCTGTTAATTCTCCGAGCGAAGCCATCTTTTCAGATTGAATTAATTGGGATTGCGTGGCATTTAATTGGTCAATTTTATTTTTTAACTGATTGGTTCTAGATATGACACGCTCCTCTAAAATCTTATTTTCTCTTTTTAATTTTTGTGCTCTAAAAATGATGTAGCCTCTTAAAAGCAGCACTATTGTAAGGCCAAAAATTATGTAGGCCCACCAAGTTTGCCACCATGGTGGAGCAATCTGAAATTTAAGTGCAGCCGGAACAGACCATTCCTTATTACTATTTCGTGTAGCCACTTTAAATGTATAGGCACCAGGTTTTAAATTATAGTAGTTCTTTGATTTTTTTGTACCCTCGTCATAACTCCAATCATCATCTTCACCTTCTAGAAGGTAGCGATAGCTTAATTGATTTCTATTAAATAAATCTCCGCTCGCATAACCAAACCTTAACATGTTTTGATTATTTGATAGTACGAGTCCCTCTGGCATAGCATATGGGAATGTGATAGCATCCCATTTCATTTCAGTCCTGGAGGCATAAGAGGATGCTTGAATATTTAGGGAATCATTACTAGTTTGTGTATCAAAACCAGGCGCTTCATCCATGACAAACATATTTGTTATCAAAGCACTACTTATATTGGGCTCTGGTTGCGGTGCTTCATCAATAATTAAGAGATTAAATTTACTTTCATTTTTAGTGACACCTGCCCAAAACTGACCGTTTTTTAAAAATGTTGGAGAGCCTTGTAAATAATCGTTACCCTTAAAACCTAAACCGCTATTGAAATTATAGAAGCCCTTACTACTAGTTTTAGCTGTAGATTTATCGATAGCGATAAGCCCATTTAAACTGGCGATATACATAGTATCTTCATTATCTGTAAGTCCAAAAATTACGGGAGGTACCAAACCATTTTCCTCTTTTAGATTCGTAAGTGTGTTGTCTTCCAGATTTAAAATAGCAATACCATTTTTGGTTGCGACCCATAATTCTCCTTCTTTTGATAGTACAGCTACAGTTCCATCGTTTTCACAAAGGCCTTGTTCTTCGGTCAGATAACTAATAGTATTTGTTTTTATATTTACCTTTATCAATCCATTATGGGATGGGATCCATAGGATATCATCAGCATAAACTACTTCGCCAGTTAGCTGCCTAATATTTTTTTTATAATCTATATTTAGTAATGATTTTTTTAGAATATTATTTTTTATATCATATAAAAACAAACCAATTCTGGAGGTTAACAAAAGAGTATGGGCATTAACTGCCGCATAGCCTGAAAAATAAATAGGGGATTCTGGATTACTGGCATATTTGGTAAGTGTGTTTTCTTGCCGATCAATAATAGAAAAGCCTAAACCTGCTGATATTAAGTATTTATCCTTTGAAATCTCTATAATTTCTCCAATAGTGTTTTTGAATTCTGTATCATGCAGCATATCATGACTTAATGCTATGATAGATTTTTTCTTTGGATTAATTATATTAATACCACCAGCAGTTCCCAACCATATCTCTCCATTAGTGCTTTCTTCTATTTCCCAAACTTGGTCATTAATTAAGCCTCTAGATTTATCAAAATATTCAGTTTTTAAGGTGAAATCATTCGCTATGATCACGCCTTTATCTCTGGTAGGGAACCACAATGAACCATCTTTTCTTTTAAAAGGTTGTCTTATCCAAGACGGTTCACTTGTAAGTTCAATAGTTTTATAGGCAGTTGCTTCCTTGTTTAAGACAGAGATCCCTTTTTCACCAAATATCCAAAGTTTTCCCTGCTGATCTTCAACCATTACGAATGCTCGATCCTCTAAGATATTTTCATCATCGAGTTCCTGTATTGTTTGTGCCCTGAGCGATAACTTCAAAAGGTGAGGATAATCATTTCCTTCATGATATTGAAACATCCATAAATTACCAGATTGATCTTCTATGGTATGGAGACTGAACCCATTTAGTTCATAATCCGTGTTTCCTACAAGTTTTTTTATTTCTGTTCTTTGTTCATTTATGACTGCAATATGAACCTTAAAACTAATCCATAGGTTGTAATTACTATCTTCAAAGACACTTATTGCTAGATCGCTACCCTCATTCGCTAATACTTGCAAGCTTGTCATTTCTGGATCCATTTTGTACAAACCGCGATTTTCAGTAGCCATATAAATAGTGCCTATGTGGTCGCAAATAACGATTGTTCCGCTAATTTCATCAGTTTGGAGGTTAGTGCTAATGGTATATTCGATATCATTTTTAAAATCCAATACCCAGATCAGACTATTTTTTGAATTCAACACCCATAGTTTGCCTTGTTTATCAAAAGTCATATTTACAACACCGGAGTAATCATAACTAAAGGCATTTTCACCGTCATATCTCAATAGGGGAGATTCCCATGACCCTATCCAGAGAGCACCATCTTCCGTTTCTAAAAAGGAGGTTGTATTATTACTGTCCAATCCTTCATTTTGGGATAGTTGCAGGAGATTAACAGTAGTGTTTTCCAACACTGATGGAGGTTTCATTTTAGTAATTGTAGGCTTCTTTATCTTAGCTTTTGTGACCGTAAATGGTACAGCATCAAATTTCAATTTTTCGGTAGGGAAATTGTCCCAATCCAGGTCATATTCCTTCATTGGGGACTTTAGTGGTTTGAAGGTGTTTAATTCAAACGGTTTGCTAGGTACATCATCCAGATTCAATGCATAGGTGACAGGAGTTGTTAGCGTATCTGAGGTTATGATTTCCCATTCAAAAGATTCTGGGTCTGTAAATTGTAAAGGAATGGTTTCAGGTGTCTTAAAATTGCCAATAGTGGTCTCTGTTTCTGAGGTACTGGTTTTTTGACAAGACATTATAACTAGGCCAAATAAGAAGCTTGTAAGAAGGATACGGTATGTCATTAAAGTGTGTTTTTATTTAATTGTATTAGAGGTGGTTTGGTAGTTTTATTATAAAGGTAGTGCCTTTGCCTTGTATTGTGTTAACCTTTAATTCGCCACCATTACTTTTAGTTATGATATCATAGCTCATACTCAGACCAAGACCTGTTCCTTTTCCTGTGGGCTTTGTTGTGAAAAAGGGCTCAAAAATCCGGTTCAATATATGTTCAGGAATCCCGTTACCATTATCAGTAATTCGTATTTCTATGGTAGTATTAACTTTTTTAGTGCTTACTGTAACTGTTGGTTTATAGTTTTCTATTCCAGATTTCTTTTTTTCATCAACGACGTAAAAAGCATTCGTGATTAAATTAAGAATAACGCGTCCAATATCTTGAGCGACGATTTCGATAGTACCTATAGAGTCATCAAAATCAGTTTTTATATCCGCATTAAATGATTTATCCTTTGCTCGTAATCCATGATAAGCTAATCGTAAATATTCATCAGCTAGCGCATTGATGTTGGTGGGTTCTTTCTCACCATTGCTGTTTTGGCTGTGCTGCAGCATCCCTTTTACAATAGAATCGGCACGTTTCCCGTGGTGTGTAATTTTTTCAAGATTTTGTTTAATATCTACGGAAATAGCTTTCGCCTCTTCAATATCTCCTTGGTCTAACTCGTCGTTCATCTCATCAATAAGTTCATTACTTACTTCGGAAAAGTTATTTACAAAGTTTAATGGGTTTTGAATCTCGTGGGCAATGCCTGCGGTTAATTCGCCCAAACTTGCCATTTTTTCGGATTGAATTAACTGACTTTGAGTGCTTTTTAGATTTTCTATCGATTTGGTCAATTGGTTGGTTCTGTGCGATACTTTTTCTTCCAATAGTTTGTTTTCTCTTTTTAAGGCTGCAGAACGGTAGGCAATAAATGATGAAATGGCAATAATAAATAGAATGCTATATAACACATACGCCCACCAAGTTTTCCACCAAGGTGGCGAAATAACAATCGTAATACTTGGGTTTTCTGTACTCCATACGCCATCGCTGTTTGCTGCTTTTACTCGAAACGTATAAGCTCCTGGCGACAAATTTGTATACGTAAAATTGCGGTCTGTTCCGGCTTGGACCCATTCGTTGTCATAACCGTCCAGTTTGAAAGCATAGGTATTTACAGCAGGATTGTCATACTGTAAACCGACATAATTGAAGCGAACTCGATTTTGTTCATACGTCAATTGGATGCCATTTTTTCCGTAGGTTAACATAGGTTCCAATGCATCGGTTTCAGCTTCAGGATTAATGACTCCAATACTTTCTATCTGCACTTTTGGTGGAAACGGATTGGCATCGAGTGCTGCAGGGTAAAACACCACAATTCCATTTGATAGGGTCGTCATGAAGGTGCCATCTTCTAATTTAAAAAACTCTCTATAACTTGCATTAAATGTATTTCCCGTTAAAATGGTCGATAATGGAAAATTTTTAACAGACAGGTCTTTTGGGTTGACTTTTGAAAATCCTCTATCCGTTTTTATCCATAGGTATCCTGAAGCATCTTCTTGGATGCTCTTTACTGTATTGAATAATAGCCCAGAACCTTCATTAAGCTGTCGTGTCCATTTGCCATTCTTACGGTCAAATTCGAATAGTCCCCCTTGATAGGTACCCACCCAAAGCCGACCGGAAGTGTCTTCATAAATAGAGGTGATACAACTCATAGCCGGATCATTTGTGTCTGTATATGTTATAAAATTATCATTTAGGGAATTGTATAAGTTTAAGCTTCCGTGGTTTGTACCTACCCAAAAATTGTGTTGTTGGTCTACATAGGTTGTCAAAACGCGATCATCATCTAAAGCACCTGTATTTTCTGGGGTGCTTTTTTCTTGATTGTCTCGATATGGATAGTGTTTAAATTTTTTAGTTTTTGGATCGAACGAAAAGATGCCTTTATCGGTTGATGCTTCCAACCAAATGGTGCCATTTTCATCTTCGGTGGGTTGATTTAGATGGCCATTTTCAACTTTGTTTTCGGTAGAATAGGTTTCTTTCCTCCCAGTTTTAAGCTCATAAAACACTAAATTTTTGTTCGTAGCGATGTAAAGATTGCCGGCTTTGGTCACGTGTCCTTTACCACTATATCTCTCGCCTTCATTAGCAGTAAATGTTTTTATAAATGTATCACTGTTTGGTTGCCATTTGTAAATGGTATTTTCGTTACTAAACCACAAGTAGCCTTTTGTGCCAGAGGCAGGTGTGCACCCTTCTTTTGGATAACTATTGTCTTGTTTTGGATCGTGTTTGTAAATATTAAAGCTGCTTTTTTTAGCGTTGCTTTTATTGGCTCCGGCCCAACTAAAACCGACCCATAAGGTGTTGGTATGGTCCACCATTTTAACACGTAAATCCTCATTTTTAAAAACAGAGCCTGGCCGTTCGGCATCGGGAACGTAGCTTTCAAATTGTGTTGTTTTAGAATTGAAATAAACCAATCCATCATTAGAGGATAACCATAAATTACCTTCCTTGGTTTCTTTTATATCGTATAACCATTTTTGGAAAGCAGCTCTGTTAGTATCAAACCCAGTTTTAAAATAGTCCATGGTTTCTGTTTTCCGGTTGAATCGCACCATACCATCATAACCAGCAAACCATAACTGTTTGCTTTTGTCCTCATAGATTCCATTCTGATTAAAACTGTTTATACCTATTAAAGTATTTTGGTCAATAGAAGGGACTGTTAAACGTTCTGGTTTGGGTTGAAACTTTGTAATACGTTCTGTTTTTGTATCAAAACGAAGCATTTTATTTTCTTTGATATCAATCATCCATAAGATGTCTTTTTCTGATGGTGCTTCATAGATAAAACCAACATCCAACGTTTGGTTGGAATCCTTTGAAGTAGCATAGCCTTTTAATGGTGTGTCCGTTCCTTGATAGCTATAAAAGCCATTGCTCGTCCCAAACCATACCGTTCCTGACTGTGAGGTAAAAGCCGAATAGATGTGTGATGCATCGACATGGTTTGCATTTTTAAATTGTTTACCAAAAAACTCAAAATCGCCTTTAGGGTCTAATTTCCATAGGTAGAATTCTTGATAATCGTTAGTAGCGGTTCCCCATAAATTCCCTGCCTTGTCTTGTGTATATATGGTATATGAAATTGAAAGTTCCTTTTCAGGATATATAAATTGGGTAAAGGTATCAGTAGCACGATTGTATTTAAACAGTCCATTGCTACCTGTACTTACCCATACGGTATTATTGTTGTCCAAAAAGATACTGCGAACGCTCGTAATTGGGTCTAAGTTTGTTTCTTTGGTGCCTAGTTGGTAGATTTTATAGTCGTAACCATCATAGCGCACCAATCCGTTTTGTGTGCCCATCCAAATGTAGCCAAGATCATCTTCTACCATAGCTATAACCGAGCTTTCGGGCAAACCTGTAATGACGTCGTGTTTTTCAAAATACACTTGGTTTTGTTGTGCTTGTACTGTGGATAAAAATCCAAGTATTAAAAATAGGTAATAATTTAAGAATGATTTCATAAGTTTATATCTATTGATTTATAAGGACATATGTAGTTCGCAATTAATCATTTTGTTTGATAATAAAATTTTAAACAGGCTCGTGTCATTTGTTTTTCTTTAAAATACGAATTGGTGTTAAATAGGTAATTCAATGTTAAATTTGGTGCCTTCTCCTTCTTTTGTTTCTACAGTCAATTCGCCACCATGTCCTTTAGTCACAATATCGTAGCTCATACTTAAGCCTAAACCTGTGCCTTGACCTGTCGGTTTGGTGGTGAAGAAGGGTTGGAATATTTTTTTCTTAATACCGTCTGGCATGCCGTTGCCGTTATCGGTGACCGTAATTTCTACAGTATTATTTTTCTTTTTAGTAGCGATAGAAACAAGAGGTTTGTAGGCTATATCTCCCGAAGCTTTTGCAGCGATACCTTTCTCATTCACGGCATAAAAAGCATTGGTGACCAGATTTAAAACCACCCGCCCGATATCTTGAGGGATGATCGTGATTGTTTTAATACGGTCATCAAAATCAGTTTTCATGTCTGCATTAAAGGATTTATCCTTTGCTCGTAAGCCATGATAAGCTAATCGTAAATATTCATCAGCTAGCGCATTGATGTTGGTGGGTTCTTTTTTGCCATTGCTGTTTTGGCTGTGCTGCAGCATCCCTTTTACAATAGAATCTGCACGTTTGCCGTGGTGTGTAATTTTTTCTAGATTTTGTTTAATATCTATGGAAATCGTCTTAGCTTCTTCAATATCACCTTTATCGAGTTCTTCGTTCATTTCATCAAGGAGTTCACTACTTACTTCAGAAAAATTATTGACAAAGTTTAACGGATTTTGAATCTCATGTGCAATCCCAGCCGTGAGTTCTCCTAAACTTGCCATTTTCTCAGATTGAATCAATTGACTTTGAGTAGCCTTTAGGTTTTCTAAAGAGGTATTCAATTCTTTGGTGCGCAGGGTTACTTCTTTCTCAAGCGTATTTTTTTGTTCAGAAAGTATTCTAGTGTTTTCAGTAGATAGTCTTTTTACCTCTACTAATTGTGAGGCCAAAGATTTACTGCGTTGGCTAAAATTATACCCTAAATAAATAGCAATACTTAAAGGTAATAGCATAAACGAAAGACCAGAAAAATAAACATCGGATGTTGTTGTATCAACTCCAAATGCCTGAAGAATAACGTTCGAAATAAAGTAGATAAAAATTAAACCCATGCAGCTTATGAATATGCGGGCAGCTACGCCATTTGTTTTAAGGGCACGAATACTAAGTATGATGATGGCAAACTGGTATAATAATAGTACAAAGGCGAAATATGAAATTGGATACACTACGTCAGATACCAATTCTAAGAAAAACAACAAACAAAGCGTCCAAAACCAAAAGCCTAAACTGCGGTTAAAAATACGGTATATACAAAATAGCATTAATAATAGTCCAATACACATAGCAATAAATGTAAAAACATTTAGCCAAAACGTATTTGAAACCATAGAGGATTCCAGGGAACGGGAAATTAAGAATAATGAAAGAAAAAATGTAGAGAGCGCAAAGAAGCCATTAATTTTTTCCTTGGGAAAAAACAAAAATAATGTAAAAAACAAAATGGAAATAAGCGACGTAGCGCCCAAGCTGATATCAAAATATTTCTGCCCTACTTTCGTTAGAGCGAGTCTATTATTTAGAGAAACGTCAGGGCTATTTAAAACAGATAAGGTTGTTAGCCGGAAGCCAATCTCATGAGAACCATTATATATAGGGAAATCCCAATTGCCTGTTGTATAACGTATAGCGAGCAGTTGCTCCTTACCTGGTACCAGCGGAAGTACAAAGATATCATCCCAAGCCTTTTTGTGAGCGCTATCTGGATTGCTCGGCTCACCAAAATTGTTGAGCAGTTTTCCGTCGAGATAGATTTCTGATGCGCCCAACTCGCTCACAGTAAAAATTATAGATTCTTTAAATGACGCCTCTATTTTTATCTTTTTTCTAAACCAAACTATTTCATTTTTTCCTGCAATAGCGCTATTGTCCACCCAATTGATATTACCATTGGTTTGTGCAACCACAGGTTTCCATAGCTTGTCATCATAACTGGGTTGCGCCCAATACAAATCATCTCCTTTGTTATAAGTCCAACCTTCATCTAAGGTTGTCCAGCCTTCGTTAAGGCTTTTATCTAATAATTGAATAGCACTCGATTGCCCCATTAATCCCAAAGGCATCCATAGTAGTAAAAACAAGATGTGTTTTATCATAATCGTTAGTTATTGTAAGGTATTTGTATGATGAATGTTGTTCCTGCGTTTTCCTCGGTCTCCACGCTTAGCTGGCCTCCATGACCTTTAGTAATAATATCATAACTCATGCTCAATCCCAAACCTGTGCCTTGTCCTGTGGGTTTGGTGGTAAAGAACGGTTGAAATATTTTATCTTTAATGCCGTCTGGCATGCCATTACCATTGTCTTTTATTGAAATCTTCACAGCATGGCCTTTGCGCTCGCCCATAGCCCCTACAGGGGTGTCCAACAACTTTGTGGAAACTATAACGGTAGGTTCATAGGTTGTTAACCCTTTCAGATTTCCATGATCTAAATCGTTTTTTTCAATCGCCATTTTCTTTTCGTTTACGGCGTAGAAAGCATTCGTAATCAAATTTAAAATAACGCGTCCTATGTCTTGGGGAATCACATCTATCTTGCTAATAGATTCATCAAAATAAGTTTTCATATCTGCATTAAAATTTTTGTCCTTGGCACGCAGACCGTGATAAGCTAGACGAAGATACTCATCTGCAAGTTTATTGATGTCTGTGGGTTCTTTTGTTCCACTGCTGCTTCGGCTGTGTTGGAGCATTCCTTTTACAATGGCATCTGCTCGTTTGCCGTGGTGGGTTATTTTTTCTAGATTTTGTTTAATGTCTTTTGAAATGTGTTTCGCCTCTTCAATCTCGCCCTTATCTAATTCCTCGTTCATTTCATCTATAAGCTCATTGCTTACTTCAGAAAAGTTATTGACAAAATTTAACGGGTTTTGGATCTCGTGTGCAATACCAGCGGTTAACTCGCCTAAACTTGCCATTTTTTCGGATTGAATGAGTTGGGACTGAGTCGATTTTAATGTTGTATAAGCTTTCTCAACTTCCTTTGATTGAGCAAGTTCCCGGTCGCGGGAGCGGTCTTGTTCTTTCTTAAGTATGCGTTCTTTTTGAACCCGAAAAGCCAAGAATCCCAGACCACAAAAGGCCAAAAAGTAAATGCAATAGGCATAGGCTGTTTGCCAGTAGGGTGGGTGAATGGTGATTTTCATTGTAGCCCCTTCCTCATTCCAAATGCCGTCAGCGTTAGATCCTTTCACTCTAAACGTATAAGTACCCGGAGAAAGATTGGTATATGAAGCAGTGCGGTTGAGTGAGGGCTGAGTCCATTGCTCATCATAGCCTTCGAGCATCCAGGAATATTGGTTGTCCTCTGGTCTTAAGTAGTGCAAGGCGACAAACTCAAATGTCAAATTCTTTTGCCAGTAGGCTATTTCTATCTCATCAGTGAAGTCTATAGCCTTGGTAAAGATGTCTCCATCAGGCGCAGCGTAGCTGCTATCCATAATGGTCATATCTGTAATCCAAACTTTGGGTGGAATGCTGTTCTTTTCTTCAAAAAGTGCTTTGGGATCGATGCTATTAATACCTTCGTCCCCTAAAATCCAAACCTCACCATTAAAAAGGGCTACGGTTCTATTAGATCTTGACCCCAACAAAACACCATCTTCTTCTTTGAAATTTGTAAATACTTTGGTCTTCGGATCAAATACAGATAGTCCCCTCTGGGTGGTGAGATACAATCTCCCTTCAGCATCAGAAGTTAATTGGTTATCGTTTCGATAATTTCTTGTGCTTATATCGTTGTGAAGTAGGCCTTTATCCTGACCATAATTGGTTGTTGTATTGAATTCGGGATTAACATTTACGAGTCCCGTTCCACTATAGGTGGTGAGCCACATGGTGTTATCCTGGCCAATAGCCCAATTGCCTGAAAATGATTCTCCAGTACGAATCCTCTCAATTTTGTCGTTTCTATATGTATGTAAGCCTCCATCTGTAGCGATCCAGATAGTACCCACGCGATCTTCAGTAATAGTTAAGATCTCGTTGCTAGACAATGAGGATTCATCGTTTGGAATCCTATTGTATTGAACAATACTATCGTTAGGTAGAAGTTTAATGATTCCAAAATCGTTATCATCACTATCTCCAAACCAGCCATTGCCATTTGAATCTTGAAAAAATGAATCGGCGTTAAATCCTTTTGTTATGTTGCGATCCAATTCATAAAGCGTCTTCCCATCAAGTCCAACAGCTTCAATGCCATTTTCTTTCAATACCCAAATATGCTTTCTCAGCGGATCGTACCTTATCATATTCATTTCCGCACCCTTCTGGAAAGGGGTGAAAGATTTGGAAAATTCATCATATTTGGCAAATCCATTACTTGAGCCTACCCAAATATTTCCTTGATGGTCTTCTATGAATTCCCGTGGGTTCTTGAAGGGAAATTGGTTCTTTTGGAATAAGAAAATCTGAAATTCTTTAGCATTTGCATCCTTTAGCATCACTCCGCCTGAGAAGCTGATCCAGAGCCTTTTTTTACGATCCTCAAATGGTGTATTGAGCGAATCAATTTTAAGTTGCTCTTTTCCAAAATGTGTGACGGATTTTATTTTCTTGAGGTCCTCTTTGTACAAGTTGGGTCGTGTGCCCAACCATTTAGTGCCTGAAAAATCTATCTTCATCCTAGACGGCCAATATTTTAGCACTTTAGGATTCTCCCTGGCATTAAAGCGATCGTTGTAAATGGTAAACTCAGCAGTTTCATAATGATACTTCCAAACGAATTGATTAGCTGTATTAAGATCCATGAAGTAGATGTCGGCATTGGTTTGTAGTAGTGGGTACTTTAAGCCTGTGCTACTTATCTGTTCTAAAGCACCTTCACCATAAATTAATTCTGTCTGCTCATCAGTATTCAAATTGTGAATGGTCAAATACTTGCCAGAAGTACACCACAGTAGATTTTTTTTATCCAAAAAGCACAAAGGCTCACTATTTTCTAAGTCTGTTTTAAATTCAATAATCTTCGCTATTTTTTCACTCATAATGTCAATCAAGTAAGCGGCCGATTGAGTTGTCACTACCAAAAACTTTTCGGACATCCCTATTCTTATGAATTCAGCAGGTAAAACCGTACCATCTATGGTATCTTCAGGCTCAAATTTTGTCTGAAACGAGTCCGTTACAGGATCATATTTTTTAATGCTCGAGGATGTTTCATCTAGTATCCAAATAGAATTGTCTGCGGCATTTGATACAATACGCCCATTACTGATGAGTTCATTAAAAACCCAACTATTAGTTTTTTGTGGATACTGACTGATGATATGGGTGCGTTGATCATACCGGCAAAGCACAGCGGTATCCAAATCCCTAGAAAAGCTGGAGAACCAAATGTCATTTTTCTGATCCACTAAATGCAATCTAACATCGGGAAATGGTAAGCGCGTTGCGTCAGGAAGGTACAAAATGTTAGTAAAATGTTTGGTCTGCGGATCATAGGATGAAAGACCTGAATTTAAAGCAACACTTCCGATCCATAGCTTACCCTTCTTATCTTTCAAAAGCCCGCCATTTAAATTTCTGTTTTGAAGGCTATTCGCTTTGCCTTGCTCATGGTTTAGCCCAAATAGCTGCATATCATAGCCATTGAATTTGACTAATCCATTCTGTGTAGCAACCCAAATAAAACCTTGGTCATCCTCAATAAAGTTGAAGGCCACTTCTTCGGGTAAACCTTCTTTTACCCCATATTCCTTAAAGTAAATTTTATCCTCCTGTGACAGGCACAGGAAAGAACTCAATACTAAGTATATTATAATAAGCTGTTTCATATGTTTATATCTAGTGTTTTTTATCGGTCACACCTCCCTACCGGCAGGTGGTACATCCATTTAATCATTCCCTTGGTATCATGATATAGTTATGGATGTTTCATATTTCTTGATTGATTGGTAATATTATAGTGAAAGTAGTTCCTTTACTTGCAGTACTTTCAACTGCTATCTCGCCGCCATGTGTTTTAATAATATCATAGCTCAAACTCAACCCTAGCCCAGTACCAGAGCCTGTGGGTTTGGTGGTGAAAAAGGGTTGAAATATCTTGTCTACAATGTCTTTAGGGATTCCGTTGCCGTTATCTTTTACTGAAATTTGTACAGCATTGCCTTTGCGCTCGCCCCCGGTCCCTAAATGGTTGTCCATCATTTTTGTAGCTATAGAAACTGTTGGTTTAAAGGCTGAGTCTTCTGAAGTTTTTTTACGCTCGTTCGTTGCATAAAAAGCATTCGTAATTAAATTTAAAATAACGCGTCCTATGTCTTGCGGAATCACATCAATCTTGCTAATAGATTCATCAAAATCGGTTACCAGTTCCGCATTAAAAGCTTTGTCCTTGGCACGCAGGCCATGATACGCCAAACGCAAATACTCGTCTGCCAGTTTATTGATATCGGTAGGTTCCTTTTCTGCGGAACTGGCGCGACTGTGTTGCAACATCCCTTTTACAATAGCATCAGCACGTTTGCCGTGGTGGTTGATTTTTTCTTCATTACTGATCACATCATCGGCAATTGCTTTTACATCTTCTAAATTTCCTTTTTCTAATTCCTCTTTCATTTCGGTAAGTAATTCTTTGTTTACCTCAGAGAAATTATTGACAAAGTTTAAGGGGTTTTGGATCTCATGCGCAATTCCGGCAGTTAATTCTCCTAAAGATGCCATTTTTTCGGATTGGATTAATTGTGCTTGAGTTTCTTTAAGCTTTGCAAACGCTTCTTCAATTTTTCGTTTAGCCTTTTGTTTTTGCCTGTTGTTCCAAAACAAGAAAATCAATATCAGTGAAATTACTACGATGATGCTGTACATCAGATTTCTTTCTTCGGCAATCTTCTTTTCTCGTTGTAATAATTCAGTTTTAGTTGCTAAGTCTTTTTGAGATTGTTCTATTTCCATTCGTGCCTTCTCGGCAATTTTCCCTGAGGCTGCAGTACGTGCATTTTGATTGAGTGAATCATAAATCATCCTATATTGCAAAGCTTCTTTATATTGGCCGAATTTTTTTCGACTTTTAAACAAGGCCCTGTATGCGTCTCTTAATTCTTTGATAAGATTGTTATCTTCCGCCGTTTTTAATGCTTTATTAGCATAGTGATATGCACTGTCTTTTTTATTGAGTTGAGTAAAAGCGTTCGACATTAGAACATAATCGTAAGCAATCATAGGCTTAAAATCTATTTTTTTATAATACAATAGATCTTCCCTATAAATCACGATAGCAGCAACGTAATCTTTTTTTGTAATAAATTGATAAGCCATTCTTGAGTTCACCCTTGTTTCTAAATCTTTATCATTTAATTTGATGGCAATTTTTTTGGCGCTGTCGAATAAAGGCTCGGCTTTATCCCATTGTCCATTTATCATATAAGAACTTCCTAACAATAAGCCAGTCTTCGCTATTTTTTCATCATTTCTTTCAGATTCGGCTATAGATAATGCCTTTTCTGCATGATAACGCGTACGTTCGTTATCACCCATCATTCTGTATCCTTCAGAAAGTTGGTAATGTAAATAATAATAGGTTTTGGTAAGACGGTTAATTTCTGCAACTTCCAACGCTTGCAGTATATTTGCAACTTCAGCATCATATTTTTCTAAACGACCTTCAATTGCGGCTTGCCCTAAAAGTATATCTATAATACCTTCTTTATAATTAATCTCTTTTGCCAGTTGCATCGCTTTTGAAAAATACTGATTGGCTTTTGCAGGTTCTTTATCAATAAAACCGTAAGCGTATTTAAAGATATTCTGAACTTGAATTGTATCCTTTTTTTTATAGCTTTCCATAACCAGTTTTAAACTGTCTGAATTCTTTATTTGAGCCCTACTGTAAAAAGTAGTAAGGCAAAAAAGTAAAATAAAACTAATTTTTTTCATACTAAATAGTGTTAATTGGTAAGATGATGCTAAACGTTGTTCCTGCCTGTCTGCCGCTATTGCTATCTGAAAGGCCCTCATTTTCTATAGTTTCCACAGTCAATTCTCCACCATGACCTTTAGTAACGATGTCATAGCTCATGCTCAATCCCAAACCTGTGCCTTGCCCTGTGGGTTTGGTGGTAAAAAAGGGTTGGAATATTTTTTCCTTAATTTTATCTGGCACACCATTGCCATTGTCTTTTATTGAAATCTGCACAGCATTGCCTTTGCGCTCGCCCCCGGCTTCTAAAGGGGGGTCCAACAACTTTGTGGAAACTATAACGGTAGGTTCATAGGTTGTTAATCCTTTCAGGTCTCCATGATCTAAACCGTTTTTTCCAATCGCCATTTTCTTTTCGTTTACGGCGTAGAAAGCATTCGTAATCAAATTTAAAATAACGCGTCCTATGTCTTGCGGAATCACATCTATCTTGCCAACAGACTCATCAAAGTCAGTTTTTATATTTGCATTAAATGCTTTGTCTTTGGCTCTTAAGCCATGATAAGCCAAACGCAAATATTCATCGGCCAATTTGTTAATGTCGGTCGCTTCTTTTTTATCTCCACTAGCGCGACTGTGTTGCAACATCCCTTTTACAATAGCATCCGCACGTTTGCCATGGTGGTTTATTTTTTCTAAATTCTGAATGACATCAGCCATAATAGCGTGCACTTCCTCCATATCTCCATTTTCGATTGCCTCTAGCATTTCGTCTAAGAGTTCTTTACTGACTTCTGAAAAATTATTAACAAAGTTTAATGGATTTTGAATCTCGTGTGCTATGCCAGCAGTCAGTTCACCAAGACTTGCCATTTTTTCAGATTGAATCAATTGGGTTTGGGTGGTCTGTAATTCTGACAAGGCATTTTCTACACTCACTTTAGCAAGCTCTAATTGGATGAAATCTTCATATCTAGAATACGCTATGGAAAAAGCTTGTGCAAGAGTCTTTATGAGATCAATATGTTCCTCAATGAGTGGTTCAGAATTGCCTACATATAACATGCCTTGTTTAAATGGTACGAGCTGTAATACCAGTTTTTCAGGAGGTGTTTCTCCAGCTTGATATTTTTGAACACTTTCAATCTCACCATATTTCATGAATGTTTTCGAGTTTTTAATAAATTCACTCTGATTCCATGTTTCTTTATAATCTTTTTGAAGCCTCCAGTTAGTCAGAGCTGGTTGTATTATAGCTACTTCAGTGTCATCGAAACCGATGTGTAAAGCTGCTAGTGAATCTCCAGAAGGAGATGACAAATAAGCATGAACCATTTGTTCGTCTTCCCGAATGATGAAAATGCCACACCTAAAAAATGGCACACCCAATGTTTTTAATTCTTTCCAAACTAAAGGTGTAATACGTTCTAAATCTTTAGTGTTTCGCATCGACGCTATTTCTGCTCTTACGCGATCTAATGACGATTGTTTTAGAGCTTCTTTTTCACGAGCTTCTGCATCAATTAAATCTTTGTAGCGTTTATAAGTAAGACTAAGTACTGACGTGAATTTTTTATAGACATTCAACTCCGTTTCTTCTAATTTAGTTTCGGTAGCTACGTAAAATGATCCTTCGGTAAACATCTGAAAATAAATATACTGAACCGCATTTTTTGAAAATTCGGGGACCGATAATTGTGTATTAACATGTTGGAAGTAGGCCTTTAATTTTGCGCCTTTTAAAGTGAGAAGATAATCGTTTTGAGATAGCCAATGCTTATACCCTTGTTTCAAAAAAGGGTTCTTAGAAAAGTCCAATGTACCTCGTGCCTCTTGCAATTCCATATTAACTGTTCTGCTAATGGTGGTTACCTCACAGATGTGAGAATCTTTTTTAAGTAATGACACCCCTAATCGTAATACTGGGACAGCACTTAAGTTTACAAATTCATTGTAAAATGTCTTAATGGCATCAGACAAATCATCTGAGCTGTGCATCGCCATTGCTTGAGATCTTACACGCTCAAGAGCAGACTCTACTTGCGCTTTTCTAGCTTGCGCCTCTGCTTTTTGTAAATCCATAAAACGGATGTAAGCTTGTTCAAAGACTTTTGCAAAACGTTTTATGATTTCAGCATCACGCTCTGAGGGTACAATTCCAGAATGCGAAGGGATAAGAATGGCTGAATTTTTTTGCCAAGCAAATGAGAGTGTGTAGTCTGTCGATTGAAGAATGAGTTGCTTGAATTCATCTGGAAAGTTCCTATAGTCGCTATGTTCAAAAGCGTATTCAAAGAATTTATTTTTGTCTTCTTGAGGATAAGCTTGACTGAAATAAAGTTCACCACTGTTCTTAGAATCCCAAGCCTCATTGAAAGTCTTATCATCAAAATAAGGAATAAAATAACTGCCAGAATGAGAAAAGTCTGGTGCAGAAATCCAATGGATCACATCTTTGTTGTCTGGAAAATAGGTGCAAATAATGGCTCCACCTGCATCGAGTATAACGCCTAATTCTTGCAATTTTTCAGCAACGACAGCAATCACTTCCTGCAATTCATCTGGTTTGTGCATTGCTAAGGAACGTGACCGGACTTTCTCTAAAGCCCCTTCAATCTGTGCTTCTCTTGTTTGTGCTTCTGCTTTTTGAAGGTCGAGAAAGCGAGTGTAAGCCTGCTCAAAGACATTGCCAAAACGTCGAATTAATTTGAGGTCTTCGTTAGAAAAAAGCGCATCACTATAGCGATTAATAGACAGTCCAGAGTTTTCCATAGGAACACAAGCACGAGACCAACCTTTTGCATCAAATATTAGCTTTTTTCGTTCTTTTGCGATTTTGGAATCATCGATATGCTTAAAGATAAATCGGAAATAGCTGTCCTTTTCTTTTTTTGAATAATAATCTGAATAATAGGATTTATTTTCTCTTCTCGCTTTAAAATAGTTGTCGTTTGCAATATGTTTAAATGAAGGCATATGAATCTTTGAATAGGGGCCACCTGATGCAGCAGACCATAAGGTCATTCCATCTTGAGGGTTCTCAATATCAAAATCTGTGATGAGAACTGCGCTAGAATGATTGACACCAAGGTTTTTCAGCTCATGATTGAGTAAACTAATAACCTCAATAAGCTGTTCACTTTCGTGCATACCCATACTGCGCGCACGCACACGTTCTAAGCTTGTTTCAATCTGAGCTTCTCTAGCCTGTGCTTCAGATTTTTGAAGATCCAGGAAGCGGGTGTAAGTTTGATTAAAAACAGTACCGAAGCGTTTGAATATCGCTGCTTCTTCTTCTGTAAACTTTGAATTATTTAGTCTTTGAAATATCAAAACAGAATTACTGCTTAAGGCTAAAGCTCTCGACAATCCAGGAGTGCTAAACATAAAGTCTTGCCGTTCTACGGGTATCCTTTTTAAATCTGAATAGGTATATAAGCGTTTAAAAAAGCGGTCTTTATCTGCCTTTGAAATCTGTTCTGTATAAAATTCAATGCCCTTTTCAAAAGCATCAATGACCTTTGAAGTAATTGGGCAGTCTATAAATGGAATGTAAAATTTCTCCATATATCCTAGTTCCTTATTGGCAAACCAAGAGTAACACCCACCATCTAACTTCCAGCCAGTTAAATCTGTGACGATCTGACTTCCATGCGTATCTATGCCTAATGCAACAACTTCTATGTCTAAAACCTTAACCACTTCGACCAATTCCTCACTTTTATGCATGGCCATAGATCGGCTTCGCAAACGCTCCAAAGCCCCTTCAATCTGTGCTTCTCTGGTTTGTGCTTCTGCTTTTTGAAGGTCGAGATACCTCTTATAAGATTGCTGAAAAACAGACCCCATGCGTTTTATGATCTCATTTTCTTCTGAGGTATAGGCAAGGCTGTTATAACGCATTACAATGAGTGCAGTATGCTCAAACAATACCACTGATCGTGATGCACCAGCCGTGGATAGAATAAATTCTTGCCGCTTTAGGGGGACATCGGTATGGCTAGAGTTTTTGAAGTAATGCCGAAACATTTCATCTTTCTCAGATTTTGATTGGATGTGAGTGAAAAAATCTTCAAGCTGAGTTCTTGCTTTATAGAACCTCGTAAAAAAAGTGTTATCAACCGATGGTAAATTCACTATTCTAGGATAAACCTGTCCGTTGGCAGCAACCCAAAAATGCATATATTTTTTATCATCAATCCGCTCTAAAAGTAATGCAGAATTGGCTTCAACGCCAAGCTGTTCTAGGTTAACAAAAACTTCTGTGACCACGGTATGTAAATCTGAACTTTTATGCATAGCCATAGAGGCAGCACGGACATGCTCTAAAGCAATTTCTACCTCTTGAGAACGCTTTAGTGACTTCAGCTCTTGTTGCAGTTTTACGATGTCTGTCTCTGTTTTCATGCGTTTATTTTTATTGTGATTTAACGGTCATGCCTCGACTTCGCTCACTAAAGGCATGCTGTACGCTAATAATCATTCCCATAAGTATTATAATTTTGAACATGCGCGTTTCCTGGCTTTAGTTTTAAATGGGGATGCATATTATAAAAGTGGTTCCCTCTCCTTCTTTAGTTTCTACTTTCAGTTCCCCACCATGACCTTTAGTAATAATATCGTAGCTCATGCTTAAGCCAAGACCCGTACCTTGTCCTGTGGGTTTTGTGGTAAAAAAGGGTTGAAATATTTTTTCTAAAATAGGCTTCGGAATGCCATTACCATTATCTCGAACTGATATTATTACGTTGTCTTTTAGTTGCTTTGTAAAGACCCAAACAGTTGGTTCATAATTGACTAGACTTTTCAGGTTTTCAAAATTTGAAAGGTCTTTTCCAGTCGCCATTTTCTTTTCGTTTACAGCGTAGAAGGCGTTGGTTATCAAATTTAAAATAACGCGTCCAAGATCCTGGGGAATGATATTTATAAGACCAATGTTTTCATCATAATCTGTTTCTAAGTTCGCATTAAATGATTTGTCTTTTGCACGAAGGCCATGATACGCTAATCTCAGATATTCGTCTGCTAATGTATTGATATCGCTTAGTTCTTTTTCGGCAGAACTCGTACGACTATGTTGCAGCATTCCTTTTACAATGCCATCAGCACGTTTACCATGATGATTTATTTTTTCCAAATTTTGAATCACATCAGTCATAATAGCCTTCACTTCTTCCATATCGCCGTTCTCTATTTCTTCCAGCATTTCGTCTAATAACTCTTTACTGACTTCAGAGAAGTTATTGACAAAGTTCAATGGATTCTGAATTTCATGAGCTATTCCAGCTGTTAACTCTCCTAAACTGGCCATTTTTTCAGATTGGATTAATTGGTTTTGAGTCGTCTGTAATTCTGATAGAGCATCTTCAGCACTTTTTTTAGCAGCTTGTAATTTCAGTAAATCGTGTTTTGCTTTTTCGGTGTTGGCTTCTGCCAATTTTAAATCATTAAAACGGGTGTAAGTTTGTTCAAAAACAGTGGTAAAGCGTTTAAAAACATCATAAGCTTCGGGGATTTTCTCATACGTAATAAAAAGAAGATAGCCTTTATTAAACTTGCACAAATGGTTGATTTGATAGCGAGGCAGTGGAATTCCTGTCCGTTTAATTTCTTCAAAAGCTGGACCTAAACTCGGGATCGTTCGCATATAAGCATAGTGGCTTTCTAAAGTTTTGTCTCCCAACTCTTGAACTAGAAAGGAATCGTCACTTTCAAAAAACGCATACATTTCTTTAAAGGAAGATTCTTTTTTAAACTCAAGTGTAAAAACTTCTTGCATATTACCCATAGTGCTCATCCAACTTTGCGCTGTAGTATTATCATCACTTAAAAGATTATAACCACAACTCCATGAAGGAATTCCTAAGGCTTGTATCTCAGAAAACAGGACTTTAGCGGCTTGGTGTAACTCATCACTATGTTGCATCGCCATGGTTCTAGAACGTACTTTTTCTAAAGCCATTTCAATTTGAGCTTCTCTGGCTTGTGCTTCTGCTTTTTCGAGGTCGAGAAAACGGGTATATGCTTGGTCGAAAACCTGCCCAAATCGTTCAATAATTTTGTTTTCTTCTTGAGAATAAGGAATTGATGCAAAATTTGCAAGAATTAATAGGATATTGGGATTGATGGCAATAGATCGCGCCATTCCTCTACTCATTATAAATTCGTTGTCTTTTTTTGAAAACACATTAGATTCAGCATGTTTGAGTAAATGTTTATGCCATTGGTTGTGTTCTTTTTTACTTAGAATATCTGTACAAAAGGGTAACGATTTTTCTTGAGCATTTCTTAAATTATTGAATACGGTAAGATTCAAATAAGGGACATTAAATCGCATTGGCTTTGGCCTTCCCTTAGAAGCTGTCCAAAACTTATAGTCTAGCCCAAGATCATTATTTGCGAAACTTACATGTATGAATTTAAATTCTAAGTGTTGTAATTGTTCAGATACCACAGTAATGACATCTAGTAATTCTTCACTAGTACGCATAGCCATACTTCTGGAACGCACTTTTTCTAAAGCCGCTTCAATCTGTGCTTCTCTGGCTTGGGCTTCAGCCTTTTGAAGGTCGAGGAAGCGTGTGTAGGTTTGTTCAAAAACTTTAGCAAATCTTTTGAAGATACTTTGCGCCTGAGGTACCTGTTCATCAGTGATGAACATAAGGTACCCTTGTTTAAAAAAGGCAAGATTAAAAACTTGGAATGTAGGAAGTTCTATGCCTGTTTCTTTTAATTCTTGCATTAGTTCATCCACACCAGGTAAGGAACTTATGTATTTATAAGTAGCGGCCAATTCTTCACCACCGCTTTCCACTACATAAACTGAGTCTCCTCTTTTAGCCGCGTCTGTAAATTGGCTAAACACATCTTCTGTAGCAGGGGTCTCAAAAGGACGAATAGGACGACCGTCTCCACTACTTACCCATTGGGTAATGGTTTTGTGGTTGTTACTAAAAATGTTGAACCCAATACTCCAAGAATGTATTCCTAAAAGTTGAATTTGCTTAAATACATCTGTAGCAGCATCGCTTAATTCATCACTATGCTGCATGGCCATGGTGCTGGCTCTAACACGTTCTAAGGCGAGTTCAATTTCTGATTCTCTAGCTTGTGCTTCCGCTTTTTGAAGATCGAGGAAACGCGTGTAGGTCTGCTCAAAAACCTTAGCAAAGCGTTTAAAAATATCGTGTGCTTTGGGAACATGCTCTTGTGTAATAAATAATAAGTACCCGTATTTAAAATAAACGACATGGTCTAATTGATAGGTTGGGTACCCCTTATTTGTTTTCTTTAAATTCTTTAATACATCGCCAATAACAGGAAGTGAGCTCATATATTCGTAATGATCTACACACGCTTTACCAGAAAACTCTTTTATAATAAGTGATTGACCTTTCTGACCTTTCTGGTAATACTCTTTAAATATGCCTGCTCTAGGAACCGTATATGTGGGAAGAACACCTGCTTCATTTCCAAACCATTCTGTAGATTCTTTATCTCCATAAATATTAAAAGCACAACCCCAAGTTTTTATACCTAAGCTTCTTACTTGTTGGTCTAATAGGAATGATGCTTCTTGCAATTCATCACTATGTTGCATTGCCATAGTTCGTGCACGAACACGTTCTAATGCCAATTCAATTTCTGATTCTCTTGCTTGTTTTTCTGCTTTTTGCAGGTCTAAAAAGCGCGTATAGGTTTGTTCAAAAACTTTTGCCAGTCTTTTTACAATTGTATTTTCAGCTTCGCTTAAGGGAACCCCAGAATGACTGACCACTAAGATTGCCGCATTCTTTTTAAAAGCTATTGAAATATCGTAATATTTAAATTGTAGCGCTCTTATTTTTTCCTCCTCTGGCATGTCTTTTAAGGCTGGCAGATTAAATAAATAGTTGAAGAGTGAATTCTTTTCTTCTGCGGAGTAATTTTTGGCATAGAACTCTATTCCGTTTTGGCGTGCATTCCAAATATCATTCTGAATAGGGTGGTCAATATAAGGGGTGAGAAAACTTATTATTGAATTGTATTCTGGTGATGCAACCCATTGTTTGTAATCTTTATTTCCATCTTCAAATGTGAATATTGCAGTTGCTCTTTGCACCATGGAAATGCCTAAATCCTGTAATTTCTTGTTTACTTCAAGAATAACCTCTTTTAGTTCCTCACTGCGTTGCATACCCATAGTACGACTTCGTACTTTTTCTAAAGCGAGTTCTATTTCAACTTCCCTTGCCTGTTTTTCAGCTTTTTGTAAATCTAAAAATCGACGATGTGCCAAATCAAAGGCATCTGCAAAACGTTCTAGTAGTTCTAAGTCTTCTTTTGGTGGGTTTTTTACGACTCCTGGTAAGCTATACCCTATTTCTCCATGAGAAGTTCTTGCCATAATAAAGGTAAGGCCACCAATGTGCTTGATGTCGTCTTCCGTAGGTGCTTGAGGGTCTATATTTTGAAAATCACCAAGTGCGACCATTTTATTAACATAGTCAATGGCTTTTTTAGTCGTCATGGCATGGACAACTGTAGGAGTCTTGCTTTTTTCCCATTTTGCCAATTGCGGAATATCACCATGCAGATGTCTTGGTAACTCCATTACAAAACCAATTTTACTACCATCACCAGAAGTCATGGCTTTTTCATAGGTTTCAGGTAGCCACATCATGTGCCAGAAATAGTGTGCTTCGTGTCCTAGTTTGATAAACTCGTTTCGCATGGTGACCACAATGTCTAGCAAGTCTGAAGATTTTTGCATAGCAACAGCTTGTGCTCTAATCCGTTCTAAAGCGCCTTCGACTTCTAGTTCTCTATTTTTTTTCTCCAGCTCAAAAGTTCTACGTTTTATAGCTTCTCTTAATTCTTGGTTTTCTAGATTTACTTTATCGAAACCTATAGTTTCTCCTTCGTCTGTTTTAGAATCTGCTATCGAAAAATGTTGGTATATAAATTTCCAGCCGTCTTTTTTTTTCTTTAATACGGATGAAAACCGAAATCGTGCATAATACGTCCAATCGTTACCATTTAAAAACCAGGCATCAAATACATGGGTTATAAAAACGAGTTCACCGAATAACTCTAGGGTAGTGGTCTCGTTTCTAAGATCTGTCTTACCTGAAAACTGTTCAGCCGTAGCTTTAAAAAATTTGGTCGTATCTTTTCGGTTTAGAAATTCCTCATTGTTTGTAGAACCTATAAAATGATAGGCGTCATCAAAATAAGAATCATAAGTGGTAACATCCCCATTTAAATAGCTATCCAACCATGTATCATAGTTGTTTAGAATTTCTTTTTTTAATATTGTGGTCAGTTGCATCGTTTAAACGTTTTAACTAATGCCCTAATAAATCTATTTTAAACTATTTGGCAATAGGTTGTTACAAGTAAAATTAAAATTTAGATAGTATATGAGCTTTGTAAAAACACCATTTAAGACATAGATTTTAATTGGCTTAAAGTTAATACAATCCATGATGTTGGTCTATCACATTTTAATGTGATATTGGTCAATTTTTTATTCCGGGTTTGAAACGTTTACCTGGTCTTAGGTGGATGTGTTTGTCATATTTATTAAAATGGCATTAGCCTATTTCACAATCATCATTAATATCTTATCCTGAGTGTTCTTAGAGCATATAAAGTGTATTTAAGAGTCGTGTTTTGTTTGTATAAAGTTAAGTTTGGAGTTCAGCGATGCGTTCTTCTAATGCGTCTGCTTTCCTTCTCTATCTCATCTGAACATCCTGTAATTCAGATGATTTTCGAGGTCTTTTAAATCATAATTAGTATATATTTCAATATAGTCGCATAGCGGTTGGTTTTAAAGCGTAGGGACAGCAAGTAGATGAGGTGTATGTATTGATGCTTTTATAAACATATTGAATTGTTACATTATTGAATAAATGTCACTTTAGTTATTTTACCGTTCTCTATTTCATAGATAGCAACAGCATTAAAAATCTTACCGTTAGCAGTAACTTGCTCTTCATCAATAACTTTATTTCCAATAACAATTCGTTTTTTTACGAAAGCCCTTAAATCTGTGGTGCGATCAAACCAGTCTTTGTAATTTTTTCTCATGGCATCTTTGCCTTCGGTTTGCAAAGTGCTAGGATATTCGTATAATTTAACGTCATCTGTATAGTCTTTCATAAACGCATCTATATTTCTAGCGTTGTATGCATCAAGATTTCTTTGAATTATAGCCTCGACCTGCGAAGCTTCTATTGTACTCTCGGTAGTAGATTCCTCAGATTCTGTAGTTTGATTTACGATAGAACCTTGTTGGGTTTCAGTTGGATCTGATAGTATAGAAAGATCAGCAGTAACTAATAATTTATTAGACTCTGTATTAGTAGCTAGACGCGTGATTTTTGTAATTCCTTCGGAAGACAAATCGGCGACTTGTTTCCAATCGTTATCTTTCTTTAACGTTAATTTATATAATACGCTATCTTTTCCGCAGAGCATTGTTTTATCATTCAACCAGCAAATATCTTCAACATCTGTCATCGTATTTGCAATAATTGTAGTGGCTCCTGTTTTTGGGTTTAGAGACTTTATTTGCCATTTTTTTTCATCCTCTTTAGCAATAAAACTTATGAGATTAGAATTTGGAATCCTATGAAATGAGCGTCCTACATTTGTTACGTATTTTCGACTTGTATTGTCTTGTAAATTGTTCACATATAAGTTTAAATTATCATCTTCAATTACTGCAGATATAACTGTGGTTTCATCAAACCAAGTGTAATACGCAACAACTAAATCTTGTATAAGCTCAGTAGAGCTGCCATTACTCATATTGTAAGTGTATAAACGTTGTTTCCCATCTGTATCTAATCGTACTGCTGAAATTTCGTTTTTCTTCGGAATTTTTAAAGGGGTATATTCACCTCCTTCCGAAAAATTAAGCCAAGATTTCGAATCGTATCGTATATCGTATTTAGCGATATCTGTTTGATTATTTCTAGTGGAGGCAAATACAATATAACGATCATCTAAAAAAGACGGCTGATTGTCATAACCTTCATTATTTGATAGGTTTTTACCATTTTTAAGCTCAATTTTAGAAGTGCTGGTTTCTATATCATATAAGAAAACTTCGGTATTGGGTTGGGCAAAACTTAAACTGTAAGAGAGAATAAATAGAAGTGAGAAATACTGTTTCATTTGAGAGCGTTAATTAATTGTTTAAATATACTAAATAAAAAAAGCCAATTCAACTTAATGAATTGGCTTTCTGATATTCAACTAAAGTTAGATTAAAAACAATATTTGTTTTCTGCTTTAACTTTTTCTGCGATTTCTATACGTAAATCAACAATATCTGGATAGTTTTGATATTTAGTGAAACGCTTTAATCCCATCAACATCATACGTTGTTCATCACCTTCAGCAAAAGAAATAATACTTTCTTTCCCTTTTTCTTCAACGATATCTACAGCATGATATAAATACAATTTGGCCATAGCTATTTGGGCAGATTGTGCATCTTCACCAAATCGCTTCACATTTTTTTCTGTTCTTAAAATTGCAGATTCTGCCATATATATTTCAATTAAGATATCTGCAGCTGCAATTAGTAATTGTTGGTGATCTTCTAATTGAGGACCATATTTTTGAACAGCTCCACCTGCAACCATCAAGAAGGTCTTTTTTAACTTCTTAATCATTTCTTTTTCTTCGGAAAATAACTCAGAGTAATCTGGAGTTTCAAACGAAGGAATACCCATTAATTCTTCCTGTACTTTTGAAGCAGGACCCAATAAATCAACGTGACCTTTCATCGCTTTCTTTACTAACATACCAACAGATAACATTCTGTTAATTTCATTAGTACCTTCATAGATACGAGCAATACGAGCATCTCTCCATGCAGATTCCATAGGTGTTTCTTCAGAAAATCCCATACCTCCAAATATCTGTATACCTTCATCTGCACAATTTTGTACGTCTTCAGATACAGCTACTTTTAGGATAGAACATTCAATGGCATATTCTTCTACACCTTTAAGTTCTGCTTCTTGATGCGTATTTCCTTGGGCTTCTCGCAAAGCAATTCTATCTTCAATATTTTTAGAAGCTCTATAGGTTGCAGATTCACCAGCATAAGCACTTGCTGCCATTTCAGCTAGTTTTACTTTAATAGCTCCAAAATCGGCAATAGGTGTATTAAACTGTTTGCGCTCATTAGCATATTTAACGGCATATGTCAAAATACGACGTTGCGAATCTAAACAAGCAGCAGCCAATTTAATACGACCAACGTTAAGTGCGTTCATCGCAATTTTGAAACCTTCGCCACGACCAGCTAACATGTTTTCAGCAGGTACAACACAATCGTTAAAGAAAACCTGACGCGTAGAACTCGCTCGGATTCCTAATTTGTGTTCTTCTTCTCCTAAGGTAATTCCATTAGGTTGCTCTTTATTATATTCTACGATGAAACCAGTAATGTTTTTATCCTTTTCAATACGCGCAAAAACGATCATCAAACTACAGAAACCTGCATTTGATATCCACATTTTTTGTCCGTTGATTTTGTAAGATTTTCCATCTGTAGATAATTCGGCAGTGGTTTTACCAGAATTAGCATCAGATCCTGCTCCAGGTTCAGTTAAGCAATAGGCTCCAAACCACTCTCCCGTCGCTAATTTTGGTATATATTTTTGTTTTTGTTCGTCTGTGCCGTATAAAGTGATTGGTAACGTACCAATACCTGTATGTGCACCGAAAGCGGTACTAAATGAACCCGTTCCTGATGAAATATAATCACATGTTAATACCGTAGATACGAATCCCATTCCCATTCCGCCATAAGCTTCAGGAACAGAAACACTTAAAAAGCCCATATCACCAGCTTTACGCATAACCTCTTCGGTTAAAGCATAATCTTTAGCTTCAAAACGTGCTTTATGAGGAATAATTTCACGATCATTAAATTCCATTACAGATTCTTTCATCATCTTTTGTTCTTCTGAAAAATCTTCAGGAGTAAATACGTCTTGGCAATCTGTTTCCTTAACAAGGAATTGACCACCTCTTAATAATTCTTTTTCTTGAGTTGCTTCCATTTTTTTAATAGATTTTAAGGTTTTTAGAACCAAGAATCAAGACTATTTAAGTCCAGATTTGAAACTTGAGATCATCTTTTGTATTTGTTTTATTTTGTCTTCTAATTTGTTAAATTTTTCTTCTGAAAGATATTCTTGATTAAATGTTACATTTAATTGTGTTTCCCATTCAAAAGCTGAACTTAAACTATGCTCCAAATAAGTAGCAAAATGTTTATTTGTGCTTTTTACTGGTACCTTCTTAAATACTTGAAGGGATAGAAACTCCACCTCTATTCATTTGGCTCATCAATCCATGAGTTTCAAACTTCGGAAAGCTTCGCGTTATTTTATATGACTCAGAAACCAGTTCCACACTTTTATTCTAAATCTTTAATTTCTTGAAATTATCCATAGTCCTATTTTCTTAATCTCTTTAGTCTTGTCTTGGTTCTTTTCGTCTTGATCCTTAAGAAAGAAATTCAAATACTCCACAAGCACCTTGTCCAGTGCCAACACACATGGTTACGGCACCATATTTACCTTGCATGTTCTGCTTACGCATTTCATCAAATAATTGTACAGAGAGTTTTGCTCCAGTACAACCTAAAGGATGACCTAATGCAATAGCCCCACCATTTACATTAATAATATCTGGATTTAAGTTCAACTCACGAATAACAGCTAATGACTGAGAAGCGAATGCTTCATTCAATTCGATAAGAGATAGATCATCTTGTTTTAAACCGGCTTGTCGTAATGCTTTCGGAATTGCTTTTACTGGTCCAATTCCCATAATGCGAGGCTCAACTCCCGCAGCTGCGTAGTTGACTAAACGCGCTATTGGCTCAAGATTTAACTCTTTAACCATAGCTTCACTCATGACCATAACAAATGCAGCACCATCACTCATTTGTGAAGAGTTACCAGCAGTAACGCTTCCACCAGCTGCAAATACAGCTCGTAATTTAGCTAAAGCTTCTTTACTAGTTCCAGCACGAGGACCTTCATCTTTATTTACTATGTATGATCTTGTTGCTTTTTTACCATTTGAATCCACATAAGTTTCATCAACAGTAATAGGCACAATTTGATCTTGAAAACGATCCTCTTTTAAAGCTCGTAATGCTTTCATATGTGAATGGTATGCAAATTCATCCTGATCTTCACGAGAGATTTTAAATTGGTTAGCAACTGCCTCCGCAGTATTTCCCATTCCCCAATAATAATCTTCATGACCATTTTTTACAATGGCATCATAATTTAATTCTGGTTTAAAACCTGTCATAGGAACGCTACTCATGCTTTCTGCACCACCAGCGATAATACAATCTGCCATTCCAGCTTGAATTTTTGCAGTTGCCATACCAATAGTTTCTACTCCAGATGAGCAAAAGCGGTTAACTGTTACACCAGGAACATCAACAATTTCTAATCCCATTAAAGAAATTAAACGTGCCATGTTTAGTCCTTGTGGACCTTCTGGCATTGCGTTACCAACAATAACATCATCAATACGTTTTGGGTCTAAATTTGGTAATTCCTTCATCATATATTTGATGGTTTCGGCGGCCAATTCATCTGTTCTTTTAAAACGGAACACACCTTTTGGTGCTTTACCAACTGCTGTTCTATATGCTTTTACTATATATGCTGTTTTCATTTTCTTAGTTTCTTAAAGGTTTACCTTTGGTTAACATATGCTGAATTCTTTCCAAAGTTTTACGTTCTGTACAAAGCGAAAGGAAAGCTTCACGCTCTAAGTCTAATAAATATTGCTCGCTTACTAAAGTTGGCTCAGACAAATCACCACCAGCCATAACGTAAGCTAGTTTGTTAGCAATCTTCATATCGTGCTCACTAATGTATTTAGAGTCTTTCATAGAATCTGTACCGACCATGAACATGCCTAATGCTTGCTTCCCTAATACAAGAACATCTTTTCTGTGAACAGGTTGTGTATAACCCATATTGGCCATTAGCACAGCATGTTGTTTTGCAACTGCGATTTGGCGGTCTTTATTTACAACGACAACATCTTTTCCTTTTTGAAGGATTCCTAAATCGAATGCTTCATAAGCAGACGTTGCTACTTTAGCCATTCCGATAGTTAAGAAATACTCTTGAAGTGTGTTTAATTGTACATCCCCTTTTTTAAATGTATCTGATGCTCTTAAAGCCATTTCTTTAGAGCCTCCACCACCAGGAATCACACCAACACCAAACTCTACAAGTCCAATATAAGTTTCCGCTGCTGCAACCACTTTATCTGCGTGCATAGATAATTCACATCCACCACCAAGTGCCATTCCGTGAGGAGCAGCGACGGTTGGAATAGAAGAGTAGCGCATACGCATCATACTATCTTGAAAATATTTGATTGCCATATTAAGCTCATCATATTCTTGTTCGGCAGCCATCATGAAAATCATGCCTATATTTGCGCCAACAGAGAAGTTTGCAGCTTGGTTACCAACAACTAATCCTGCGAAATCTTTTTCAGCAATATCAATTGCTTTATTTAATCCTGCAAGTACATCGCCTCCAATGGTATTCATTTTAGATTGGAATTCTACGTTAAGGATTCCATCACCTAAGTCTTCAACAACAACCCCTGAGTTTTTAAAGACTTCAGTTGTTTTTCTAATATTATCTAATATGATAAAGCTGTCTTGTCCAGGAATTTTTTCTTGTGTTTTCTTCGGAATGTCATAGGCATACGTTGCTCCATTTTTTACGGAGTAGAAGTTATCGCTTCCTGAAGCTAGCATCTCATGGACCCAAGCATTAGGTTCTAAATCTTCTGCTTTCATCATTTCGATTCCTTTTTCAACTCCAATAGCATCCCAAATTTGGAAAGGACCATGTTCCCAACCAAATCCTGCCTTCATAGCATCATCAATCTTATATAAATCGTCAGTGATTTCTGGAATTCTATTTGAAACATAAGCAAATAATGCGGCGAAGCTCTTTCTGTAGAATTCACCTGCTTTATCTCTACCTTTTACTAATATTTTAAAACGGTCTACGACTTTATCAATCGTTTTTGTTAATTCTAAAGTTGCGAATTTTGCTTTTTTAGAGGGTCTATATTTAAGAGAATTTAAGTCTAGTGATAAAATTTCAGAAGAACCATCGTCGTTTCTAACTTTTTTGTAGAATCCTTGTCCGGTTTTACTTCCTAACCATTTATGTTCCATCATGGTATTGACGAAATCTGGTAATTCAAACAACTCTAAACGTTCGTCTTTCGGACAGTTTTCTCTAATTCCGTTTGCAACATGAACCAAAGTATCCAATCCAACAACATCTACAGTTCTAAAAGTTGCAGACTTTGGACGACCAATAACAGGGCCTGATAACTTATCAACGTCTTCAATCGTTAAATCTAAATCTTTGACGGCATGAAATAAGCTTTGGATACTGAAAATACCAATACGGTTTCCAATAAATGCAGGCGTATCTTTAGCCACTACAGAAGTTTTTCCTAAGAATTTTTCTCCATATTCATTTAAGAAATCTAATACATCTGCATCTGTTTTTGGTCCAGGTATTATTTCAAATAATTTTAAGTAACGCGCAGGATTAAAAAAGTGCGTTCCGCAGAAATGCTTTTGGAAATCTTCACTTCGTCCTTCGCTCATGAATTTAATAGGAATCCCAGAGGTGTTTGATGTAATCAAAGTTCCTGGAGTTCTATGTTTTTCAAGCTTTTCAAAAACTTGTTGTTTGATATCTAGTCGTTCAACAACAACTTCCATGATCCAATCTACATCTTTTACTTTAGCAATATCGTCTTCTAAGTTTCCTGTAGTAATACGATTTGCGAAAGAAGGATGATAGAGTGGTGCAGGCTTAGATTTAATGGATGCAGTAAGCGCATCATTTACTAATCTATCTCTAACAACTTTATCTTCTAAAGTTAAGCCTTGGGCTTCTTCTTTAGCGCTAAGCTCTCTAGGTACGATGTCTAATAATAAAACATCAACACCTATATTAGCAAAGTGGCAAGCGATGCCGCTTCCCATAATTCCCGAACCAATAATGGCTATTTTTTTTATTCTACGTTTGCTCATCTTATTTTAAAATGTGTTCTTTTTGGTTGTATATCTGTTTGTTGGAAATCATATTATTGATGACTTCGGAAACTTTATAAAAATGTTGTATTGCTTCTGAAGACACATTTGCTTTTATCGTTTCGTTAAAAGTTAAAACTTTTTCTTTTGAATATTCTCTTTTTTCTCTTCCAAAATCGGTTAAAAAAATGAGAACACCGCGACCATCTTCTGGATTAGGTTTTCTAATAATGAGACCTTTTTCTTGCATGGTTTTTAAAGTTCTAGAAAGACTAGTAGCTTCCATTCCCATTTTAGGACCTAGGGATGTTGAGGGTGTGCCATTCTCTGGGTCTATGCTCAATAAAGCAAAACCAGTTGCCATGGTCGTATCAAATTGTGACGCTTCTTCATTGTACATTTTATTGACCGCTAACCAAGTAGTTCTGAGTACATAGTCAATAGTTTTATCCTTCATAATTTGAATATTGAAATTCAAATATACTAAAAAATACTATGCATGCATAGTATTTAAGAAAAAATTATGTCTGCCTAAATTTTTATATTGTAGACCTAATAATCTAATATAGGATGTTTCCGAAGAAACAGGAAAGGTTCAACTATACGCGATAAATTTTATCATAGAGGTCTTGATAAATGCCTTTTATAATCTCGCGTTTCATTTTCATTGTAGGCGTTAATTGTCCGTCATCTATAGACCAAATGTCTGGCGTGAGCTCAAAACGTTTGATTTGTTCCCATTTACCAAAGTTCTTATTGTATTTATCTATTTCTTTTTGAATGCGGTTAATAACAATATCGGAGCTTGCTATTTCAGCATTAGATGTACCAATATCATGCTTTTTAAGGGAAATCCAATCTCGTATAAAATCAAAATTTGGTTGTACTAAAGCAGCTGGCATTTTTTCACCTTCACCTACAACCATAATCTGCTCTATGAACAGGGATTGTTTCATATCATTTTCTAAAAGAGGGGGAATTACGTATTTACCTCCAGATGTTTTGAACATTTCTTTTTTACGACCTGTGATTTTTAAAAAGCCATCAGCGTCAATTTCACCTTTGTCTCCCGAATGAAAATAGTCGCCAGTCATAACGCTTGCTGTTTTTTCAGGATCTTTGTAGTAGCCGAGCATCACATTTGGTCCTTTTATTAAGACTTCTCCATCATCTGCTATTTTAACTTCTACATTGTCTATTGGTTTGCCTACACAACCTACTTTATACATGTTGTCTTTATATAAACCTACAGAAACTACAGGAGAGGTTTCTGTCAATCCGTAGCCTTCCATAACCTGCATATTGGCAGCTCCAAAAATGCGGGCTAATCTTGGTTGAAGTGCCGCACTTCCCGAGACCATTGTTCCCAATTCTCCTCCTAAGGCTTCTCGCCATTTACTAAAAATAAGTTTGTTGGCTATTTTGAGCTGAAATTCATACCAAGCGCCATTGGCACCATAAGGTTCCCAGCGCTCTCCTAGGCTTACAGACCAAAAGAAAAGTGCTTTTTTAATACCTGATAGTTCTTCACCTTTAAGCATTATTTTATCGAAAACTTTTTCTAGTAATCGAGGCACAACACTCATTAAATTTGGTTTTATCTCTTTAGCATTATCACCTATTTTGTCAATGCCTTCAGCATAATAAATAGATGTTCCTGCATATTGGTAGACGTAGATTAAGACGCGTTCAAAAATATGGCATATTGGTAAAAAACTCAATACACGATTTTCTCCTTCTACCAAAGGTACTCTCGGTGAACTGTCCAAAGCATTACTAGTAATATTCCAGTGAGAGAGCATCACACCTTTTGGCCTCCCAGTAGTTCCAGAGGTATAAATTATAGTGGCTAGGTCTTGGGGTTTTACAGCATCTTTACATGCTTCGACTTCTTGTTGATTACTTTCATCTTTTCCTAATTCAAATAATTCTGAATAGTGCTTGCAACCTTCAATATGATTAAATGAATAGACCTCTTTGATTCTTGTATTTGCTTGAACTTTCCTTACCTTTTCTAATACTTCTGCATCTGAAACGAAGCAATATATACTTTCGCTATGGTTTAAAACATACTCATAGTCTTCTGCACAAATGGTTGGATAAATTGGAATATTTTGAGCTCCCGTTTGAAGTATACCAATATCCATAATATTCCATTCGGTTCTATTTGTTGTAGAAATAACTGCAATTTTATCATCTTTTTGAATGCCTAATCGCAACAATGCTCTACTTATCGTATTCGATTTATCTAAATATTCTTTTGTAGATATGGCTTCCCATTTGCCATCATACTTAGTAACCAGCGCTTTATCGTTTGGTTTATGTTTTAATTGATAATAAGGAAAATCAAAAAGGCGTGTTACTTCTTTCATATGTTATTGCTAGTAGGTATGCAAAATAAGGAATAAATGGGGATTTTCAAATGACTATATAAAAAATTGACCACTAATAGTCGTATCTGCGTGTGGTATTTCTCTTTTATTTAAGACCGTATTTTTTGTTGATTAATGCAGAGAAAATGAGCTAAATATGTGCATTCAGCCATAACTTTAACTCCATTAACTAGACGTTTTTATTCTCAATCCAAAGTCTAGCATTTACAAAAGCTTCTAACCAAGGGGAGATCTCATCTTTTCTGTTTTCTGGATAATTTGCCCAGTTCCATTGAAACGTTGAACGCTCAATATGTGGCATTGTCACTAAATGCCTTCCGGTTTTGTCAGATAGCATTGCTGTGTTAAAGTCAGATCCATTTGGGTTATTTGGATACCCTTCATAGCTGTATTTGGCAACAATGTTGTAGTTTTCTTCAGATTCTGGTAAGTTGAATTTTCCTTCTCCATGAGAAATCCAAACACCCAATTCCGTTCCTGCTAAACTTGATAACATTACTGAATTGTTGTCTTGAATTCTAACAGAAGTAAATGAAGATTCATGTTTTTTAGAATCGTTATGGATCAATTTTCCATGGACTTTATGTTTTGGATTAATTAAATCTAATTCCATCCATAATTGAGCGCCGTTACAAATTCCGACAGATAACGTGTCTTCTCTTTTAAAGAAGTTTTTTAAAGCTTTTTTTGCTTTTGCATTGTATTTAAAAGCGCCTGCCCAACCTTTTGCAGAACCCAAAACATCTGAGTTAGAAAAGCCGCCAACAGCGCCAACAAACTTGATGTCTTCTAACGTTTCACGACCAGAAATTAAATCTGTCATATGAACATCTTTTACATCAAAACCAGCTAAATACATAGCATTTGCCATTTCACGTTCAGAATTTGAACCTTTTTCCCTAATGATTGCCGCTTTTGGCTTTTGGGATGTGTTTGAATAGACAGGAAGTTTACCTGTGAAATGTTTTGGAAACGTATATTGCAAAGGTTGCTTCTTGTAATTATCAAACCTGTTTTTTGCTAAACCGTTGGCAGTTTGTTTTTGATCTAATAAGAAAGATGTTCTATACCAAATATCTCTCATTTCAGAAACATCAAAACTGAAGGCATCTTCATTATTTTTGATGGTTACTGTTTCTGAATTATTTACAGATCCTATATTGAAAAACTCAATATCGTTTTCTAATAAAATTGTTTCTACCATGCTATCTGCTTGAAAAACAATTCCTGCATTTTCTGCAAATAATACGTTTATAGAGTCTTTTTCGTTTAAACTTGAAATATCAAAATCTGCTCCTAAATTTTTGTCAGCAAAACACATTTCTAATAGTGTGGTAATTAATCCGCCAGAGGCAACATCATGACCCGCAGAAATTTTATCTGCTTTAATTAGATTTTGAATTGTATTAAAAGTATTCTTTAAGAAGTTAGCATTTTTGACATCTGGAGCTTCATTTCCAATCGTATTTAAGGTTTGGTTAAAAGAGCTTCCTCCTAATTTAAAATCATCTTGCGAAATATTAATATAGTATATGTTTCCTCCGTTTAGTTTTAAAACAGGTTCTATAACTTTAGAGATGTCATTGCAATTTGCTGCAGCCGAAATAATAACGGTTCCTGGAGAAATGACTTCACCATCAGGATATTTTTGCTTCATTGACAACGAATCTTTTCCAGTTGGAACATTGATTCCTAAATCAATAGCAAACTCAGAAATGGCCTTTACAGCTTTGTATAAACGCGCATCTTCCCCTTCGTTTTTACAAGGCCACATCCAATTTGCAGATAAAGAAATAGATGCTAAATTATCTTTTAAAGGAGCCCAGATAATATTTGTTAAAGACTCTGTAATTGAATTTCTGCTTCCTGCCTCTGGATGAATTAAACCAGAAATAGGAGAGTGACCAATGGCTGTTGCAATACCTTCTTTTCCGTTATAATCTAGGGCCATGACACCAACATTATTTAAGGGAATCTGCAAAGGGCCAACACATTGTTGTTTAGCAACTTTGCCACCTACACATCTGTCTACCTTATTCGTTAGCCAATCTTTACATGCTACAGCTTCTAACTGTAAGACTTGCTCTAAATAGATTTGTAAATTCTTAGTCTTATATCTTGGGTTTTTATATTTTCTTATGATTGTGCTATCGTTTAAAACTGTTTTAGGAGAAGATCCAAACATATCTTCTAAAGCTAAATCCATAGGTTTGTCACCTTTAGATTTTGACTCAAAAGTAAATCGATTGTTTCCTGTGACCTCGCCAACGGTATACATTGGCGAACGCTCACGCTCAGCAATTTTTTGTAAGGTATTTATATGTTTTTTAGCAATTACTAATCCCATCCTTTCTTGAGATTCATTACCAATAATTTCTTTTGCCGACAACGTTGGGTCTCCAATAGGTAATTTATCTAAATCGATTTTACCACCTGTATCTTCTACTAATTCTGATAAACAATTTAAATGACCTCCAGCACCATGATCGTGAATAGAGACAATAAAGTTTTCTTCACTTTCTACCATTCCACGAATCGCATTTGCAGCACGTTTTTGCATTTCCGGGTTAGAACGTTGCACCGCATTTAATTCAATTCCTGAAGCAAATTCTCCTGTGTCTGCCGATGAAACTGCAGCTCCACCCATTCCAATTCTATAGTTTTCTCCACCAAGAATTACGATTTTATCTCCTTTTTTAGGTGTGTCTTTTAAAGCTTGTTCTGCTTTTGCGTAACCAATTCCACCGGCTTGCATAATCACTTTATCATAACCCAGTTTTCTAGGTTTTGAGGAGCTTGAAGAGGGGTTTTCATTATGCTCAAAAGTTAATACAGAACCTGTAATTAAAGGTTGTCCAAATTTATTTCCAAAATCGGATGCTCCATTTGATGCTTTTATTAAAATATCAACGGGAGTTTGGTATAGCCAGTCTCTAGCTTCAAACTTTTGTTCCCAAGGTCTCTTTTCTTCCAAACGTGAATAGGAAGTCATATACACTGCTGTTCCTGCTAATGGTAAAGAGCCTTTGCCGCCAGCAAGTCTATCTCTAATTTCTCCTCCAGCTCCAGTTGCAGCGCCATTAAAGGGTTCTACTGTAGTTGGGAAGTTATGTGTTTCGGCTTTGATAGAGATTACCGAATTGAAATCTTCTGTTTGATAAAAGTCTGGCTTATCTGCTGTTTTAGGAGCAAATTGTTCCACTTTTGGGCCTTTAATAAAAGCAACATTATCTTTGTATGCAGAAACAATATCATTAGGAAATTGCTTAGATGTTTCTTTTATCATTTGGAACAAGGAAGTCGTTTGCTCTTCTCCATCAATAACAAAAGTGCCATTAAATATTTTATGACGACAGTGCTCAGAATTGACTTGGGAGAATCCAAAAACTTCAGAATCGGTTAAAGGTCTGCCAATCTTTTTTGAAACACCTTCAAGGTATTCTATTTCTTCATCATTTAAAGCTAATCCTTCTTGTTGATTATAAGCTGAGATATTTTCAATATTAAGTATGCTTTCTGGTTGGATGTCAATTGTAAATGACGCTTGATTTAAACCGTTATATGGTTCAGAAATCATTGGGTCAAAACCATCAAAGTTCTCCTTGCAGTTTTTAAACTCCTCAATACGAATAATGCCTATAACACCCATGTTTTGTGTAATTTCAACAGCATTTGTACTCCAAGGTGTAATCATCGCTGCACGTGGGCCAACAAAAAAAGCATCGAGAGATGCTTGTTCTAGTTTTGGTTGGTTGCCAAATAACCACGTCAACTTAGCTATGGTTTGTGCTGATAATTCTTTTGTTGCTTGAACAGCAAATACTTTACTGTTTTGGTTTCCGAAGAAATGAATCATTATATCGTATTTAGTTGTGTTTTCTGAATTTCCAAATTTACACTTTTTAGCTATATTCTAACGGGTTATTAGTATTGAAAATTTAGAGTTATTCACGTTTTATTAACCAAAAAAAGAGCGCTTCTAAACTGAGATAATTTCAGTGATTAGAAGCGCTCTTTTAATACGTAATTATATGTTATTGCTTGATAAGCTTTTTAGTGATAATTCCGTTTTCAGAACTAAGTCTTACAATATAGATGCCTTTTGCTAATCCAGAGACATTTAATTTCTTTTGATTTGCAGTTATATTTTGAACTTTTACTCTCTTACCTAAGATATCGTAAACTTCTGCAGCTAATTCTTGATTAGAAATGATAGTTACTTCATTTCCATTTGCTGGATTTGGATACATCTTAAGTGTTACTTGTTCGAAGTCTGTTACAGAAAGATTTTCCCACCTGTCTTGAGCATTTGGTCCTCCCCAAATTACAGTTGCTAAATAAGGATTATCAATAAATGGATTTCTATTTCCTTGCGCAAGACTTCCATTACTTGCATCTCCATGCCAGTCATTACGTGTGATTTCTATATCTGAAACTGGATCTTCAGCGTTCCATTCTAAAAACAAGTCGATCATATCATCAGGAGTAGAAGCGTTACTTCCAATACCAACATTAGATGGCAGACATTGAGTACCGTAGTGTAAATACATATACATTATGATACGTGCACAATCACCTTTCCATTCATCTCCAGGATACCATCCACCATTTGCATCTCCGGACTCTCCATTAGGATATTGACCTGAGCTTTTATCTGCAAATCTCTGATTACCTCTTGCACCATTTCTTTGGACATCACTAGGTCTGAGCATCAAAGCGTCAGTTCCTGGGCCAGGTGGATTTGTAACAAGACTTGGGTTTGCTAAAGATCTTGGGTACACATGTTCTCTGTTCCAATCACCAACATCACCACCATTGTCAAATTTACCTCTAGAACGGTCTGTCGTTACATTTCCATCAGTATCATTATATCCATAAAGTAAAATGACGTTATCTGAATTATCTGGATCTACGTCTGTAATTCTAGAAGCCACCCATACTTGGCTATAGGTTAAAAAATTAACATGATTGTCTATTGTTAAATCAATGAGTTCGCTTTTTAGTGCAAGACCTGTAGTGTTTACTTGACTTCCATAATAAGATTGTAAATCTGTTGGAGGTGTTAATTGTGCAAAAGCAAATGAGGTTATAAAAGCAAATAATAATGTGTAAAATTGTTTCATATATTGGGTATTATTTTATTTAAGTATTTTCTTTTCTAATAAAGCCATGTAAAATCCATCGTATCCCGTTTTATGTGACAAAATGCTTTTATCTTTTACAAAGGTAAAATCTTTTCCTGAATCAGATGTTAAAAATTTATCAACTTGCTCTTTGTTTTCTGAGGGGAGAATTGAGCATGTAGCATAAACCATTTTTCCACCATCTCTTACGATTCTAGAGTATTGTTGTAAAATCTCTTGTTGTGTAGCCTTAATGTTTTCAATAAATTCTGGTTGTAATTTCCATTTAGCATCAGGATTTCGTCGTAAGACACCTAGGCCAGAGCAAGGGGCGTCAATTAAAACACGATCTGCTTTATCATATAGTTTTTTTATAACTTTAGTAGATTCTATTGGTCGTGTTTCTATATTCCAGGCACCATTGCGTTTTGCTCTTCGTTTAAGCTCATTTAATTTATGAGCATAAATATCTAAAGCGATAACTTGACCTTTGTTTTCCATTAACGACGCCAGGTGAAGTGCTTTTCCACCAGCACCAGCACAAGTATCAACGACTCTCATTCCAGGCTTTACATCTAGAAATTCTGCTACTAATTGTGACGATGCATCTTGTACTTCAAAGAAACCATTTTTAAAAGATTCAGTTTGAAAGACATTCGCTCTTTCTTTAAGTTTAAGCGCATTTGGATAACCTTTGATACTTTCTGTATCAATACCATCATCAAATAAAAGCGACTGTAATTTATCTTTTGTTGTATTAAGGGTATTTACTCTTAAAATAACATCTGCTTGTTCGTTTAAAGCTGTAATTTCTTTAGTCCAAACAGATTCTCCTAATTCTTTTACACCTAATTCATCTAACCAATCTGGTATGGATTCTTTAAATTTTCGAGTTTTAGAGAGTTCATCAAAACGGCCTTTTATTTTTCTTGAAGGCGTATTTTCAAAATAACTCCAGTCTGGTAATTTTATGCCTCTTAACGTTGCCCAAACTGCAAATATTCGCCAAATATTCTCTCTGTCATAAGGCGCTTTGACTTCTGCAATTTCTGTATATAAACGTTTCCATCTTACAATATCATAAACGGTCTCTGCAACAAAACCGCGATCGCGACTTCCCCAACGCTTGTCACGCTTAAGGAGTTGTTGAATTACTTTGTCTGCATATTTGCCTTCGTTAAGGATTAATGTTAATCCGTCGATGACTGCAAAGCATAAATTTCTGTGTAAACGCATTATAAAAAAATTAGGCATGCAAAGGTACATTAAAAGTTGATATATAAAAGACTCTAAAAATTGTTATCTTCTGAAAATAAATTCAAATTTCACACAAGTTTTATTTTTGGATAGCATCTAAACCTTATTATGTAATATTTAACCACCTGTTTTTGTCAGAAACTGAATTTATAACGCAATTAAAAAATCAAACCAGGGCTTCCTATAATAAGCTTTTAGATGATTTTCAGCAAAAAGTATTTGCTACATGTATATCCTTTGTTCCTAATAGAGAAGATGCAGAAGATATAGCTCAAGAGGTTTTTGTGGAGGTATTTAATTCTATTTGTAATTTTAAAGGTCAGTCTAGACTATCAACTTGGATATATAAGATCACTACCAATAAATGTTTAGAGTTTATTAGAAAGCGAAATACAAAAAAGAGATTTGCATTTTTACAATCGCTTTCGGGATATAATTTTGAAATTGATAAAACTAAGTATTTTACTGAAATGAGTCATCCTGGGATAGTTTTAGAGAATAAGGAAACTAGTGAAACTCTTTTTTATGCTATTAATCAATTACCTGAAGCCCAAAAAATAGTATTCACATTACATAAGGTAGATGGTAAGAATTATCAAGAAATTAGCGAAATCATCGAAAAAAGTGTCTCTTCTGTGGAATCGTTAATGTTTCGAGCTAAAAAGAATTTACAACGTTTATTAGAAAATTTTTATAAAAATGACAATTAGGACAAGTTTTGTGAAATTTTCACATCTAATATAATACAATGGAAACAAATAGTAACATACAGGATAAAATTGATTTGGTTTTAAATAGTGCAGACACTATCAATGAAACTCATATATCTCCGTTTTTTAAAGACAAGACAATGCAACGTTTGTTTGCTGAACGCGAAGTGAAAACAAACGTTTGGAGCTGGTTTACACCAAAAATTCAATTAGCAACTTTGGTTTGTGTTTTATTTTTCAACGTCTATGCAGTAAGAGAAATAAAAACTACAAATTATAACGAATCAATGTCTAGTTTTGCTTCAGATTATGGATTAACTATAGAATCTGAAACTTCATTATTTAATTAATTGCCATGAAAAAAAATAACACCTTATACCTCTTACTTATAGTTCTAATCATGATGAACGGTTTTTTTTTATTTAATTATATAGGAAGACCAGATCACAAGAGCCCAAAAGAATCTAGTGATTTTATTGCAAAAGAGTTAGGTTTTAACGACAACCAATTACAACAGTTTAAAGCATTGGAAACAACACATCATCATAATATGAGAGATATTGGCGATGATGTAAAATCGGTTAAAAATGAATTGTTTAAGAAAATTACTGCAACGTCCATAAACCAGTCTACAATTGATAGCCTAATTACTGTAATTTCTGAAAAGGAACAACTAAAGGAGAAAGAATTATTTTCTAGATTACGACGCATGTACGAGTTGTGTAATGAACAACAGAAAGAAGAGTTTAGTGCCATTATTAAAAACGCGCGTAAATTTGATAATCGAGGACCTGAAATGCCTCGAAAACCCGAATAATAGAAATATTTTTTATTAAAGCTAAAAAGACCTTCATTTTTTGAAGGTCTTTTTTTTGTGTTTTATTTAACAAGGGTTGCCACAAGTTCTTTAATGATATGACATCTAAAAGTAGATAACATTAAAATTTAAAAAGATGAAAAGTAACACATTAAAAACGGTAGTATTAGTATTTGGGATAGCATTATTTATGTCAAATTATTCCTTCGGACAATCTCAAGACCGACAAGAAATAAAAGAACCACCAACGTTTAAGCAATTATTAAAAGAAATGGATAAAAACGAAGATGGTCAACTTTCAAAAGCAGAAGTTAAGGGGCCTTTAAAAGATAATTTTACAGAAATTGATACTAATGAAGATGGCTATATTACAAAAAAGGAATTGGAAGATGCTCCAAAACCAGAACGTAAAGAACGAAAAAGAAATAAAATTTGATTGGTTGGTTTTAAAGCTTAATGAGAGATTGCGAAGCTTTTTTTAAGAAGAATATGAATAAGTCACAAGTTTTATTTTAAAACCGCATCTATACATATAACAATAACTAATTAATAAGTAATCAATGAAAAACTATTTTAAAATTCTATTAGTAATCCTATCAGTATCCACAGTGTTTTGGGCTTGTTCAAGTAATGATGATTCTGGAAATGGAGATGGAGATGGAGAAAATCAAGCACCTTCGACATTTACAGTTGCAGTGAGTTCAACGTCAACCTCAGGAGCAACAATAAACTGGACACAAGCAACAGATGATGATGGAGATATAGTAACGTATACTGTAAACTTAGATGGATCAGAATTAGCTACTAATTTATCAACTCAAAATTATACCTTTTCTGGTTTAACCAATTCTACTTCATATTCTGGATCTATTGTAGCTTCAGATGGAAATGGAGGAACTTCAACAGCCTCTTTCAGCATTACAACAGATACTGAAACTACACCAGCAACCTTGCACTTAGCATTTGCAGAGTTTGATGCAGATAACACAGATATCATGTTAAGTGGTTCTAATGTTGTAATAGAAAGTAATGGTTTGCCAAATCATACATCACCTTATTGGTCAAATACTACAGAGCGTTCAGCTGTTGATCCAATGGGAAATACGCTAGTTACACCAGCAGCTGCAGAGAATCATCCTTTATTTGTAGAACCAACAGTGACATCTTATGCACAAATGGCTCCAGGAAATATAGACGATTTTAATGGGTCTTACTCTTTAACTGTATCTGGAAATCCTGCATTAGCCTCTAGCTCAACTTCAACAGGACTTGGTCCAATAGGTATTGCAATTTCTGGGTCAATGATTTATAATGACGAAGAAGGTCCAAACATACCTTTAGACAATGCAGTGGGTTCATTAGATTATACAGCAGCACACACAGGACCACAGAGTTACCACTACCATTTAGAAACGAAAGCTTGGTCTAACGATGACGATAAATTAATCGGAATTATCGCTGATGGGTTTTTTATCTACGGAAGGAAATGTAACTCAACAAACGATTATCCAAGTGATTTAGATGCATCTGGAGGTCACACAAGTACAACACAACATAGTGATGGTGCATCAGAATATCACTACCACATTCAAAACGAATTATATTTAAACCAATATTATATTTTATTCCCAGGTGACTATCAAGGAACTCCAAGTAATATTCAGTAAAACAGCTTTATGCCTAAGTCTGTTGATTATTGTTTCCTGTCAAAAGGAAGCACAGAAACCTATGGCGTTTGCAGAAGCTGCAGAAGGTACGACAGATTATATTACAATTAATAAGAGTGAGTTAGAGTTAAAACCAAATTTAGGGTTGATGTATTATAACAATCAACCCTTTACTGGTGTTTCAGAGGTGTTTTATTCTGAAATTGTAAAGGCTGAAACAATTGAGCATAAAAATGGAAAACGTCATGGACTATACAAAAAATGGTTTCCTGACGGAACATTAAGTTTTGAAGCAAATTATAATAACGGACTTCAAGAAGGCACAGCAAAATCCTGGTGGAAAGATGGAAAATTACGTTCCGAAGCAAACTACAATAATGGCATCGTTAACGGAATCCAATTACAATGGTATAAATCTGGAAATCTGTTTAAACAAATGACCATCGTTAATGGTAAAGAAGAAGGCTTGCAAAAAGCTTGGAGAGATAACGGAAAAATATATAATAACTACGAAGCAAAAAACGAACGAATTTTTGGATTAAAACGTGCCAGTCTTTGCTTTCAATTAGAAGATGAAATTGTACAAAATTAATAGTATATTTAGTTGCTTGTTGTTTTTTACGATTGTTGGATGTAAAGAAACTAAAACACAAGAAAAGACAAGTAGAGTAGATGCGTTACCGTATTATGCTGAGGCAACATTTACGCCAAATTGGTTGGATGGAGACGATGAGAACTTAAAAAGTTTTCATACAATCCCATCTTTTAATTTAACTAATCAATTAGGAGAAACAGTATCAGAAAAAACATTTGAAAACAAAATCTACGTTGCAGATTTTTTCTTTACAACCTGTTCAGGCATTTGCCCAAAAATGACAGCCAATATGAAAGTGCTTCAGGATGAATTTTTAGATGATGACGAGATTTTGTTGCTGTCACACTCTGTTACTCCAGAAACCGATTCTGTACCAACCCTAAAACAATATGCAGAGAATAAAGGCATCATTAATAGTAAATGGCATTTAGTAACGGGAGATAGAAAACAAATTTATGACTTAGGGAGACAATCTTATTTCGCAGAAGATGATTTAGGACTTGATAAAACAGATGAAGATTTTCTTCATACCGAAAACTTTGTACTCATAGATCAAAACAGACATATAAGAGGAATTTATAATGGCTTAAATAAAACCGCAGTTCAGCAATTAATAGCAGATGTAAAAACTCTACAACGAAAGATTGATTGATAGTTTAATGTTGATTTTTTGAGAAGCTTCATGATTATGTCATGAAGCTTTTCTATTTTTAAGGACATACTTCAAATTAGATGTTATGAAAAGAATTTTGGTTTTAATATTAGGTCCATTATTAATTATAGGTTTAGGAAGCTGCGGATTGTTTAGAGCTAATAAATTTATTTATGAACCAGTTGGGAAACGTTTTTCAAAAGTTGAGATTGAAATAATACTTCAAGATTCTACTTTGAATGTTAGAGCTTTAGAAGTTGATAAAGATGGAGTTGGGGTTTTTGCTTCATCAAAGGGAGATTTTGGCTATATTCATGAAGATAGATTCATAGATATAGATTTGAATCATAAGGAAGAGTTAGTAGCTCGAATTTTTCATACGTTTAATTTTAATAAAGATTCTATTCCAAATTTTAGATCTGTAGCAAAAACAAAAAAAAGCACTTTTGCTATGGGGATTGGTTCTCCTGCTATTGTGATTAAGGTTTCAGAAGAGGAAAGTTGGCCAATTGTCTATCAAGAAAATCACCCAAAAGCATTTTACGATTCTATGGAGTTTTGGAATGACGATGAAGGCATTGCCATTGGTGACCCAACAGATGATTGTATGAGTGTCATCATCACACGTGATGGCGGAAGAACTTGGACAAAATTGTCATGTGATAATTTGCCAAAAGCAAAAGAAGGGGAAGCAGCTTTTGCGGCAAGTGATTCTAATATTGCAATTGTTGGAGACAAGACTTGGGTCGCAACAGGAGGAAAAGCAAGTAGAATAATGTATTCTCCAGATAAAGGTAAAACGTGGGAAGTTTATGAGACACCAATTGTACAGGGTTTAGAAACTACAGGAATGTATTCCCTAGATTTTTATGATGAGAACAATGGTTTTGCTATTGGAGGCGATTATACAAAAGCAGCAGATAGTAGCGCAAATAAAATAAGAACACGAGATGGTGGTAAAACATGGCAGCTTGCTGCTCCAAACCAATCTCCAGGTTATAGAAGTTGTGTGCAATATGTGCCAAATTCAAATGCAAAAGAATTGGTCGCTGTGGGTTTTAATGGTATTGATTACTCCAGTAGTGCTGGAGCCTCTTGGACGCATTTAAGTGACGAAGGTTTTTATACCATCAGGTTTTTAAATGATAGTGTGGCGTACGCAGCAGGAAATAAACGCATTGCTAAGTTATCGTTTAGAGAGTAGCTCTATTATTCTTTTCGCTTGCCTTTTCGTTTTCTCATTTCATTAAACATACGTCTATTGAATTCGTCCTCAGAGATTTTGAGTAGAATCACTTTTTTCGCAGGAATAACGGTTATTAAATCGGTTGTAAATTGTTTTCTTAATTCCAGTTTTTTCTGTTCTAAAATGAGCATCTTATCAATCATAGATTTCGCGTCTGCTTCACTCATAGATTCTATATCTGCATCTTTTCGATTTTGACGTGAGTCTTGTCGTAAGGCCTTAATATTGGTTTCATGTGCATTATAGATTGGCCAGAACTTTTGGGCCTCAGTTTCGGTTAGCGCTAATTTTTCAGTAATGAAAGCTATTTTTAAGGATTTTATGCGTTCCCTTTTTTCTTTTCCTTGGGAAAAAGCACTCACTGTGATGGCAATGAATAGGAGTGTTAAAGTGATTTTTTTCATAATAATTATTGTAGTATTAAATCTTCAATATTAGATTGATCAAACAGGTAATCTTCGAGAGATTCTTCTGAAATTTCAGTATCTGTAAAATTGTTAATGTTAAGTTCGTCTTCGGTTAAAAGGGACGCTAATTCATAGCTTGTGTAATCTTCTTGCTCTAAGTAGTTTTCAATAGAGGCGGTTTCTAAAGAATCAAAAGTTATAGTTTCCGAAGCGTTATAAAACACATTAAACATTAGAACCAAACACGCTGCTATTGCAGAAACATACATTACTTTTTTCCAACTAAATAAAGGTATGACTTTTACGTCCTGTTCCTCTTCTAATTTTAGAAAGATTTTGTTCTCCAAAGATTCAAAATAAGAATCTGGAACATCAAAGCCAGAGACATCAACGGTACTCTTTAATTGTACCTCACTAAGAATTTGCTCTTCAACTTGTGAAAAGTAATCTTTAGGCACTTTAAACCCTGAAGTTTTAATGGTATATAATTCTTTCTCTTTCATGTGTATAAGACTTAAAAGTCTGTAATTGGTTTAATCTTGGGTTAAATAAGCTTCAATTTTTTTTACAGCAATATGATACGAGGCTTTAAGCGCACCTTCGCTTGTTTCTAAAATGTCTGATAGGTCTTTGTATTTGATGTCTTGAAAGTATCTCATATTAAAAACCAGTTGTTGCTTTTCTGGTAATTTGGCAATGGCTTGCTGTAATTTTAATTGGATATCATCGCCTTCAAAATACACATCTGCTTTTAAATTATTAATCAAATACTCTTGGGTTTCTTCATTATTGATATGTAGTCGCTTAGCGTTTTTGTTGAGGTGTGTTATGGATTCATTAGAAGCAATTCGGTACATCCATGAAAACAATTTACTATTTCCTTTAAAATTATCAATATTCTTATAAACCTTGATAAATGTGTTTTGGAGCACATCATCTGCATCGTCATGATATTTAACTATATGTCTAATATGCCAGTATAGACGCTCCTTATACAATGATAATAGCTCTTTATAGGCTGCCTCTTTTGAAGCTGGGTGTGTAAGTCGTTGTATAAAATGATGTTCGTTATCCAATAAAAGGAGTTTTACTTTAGACCTATGAATTTACAGAAAGTTTAATGAAAAAAAATACATTATTTAAAGTGTTGATAATCAATAATTTAAATATAAAAACATCGATAAAGTGTAAATTAATTACGACGAAATACGCTTTTTTCTTGTTTTGTCCATTTATTTTATTTATGTTTGTCTCAGCCTTACCTACTTAACTATTACTATTGTCCCCAAATGATGGTAATAGAACAGAAAAGGATGCCACCTAACGGAGCATCCTTTTCTTTGTTTATCATGTAATACTTATCGGTAACTAGGTTCAGGAATTTAAGTTATTCAAAACTTTGCATACCTACTAACTTTTTATAAACACCATTTTTAGCAATAAGCTCATTGTGAGTACCTTGTTCTGCAATTTCTCCTTTATGCATTACAATAATTTCATCTGCATTTTGAATAGTTGATAAACGATGCGCAATAATAATTGACGTTCTGTTTTTCATCATATTCTCTAAAGCTTCTTGCACTAAACGTTCACTTTCTGTGTCTAATGCTGAGGTTGCTTCATCTAGAATCATAATGGGTGGATTCTTTAAAACAGCTCTCGCTATACTGAGACGTTGTTTTTGTCCGCCAGACAATTTCCCGCCAGCATCACCAATATTGGTTTCAATTCCTTTAGGGAGGTCTTTAACAAACTCCCAAGCATTGGCTATTTTTAAGGCAGCTATGACCTCTTCATCTGTAGCATTTTCTTTTCCTAAAAGAATATTGTTTTTTACTGTATCATTAAATAGTATAGAATCTTGTGTAACCAGTCCCATTAAATTACGTAATGAATGTTTTGTTATGGTTCTTATATCTTGGTCATCAATAGAGATATGACCTTCATTGACATCATAAAAACGAGTAACGAGATTTGCAATCGTAGATTTCCCGCTTCCAGATTGTCCAACAAGTGCAACGCTTTTTCCTTTAGGGACTTTTATAGAAAAGTTTTTAAGGACTAAATCATCTTCATACTTAAATGAGATGTTATTGATGCTTATTTCCGAAGTAAAATCAGGTTTCACAATGGCGTCTGGTTTATCGTCTAAACTACTCGTAGTATCTAAAATTTCTAGAACACGCTCTGCCGCAGCATTTCCTGCTTTTACCTGGTAGCTTGCTTTACTTATAGCTTTTGCGGGTGTCAGTATTTGATAGGATAATGCCATATACGCTATAAATGAACCGCCAGTTAACGTTTGCTCAACCATAACCATATTTCCTCCATACCAAAGAAGAGCTGCTATAGTTGCAATGCCAAGAAACTCGCTTGTGGGTGATGCTAAATTTTGTCGATTCATTAATGTATTTGAAAAGTCAAAAAAGCGATTTGTAGATTCTTGAAATTTACCTAGGAAGCGTTTTTCAGAATTAAAGCCTTTTATCACTTTAAGTCCTCCTAAGGTTTCTTCTAAAGTTGATAGGAAAACGCCTTGTTCCTTTTGAACTTTATCAGATTTTCTTTTCAAGCTTTTACCAATTCGGGATATAATAAATCCTGCTACAGGAATGAATACGAAAACGAAAATTGTCAATTTTACTGATAAAAAAAACATAGTTACAACCGCAAAAAGTATGGTTAAAGGTTCTTTTACGATAAGCTCTAGAACAGATAGCATTGAATTTTTTACTTCGTTAACATCTCCAGAGATTCTAGCGATAATATCACCTTTTTTCTTTTCAGAATAATATGAAATAGGTAATGTAATAACCTTTTCATAAATGTTATCTCTTAAATCTCTAAGGACTCCATTTCTTAAAAATGTGATAAAAAATAATGCTAAATAATTAAATAGATTCTTTAGAAGAAATAAACTAATAATAAGAATTATCATATATAGTAACGCACGTTGAGGCCCATGAACATCTGTGGTGGTGGTCACGAAATAGTTTAGAGAATTTTCTGCGTAGTCTTTCAGTTCTTCTAAGCCTTTGTAAATTGGTTTTTTATAAACCTTTTCACTCTCTCCAAATAATACATTTATCATTGGCATAAGCGATAGCATAGCCAATGTGCTAAACAGCGCATAAAACACATTGCAAATAATGTTTAGTATCGCGTATCGTTTATAGGGTACTATAAATTTAGAAAGCTTTTTTATATAGTCCATTAATTAAGTTTCATATCCTTTAGTATGTCGTCAATTCTGTTTTCCAATAGTTGTTCCGTAGTTTTAAAAGCAGCTACAGTATCTAATTTTGTATTAACGCTTATATAAAACTTTATTTTTGGTTCTGTGCCACTTGGTCGCAATGCTATTTTGCTTCCGTCTTCAGTATAATAAATTAAAACATTAGATTTTGGAATATCAATTTTGCTTGATTTCTCATTAATCAAATCTTTTACGATAGATAATTGATAATCTTCAACTCTAACCACTTTAGATCCATTAAGGGAGGTTAAAGGGTTCTCGCGAGCATCAATCATCATTTGTTTGATGTCGTTGGCGCCTTCAATTCCTTTTTTAGTGATAGATACTAAGCGTTCTTTGTAAAAGCCATGAGCTACATATAAATCTATTAAAGTCTCATACATGGTTGTATTCTTTGCTTTTGCTTGAGCAGCAATTTCGCAGGCTAATAGGGTCGAGGTTACAGCATCTTTATCTCTAACAAAGTCACCAACCATAAATCCAAAGCTTTCTTCTCCACCACCAATAAAATCCATGGTAGGGAAATCTTTTATCATTTTAGCAATCCATTTAAAACCGGTCAAACCAATTTTACACTCTACGTTATAAGCTTCTGCCAGAACAGACATCATTGGCGTAGAAACTATGGTTGAACCTAAAAACTGATTACCATTGATTTTATTAGAATTTTTCCATTGTTTTAAAAGAAAATCAGTCATTAAAAGCATGGTTTGATTTCCGTTGAGAATCACTAAATGATTTTCTAAATTACGAACGGCAACACCCAAACGATCACAATCTGGATCTGTACCGATAACAATATCACCATCAACCTTAGCTGCTAATTCTATAGCCATTCTTAAAGCTTCAGGCTCTTCTGGGTTTGGAGAAACAACGGTAGGGAAATTACCATTAGGTTCCCGTTGCTCTTCAACAAGATGAACATTGGTGTAACCTGCTCGTTCTAATGTTTCTGGAACGACTGTAATAGATGTCCCGTGTAGTGAGGTGAAAACAATATTTAGATTTTCTCTAGCTTCTGATGAGGTGTCAAAACTTCCGTTTTTAACAGACTCAGTAATAAAAACATCATCAACAGCTTTACCAATATATTCAATCTTATCATCATTAGCTTCAAATTTTATCTCATTGTAAGCTAATCTATTTATTTCTGTTATAATTTCTGCATCTTCTGGTGGTACTAATTGTCCACCATCTTGCCAGTATACCTTGTAGCCATTGTATTCTGGAGGATTGTGAGAAGCTGTTAATACAATTCCGCAGTGACAATTTAAATGCTTTACAGCAAATGATAATTCTGGAGTTGCACGTAAATCTTCGAATAGATAGACCTGAATTCCGTTAGCAGAAAACACATCTGCGACTACTTTTGCTAATGTTTTACTATTGTGTCTACAATCGTAAGCGATTGCCACTTTTAAAGGTTCTGAAGGAAATTGAGTTTTCATATAATTACTCAATCCTTGGGTGTTTTTTCCTAGTGTGTATTTATTGATTCGGTTAGTGCCAATTCCCATAATACCTCGCATTCCTCCGGTTCCAAATTCGAGATTTTTATAAAAACTCTCTTTGAGATCAGTTGGGTTATTGGCCATTAAATCTTTTATGTGGTTTTGAGTCTCTTGGTCAAAAGTTGGCGTTAACCATGTATTTACGCGTTCTAAGAGTTGAGGTTCAATATGTGTCATATCCTAAATTTATAATGTAAAAATACGTAATTCAATAATTGTGAATCGTTTAATAAATTTTAATTGATGGGGTAGCTTAAAAGTTAAGTTCCTGTTTGATTAAATAGCGACTGCTATCGCGTTTGGAGCGAAGAATAAGTTCACCTAGAAAACCGGCAATAAAAAACTGAGACCCTAAAACCATTGTGGTTAAAGCGATATAGAATTGTGGGCGTTCTGTAATGAGTCGTCCATTTGTATTTAAGAATAATTTATCTAAACCTAGATACACGGCAAATACGAATCCAATAGCAAACATGATCACACCTAAAGCGCCAAATAAGTGCATTGGTCGTTTTCCAAAACGAGATAAAAACCAAATGGTTATTAAATCTAAAAAACCATTTACAAAGCGATCCATTCCAAATTTCGTTTCACCATATTTTCTAGCTTGATGCTTGACGACTTTCTCTCCAATTTTTGTGAAACCCGCATTTTTAGCAAGCACGGGAATATAGCGATGCATTTCCCCATTAACATCTATGTTTTTAACGACATTGATATTGTATGCTTTGAGACCGCAATTAAAATCATTCAGTTTTACTCCTGATGTTCGTCGTGCTGCCCAATTGAATAATTTAGAAGGCAAGTTTTTAGAAATTACAGAGTCATAACGTTTCTTTTTCCATCCAGATACCAAATCAAATTTATCTACAACAATCATGTTATAGAGTTCTGGGATTTCTTCAGGATTATCTTGTAGATCAGCATCCATAGTGATAATAACAACACCTTCTGCTTTGGCAAAACCAGCATGTAGCGCTTGGGACTTACCAAAGTTTTTGATAAATCTAATACCTTTAACACTCTCATCTTTTTTAGATAGTGCCATTATGGTTGCCCAAGAATCATCTGTACTACCATCATCTATAAAAATGATTTCATAAGAAAAACTATTGGACTGCATGACTTTTGCTATCCAATCGTGTAATTCTGTTAATGAGTCTTGTTCGTTAAGTAGTGGAATGACTACTGATATATCCATCTAATAAGTTTCAAAATTTTACAGTTCAAAAATAGGGATTTTATTTAAGCTAAGTTTGGGTCTTTCTTTTTCATTATTAGACCAACCAAAAGTCCTATGACTGTAAAAAAGAGTAAACCCTGTGCCAATGATCTCAATTGAGTACCAATAGCATATGAGTCTTGGCTTTCCATTGTTTCTATGGCTTTATTAATCTCTGCCTGAGGAGCTCCCATGTTTTCCATAAATGCAATAGACTTCTTCATGGTTAATTCTTTTAGGTACTCTGCAGAATCTGGATCAATATAATTAAATAGAACAACAGATACAAGAGTACTTATTATGATACCAAGAGCTACAGGAATAAAATAAGCTGTAAATGCTTGCTTAAAATTAATAAAGCCTCCTAATAGGTTTCTTGCTTTTGCACTAGAAATTACTCCGATAATTATTATTACAAGGGGAAGAATTAATAGATTTATCCAAAAATTTACCAGTAATTCAATATCAATGATATACCCAAGTACGGTGTAAATTACTAATCCACATCCAAGATAAATACCATAATTAATAGCGGTTGATTTTAATGATTTTTCCATAATAAAAGGTGATAGTTTAGTTAATGTATTTAGTTAGTATATATTTGTTTGAGATTGTTACATTTTTTTTCCAAAGAAAAAAGAATTAATTTCTTGGTAATTTACAAAAATTACTTAAATTTGCACCTCCAAAATAGTAAGGAATTTTAAAGAATAAAGAGATGAGAAAAGGAATACATCCAGAAAATTATAGATTAGTAGCTTTCAAAGATATGTCTAATGAAGACGTGTTCTTAACTAAATCTACTGCTGAGACTAGTGAAACAATTGACGTTGATGGTGTTGAGTATCCAGTAGTCAAATTGGAAATTTCTAGAACATCTCACCCATTTTACACCGGTAAATCTAAATTAGTAGATACTGCAGGTCGTATTGATAAATTCAAAACTAAATACGCTAAGTTTAGTAAATAAACTTAGAGTTATTATAATTACAAAGCCTTCAAGATTTTTCTCGAAGGCTTTTTTGTTTTCTATAATTAATTTACTTTTGATATATAATCCAAATTAAAAGTTGAATAATTGTATTTAGCTTCTAATTATAACTTCAACCTTTGATATGAATTACATTCTTTTTGATGGTCCATCACGTAACAATCTGTTGCCCTTTACATTTACAAGACCCGTTGCAGATCTTAGAGTAGGCATTCTTACTATTAGAGAAAAATGGGAGATGCATTTAGGTGGCACCATTACGACTATTACAGAAGACTATTTATCTGAAAAGTATCCTATGGTGGCGATGGATGAAAATGTAATGATTAATGCATCTGTCTTGCCTAATAAGAAATTAGTTGAAAGTATTAAAGTATTAAAAGAGAATCAAGCTGTGTTTTCAGGAGAAGATATGATTGCCTTTTATACAACAGACCCTCAGAACAATATCAATCTTGAAAACTATGAAGCCATTGCTTATAACGAGACGATATTAAAAATAGAACATTCTTGGGATATTTTTGTGACTAATGGAGACGCTATACAAGCCGATTTTGATTTGCTTACAGAAGGCAGGCAATCTCAACCCATCCCTAATTCTTGTAATGTTCTTGGAGCAGAACATATCTTTATAGAAGAAGGCGCAAAACTAGAATTTGTAACCTTAAATGCTAGCTCTGGTCCCATTTATATTGGAAAAGATGCAGAGGTGATGGAAGGGAGCTTAATTAGAGGTCCTTTTGCTCTTTGCGAGCATGCGACTGTGAAATTGGGAGCTAAAATATATGGACCAACGACTATTGGGCCTCATAGTAAAGTTGGAGGTGAGGTAAATAACTCTGTTATTTTTGGTTATTCTAATAAAGGTCATGATGGGTTTTTAGGGAATTCGGTTATAGGAGAATGGTGTAACCTGGGTGCAGATACTAATAATTCTAATTTAAAAAATAATTATGCAGAAGTAAGACTTTGGGATTACGAGACCGAAGGTTTTGCAAAAACAGGCTTACAATTTTGCGGCCTTATTATGGGAGATCACAGTAAGTGTGGTATAAATACGATGTTTAATACAGGCACAGTTGTTGGAGTTAGTACTAATATCTTCGGAAGCGGATTTCCTAGAAATTTCATTCCAAGTTTTTCGTGGGGAGGGCATTCAGGCTTTACAACATATTTGACTAAAAAAGCGTTTGAAGTAGCCGAAGTCGTTATGAAGCGTAGAAGTATAGACTTTACTGAAGTAGATAAAAGCATTTTAGAACACGTCTTTGAAGAGACAAAAAAATGGAGAAAAAGTTAATCTTAAATATTAAAAATATGAAGTTTATTTGCAGTATCATTTTAGTATTGACACTAAATTTCGGGTTTTCCCAAACCTATACGATTAAAAATTTAGAGATTAACGACGATAAAAGTCAATACGGAGTTATATTCTACAAAGGAAACAAGGTTTATTATACGTCTTATATGCTCGATAACAGAAATAAAGCAAGACGGGATCAAGACAAGCGATTGATTTTTACCATGTTTGAAGCTGAAATGACAGACGATGGAGAAATCATCAATCCAGAGCAGTTTAATAAGTCTGAAAAATTTGTGTTTAATACCTCTAGTGCAGGTTTTAGTAATGATGGCAAATACATGTATATTACTACGAATTTCATGAAGCGTGGTAAATCCTATAAAAGAAAATTAAAATCAATTAATTTAAATATCCAAAGAGGAGAATATATAGAAGGACGCGGTTGGACTAATTTTGAACCATTACCGTTTTGTAAACCTAATTACAACTATGGTCATGCCACTTTAAGTCCTGATGGTTCTACAATGTATTTTACTTCAAATGCAGATGGAGCTCATGGTCAAACTGATTTATTTAAAGTAAAAATTTTAGGAAACGGCGAGTACGGTAAGGTAGAAAATTTAGGTAAAAAAATTAATTCTCCTAGGAAGGATATGTTTCCTTTTGTGAGCAAAGATAATATCCTTTACTTTTCTTCAGATCGTGTTGGAGGAGTTGGCGGATTAGATATTTATAGTTATGATCTTAATGCTGATCCAGAAACTGAAGAACCAAAAAATTTACAACAACCAATTAATAGCAGAAGCGATGATTTTTGCTATATCATAAATGAGGATGGAACTAAAGGCTACTTCTCGTCTAGACGTCCAAAAGGTAAAGGTGATGATGATATTTATTATTTTGTATTAGAATAATTTGTGTTTTTAATTAACTATTTAAATTCACAACGTTAATGAAGCGTTTTTTTAACAGCACTTTAAAATTTTCTTTAGTTTATTTCAGTTTACTTCTATTAGATTTATTTTTAATTGTTTGGGGTCGTAATGAGCTTTGGCGACTAGTTACAATGCCAGTTATGGCATTATTATTAATAGTTTTTTATATCTATAATGATAAATCGGCTCGACCTTGGAAGTTTACTTTTATGGTTATCGCTCTTTCGTGGTTCTTATTCGCTAATATCGCAGTGTTGTTTAGAAATGAGGCTATTATGCTTATTCTGGTCAGTGTTTTTTTTATACTAGGTAATATTTTTTATATTTTAAGATTTGCTAATAATCGAGATTTTGATTTCATTAGGCTCTTACCGATATTGGCTCTGTATCTTATTTATATGTTTGTGATTTTACAGCTTACTCTAGATAATTTAGGTGATTTGCTGATCCCTATTTTTATCTTTTTATTTGTAACACTTTTAACAATTCAATTTGCATTATTAAGAAAGAGTGCAGTCACAAAGAACAGTTATTACGTGGTTATTATAGGTATGGTATTTCTTTTAATGTCTCATACATCTGCAGTATTGAGTGTGTTTTATAAAACGTTTGATAACCAAGATGTCTTAACGATGCTTTTATATTCAATTGCTCAGTATCTTATTGTAATCGGTGTTGTAAATGAAAAAAAAGCATTGTGAGTTGATAGCTATTGCTCTTTCTTAACACGTTTTAAATCCAATAAATTGATAGGATTAATACCTAAACCATTTACGCTTTTTCGTGTGAATCGCACAACTTCATCGTAAAACAAGGGGACGACAGGTGCAGATGACATTACTAAACTATCCATTTTAGTATAGAGTGCTTCACGTTTTTTGGTATCTGTGATCGTAAATGCTTCTTGGTACCAAGCATCAAATTGATCACTTTTAAAATGTGTGTAATTAGGACCATTTGGTGCGAAGTTCTTACTTGAATATAGTGATAAATAATTTTCAGCATCAGGATAATCGGCTACCCAACTCGCTCTAAACATATCTAATTTACCGTTAGCTTTCGCATCTTTTAGAGTCGCAGCAGGAATCACATCTACATTTACAGTAATCCCAATTTTTTGAAGTTCGCGTTGAATGTATTCACAAAAACTCAAATAGTTGCTTGTTGTCGTTATCGTAATTTCAGGATTTGAAATCCCAGTTTCTGTTTTAAATTGTTGCACTAATTGTTTTGCTTTGTCAGGTTGAAATGTAAAACCTATAGATTCATTGTGACCTGGAAGCCCCTTTGGGATAAAACCTCCATAAGCTGGAATTCCAATACCATTTCGCAAATAAGTCATCATTTTTTGCTTATCAAACCCATAATTAATGGCTTGTCGTAATAGTTTTGACTGCATTTCTGATACTTTAGAATCCATAAAAAATGCCAAATACTCTGTGTTAAGGTAAGGACCTCTAATCATATTAACATCCTTAGTATACTGTTCACGAAGTTGTCCTGTTGCAGTTAGAATTTCGTCTTTGTATGATGCATCTAATCCAGATACAAAATCAATATTGCCTTGGGCAAATTGTAAAAACTCACTTTGCTTATCTGGTAAAAAAGTAATGGCTACAGCTTCAAGATAGGGTAATGCGCTACCTAAGTTATCCGTTTCAAAATAGTTGTTATTTCTTCGGAAAACAAGCTTTAAGTTTTCTTCCCATCGTTTAAATTTAAATGGTCCAGTACCAATAGGATGAGATCTAAAATCACTTTGATAATGATCTACAATTTCTTTGGGTACAACCGAGCAATATTTCATGGTCAATAACCCTAGAAATGCAGGAAACGGTTGTTTTAGTTTGATTTGTAATAAGCTATCATTGAGAGCTTTAAAAGCCTCCACTTTACTAAGTGTCCAACGTCCTGGAGATGCTATTGTTTTATCCAGCAGACGATTGAGACTGTATTCAAAATCACTCGCTTTCACTGTTCGTGTTGAGTCCTTTCCGAAGAGCCTATGTTTATGAAAATTAACATCTTGTCTCAATGAAAAAGAATAGGTGAGAGCATCTTCTGAGATCGTCCAATTCTTAGCAATACAAGGTTGTACATTTAGATTTTCATCCATTTGAACCAACCCATTAAATAATTGATTAATGGCCCAAATGTCTGAATTGTCTTTTGCAAACGCAGGATCAAGTGAGCCTATATTTTTGTGCTCATTATATCTAAAAACATCGTTATAAGTCTCTTTTTGTTGGGAACAACTAGAAATAATGAGAGCAAATAAAAAGACTTTAAATTTCATACGGATAATTAAAAATGATTTTTATACCTTTAAGTTCTATTAATTAATCTAAAAAAATTTAAAATTATGAAAAAAAACTACGTTTTAATTTTATTGACTGTTTTATTTACTGTGTCTATTCAGGCGCAAGTTGTAATCTCACAGTCGGTGGATCCTGTTAGTGTAACAGAAAGTGGTGTTGCTTGTTGGAGTGCCCCACCAACAGGAACAGGAGAGTACCGTGATAATGCTTTTTTAAGATCCTACACAATGAGTGTGTTTGGTATTACAGAAGATTTTGGTGTAACCTCTGTTGAGTATGGTCAAGGTGCTGCAGATGATAGTAAATTGATTACTGTGAACCTTTATACAGCAACTTCAGAAGATTTAACTACTGCAACATTAACATTAATAGGTACTGCAACGCACGTATCTGCTGCTATAGACGATTTAACTTTGATTTCTGTACCCTTAACTGCAACTATTCCTGCTGGTTCAATAGTAGCCTTAGAAGTTTCAGCAGCTGATGGAGGTACTAATGTTGGAGAAACTTATTTCCCGGGATATAATACTGCTGGTGAAAATGGCATAAGTTACTTGGTAAGTGTTGGTTGTGGTTTTGCTACACCTACACCTACAGCAGATATAGGCCAGGCAGCTAACCAATATGTAATGAATATTGTTGGAAGCACATTGAGTGTTGATTCTTTTACTTTAGATGCAATTTCTGTAGCGCCTAATCCAGCTACGAATTATATTTCTATCAACTTTCCTGCTTCAATATCTGATTTTACTACAGAACTATATGATATTACGGGTAAGTTAGTTTTAAAATCTAGTAATAAAGACCGTCTGGATGTGTCTCAATTACAAGCTGGAATTTATATTTTAAGAATCTCTACCAATGATGGTACGATTTCTAAACGTATTACTAAGAGCTAAAACACCTTGCATTAAAATATTTTTAAAAGTGTGCTTTATGTATTAAAGCACACTTTTTTTATATCACAGTTTAGAGGTTTTATAATTGATTTACAAATAACAGGGTATACACAGTTTTACAGGTTTTGTTTTATTTACTTTCAGGTAAAACCTTCCAATTTTTAGTGATTTTAGTGTAGAAGAAGATGAAAATTATCGAGAAGAAGAGTAATATCCAACTCCATCCAAATTCAAAAAGATCTATCAATGTGTTACAGTTGTAATCGTTGTTATAATATTTTAAATCCTCTCGACAAGCATCTTTTTGATGCATTGTAATTGTACCTATAATTCCGAAGATATAAAACGAAAATCCAATGATTGAAATGTTTAGGCAAATAGCGACGATCAATTTTTTGATACGCTTATAGAAGAAAATCGGTATCTATATAATGAGAGTAGCTAACGCTAGTGTGAAGTAGGTGATAGCGTACACGGCTATATCATCTTTCCCTCCTACAATGAAGAATATTAATGCAGAAATTAGAGAAATTATTAATGCCAGCACTCCAACTGTAATAGTACTAAGTAATAACCTCTCGATACAAATCCAAATCTTGAGTATCAATCACATAATCCATGAGTTTGCGATATCCAAGTACGATATCTTTGTTTTTTAGAAAAGAAATAACTTCTTTTAGTCTAGCTTCTGCTTGGGTCATAAATCTATAAATTATTGATTTTTAAACGCAGAGAAGGCCAATAGATTGTGAAATCTTTAAGTAATGCGTAAGTTTACCCACTCTAAGTTAGAAACAAGTAAATATAAATAGATTTCTGTGCCATAGAAACTCTAAATTGATTTAATGGATAAAAAAGTTGCATTTTACACGTTGGGTTGCAAGCTCAACTTTTCTGAAACCTCTACGATTGCACGAGATTTTTCTTCGGAAGGTTTTGAACGTGTAGACTTTAAAGAGAAAGCAGATATTTATGTAATCAATACATGCTCTGTCACTGAGAATGCAGATAAACGTTTTAAATCGATTGTAAAACAAGCGCAAAAGGTCAATCCAGAAGCCTTTGTAGCAGCAGTGGGTTGCTACGCACAATTAAAACCACAAGAACTGGCAGATGTTGATGGTGTCGATTTAGTTCTTGGTGCAACAGAAAAATTTAAAATTACAGACTATCTTAATGACCTCTCAAAAAATGATATGGGAGAAGTGCATAGTTGTGAAATAGAAGATGCTAATTTTTATGTTGGTAGTTATTCGATTGGAGATCGTACACGTGCTTTTTTAAAAGTACAAGACGGTTGTGATTATAAATGCACATATTGCACAATCCCTTTAGCTAGAGGTGTTTCTAGAAGCGATACCTTGGAGAATGTCCTTGAGAATGCGAGAGCGATTTCAGCAAAAAATATTAAGGAAATCGTACTCACAGGCGTTAATATTGGTGATTATGGTAAGGGCGAATTTGGTAATAAAAAACACGGGCACACATTTTATGAACTGGTTAAAGCTCTAGATAAAGTTGAAGGTATAGAACGTTTAAGAATTTCATCAATTGAGCCTAATTTACTTAAAAATGAAACGATAGAGTTTGTTTCAAAAAGTAAAGCGTTTGTGCCTCATTTTCATATCCCTCTGCAAAGTGGAAATAATGAAATCCTAAAACTAATGCGTCGTCGCTACATGAAAGAATTGTATGTAGAACGAGTCTCAAGGATTAAAGAGGTGATGCCTCATGCTTGTATTGGTGTAGATGTCATAGTAGGTTTTCCAGGAGAAACAGACGACTTATTTTTAGAAACGTATAACTTCCTTAATGAATTAGAGATCTCATATTTGCATGTGTTTACATATTCAGAACGAGATCATACTGTTGCGGCTTCTCTTGAAGGTGTCGTGTCTAAAAAGGTAAGAGCTAAACGCAGTAAGATGTTGAGAGGACTTTCGGTAAAAAAGAGACGTGCATTTTATGAGAGTCAAATAGGAAGCTCGAGAACAGTACTTTTTGAAGGTGAAAACAAGGAAGGTTATATTCAAGGTTTTACAGAAAATTATGTAAAAGTGAAATCACCTTGGAATCCAGAATTAGTGAATACCCTTCAAACAGTTGAACTCACCGACATTGATGATGATGGCTTGGTGCGGTTTGAGTTTGTTAGCGAATTAGTGAGATAGATTTTTGCATAGTATATTTCTTATTTTATATTTGTGGCTTAATAACAAAACTCAATTTATTATGAAAAAATTATTTCTTAGCCTATTTGTTTTAACAGGATTAGTTTTAACAACAGCTTGTTCTAGTGATGACGATGGAGGAAATGGGAACACAAATGCAGATGTTGCGGGTACATGGAAATTAACTTCTTTACTCACTCAGTCTAGTCTTGATATTAACAATGATGGTAATTCTTCAAACGACCTTTTAGTAGAGTCTGATTGTTACTTGGATGATAGTCTCGTTTTTGGTGCTAGTGGTATTGGTAGTATAATTTCTAACTCTTTTTTAGAAGTTGAAGCAGAACTTGTCGTTGGAACTACAGATGAATTCACATACAGTATCAATTGTTTTATTGAAGAAGATATTTATGCAATGACTTATACTGTAAGCGGAAATACAGTAACTATTGTTGATGAAGACATGTTTACTGTTGTAGGTACAGTTAGTGGAAATACATTTAATTTTGTTATTCCTGAAGGATATGAGATCGTTGATGAAGATTTTGAAGTGGTGTTGGAGGAAGATTTGACATTTACCTATACCAAACAGTAGTTTATAAAATTTATAATTCTAAAATCCGAAGATTATATCTTCGGATTTTTTTATATCAATACATTTAAAAAGAACTTCTTTTATTTTTTATTCTGAAATGTTTAAAGTCTTTCAGTTACTTACGTTTAACCAAATTGTTAAGTTATCGAGATATATGTCAATTTCATCTAATTTATTTAAATACAAATAGAATTTCAACTACTTTTAAATTCCAAATCAATATTCTATTATGTTTCAAAAAGTGTCTCTCATACTTACAATCTGCTTGGTATTGCTAAACTCATGTGCTAAAGAAGAAGTTGAGAACCAATCACAAGTCATTGGTGAATGGAAATTAATAAATTACAGTATTGGAACTGCACATGATATTAATAAGGATGGATGGAGTAATCTGAACTTACTAAATGAGATTGATTGTGATGATAACGAAGTTTTAAAGTTTGAAACTACTGGAGTTGTATCTTCAAATGAAACATACAATCCTACTCTACAAATATCTAAATCAGAAGTAGATAACACGTACACTTTTAATATTGAATGCTCAGAGGGTATTATTAGTTTTGCTACTAGCTTCAGTCAAATCAATAGTAATACATTTCAATTTAATGATAAAGAATTTACAGTAATTAATGATTCGTTTAACATCGTGTTAGTTGAAGATATTAAAATCTATAACGTAGATTTTTCTCAAATTATTGAAACAAAAGATTTAGTTTTAACTTATACTAAATTATAGTTAAATGACTTATAGAGTCATATAATTACAGATCTTATTTACTTCGGAAATTTTATTTCACCGTCAAAAAATAGCCTTACAACGTTTTATTTCTGAAGAACTAAAATAAAATTTGTGTAGTTTAAATCTTCAATTAGATTTGCATGATTTTTAAAAAACCCTCTTAAAAAATAAAATGAGAAAATTATTAATTGCATCCTTAATTACTATAGTATTATTGTTTTTAACATCATGTACTAGTGACGATGATAATTCAGGTTCTAATGACATGCTTTCTGGTACTTGGAAGTTAACAGCTTTCAATTCGTCAACAGCTTATGATCTAAATAACGATGGTAATGCTAGTGTTAATTTGTTAGATGAGGTTGATTGTTTAGAGAATGAAACTTTAGTTTTTGGATCTAATAACACTGTAGTTTCAAATAACACATCTTTTATTGATCTTGAAATTGGATTGGTTGTAGGTACAACAGATGAGTTTACATTTTTAGTGGATTGTGAAGAAGATATTTATAGTTTTTCTTTGACGTATACTAAGAACGGAAATACTATAATTTTTAATGATAAAGGCGATCTACTTCAAGGCACAGTAAGTGGTAATGCGTTGTCTTTTGTGCTAGAAGGAGAAATCGATGTTGCAGACGAAAATGGTTTGTCCACTGCAGAAGATATTACCTTAGTCTATGCTAGACAATAGATAATTCAAATAGATAAAAAAACCGAAACTTAAAAGTTTCGGTTTTTTTTATGACTTATATTCTAATCCCTACAGGAAGCATTTTTTTGTATTTTCTGTGTCTCCTTATAAATTTTGCAATTTCAGGACTTGTAGGGACTACACTAATATTGCGTTCTGCAATGTTTTCAAAAACTAAAGTGAGAAACTCTTCTTCAAAAGCCTCATCAGTCACAGTATCTGGAATAATTAGCTTTGTTAAAAAGATTTTTCGGTCTTGAAGGGAGTATTCAATTTTAGCAAGTCCACCGTCTACTTTAATTTCAAACTGTCGTAAGAAGTCATTGTCTGTTAATTCAGCAGCATCAATCATAATAATTTATATTTAATTCAATGGTTGGTAGGGTAGAACTATACTTTTGTATAGTTTTGTAATGCAAATTTACGAAAAATATCATAGATATGAGTTGTCGTTAATTTATAGGCTTATGCAACAAGAAATTATACATGTGTATCTCATGCCAGGACTGGCTGCCAATCCTATCATATTTGAACATATTAAATTGCCAGAAGATCAATTTAAGATCCATTGGTTGGAGTGGATGATTCCTGATAAAAAGGAAACTCTTGAATCTTATGCAAAGCGAATGATTTTAAATATTGAGCATGATAATGTGGTGTTATTAGGTGTTTCTTTTGGTGGAATCTTAGTTCAAGAAATGAGTAAATATTTAGTTTTAAAAAAACTGTTCGTAGTCTCAAGTGTAAAATCAATGCATGAATTACCAAAGCGAATGAAAGTGATGAAATATACTAAAGCGTATAAAATATTACCAACTCAATTGGTGTCTAATATAGATGTTTTAGCAAAATACGCTTTTGGAGAAACAATTATTAAACGTATTGAATTATATAAAAAATATCTATCGGTTAGTAATAAGCAATATTTAGATTGGGCTATAGAAAATGTCATAGAATGGGATCAAGAGAAGCCTAATAAAGATGCTATTTATATTCATGGAGATAAGGATGCAGTATTTCCAAATTCATGCACTGGAGATGTTATTGTGATCAAGGGAGGGTCTCATATCATGGTCATAAACAAGTACAAATGGTTTAACGAAAATTTACCAAAACTAATATTACAATAACTCTTAGGCGAACACAAATTTTTATACATTTATAAAAAATAGAATTATGAAAATTATAAAAAATATTTTAGCAGCCATAGGTTTAGTATGTGTTTCTGGGCTATTTATTTTTGCAATCCAGTCTGATAAAGTAGGTCAGTCTGACAAAGCAGGCTCAGATAACGATGTTGTTGAAACGACAAGAATGATTAACGATTATAATGTATATGCTTTGTCTGTGCCAGATAATTTGAACTTTGCAGGAGAGGCAATGCCTTTGCAAGATCCAGATATTTTAGAGCGTATGGATAGAGAGCTCTTAGTGAATACATATTGGCAATCTAACGGTCTACTGATGTTTAAGCGTGCCGAAAAGTATTTTCCAATAATTGAGCCAATACTGAAGAAAAATGGCATACCAGATGATTTTAAATACTTAGCTGTTATAGAAAGTGGATTAACAAATGCAGTCTCTCCGGCTGGCGCAAGAGGTGTTTGGCAAATTATGCCTGCAACGGGTCGTGAAAATGGATTAGAAGTTAATAGTAATGTAGATGAACGCTACCACTTAGAAATGGCAACTGAGGTAGCTTGTAAATACTTATTAAAGTCAAAAGAGAATTTAGGTTCTTGGACATTGGCAGCTGCAGCATACAATGCTGGAAATGCTGGAGTTTCAAATCGCTTAAGAGAACAAGACGTAAATGCTTATTACGATTTATTGTTAGGAGAAGAAACAGGACGCTATTTATTTAGAATAGTAGCATTAAAAGAGATTTTAACTCATCCAAAAAAATATGGTTTCAACTTTACTTCTAAAGATTTATATAAAACAATCCCAACATATAAAGTAGAGGTAGATACAGCAGTGACAGATTTTACAAAGTTTGCGCAACGATACGGTATTAATTATAAAATATTAAAGATTCATAATCCTTGGTTGAGAGAACCAAAGCTTAACAATTCATCAAGAAAAAAATATGTAATCGAAATCCCTGAAAAAGGTAATTATTCTATTAAACCATAGATGCTTGATTATTTAACAAATCATACATGGGTTATTGCAATTGTTATCAATTATTTGCTAGCGCTAACTGCTATTATTACTATTCTTCTTAAAAATGTAGATCCAACAAAAACGTTATCTTATATAATGGTTTTGGTTTTTGTTCCTTTTTTTGGCTTATTCGTCTACTACATGTTTGGTCAAGAGTACAGAAAAACTAAACTGTTTAATAGGAAGGATATTTCTAATAGAAGTGTTATAAAATCTGTTGGAAAAAATCTCAGGATTAAGGAGCAAGACTTTGATGAATTAAATGCTGTTTTAGATGAAAAAATAAAATTAGTCAAACTTTTAAAGGCTAGTGAGAAATCACCATTAACGCTTAGAAATGATATTGATATTCTTGTTAATGGCAAAATAAAATTTGAACGTTTATTTCAAGATTTAAAGGATGCTAAAAATTTTATTCATATCGAATACTATGTCATAAAAGATGATAAAATAGGGACACAATTTTTAGATATACTCTGTGCTAAGGCAAAAGATGGCCTAGAAGTTAAAATGACTTACGATGATGTAGGAAGTTGTATCTCTTCAAAAATGAAACGTAAGATTAATGAGAGTGGTATAGAACATCGTGCATTTATGCCAGTTTGGTTTTCAAGTCTTACAGGAAAATCAAATTATAGAAACCATAGAAAAATAGCTATTATTGACGGAGAAATAGGTTATGTTGGTGGGATTAATATTTCTGATAGTTATGTTAATTATGAAGATTCTTCAACGTATTGGAGAGATACCCACTTAAGAATTTATGGCGAAGCGGTAAAAGTTTTACAGTTTCACTTTCTGACTACTTGGGACTTTGTTACAGAAGAAGAAATAGAAATTAAGAAAATATATTTTCCAGAGATAGAATGTGATCAAGAAATTCCCGTTCAAATTGCAGCCAGTGGTCCAGATACAGACTGGGCGAATATAATGGAAGCTATTCTAACAGCAATTAATAATGCCGAAGAGTATATTTATCTCACTACACCTTATTTTATACCTAATGATCAAATTGTAACCGCATTACAAATTGCTGCGAGAGTCGGTTTAGACGTTAGGCTTATTATTCCTAAAGAGTCAGATTCTTGGGTTGCACAGCGTGCTACAGCGTCCTATTTAGAGCCTTTACTTGAGGCAGGTGTGAAGGTGTATTTATATAAAAGAGGCTTTATACATGCTAAGACCATGGTTGTTGATGATATATTTGGTACGATTGGTACCTGTAATATGGATAACCGTAGTTTTAATATCAATTTTGAAATTAATGCGCTAATTTACCACAACGAAAAATGCAAAAAATTGAAGTCTATATTCTTAGAGGACTTGGAAGATTGCGAAACGCTAAAATATGAATATTGGAAGGAACGCTCTAAATATTGTAAACTTCAAGAGTCATTAAGTAGACTTTGGGCTCCATTACTATAATTACTGTAGCGTAGTTATGACGTCAGTATTATTTGGTTTATCATTAAAAAGCATCCATTTAATTTTCTCATGTATAGCACTAAACGCTACTTCAGATCTGTTGTAGGAGTTTGGAATAGTGAATTTTTTATCAATTTTCAAAAGTTGTTTTTCTTCGGAAATAAAGAAACAAGCCGGTGCTCCAAAAGAATGTTTAAATGGTTTGATAATATGGTTGGCATTATTATCACGTTCATCTATATAAGTTACAGTAACGTTAGAATTATAATCTTTAGAATGCGCTTTTGCTTTTGTTTTAGAATCCCAAAATAAAATAATGATATCTAGTTGCCCTTTATACATTTTAGACATTCTATTAATTTCATTAATTTCTTCTTGTTTAATTAGTTCCCATGATGATTTGGTAATCAAAAGGAAAGGTTTGTCCAAAGACGACGTTTTTAAGGTGCCTCCTCTAACTTTATTCAGAGAGATATCTCTAACGTAACTAAATTTTAAATGATTCTCAAAAAGGGAATCAAAAAGAGATTTAGCTTCTTCCTTATCACCATTTTGTATCGCAATTTCAGACTTAGCTTTGTAGGCTCTCAAATATTTTACTATTTGAGAATCAAAGTACGTTTTTTGCTCTTGAGGAAAAGCTTGAAACATACAAACTAGCAGAATTATGGTTATGGATATCTTCACGTCTAAATATTTGTAATTTATTTTCTACAAATTTAGGGATATCAGTGCTTTAGACCTTAAATATTCGTTTAAAGACTAGATTTACTAGAGAACGGAATACCTATTGAACAATAAATCGATGAAAGACGCTAGTTAATGAGTATTAACGTCCTCTCATATTACGATTACCGTAATGCTGCTTTGGTCCTTGAGATTTTTTCATCCCATCTTTCATCATTTTAATCTGCTCTGTTAAAATGCCTCGTTTGTCTAGTTTTTGAGCTTCATTTAAAAGTTGTTTAGCTTCAATAGCTCTTCGTTTACTAAAAGCAATACCAGCCAGATTTAATTTCGCCATGGCAACATCATGATCCATAGAAAGACCAAGGTCTAGTGCTTTTTTGAAATATCTTTCGGCATCATTCATATTAGATTGAGAAACCATAACACCATGGAGATAATTATAATAACCTTCTTGTTTTTTAACAAGAGCTCCCGGTGGGTTTTTGATTTTATTTAACCAATTTTTAGCACCTTCAAAATCTTGTTTTCTAAGCTTTAAAAAAGCGAGTAGAATAAATTCATTCTTAAAGTATAAGAAAATGAAAATAAAAGATATTAAGATATACATAATACCATTGCCAATATTACCTTCGGTAAACTGATAAATGGCATATGCTATAATTAATCCAGCGATGACTAGTTTGATATTTTTATTGAACATGCTTTTCTGTTTTATATGTAACGTTAGATATAATTGTAGTGGGTACTTCTAAATCATCCATGTTGTGCATGATTGAATTGCCCTTAACTGTTGAGGAGGTAGTCATCGTTTTTACAAAACCAGTTTCTGGTGATGTTGTTAGATTGGATGACATATCACCATTGAGATTCATTTCGACATCCGCATCTGTGTTTTTGAAGATAACACTACTTTCTCCAGTTATGTTAACGCCATCGTGTGTTATGCTGTTTAAAGTCCATGTGTTTTTTGAAGATAATTCACCTTCAAAATTATTTTTCCATGTATCTCCAATTGCTATAGTTTCATTTGGGTAAATATAAGTCATTTGCTCAAAGCTCATAGCCAGACTTTCGTTGCTGAACTCTCCTTTCATGGACTCTCTCATAACTTCTTTCGTAAGCTCATCTAAAGCTCCAACAGCATTCACCATTTTAGAAATTAGTTCATCAGATCCTTCAATAGATTTGATTTTACCATTTTTATACATTGTCATTGTTAAATTTACAGATACTAACTGTGAGAAAATTTTTCCTTCAATATCGTCGTCTGTAACCGTATCATTTGTATTTATAGACATAATTTCACCTATACGATTTGATGATGACAACATTTTGAAGCGATCAAACTTAAACTTTAATCCATATAAGCTATCGTTGACGTCTTCAACAACAAATGAAAAATCACCTTCTAGTAAATTTTTCATTATATGTTTTTGTCCGTTCATATCCTGAACAATGTCTTGGTTAGCCACTTGCTTTACTTTAAATTGATCACCAACTTTAAGGTTATAGGCTAAGTTGTTTTGAGCGTTTATTAGACTTATTGTGACAAAAAAAACAACTAAAATTTTTGTAAAAACCGCCTTCATTCGTATTATAAATTTTCAATTCACAAAGAAACTAATTTTTTGTCAATTTGTAGCTAGGAAATAAGAGGATATAAATAATAGAAAATAATTCTAAATTTAGATTTGGCAAAGTAAAAACTCTTTGTATATTTGCACGCAGTTTTGAGAATAGTTCAAAACTAGAAAAAAGAATTTAAGTTTTTTAAAAATATACGACAATGCCAAAAAGAACGTTTCAACCGTCAAAAAGAAAAAGAAGAAATAAGCACGGATTTAGGGAAAGAATGGCTTCTGTAAACGGAAGAAAAGTTTTAGCACGTAGAAGAGCTAAAGGAAGAAAGAAATTGTCTGTATCATCTGAAACTAGACATAAAAGATAATGATTAACAATTGTTAATATATTAAAGGCGTTACTTAGGTGTAAGGCCTTTTTTTGTATCCATATGTTATCTATTTTTGAATTTATAAAAACACAAAAATGCCAAAGAACGACAATTTAAAATCTATCCTAATCATTGGTTCAGGGCCAATCATTATTGGTCAAGCTTGTGAGTTTGATTATTCTGGAACGCAAGCGCTTCGCTCACTTCGTGAGGACGGAATTGAAACCATTCTAATCAATTCTAATCCGGCAACTATAATGACAGATCCAACCATGGCAGACCATGTTTATCTGTTACCATTAACAACAAGATCTATCATTAAGATATTAAAAGAGCATCCTCAAATTGATGCAGTGTTACCAACAATGGGTGGTCAAACGGCATTAAATCTTTGTATTGAGGCAGATGAAAAAGGAATTTGGGAAGATTTTGGGGTTGCGATTATAGGTGTAGATATTGATGCTATTAATATCACAGAAAATAGAGAGAAGTTTAGAGAGTTAATGCTGAAAATTGGGATTGGAATGGCACCTCAAGCAACAGCTAATTCTTATCTAAAAGGAAAAGAGATCGCCCAAGAATTTGGCTTTCCATTGGTCATTAGAGCCTCTTTTACCTTGGGAGGTGATGGCGCAGCGATTGTTTATAAAGAAGAAGATTTTGATGAATTATTGACACGTGGCTTGGAAGTGTCTCCAATACATGAAGTCATGATCGATAAGGCTTTAATTGGTTGGAAAGAATATGAATTAGAGTTATTACGTGATTCTAATGATAATGTTGTTATTATTTGTACAATAGAAAATATGGATCCGATGGGAATTCATACAGGAGATTCGATAACAGTAGCTCCAGCAATGACATTGTCTGATAAAACATTTCAAAAAATGCGTGATATGGCTATTCATATGATGCGTAGTATTGGTGATTTTGCAGGAGGTTGTAATGTGCAGTTTGCTGTCAGTCCAGATGAAAAAGAAGACATTATAGCTATTGAGATTAATCCGCGTGTATCGCGTTCTTCAGCATTAGCGAGTAAAGCAACGGGTTATCCAATTGCAAAAATAGCTGCAAAATTAGCAATAGGTTATACTCTAGATGAATTAAATAATCAAATTACAGGTTCAACATCTGCATTATTTGAGCCTACTTTAGATTATGTGGTTGTTAAAATACCACGTTGGAATTTTGATAAATTCGAAGGTTCAGATAGAACTTTAGGATTACAAATGAAATCTGTAGGAGAGGTGATGGCGATTGGACGTTCATTTCAGGAAGCACTCCATAAAGCGACTCAATCACTTGAAATAAAACGTAATGGTTTAGGAGCAGATGGTAAAGGATATAAAGATTATCAGCAAATTATAGATAAACTTACATTTGCAAGTTGGGATCGTGTATTTGCTATTTATGATGCCATTCAAATGGGAATTCCATTAAGTAGAATCCATGAAATCACTAAAATTGATATGTGGTTCTTAAAGCAATATGAGGAACTACATCAATTGGAGAAAGAGATTTCTACATTTACAATTGATACCATTGGACGCGATTTATTATTAGAAGCAAAGCAAAAGGGATATGGTGATAGACAAATTGCTCATATGCTTAAGTGCCTAGAAAGTCAAGTCTATAATAAACGTGATGAATTAAATATCAACCGTGTGTACAAATTGGTTGATACGTGTGCTGCGGAATTTAAAGCGCAAACACCATATTATTACTCTACGTTTGAAAATGAGGTAGAAACTTCTGAAGGTGAAAAGTTTTCGGCAAATGAAAGTGTTGTCTCAGATAAAAAGAAAATTATTGTTTTAGGATCTGGACCAAATCGAATAGGACAAGGAATTGAATTTGACTATTGTTGTGTTCATGGTGTTTTAGCAGCTGCAGAGTGTGGCTACGAAACTATTATGATTAACTGTAATCCTGAAACTGTTTCTACAGATTTTGACATTGCAGATAAATTGTATTTTGAACCTGTATTCTGGGAGCATATTTATGATATTATTCGTCATGAAAAGCCAGAAGGTGTCATTGTTCAATTAGGAGGTCAAACTGCTTTGAAATTAGCTGAAAAATTAGATCGTTACGGAATAAAAATTATAGGGACTACATACCAATCCTTGAATTTAGCTGAAGATAGAGGCTTGTTTTCTAATCTTTTAAAAGAAAATAATATTCCTTATCCTGAATTTGATATTGCTACGACAGCAGATGAAGCCGCAGCAATTGCAGATGTACTAGATTTTCCAATTTTAGTAAGACCATCTTATGTTCTTGGAGGTCAAGGGATGAAAATTGTCATCAATAAGCAAGAACTTGAAGAGCATGTTGTGGACTTATTGAGAAGAATGCCAGGAAATCAATTGCTTTTAGATCATTATCTAGATGGTGCCATTGAAGCCGAAGCAGATGCTATTTGCGATGGAGAAAATATCTATATTATTGGTATTATGGAGCATATTGAACCTTGTGGAATACATTCAGGCGATAGTAATGCGACACTACCTCCTTTTAATTTAGGCGAGTTTGTAATGCAGCAAATTAAAGACCACACCAAGAAAATTGCCTTAGCATTGAATACTGTTGGGTTAATTAACATTCAGTTTGCCGTAAAAGATGACATGGTTTATATCATTGAAGCTAATCCTAGAGCATCACGAACAGTGCCTTTTATTGCGAAAGCTTATGGAGAACCTTATGTGAATTATGCCACGAAAGTCATGTTAGGTGAAAAGAAAGTAACCGACTTTGATTTTAAACCACATCTAGAGGGTTATGCAATCAAGCAGCCAGTATTTTCGTTTAATAAATTCCCAAATGTGAACAAGCAGCTAGGTCCAGAAATGAAAAGTACAGGAGAAAGTATCCTATTTATTGATAATTTAAAAGATGATGAATTTTATAATTTATACTCTAGACGTAAAATGTATTTGAGTAAATAACCTATTTATTCGATAAACGACTCGTCAATAAACTTTTTTATTTACTAATTTAGCAAAACAATATAAGTCGTCTATTATTATGAAAAAAATTTTACTGTTATCGATATGCTTGTTAACCTTCACATTTGGGTTTTCTCAAACTGAAACAATAACAATCCCATGGGATTTTTTCTCTGTACCACCATCTGATCCAAATTTCCCTAGTGGAGCAATGTTTGATACAAATATTGTTATAGAAGTGGGTGATACTGTTGTTTGGGATTGGTTGAGTGGAGGACATAATGTCAAGAGTGACGGTGAATCGGTTGAGAGTTTTGGAACACCAGGCGGAGAGTTTGATACTTTTCCTACTGGATACACTTACGCTTATACTTTTACGATAGTTGGAACTAGTAATTTTATATGTGCTCCACATGAGACTCTTATGTATGGGAGTGTTTCAGTAGTTCCAGAAGGAACACTGAGTGTTTCTAGTTCTAATATTACTAGTTTTTCAATATCTCCTAATCCTGCTAGAAACAGCTTTACTCTAGATTTAGGATCACTAAATAACAATGTAGTTGTTGAAATTTATGACGTTTTAGGTAAAAAAGTTTTGAACAGAAAAGTAAATGCAATAGCAACTAATTTTGATATTTCTCATTGGAATAGCGGTTTGTATATTATCAAAATCTCTTCGGAAAAGACAGTTTTAATGAAGCGTTTTGTAAAGCAATAGTTTATTAAGATATTATATTTTATAAAGAGAGTCACAAACAAATGTTTGTGGCTTTTTTATTTGTCTGTGTTTAGCGAAAATGACTTCTAAAGAACTGAATATTACCATTAATTTTTTGATGCTAATTTTAGTAAGACTGAAAATATTGATAATTTGGAATCATTTTTGCTATACTTTTTATAGTATCATAATAGATTTCAATAGAAAATAAGAGACTATGAAAACAATATTACTTTTTTTAACATGCTTATTAATATCTGCTGCGGCACTATCACAGGTTTCTGCTAATCAGGTGGATGATTTTGAAGATGGTACAACTCAAGATTGGATTATTGGAAATCCAAGCGGAGCGGCTTCACCACCTGTAAATGTTGCTACAGAGGGACCAGATGGCGTAGATGACAATTACCTAACATATACTTCAACTCCTCCAGAAACAGGTGGAGCAGGTAGTAAAATGATTGTATTTAATGCGGCAATACAATGGTCTTCAAACTTTACAAGTGAAGGTATCGTTGCTATTAAATTTGATGTTAGAGTGTTAACAAATGATTTAAATTTAAGAGTCGCATTTCAAGGACCCAATGGGAAACGTATTTGTACTACTAATGCTGTTAATATTGTGGCAGGTTCTGGTTGGCAATCTATCATCATACCTATTTCTGCTTCAAATTTTACTGCAGTAGGAGGATCTGGTGCTGTATCTATAAGTGATGCTTTAGCTGCTGTTAATACAATGAGAATTTTAAGTAGTGATACACCTACATGGACTAATCCAGATACTGTAGTTGCAACTATTAATTTAGATAATATTACTGCATCTACAACATTAAGTACACAAGAGTTTACCTCAAAAAACGAATTTGAGATTTCTCCAAATCCAGCAATATCAAAGCTAAATATTAACTTGTCTCAAAACTTTGATCGCACAGATATAATCGTATATGATATTTTAGGTAAGAAAATATTCTCTAAAAAATTAAATGGTTTGTCATCTCAGATTGATGTTTCAAAATGGAACTCAGGAGTATACCTTGTTCGAATTTCAACAAACAAAAAGACACTTACAAAACGTTTTGTAAAACAATAATAATCAAAATTCTATATAAAAGCCTATCAACGATAAATTGATGGGCTTTTATTTTAGTTAGAATTCAAATTCAAAGCATATTTCAATGTCTTCGGAAATTTTAAGACTAGAGTTCTAAGCATTTAAATGTAAAATATAACAACTTTAGTAAGAACTCCGTACGTTGTATAATCAAGCCTATGTCAGAAAAGAAAACTTTTATTAATTGGATAGCTAATAGTCGCGTTTAGCTTAGTTTTTTAAACAACGTATTCCAGAACCTAATAAGATTGAATTACCGAAGAAATCCATTGTATCTTTATTGATACTCAAAACTTTTCTTGTTTGATCAAAATTATTAGTTGTCGACGAAGCGAGATTACATATGGCTCCTGCACCAGCAGCACTGCCTAAATTAGTGCAATAACCATTAGGTAAGGTATTAAAACCAAAGTCATCTGTACCGTTTCCAAAAAAATCACTCCAGCCAGAGATAGATTTTAATGCTGTGTCTTCATTGTTCATAAAACCGTTTGCTGATACATAGTTTTTTAATTCTATAAAATCTTGTTCACTTGGGATCTTCCAACCCGTTGGTGCTAATTTACCTGATTTAATAGCTGCCTCGTTATAGAGGGTGCCATAATAGTCAAAAGGTAAATCTTCTTCTATAGCATTACTTAAGTCTGATGTATCTGCCCATTGAAAAAGCGGTACTGTTTGATTATCCATATTCCAATCATTTCCAAATTCTTCAAAGGTGTATTCTGTTATTGGTGTTCCGTCACTATAGGTTGTCGTTTTTAAATTTTCAACCATCCATGTTTGGTTTCCTATCACTATTGTATTGTAAATGTTTCCATCAATATCAGATACTGTTTGTATTTGGTTTCCTATAGAATTGCTTTCATCATCTGAGCATTGGATGAAAAATAGTGAGATTAAGATATATGAGGAAAATTTAATTATTTTTTTCATGGCCTTTTATTCCAAAATATAAAGTCAAATACGACTAGTATATTTGACTTTATAATTACAATTATTGCTTCACAAAGCGTTTTGTTTCAGTTTGATCACCATTAGAGATTTTAATGAGATATAAGCCACTGTTCCAGGCAGAAACATCAATTTTAGATGAGTTCCCAGATTCTAATATTTCAGAAATTATTTGTTTACCGAGAATATCAAAAATTTCATATGTTACATTAGTTGGACTATCATTTAATTCAATATGTAATATCGAATTTGTTGGGTTTGGATATACATTAAAACTTGAAGATGTATCTAACTCGTCAATACTTAGTAGTGTGTCCCAGAAGTTTACTCCAAAGTCTGTCACTGTGCCATTAAACTCATATGGAGCAGCAACGTTTATAAAAGTTCCTGCAGTCCAAATCCCTTTAGAAACGGCTACACTTTCGCGTCCATTTGGAGAACTTCCCCACTGTGTGAAATCTAACATATTGGCTGCAACACCAAAGTTACCTGTTGGTAGATACAGCCCTAAATCTGCTGCAGTATCGTTTAAGTAATTTGGAATAGATACGGTTACTTCTGCATTAGGATTAAGGTTAAATGAACCGCTAACTAAGGTTGTCTGAGTGGACAATGTGCGATACCCAAATAAAGAACATAGTCTATAGGTTCCAATATTTTCTGTTGTAGTACCAAAATTTTTGATGGTTACTGTGTCTGCAGTGGGATCAACTACTAATAATTTAAATTGTTGCGCATTTACATGCTGCCCTAAGAAAGATGTAAATAGTAGTGTGAAGACTGCTTTTAAAAAGTAATTTGTTTTCATGATGTTTTGTTTATTTAATGATTAAAATTTATGCCATTTGCAATGGCTTTTTTGTTTTGGGTAATAAACTGCTTCAACTTTTAGTGTTAAAGCAGTTCATTGTAAACGCAATTAAGAACAACAACGAACTAATTAATTCCCTTTTTTTTCTTTTTCAACCTGTGTTGTTTTTCAAACTATTTTAATAATTAAAATGGTTTTAATCGCAAGTATTTCTATATCGTAATCGGTCTTCGTCACCAATCCTTAAATCAATTTTTGTCAAGCTACTAGTATTAATTTCTTGAAGCCTCCAGTTATTATTACAGTATTGAAGTGCAGGTATATTTATGAGTACTAAAATATTATTTGCTGTACCAGTAGTAGACCATGTTCCAGTTGCAGATGTAGAATTCCAGAAAGCGCTTACTGTACCGTCTATATAAAAGTTAAAATCATAACCATCATAAATAGCATCATAATTAAAACTGTTTTGTCTTGTTTTATCGACATACCAGTTTTGACATCCAGTAAGGAGATTTATTACTAATTCTTGAGTACAATGGTCACAATCGTCATCGTTATAATCAAAATCATCATCTTCATCACAAGTGTTTTGTTCATTCTCTATCGTTGTTTCAAGTTCGGTAAGTGAATTAATTTGTAAGGATTCACCGTTTGCTATTAATACAGATATAGGGAAATTTATACTCGTGATATCATTTGTGTTTATTCCTTCAATGAAACTATACAATTCATAGTCATTAGTGAACGTTTCCGAAGACAATAATTCATTATCGAGATTGAATTTTGAAGCAGAAAATGGATATATAAAATCAATACATTCTATATCATCGTCACTTATGTTCTCACCATTACAACTATTAGCTCTTGCCGTTAGTTCTTCCAAATCATTGATGATTACTTCTGAAAAATCTGAATTCACTATAGTAATAGGGAACGTAATCTCTACAACATCAGTGTCATCATAGTCTTCATCAAAAATGGATTCTACTAAATAATAATCATTGGTACTATTTATATTGACCGGAATTGAATTTGCTTTAACATTTATAGGTAGTTTGATATTAAAACAATTAGCAAAATCTAAAATGTTGTCATTAGAACCATCATTAGCTGCGGTGCGTTGTATAAGGCTCGCGACTACTGAGTTGTTTTGTATAAGGTCCTCGGGAGGTGTTTCAATAAATTCCGTCTCCTCAGATCTACAAGAAGTAAAAAACAGCACTAATAAAAAAAGTAAAATTAGAGTTGTTTTAGTCGTTGTTTTCATGATTTTGCATTTGTATATTTCTAATGCTATTTTATATATAACAACTCAACTTTTAAAACTCCTGAATAAAAAATAAATATTTTTCTACCTTTAGAATCTAAAACCGTCAACTTGCCGAAAGATCTAAACGAAAATATATGCGAAGCCAAAGTTTTCGAGCACGTATATAATACGTATTCAAAAGATGTTCATAATTTCTTGTACTATAAATATGGTGAACAATTTAATCCTAAAGATAAAGTACAAGATGCATTCATTAAACTATGGGTTAACTGTAAAAAAGTGACCTTGAGTAAAGCGAAATCGTTTCTATTTACTGTAGCAAGTAATATGGTGCTCAATGATATTAAGCACCACAAAGTGGTACTCAATTATCAAAGAGTCATACCACAATCCCATACTAATGAAACACCAGAGTTTCTTTTAGAGCACCAGCAATTTTTTGAACGTTACAAAAAAGTACTTGAAAGTTTAAAAGAAGAACAGCGGGTTGCTTTCTTATTGAACAAGGCAGAAGGAAAGAGTCATAGTGAGATAGCTGATTTTTTGGGAGTGACTAAAAAAGTTGTCGAATACCGCATTTATACCGCATTTGGTGTTTTTAAAAAAGAATTAGAAGGGTTTAAAATAAAATAATCAGGAGTTTTAAAAGTTGAGTTGTTATATAGAGAGAACATTTATTTATGGATAAAGAAGACCAAATCAAAAAATGGTTAAATGATGAGTTAACCCCTAATGAAAAAAAACTATTCGAGCACGGGGAAGATTTTTTATTCTATCAAGCAGTCATTGATGGAGGCCAGCAATTCAAGGCTTCAAATTTTTCTGAGCCCAAATCTTTCAACGATTTTAAATCGGCTTATGAAACTAAAAATGAAACGGCGAGAAGATTAGATTGGTTTAAGCCTATGCTTAGAGTCGCAAGTATTTTAGTTATTACTTTAGGTGTGTATTTTACTTTTTTCAATAACAATGTCACACAAGTGAAAACACTTGCTAGCCAAAAAACAACCATAGAACTTCCAGATCAATCTAAAGTAACTTTAAATGCCGATTCAAAAATAGAATTCAGTACTAGAGATTGGAAGAACAATAGAAGTTTAAACCTTAGTGGAGAGGCTTATTTTAAAGTGGCTAAGGGTAAAAAGTTTGATGTAATTACATCTCGAGGTAGCGTTGCTGTTGTTGGTACAGCGTTTAATGTTAAGCAACGTGACAGCTATTTTGAAGTACAATGCTTTGAAGGTATTGTTAGTGTCACTTCGGGTACTCATACAAAGAAGCTTTTGGCTGGATATACATTTAGAATTTTAGATAGTTTGTTCTCTCAAGATCATATTATGATTTTAAAACCAAAGTGGGTATCTAATAATAGCACATTTAAGGCACTTCCTTATAAAACAGTCTTATCTGAGTTAGAACGTCAATATGATATTGAAATTTTTGTAAAAGATGTAGATACTGAGCGTTTGTTTACAGGAGGTTTTATGCATGATAATATTGAAAATGCATTGATATCTATTACGCAACCTATGGATTTAGCTTATAAAATGAATGCTTCAAATGACGTTGTGATCTATGGCAGTAAAAAATAAACTATATTTTTTATCGTTCTTTTTTTTAATCTTTTCTTTTGAAATATATGCTCAGAAGACTCAATCTGAACTGCCATTAACGCAGTTGCTTACTACTTTACAGAGTCAATATAGGATTCAGTTTAATTATGCTCAAGAGACACTTGAAGGTATTAAGATTATTCCTCCTTCTAAAAACTTAACTCTAAATGAAGTGTTGTCTTATCTCGAAATGAATACCACATTTTCATTCCAAGATTTGGACGGTACTTTTATTTTGGTGGGTATAAGGGACAATACTTTTGATTTACAGCAATTATCTCAAATCGTATTGTCTCAGTATATTGTTAAAGGAATTAATAAATTAAATAATGGTTCTTATAAAATTGATTTTAAGCAATTTGATATTCTTCCAGGTTTAATAGAAACAGATGTATTACAAGCAGTACAAGCATTTCCAGGAATTCAAAGTATCAATGAAACAGTATCAGATATTAATATTAGAGGTGGTACTCATGATCAAAACCTCATACTATGGGACGGCATTAAAATGTATCAATCTGGCCATTTCTTTGGTTTGATTTCTATGTTTAATCCTCAAATCACTCAGCGTGTTAGTGTACTTAAAAATGGAACAGATACGAAGCTCACAGATGGTGTTTCGGGAACAATCGCTATGGAGACAAGTTCTAAAATTAATGAGACGTTTAAAGGTAGTGTAGGTTTGAATTTTATTGATGCGAATGGTTTTGCAGATATTCCTTTGAGTGAAAAATCCTCAGTACAGGTCGCTGTTCGAAAATCAATTAGTGATTTTGCTGAAACGCCAACATATACCAATTTTTTTGAACGTATAGCTCAAGATACTGAAGTTGAAACTAACGCCAATGATATAGTGAACTCTGATCAAGAATTTGATTTCTATGATACGTCTCTGCGTTGGATTTATAATATTTCTAATAAGGACCAATTGCAAGTCAATTTTTTAACTGCAAATAACCAATTGCGATTCAATGAAAATTCCTTAATTGATGAAACCGAAAGGTCTCGTCAAAGTAGTTTAAGTCAAAATAGTATTGCTGGTGCGTTACATTATAAAAGAGTGTGGAATGAGACTTTGCAAACGACTTTTGAAGCCTATGAGACTGATTATGAATTAAAAGCTATTAATGCTAATTTAGTTGATCAACAAAGGTTTCAACAAGAAAATGTAGTATCCGAAACAAGTGTAAAGTTTATTGCTAATTATAAGATGAATGAGCAGCTGCAGTTTTTGAATGGTTATCATTTTGTGGAGACTAAAATCACAAATTTAGATGATGTGGATAACCCTCGTTTTAGATCTTTGATTTCTGAAGTTTTAAGAACTCATGGTTTATTTTCACAATTAAATTATAACTCGTTAAATAAGAAAACAAGTTTAACTTTTGGCTTACGTTATAATTATTTAGATAAGTTTAAAAAGCACATTCTTGAACCCAGATTTTCCTTTACCTATCAGTTTCTTAATAATTTCTCATTTGAGGTCTTAGGAGAGTTTAAACATCAAAGCACCTCTCAAGTTATTAATTTTCAGAATGATTTTTTAGGTATAGAAAAGCGACGATGGCAATTATCTAATAATGAAGATATTCCAGTTATTCGCAGTAAGCAAGTGTCTTTAGGGTTAAGTTTTAGTAAAAACGGTTGGCTGCTAAGTGCAGATACGTATTATAAATATGTAAAGGGGATAACGACTCAAAGTCAAGGGTTTCAAAATCAATATGAATTTATAAAAACCAGTGGTAATTATGATGCTTTAGGTCTAGATTTCATTTTGAGAAAACAGATCAAAAAGTTCACAACTTGGTTGAGTTATTCTTACTTAAAAAGTGAGTATACTTTTAATGCTTTACCAGAACAAACGATGCCTAATAATTTTGATATGACGCATGCGATTACTTTGGGAGCTAATTATACTCTTGAAGACTTGAAACTTTCTGCAGGATTGAATTGGCACTCTGGACGACCAATAACGCAACCAGTTTCCGGTAATGACATCAGTGATAATGCTATTAATTTTGAAGCAACTAATTCTAGTAATTTACAAGATTATTTGCGAGTTGATATTTCTGCAGTATATGCCATTGGACTTTGGGAAAATACGAAAGCAGATTTAGGTATTTCGGTCTGGAACGTTTTAAATAAAAACAATCAAATTAATAATTTTTACAGAATTAATGATAACTCTGTAAGCGAAACGATGCAGAGTTCATTAGGGATCACACCAAACGCGGTATTAAGAATTCACTTTTAATGATCTGGTAGTTCAATTTTCACGCGGTATGTACTTAAGTCATCAAGGTAATCAATATGTGAAAAATCGGCACTGTCAAATTCTATTTGTCTGGAACGTTTGGTGTCGATTCGTTTAATCGCTTTTAAAAAACGTTTGACTTCGCTTTTATCATTAACAATTAATCCAGGAACTTCAGTAGAATTGCCATCATCATCTTTAGCAACCATTGTAAAATATGACGAGTTGCAGTGCTTTATTATTCCAGTTCTTATGTTTTCAGATTCTACGCGAATCCCAACAACCATAGAGGTGCGACCAACGTAATTTATAGAAGCTTTCATGGTAACGAGCTCTCCAATTTCTATGGGATTTAAAAAATCAACGGTATCAACAGATGCTGTGACACAATACGTTTTTGAATGTTTAGACGCACAAGCAAATGCAATTTGATCCATTAGGTTTAAAATATAACCACCATGAATTTTACCGCCAAAATTAGAGTGTGATGGTTGCATTAATTCTGAAATGCTAATTCTTGAAGAGTCTATCGTTTTATAAGTCATGAGCTTTAATTTCTAAAATGTGGAGATGATTCTTGCTCGACTTCAGTGATGAAATATTTGGTATCACCTAGCCAAAAGAATGTGCCTAAACGCTCAATATAGGTGAGTTTAACATATTGCCCTTGAAACTTTTTTAAATTTTCTATAACCTCGCCATTTTTGTCTAAAACTGAAAATGAGAAAATTTGAGCTCCAGATATTCCTTGACTCATTTCTCCTTCCCAAGTTTTTACGAGTAGTCCTTTGCTGCTAAATTTTATTAATTCCCCAGAGCGATATCCTTCACTATAGGGTACAAAATAAATGATAGCATAATAGATACCAAGAGCTGCAATTACTCCTATGCTAAGTGCACCTAAAAATTTTTTCATAATGTTTCGTTTTTTTCGGAGAGCTCTTTTTTGAGATTTAGATATTATTCTATGTCGTCATCATCATCATCATCATTATTGGCTCTTTTTATGATAGCTTCTGGTAATGATTTTTTGGCTTTAGCTCCTAATTTTTTAATTTTTTCAACACTCGTTATAAGGTTTCCTTTTCCTTCAACTAATTTATTCATCGCAGAAGAATAATCTTTTTTAGCATCATCAATCTTTTTTCCAACACCTGTTAAATCTTTAACTAAACCTTCAAATTTATCATACAATGCTCCAGCTTGTCTGGCAATTTCTATCGCATTTTGTTGTTGCTTTTCATTATTCCACATGCTATCAACGGTTCTTAAAGTTGCTAGAAGGGTAGATGGTGTAACGATGACAATATTTTTCTCAAATGCTTTATTATATATCGAGTTATCTGCATTAATAGCGACTGCAAAAGCAGGTTCTATTGGGATAAAAAGTAATACAAAATCTGGACTCTCTATATCGTATAAGTCTTCGTATTTTTTTTCGGACAGTTGGTCTACGTGCCTTCTAATAGAATTGATGTGTGCTTTTAGGAAAACCTCTCGTTCATCATCTTCTGCATTAACATAGCGTTCGTAATCGGTTAGAGATACTTTACTGTCAATAATCATTTTTTTGTTGTCTGGTAAGTGCAAAACAATATCTGGTAACACTCTTGTGCCGTCTTCTCTGGTGAAGTTTTGTTGCACAAAATATTCTCTATCTTTTTCTAATCCAGATTTTTCAAGGACACGTTCCAGTACTAGCTCTCCCCAATTACCTTGCATTTTACTGTCCCCTTTTAAAGCTCTAGTTAAATTAGTAGCTTCTTTTGTCATTTGTTGGTTGAGGTCTTTTAAGCCTAGCAACTGTTCTTTTAAAGCAGAGTGCATGCTAATACTTTCCTTCTGGGTATCATCTACTTTTTTCTCGAAAATTTGAATTTTTTCCTGTAAAGGATTCAATATATTTTTTATGTTTTCTTTATTCTGAAGGGTGAATTTTTCAGACTTTTCATCTAAAATTTTAGTAGCTAAAATCTCAAAATCTTTTCTTAATTGTTCTTGACGGATTTCAATTTCCTCATCACGTTTTAAGTTGTGTTCTTGAAGGTTTTCATATTCAGCATTACGTCTTGCTAGATCTTTATTTAAACGGTCTTTTTCTTTTCTAATCTCCTCGCGTTCGTGTTCTGTTTTTGAAATAGTTTCAGAAAGTTCTCCCAACTTGGTATTGAAGTAAGAATCTTGTTTTTCATTTTCAGTTTGATGAAAAGTTTTCAACTCTTGTAATTGTTGAGCCAAATTAGAGTTGCGTTCTTCTAAAGTACTCTGTTCACTTTTACTTTTCAGTTTAATAAAAAGCATACCTAAATAGGCACCAATCGCTGTGGAAACAAGTATCGCTAAAATGAGAATAAGGCTGTCGTTCATAGAGAGAATAGAAATTTTTTCAAAGATAAATGATTTGTCGAAAGATTTAGGATTGTAATAAAAAGATATGTCTAATTTTCTAAAACATAAATCTCACTAATTAAACGCTTGATGTCTTGATCTTTTGTACCATCATAAATACCACGAATCTGTTTCTCTTTATCTATCAATATAAAATTAGGCGTGTGAATAAAATCTTGTAGGCCACCGTCACCTTGCTCAACAACTGCAAAATAACTTTGACGGGCTAATTCATAAATATGTTTTTTGTCACCTGTAGTGATATTCCATTTCGAATCAATAACACCTTTGTTTGTTGCATATTCCTTAAGTACCGAAACACTATCTATTTTAGGAGTAACAGACAAGGATAGAAACATGATATCATCGTTGTCTATAAATTCCTCTTGAATTTTCGTCATATTATCCGTCATTATAGGACAAATACTCCCACAACGTGTGAAAAAGAAATCTGTAACATAAATTTTATCCTTGTAATTGTCTTGAGTGATGACTTGTCCGTTTTGATTGATGAGTTCAAAATCTGAAACCCTATGATTTTGGGTTTTGTTTTGAAGGTGTTTGTCTACCAATTCTGGATTAAAATTTGAAGGATTGTAAATTGGTAATGTATTAGTTGGAAATAGATACGAATAAGAAAAGTAAAACACCAATAACAGCAAGGTTATGATGAGTATAGCTGTAAATCTATTATCTTTTAATAGGGACATATAATTAAATTATAAGAGTTTATAAAAAACGGATTACCATAGTTTTTAAAGTACGGAATCGTCTATATCTATATCTGCATCTTGCCAAGCGTTATCAAACTCTCTTTTAATAATAATTGCTTCTTCGTTTTTTCCTTGAGCCAAAAGACTCTTATATAACCCCATTAGAGACCATCCATTTTGTCTAAGTATATCTAAGTCTTCTCGGTAAATTTTTTCGGCAGCTTCGTAATTCTCAGTATCTAATAATATAGATCCTAGGTTTTGTCTAGTAGGAATATGCCATGCAGCAGGTTCTGTGTACGTTAATCCATCTTCAAAGACTACTGCTTTCTCGAGATGTTCTATGGCTTTTGGTAAATTTCCTTTCAAAGCTTCTAATTCTCCAGAAACGACTTCAAAGGCTATATTAGCTGCATGAATTGAATCATTATTTGCCGTAGCTATTAAGGTTTCTAATTCTGGATCATTTTTAAGAATCTCTATAGCATCTAATTCTTCTTGAGCTTCGTTGATATTACCTTTTCTTATAAAAGCAATTCCCCTTGCATAATGGCGCATAAGATTGAGATGCTTAATTTTTGAATTAGGAGCTGGAATGGTTAAAATTTCATTCCATTTACCAAATCTAGTATATGCTAACATTGGTGTAGATGCAAAATCTTGTAAAAAGGTCATTTCTAAAAATTCGCCAACTGGTACTTTTTCTGCTGTTTTTTTTGCAGCATCAATCGCAATGTCACTAGCGCCTAATAAGCTCGCTGAGGACCATAAAAAGTGAATGTTATGTGGGTAGTAACCAAGCGGATAGAGTCCTTGAGCAAAACATTGAGAGATGTAATCCTCGTCAGCTAAAATTGCTTTCTGGTTCGTAATAACGGCATCTTTATATCGTCCAACTCTAATATATATGTGAGATGGCATGTGTACAATATGTCCAGCTCCAGGCATTAGAGAAGCTAATTTGTCAGCACTTTCAACGCCTATGTCTGGATAAGGAAGTTCTACCATGTGAATATAATAGTGATGTCCACCAGGATTTTCTGGTTCAAGCAACATGGCTTTCTCAAGAGCAGCTTTTGCTTCTTTAATGTTTGGTGACGGATTTCCGTCACTATCCCAATAATTCCAAGGAACAGTATTCATAACGGATGCAGCATACAAAATTTGAACATTAGCATCATCTGGGAATTTCTCTATGGTTTTAGCCATGGCATGCATATAGTTCATATTCAATTCGGCAATATCTGCTGTTAAATCTTCACTATATCTAGCAGATAACGCAGCTATGAGTGCTTGTTCTTTCAAACTTGATTTTGATGACAATTGTAGTGCTTTAGCTAGTGCCTCATTAATTTTAATTTTGCGTTCTTCAAGGGGAAGTGGGTCGTTTATATTTGGTCCTAGAGTAAAGGCTTGTCCCCAATAGGTCATTGCTGCACTGGGATCTAATCGCGACGCCTCCATAAACGAACGATGCGCTTCAGCATGGTTAAAGGCGTATGATAATTTTAAGCCTTGATCAAAAAAAGCTTGAGCTCTTTGGTTTTTAGTGCTAATTGAAAAATGAAGATTTCCAAGATTGTCAAAAAGTGGCGAAATCTGTTTTGTAGTATCAACATCTTCTAATAAAAATTTTGCAGATGTACATTTTATAAAATTCATTGCTAGTCTAGGCGCTGGCGGTGGTGTTTCTTTAAAAGGTTTATGAAATGTAAAATAAACCAGCACTGCTACTATAATACCTGATAAAATAATGTTTGCTCTTGATTTCATAATCTATTGTTTAAATATTATATAGCTCGTTTTATATATGTTTTTGCTTCCACTAATTCTCTACGATTACTATTACAATCTATGGCAAAACTGACATGTCCAAATTGAGGAGTACCACAAAGTAAAATCTCTCCTCTTTTTAAATCGAGTGATGCAAATGCTGGGTTTGGTTGCGGAGTATTGTCTTTACATGAAAAAACAAATAAGACTAAGACTATACATGTCACTTTAAGTAATTTCATCTCTTAATGATTTTGAAGAATTCGTTAAGATTAAAAACGGTTTATAAAAAAGTGGGGATTGAAATTTTTTTAAAATCTGATTTTTAATATTTTAAATGTAGTCTAAAATAGTAAGATTAAGAACGTTAATTGTCATTTTTTAACTCTAAAGCTTCCCGTCTTTTGATCAAAACCAATCAAATCGTTAGGGAATAAGGTTTCAAAAATACCTTGTTCTATCAAATGACATGGTGAATCTGACACAACTTTGTCATTAGTCATGACAATGATGGTGTCACATAATTGAATAGCTAAATCGATCTCATGCGATGAAAATAGAATCGTTTTATTCGTGTCTTTTGCTAATCGCTGTAATAATTTTAAAATATAGGCTTTATGATACATATCCAGATGTGTTGTTGGTTCATCTAGAATAATCAAATCTGTATCTTGAGCTAAAGCCCTTGCAATCATTGCTTTTTGAAGCTGTCCATCACTTAATTCAAAACATTTGCGGTGCTTTAAGTCTGAAAGATTAGTTTGGTCTATGGCTTTATGCACTGCGGAAATATCTACCTCAGATAAATTGCCAACCCAATTGGTATAAGGCTGACGACCCAAAGCAACGAGTTCTTCAACTGAAAGATTTTTAGACATGAGTTGCTCTGTCAATACCAAACTCATTGTTTTAGCTAATTCTAAAGCAGTATAATTTTCAAGAGGAATATTGTTTATTGCTATGAGACCTTCTAGAGGCTTTTGAATCGTACTCAAGGTTCTTAATAGTGTAGATTTTCCAATGCCATTTGCTCCAACAAGACCAATGAGTTCTCCTTTTTTCAATTCAAGGTTGATGTTGTCTGTGATAACAGTTGCTGCTTTTTTGGTTTGGTAACCAATAGAAAGGTTCTTAGTTTTTAGGATGTTATGTGTGTTGCTTTCTGTCATTTAAAACACCATTTTACGTTGTCTTACCAATAACCAAACTACTACAGGAGCGCCAATTAAGGATGTAATTGCATTAATTGGTAATGTATAATCACTTGATGGTAACTGTGCAATACTATCACAAATTAGCATTGCGATGGCACCAAATAAAAATACTGCCGGTAATAATATTTTATGATTGGACGTATTAAAAATTTGTCTGGTCATATGCGGAATTGCTAATCCAATAAAAGCAATTGGTCCTGCAAAAGCAGTAATGGTTCCCGCTAATAAACTTGTAGCGATGATGATAATGAACCTGCTTTTTTTAACGTTTAACCCTAAACTTTTAGCATAGTTTTCTCCAAGTAAAAATGTGTTTAATGCTTTTATAGAAAAAAGAGCTAATAGGAGGCCAAGGAGATAAATCAAAAAGAAAATAAATAGTTCATTCCAAGAGAGGTTGCCCAAACTTCCAAAGCCCCAAAATATATATTGTTGTAATTGTTCTGCAGAACTAAAGTAGGCGAGAACACTTACTATTGCCGCTGTAATGCTACCAAACATTAATCCAATAATTAAAATAGCCATCGTATCTCTTACTTTAGAAGATACAAGCAACACAGCCAACAAAACAAGAAAACTTCCTAAACTCGCTGCAATAACAATACTCCATTTTGATATCAATATACTCGCAAAAACACCTCCAAATAATCCAGAACCTAAAATAACTAAGGCTACGCCTAAACTGGCTCCAGAGCTAATCCCTAAAACGAAAGGTCCAGCTAACGGGTTGCGAAATAAGGTTTGCATCAATAATCCTGAAATCCCTAAACCAGAACCAACCAAAATGGCTGTAAATGCTTTAGGCACTCTATAATCCTGAATAATATATTGCCAAGATTCATTCTCTGAATGTCCAAGAACACTATAGAATACCTCTGTAAATGGAATACTCACAGAACCTAAACTAATATTCACAACAAAGCATAACATTAATAGCAGTGCCAAAAGGATAAATGAATAAGTATGTTTTGTTGTCATGTTTTATAAAGACCTCACAGGTTTCAAAAAGCTGTGAGGTCTAGTCTAATAATTAATTCAAAGGCTTAAAAAACGTCGTTTCGTAATCTTGCAACAATTCTGGATGACAAATTTTTATCATATCCTTAAGTACTAAATCTGGTCTTGCCATTCCCAATTCATAATAGGTAACACCTCCAGTTTCACCAGTAGTGTTAGCAAATGTAAAAATCTTTTTATCTTGAAATGCACTAAACTGGGTATAATGAACATTAGATTTCTCTAAAGCCTCGTAGCTAGGATAATAGGATGGACTCAACCATAAATCGGTCCTTTGAGCTTTGTCAAAAACAGCTTCAAAACTTAAGGCAATACTGCCTGTTTCTTTAGTCTCGCTCCATAAATAATTGGCATTTGCATCATTTAAAAATTGAGCTTCTGCACTTGTTCCATTAGGTAAATACCAAACATCTTTATACATAGCTCCGCATAATACTGTTGGTCTTGAGGCTGCATTTAAGGCAATTTTTTTAGCTTCTAGATAATCACTTTCTATATGATTAAAAATAGAATCAGCTTCTTTTTCTTTGTTATACAGTACTCCAAAGAACTTGATCCATTCTGCTTTGGCTAAAGGTGATTTTTCAACCCAATCACCATTATAAATTACAGGTATTCTAGCTTTTTGAATAGTCTCCATACTTTTATTTGTACCATCAACTCCAAAAGCGACGACAAGGTCTGGACGTAATTCTAATAAAACTTCAGTATTAATACCTTCGTTTTTCCCTAATTCTCTAACGTCACCATTGTCTATTCGCAGTCTTGTTTTTTTTGAAGACACATAATCGGTGCCAGGAAACCCAACTAAGGTTTGCTCAACACCTAAAAGCTCTAATGCAGCAATATGAGTTGTAGATGTTGTAACTATTTTTTGAATAGGTGTAATGATGATGCCATCATACTCATCTTTCAAGAAGGATGTTTTAGCAGCTTCTTCGGCAGAAATTAATACATACTTAAATTCTTTTTCACTCTTAGGCCAAGGGTTTTTTATAAACAGTAACTCATAATTTGATTTTTTTTCAATTGAAAATCCGTCGGCATAACGGTTCAAGTCCGGGATGTCGAATTCAGATAAATCTAAATTAATTCTCTTGTTTTCTTTGCAAGAAAATAGGAGGATGGCAATAAAAATGAACGTATATCTCAATTTCTAAAGTTTTAATATTTCAAAAGTAATATTATTTAAAGTTATGAGTCAATCATTAAACAAAATGTTTACTTTTGCTTTGAATTTTGGTTTGACTTAGTCGCAAGAATTTTGTTTTAAGAACTTTTATAGGTCACAAAACAAGTCTAAAAGGACGTTGTCAATTAAAAGGGAATCTGGTGAGAAAATAATTTTCAAGTCCAGAACTGTTCCCGCAACTGTAAGTTTTATGCCCAGATTGACTGGGTGTCTCATAAAAGAGTTATTGTTTTCTTCAATACCACTGGTTTATACTGGGAAGGTGAAGCAATAAAAAAAAAGTCAGGAGACCTGCCAGATTTCTTAATCAAAAATGACTTTCGGGAGAAAAGTCTTTGAGGTATGAAACACATAATTCTATTTTATTTTTTACTGCTTTTTTGCAGTTTGTCTTGGTCACAATCAACTTTGGATTCCATTCAAAAGTTGGATGCCGTGGTGTTGAGTGATGTCAAGTTAAAACAATATGCTAAAGGCTACAAGTTGACTGTATTGGGCGATTCTATTTTGAGAAAAAACAGAACCTCACTTACAGATGTACTCAGATTTAACTCTAATATTTACTTTAAAGAAAATGGCTATGGGATGGTGTCTTCGGCTTCTTTTAGAGGAACTAACGCATCACAAACTGCTGTGATTTGGAATGGAATTAACATCAACTCTCAGCTCAATGGTCAAGTTGATTTCAATACGATATCTTCTGCTAATTACGATAATATAAGTATTAGAAGTGGAGGCGGAAGTGTGCAATATGGCAGTGGAGCAATTGGTGGTACGGTTCACTTATCTAATGATTTAGATTTCAAAACTCATTTTGACAACCATGTACAAGTTGCTTTTGGGAGTTTTGATACACAAAATATTAATTATAATGGATCCTTCGGAAATGGGAAGTGGTCAGCAACTATTGGTGCAGCTTATGTCAGTTCTGAAAATGATTACCCCTTTTTAGGGACCGATCGCAGAAACGAAAATGGTGCATTTGATAATTTAGATTTGAATCTTAATCTGGGATATATTATATCTGATAAAGACGTCCTTAAATTATACCATCAAAATTTCAGAAGTGATCGTGAGTTTTCAGCAACCTTATTAGCGCCTTCCAATAGTAAATACGAAACTCAAGAGTTTCGCAGTATGCTAGATTGGACGCGTATTGGAAATAAGTACACGTCCATATTCAAAGCAGTTCATTTACTGGAGCAGTTCAAATATTTTGAGAATAAGAGTTTAGATACTAATTTTTCTGAAGGTAAAGTGAATACGTTTTTAGTAAAATACCACTATAAACACGAGTTTTCTAAACGTTTAGTGCTAAGTGTTATTTCAGATGCTAGCCATATCACAGCAAATGGAAATAGTTTTGCAAACCCAAATCGAAATACCTTTTCTGCAACTGCAATTTTGAATCATAGACCAACAAAAAAGCTACAATACAATTTGAATGTGCGTCAGGATGTGATTTCAGATTTTGAAAGTCCTTTAGTATTTTCTGGTGATGCGAGTTACCAGTTTTTAAAATGGTACGCTCTTAAATTTAATGCCTCTAGAAACTTTAGAATTCCAACATTTAATGACTTGTATTGGAATCCTGGTGGCAATTTGGATTTAAATCCAGAAGAATCATATCAAGTAGATGTAGGTCATGAGTTTGCTCATAAAGAGGTTACCTTAAAACTCAATACCTACTATATAAAAACATCAGATTTAATCCAATGGCGACCAAATAGCACATCGGGTTACTGGAATCCAGTAAACGTTGCCAATGCAAAACATTACGGACTAGAAGCCGAAATTGGCGTCATAAAAACCTTCAATAAACATACATTAAATTTTTCAAGTGCCTACTCCTACACAGAGACTGAAGATGTAGAAAAAAAGCAACGTTTGTTTTATGTGCCACTGCATAAAGCAAATGTGTCTTTAGCTTACAATTACAAAGCTTTTACTGCTTTTTATCAGCACCTATATAACGGAGAAGTCGAAATTATCGGTAATACCCTAGAGGGTTTTGATATTGGTAATTTAGGAGTCTCCTATAATTTTAATACCACGGGTAAATTGGAGTATGAGGCCAATTTCAGAATAAATAATATATATAACACCTATTACGAAAACGTAGCATTGCGACCAATGCCAAATAGAAATTTTACTACCAATTTAACACTTAAATTTTAAAAATGAAACTTAACAAAATAATTTTAGTAGCCTTTATATTAGGCTTAGTATTTACATCTTGTAGCGATGACGATGATAATAGTATTTCTGTTTCAGAAGTAAGTATTCAGGCAGGACAGGATAATTATGATGAGGCAGCAGCAAATGCAATCTTTACTATGGTATCAACCCAAACTTTTACCTCTGATATAGTAATTACATACTCTGTTTCAGGAACAGCAGAAGTAGGATCAGATTATGGAGTCGTATCTGGATCTTTAATTATGCTTGCAGGTGAATCATCAGTTGATTTGCCGATTGCTATTATTGATGATGCTGAACTTGAGGCTGATGAAACCATAATTATAACTATAGAAACTGTTGATGGAAGTTTGGATTTAATTTCAAATACCAATTCTGCAACTATTTCAATTATAGATAATGAAACAGCACCATTTGAAAATGGAATTTTAATCTCCCATGAAGGTAACTTCGGACAAGGAAATGCGTCTGTTTCGTTTGTGTCTTATGATTTACAAACAGTAGAAAACAACATTTACAGTGCAGTAAATTCTAATCCTTTGGGTGATACTGCTCAGAGTATTGGATTTAATGGTAATTTAGCATATATCGTATTAAATGTTTCTAATGCTATTGAAGTTGTAAATCGTTATACTTTTGAATCTGTCGCAACTATCAATACCGGATTAAATAATCCTAGATTTATTGCATTCGCAAATGGTAAAGGCTATGTTACTAATTGGGGAGATGGATCAGTAGCTACAGATGATTATTTAGCTATAATAAATTTAGCTAACAACACGTTAGACAGTCAAACTATTCCTGTTGAAGAAGGTCCTGAAGAAATTATAGCCAACGGAAATACATTGTACGTTGCTCATCAAGGTGGATTTAGTCAAAACAATATCGTATCTGTCGTAGACGCGACTTCTAACAATGTAACTGCTACAATTCTTGTTGGAGATGTCCCGAATTCTATGCAATTAGATAGCTCAGGAAATTTATGGGTACTAGCAGCCGGAAAACCTGCTTTTACGGGAGACGAAACTGCTGGAAAATTATCAAAAATTAATACAAGCGATAACAGTGTCACTTCTATAGATTTTGCTTCAACGGAACACCCAAATCACTTAGCACTAGATAATGGTACTTTATATTACTATATAGCTGGAAGCGTTTTTAAAATGTCTAGTAGCGCAACTAGTTTACCACCTAACGCGGAGTTAACAGGATTGAATTTCTACGGAATGACAGTTAATAACTCAGTATTATATGGCGTTGATGCAGCAGATTTTACGAGTAACGGAACATTGTCGGCTTACAATTTGTCTTCTAATATATTAGAAGCATCTGCGACAGTAAATATTATTCCTGGCGGAATTTACTTTAATTAAATATCATTTTAATAATTTCGCACAAAGTAACAGCATCAAAAAAAATATAATGAAATATAACCTTAAAAATATGATGGCGTTAGATTTATATCTAACATCATTAAATCAAGATGATTACAATGCTATTGCAGATCAGGTTGAGGGTAAAATTAATTATGTAATGCCATTGATGAGTTGGGATTTTCACAGTAATAATTTCATTAAGCAATTACAATTCGCCCAGCGTGAGCAAGATATATTAAAAGTGGTTCATTTAGGTGAGAAATATCGTTGGCATAACGATATACAATCTATTTTCAAACAGAATGAATTTGAAGCATTACTATTAACAGATCACGAACAGCGTATAGTTTGGGTGAACGGTGGCTTTACTGAGATGACAGGTTATTTCAAAAAAGAGGTCTTACATAGAACACCGCGCATATTGCAAGGTGCAGAAACATCTCTTACCTCTAAAAAAAGAATAAGAGAGAAGCTTAGTGAAGACAAGTCATTCTCAGAAATAATCACCAATTATAAAAAAGACGGTTCACCATACAAATGTGAGGTTAAGATTTTTCCTTTAAAGACTGATGAAACGACTCATTATTTAGCTCTAGAGCGACAAGTGAGTTAGTGATAGCTTATTTGAGTTTTAATAAAAAAGCCACTCTAATGAGTGGCTTTTTTTATTTTAAAATTAATATTATTTTAAATTTAATCGGTTTAGAATCACATCGTCTGTATCTATATACATGCCTTCTTCAAGAGGTTTAATGTTAAGATCTGTTTGTATTACTCTAAAATCTATGCGCTGTTGACTAAAACGTCCTAAACCTTGAATATCTGCAATTGCTGCAGCTAGAAGTGGTTCGTTAATATCACCTAAGGTTCCAAAGTTTCTTGGAGATTCAATTAATGTAATGTTTGGAGCTAATCCAGTTCCTGGAACTGCTACATCATTGACATTTATGGAATTAGCAACTAACGGTTGCATGGCATAAGTATGATTCGGGTTTATTTCACTTGAGGAAAAATCTGGCGAATCATAGATGGTAATTGATGCTTGGGTTTTACCTGTTGTAAAATCTCCAATTTGAACTACATCAATGTAAGCACTTAAACTATTTATAACTAATTCGCTTGCAGATGCAGAGCGACTCGTCGTCAATACATATACTTTGTTTAGGTTAAGACTATTAATGGTGTTGCCATTAAAGCTACTCACAAAGTCAAAATTACTATTAAGCTCTTGCAACCCGCTATTATAGACCAATTTAGAATATACATCTCCTGTAAATTGTCCAGTAATCATGCTTCCTAAATAGGATGCCGTGAGTACCGATCCTCCGGGATTATATCTTAAATCTAATACTAAATGCTGTACATTACTGGCCTGTAACTCTGAAAAGGCCTCATTAAGTTGATTGTCAAAATTTCTATTAAATCCATTATAAACGAGATACCCAACATTTTCTCCGTCCACATCAATGATAGTCGTTTGATGCACTGGATTTTCTGTATAGGTCTCTTTGGTAAGCGCTTGACTATTTGTAGTTGATGTAATGGTATCATCTTCTACGGTATCTGTACCGTTGTCATTATACGTTCCAAAATTTAAAGTATAGGAGTCTTGACCTAGTAACTCATTTAAATTGTTGACATTTAATGGCGTACTATTGACGGCATCAAAAACTTGACCACGCTGTAATCCTAAATTGCTAGCGATACTATTATTGAGTACTAATCTAATAATTCCAAAAACTTCTGTATCGCTTCCAGGCTCAAGATAAAGATTGAATTCTAGTCCGTTGCTTTTTGAAGTTCCTGCTAAAAGTTGCTCGAATGCAATATAATCATCTCTTATTACACTAAAACGGTCTACTGTTTCTCTTTGAAAAATTACACTTTCAAATAAATCTAATGGATCAGAAAAATCATTCAAATAATTACCATAATCTTCATTAGATGAAAAGCGATCATTTGCCAAATCTGGAATCTCACCTTTATAAAGATACCATGCATTCATACCTTTCCAAACAAAATCATTAATCTCACTGGCAGCAATAGCATTATCATCTCTATCATCAAAACAACTTGTCAATGACAAGGTCAAAATGAGTAGTAAACTAATTTTTAATAGTTTCATGTGTAGTTTTGTGTTTTAAAATTTCCGAAGAAAAAAGAGATCATAGCGTAATCTTACTTTATTCTGGAATTTTAGGTTAATTTTCCTTTTTAACTTGTAATAATACTGTAATCTAGTAAACTCTAAATTTACTTACATTATTGTAAATTAAAAAATATCCTGTAACAAAATCGAAACATGCTCGTCGTAATAATAAGAAGCAGAATTAATCATTTGTTTTTTAACTAACAACCCACTAATGACACAAACTGATTTTACAAAATTGGTATTGCCTTTTAAGGATAAAGTCTATCGTTTAGCAAAAAGACTTCTAGTTTCTCGTGAAGAAGCGGAAGATGCAACACAAGAGATTTTAATGAAATTGTGGAATAATAGCCAAAAAATAAAGGAGTATAGAAATATTGAAGCTTTTGCGATGACCATGACAAAGAATTTTTGTTTAGACAGATTAAAATCCAAACAGGCACAGAATTTGAAAATAGTTCATAGTAATTACGAAGAGAATAATACCTCATTAGAAAAACAAGTAGAAGCTAGAGATAGTGTAGATTGGGTGTCAAAAATAATTGAAGAATTACCTGAACAACAAAAAATAATATTACAGCTTAGAGACATAGAAGAGTATGACTTTGATGAGATTGCAAAAGTAGTAGATATGAATCCTACAGCAATTAGAGTCGCTTTATCAAGAGCTAGAAAAACGATTAGAGAAAAATTAACAAAGACACATCGCTATGGTATTCAATAGTATAGAAAAATTACTGGAAAAGTATGACAATGGTGAGACCACCATTAAAGAAGAGCAGAAGCTCAAAGCCTATTTTACTCAAGATGACGTTGTACCGCATTTAGAGTCGTACAGAGTAATGTTTCAATACTTTAGCACAACAAAACAAGAGGATTTATATACAAAGGACGTTCCATTAAAAACTAAAAAGAGTAATATCTATCAATGGATTTCTGTCGCAGCGTTATTAGTACTCTCGTTAGGGATTTTCACCACCCAATTTGGTGATAATAAAAAGACATATAGTGAATTAACTATGCAAGAGCAAAAAGATTATGACCAAGCAGTAGAAGTTTTTAGTCTCGTAGGTTCAAAATTTGATCAAGGCGAGAGTAACATGGCAGCTTTTGGATTAATGTCTAACAAGTTATCGCAAGGTGTAGGTAAATTCGAACACGTTTCTGAGTTTTCAGAAGCAACAAATAAAATGTTTAAATCAAAAAAGAAAAAACAAAACAAGTAAAGCCTTAATTTAAAACTACAATTATGAAAAATTTTAACGAATACGTAATCAATAAGAAAAACGTGAGTAAAAAAGTAATATTAATAGTCGCACTAGCTTTAATAAGCTCAGTCTCTTTTGGACAAAGTATGTTTGACAAGTATGAAGATATGAAAGGTGTCAGCTCTGGAGTTATCAATTCAAAAATGTTTAGCATGATTGCAAGTATAGACATAGATTTAGATGATCCAGATGCGCAAAAATTTATGGAAATGGCTAAGAAAATCCAAAGTGTTAAGATTTTAAGTACAGGTGACTCTGCTATTTCTGCAAATATGAAATCAGATGCAGAGAGCCACGTGAATAAAGCAAATCTATCTGAATTGATGCGTTTTAAGGATGGTGATCAAACTGTAAAATTCTATGTAAAAGAAGGAAAAGATGAGAACCATGTTAAAGAATTGTTCATGCTTATTAGTGGTTTGAAAGAATTAACCAAAGATTCAAAAATAGAAATTAACGGTGAAAAACGTGAATTTGAAACTGTGGTAGTGTCCATTACAGGTGATATCGATTTAAGAGAAATCTCTAAAATCACTAGCACGATGAATGTACCAGGAGGTAAGAATTTAGAGAAAGTTGGTAAAAAGAACTAATTACAAAACGAGCATGTTGAAAGCGTTGTCAATCAAAAGGTGACTAATAGCGAACAACATGTGGCCATTGAAAACAATAGATATAAAATCATGAATACATCAATCAAAATTATAATCAATTTGTTTATTTTGGTTGTGACTTTACAAAGTTGCAACCAAGATCAAACATTGCAAACGTTTTACGTAGACAATGAATTAGCACCAGGGTTTACATCATTAGATGTGCCAGTTAGTATGTTGCAAATAGATGAGGAGTCACTTACCGAAGAACAATTGGAAGCCTATGAGTCTATTGAAAAATTAAGCTTGATTGCTTTTGTTTTAGATGAAAGCAATAAGGAACAAATGGACATTGAATATGCTAAAGTGCAGAGTATCTTAAAAGACGCTAAGTATGAAGAATTGATGCGTGGCGGAAATTCTACAGATGGAAAATTTGTTATTAAATGCACAGGAGATGGAGATCGCATCGACGAGTTTATTCTCTTCGGAAATTCTAATACTTCAGGATTTGGAGTTATAAGAGTACTAGGAGACGATATGAATTTTAATAAAATCGCACAATTGGCTGCTGTATTGCGGGAGTCAGATATTGAAAATTCGCAGTTAGATAAGTTTTCAAATTTCTTTAAATAAAGGTATCATACCTCTTTACAAGTAATTTAAAGCCATGCATGGCATTGATTTAAATGTTAATAGCCACTTCACGTCTGACCACTGGAAGTGGTTTTTTTATGCGTGTCTTAATCAGAAATAATAAATTAATGATCTAATTCTTACTTAGTCTCTGTGTTTTTAAAGGCAATACTAATCAAATAAACAGCCAATAGTATTAACGCCGAGAACAATAGGGCTTTTACTATCAAGTAATCCAGAACACCCAAAATACCAGCGACTAAGAAACCTGCAAAAATTAGTGCAGAGAATAAAAGTGTCAATGTGTTTCTAGTTGGCATGTATTATAGATTATATCCCTGTATAGTTGCTCGGGCTAATAGCTTTTAATTCCGTTTTTATAGCTTCGGAAACAGCTAAGGTATCAATAAACTCTGATATAGATTTCTTGTTAATTGTTTCATTAGTTCGTGTTAAGCCTTTTAGAGCTTCGTAAGGATTAGGATACGCTTCACGTCTTAAGATTGTTTGGATTGCTTCCGCAACTACAGCCCAATTATTCTCTAAATCTTGAGCAAACTTAGGTTCGTTAAGCAATAATTTGTTTAATCCTTTTACTGTAGATTTAAATCCAATGATTGTATGTCCAAAAGGGACACCAACATTTCTAAGCACAGTACTATCGGTCAAGTCACGTTGCAATCTAGAAACAGGTAGTTTTGCAGATAAGTGCTCAAAAATAGCATTGGCGATGCCTAAATTACCTTCTGAGTTTTCAAAATCAATAGGATTCACTTTATGTGGCATTGCGCTACTTCCAACTTCTCCTTCTGTAATTTTTTGTTTAAAATAGTCCATAGACACATAGGTCCAAACATCGCGATCTAAATCAATAAGGATGGTATTGATACGTTTTAGAGCATCAAACAAAGCAGCCATATGGTCGTAATGTTCAATTTGAGTTGTTGGGAATGAGTGTTGTAAGCCTAGTTTCTCTTGCACAAATTTAGTTCCAAAAGCCTTCCAATCCATATTTGGATACGCGACTTTATGTGCATTGAAATTACCTGTGGCACCACCAAACTTTGCAGCACTTGGAACGTCATTTAATAAATTAAACTGCTCTTCCAAACGCACTACAAAAACTTGGATCTCTTTTCCTAATCGCGTAGGAGAAGCAGGTTGACCATGTGTTCTTGCTAACATTGGAATGTCTTTCCAGTCTTCTGCAAGGGCTTTAAGTTTATTTAGAACTTCGAAGTATTCAGGCACATACACGTCATTCACAGCATCTTTGATGCTCATTGGTATGGCTGTGTTATTGATGTCTTGAGAGGTTAATCCAAAGTGAATAAACTCTTTGTATTTAGATAAGTCTAAGGTGTTAAATTTCTCTTTTATAAAATATTCAACGGCTTTTACATCATGGTTTGTAATCGCTTCAATATCTTTTATAGCTTGCGCATCTTCCGAAGAAAAAGAGCTGTAAATAGCTCTTAAATCTTCAAAAACTGAGGGGTCAATATCTGCTAATTGCGGTAGGTCCGCTTCACAAAGCGCAATGAAATATTCAATTTCTACTAAAACACGATACTTTATAAGTGCTTCTTCAGAAAAATAAGGTGCAAGATTGCTAACTTTACTTCTATAACGACCATCAATAGGAGAGATGGCATTAAGTGATGATATTGACATTGTGTTTTTTTTTTTTGAAGCGCTAAAGATAACATTTGATTCTCGATTAATGTGGGTGGAACTGCTATTTTTTAGATTTCACTTTTCGTAAAATTTGTTTTGCCCTTGCCTTAAAACCGTGACTTTGCTTTTGGAAGTCGCGCTCTAAAATCAAGACTAATTCTATATGAATCCACTCATAATAACATCCTAAAAGAAAATGCGTAGTCATAGAATAGACTTAAGTTGCGTTTTTTTCGTCGTTTATCATCCAATCCAAACACGCTTCTATAATTTTTTATTTATGCTTGGGAAGTAATACAGTCTTTAATATATAATCCTGTTTTGAATACTAAACGATAGTCAAATACTCACATACTTTTGCAACAGGTCTCACTTCGGAATCTAGATGAACACGACGTGTATTTTTAGTAAAATCATCTAAATAGGGGACGCTAGCGTCAAGATATTTACCACATAGAAACTCAAAAGAGTAAGGGGCCCGACATGAAATTTTATCATCAACCATAAATAAAAGGGTTGTAACTTCGGAATCAATTCCTTTTTGGTAAGCACCATATTGGCAAAATGCAATCGTTTTTCTTGTGAGTGATTTACATCCTTTAATTCTTCATAAAGTTCTTTTGTAGTCAATTTGATTTACTTATTTTTAACGCTTCTAAATTACCTAAATTTAAAAAAATGAAAACTGTTAAAAAAATCCTAGTCGTTTTACTTGTTGTGTTTATTATCATGCAATTTTTTGGACCAGAAAGGAATGAAGGTGATATCACAACTATAGATGCATTTATTGCAGAAACTAATCCGCCGAGTGACGTTAAAAATATCTTAGAAAACACCTGTTTTGATTGTCATAGTAATGTGACAAAATATCCATGGTACAACAAAATAACACCTGTGAACTATTGGTTAGCAGATCACGTGGAAGACGGAAAAAAACATTTTAATGCATCTGCTTGGGAGAGTTACAGCCTGAAGAAAAAAGATCATAAAATGGATGAGTTGATCGAAGAGGTTGAAGAAAAAGAAATGCCTTTAAAATCATATACATATATTCATGGTGATGCTAATCTTACAGATGAGCAAATTACCGCAGTGGTTACCTGGGGAAAAGAAGTGAGAGCAAAATATAGTGCGGACTTAAAGTAGAGCTTTCTCATATGTTTTTAAAATTTTAAATTTGAGTATTTAAATTTTATAATGTTGAATGAATAAAAAATTATTAATCATCGGGTTCGTATGGCCGGAGCCTAGAAGCTCTGCTGCGGGAAGTAGAATGATGCAGTTAATTTCGTTTTTTCAATCTCAACAGTATCAAATAGCTTTTGCTAGTGCTTGCGCTAAAAGCGACAATGCATTTGACTTATCATCAATAGGAGTTGAAAAAGTTACTATAGAACTCAACCATTCTAGTTTTGACGATTTTATTTTAAAATACAATCCAGATATCGTGATCTTTGATCGGTTTATGAGTGAAGAGCAGTTTGGTTGGCGCGTTTCTGGGCAATGTCCTAATGCGATAAAAATCCTTGATACAGAAGATTTGCATTTTTTACGACGCACCAGACAGCAGGCCCTTAAGGACAATGTTGAGGTTACTCATGATAATTTGTTTAACGAGACTACTACCAAACGAGAAATTGCAAGTATCTATCGTTGTGACTTGAGTTTGATTATTTCTACTGCAGAAATGGGTTTACTCCAAGATACGTTTAAAATAGACAGTTCTTTACTGCAATATCTGCCTTTTCTTGTTGCTCCAATTTCCGAAGTAAAAAAACAAGAACTTCCGAGTTTTGAAAATAGACAACATTTTATATCCATTGGTAATTTTCGTCATGAACCCAATTATAATGCTTTACTCTATTTAAAAGACACCATTTGGAAAGGGATTAGAGCGCTATTGCCAAATGCGCAATTACACAATTATGGATCGTATGCGTCACAAAAAGTGAATCAGTTACATAACGAAAAAGAGGGTTTTTTAATCAGGGGGTTTACAGAAGATGTCAATGAAGTCATGCAACAATCCAAAGTGCTTTTAGCACCCATTCGCTTTGGAGCAGGATTAAAAGGTAAACTTTTTGATGCCATGCAAAACGGGACGCCATTTGTGTCAACTTCTGTTGGATTAGAAGGGATTGTTAAGGATATTAAGCAAGACTTTATTGGTGATACTCCTGAAGAGTTTATTAGTCATTCTGTCGCTTTATATACAGATACTTTTACTTGGAGCCAACAACAAGCTTTAGGCTTTAAGATTTTAGAACAGCAATTTTCTAAAATTCATTTTGAGGGTAAGTTTGAAGATCGATTATTGTCTTTGGTAGATACTATAAAAGCACACAGACAACAAAATTTTATAGGACAGTTGTTACAGCACCATACGTTGCAAAGCACAAAGTACATGAGCAAGTGGATTGAGGCTAAGAATTCTTAGTTCTGTTATTCCTGCGAAGGCAGGAATCTAGGAGTTACAGATTAGAATATTAGGTTTCTGACTTCGAAGGAATGACGAAAGTGTTACTTCAACTTCGCTTAATTTGATATGGGTTGAATGATCAACCTTACATAGTTGTCATTGCGCCACTGTTGGTGTTTTTCACCAACAGTTTTTTTAAAAGTTTTAATTTTGATTTTTTATAGATTGTTTGTTGGTGGACAACACCAACAAAGGCAGAGTGCTTCAACTTCGCTTAATTTGATATGGGTTGAATGATTAACCTTACATAGTTGTCATTGCGCCACTGTTGGTGTTTTTCATCAATAGTTTTTTTTAAAGTTTTAATTTTAATTTTTTATAGATTGTTTGTTGTTGAAAAGCGCTAATAAAGGCATAATTTTTAGTTTTACTATTCATGCTTGAACATGAATAGTAATGTCTCTTTAATTAATTAACTACTCCGTATTTTCTTCCATCGTATGATACACGTCTTGCACATCATCATCTTCCTCTAATTTTTCGAGAAGTTTCTCTATATCTTGAGCCTCTTCTGCGGATACTGCTTTTGTGACTTGTGGAATGCGTTCAAAGCCACTAGAGAGTATTTCTATATCTCTAGACTCTAATTCTGCTTGGATAGCGCCAAAGCTTTCAAAAGGTGCGTAAATTAAAATCCCGTCGTCATCTGCAAAGACTTCCTCTGCACCAAAATCTATAAATTCTAGTTCTAATTCTTCAGGATCTAAACCTTCAGCATTAATTCTAAAATTACAAGTACGATCAAACATAAATACAACAGAGCCTGAGGTGCCTAAACTGCCATCACATTTGCTAAAATAGCTGCGAACATTAGCAACCGTTCTGGTATTATTATCGGTTGCAGTTTCTACCAAAACAGCAATACCATGAGGTGCATAACCTTCAAAAATGACTTCTTTGTAATCGCCTTGACCTTTTTCGCTTGCTTTTTTGATAGCACGCTCAACATTTACTTTAGGCATGTTAACAGACTTGGCATTTTGGATTACTGCACGCAATCGAGAGTTAGCATCGGGATCTGGACCGCCTTCTTTTACTGCCATAACAATGTCTTTACCAATACGAGTAAAGGCTTTGCTCATTGCAGACCATCGTTTCATTTTTCTTGCTTTACGAAATTCAAAAGCTCTTCCCATTGCTGTTGTGTTTATGTGATTTTAATTAGATTCAAAATTATCGAAATTTCGATAGAATCACAATATAAAGTTCAAAGTAAACTAATCTTGATACATTTTTTGTCTTAATTCAGGATTTTTAGGATTTGGCAATAATTGTTTTTCAGACTCGACATATTCAGAATATTTTATAAATCTAAGTTTCAAACTTAATTTTGCGGCATTAAATTTAATAAATTTTGAAGAACACGTTGCGATTCTTCAATATAAATATCGGTTTTAATATCCTTTAAAATGGCTTGATTAATTGTTTTTTTGTCGTCATTATAACTGATGATTTCCTTGGTGTATTCTGTATTTTTAACTGTAAATCTTGCACTATGATTTTCAAGAGGTGTATTGATTGTGTTCCATTGGTTTTTATACCTTATCATTTCGCTATAGACATTGTCTAAAGTCAATGGATACTCAGTGTCTAGTTCAAAATAGTTTTTTATAATTAATTTATTCAGACGTTTAAGAGCATTAAAAGTAGCATCATTATCGATACGTGATAAGCTTTTTTTCTTTAATTGCTCAATAGGGAGTTTCTTGAGTTTTGGAAAATTTTGAATACCAGCAATAGAATCATTTTTAAGTGCATATGCTATAAACTCTTCTTGAGTATTAAAACCATCATAAAGATTTGGTAATATAATATCTGGAATGACTCCTTGTGCTTGGTGGCTTTTGCCCGTAACGCGATAAAATTTCTCTACAGTCATTTTAGAAAACCCTAAAGCTTCATTCGTGTCTATAGGGATAATTACTTGGGCAGAGGCTTTGCCATGTGTTGCAGAGCCAATCATTACAGCGCGATTATAATCTTGCATAGATGCAGCAAAAAACTCAGATGCTGATGCACTATAATTATTAACCAAAACAACTATGGGTTTTGTGAATAAAGCACCTCTATTCATATCGTTAATAGTGTAGGTCTCGCCATTTGAGTATCTCAAAATAGAGAGTGGTCCTCTATTAATAAACATGCCAGAAAGATCTGCAGCTTCTTTCATGGAACCACCGCCATTAAATCGTAAATCAAGAATTAAGCCTGCAATGTTTTCTTTTTGAAGCTTGTATAATTCTTTAGCGACATCATTCGCTAAACCTAACCCGTTAGGTGATTCTAAATCCGAATAAAAACTAGGAATACTAATATAACCAACTTTAGATTTGTCTTCTATAATATAACCAAAGACTGTGTTTTCTTCTGTTTTTGTCTTGGTTTTTGTGAGCTCAATGTTTTGAAGTGTCCCGTTTTGCTTTTTAATTTTAAACGTTATGGTATTATGGTTTTGGTCACTTGTAAATGCTAACACATCTTCGTCAGAAACACAATAGGTTTCCAAAGTTTTCATGTTTGTTGATAGTGATTTAATCACATCATTAACTTCAATATCTACATTATTAAAAGCGGCACTTCCAGGAGTGATGTGAACAATAATAATATCGCCATCATCATTTTTTGAAGTAATTATTCCGAAAGATAATTGATCATTGGACAGGGCGTTTACAAACATTTCTTTTTCCGAAGCATTAAAAAAAGAGGAATTAGGATCTTGATAGTGTAAATAAGCATTTAAAAAGGCTTCCTTCACAAAATTATCAACGCTTCCTAATCTATTTTTGAGCTCTTCGAGTTTGCATAATTCTTTTTGAATTACCTTAGGTTTTAAAGCGCTTTCAAGAGCTTTGAAGTCATTTTTAATATGTTCTAATACCGAATCATTTTCAACAAGTGTGTATAAAATATTATAGCGTAAACGTTTACTCCAGTAGTTTTTTAGTGCTTCATCATTGTTAAAATATTTAAAGGTAGTTTCTGGTTTGAATATCAGAGTATCTTTTCCTGTATAGTCAAAATCTTCGGTTTCTATATTAGAAATTACACGTTTAGTGTCTTCAAGACGTGCAGATAGGATGGTTGTATAGTTGTTGATAAACTCACAACTCCCTGTATTGATATAGTCATCTAATGTGAACCGATCATGTTCAAATTGAGCTACATCACTTTTTGTAAACAAGCGTTTGTCTTCATCCAAACTGTTTAAAAACAAATCAAAAACGTGCGTGGATAAACTATCATCAACAACTTTTGGTTGGTAATGGTTGATCTTAATAGTTCTTTTCAGTGCTATGATTTGGTCACAAAACAACCCGTTGTTTTGACCGTAGCCAAAAAAAGAAACTAAAGACAACAGTAAAACAAAATATGAACTTTTTAGCATAAATGTTTATATAGTGCGCACTCTAGAATGAAATAATAACTAAGGATTCGTGCCTACTCTTCAACCTCTACGATGGCTTCAATAGCATCTGCTAGTTTAAAGTCTTTTTCTGTAACACCGTTTTCGTCATGTGTAGATAATGAGATTTTAAGCATATTGTAAACATTTGTCCAGTCTGGATGGTGACCTTGAGCTTCACATTCAAACGCAATTCTACTCATTGCACTAAAGCAATCTTTAAAATTATCAAATTCAAACTCTGCGTATAATGTATTATTTCTATGTTCCCAATCAGGGAAGCGAAGTAATCGTTTTTCTATATTTTCATCTGTTAATAAACCCATAACTTTATTTTTTACTTAAAAGTAACGTATTTTTACTGTAAAATAAAAGTTATTGAGCTTTCAAATTATTAAAAAAGACAAACACATTGTTTTTTATCGTAAAGTTTTATTTCGTTAGGTCTTCAAGCACCTCTGTACTTGTGATTTCTAAATGTTTTGGGAGTTTGTTGAATTTTGGTAAAACTGCTAAATAACGATCCTCATTGGTGGTGTACACATGTTTGTAAAGCACCTCGTTTTTTGATGTAATTTGTTCAACAATATCTTTAAAATAATCATCATGATGCACTAAATCTGTGCTTCCCAAATGAAAAATTCCATATTTATCTTGGTTGATAATGTAATGAATTTGTTGCGTCAATTTTGAGTCTGTGGTCACATTCATTATGATATTCGGGAAAATTTCAATCGCAGTTTTATTTTGTAAATGCTGCTTTAATTCTTTTAGTCGTGGTGATTGAGAACCCAAAACCATGGGTAATCTTACGATCGCTACTTTTTTCTTCGGAAGACGTAGTAACATGTTTTCAATCTTAATTTTAAAATGACCATAGATGCTTCCGCTCAAGGTTTTATCCAATTCATAGCTAGGATATTTACTGTACGCATCAAATACATTTGCAGAGGATAAGAAAATGAGTTTGCAATTGTGTTCTACAAGATATTCGGCAATATGTTGATGAGCGATGGTTTGTGCTCTGAATTCGCCACGTAAACAAGAAATGATAATAGTAGGCTTTGTCGCTTTTAAAACCTCATAAACATCATCTTCTTCAACATTATATTGAAAAAACTGATGGTTGTCTTCAAATATTTTTTTCGGAATACGGTACGTGCCAAACGTCCTAAAGTAACCCAAAAGCTCTTTGTAAATGGCATTACCTATAAATCCGCTAGCACCTAAAATTAAGATGCGATGTTTGCTCGAATATTCCTTCATTAAATCTGTCTTCAATCTAATTTAAACCCATTGCGTAGTTTGGTCAGATTTTGACAATAGTGCCTAAATTTTAAAAGTATTATCTCCAAAATCCTTATTTTATTCTCTAGTTCCAAAATTTCTGGAAAGGAAAAAAATAAAGTTTTGTGACTATTAAGTTTAATTGTTATCAAAATGTACGACGAGTTTTTATTAGAATATTTTAGCCCTTATAAAAAGGTAATTTAATCACAGTTGCTGGAACTGTGTTTTTACGAATTTGAATATGTAATTTGGTGCCAACCGCTGTTAAAATTGTCGGTACATAACCCATGCCAATACCTTTACCCAAACTTGGAGACATGGTTCCCGATGTTACGTTACCAATCGTTTTTCCGCTAGAATCAACAATATCATAACCTTGACGTGGTATGCCACGTTCATCTATTTCAAACGCCACTAATTTACGTTCTGGTCCACGGCGTTTTTGATCTTCTAAAGCTTCAGAGTTTATAAACTTTTTTGAGAACTTTGTAATCCAGCCTAAACCCGCTTCAATAGGTGAGGTGGTGTCGTTGATATCATTTCCGTAGAGACAAAAACCCATTTCTAAACGCAGTGTATCACGAGCAGCTAATCCAATAGGTTTTGCACCAGCCTCAGTTACTTTATCCCAAATTTGCTGTACTTCATTGTTCTTGCAGTAGATTTCAAATCCGCCACTTCCGGTATAGCCAGTCGCCGAAATAATCACATTCTCAATACCCGCAAAGTCTCCAACTACAAAGTTGTAAAATTTAATCTCTGCAAGGTTATGGCTTGATAAGCTTTGCATGGCTTCAACCGCCTTAGGGCCTTGAATGGCTAGTAACGAATAGTCTTCGCTTAAATCGCGCATCCTTGCACCAACATCATTTTTAGAAGAAATCCAGTTCCAGTCTTTTTCAATATTACTAGCATTAACAACCAGTAGATAGCTTTCTTCCTTAATTTTATAAATGAGGAGATCATCTACAATGCCGCCATCATCATTAGGTAAACAGCTATATTGCGCTTTGCCAATTGTTAATTTTGACGCATCATTACTGCCTACTTTTTGAATTAAATCTAACGCATGAGGACCTTCAATTAAAAACTCTCCCATATGCGATACATCAAATACGCCAACACCAGTTCGTACCGCTTCGTGTTCTACATTGATACCATCATATTGTACTGGCATATTATATCCTGCAAAAGGCACCATTTTGGCACCAAGCGCTTCGTGAGTTGCTGTTAAGGCTGTATTTTTCATCAAAAAAGTAGTTTAGGTTTCCGTAAAATGGAAAACGCTTTGTTAATTGTTTTATTAAAGAATTGAACCACAAATGTATCGAAAAATATTTGTTCTTTAGACTGTGCTTCGGCATAAAAACAGATTATAAATATGTTAATATTAAAATAATTTTTTAAGAATAAGGAGATAATCATTAATTTTAAATGTTTAAAAACTGAACCTCATGAGACTTTTATTTACAATACTTATTACACTGATTTTTTCCTTCTTAAGTAGGGCCCAAAACGGAACACCAGAAGATTATCTAAGTAAAGAATTCCATAAAGAGCGACGTGATGCTCTACGTGCAAATATGCCAGCCAATAGTGTTGCTGTATTTTTTGCAAACCCAGTTCGTAATCGTGCCAATGATGTCGAATATGTCTATCATCAAGATCCTAACTTTTATTACCTCACTGGTTATAAGGAGCCTCATGCTGTTTTAGTGGTTTTCTCTGAAAGTCAGTACACTTCCGAAGGAAGTAGCATTAATGAAAAACTTTATGTGCAACAACGAAATACTCAGGCAGAACAGTGGACAGGTCGCAGATTGGGAACTGAAGGTGCAAAGGCAGAGCTAGGATTTGATAATGCCTACAATGGCAATGAATTTTTAGATTCTAATATCGATTTCGCTTCTTTTGACAAAGTGATGTACGAAGATTTTAGAGATGATTATAGAGATACGAGAGATGAAGCCGACCTATATGATTTGGTGCAGTCGTTTAAAACGCAAATAAAACTTATTAATAATTATACGATTGAAAATAAAACGGAGGTTATTGAAGTGGAGGCTAATGCTAATATGGAAGCAGAAACTGTAAAAACAGATACTAGAACCTTGTCACGGTTAATGGCAGGATTACGAGAAATAAAAACTACCGATGAGTTGGTGTTACTTAAAAAAGCAGTACGGATTTCTGCCATGGGACAACGTGAAATTATGAAAGCGATGCATCCAGGAATGTCTGAAATCGAAGTGCAAGGTGTTCATGAATATATCTACAAAAAATACGGAAGCGAATATGAAGGCTATCCAAGTATTGTTGGTGCAGGGAATAATGGTTGCGTGCTGCATTACATCGAGAATTCTAAAATGAAAGTAGAAAATGATCTTGTCCTTATGGATTTAGGTGCAGAGTATCATGGCTATACAGCAGATGTGACGCGAACAATTCCTGCAAACGGGAAATTTAGTGACGCGCAAAAAGCTATTTATGATATTGTCTATGACGCCCAAGAAGCGGGTATAAAAGCAACCGTTATTGGCAATACGATGCAGTCTCCAGATGCTGCAGCACGAGCAGTGGTGTATCAAGGTTTAATTGATTTAGGGATTGCGAAAAACGCAACAGATGCGAGACAATATTTCCCTCACGGTACATCGCATCACATTGGTTTAGATGTTCATGATCCAGGAACGTATGGACAGTTACAAGCTAATATGGTGATTACGGTAGAACCAGGAATTTACATCCCAATGGGGAGCGATTGTGACCCAAAATGGCATGGTATTGCTGTACGTATTGAAGATGATATTTTGATTACAGAAAACGGACCCATAAATTTATCTGCGGAAGCGCCTCGCACCTCTTCGGAAATTGAAAAGTTGATGACAAAGAAGAGTGTTTTGAATGGGTTGGAATTGCCCGATTTGGATTAGGAATTGCTACGAAGGCAGGGATCTCTATGGAGTTAGAGAAACAACATTGGTTAAATTAACACATTCAGTAATTCTGTCTCCACTGCTTATATTGGTGTTTTTTACCGATATTTGTTGGTGGAAAACACCAACAACGGCCGAAATATTTTCTTTTATATTTCATTTCTTAAATTTCGGGTAATGTCCTTGGGTCTAATCAGTTTAATTAAATTGACTTTTTTTACAACCATAAACAAGAGTTATTGAATTATAATCTCTGAAATTAAATGTGCAGCTTCTTTATTATGGTCTGCAATAAAGTTATTTGCAGCAATATGCAGTTTAGCTATTTCTATTGTTTTATTTGTTGAGCTTTCCGATATATTTAAATCTAAATCAAATATAATAACGCGTTCCCTTTCTTTGGTCGCATCAAAATTTTTCATGTTTGAGGTTTCAAGAAAACAAACAATATCATAATTTAATTTGTCATATTTCTTGTTTGGGATTCTTTTTAAATCAAATTCAAAAGGTTTAAATTCAGATGACATCTCATAATTAAAGTCAACGGCACTAGTAGATTTTCTTAGCTTTCGCTTTATCTTTCTGGCTAAATCCAAATAAAAATGAATGTAGTGTGTGTCATCTTCAATTACAAATAATACTGATTTTGATGACGTGACTTTTTTAACTGTATTGTTTTCTATTAGTTTAACACCAATCTCTAAATCTTGTGAAAAACTAAATAATGAGGAGCATAAGACTATTGTAAATAAGTAAAGTTTTTTCATAAATAGGCCACAATTTAACTAGTCAAAGCTAGTCAATTATAGACTCACATCCAGTATAACGAATCAAAAGGTTGTCATTATCATCTTGAGAAACATCAAAAGAAACGCCTTTAAATTCAGCATTAAAACGACCTTTGCCTTTCGTGTTCACAATTTCTGAGAAAGTTTTATCTTCATGATCAATGTGCATCACAGCTTGAGCGCATAAATTATCATTTTGCACATAAAACACCAAATAATGCTTTTGGTCTTTTTCTACATAATCTGATAACCAAAATCTAAGATTATCTTCTCCAACGATTTCAATTTGATGAACCACTTCTCTTTGATATACTTTGCTGAGAACCCCGTTATTTAGAAAGACAGGATTGTCTGTTTCACAAGATGATCTATCACATGAGTACAAAGACGATAGGAGTAAAGCGCTAAGCATACATTTTGAGATTGTTGGATTCATCTGGTTGTATTTGTTATTGTAGTAAGGCTAACGTAATTGTGTCTTTCTAAATTGTACCCAACAAAAAGGCCTTCAATCCTTCATAATCTGAAATCTGTAAAGCGACTTTCTCTTTACCCATTACCGCTTCAATTTGAGGTGGTAAAGCAACTGTAGTTTTAATTACGTCTTCAACTACATCTAAAAACTTAGTTGGATGCGCTGTTTCTAAAAATACACAGTGTGCATTTGGGTTGGTCTTCAAATGATCTTTACAGCCTAAGTAACCAATAGCGCCATGAGGATCTGAAACGTAATTATAGCGTTCGTAAATCTCTAGAAGTGCTGTTTTTGTCTCATCGTCTGTATAACTAAAAGAAGATAAATTGGCTTGTAAGCGCTCAAAGTCATTATTGTAAATCTCTTGAATGCGTATAAAATTACTTGGGTTTCCAACATCCATAGCATTACTAATGGTGGGTACAGATGGTTTGGGATTGTAATGTTCTGTTTCTAAATATTCTGTAACTACATTATTTGCATTATTAGAGGCGATAAAATGTTTGACCGGTAATCCTAATTGTTGCGCTACCATTCCTGCGCAGATATTTCCGAAGTTACCACTAGGAATAGAAAACACAATGGCATCATGTTGATTGTGCAATTGCTTATAAGCAAACATGAAATAGAAGAGTTGTGGTAACCAACGCGCCACGTTGATAGAATTAGCAGATGTTAATTGCATTTTACTAGTCAATTGGGCATCTAAAAATGCTCTTTTAACCATGTCTTGACAATCGTCAAACACACCATCAACTTCTAAAGCAGTAATATTTTGACCAAGCGTTGTTAGTTGTTTTTCTTGAATATCACTCACTTTCCCAGAAGGATATAATATTACAACATTCACACCTTTAACTCCTAGAAACCCATTGGCAACAGCACCTCCTGTATCTCCAGAAGTAGCAACTAAAACCGTCACTTCATTGGTGTTATTTTTATTAAAATAAGCTAAACATCGAGCCATAAAACGAGCGCCAACATCCTTAAAAGCCATCGTTGGTCCATGAAATAACTCCAATGTTGAGATCTTATCATCCAGTTTCACAACTGGAAAATCAAACGACAACGTCTCTTCAACAATCGTTTTTAAAATGTCTTCTGGAATTTCTGGACTTACAAATTGTTTAATCGCTTCAAAGGCAATTTCAGGATACGATTTACTATCAATATCTTCAAAAAATGAGACAGGTAACGGCTTTATTTCCCTCGGAAAATATAAACCTCTATCTGGCGCAAGTCCTTTGATAACTGCGTTTTCGAAATTCGTATCTGGTGCTTTTCTATTAAGACTATAGTAATTCATAATTGTAAGACCGAAGACTGAAGACCGAAGCTTAAATTGTGCTTCGATTTTAAGTTTCGGATTTTTATTTTAATTTTTTTCTAAAGGCAATCATCATATTCATTAGTGAATGGGATTGTAAATAAAATGAATCGAAACGCTCGATTTTAATATAACTTGATCGTTTTGCTTTAAATAAACAGGTCACGACTTCTGCTAAATCCATTATTTTTTGTCAAATAATCAATTTTTCAAACTTGAATGTATTCATAATGTCAGTTGTTTTATTGTCTCATTAAAAATCTAATTCTGTCTAGCTTCACCGCCTGTTATTGGTCATTATTTTTTTCTCTCTTCCGTCCACTTTTTCCATCTGAGTAATTCGGTTTTCGGTCATCCGTATTTGGTCCTTTTAGCCAATAATCTTAACCCCTTCCGTATTAATCTTCGACACGTAAACTACAAACGGAATCCCAGTTTTAGAGTACACCTTTTTAATGGCTTTAGCTACACTTTTAGCATTCCTATGTCCGTAGCATAAATTAAAAATTGAGGGTCCAGATCCTGAAATCCCACAACCTAAAGCGCCATTGTCAAGTGCAGTTTGTCTAATCACATCAAAGTGTGGAATCAGTTTACTGCGATGAGGTTCTACCACAACATCTGTCAATGATCTACTTAATAATTTATAATCACTGGTGTGCAAGGCGTGCACCAAGCTCCCAACATTTGACCATTGGGTAATGGCATCTTGTAATGGGATCTGCTTGGGAAGAATTGCTCTAGACTCTGACGTCTTTACTTCAATTTGAGGATGAATAATCACTGCAAATAGATCTTTTGGTGTTGGTAATTGCAACACCTCAAGAGGTGCAACAGACTTAACTAATGTGAAACCGCCAAAAATAGCAGGAGCAATATTATCTGCATGCTCACATTGACTCGCCAGAGCTTCGCCTTTCATAGCAAAGTTGGTGAGTTGTGTTTTGTTATAAGGTTGTCCTAGAAGTTCGTTCATCCCAAAAACACTACCAACAGCACTAGCTGAACTACTGCCAATACCACTTCCTGGTTTTATGTTTTTGTAGATTTCGATTTCAAATCCGTAATCTGGTTGTGCATCTTCAAATAATGCTAATGCAGAAACCCCAGCCACATTGTTTTCGGCTTCAAAGGGTAAATCGTAACCTTCAATTCTAGTGATATGAATGCCTTTTTTATCGGTTTTTCTAATGACCATTTCATCGCCAATAGTGTCTAGGCAAAACCCGAGAACATCGAATCCGCAAGAGACATTGGCAACTGTTGCTGGAGAGAAAATTTTTATCTCGTTCATATATTATTTTCCGCAATTGCGAACTCGTTTAGTTTCTGTTTTTCCGAAGAAAACGTATTTATTTTTATTCCCGTCCGAGTAAGCACTGCATACTGGGACCGAAAACTATTTACTTCTTTGTTTCCATTCGAGTAAGCATTGCAAACTGCAAACTGAATACTGAAAATCACCTACTTATTACCTGTTCTAATAATATCTGCAAATAATCCTGAAGCAGTAACATCAGCACCAGCACCAGCACCTTTGATTATCATAGGCTGTTCTGGGTAACGTTGTGTGTAAAACATGACGATATTATCTTTGCCTTCAAGGTTGAAAAAAGGATGTCCTTGAGGGATTTCTTTTAGTCCAACTTTTGCTTTTCCATCATTGAATGCTGCCACATATTTTAACTGACAATCATTCGCTTTTGCTGAAGCGTATAACTTCTGAAAATGCGCTTCATCATCAATCAATGTTTTATAAAAATCATCAACAGAGTTGCTCTCTAAATTAGCTGGAGTCAAAAACGAATCGTTTTCTATGTCTTCGAGGTTCATTTCTGTTCCGCTTTCACGCGCTAAAATTAGAATTTTTCTAGCGACATCAACACCACTTAAATCAATTCTTGGATCGGGTTCTGTGTAGCCTTCTTTTTGAGCTTGTTTAACGACATCATGAAACTTCGTTGTATCATCAAAATTATTGAAGACAAAATTTAAACTACCAGATAAAACAGCTTGTATAGAGGTGATTGTGTCTCCAGAAGCAATTAAATTATTAAGCGTATCAATAACAGGTAATCCCGCACCAACGTTTGTTTCGAATAAAAATGGTGCGTTGTATTTAAGTGATAATTCTTTAAGTTCTCTATACTTTTCAAAGCTACTTGAGCATGCTATTTTATTACAAGCAACAACAGCAATACTGTGTTTTAAATAAGCGCCGTATAATTTTGAAATATCTTCATTGGCAGTGACGTCTACGAATATGCTGTTGCGTAAATTAAAGTCTTTTGCACGCTCCAAAAAACCATTTAATGTTGCTTTTTCTCCAGTTTGTAATTCTGTTTTCCAATCTTTTAATGAGAGTCCGTCATCATTAAAAATCATGGTTCTAGAATTGGATAATCCAACTACTTTTAAATTGATTTTTAATTGCTCTTTCAAATACTTTCTTTGTTGCTTTATTTGTTCAACAAGGCGTTCTCCTACATTTCCAACACCTGTAATGAATACATTGAGTTGTTTGTTTTTGTCTTCAAAAAATCGCTCATGTAGCGCGTTTAAAGCTTTTTTGACATCTTTTTCTACTATCACTGTTGATATATTTCGTTCTGAAGCGCCTTGTGCGATGGCTCTTATATTAATATTATTTTTTCCTAAAGTCCTGAACATTTTACCGCTGATGCCTTGATGACTCTTCATTTTGTCACCCACAAGCGCAATAATTGATAAGCCAGTTTCGATAAGTATAGGGTCAATTTTATGTAATGAAATTTCATTTTCAAACACACAGTCAATAGCTGATTTTGCTAGTTGAGAATCTTTGGTGTCAATTCCAAAACAAATAGAATGTTCTGATGAGGCTTGAGTAATAAAAATGATATTAATCATCTCCTGTGCTAAGGATTCAAAGAGGCGTTTTGAAAATCCTGGAATTCCAACCATTCCGTTACCTTGAAGTGTTAACAATGCAATATTATCAATATTAGAAATTCCCTTAACAGGAGTTGCCGAATTATCGATAAAATCATTTGAAATCTTCGTGCCAATAGCGTTAGGTTTTAATGTGTTTTTTATATGAATTGGAATGTTTAAATTCAAAACAGGTTGTACGGTTGGAGGATATAAAACTTTGGCGCCAAAATGAGATAATTCCATCGCTTCCTGATAGGATAAATTTTCAATAGGAAATGCTTGTTTTACTAGTTTTGGATTGGTTGTATACATCCCACTTACATCTGTCCAGATTTCAAGAGAATTGACTTTTAAAGCTGCAGCGACTATAGCTGCTGTGAAATCAGAACCTCCTCGACCTAAAGTAGTTAATTCTCCATTTGTTGATTTTGAAATAAACCCTGGGAGAATAGTGATTTGCTCTTTTGCTTCGGAAAAGTAACTTTTTATGTTAGTATTAGTCTGTTGATACTGGACTTCTGCCTTGGTGAAATTAGAATTTGTTACCATCAATTCCTGACTGTTTTTTCGTATGCAATCTAGACCTCTGTTTTTCATCGTTTCGGCAATAATGAAAGCCGATAGCAATTCTCCAAAACTGACCAATTTATCAGATGTTTTTGGAGATAACTCATTGATTAAAAATATGCCGTCCAAGAGACTTCTAAGATCTTGTAATTTGTTACTTAAAGGCGTTGAAATTGTTTCATTTCCCGAAGGAATTAATTCTAATAAAATCGAATGATGTTTTTCTGCAATAGCTTCATATTCTAAGATATAATCTCGGTTTTTTCTCTGAGCCATGTCAGCGGCTTTTAATAACTTATCTGTAATTCCTCCAATTGCAGAAACCACACAAATTACACGATTATTTTGCGAATAATTGTCGAGAATCGAAATGACTTTATTTATGTTTTTTGCAGATCCTACAGAAGTTCCGCCAAATTTTAAAACATTCATTTTTAGATGTTTAAATGTGAATTTTGTTTATTTAAATCTTTTTTGTAACCTAGGAGGTTATTGAAGACATATCGCTAAAACCCCCTTTGGGTGATCATACCAAACGTCATTCCACTAGACAAAGAGATGAAAATTTCAAAAATATTTGGATTTAGGTTTGTCATTTTTTTAAGCCTATACATATCAAATGTATTATTTTTACAGGAATAAAAAAATTTTGAAAGATGTTTTGCACATTTTTCACTTTAAAAGGAATCTATTCAATAATTCGTCATTTTTACTAGTATAAATGACGAATTTATAATCATTATTATACAGTAAATATGAAGATATTTTCAAAAGAACAAATTTACGAAGGAGATCAGCTTACAGCAAAAAACCAAAGTATTACGTCAACAGAATTGATGGAGTATGCTGGAATTCAAATATTCAATTGGCTTCATATTAGAATGCAAGGCGCTCAAGTGCCTATTCATGTCTTTTGTGGGATTGGAAATAATGGAGGTGATGGGTTGGTAGTCGCAAGACAGTTAATTACCCACGGTTACAATGTAAAAACATATGTGGTGAACTGCAGTGACAAACGAACCAAAGATTTTTTAGTTAATTATGATTTGATAAAACAGACGACTAAAAAGTGGCCAGATATGCTCGCTTGCGAGTCTGATTTTCCTGAGATCCACAAGGATGATATTATAGTGGATGCCGTCTTTGGAATTGGTTTAAACAGGCCAGTAAAGGATTGGGTAAAATCATTGTTTGTTCACTTTAAAAAAAGTGAAGCATTTACTTTAGCTATTGATGTTCCTTCTGGGGTTTACACAGATAAAGCAATTGAAGATGAAAATGGAGTTGTGTGGGCCAACTATACGCTTAGTTTTCAGTCGCCAAAATTGATATTTTTTTTACCAGAAACTGCTAAATTTTCTACACAATGGGAAGTTATTGATATTGGTATTGATAGAACATTTTTGCTTGCCACAGAAACGGAGAGCGAATTAATAGGGAAAAATGAGGTGGTACCTATGTATAAACCCAGGGAGAAATTTGCTCATAAAGGAGATTATGGTCACAGTTTAATAATTGGAGGTAGCTATGGTAAAATAGGTGCAGTTGTTTTAGCAAGCCGCGCCGCATTGTCTATTGGTGCTGGATTGGTGACCTCTTATGTGCCAAAAAGCGGATATCAAATTTTGCAAACCGCATTCCCTGAAGGGATGGTGATTACCAATCAAAATGACGCTGTGATTTCTGAGATAGAATTTGACATAGAGCCTACTGTCATTGGACTAGGAATTGGAATGGGAACAGCAACTGAAACGGTCTCTGCTCTAGAGAAATTTCTAAAAACAAATAAAACACCATTAGTTATGGATGCCGACGGGCTTAATATCTTATCAAAGAAAAAAACACTCTTAAAACTACTTCCTGAGAAGTCAGTTTTAACACCACATCCCAAAGAATTAGAACGTTTAATAGGGACGTGGCAAGACGATTTTGATAAGCTTGAAAAAGCAAAACAGTTCTCTAAAAAGTATACCGTAATTTTAGTCATCAAGGGCGCAAATACAATTACTGTTTTTGACGATAAATATTTTGTGAATACAACAGGGAATCCTGGAATGGCAACCGCTGGAACTGGCGATGTTTTAACAGGTGTCATTACAGGTTTGCTATCACAAGGATACAGCCCCTTAAATGCAGCTATTTTTGGAGTGTATCTTCATGGTAAAGCTGCAGATATTGCCATTGAAAATTTAGGCTATCAGAGTCTTATAGCGAGTCATATTATTGAAACTTTAGGGGAAGCCTATATCGATTTATTTAGTCAACCTGAGCAGCCACAAGTTGAAGAGGCACAACCTGACGATTAAAAACACTCAATAATAACATGTTTAAAAACAAACACCACTTCAACTGAAGTGGTGTTTTTGCTATTTATAAATTTATTAAGGTTGTATCTTGAGTTCTTTTTCCAATAACTCTACTAATTTAGGGTCTGATGGTCTTGGTGCATCTGCGCTTACAATATTTCCATTTGGATCTATTAAAATAAATCTTGGAATACCTTGAATGGCGTAGTCTCTTACAAACTTAGAATTCCAATCCTTATCTGCCATTAATTGTAGACCACCCAAGTCTTTATCTTGAACCATACTTACCCATTTATCATGGTCTTTAGATTGGTCAATTGAGGTGCTTACAAATTCTATATTTTCGTTGTGGAATTTTTTCTCAACATCTTTTAGAGACGGTATTTCTCTAATGCATGGACCACACCAAGTTGCCCAAACATCCACATATACATATTTTCCTTTTAAATCGTTGAGAGATAATGCACCACCTTTATGATTTTCATAATTCACAAACTGAGGAGAAGGTTTGCCTTTTACTAGATTTTTATTTTTATCAAAAGTGTCTGTAAGTTTCTTTTTAGTGTCCTCCTTAGTGCTGTTCTCAATAAAGAAATTATAGACTGCTTCCATGTTTTCATTATTAGGTGATACTAAGAAACTTGATACATAATCGATAACATCATTTTTTAATGCAGGAATCTTAATATTCGAAACGCCTTGTAAATCTTCTGGAGAAACTGATGAAATATCATCACCTAAACCTTCAAATAGAACTGTCAATACTTTGTCAAAAGCCATATCCTTATATGAACTAGAAGATTTGTATGCTTTTGAATCATCAAATGTCATCTCTTTTAATGCTGTTGGAATAAAACTTTCCGATACTTCAAAATCTTCCTTTTTAGTATAATAACCATGTCTTTGAGAATAGTTATTAATCATTAGATACTTATCATAGATGATATTCTGTTTTTCTGCAGAAATGAAAGCTTCATCAGCATTAGTCAAACCATTTAAAAGCGCTTCATTTTCTGTTTCAATTTCAGATAATTTAGTTTTAAAATCATCTTCATCCATGGAGTAAAATTCAACTGCATTGGCTGTAGCTTTTCCATTACCTAAAGTTTTTGCAGCTAAATAATTGTTTTTAATAGCGCCTTCGCCAGTATACGTAATAGTTTCGTCAAATTTCTTAGCGTCAAGTGTTACGTTAAGATTGTCTGCAAATCCTATATGTATGGCTGTGAATTCTCTACCTATTGCCATTGTGTAAAATCCGTTTTCAGGAATACGAAGCGTATCAGTAAATGTACCATCGTCGTTAATCGCTATTTCTGCTTTAAAATCAGCATTACTAACAATTGCGTTTTTAACTTTAGAATTTTCTATTTTTCCAGAAATAACAGCATAGTCTATTTTTTTTTCTTGCTGACAAGTAAAAACTGACAGCGCTATTAAAGCAACAATTAATCTTTTCATATTTTTTATTATTTTAGTGATTCAAAAATACAGTTTATCATTTTTTTTAAGTCATCTTTTATTAATTATTAACATTATGTTGCAAAGTAGAGATGTTATTCTCAAGTTTGAAGTCGTAAAACCTAACTATGAAAACAACGCATTTTATTTCTTCGGAAATTTTAGAACTTTCAACCGTTAATGATATCCTTTTTCAGAATAAGAAAATAGAGTTATCCAAAGAAGCTATAAAAAAAATAGAAGCATGTCGCAGCTATTTAGATAATAAAATAAAAAATGCAGATCAGCCCATTTATGGAATTAATACAGGGTTTGGTTCTCTCTGCGATGTGAAAATCTCTAAAGATAAGCTTACAAAATTACAGGAAAACTTAGTGATGTCTCATGCCTGTGGTATTGGTGAGCGCGTTCCTGAACAAGTTGTAAAACTTATGTTGTTGCTTAAGGTGCAATCATTAAGTTATGGTCATAGTGGAGTTCAATTAAAAACAGTTCAACGCCTCATTGATTTTTTTAACAATGATATTTTGCCAATTATTTATACTCAAGGTTCTTTAGGTGCCTCTGGAGACTTGGCACCATTAGCACATTTAGCTTTACCGTTGATTGCTAAAGGTGAAGTCCTATATAAGGATAAGGTGTACGAGTCAAAAGACATCTTATCAAAATTTAATTGGGAATCTATAGAATTACAATCAAAAGAAGGTCTTGCATTGTTAAACGGAACTCAATTTATGAGTGCCTACGGAATTTACTTGCTTATAAAATCGCATAAGCTTTCCTATTTCGCAGACTTAATAGGAAGTATTTCTTTAGATGCTTTTGATGGCAGAATTGAGCCATTTAATGAATTAGTTCATCTCGTTAGGCCTCATAAAGGTCAAGTTAACACTGCAAAAAGAGTTAGAGGGTTCCTTGAAGGCAGTGAATTGATTAATCAGCATAAGGCTCATGTTCAAGATCCATATTCATTTAGATGTATACCTCAAGTGCATGGTGCAACAAAAGACACTTTAGATTTTGTGCATAAAACATTTAAAACTGAAATAAATTCGGTCACAGATAATCCAAATATTTTCGTTGGAGATGATGAGATTATTTCAGGCGGAAATTTTCACGGTCAACCTTTAGCGTTGGCTTTAGATTATTTAAAAATTTCAATGGCAGAGCTTGGTAATATTTCTGAAAGACGTACCTATCAATTAGTATCTGGGTTAAGAGGCTTGCCTTTGTTCTTGGTTGATAACCCAGGATTGAATTCTGGTTTTATGATTCCGCAATATACGGCAGCAAGTATCGTGAGTGCTAATAAGCAGTTGGCTACTCCTGCGAGTGTTGATAGTATTGTATCGAGCAATGGTCAAGAGGATCATGTGAGTATGGGAGCAAATGCCGCGACCCAGTGTTTTAGTATCGTCAATAATGTGGAACGTATTTTGGCAATTGAATTATTAAACGCTTCACAAGCGCTTTATTTTAGAAAACCATTAAGGTCTTCAGATTTAATAAATTCTTTTTTAGAAAGTTACAGATCTGAGGTTCCATTTGTCACTGAAGACAAAGTTTTTTATAAACTTATGGAAAAAACAGTACATTTTATCGGCGATTTTTGCATCGATAATAACATACTTTTCGATTAAAGGTAAAAAAAATTGTTTAACGGTTTAATGTTAAAAAAAAGAATAAATTTATTTGGACTTCAGTATATTATACTTTATTTTTGATTCATAGTAAGAGGAGAAATGTTCTTTTTTTACTTTATAACAGCTTAACATAATAGCAAATTAATCTGTTATTCTTACCCAAAAATTGTTTGATAGCACAACAATTGATTATTAGCATTTATTGATTTAGAATGGTTTCATTCTATTTGATGTTCTGTTTGTTCAGTTCGTCAAAATCTAATTTTAAGCTTATGCATAAATCTCGTATTTATGTTTTTGCTGGCAATACGTGTATTGTCAATATAAATGTTAAAATAATTTAATTTAAAACCAAATGTTATGTTTATGAGCAATTTTACCCAAAGTGGTGGACGCGCCAAAATTTGGCAATCTATCACGAATTTATCGTGTTGTAGCATTGATTTTATGACTAAACGAAGTACAAGCATGAAGGCTCTTGCCTTTTTCATGCTTTTCGCGTTTAATGTAAATTCGATGTTCGCCCAAGAATCGGAAAGAAGTACTTTCTTTAACCGATGTTTAAATGATGCACCTCCTGGACCTTCCGAGGCAGATGTTGCAAATCTTTACCTTAATCAATGTGGAGACATTCCAGCAGAAGTAGTTAAGTCTACTTTTATGGATGGAAATGACTGCGCTTGGAATGTTGAGTACACTTATGATATTAAGTGTGGAGAATTCGAAGAGCAAATCAAAATTAGCTATAATGGTGGTGATATTTCTACACCAGTGCTAAATGAAGGTGCAGTTGTTCCTGCGGGAGCACAAAACCTGAATGTGTGTTTTGATAACATTCCAATGGGGCCTTCAGCAGCAAGTATTGCAGCTTTGTATTCAGATAACTGCGGCGATGTTGTTGTTAATAAATCTGGTACGCCATCTGGTAGTGACTGTGAGTGGTCTGTGCTATATAAGTATACGATAGCAGATACATGTGGAAACATGTTAGCTGATTTAGATATTTCTTATAGTGGTGGAGATACTGAAGCGCCTCAACTTAATAAAGGAGCAAGTATTCCAACAGGAGAGACAGGTTTAAATTTATGTTTTTCTGAAAAAGCTCAAGGACCAACAGTAGAAGATATTGCTGCATTATTTTTTGATAACTGCGGAACTGTAAATGTTACTAAAGACGAACAATCTAAAGGAACTGATTGTAAATGGTTAGCAACATATACTTATACTATTCAAGATGATTGCTTAAATTTTGCTGAGTCAATTGTTATAACATACATTGGAGGAGATATGGATGCACCTGTAATTACAGGAGTTCCTGAAGATATTACAGTTAATTGTATTGATGAAATTCCTTTACCAGCTAAAGGTGAAGTTTTTGCTACAGATAATTGTTCTTCGAACGTTATTCCTCTTGCTACTGATGATACAAGTGGTTTAAATGGGTCATGTTTAGGTGGTGTAGTTGTTAGAACTTATACGGCTACAGATGATTGTGGTAGATCAGTTTCTGAAATTCAAACTATAACAGTACTGCCTACTCCAGAGTCTACTTTAACGACAGGAGTATTCCCAACTAATATATCATGTGAGGATGTTGCAGGTTTTTCTGCACCTGACGCGACATATAGTAATGGAGTTGCTCAAGGAGCATGTGCAGTTTCTGGTTCTATTGAAGCAGATGTAAACATCGACTATACCGAATGTGGTGGTACAATAACTGTGTCTTATGATGGTGTTGATTCTTGTGATCGTCCATTAAGTGCAGGACCATTTACTATTATAGTTGATCCAGCACCAATGGCAGCATTTGATCCAATAGAAGATATCACAATTACTTGTGACTTAGCAAATCAATATACAGCTGATTCATTAAGTTATCAAAACGGAGCTTCAAATGAAGCATGTTTAATTGAAGGAGAAGTTGCAGGAGAATTAAGTGGATCTTATACAGAATGTGGAGGAACACTTTTCGTAGACTGGACATACACTGATAATTGTGAAAGAACAATTACAGCTAAGAAAACAATCACAGTTTTACCAGCACCAGCAGCACAATTTGACGATGTAGAAGACATGACAATTTCATGTGAAGAAGCAGGATCATTTGAAGCAGGTTCATTAAGTTATACAAACGGAGCTTCAAATGAATTATGTTTAATTGCAGGTACAGTTGATGGAGAATTAAGTGGAACTTACACAGAATGTGGAGGAACACTTTTCGTAAATTGGACGTACAGTGATGATTGTGGTAGAACAATAGAGACTACACAAACTATTACTGTTGAGTCAGCACCAGCTGCATCTTTTGACGACGTAGAAGACATGACAATCTCATGTGAAGAAGCAGGATCATTTACAGCAGGTTCATTAAGTTATACAAACGGAGCTTCAAATGAAGCTTGTTTAATTGCAGGTACAGTTGAAGGAGAATTAAGTGGAACTTATACAGAATGTGGAGGAACACTTTTCGTAGACTGGACATATACTGATAATTGTGAAAGAACAATTACAGCTAAGAAAGCAATTACAGTATTGCCAGCACCAGCTGCAGCATTTGACGACGTAGAAGACATGACAATCTCATGTGACGAAGCGGGATCATTTGAAGCAGGTTTATTAGGGTATACAAACGGAGCTTCAAATGAAGCTTGTGTAATTACAGGTACAGTTGAAGGAGAATTAAGTGGAACTTACACAGAATGTGGAGGAACACTTTTCGTAGACTGGACATACACTGATAATTGTGAAAGAACAATTACAGCTAAGAAAACAATTACAGTATTGCCAGCACCAGTAGCAGCATTTAACGATGTAGAACACATGACAGTTTCATGTGAAGAAGCAGGATTAATTGAAGCAGGTTCATTAAGTTTTACAAACGGAGCTTTAAATGAGGCATGTTTAATATCAGGTACTGTTGAAGGAGTATTAAGTGGTGAATACTCAGAGTGTGGAGGATTACTATTTATAGACTGGACGTATACTGATGATTGTGGTAGAACAATTACAGCTAAACAACAAATTAAAGTTAACCCAGCACCAGTAGCAACATTTTACGATGTAGAAGGCATGACAATTTCATGTGAAGAAGCGGGAACATTTGAAGCAGGTGTTTTAGGTTATACAAACGGAGCTTTAAATGGAGCATGTTTAATTGAAGGAGAAGTTGAAGGAGACTTAAGTGGATCTTACACAGAATGTGGAGGAACTCTTACAGTGAACTATACGTATACTGATGATTGTGAAAGAACAATTGAAGCTAGCCAAACGATTACAGTAGAGCCAGCAACAGTTGCTGTCTTTAATGATGTTGAAGATATTTCAATAACTTGTGACTTAGCTAATCAATATATAGTAACTTCTTTAGGTTATACAAACGGAGCTTCAAACGGAGCATGTGAAATTTCAGGATCAGTACCAGGTCAATTAAGTGGAGATTACACAGAATGTGGAGGAACACTTTTCGTAGATTGGACCTATACTGATGATTGTGATAGAACAATTACAGCTAAGAAAACAATTACCGTTGAACCAGCATTAGTTGCATCTTTTGATGAAGTACAAGACATGACAATTTCATGTGAAGAAGCAGGATCATTTACAGCAAGCCCTTTGAGTTATTCAAATGGAGCTTCAAATGAATTATGTTTAATTGCAGGTACTGTTGAAGGAGAATTAAGTGGAGATTACACAGAATGTGGAGGAACACTTTTCGTAGATTGGACCTATACAGATGAGTGTGGTAGACCAATCAATGCTAGTCAAACGATTACCGTTGAACCAGCACCAGCTGCAACATTTGACGATGTAGATGACATGACAATTTCATGTGACGAAGCAGGATCATTTGAAGCAGGTTCATTAGATTATACAAATGGAGCTTCAAACGAAGCATGTATAATTGAAGGTACTGTTTTAGGAGAGTTAAGTGGAGAATACTCAGAATGTGGAGGAACACTTTATATAGATTGGACATACACTGATGCTTGTGAAAGAACAATTACAGCTAAGAAAACGATTACCGTTTTAGCAGCACCAGTTGCAGTATTTGATGAGGTAGACGACATGACAATATCATGTGACGTAGCTGGATTCTTTACAGCAGATTCATTAGGGTATACAAACGAAGCTTCAAATGAGGTATGTGAAATTTCAGGATCAGTACTAGGTCAATTAAGTGGAGATTACACAGAATGTGGAGGAACACTTTATGTCGATTATACGTTTACTGATGCTTGTGAAAGAACAATCACAGCTCGTAAGACTGTTACAGTTAATCCAGCACCAGCTGCAGTATTTAATGGCGTAATGGACATGACAATATCATGTGACGAAGCAGGATCATTTGAAGCAGGCTATTTATATTATACAAATGCATATACATCAAACCCTTTTGGTGATTCGAATGGAGGTTCAAATGAGGTATGTTTAATAGAAGGATCAGTACTAGGTCAATTAAGTGGAGATTACACAGAATGTGGAGGAACACTTTTCGTAGACTGGACGTATACTGATGCTTGTGATAGAACAATTACAGCTAAGAAAACGATTACCGTTGAACCAGCACCAATGGCTGAGTTTGATGAGGTAGAAGACATGACAATTTCATGTGAAGACGCAAATTCATTTGAAGCAGATGCTTTAAGTTATACAAACGGAGCTTCAACTGAAGCATGTTTAATAGCAGGTATTGTTGAAGGAGAAGCTACACCAAATTATACAGAGTGTGGTGGATCAATTACGGTAAATTGGACGTATACAGATGATTGTGGTAGAACAAGTAATGCTAGTCAAACGATTACAGTATTACCAGCACCAATGGCTACATTTAGTCATATTATGAATGCGTCTATACCATGTGAGGATTTAGCAACTTATGAGCCAGAATTCTTATCATATACTAATGGTGGAACTGAAGCTTGTGAAATTTCTGGATCTGTTCAAGGTGAAGCTCAAGCTTTCGAAGGAAGCTGTGGAACTTTTGAAGTAGACTTTACGTTTACAGATGATTGTGGAAGAACAATTACAGCTAAACAAACAATTACTGTTATTGATGAAACTGCACCAGTATTAACTGGAGAGTTACCTCAAGGAGCGTCTAATTTAGACTTGTGTTTTGATACACGTCCAGAAGGACCAACTGAAGCTGAAATAGCTGCTTTATTTACAGACAACTGTGGTAACGTAAATGTTACTAAAACACAATCTGCTCCTCAGGAAGATGATTGTAGCTGGGCAGTAATGTACAGATATGAAATCCAAGATGATTGTGGAAACTTTGCTAATCCAGTAAAAGTATTCTACAACGGTGGAGATCAATCTGCACCTTTATTAACAGGAACATTGCCAGAAGGTAGTACAGGTTTACAGTGTTTAAGTGAAAATCCTGGTGCACCGTCACTAGATGCTATTCAAGAAGCTTATACAGATAACTGTGGGACTGTAATAATAACTCCTTTAGAGCCAGTAATTACTGGTGATGATTGTAGTTGGACTGCAACTTATGAATATACTGTAGTAGATGCTTGTGAAAACTATGCAGCTAATATAGTAATCGTAAATAGTGGTGCTGATAACATGGCTCCAGTATTAGAAGGTGAAATACCAATGGATGCAAATTCATTGAACTTATGTATTGATTCTGATTTAGAAGAGCCTTCTGAAGAAGATATCGCTTTACTTTACTATGATAACTGTAGTGATGTAACTGTTACTAAGATCGAGAAAGTTTACGGTACAGACTGTGAGTGGATTAGAGTATTTGAATATATCGCTGAAGATGCTTGTGGAAACAAATCAGACATCATAAAAGTGAACTACATGGGTGGTGACACTTCTGCTCCTGTACCAACGGGTGAGTGTGATAATGAGACAATGACAATTAGCACTGAAGATGGTGCAGTTTGCCCACAAGAGGCTTCAATATCATTAAACATTGGAGATGAAATATCAGCTGGAGACAACTCTTGGACTGTAGCAGGAATTTCTGTTGCACAAATGAACGGTTCTTTAGTACCATGTTTTTATGATAACTGCGCAGGAATTGATGAATTAACATTTAGAGTTATTGATAAAGGTGTAGATGCAGGTGACTGTTCTACAACATTGACAGTAACATTTGAGGTTGAAGACAACTGTGAAAACGTATCTGAACCTTTCTTATGTACATTTATCATCATTGACGATACAGCACCAGTAGTTGCGTGTCCAGAAGGGCAAGACTTTGGTCTTGTAGCTGAAGCTCCAATAGCATTTGCTGATAAGGCAACTTACACTGATAACTGTCAGGCTGATGGTGAAACTCAAGATTATACAGATGTTTTAACTTCTGTGATTAATGAAGATACTCTTACTACTGAAGACTTCACATTAGTGCGCACATTCACAGCTAGTGATGGTTGTGATAATACTTCGACTTGTGATGTTGTGTACAATTGGACTGTAGTTCTTACTCCAGAAAATGATGATTGTGTTGATGCAACACCAATTGCATGTGGTGATTCTATTATGGGATCAACTGAGTATGCAAGTAATGAAGGCTCATTTAATTGTGCAGAATCTAATTTTTCTGGTTCACCAGGAGTATGGTATGTATTGGAAGGTACAGGTGACATCCTTAATGTTGTTGCTGATACTTTTGGATCAGATTTTGACACTAAATTAGCTGTGTTTTCAGGAGTCTGTAATGATCTAGGATGTATTACTGGAAACGATGACGCATCATTTGTGAATACACAATCAGAAGTGTTTTTCCAATCTGAGGTAGGTGTAGATTACTACCTTTACGTTACAGGATATACATTCTTTGGAGGATCACCATCATCTGGTGAGTACATGTTAAGTGTATCTTGTGAAGTTGTTGAGCCTGCTACAATCGTGGATTGTGAAGGACCAGGTGAAACTGTAGAAGTAGTTCAGTATTCTAACAATGAATTGTTAACATGGACTTATACGTCTAGTACAGGAGATCCATTAGCTCTTGATTTTAGTGGAGACACTGAAGCTGGCTATGATTTTATCTATGTTTATGATGGTCTTGACGATGCGGCACCTTTATTAGGTGTGTTTAGTGGAAGCTTATCAGAAACAATGGTAACTTCAACTGGCGACTCATTATTCATAGTATTCGATAGTGATAATGTTGTTTCTGGGTTCTCGTTTAATGTGAATGTAGAATGTGGTAATGGTGTTGTAATAGTTGATTGTGAAGGACCAGGTGAAACTGTAGAAGTAGTTCAGTATTCTAACAATGAATTGTTAACATGGACTTATACGTCTAGTACAGGAGATCCATTAGCTCTTGATTTTAGTGGAGACACTGAAGCTGGCTATGATTTTATCTATGTTTATGATGGTCTTGATGATGCGGCACCTTTATTAGGTGTGTTTAGTGGAAGCTTATCAGAAACAATGGTAACTTCAACTGGCGACTCATTATTCATAGTATTCGATAGTGATAATGTTGTTTCTGGGTTCTCGTTTAATGTGAATGTAGAATGTGGTAATGGTGTTGTAATAGTTGATTGTGATGGACCAGGTGAAACTGTAGAAGTAGTTGAGTATTCTAACTATGAATTTTTAACATGGACTTATACGTCTAGTACAGGAGATCCATTACTTCTTGATTTTAGTGGAGAAACTGAAGATGACTATGATTTTATCTATGTTTATGACGGTCTTGATGACAGTGCACCACTAATTGCTGAATTAAGTGGAGATTTATCTCAATCATTTGTTACGACTCAAGGAGCATCAGTACATGTTGTATTCGATAGTGATAATTCTGTTTCAGGATTTTCATTTAATGTAAATGTAAACTGTGGTTTTGCATCGTGGAGACAAGCTCAAGTAGTTGAAGAAGATGTTAAAATCGACTTTACTGCGTATCCAGTACCATTTGATAATGTTGTAAACATTGCTTACTCATTTGAATTTGAAACTAATGTAACTATCGAGTTATTTGATACTAAAGGCTTACAAGTCTTCAGTGACACTAACAAGAATTATGTTACAGGATCTAACGGTTCATCAACATTTGATTTATCTAGATACTCAAGCCAAATGTTCTATGTGAAGTTAACGACGAGTCAAGGTACGGTTACTAAGAAGATTGTATCTTCTGGTAAAAAGTAATTGATACATAATAATTAGGGATAGTCCCTAAGGGTATATATTAAAGGCAGCTAGTTATAGCTGCCTTTTTTTTGTGCCCTTTTTTTTGTCTGAAATGTGCCTTGTATTACAAATTAATCCTAGAGATGGATGAGTGTTGTAGGTTTAACAGTTCCTCATAAAACATAGAAATGAATAAGCTATAGAAATGAATCAAATACAAAATGTGGGTGAGTTGTAAAATTTCCGAAGTACATAAAATTTGTTTCAGGGTTTTTGAGCACGAGTAATGACTACTAATTATATATTAAAAGTCATGGAGAGTTTATCTAATTACTCAAATCACATATTCTTTATAAAGTGAACTTCTAGTCCAGGTGCTTATTCCTCGAATGACTTTTGATGCTGGTCAATAGTAGTAGGTATAAAAATAATTAGAGACCTTCTCAAGGGTTATATAGCAAAGCGCACATATAGAACTTCCTTTTTTTTCTTGTTTCTATTTTTTATACTGAAATGGGCCTAACGCAATAATTAATTTACTTACTTAATAAGAAGTACGCTTTCTGCATATCCATATGATCTATAAAATAGATAAGTAAGACATTTAAAATAAAGGTGAATTTTGTTTAGTGTTTGGATTTCCGAAGAAAATAAAATTTACTTAAGGAGTTCTTTAGTCCAAGCAATTGCTTCTGGAAGTGTGTCAAAAATCTCAAAGGGTTTATCTAAGAACAATTTCTCAATTTGTGCAGTGCTTTTGGCCATGAAATTTTGAGAGACGACACAAAACCCAAGGAGATTTTTAATTTTAGAGGTTTCTTTATAGATTGCTGGATCTACAGAGTAAGAGTTAATTCTATGCGTGATATAAACAAAGGGTTTATTCTTAAAATAAGTAAAGGCAGTGTTGGTTAATATTAAATTCTCTTTTAAGGTTATATGAACCCCTGCATCCATGACAACAATCATGTAGTTATCAAAAATATGTACTTCACAAAAATCTAATCGTAAGCGCTCTGTCATAGTCTCAATTTAAGCATTCAAAAAGTATGAAACAATAAAAGAGCCTCTTTATTTAAAGAGGCTCTTGTGTTCTAAGACTACTATTTTAAGATTTAGTCTCTTTGGCAGACTTTACTATTTTGATAGTCAATTCATCAGCTTTAGCATCTAAATCCATATGAATGGTATCTCCTTCTTGTAATTGCGAGTTAATGATCTCTTCAGCAAGGGCATCTTCAATATACTTTTGAATCGCTCTTTTTAAAGGTCTAGCACCGTACTCTTTGTCAAACCCCTTATCTGCGATATAATCTTTAGCCTTATCACTAAGGTTAAGTTCATAGCCTAAATCTCTAATTCTCTTAATAAGAATTGCCAATTCAATATCAATAATTTTATTGATATCTTTTCTTTCTAAAGCATTAAAAACCATGACGTCATCAATCCTGTTTAAAAACTCAGGAGCGAATGCTTTTTTAAGTGCATTTTCAATAATGCTTTTTGAATTATCACTGGCTTGAGCAGTTTTTGCAGACGTACCAAAACCAACGCCTTGACCAAAGTCTTTAAGTTTTCTGGCTCCAATATTAGAGGTCATGATAATGATTGTATTTCTAAAATCAATTTTACGACCAAGACTATCGGTTAAATAGCCATCATCTAAAACTTGCAATAACATATTAAAGACATCTGGATGGGCTTTTTCAATTTCATCTAAAAGAATTACAGCATAAGGCTTACGACGTACTTTCTCTGTTAACTGACCACCTTCTTCATAACCTACATATCCTGGAGGTGCACCAACTAATCTAGAAATAGCAAATTTCTCCATGTATTCACTCATGTCGATTCTAATCAATGCGTCTTCACTATCAAAAAGCTCACGGGCTAATACTTTTGCTAATTGCGTTTTACCAACGCCTGTTTGTCCTAAAAATATAAATGAACCAATTGGCTTATTTGGATCTTTAAGCCCTGCACGATTACGTTGAATGGCCTTAACAACCTTTGAAACAGCCGCGTCTTGTCCTATAACTTTTCCCTTAATGAGTTCTGGCAATTGAACGAGTTTGTTGCTTTCGGTTTGCGCAATTCTATTTACAGGAATACCAGTCATCATAGACACAACGTCTGCGACATTGTCTTCAGATACAATTTCTCTATGTTGTTTAGTATCTTCTTCCCACTTTTCTTGAGCTATCGCCAATTCTTTTTCGAGGCGTTTTTCATCATCTCTTAATTTTGCTGCTTCTTCGTATTTTTGTTTTTTGACAACTGTGTTTTTTGTTTCCTTTACTTCTTCTAGTTTATTTTCTAGATCAAGTATTTGTTTAGGAACCTCAATGTTAGTAATATGAACGCGAGAGCCAGCTTCATCTAAAGCATCAATGGCTTTGTCTGGTAAAAAACGCTCTGTCATGTATCTATTGGTGAGTTTTACACAAGCTTCAATAGCTTCATCTGTATAATCAACATTGTGATGCTCTTCATATTTACCTTTAATATTATTTAAGATCTCTATAGTTTCTTCAACAGTTGTTGGTTCTACAATGACTTTTTGAAAACGTCTTTCTAAGGCGCCATCTTTTTCTATGTATTGTCTGTATTCATCTAGAGTAGTCGCTCCAATACATTGTATTTCTCCTCTGGCAAGTGCAGGTTTAAACATGTTTGAGGCATCTAAGCTACCAGTAGCACCACCAGCACCAACGATCGTATGGATTTCATCAATAAAGAGAATGATGTCATCATTCTTCTCTAATTCATTCATGACGGCTTTCATACGCTCTTCAAATTGACCTCTGTATTTTGTGCCGGCAACTAAACTGGCTAAATCTAAAGTCACTACTCGTTTATTAAAGAGTGTCCTAGATACTTTTCTTTTTATAATTCTAAGTGCTAAACCTTCGGCAATTGCAGATTTACCAACACCTGGTTCTCCAATTAATAAAGGGTTATTCTTTTTACGTCGACTCAAAATTTGTGAGACACGTTGTATTTCTTTTTCTCGTCCAACAACAGGGTCGAGTTTTCCTTCTTCGGCCATTACGGTAAGATCTCTACCAAAGTTATCTAAAACAGGTGTCTTAGATTTTTTTGCTGATTTACCAGTGGGCTGTCCAAAAGGATTTTCTTTGGAGTCATCTTCCTGATTAGGTTCATCATCTGAGAATGACTCAGCCTTAGGAAGTTCTAAATAATCATCATCGTTAGTAATCATAAATTTGAATTGTTCTTTTACATTATCGTAATCTATTTTTAACTTATTTAAAAGTTTAGTAGTTGGGTCATTTTCATTTCTCAAAATACACAATAACAAGTGTGCGGTATTTATAGACGTACTTTGAAATAACTTCGCTTCTAAGAACGTGGTTTTTAAAGCACGCTCTGCTTGTCTTGTAAGATGTAGGTTCTTCTTTTCATTTGAAGATACTGTAATATTAGGATTTGCCGGACTTAAAATTTCAACCTTTCGTCGTAAGTGATTTAGGTCTGCGTCCAGCGCATTTAATATATCTATAGCTTTGCCATTACCATCACGAAGCAGGCCTAACATTAAATGCTCTGTACCTATAAAATCGTGACCTAATCGTAATGCTTCTTCTTTGCTATACGCAATTACATCTTTAACTCTTGGGGAAAAATTATCATCCATAGTAATCTCTTTCTGCTTTAAAAATAATAAAATCTATATACAAATGGGCAAAAATTATACCTTAAATATAGCGTTGCTACTAATAGAGTGAAAAATCTTTAAAAATTCAAAGTTTTTAACAAAAGACTTATTAAAAATTATATAAAATTTTGTTAATAAATAGTTCTAAATTTCAATCAAATAAGTCGCATAAACACTGTGGGAATTGTTATCTTAGCCTGATTTGAAAACCTACAAAAATCTAATTTAAATTATATATGGAAGAAGGAGAGAAATTGATCCCTATCAACATTGAGGATGAAATGAAATCTGCGTACATTGATTATTCAATGTCGGTCATTGTGTCACGTGCATTACCAGATGTGAGAGATGGTTTAAAACCAGTTCACAGACGTGTACTTTATGGAATGCATGAACTTGGTGTTAGGTCAAATACTGCTCATAAAAAATCAGCAAGAATTGTCGGTGAAGTCTTAGGTAAGTACCATCCACATGGTGATACATCTGTTTATGACGCTATGGTTCGTATGGCTCAAGAATGGAGTTTGCGATACATGCTTGTAGATGGGCAAGGAAACTTTGGTTCTATAGATGGTGACAGTCCAGCAGCAATGCGTTATACAGAGGCTAGAATGAAGAAGATATCTGAAGAAATGTTGGCAGATATTGATAAAGAGACGGTTGATCATAAATTAAATTTTGATGATACGCTTCAAGAGCCAACAGTGCTTCCTACAAGAGTTCCTGGACTTCTTATCAATGGTGCTTCTGGTATTGCAGTAGGTATGGCAACAAATATGCCTCCACATAATTTGTCTGAAGTTATAGATGGTACGATCGCATATATTGAGAACAATGATATAGAGATAGATGAATTAATAACACATATTAAAGCGCCAGATTTTCCAACAGGTGGAACTATCTATGGATATGATGGTGTTCGTGAAGCTTTTAAGACAGGACGTGGGCGTATTGTCATTCGTGGTAAAGCAAGAATAGAAGAAGTACACGGAAAAGAAAGTATTATTGTGACCGAAATTCCTTATCAAGTCAATAAGGCAGACATGATTAAAAAAACGGCCGACTTAGTTAATGATAAAAAAATTGAAGGGATCACTCTTATTAGAGATGAATCTGATAGAAATGGTATGCGTATTGTTTACGTTTTAAAACGTGACTCAATTCCAAATATAGTGCTGAACATGTTGTATAAATTTACAGCATTACAGTCGTCATTTAGTGTTAATAATATTGCATTAGTTAAGGGTCGCCCGCAGCTATTGAATCTAAAAGAAATGATTCATTATTTCGTTGAGCATAGACATGAAGTTGTTGTTAGACGAACCAAATACGAATTGCGTAAAGCAGAAGAAAGAGCACATATCTTAGAAGGTTTAATTATAGCTTCAGATAATATTGATGAAGTGATTGCGCTCATTCGAGCATCATCAAATGCCGATGAAGCAAAAGCTAAATTAATTGAGCGTTTTGAATTGTCAGAAATACAAGCTAAAGCCATCGTAGAAATGCGACTACGTCAGCTTACAGGTCTAGAACAAGACAAATTACGTAATGAGTATAACGAGTTGATGCAAACCATTGAGGATTTAAAAGATATTCTTGATAAAAAAGAGCGTCGTTATGAAATCATCAAAGAAGAACTGCATCTCATTAAAGAAAAATATGGTGATGAACGTCGTTCGGTCATTGAATATGCTGGTGGTGATTTAAGTATTGAAGATATGATTCCTGATGAGCAAGTCGTCATTACGATTTCTCATGCTGGTTATATTAAAAGAACCTCACTTACAGAATACAAAACACAACATAGAGGAGGCGTTGGTCAAAAGGCATCAACCACTCGTAATGAAGATTTCTTAGAACATTTATTTGTGGGTACGAATCACCAATACATGTTGTTTTTCACTCAAAAAGGGAAATGTTTCTGGATGCGTGTTTATGAAATTCCAGAAGGAAGCAAGACTTCAAAAGGTAGAGCAATTCAAAATTTAATCAATATTGAACAAGACGATAAAGTAATGGCTTTTATCTGCACTCAAGATTTAAAAGATGAAGCGTATATCAATAGTCACTATGTTATTATGGCGACTAAAAAAGGACAAGTAAAGAAAACATCGTTAGAGCAGTATTCTAGACCTCGTGCTAATGGTATTAACGCTATTACCATTAAAGCAGGAGATGAGTTACTAGAAGCAAAGTTAACTACAGGAAATAGTCAGGTGATGCTCGCTTTAAAATCTGGTAAAGCTATTCGTTTTGAAGAACAGAAAACAAGACCAATGGGGCGAAATGCTTCTGGTGTTAGAGGGATTAGATTAGCTAGTGATACTGATGAAGTTATTGGTATGATTGCTATTGAAAACCCTCAAGAAGAATCTGTCTTAGTTGTTTCTGAAAAAGGCTACGGAAAACGAAGCTATATCGATGATCCAGAAGATGGAGAAGCGATCTATAGAATTACTAATCGCGGAGGTAAAGGTGTTAAAACAATTTCTGTGACTGAAAAAACGGGTCATTTAGTAGCTATTAAATCTGTAACCGATGAGGATGATTTAATGATTATAAATAGATCAGGAATAGCTATTAGAATGGCAGTTGCAGATTTACGTGTTATGGGTAGAGCGACACAAGGCGTAAAACTCATTAACTTAAAAGGAAATGATTCAATCGCAGCAGTAGCTAAAGTGATGAAGGAAGATGAGGTTGAAGAAACTGATGAAGAAACAGAGGATGAAAACATGGACATTCAAGATGAGAATGAAAATGGCACAACTCTTGATTCTAACGAAGAAGAATAAATAAACCCTAAAATAACTAATAATGAAAAAACAATTTATAGTTGCACTTGCACTGTTGGTAAGTACACTTTCTTTTGCACAAAAGAGTGAACTTAAAACAGCAGGAAAAGCGATTAAATCAGGTAATTTTGCAGATGCTAAATCTGCAATTCAATCTGCTGAATCTTTAATAGCTAATGCAGATGACAAATTAAAAGCTAAATTTTATTTTTTAAAAGGCCAGGCATTATATGCTAATGGTGCAGGTTCTGATACAGATATGGATCAGGCAATTGAGAGTTTCAATATGGTTCAAAAAGTTGAAGGATCTTCCAAAGGGAAATATGGTTCAACTATTGAAGACTTAAAAGATCAAATGCTCAATAACTTTTTAACGAAAGCTAATGCAGCTTTGCAAAGTAAAGATTATGCGTCTTCATCTGCAGGTTTTGATAAAGCTTACCGCATGTCACCTATTGATACAACTTACTTGTATTATGCAGCATCTACTGCAGTTACAGGACAAGATTATACAGCATCTTTAAAATTCTATGAAGAGCTTAGAGACTTAAAGTATAAAGGTGTCGTTATGGAGTTTACAGCTGTTAATAAGGAGACTGGAGTCGTTGAAACTTTTGATAATGGTTCGTTAAGAGACTTATCTGTAAGAGCGGGAACGCATATTACAGCTAAGGATAAGGAAACAGAATCTAAATCTGCTGAAATTGTAAAAAACATAGCATTAATTCATATAAGCCAGGGTAATGATGAAAAAGCTATAGAAGCAATGAAGTTGGCTAGAGCCCAAAATCCTGATGATTTGGGGTTGTTGATTTCTGAAGCGAATGTCCAATTAAAAATGGGAAATAAAGATCGTTTTAAGGAGCTTATGGAAGAGGCTACTTTAAAAGATCCTGAAAATGCTGAGTTACGATATAACTTAGGAGTTATTGCTGCAGAAGCTGGACAGAAAGAGGATGCGATGACCTATTATGAAAAAGCAATTGCATTAGATCCATCATATACAGATGCCTATAATAATATCGCTGTTTTAATTTTATCTGAAGAAGGTTCAATCGTTGAAGAAATGAATTCTCTTGGTAATTCAAGTAAAGATAATAAGCGTTATGATGAGTTAAGAGTGAAAAGAACTGAGATACTTGAGTCTGCAATTCCTTATCTTGAGACGACTCTAAAGTTGAAGCCAAATGATGTTCAGGCAGTTCAAACCTTAATGAATATTTATAGAGGTAGTGGGCAAACGGATAAGTACAAGGAAATGAAGGCTAAATTGGAAACTCTACAAGCTGGGAATTAACTAAAAATAGTAACTTTATTAAAAAAGCGATTAGAAATTCTAATCGCTTTTTTTTATATGATTTTTTTAATCACTCTTAATTTATGAGTGTGAATTTTTCTATCTGCATTATAAATCCCGGAGTGATCTAACCTGTCAATCCTAACTTTTCCATGTGCATGAATGATATAATTATCTTCCATAATGATACCAACATGAATGATGTTTCCTTCTGCGTTATCAAAAAAAGCTAAATCTCCAGGCTCACTTTCTTCAATAAAACTTAATGCTTGGCCTTGGGTAGCTTGCTGAGAGGCATCTCTTAAAATGGAGTAGCCATTTAATTTATAGACCATTTGTGTAAAACCAGAACAATCTATACCAAAAGGCGTTTTTCCTCCCCAAAGATAGGGTGCATTTAAATACGTAAATGCTGTAGTTATAAGATTTGATTTCTTTTGTTTTGAACGTATCGAGCTACCGTCAAAAGTATGCTGTAATAGTTCAAGTCCATTTAAGGAAGAACCTATAGGAATTGTATATAATTTATCGTCAGTATCCTGAATGAATTCAATTAAATCTAAAGACAATTTATGATCTTGACATTTAATAGTCTTGTAGTCGTTTTCATTAATATCTAAAAACTGTTTGTTATCTATCCAGCCTTCATATTTATCATAAGCTAATCGAATTTTGCTCCAAGATTTACGGTGCTCTAAAACTTTGAAAATTTCACCATAAAGCACTTGTGACACAAGCTCTGTTGAATCACTGGGTTCAATTCTAAGAGGTACAATGCTCAGATTACAAATTCCGTATAGCATTACATTATGTTAATTACGTTCAATTATAACTGCAGAAGCTCCACCACCACCATTGCAAATAGCAGCGGCTCCAATTTTTGCATTATTTTGTTGAAGAACGCTTAACAAGGTAATAATGATTCTAACGCCAGAGCATCCTAGTGGATGACCTAAAGAAACTGCGCCACCATTAACATTAACATTGCTATCATTTAATCCAAGAATTTTCATATTAGCTAAACCAACTATTGAGAATGCTTCATTAAATTCAAAATAGTCTACATCACTTAAAGATACTCCTGCTTTTTTTAGAGCTTTAGGTAATGCCTTTGCTGGTGCTGTTGTGAACCATTTTGGATCATGAGCAGCATCTGCGAAACCTTTTATTGTTGCTAGAGGAGTTAAGCCTAAGGCTTCTGCCTTTTCTCTACTCATTAAAACCATCGCTCCAGCACCATCATTTATTGTAGATGCATTAGCAGCTGTAACTGTACCGTCTTTTGAGAAAGCAGGCCTTAGTCCTGGAATCTTATCTAATTTTACATTGCTGTATTCTTCATCTTTAGTTACAAAAACTGGTTCACCGCGACGTTGTGGTACTTCTACAGGGACAACTTCATCGTCATATTTTCCAGCTTCCCAAGCGGCCGCAGAACGTTTATAAGATTGAATAGCAAAATTATCTTGATCTTCTCTCGAGAATTTATATTCTGTAGCACAAGCGTCTGCGCAAACACCCATTGCATTTTGATCGTAGGCATCTACTAATCCGTCTTTTTGCATCCCGTCAATTAAAGTTGCTGGTCCAAATTTGGTAGCAGATCTTGCATGTAAATAGTGAGGAATCAAACTCATATTTTCCATCCCTCCAGCGACAACAATATCAGTATCACCTAGGGCAATAGATTGTGCAGCTTGCATAACCGCTTTCATACCAGAAGCACAAACTTTATTAATTGTTGTACAAGGTACAGTATTAGGTATACCAGCATAAATTGCTGCTTGTCGAGCAGGAGCTTGACCAGTTCCAGCTTGTACGACATTGCCCATTAATACCTCTTCAACTAAGTCTGGATTTAGATTTATTTTATCTAAAGCACCTTTAATAGCTATAGCACCAAGTCTTGGTGCAGGAATTGTTGATAATGACCCTAAAAAACTTCCAATTGGAGTTCTTGCAGTTGATACGATAACGACCTCTCTACTCATTTTAAATCTTGTTTAATTTCAAGTCGTAAAATTAAACATTTTTTAATTAATGAGTAGCTTAGAACCAATAACATCAGTTCTATTATATTTTCTTACTTTTGAAATCGGAAGCTCTCTACTTGAAAGCATTTTGTTTACTTCGAATGCTTAAATTTTTTTAAAATGAATGATTTAATTAATAAATGGTATCGTAATCACGCACTTTTGTATAAAGTGCTTTTGTTCTTTAGTACGACGTTTTTGATTGTTTATTTATTTCCGAAGAGCGGAAAATTTAGATATGATTTTGATAAGGGCAAGCCGTGGCAATCTGAAAGTCTCCTTGCACCTTTTGATTTTGCGATAAAAAAATCTTCAGAAGAAATTGAACAAGAACAAATCGAGGTATCAGAGAGTAGTGCTGTGTATTTCGATATCGATAAATCGGTCCAATCAAATGTTATTGATTTGTATTCTGAGAAATTTAAATCCTCATTTGCCGATAGCATTGTTGCCAACAACATAAATTTATTTAATGCTGGAGAATCGGCCATCAATGCCATTTATGAATTTGGAGTTTTAGACGAAGATTATGACTATTCTGCGAGTACGACTATTATTTTATTAGACGATCAAACCCAGTATGGAGAAACACAATTCTCTAATCTTACTAAATTAGATGGCTTTAGAATTGTCATTGAGAATGAGTTGAATATTAATGGATTATCGAAATTTGAAGCTGCATTTGTATCTGTTTTCTTTGATATCATTAAACCGAATTTAAAACTCAATTTGTCACTAACACAAAATGCTTTAGATGAAAAACTTGAAAGTATATCAAGTGTTAGAGGTAGTATTGAAAAAGGAACACTCATTATCTCTAAAGGAGAAATTGTTGAGGGTAATAAGTACGATGTTTTAAAATCACTCGAAACAGAATATGAATCACAAGTTTGGAATGAGTCTAACTATAACCTTATCATATTTGCTTATTCATTGCTTGTGTCCTTAGCATTATTAATGCTTTTATTATTTCTTCGGAAATATAGAATGGAAGTATTTCTTGATAATACTAAAGTTACTTTTATCTTTTTCAACATTCTACTCATGATTTTGTTGACGACATTGGTCATCAATTATAATTCAATATATGTTTATGTAGTGCCATTATGTATTCTTCCATTAGTTTTGAAAGCGTTTTTTGATGCGCGTTTAGGTTTGTTTGCTCATGTTTTGACAGTGCTTTTATTAGGGTTTATTGTGCCTAATAGCTATGAATATATGTTTCTCCAAATAATAGCAGGTATTGTGACCATATTAACGGTTTCGGAATTATATAAACGAGCAAATTTGTTTATTTCTGTAGGTCAAATCACTCTGATTTATATCATTGCCTATTTTGCTTTTTTCGTGATACAAGAAGGCGATATATCAAATTTAGACCCATCTACTTTTGGGTTATTTGTTTTATGTGGACTTGCTACCTTGTTTGTGCAACCATTAATATATATCTATGAGAAAGTATTTGGTCTAGTCTCTGATGTGTCACTATTAGAGCTTTCTGATACGAATACAAAGCTTTTAAAAGAACTTTCTAATAAGGCGCCAGGCACATTTCATCATTCATTAAATGTTGCTAATTTAGCTGAAGCGTCTGCAAATGAAGTTGGAGCAAACGCCATGTTGATTAGAGTAGGAGCTTTGTATCATGATGTGGGGAAAATGAAAAATCCAACTTATTTCACAGAGAACCAAGCAACAGGGATTAATCCTCACGATGAATTATCACCGCGCGAAAGTGCGAAGATTATCATTGATCATGTTTTAGATGGCATAGAGATCGCCAAAAAAAATAATTTACCAGATCGCGTAATTGATTTTATAAGAACCCATCATGGAACGAGTTTAGTTTATTATTTCTATAGAAAGGAAAAAGATTTAATTGAGGATACCAATCAAGATGATTTTAGATATCCAGGACCACAACCATATAGTAAGGAAACAGCTATATTAATGATGTGTGATAGCGTAGAAGCAGCATCGAAAAGTTTAAAAGAGCCTACCAGTACTAAGATAGATAAGTTCGTAGAAACTATTATAGATAAACAAATGGAAGACGGTCAATTTTTAAACGCTAATATCACATTTAAGGAGATACAATCTATCAAGAAAGTACTGAAAACGAAGTTGGCAAACATATTTCATTTAAGAATTGAATATCCTGAATAATATTCAAAAAATAAATTAAAAATTGTTGTGTTCTTTATAATGATAAGTTACCTTTGCAACCGCATTTGAGATAGAATGCTAAGTTCATAAATTTAACGGAGAGGTGCCTGAGTGGCCGAAAGGAACGGTTTGCTAAATCGTCGTACTTAGAAATAGGTACCCAGGGTTCGAATCCCTGTCTCTCCGCAAATGTTATTAGTAATTTAAAGTATAACCAATTCGGGGTGTAGCGTAGCCCGGTTATCGCGCCACGTTTGGGACGTGGAGGCCGCAGGTTCGAATCCTGCCACCCCGACTTCTAGCCTAACTTTTATAGTTAGGCTTTTTTTTTGTTATCTATTTTTAATGTGCTTCATATAATTTTATTGCTATCTCCATCGTTTCTAATCCATCTCCTAGTACCTCATTATGTTTTAATTGAACGACAGTTTTTATAACCAAAGAATTGTGATGAGTCTCAATACATTTATTTACTTCGCAAAACATTATTATATGTGTACATTTTATCCAGAGTATATCTTCAGAGTACTTTTAAGGTGTAAATTACGAATCGTTTTTATTTTTAAAAGGGTGTGCCCCAAAAATATCTTACGGTAACTTTGAAGCTATGAGATAAGACATTTTTATTGTAATCTGTTTAATTTCTGTTTTAGGATTTGCTGAGTTCAACCCATAAGTGCAACACACTTATTATTTAGGACTTCAATAGGGTTATTATAATTAAACTTTCTAATTGGTCTGTAATTTAGTAATTTTTCTACTTCTTTTATTCTCTTAGCTGAGACTTCTCTAAGGTCTGTTTTCTTTGGAAAAAATCTTCTTATTACACCTATTCTGTTTTCGACAGTTCCCTTATCTTGAGAGGTATATGGTCTTGTGAAGTATGCTTTGACATTCACGTCTTTTGCTATTTCACCATGCCGAGCAAACTCCTTTCCATTGTCAAATGTTATTGTCTTAATCCAAGATGAGTCAAAATTTGTAAGCCGTTCATTCATTTTTTGAT
>NZ_AUDE01000006.1 GCF_000425305.1 Psychroserpens burtonensis DSM 12212
CAAACCGGACTGGTTATGTTTTCCAAGCCGACGGATTATACTTTTACATAATCCATAGTCTTGGAATAGTCTTGTAGATATTGGACGAATTAATTACCAAATCAGCAACGGAGACTCTTTCTTATTCTTAATTTAAGACGCAAGCTAGAAATTAAAATAAAAAAAGCTCACAACACTATATATAAATAATAAGGGATGCTGTGCTCTAAAGGGAGGTCCTGGAGAATAGCACAGCCGCCAATTTAGAAAAAATATTTCCAGAAATTTAAACATTTATTTGCTAAATTGGCTTATTAAAAACTCGAAGGTAAAGTTTTTAAATCCCTTACTATTCATATATTTAACGTTAACCAACATTGGAATGAACATTTATCAAAAATAAAAACTTGACTATTTGAAATTAAAAAATGAATTTCAAAACAATCTTGAATTTATTTAGGAACAACAGGTCTGAACCTAAATATTTCAGTCTTGAATTTTGAAGAGTCAATCTTAATATTTGAAAATTTTTCAGAAAAAAGTTCACCAAGTTATCATCTTGAAATAGAACTTGTCAAATCAGAAATTGTAATAGTTAAAAAAATCCGTAAGAAAACTATAAATGAATTTGGATATTTTAGTATTCCTGAAATTAACCCTGAAATTTTGATTCTTGAAGGCACCACCACAAAACCCCGAAAACGTACTGTTTTCCAGGTCTTTTGTTTTTAAGGGGACAACATTAAGTACAACACAATCGAGAATTTCAACTTTTGTCCTAATTCTATTCAACAAGCCAATGTTTCCACATTTATCACAATACTCTTTTTTTATGATAAAATTCAAAAAATAAAAACCATAACAGAAGTTTGGAGTTTTAAATACGGTCATAGTCTTGACTCGTATTCTAAATTAGATTTGTAGTAACAACCTGTTTTACTTAACTTTTTAACTCCATTTCTTTTTAACAACAATACGGTATGCCATAATAGCCTCTCCTTAATAATTTATAACATTGTACATAATCCAATTAAAGAAAACGTATAGCATGTTTTATAAATATACGTATAGGTACGTATTGTGCTGTTTAAAATTAATTATTAGATTTACTTATTCAAATTACCAACTAATCCGAATTACACAATAATTCAATCGTCTAGTATTAACCAATAAAAATAATTGTATGTTAAAGAATTGCATCAAAATCTCTCTGATAATTATTTGCTTTTTGAGCAGCGGAGTAAATGAAGTAAAAGCACAAGTAGAAATTAATCCTACACAATGGCAAAGAACCAATGATCTACCCAATATCAAAAACCCAACTGGTGATGTGTATCAATTAGAAGTAATTAAACCAGGCAAAGACCATGTTTTATCAGTCAGCGGCAGCGGCGATATGGATAATACTTATTGGTATAATAGAAAACATACTGGCTATACAAAAATGATGCAACAGTGGCTTATTTTACCTACTGGCGATCAACCAGTGTACTTGGATGGTACTTTTCATGAGCAATATTATATTATCAGTCAATATACTGGTAAACCATTAAACATGAGTGGCTACGACGATTTAGATCCTGTAGTTAATATGTATTTTGATGCAAAAAAAGGGCAGAAATGGCTTTTTATTCGCAACAGCAGAAAAGGCTTTACTATTAAGAATTCTTATTGGAATAAAGCATTTTCGGGCGCTAAACATTTAAGTAATGGCAATTTTGGAAATGTAACGTATACCTATGCTGCTGATTCCCCCAGCTTAAGCAATATTGTTTTATGGAAAGCAGAAGGATATAACATGCCAACTCCTTCAATTAATGCTGAAACCAGCAATAAAAAACCGAACTTAGAAATTACTTGGTCTAATGGCAATCCGGTTTATCCAAAAACTGATAAGCCTTTTTCATCTGAGTTTAAATATTTACCTGCTTTTATTATAAAGGATAATGGACTGACTAATACAGAAAAAATAAAGTATTCACCATTCTACAAGCTAATTAAGGAATCTTATATACTTGAGATAGACAAATCCGATAACTCTGGAAATAATAACGAAATCGAAATAAAATATTATTACTCTTCCGGTATTACCGAATCGGAATCTAATTCTAGAACAGAAAGTTTTTCTGTTTCGGTAACTGGTGGTACAGGCGAGGCCAGCCCGGTGAAGTTTGAAATGTCTGCAGAATTTGGTATGGCTTGGACAAATGAAAAATCTACAGGTACAGAAAAAATTAGTGGGAAGGAAACGACGGTTCCAGTTTCTCCGGGTTATGCTACTGGGTTATATTCCACTAAATATAAATTCACTTTAAGGCGACTAGATGACACGTTCATTAAATCGTGGGAAGTGTATGGACCGGATAATAAGAAAATCATTTCTTCAATGAAACCAAAACAATAAATTAGTTAACTTTTTTTTCTCTGCAACGTCTATCTATGTTAGTTTTTGCAGCATGAAATCACTCTACTTTTTTCTTAGCAACGTCTCTCGCAGGGGACGTTGCTTTCTTTAATAATTTTCTAAATAATTAGGACTCTCCGCTGGAATTATCGGAAATAATACATACAAATCGAAAACAAACTTTCTCGAATATAATGTTGACGGAATAAAATACGAAACTCGACCTTTAAGTTCAAGAATCTTTAATATTGGAGAATTTTATAGAATTAAATACTCTAAATCAAAACCTGAAATTTCGGAAGTTGATTATACAAAACCAATAATATTAAACCAAAACGACTTTGATTTTACAAACGGAATAGTTACTAAAACATTTGAAAAAGAAAGTTTGAGTGTTCTTTCATTCTCTTATAACTATCAGAATGAAAATTATGAACGAGATGTAATTCTTGAAAAAATTGGTGAATTAAAGAAAGGAAAACAAATTGAAATATTAGTGAATAAGAAAATCCTGAAATTTCATATTTAACCGAACAAATAAAATCGGAATAAAAAACTGCACACAACACATTATACAAAAAATTGCTGGTTTTGTGCTTAAACAAAAATCGTTGCGTGTTTGCTACATCTGATTTTATATGTCAAAAATAATAGAGCACTTTGATAGAGAAATATTGCGACAACACCAAAAATGGTGAAAAGGTTATTGTTTGTTACGAATGGCATGAAATGTATGTAAAATGTATGTAGTCTTTTTTTAAAACGTTATAATACTGATTATCAAAATATTAATAAAAATAAATTATCTCTTCTAAGGAGGCGGTCGCAGGTTCGAATCCTGCAGGGCTCACAACTCACAAACCTAGCGGTAACGCTGGGTTTTGTTGTTTAAAAACACTTCTACTTATTCACTTTGTTGGTAAATAAACGCCGTAATACATGTCAATTACATATTCGTAATTGCTTAAACTCTAGCAATACTGTTTTTCGTAACCACAATATCACATCGTAAAATTAAAATTCGGATAAAAAAATGATTCCAATTCCAATTAGTCTGTGTTTTATCCATAAAATTAGTCTTAAAAAAATGGAAACGACCCCCCTTTAATTTTGTAAATAATGTGCCTTTACCGCACTGAATTATTGCTAACGTTTGGTATATGGCTTGTTGCGTTTTTAAACATCTAATTTAATAGACAAATCACAGATATAAAATTCCGTTTGAATTTTTTTAAGTAGGCTAGCATTAAGCAATAAATCACAGACGCTGTTCTTCTTTCGTTATTTTCTACAATTTCTTTATCAATTAAGTCTAATTAGTTTATTCATCCTTTTTAACTCCTTATAAATCAGTTTAAATACACATAAAAACTGTTTAAAAGGCAATAGGATTAGTTAACGTTGGTTTCAGTATCTTTAAACTATATTTACACCAAACTACTAAGTTTTAAACAGTTTAAAATTATAAAAAAATTATGAAATCTATTAAAAAAATCCCAATACTAGCGATACTATTTTTTGGACTATTGTCAAGTTGTAATTCAGAGATAGAATCCTTAGAAGTTGAGGAAGCAAATGTAAGGAGTAAGAAGTCTGGATCTTTAGTATCTGTTGATCTTGGTCTTGCTGGAGATTTTGCGATTCTTTCAAAATCAGGAATCACTAATGTGCCTCCATCTGTCATTACGGGTAATGTAGGAACAAGCCCAATAACAGGTGCTGCTCTTTTATTAACATGTCCTCAAGTTATTGGAAACATTTATACAGTAGATCCAGCAGGCCCACTTCCTTGCAGAACAACTAATGCTTCTGGACTTACAGCAGCTGTGCTTAATATGGAAACTGCATATACAGATGCAGCAGGACGCTCTAATCCAGATTATTTAAACGAAGGCGCTGGAAATATAGGAGGGCTCACATTAAATCCAGGGCTTCATAAATGGACAAGTACACTTTTAATACCGACAGAAATCGTACTGGACGGTGGTGAGGATGATGTATGGATATTTCAAGTTGCAGGAACGCTTACCATGAGTTCTGCTGTTAGAATGACTTTATCTGGAGGTGCACAAGCAAAAAACATTTTTTGGCAAGTATCAGGTGCTGTTACATTAGGGACCACAAGTCATTTTGAAGGAAACCTATTAGGTGCAACCTCAATAGCGGTACAAACAGGAGCCACAGTAAATGGAAGGTTACTAGCACAAACAGCGGTAACTTTACAAATGAATACAGTTACTGCGGTACCAGTAGAGAAGGGTCCAGATGTCAGGTGACTTGTGAACGATGGTGGAGTAGTTTTCTGGATAAGCAAACCATTCTTTAAAGGTATCAAATGTTAGATTATTTAATATCTTTTAATCCTATAAATAATAGTGTGTAGTTTCTTATATTTCTTGACCTGAAATACGACTACAGGTTAAAATTGATATGCCATATTCGGTATTTTATAGTTTAAAGATAAATGTAATCTTACTTCATTGTATAAATTAATTTCATTTTTTGCAACTCCCGATACGTGTGCTGCGTTTACAAAGGTTTGATCGAGATAAAACTCCATTTACACCTTCGGCCATTGCATTTTCGTAACACTGATTTTCTTCGATCATACTAATATCTATCTTTTTTCTTTTTAGAATTTTCGTGTATACATTACTGCACTACTGTATTCCTCTGACTGACCCGAGAGCTTTACTCAGAACTAGCATAGCAATAATGTATTATTAGTTCTTTAATGTTTTTAGCTTGGTATATGGCCTTATTGAGTGCTATGACACATCTTTTAAGTTCCGTAAGTCTTGATAGCTCCCTGTTTTTTGAGTCATTTTGTAGACTAATTCGCGTCCTTTATTTTGAAATTCTGTTGATTGAACTTCTAACGATTTAGAAGAATCTTTAGTTTTGGATTCTTTATTTCCACAGGTGGTCAATAACGAACTGAAGTTAATTACAAGAATTAATTTTAAATAACACATAGTCTCATTTATTTTGAAATGGCCCATTTTTAAAAAAAAGAGGTAACGATTAATGTTTTTAAAATTTTAATTTTTAAATAAACCTTCCGAATTAACGGAAGGTTTAAAGCTGTCAATCAATCTATAGCAATTAAGCTTCCATACTATCTTTAGACCAAGCAAACTTTTTAAATGCTGCATCCACAGGTGTGTTTGCAATATGGTTTATATAGTTACTTATTGTTTTTTGAGATAATCCTAAAAGGATTTCTAATACTTGTCTTTCGTCATAACCCGCAGAATAAAACGTGTTTAAATCTTCTTGCGTTACTTGTCCACGATTACGTACAATTGTCAATGTCATTTTTCGTAACGCTTCTAATTTAGAGTTGTCAAGAGGTGTTTCGTTACGTAACGCTTCTGTTATAGCATCGTCTACCTTCATCATTTTTGCAATGCCTGTATGTGCAGGTACACAGTAATGACATGCATGCTCAACGTTTATGGTTTGCCATACAACTGTTAATTCTTCTTCGTTAAAAGATGTTTGTGTGAATAGCTCATGTAACGTTTGGTACGCTTCCAAAACTTTTGGCGCCCCTGCTAATACGCCATGTAAACCAGGAATCATTCCGTAAGCTTTTTGAGAATTTTCTAATAATGCTTTGCTACCTTCTGGTGCAGTTTCGATGTTGTGTACTTTTAATGTTGTCATAATTTCTTCTTTTTATTTATTGATTAAACTAAACAATCGTTTAGTTATTGTTTAAAAAAAATGATTAAATATTTTTGAATGTCATTTCAATATAGTCTTCGATTTCTTTTTTGCTATTTACTCTTGTTGCAGCTGCTAAACCATGTTTTGCTAATACTAAAAAGTTAGCTTGCTTTCTTACGGTGTCTTCGTCTTTAGAAGGATCCATTCTTAATTTTTCAATGAATAAATTTTTAAGATTATCCATAAAAGCGGTGATCTTTTTGTTTACTATTTCGTCTTCACTCACAGAAAACTCGTTATATGTATTAGTTAATAAACAGCCTTTTTGATTGCCTTGTTGATTGGAAACTGTCACAGAATCATAAAAAAACTGTTTGACATCTTCAACACCATTTGTGGCCATTTTTAATTTATCGAACATTTTTTTTCTTTTAGCCTTGTAGCTTTTTAAGCTTTCTAAAAATAAACCATGTTTGTTACCGAAGCTAGAATAGATTGAAAACTTATTTATACCCATTTCTTTTTCAAGCATTTGCATAGAAGTGTTTTCGTAACCATTACGCCAAAACAAATGCATTGCTTTGTCAATAACTTCTGCTTCTATATATTGTTTTTTTCTAGACATTAGTTCTAACTACAGTACAAAACTAACCAATCGTTTAGATACAAAAAACAGTTTAACATATTTTTATATGTTAGTTGAATTAAAGTTTTCATAGGTGTTACTTAATATTGGTTACTGTAATAATATATGCTTGTTTTAAGTTTACAATTGATTAGTTCTAATGAAATTACATTTATTACCTAAAAAGGTGATAATATTCTCAATATTTCTCCACTATTTTATTATTAGAATTGTTAATTTTTTTTTAAATATCATTTCAAAACACTTAAAACAAAATCCAAGAGTGAATCTTTGATACAAAAAACCTTCATGTTATTATAAAAATTATTGTTTTAAACAGTGGTTCTCGTCTGTTTGGAATATAAATTGTTTCTGCTTTATAATTCTCATAAATATGACTTTAATAATTTCACCTTGTACGTATCATTAAATACAATGATTTTTAATACCATACAAGTGTATTTCATCGAGTAATTCTTTGTAAAAACGCGCTTCATCGAATATTTTGTATATTTAATCGATAAAGTAATTTGTTTTATTCAATATTAAAATTATATTTGCCTTGAATTTCATTAAACCCCAAATCGATGAAAAACCTACTTAAAAATGCAATTGCATCTGCAATTGTTATGTCAATGCTTTTTAATTGTTCGATTGAATCAATTGAAAATGAGCAAGAAGAACTTCTTTTTCAAACTCCTAATGCACAAAACGATTGTGCAGATGAAGATCCTCAGGCGAGGGTTACTAACGGTGGAACCATTGCAATTACTTTTCAGATTTCAACATTGGATGGTACCGTGTTACATTTGGTAGAAAATATAGCCCCTGGAAATTCTTCTGGCTTCTTAACATTTGCGCCTGATGACATTGTGTTTAACATTTCGAAAAATACAACAGGTATTCAAGATGACAAAGTTGTTTTTACTATGAATCAATGTATGAGTTTTGATATGGTATTAGGAGTTGATAATTATTTAGTTGCTGGATCTCCAGATAACCTATAAGTCTCATAGTTTATTGCAAATGATTACTAACTTAACACCAAGAAGGTTTGTGGTAAAAAAAAGATAAGTGTGCCCTCCATCTTTAATACTATATTTCTTTCTTAAATTTTGAACAGTCTCTGGGAAGTTTCTAGTTGTAATATTAGCTTGTGATATTTTAAGTGATTTTATATTCTTTTTGCTGTAATCTACTATGGATTCAATAGTAAAGGATCTTCCAGGAAATATCAGGTGTTCATTGCTCGTGTATAAATGAGAGTGTTGGTGTATTTTTGAAATCTTCAATTGCTTTGATACACTATTAAAAGCACCCGATTTTAGAATAGCAGCATTTGGCTCATATAAAAAGTGTAAAGGATGACTTAAAATTGCATGGTGTGTGGCCTCATTCATTAATTTAAAATTAAAAACTTCTACAGAATTATTAACAATATTGGCGGTTTTAACTGTGATTTCTCCCTTAAAGTCGTTTTCTAATATCCATATAAGCTCCTTTACTTCATTTTTAACTGCTATGATATGAATGTCCTTAACGTGCTTTAATTCACTTATTCCTATGGATAAGTCTAATAAGGGAGATGTTTTAATGGCTATATTATTCGTGCGTTTAAATAGAGTTTCTAAATGAAGAGGAACATTAGGTAAACACTCTTTGAGAAAAAAGACCTTGCCTTTGCTTTTATGTCTTCGGGAGGGATCTATATAAACCCAATCATACTTATCTTTTTTTGAAAGCAAGTAATCTATGCCACTTGAGTTAACTGTTTTTATGTTTTTAACTTGTAGTTGAGTATAATTATAAGCTACTATTGCAGACAATTCCTCATCAATATCACAATATGTGACCTCCTTAAAATGCCTCGAAAAGTATAAACAGTCTACACCAAAACCTCCAGTAATATCTAATATTGATTTTCCTGTAAATAATTTAGACTTATATTCTGCAGTGATTTCAGATGACGTTTGTTCTATGTTTAACTTGTTTGGGTAGTATATCTTTTCCGAAGAAAACCAAGTCGGTAACTTTTTTTTACACTTAACTTTAGCTTCAATTTGTTCAATAATTTCTTTGGTAGTAACCTTGCTAAAGTGAGTGCCTTTTAATAGAATACTGGATACTTCGGTATTAATATTATTAGAAATAAACTTTTGAATTTCGCTATTTAAAATGTCAGTATTCAAACGTTGATTATAAGCCTTGCGTTAATTTTTTTACCATTTTATTATCTGATAAAAATTCTTTAAGAATCACCTTTATGGCCGTGTAGAAAGGAACTGCGACAATCATACCAACAACTCCAAAGAGTAGACCTGCAATTATTATGATTAAGAAAATCTCTAAAGGATGTGATTTTACACTCTTAGAAAATATAAAAGGCTGACTAAAGAAATTATCAACCAACTGCGCAATTGCTATAACGATAAATGTGTAAAATAATTTAGGTAAAACAATAACACTAAAGCTCTCACCGAGATTATTGGTCATTACTAAAAGCATCATAATAGCACCTCCAATTAATGGACCTAAATAGGGTATTAGATTTATTAAAGCACATAAAAAGGCAATAACTACAGCGTTTTCAATACCAATAATTAGTAAACCTATCGTGTAAATAATGAATAGTATTAAGATTTGGAAGAACAACCCGACGAAATAACGAGATAACAAATCTGAAATCTTCTCAATAGACCGTTTCGTATTTGACTCTTTATTATTAGGTACGAATGTCAAAATCCCTTGTTGAAATAGGTTTCTATCTTTTAAAAAGAAAAAAGCAATAAATAAAACAGACATCAAACCAATACTGAAACTTCCTAACCCAGAAACGATGCTATTTAAAAAGTTTGGTATGATACTATAATCCATACTCGACAATATTTTAGATTCTTTAATAGCTTGTTCTGCGTCGATATGATTAATTTCTAAATACGTAATAGTTTCGGTATATAAAGATTCGATATTACTTTTAAGCTGATCTATATCTAGTAGTGATAAATTTTGCCCTTGTTCAACTAAAAGCGGTATTAATAAGCTTACAATCCCTACAAAAATACCTACTAAAAAGACCATGGTTGCAACCACAGCAAGTGTGTTATTGAATTTTAGACGTCGTCTTAAAAACATAACAATGGGTCTTCCAATAAGTGATATTACGCCTGCAATAACGATATAAACAATTACAGATTGTATCTCATATAAGAAGTACAAAACCAATGAAACAGCAACGATTACGCCAGCTGCCCTAAGTATTCCGTATGAAATATTTTTAGAATTCATGGAGTAAATATATAAAGACTTTAGTTAAGACTGTTTAAGTTGTTTGGTTATTTCATACAAAGTCACACTAGTGGCTTGTACGACATTCATACTGCTATTTTGGCCAAACATATCAATATGAATAACAGCATCACTCATATTTAAAATAGCTTCTGAAACTCCAAAATTCTCATCACCAATAATTAGTGCAATAGGTTTATGCTTCGGAAATGTGAAATCTATCAGAGCTTCGCTTTTTGATGTGATTTCAAGAGCAATTATAAAATAACCGTTGTTTTTTAAATCAGAAACTAGGGTTAACGCTTCATTTTCGTGTTTATACTTTACAGATTTCTCAGTAGCTCTTGATGTCTTCATCATTTTTCTACCTAAAGGCGTGTTATCTCCACAAAAAATCAATTCTTCAATACCAAAAGCATCTGCAGTTCTAAACAAACTTCCAATATTTGGAGCATTAGTAACATTCTCACAAATGAGAGTAATAGGAAACGTTTTGTTGTTAAAGTTAGTAGAGTAGTGGTTTAGTTGCATTTGATATAGTCGCGTAAGGTCTTAAACTCGAAATGGATTAAGTGATTTAAGGTAAATGAAATGTTTGTCCGCAATTATATACAGCGTGTAATTTACCACACGGTCCAAAACAACATATAATTCCTTTTGGAGCTGGGCTAATGTGAAAATTGCTATTGCCACAGTATAGGTATGGCTAATAATTTGACCTAAACACTGAAATGTCATTAGTACAATTAAAACAACTGCAATTACTCTGTATCTCAAACTCATATTTAAGGACTAATTCTCAAACGCATATTTTATAATATTAGCTCCCATTTTTAAAGCTTTCTCTCGGACATCTGCTGGATCATTATGAACTTCTGGATCTTCCCAGCCATCACCAAGATCACTTTCAAAAGTAAAAAGTAAGACGAGTCTATTTTTATAAAAAAGCCCTAAAGCTTGTGGTCGTTTGCCATCGTGCTCATGAATTTTCGGTAAACCTTCAGGAAATTTATATGCGGTATTAAAAATTTCGTGGTCTTTAGGTAATTCCAATAATTCAAGATTTGGAAATACTTTTTTCAATTCTTTTTTGATGTAAGGCTCCATCCCGTAATTGTCGTCAATATGTAAGAATCCTCCAGACGTTAAGTAGTTTCTTAGGTTTTCGGCATCGGTATCAGAAAAAAATACATTTCCATGACCAGTCATATGTAATATTGGGAATTGAAAAATATCAATACTTCCAATGTCCACAACTTGCGGTTTTGTGTTCATTTTGGTCTTAATATTAGCATTACAGTAGCTAATAAGGTTAGGGAGTGCTGTAGGATTACTATACCAATCACCACCACCCTTGTACTTTACAATTGCCAAATCTTGAGCGTTAATAACTATTGAGGTTAAACTTATCATTAGCGTCAATGCTATTGTAAGCGTTTTAAAATATTTAGAACTTATGGTCATAAATCAAAAATAGAAATTAAACAGATGAATTATATTCTTTTAACTTTATTTATGACATCTTTATTTTCCTCTTCGGAAAAAGTAATGTCTTAAACACTGTTCACCGTATTGAATCTTAGCAATAAAAGCAATATATTTTGAATGTATAAAACAGTTGTTTTTTTTTAATATAAAGCTTTTCATTTAAACAGATTAAATGCCATAATATAAACTTATTATTCATTATTAAAAACAACAGAATGACAAGCCACGATAGCAGCAGTTTCTGTGCGTAAACGTGTCTCTCCAAGAGTTACAGGACTAAAACCATGTTGTAGTGCTAACTCAATTTCATTAGAACTAAAATCACCTTCTGGGCCAATGAGAATTGTAATGTCCTGATTTGGTTTTAGACTTTGTTTTAGTGACTTTTTATTCGTCTTTTCACAGTGTGCAATAACTGTTTGCCCAATAAAATCTTGAGCTATATATTCCTTAAACGAAATAGCGCGATTAAGTTTTGGTAAATAACAATTTAAAGACTGTTTCATGGCAGACCGCAATATTTTCTCATAACGGTCTGCCTTTATAACCTTGCGTTCGCTATTATCACAAATAATAGGAGTGATGGTATCTACCCCAATTTCGGTAGCTTTTTCTAAAAACCATTCATAACGATCATTCATTTTTGTTGGTGCAACAGCTAAGTGAAGTTTATACTCTCGCGTTGCTTGTTGCTTTGATGATGTTATTTTAGCAACACAGTTTTTCATATCTGCTAGAATAATTTCCGCAGAAAATAACCAACCATCACCATTTGTGATCTGTAAAATATCACTAGTAGATTTGCGTAATACTTTTACTATATGCCTACTTTCCTCTTTAGAAAAGCGAATCTCTATATCATTTTGCGTTAAGTCTTTGTTGTAGAAAAGTTGCATTATTGTCTTGGCTCAGTTACTTTTAGAACTTTAGACTCCTTTATTAATCGTCTGTTTTCTGTCATTAGGACAACATAATAGGCCTTAATTTCTGGGATGTCTATTGAGAAAATATCGCCGGTACTATATACTCCTTCAATAATAGGTTTTTCAAATTCTGGATGTAAATCTCCTGTTGTAAACCAGCCCAAATCACCACCTTGTTTAGCAGTATTATCCATGGAGTACTGGTTTGCTAAAGCAGTAAACAAATACCCTTCTTTGTATTTCAAAATGACTTGATTTCTAATAATATTTATATCCTTTAGAGACTTTTTACTGCCATCTAAATAGATACAACTTACTCTATAGTACGGGATTTCGTTCTTTTCAATAATCTTATAATACGTTTTTTGTGGCGCATCTTTAAAATATTTTTTAGAACCAACACTCATATTGAGAATATCTTCTGCCATACGCGTTTTATGTTTTTCCTCATTAAAAACAATGACCTTACCTTTAACTTTTTTATTCTTTTTAAAGAAAACAGTGACATCATCTAAAGTTTGAAGAGAATCCAAGGATTTTTCGAAATCCTTTTGGGCAATAACAATAGCGTTTGTAAAAAGTAAGATGGTAATAAGTAGATTTTTAAGCATAGCTTGGTTTATTTGTATTATGTCTCAAAAGTAATGGCTTGAAACAATTATAATAGTGTTTTGGAACGAAGTTTTGAAGAAATGATTGTTTATAACTATTAGTTTGGCCTATTTTACAGCGATCATACTAATTTCAACGTTAACGAACTTTGGTAAATTGGCGACTTCTACAGTTTCACGAGCAGGAGCTGTGGCTGCATCAAAATATTTACTGTAAACAGCATTGATTTGACTAAAGTTGTTCATGTCACTTATAAAAATGGAAGACTTAATAACATGTTCAAAAGTCATATCGGCGGCTTCTAATACAGCTTTCAAGTTTTGCATGACTTGTTCTGTTTCCGAAGAAATAGAATCTAAAACCAATGCACCCGATTGTACATTTATTGCAATTTGACCTGAAGTATATAACGTATTGCCTGTCAAAACAGCTTGATTATAAGGCCCAATTGGAGCAGGAGCGTTAGGCGTATTAATTATTTTCTTCATGTGTTTATCTGTGTTTTTATTTGAGATGGTGTGTTATTGATAGTTATTTATGGTCTCTATGGACACGCTTTTAAAATGCTAGTATCATATCATATAACGATTATAACTGTTGATCTCTTTGTTTGCGTTTATCGTATTTAAGGTCTTGGAGCAAGCTAGATTTGATACCAATAAAGAAATTCCATTGGTTATTTGGACCAAAAGGAACCCAAGAAAAATTCATACGCCAACTTAGTAAATCGCGTTCAAAACGCAATTGAGTTTGGGTAAACCCTTTGTTGGCAACATCATAACCAGAAGAGGCTCCAACAGACCATTTTGGTGACAACTCAATATCTCCAGAGAACATTAAAGAATGACTCGTTATTGCGTTCTGTCTCGCTGCATTACCATAGTTAACAACGTAAGCCATTCGCAGGCTCCATGGTATTTTGAAATTATATAACTCTGAGGGCTCTTCCTTTTTGTCTTTTAAGTCGCTATCATCTGTTAAACGCTGATCTGCAAAATCTTGAGGCCTCCCAAATAAATCATCTGCACGTCCACCACTTCTTAAATTATCTTGAATGGCAGGATCATCTTCATCTCCATTCCCTTCAAATGCGGAACTAGAAATGGAATAACTAATGTTAAGGTTAGCAGAGGTTAGTCTAAATAAACTTCCTCCATTTTCAATATTAAATTTTTCAATTTTTCTATTATTGTTATCCAGTGCGTAAGGATCTAAAATCATCCCAAAGTTAATATTCATTTTATCCTTTAAGACTGTTGTTCCTCCAGAAACTCTTAATGGACTCCATTTTAAACTATCACCAGCGAAATTATAAGATGTTTGAAAGTTAAGATTGTTTAGCAACTTAATTTTTTTAGGTTCTGTCGCGGTACTATCTTTATCGGTGACTTTGGCTTCAAAATTATTACCCAATGAAATACCCATAGAGCTAGAGAAGTTTTGGTTTGGCGTTCCAAAGAGAGAGCCTTCAAACCTTGTGTATTCCTGTCGTTCTAACTCGTCTACGGTGTCGCCATCTGCATTTGCAATTGCAAAAGTATCGTAATATTGATCAAAAGCTGGATTGATGTTATAGCTTATTGATGGACGCATTACATGTCGTATTTGCTGAATTTTACGCTCTTTGCCTTCTTTTCTAAAATCAAACATTCCATAGACTGTCGTACCAATACTTGTGCTGAAATTATAAGTTAAAAAACGATCAAAGTTGGTTAAATCTTCAGTAATAATTGTGCCTTCATCGTCTTCAAATCTTTTGATAGTATTGAACGTCCAATTCTCTTCAAAATTCATGCTAGCACTCATACTAAAATAGTCAAATACTTTAAAGTTCGTAGAAACAGGAATAGAATGTAGCGTTCCTATTTTTGCATCATTGAACATTTCAGATTTAAGAAACAAGGAGTCTGTAGTTCGAATCCTGTTTTCTCCTCTAACGTTATATTGAAAGTTTATATTTTGAATAATTCCTTTTTTTGATCCGGTTTTAGGTGCAAATGGAAACATTCTACCTACACTCGCTTGCACTGTTGGTAAGGTTAAATTAATTTCTTCTGTATTGGTGTTTTGAGAATGCGTAGCTGTCACATTCATATTAACCTGTGGCTCTCCTTGAAAAGTTTTAGAATAAGATACCGATGAAGCCAAGGTATTGTTCAGTGCACTTGCCAAATTTAATTGGTTTATGGACTGCCTAAAAAACTGACTACTACCTAAGTTTACGGATGCCGAAAACCTAGAACTTGGATTGGATTTTCCATCTTGACTATGAGACCAACGAATATTATAAATCGTTGACTTTGCAAAGTCTGGGAAACCAGGTTCGCTATTAATTAAATTTTCATACCTAAAACTTAAATTTCCATTAAATTTATAACGTTTAGCATAATTAGATTCTAAACGCAGACCATAACTTCCATTGGTATAGTAATCTCCTAAAACCGCTAAATCAAGATAGTCGTTAATCGCAAAATAATACCCTCCATTCTGTAAAAAGTAACCTCTATCATTTGCTAATTCCTGTCCAGGTGTTGGCATAATAACACCAGATGTTTGCTTTTTAGACATCGGAAAATAAGCAAAAGGTAGCCCAATTGGCGTTGGTACATCGTATATAAATAAGTTTGTAAATCCTGTAACTACTTTTACACCAGGAACGACTTTAGCTGTTCTCATTAAAAAATAATATTCAGGGTCGTCAAGGTTTTCAGAAGTTGTAAACTTCCCATCTTTAATAAAAAGGGTAGAATCATTTTCACGTTTAGTAATCGCTGCGATAATGGTTCCGCCACTTTCTTCTGTTTTAGAATTGTAAATAATAGCTTTTTTAGTAACGGTATTAAATATGACAGAATCTGGTTCCACAATACTTTGTCCTTGTGTAAACACAGGTGCTTGAGAATAATTCCCTAAACTATCTTTGAGACGTCCTGCATAGACTAAATCTTTACCGTGATTAATGACAATAATACCAGATTTGATATTCATGTCACCGTAATTAACTTCGGCTTCATTGTATAAGGTAGTTGTGTTTTTTCGCTGATCTAATCGCACATAATCTTTGGCTTTATAATCCACGATACTTGTGAGAAATTCTTTTTTCTTCGGAATAGAATCCGTCTTTGTGCTATCTGATTCTTTTATGTTTTTGGGTGTATCGAGCATCTTTCCAATGCTTATAACAGTTGTATCATTAACTATGGTATCATTTTTTGTTACAGGCCTAATTGGCTCCTTAGATTTAGGTAATTCTTGAGCCCAGCAAAACATGTTGATAAACATGGTAAAACTTAGGGTAAAAAGTATGTGTAAGCTTTTTGTATGCAACGCTTTTAAATGTATTTTTGCTAAAGTATGGCTCGGTTTTTGAATTCCCAAAATTACATAGATTTTTTATGATTAGTTTATAATTCAATCAATTTATAAAAAGCATGATTAGACTAGATAATCTAGATACTACGTACTTAAAATAAATCGAGTTGATTAACCGTTAAACACGTATGAAAACGACATTACATTACCGTATAGTATTAGTGAGTTTGTTATTTACCAGTATTTTAACATCTGCACATGCATTTCAAAAAAACAAAGATAAATTTGTTGTTGTATTGGATGCAGGTCATGGTGGTCATGATTCTGGTAACCTAGGAAATGGACATAGAGAAAAAGATATTGCATTAAATATTGTCCTTCATGTTGGTCAGGAGCTTGAAAAAAACAAGGATATTAAAGTTATTTATACTAGGGATAAAGATGTTTTTGTAACCTTAAGAGGACGAGCAAAAATCGCGAATGATGCAGATGCAGATCTATTTGTCTCGGTGCATTGTAATGCACATCATTCTCAGGCCTCAGGAACTGAAACGTTTGTATTAGGTGTAGCAAATACCAAACGTAATATGGAAATTGCAAAAAAGGAGAATGAAGTTATTTTTCTTGAAGCAGATTACGAGAAACACTATGAAGGTTTTGATCCAAACTCACCAGAATCCCTTATTACTCTAAGTTTTCTTCAAGAGGAGTATACCGAGAATAGTATCAAACTAGCCAGAATGGTTGAGGATAATTTTGAGCAAGGTCTCAAGCGTAAAAGTAGAGGTTTGAAACAAGCGAGTTTATGGGTTTTGCATAATACGTATATGCCAAGTGTCCTTATAGAGGTGGGCTTTTTGACTAATAAAGGAGAAGGTGAATTCTTAAATACCAAGACAGGTCAAACAAAAATGGGGTCGGGTATAAAAAAAGCAATATTAGGATACAAGACGTATATAGAGCAAAATGTAGGAGAAGATATTTATAAAGGAACCAAAGTAGGCAACAATAATATGGAGTCAAGCGGTGAGCCGCAAATTATAGAAAATGTCGTGTTTAAGGTTCAAATTGCAGCCAGTTCTAGAGAAATAGCGCCTAAGTCTTATAATTTTAAAGGCTTATCAGGTATTACTAGAGAAAAAGTAGGTGAAATTTATAAGTATTATCATGGTGCTACTTCAGATTATAATAGGGTAAAGCAACTACAGTCGAATGCAGTATCTAAAGGTTATAAAGACTGCTTTGTTGTGGCTTATAAGGATGGAAATAAAACAGATGTTTCCGAAGCAATAAAACCAGCATCTAATTAGAAATATTGTTTATCTTTAATTAGAAACATTTTTTATATAATTATTGTTAATTTTGTTGTAACCCAAAAATGTAAAAATTGAAAATTTCAAGAGAAATAAAAGCAGCCATACTTGTACTTTCAGGTATTTTGTTAATGGTTTTTTTAATCAACTATCTCAATGGTAAAAATCTATTTGAAAATGATGATACCTATTACACTGAGTTTGATTATAATGCCCTAACAAAAGCATCGCCAGTTACTGTAAAAGGTAATAATGTAGGTAAGATACAAGAGATTATCTATGATTTCAGTACTGGTAAAACAAGAGTTTCTTTTACAATAGACGATCAATTAAATTTCTCTAAGCAATCTAAGATTAGACTTTATAAAACAGGTTTAATGGGGGGTAACGCACTCGCCATTGTTGTAAGTAATTATGGAGAACCAGCAAAACCGGGAGATTATATCGCCTCTGAAGTCGAAGAAGATTTAGTGTCTAGTTTAACGACTAGCTTTTCTGATGTGAGTGACAACCTAGACTCAACATTATCATCAGCAGATTCACTTTTAGTAAGTCTTAATGGTTTGGTTCGTGATGAATCTGATAATGGAATTAAAAGTGCTATAGCAGAGTTAAATGCCACTATGAAATCTTTTAAATCGGTGTCTTACTCTGTAAATTCTTTGGTTAAAGAAAACGATGAAAAGTTGAGCTCGATACTTAGTAATTTTGATGCTGTAACTAAAGATTTAGCAATAATAACAAACGATTTAAAGGACGTGAAGTTGTCTAAAACGGTTGCAAACCTTGATAACACACTAACAACTGTCAATACTTTAATGGCGAGTATAGAGAATGGAGAAGGCTCTATTGGCAAGCTTTTAAAGGACGAAGGTTTGTATCAAAATCTGGAAGGAGCTGCATTACAGATGAATCAGTTGCTAGAAGATATGAAATTAAATCCTAAGCGTTATGTTCACTTTTCCCTATTTGGAAAGAAAGCTAAACGTTATGATGCTGACGGAAACGAGATAGAAGATAAAGATTAATAAATCAACCACAATATGAGTATTTTACCACAAGTCATATTTGCAATAGTGTTTTTTATAGGTATTGGATATTTCGCCAATAGCGTTATAAAAATAGCACGTAATATTAAATTAGGTCAAGATGTTGATACTAGTGATAATAAGCCTCAACGTTGGAAAAACATGGCTAGAATAGCCTTAGGCCAGAGTAAAATGGTGACGCGACCAATTGCTGGTTTTCTTCATATCATTGTTTATGTAGGGTTTGTAGTTATTAATATTGAAGTTCTAGAAATCATAATAGATGGTTTCACAGGTCAACATCGTATTTTTTCTCCTGCAGGTGATATTTATAACATCTTAATTGGTTCTTTTGAATTACTTGCATTTGCAGTACTTGTAGCTGTAATCATCTTTTGGATAAGACGAAATGTTATAAAACTCAAACGTTTTATGAGTTCAGAAATGAAAGGCTGGCCAAAGAGCGATGGTAATATTATATTATATTTTGAAGTGGTATTGATGTGTTTGTTCTTAACAATGAATGGTACTGATTTACAATTACAACTTAATGGAGCAGAAGGATATCATACCGCTGGATCGTTCCCAATTAGTCAATGGCTATTACCTCTTTTTGATGGTCTATCAAATGCAACATTAATAATAATAGAAAGAACCGCATGGTGGTTGCACATTATAGGGATTTTAGTTTTCTTAAATTACTTGTATTTTTCTAAGCACTTACATATCTTATTGGCATTTCCAAATACTTTCTATGGTAATTTAAAACCAAAAGGTCAATTTGATAATTTAGAAGCAGTGACTAACGAAGTTAAGATGATGATGGATCCAGATGCAGATCCTTTTGCAGCTGCCCCAGAAGGAGAAGAAGATGCTGTTCCTGCAAAATTTGGAGCTAGTGATGTGCAAGATTTAAGTTGGGTTAATTTATTAAATGCCTATACCTGTACAGAGTGTGGTCGCTGTACTGACGAATGTCCAGCTAATCAAACTGGTAAAAAATTATCGCCTCGAAAAATCATGATGGACACGCGTGATCGTCTTGTTGAAGTAGGTAAAAATATAGATGCTAATAAAGGTGAATTTGTAGATGATGGTAAGCAACTTTTAGGAGATTATATTACAAATGAAGAACTTTGGGCTTGTACTAGTTGTAATGCTTGTGTAGAAGCTTGTCCTGTGAGTATAGATCCTTTGAATATCATTATGCAAATGCGTCAATACTTGGTTATGGAACAAAGTGCTGCGCCAATGGAGCTCAATAATATGATGACCAATATTGAAAATAATGGTGCGCCTTGGCCTTACAATCAGATGGACCGTTTAAATTGGAAAGATGAATAAATGAGCTGTTTTCTTTGGAAATATCAACTTTTATGCACGTTAGGCTTTTTAATAAGTTATAGTTTTTTGGGAGCGCAATCTTATAAAAAAGATTCGTTACAAATTAAATCATATACGCTTATAGAATATCGTCGCAGTGAAGTTAAAAGCGTCAAGTTATTAAGAGTAATCTGTGATTATTGTACAGATATTCAAAAAGAAGTCATAGGTATTGAAGCAACAAGAAGAGCTGAAAGCGAGAGCTATGAACCAAAAAATAGATTAAAAGAAGGCGATAAAAAACTCGCTATTTATATAAGAATTGCTAAGAAAGATTTTGCAGCAATTAAAGAAGATGAATAATAAATTTAATTACAATAGTTTCCTTTAAAAAAAAAACCGAAAGTAGTGTTGTTAAATAAGAAAATAAAAATATAATTATGAGCGAATTACTCAAAGTGCCAACTATGGCAGAATTTATGGCAGCTGGTAAAAAACCTGAAGTATTATTCTGGGTAGGTTGCGCAGGTAGCTTTGATGACAGAGCAAAAAAAATCACAAAAGCATTCGTAAAAATACTTAATAAAGCGAATGTAGAATTTGCAGTGCTCGGCACAGAAGAAAGCTGTACAGGTGATCCTGCAAAGCGTTCTGGAAATGAGTTTTTATTTCAAATGCAAGCCGTTACCAATATTGAGGTCATGAACGCTTATGAAATAAAGAAGATTGTTACTGCTTGTCCACATTGTTTTAATACCATCAAAAATGAATATCCAGGATTAGGTGGTAATTATGAAGTGATGCACCACACTCAATTTCTAAAGTCATTATTGACTGAAGGTCGCCTTACTATAGAAGGCGGTCAATATAAAGGCAAACGAATTACATTTCATGACCCGTGTTATTTAGGACGTGCAAATGACGTTTATGAAGCGCCAAGAGATTTAATTAGAAAATTGGATGCTGAGCTTGTAGAAATGAAAAGCTGTAAATCTAGAGGTTTATGCTGTGGAGCAGGAGGAGCACAAATGTTTAAAGATGCAGAGCCCGGAAATAAAGAAGTTAACATCGAAAGAACAGAGCAAGCTTTAGACGTAAAACCAGAAATTATTGCTGCTGGTTGTCCTTTTTGTAATACGATGATGACAGACGGTGTTAAAAACAAGGAGAAAGAAGGAGATATTCAAGTTATGGATATTGCAGAATTGATTGCAAACGCTCAAGATTTATAAAATGCCAGAAATAAACAAAAAAAGAATTCTTACTGCAGGTCTCGTTGGAGGTACTATATTTTCAATAGTAGTCGCCCTATTTGATTACTTTTTTGGAAGAGGGTTTTCCTGGTCAAGAGTTCTATTTTACTTTATTTTTGGTCTGATTATGTATAGCTTTTTAACCTATAGAAATTTTAAAAAGCATAATAAAAAGCCATAATAATAAAAATCACTTAAAAGAAGACAACTTCTATGATTTAAGTGAGAGTAGCTATGTAAAGAAGAAAGTAATGACCTATATTGAAGTAGTACAGAACTAAAATTAAATCTATACAATGTTCATAAACCAACAAATTGAGATTAATAACCTTCCTGAGATCTCGTCTGTTGAACTCAAGCCCATCTCAAAAAACTATTTTAAGATTATAATTTTAAATAAAGCGGTCCTTTATGCAATAGTCATCGGTCTATTAATTACTGGCAAATTCAAAATACAAGAAGAAGCGTTCCAAGATAATTTTATCTACATTGTTGGTCTGGTTATAATTGGGTGTCTATTGAATTTTATTTTATCCCTTTTAGCCTTTAAGAAAAGAAAATATGCTATCAGAGATAAAGACGTTATTTATTCTAAAGGACTTCTTGTTAATTCTATTACTACTGTGCCAATATCTAGAATTCAACATATAGAAGAATCTCGCAGTTGGTTGGCACGAAAGTTAAACCTCGCAACCTTAAAAATTTTCACAGCAGGAGAATCTGGTAGTGATTTAAAAATTGATGGTTTACCACTTGAAGAAGCGAGAAAAATAAATGATTTTTTAAGTACTCGAGTGAATGAAAGCATCTGATTTCTCAAAACCAATTAGGCAATCATCAAAAGGTATTATCATCATATTTGCATTTAATGCTTATAATTTTGTACGCCGTTTTTTTGTCTTGTTTATTGCTTTTGGAATCTCACTAACAAAGAAAAAAACATTTGCCCATGTTACACCTACAGTAATTTTCTTGGTTATTATAGGTATCCTTATTGTATTGCTTGTTTTAGCAATACTTAAGTATTTAAATTTTAAATTTTATTTAAGTAAGGATGACTTTCACTTATCTACCGGAATCATAAATAAGGATAATACAATTATTTCAAAGTCAAAAATTCAAAACGTCTACATCAAACAGAATTTTTTGCAGCAGATCATCAACGTGGTATCCTTAAATATAGAAACAGCGGGTGACAACAAATCTGAAATCTCTATAAAAGCATTAGATAAACCCACAGCTTTAAAATTAAAGAAAGAACTATTTACAAAATCAAATAGTACAGAAACACTAACAGATGTGGTCGAATCTAGAAACGTTTTCTTTCGAGTATCATTAAAACGTCTTTTTTTAGAAGGAATTTCTCAAAATCATCTGCGCAGTTTTCTTATCATCACCTCTTTTGTTTTTGGTTTATATTATGAATTTAAAGATTATTTTCGAGATTTAAAACTCAAACAAGGTCTAGAGGAGCTCATTCATTTAGATAAAGAAAGTCTTCTAAATATTATAATAATTAATACTGTATTTATTCTTGTCGCAATACTCATTTCTCTACTATTTTCGGTTCTTAAAACCGTAGTAACTAATTTTAATTTAGAAGTTGTAGAAAACCAAAAAACTATTGAGATTAATAAAGGCCTATTTAATAAAGTATCACTGAGTTTAACACCAAGTAGAATTCAAAATATAGTTATAAAAACAAATCGTATCAAACGCTATTTTGATTTACATACACTCTCTGTTAAACAAGCTATGGTGACTGTTAAGCAGCGAAAAAACTTTGTTATCATTGCCTTAGAAAAAGAGCAATTAAAACATTTAGTTGATAAGCTATTAGTTAATTATACGAGTGCTATTGAGAGATCAAACCCAAAAGGGTATTATAAACGTATCTTGGCCTTAAACATGTTCGCCTTAGCATTAATTATCAATGTTCCTGGGTTTATTCTCTTCGGAAATATAATGTGGTATATCAATATCGCGTTGGTATTATTTTCAGTTTTATACGTGACAGTAACTTACAGAAAAGCTTTTTATAAAATTGATGACCAATTCCTAACCATAGGAAGCGGATTTATAGACACCACTACTAACATTTTAGAAATTCATAAAATTCAAGCGGTCAAATTAAAACAAACCATCTTTCAAAAACGCATACAAATTTCATCTGTAATTATATCGACAGCCTCTAAATCTGTTAAAATACCATATGTTTCAGAAACTGAAGCAAAATCAATTTATGATTACTTATTATTTAAGGTGGAATCACAGAATAGAGATTGGATGTAAAATTGTATTTTTGTTTTCTGGAGCGAGAGAAACTTCCAACTTAAACTTAGGTTAATATAGGGTTGTTTAAATAGTCTGTCTTTTACAGCTATTTTTACGGGTTTTGATTATTTCGTTAAGATATAAATACACAAAAGAATAAATTATGCTAGTTGATTTTAATACACTTCCCGAGGAGTCTCGAGTTTGGATTTATCAATCCAATAGATCATTTTCGGAAGAAGAGATTACAGAAATAAAAGAAAAACTAAATATCTTTATTGAGAATTGGACTGCTCATGGCAGCAATTTGCAATCGGGTTACACAATTGAATACAAGCGTTTTATAGTTATAGCTTTAAACCAAAGCATAAGCAATGCTACGGGTTGTAGTATCGATGCTTCTGTGCATTTCATTCAGCAATTAGAAAAAGATTATAGTGTTAATTTGATGGACAAAATGAACGTGTCTTACAAGCAAGGTGAGTATGTCGCCCATAAAACATTACTAGATTTTAAGAAAATGGCAAAAGAAAAAGCGGTTTCTAAAAACACAATTGTATTTAATAATATGGTCCATAATATTGCAGAGTTTAAAGAAAATTGGGAAGTTCCTGCAAGTGAAAGTTGGCATAGTAGATTTTTAAAATAAATACCTCTAAGCCATTAGGCATGAACAAAAATAAAGACGCTGTTTTAAAAGAATTAGAGGAGAATATCATGTCAAATGAAATTTTCTTATTAAATATTTCGGGACAGGATAAACCAGGGTTAACGTCCAGCATAACTAGCGTTTTAGCACAGTATGATGCTAAGATATTGGATATCGGACAAGCAAATATTCACGACACATTATCTTTAGGAATTCTATTTGAAATTCAATCTGGAGCAAGCTCAGCTTCGGTGTTAAAGGATTTATTATTTAAATCTTATGAATTAGGTATTATTGCAAAGTTTAGTCCAATTACTTCAGAAAATTATGAAAGTTGGGTAAAACAACAAGGAAAAGATAAATACATTGTTACCATTTTAGGAGAAAAACTATCTGCCGAGCAAATTTCAGAAGTAACTAAAGTAATTTCTGAAATAAATTTAAATATTGACGCAATTAAACGACTAACAGGACGTACATCCCTTATAAATAAGGAAGAATATCCTCACTCATCAATACAGTTATCTATTAGGGGTAAAATTAATTGTAAGGAAGAAGTGACTAAAAAATTCATGCAAATCTCTAGAGACTTAGATGTCGATATTGCCTTTCAAGAAGATAATATTTATAGAAGAAATAGACGTTTAGTTTGTTTTGACATGGATTCTACTCTTATTCAAGCTGAAGTTATTGATAGATTAGCAGAACTCGCAGGCGTTGGAGAAGAAGTAAAAGCAATTACAGAGTCTGCAATGCAAGGCGACATAGATTTTAATGAGAGTTTTAAACAACGTATGAAACTCTTAAAAGGCTTGAGTGAAGACGTACTTCATGAGGTCGCTGTAAATTTACCAATCACAAAAGGTGCTAAACGACTTATTGACACCCTAAAAAAATATGGATTCAAAACTGCAATTCTGTCGGGTGGTTTTACTTATTTTGGTCATTATCTACAACAAGAATTGGGTATGGATTACGTGTACGCTAATCAATTAGAAATTAAAGATGGTCTTCTAACAGGTGGTTATATTGGTGATATTGTAGATGGTAATAAAAAGGCTGAATACCTCAAAGAAATTGCAGATAAAGAAGGCATAAATATTAGCCAAACCATAGCTGTTGGTGATGGCGCCAATGATTTGCCTATGCTCAATCTAGCGGGATTAGGAATTGCATTTCACGCGAAGCCAAAGGTAAAGAATAGTGCACAAAGCTCAATCTCCAGCGTTGGATTAGATGGTGTGCTTTATCTACTAGGCTATCATGATAGACATATAGATTTAATGGAATAAAACCAATATATATTTAGGTTTCAGAGAATATAAAAGCGACCTAAGACACTCTTGAAAACATAGATAAGAACATTTTTTATGATTCTAATGATGCCACATTGAAGTCACAATCTGTTCGAAGTAAGATTAAGGCAGTATTTAAATAATACATAAAGGACCATTTTGTTTACAAACTTCTTTATAAATCTATCACAAAGTCTTTTATACTTCATCACAAAAATACTATTTTGGCATAGTTTTTAGTTCTATCTATAATTAAGAACAACTCTCAAAGATCTTTATTTTATGCGATATATATTGTCCCTCATTTTTTGTTTTAGCTTATTACCCTCATTAGTTGCTCAAGATGCCAGTCATCCGTTAGCGCATAAAGATTTACAAGCGCAGCAAATATGGGTAGATAGCGTCTATAATGATATGTCACTTGAAGAAAAAGTTGGACAGTTATTTATGATTAGAGCGTTTTCAGATAGTGAAAAATCTAATGAAAAGTTTGTTGCTGAGCTTATCAACGACTATCACATTGGTGGTCTTATATTTTCTACTGGTGGTCCTGTTGCGCAAGCCAGACAAAACAATTTGTATCAGGCCATTTCTAAAACGCCATTATTAATTGGAATGGATGCAGAATGGGGTTTAAGCATGCGTTTAGATTCTACCTATGCATTTCCTTGGAATATGACTTTAGGTGCTATAGCCGATAATAGATTAGTAGAACGAACTGGTTATCATATTGGCGAACATTGTAAACGAATTGGTGTTCATTTTAATTTTGCTCCAGTAGTAGATATCAATACAAATCCCAAAAATCCTATCATTGGTAATCGTTCTTTTGGAGAAGATAGAGATAATGTAACCGATAAAGCGTTGGCATTTATGAAAGGAATGCAAGATGCTGGAGTTTTAGCGAATGCTAAACATTTTCCTGGTCATGGCGATACAGATAGCGATTCTCATAAAACCTTACCAACCATAAACTTCAATGAAAAACGTATTGATTCTATAGAGTTATATCCGTATAGAGAATTAATAAAAGAGGGGTTATCTAGTGTTATGGTGGCACATTTAAATGTCCCAAGTTTAGAACCACGTGACGGATTTCCATCATCATTATCAAAGCATATCGTTACAGACATATTAAAAGATTCACTAGGATTTAGAGGTCTTATCTTCACCGATGCCTTAGAAATGAAAGGGGTTTCAAATTATAGCACTCCTGGTGAGATTGACTTAGCCGCTTTACAAGCTGGGAATGATGTTTTGCTCATTTCTGAAGACGTACCAAAAGCTATTGAAAAAATTATTGAAGCTTATAACAGTAAAGAAGTTACCGAAGAGCGCCTAGCGCACTCCGTTAAAAAAATATTGATGGCGAAATTTAAAGTAGGTTTAAATACTTATGAACCTATTGGTACTACTACGTTATTAGATGATTTAAATCGGTTAGAAGATGACTTGCTCTATGAGGAATTGATGGAAGCCTCTACAACTGTTCTTAAAAATGAACAATCGCTTTTACCACTACGAAATTTAGAAACCAAAAAAATAGCTTACGTCGAATTAGGTGATAGCTCAGGCTCTACATTTTATAATGAATTAAAAAAATATTCTAAAGTTCATCTCGTTGAAGCCGAAAAATTAGATGAATTGATTATAAAACTTCAAAATTATAATACGGTTATTATTGGTTTCCATAAAATGAATGACAACCCTTGGCAAGACTATAAATTCGAAGATCGAGAGCTTGTTTGGCTTTACGAAATAGCGAGAACTAACACCGTAATTCTTGATGTCTTCGCGATACCTTATTCGCTTATAGACTTAGCAACTATTGAAAATATAGAAGGTATTGTCATGAGTTATCAAAATAGCGCTATTGCTCAACAAAAATCTGCTCAAACTATTTTTGGAGCACTAGCGTCAAAAGGGACAGTTCCAGTTTCGTTAGGTGAACATTTTAAGGTTGGTGACGGTATTCAATACACAGCATTGCAATCACTAAGCTATGGTTTACCAGAGAGCGTAGGAATGAGTTCTAAAAAATTAGAGCGTTTAGATTCCGTTGCTCAATATGCTGTAGACCAAAAAATGACACCAGGTATTCAATTATTAGTTGCTCGTAAAGGCAAAGTAATTTATAATAAAAACTTTGGAAAACATACTTATGAAGGAGAAGAAGAAGTGAAATTTGAGGATATGTATGATGTTGCTTCGCTTACAAAAATTTTAGCGACACTTCCTTTACTAATGGAACTTGAAGAAAAGAAAGCAGTATCATTAAATACAAAGCTATCTCGAATGCTTCCAGAATATGCTAAAACAAACAAAAAAAACATCACCATTAAGGAGATGTTATCGCATTATGCCAGACTGAAACCTTGGATTCCTTTCTATGTAGCGACATTGGATTCAATAACGAAAAAACCTGATCCAAAATATTATAGGCGTACTGCATCACCACAATTTAATATTAAAGTTTCAGAAGAAATGTATTTACGTAAGGATTATCCAGATTCAATTCAAAAGATAATTAGAGATACAGAATTACTTTCAACACAACGTTACCGTTACAGTGATTTGCCTTATTATATATTGAAAAAGTATATAGAAGGTTATTATAAAAAGCCATTAGATGAGTTAGCACAAGAACACTTTTACCAATCTTTAGGTGCTAATTATACGACCTATAATCCATCTTCTAAATTTTCAGATCGAAATTTAATCCCTACAGAAGTAGATGATTATTTTAGGTTTAAGGAAGTTCGTGGTTATGTGCATGATATGGGAGCAGCCATGCAAAACGGAGTTGGAGGTCATGCAGGTGTTTTTAGTAATGCCAATGATGTAGCCAAAATCATGCAGATGTATCTTCAAAAAGGATTTTATGGCGGTAAACGCTATTTAAAAACAGAAACTATAGACAAGTTTAATTTTTGTTATTATTGCGATAAAAATGTAAGGCGAGGCATTGGTTTCGACAAACCACAGCTAGGAGACGCAGGACCAACCTGTGGTTGCTTATCTATGAAGAGTTTTGGACATTCTGGATTTACAGGAACCTATGCTTGGGCAGATCCAGAAGAAGAAATAGTATATATCTTTCTAGCCAACAGAACTTATCCTAATGCAGGAGAAAATAGATTGCTAAAAGAAGACATAAGAACAGAAATACAGCGATTAATTTACGAGGCAATTATTGTTGATGGCGTTGAGAGTGAAGTAATTAATAATATAAATTAGAAAATAGAATAAAGAGGAGTGGTTTAGATAAGTAATCAAAAAAATAATTATGATGTATCTAAAGATATCTTTTTTCTTTTGTCTTTTTTCTTTTATCTAAAATAGAAATGCGAATAGGAATTGTTTGTTATCCAACATTTGGTGGAAGTGGAGTTGTAGCTACAGAGTTAGGATTAGAATTATCCAAGCGAGGTCACGAAATTCATTTTATTACTTATAGTCAGCCAGTGCGATTAGAACTACTGAGTCACAATGTGCATTATCACGAAGTTACTGTTCCTGAGTATCCCTTATTCTTATATCAACCTTACGAGCTGGCTTTATCAAGTAAATTAGTAGATATGGTAAAGCTTCATAAGATTGAGGTTTTGCATGTGCACTATGCGATTCCTCATGCATATGCAGCATATATGGCAAAGCAAATGTTATTAGAAGACGGTATTAATATTCCAATTGTAACGACGCTCCACGGTACAGATATTACGCTCGTTGGAAGTCATCCGTTTTATAAGCCTGCGGTGACGTTTAGTATCAATAAATCTGATGCTGTGACTTCGGTGTCGAAAAGCTTAAAAGAAGACACCTTGCGTTTATTTAATATCAAGAAAGAAATTTATGTGGTACCAAATTTTATAGATTTAGATAAGTATGCCCCTAAATTTACAGATTGCCAACGTGCTATGATGGCAACAGATGATGAAAAAATCATCACCCACATTTCTAATTTTAGAGAGGTCAAACAAATACCCGACGTTATCAAAATATTTTACAAGATTCAAAAGGAAATACCCGCTAAATTGATGATGGTTGGAGAAGGACCAGAGCGTGAAGCTGCCGAGCGTTTATGTGAAGAATTAGGAATTAGCTCTAAAGTTGTTTTCTTCGGAAATAGTAATGAAATAGACAAAATTCTCTGTTTTAGTGATTTATTCCTGTTACCATCCTTAACCGAAAGCTTTGGTTTATCTGCATTAGAAGCTATGGCCTCTGGAGTACCTGTAATCTCAAGTAATACTGGCGGAATCCCAGAAGTTAATGTACATGGAGTTTCAGGTTATTTGAGTGAGATTAACGATGTAGAAGACATGTCTAAAAATGCACTTCATATTTTAAAGGATGAAAAAATATTAGCTCTGTTTAAACGGAATGCAAAAAAGGTATCTACAAAATTTGGTATCCATGAGATTGTACCTCAATACGAAGCCATTTATGAGGAGACTTTGAAGCGGAGTTTGGTTTCCTAGTGTTAGCTTTTTTATTTAGAATAAAGCTATTATATAAATAAAGTAAGTTTTTACATCAAAAATCTAAATGGAATAGTAACCGAAATAAAAGAAGGGCATGCAGCTACAGTTTGCTTAAGCGACTCTGATTATTTTTATTTGAAACAATTAGAGATGATATTTTTAAAAGTTAGTGATTCAATAAACCAAAAAGGCTCTGATCTTTTCGTGTTTGAGAAAAATTAATATAATAGATTTAGCTATTTAAAAACTCCCAAAATAAAAGAACAGAAAGATAATTATTTTGAATTCTCTATCCGACTATAAAACCATGGCCTTTGTTGGTGTTTTACACCAAAAAAACCTCAAATCAAAATTCTACCACCAAACTAAAAAGGACTTAGTCAATTCACCTGTCTTAGATAACATCCAAAATAAAGGAGATTGATTATTATCTAAAAACACTTTAGACTCACTTCTAAAATTTGAATACTCCAACCAATCAATATCGGCATGAGGTTTTAAAAACCAATCCAACTTTGTTGGAATATAAAACAAATGGTTTTTAAACGTTTCTAGTTGTGATGTATTGATGTAAAAACCACAAACGCAATCTGTATTTAAAAGCTCAATAGTCACCTGTTGTTGGTATGGTACAAACAATTGCGCTTTGAATAAGACATGTTGTTCAAATTTATAATGTTCTAAATCTAATTGCTTTAATGTAAACTTACAATCTTGAGAATAGAGTAGTGGTAACTGTTTCTGATTTAGCTTATTGAGTTTCTCTATAAGACTGTCTTTTCTGTTTGGGCCAATCCATCGCTCAATTTCTGTTTTTCCTAAAGTAGGATCATAGACGTAAAATTTATAGATGATTTCTAAATGTATGGGTAGATTGTCGACAAGTAATAGGGCATCTAATTCTCCTAAAGTCAGTTTATTTTTTTGGATTTGAATATTTTCGGCAAGTATTTTTATAGACTTGCAAGTTTCTAGCTGATTGAAGACAAACTGTTCTGCTAATTGACCTAATCGCAGTCGTCGCTCCAATTTCCGAAGAAAAAGGGGGTCATAGCAAATAGGAATTTCTAATTGCTTTAGAGTGCTGATATCGGTACTTTTCCAGAGCACATGTGTTTTACAATAGGCTTGATATAATGCTTGGAGATGTTGCGGACTTAAATTCATTTAAATTCGAAATTACATAATAACAAATTAATTATAAAATTAGTTTAATAACAATACCTTTGTAGTCAATTATAACAGACTATGGATACCACATTTTTCGACTTAGGAATTTCTAAATCGCTCATTAAAGGACTAAAAGAACTCAATATAAAAACGCCCTCTCAAATACAAAAAGAGGCGATACCTATATTATTGAAAAATAATAAGGATTTTATTGGATTAGCACAAACAGGGACTGGAAAAACTGCTGCTTTCGGGTTGCCAATATTACAGAATATTAATCCTAAAAAGGATCATGTACAAGCTTTAATTTTGGCGCCTACACGAGAATTAGTACAACAAATACAAAAACAACTTTTTAAGTTTACTAAATATAGTGATCACAAGATTTTTGCAGAGGGTGTTTATGGTGGCGAAAAAATGGATGTGCAGTTAAAACGTTTACAACGTGCCACTCATATTATTGTAGCTACTCCTGGTCGTCTGTTAGATTTTATCGAGCGTGGTGAAATAGATATCAAAAATATTAACACCTTAGTTCTAGATGAAGCTGATGAAATGTTGAGTATGGGTTTTCAACAAGATTTGAATAAAATATTGGCATATACAGAAGGATCAAGGCATACTTGGTTGTTTTCGGCGACGATGCCTGAGGGAATTCAGAGTATGGTAAAAACGTATATGGCTAAAGATGCTGTTCGTGTTGAAATAGATAAAAATAGTTTGGTGAATGCTAATATTAGCCACCATTATATAGTTACATCTATTAAAGAGAAAACCAATATTGTCGCTAGATTATTAGACAAGTATGATGATGATAGAGGGATTATTTTTTGCAGAACTAAATTAGGAACTGTACAATTGACTGAAGCGTTGAAAGCAGAGGGGTTTTCAGTCGATGCGCTTCAAGGAGATATGCAACAAAAAGAACGTGATAAAGTCATGAGAGCTTTTAAGAATGGGTCACTTCAGTATTTGATTTCAACAGATGTTTCTGCAAGAGGAATTGATGTTAATAACCTGGCTTTCATCATTCATCACCAATTACCAGATCAATTAGAATACTACACACATAGAAGCGGAAGAACAGCCAGAGCAGGAAAAACCGGTGAATCTATAGCACTTATCATATCTGGAGAAGAGAAAGATATCCAAAAAATCCAAAAAGATTTAGATATTAAGTTTAAACAAATAACATTATAAAAAATTACTATAATCTTATTTCGAAATTGCGTATATACTCATAGAATTAGACTACTTTTGGAGTCACTTAAATAAGTAGCAATACTTGTTTAGGTATTACACAAATTAGAACTCCTTAGTATGGTCACTAAGGAGTTCGCTTTTTTATAGCATCTAGGTAATTTAGTTTTTCAATAATATTTTCGATAAAAATGTTCGATAAAAACTCATAAAGGCTTTAATTTTGCAATTCTTAAAACAAAGTATGAACCGAGATAACCTAGAACTTCAAGATAAAAAAACCGATAAAGAATTATACAGTTATCAAAAAGGAGCAATAGATCAAATTTTTGAAAAATTTGAAACAGCTCCAGATGATTATCATTTACTTTACCAGCTTCCAACAGGAGGAGGGAAAACGGTTATTTTTTCTGAAATGGTTCGTCAATATCTAAAGACGCATAAGAGAAAAGTGTTAGTAATGACTCATAGAATTGAGTTGTGTAAACAGACCTCTGTGATGCTCACAAGTTTTGGTGTGACTAATAAGGTCGTTGATAGCAAAGCGAACTTGGATGATCAAGAAGATTATAGTTGTTATGTGGCAATGGTTGAAACGCTAAACAATAGACTTAATGACGGTATACTGGATATCTCTGATGTTGGTTTGGTCATTATTGACGAGGCGCATTATAATTCATTTACTAAATTATTTAAGTTTTTTGAAAACTCGTTTATATTAGGAGTTACTGCTACGCCATTAAGTTCTAATAAGGATTTACCAATGAAAGACAATTATAGTGAGCTTATTGCTGGCGAGACTATTGAATCTTTAATTGAGAATGAGTTTTTGGCTCATGCAGACGTCTTTCAATATGATATGGGATTAACATCCTTAGAAATTGGGAGTAATGGAGATTATACGGTTAAATCTTCTGAAGATTTATACTCGAGTCCTGCCATGTTAGATAAATTATTAGAGGCTTATAAAAAACACTCTGACGGCAAGAAAACCTTGATTTTTAATAATGGTATCAACACATCAATTATGGTGTACCACACTTTTAGGGAAGCTGGGTTACCAATCATGCACCTTGATAATACGGCTACAAAAAAGCAGCGTAAACAAATATTAAAATGGTTTAAAGATACGCCAGATGCTATTTTGAGCTCTGTAAGCATTTTGACCACAGGTTTTGATGAGCCTACAATTGATACTATTATTCTAAATAGGGCAACGAAATCACTCACATTATATTACCAAATGATAGGTAGAGGTTCTCGAATCTTAAATAACAAATCAAAATTTACGGTAATAGATTTAGGTAATAATAACCATAGATTTGGTCCTTGGGGAGCAGATCTTGATTGGCAAACAATTTTCAGGTCACCAAATTATTTTATGGATAGGTTGGTAGATGATGAGACCATTGAAGGTCAATTTAAACATGAGATGCCAGAAGAGCTTCGTAAAGAATTTTCTAAATCTGACGAGGTTTATTTCGATATCAAACAAGTTTATAAAGATGCGACTTTCAAAGGTGAATCTTCAAAAGTAGTACTAGAACGCTCTATCGAGCAACATGCCAAAATTTGCATTGAGAATAGTGAAGATCTTTATGATGCTTTAGCGTTAGCTAAACTACTAGGTGGAGATATCGATGTGAGAATTGATGTCTATGCCAAGTGTATTAGTAAAAGCACATATAATTTCTTAAGCTGGTTACGAGATGATTATCGTAAAAAATTGAATAGTTATCTGCGTGTTAATTTTGATGAAGTTTTTGAACAAATCCACGGTCATCCTCCAGAAGATTAAATACAATTTAGTGATAAAGTAAAACCTGAGTATAGAAGTGAAGAAATTACAGAAATTGAAAAAGCAGGAGACTATTCTAAAGATTTATTTTAGGATGTTCAATTTAAACAAAAAAGTAAAACAGGAATATTGAGTTTAAAATAAATCAAGATATTATAAATAAGTAAAGCGCATTGAAACGCTAAAGATTTGTAGTTTTTTTAGATAATCTTTTTAAAAATAATGTCTCATTCTACTTTAAGTATCTGAGAATTGTTTTGTACGGCGTATCTTTATAACATGAAAAGAGAAGATTACAACATTCATATTATTGGAGCAGGCATTAGCGGTCTTATCGCTGCAAAAACACTAGAAGCGCAAGGATATAAACCCTTTATTATTGAAGCAACAAAAGAGGTTGGAGGTCGTGTTAAAACAGATGTAGTTGATGGATTTCAATTAGATCACGGATTTCAGGTCTTATTGGATGCCTATCCGTTAGCACAAAAACATCTTAATTTTAATGCTTTAGATCTTCAAAAGTTTAAGCCAGGCGCGACTATTTTTAAAGATGGTAAATCACAAACTATAGGTGACCCTTTACGAGATGTTTCTTTATTATTGTCTACTATGACTGCATCAATAGGATCTTTTAATGACAAATTAAAAGTCTTAAAACTAAATACAGCATTAAAAAAGAAGAGTCTTTCTTCAATATTTTCTTCGGAAGAAATGACAACCTCAAATTATTTAAAATCAAGGGGTTTTAGTGCCGAGATGATTAATGATTTTTTTAAACCGTTTTTCTCTGGTATTTTTCTCGAACCTAATCTAGAGACTTCAAGCAGAATGTTTGAATTTGTATATAAAATGTTTGGCGAAGGTCATGCAACACTGCCAAAGGGTGGTATTGGTGAAATCCCAAAACAATTGCAATCACAATTAAACAATACCACATTTATTTTTGATACAAAAGTAAAGGAAGTTAATGATGATCATATCATCACTAACGACGGAAAACGGTTGGATACACATTATACAATTATAGCTACAGAGGCCCATACTATGGTTAAAAACTTGAATCATAGCGCGTATTGGAAGTCTTGTGATAATCTTTATTTTAAAACTAAAACACGTGCGTCAAATAAGCCTATCATCGGGCTTGTGGCAGATGATAATGCACTAATCAATAACCTGTTTTTTCATAATACGCTAGAAACCAAAATTAAGGGTGATGAAGAATTATTATCTGTTACTGTAGTTAAAGAGCATGACTTAGATGACATTGAATTAATTAGACGGGTACAAGCCGACTTAAATTCCTTTTGCAATATAACAGATACTACATTTTTAAAACGTTATCACATCAAAAAGGCATTACCTCAGCTCACTAACTTGTATAATGATTGCTCGCCTTCAGAAACGCAATTAAAAGCGACTATTTTTCTAGCAGGAGATCATTTATTAAATGGGTCTCTTAATGCGGCAATGCGCTCTGGCGAGCGAGCTGCAGAGGGTTTAATTCTTGCGTTAGAGGATGGTATGAAAATTGATTCTATTACTTTTAAATAGCTCTAATTTATAATTAATCTTGTGTTATAATATGTTAAACATTAAGCTGTTGTCACTTAAAAAGTGTAATTTAATACTTAAATAAGTCGTACTATGAAACTCAATTATACTTTCGTTTTTTTATTTTCAGTTATTATTATGTCTTGTAGTGCTTCGAAAATAGAGGCTACACCAGAACAAATAAAAATACTAGACGACTTGGTAGCTGAGCAATCTTTTGTAATTGAGTCTGATTGGGCGTTACCTCAAAGTACAGGTAGTTTAATGATGCTTCAAAATGCCGGTTTTTTAGCACCTGGTGATAGCGCTAGTCGCATTAGTTTAATTGGAAACCAGAATGAATTAAGGTTAAAAAACGACGTTTTATCTTCTAAACTGCCATATTTTGGCGAAGTACAATCTAATACAGGATACAATGGATCTGATGGCAGTATTAGTTTCGATGGAGAAATGAAAGATTATAAAGTGATAAAAAATGGTAATAGCAGTTACACGATAACGTTTGACGCTAGAAGTCATTCCGAGAATTTCGATGTTACCATTCACTTATATCCAAACCTTAGGAGTGACATCATATTAAAAGGAGCAAAGCGATTTCCTATTAGATATACGGGTTATGTGAGTCCTATTTTGGAGTAAGTTAAAATAGTAGTTATGCCTTATTTTAAGGCAAATTTTATAGTAACTTACGGAGATTCTAAAACTAAAATAATGTCTCCCAAAACAAAATTACTCTTTCTATGTCTTTCGTTTTCAATTTCAATGATAGCTCAAGAAACAGAAACTCCTTCTAAGCAATTTTGGAATACCTTACAATCACATTGTGGAAAAGCCTATCAAGGTCAATTAGAATTACCAAAAGAAGATAAAGATTTTGGTGGCAAACAACTAGTGATGCATGTGCGTAAGTGCACAGATAAAGAAATTAAAATTCCTTTTTTTGTTGGAGAAGACAAATCACGGACTTGGATTTTGAGTTATGACGATAACCAAATGACATTAATACATGATCACAGACATAAAGATGGTACTAAAGATGATGTCAATTTTTATGGAGGAATAACGACCAACACAGGAAAAGCTGATATCCAAATATTTTCTGCAGATAAGCATACACAAAAAATGATACCTGCTGCTGCTACAAATGTGTGGTGGATCACCATAGATGAGACTACGTTTACATATAACTTAAGACGTTTCGGTACAGATCGTGTCTTTAAAGTTGTAATGGACTTAACTCAAACTATAAAAACACCAGACGCACCTTGGGGTTGGGAAGAGTAATATCACTTTATAACTTACTAAATCTGGTGATTAAAACCTTGAGGTGATGAACTAAAAAGTATGATTACTAGTCCATTTAATTTAGCTTCTTGATAGTTCAATAGCTAGATTTGTTTGAGTATTTCCAATCGTGGTCATACTTTATGTAATTAGTTATTCTAGGATTCCTGTTTTCATACGTTTTGTTTTCGATTAATTTCCTTAAGGTAGAACTAGATTTTGGTCAGATGACAAATGTAAAAAAAATGTAAAAGAAGTGTCAACAGTTGTAAAAAGTCATGAATTATCATCTTATTTACAGTTCATTATGAAACATCAACACCCTTATACTAAAACAATTATCATTGTATTGTCTTTTCTATTCATGATTACGTCATGTGTAAAAAAGGAGTCTAATCATTTTGTTGGCATGACCAAAGTTGTATTACGTGAAGCGGGTAATCAATTATTACTTCGGAATTTAGACTCAACTTCACTAATCTTACCAGTTAAAGAAATAGAACCGTATTTCTATAGTATTTCGTTTGAAAAACCACTAAGGTTTGAACCCAGTAATATCGTCACAGTGATTGATAGTAGCTTAAATTTAGCGAGCTTATCAAAAAACTATCGTGTTGAAGTATTACAATGTGCAGATAGAGAAGTTGCTTACAGTTATGAAATGAATGTAGAGGAGGAGCGCACTATTATCCCCTGCGCTGGACGTTTTCTTCCTGAAGCATGTTATACTATAAATATTCAATTCTTAGATATCGTCGTCCCAAGTGGATTCAGAAAGAAACATGTACCTTATGTTTTAGTTTTTGGAGTGCTTGTTTACGTCTTCTTTTTATACATACGGAAATCGAAATCACAGCCTATTTCCGAAGAAAAAAGCACACTATCTTATTCTATAATTGGAAGCTTTCAGTTTTATCCAGAACAAAGTAAACTCGTAAAGTCAGCAACAGAGATTAGTCTCTCAAAAAAGGAATGTGAACTTTTAGAAATATTTGTGGCCCATCCTAATCAAATTATAAAACGTGATGACCTCACTAAAAAAGTATGGGAAGATAATGGTGTTTTCGTAGGTCGAAGTTTAGATACTTATATCTCTAAATTACGAAAAATATTAAAGGACGATGACTCCATTAGAATCACTAATGCGCATGGTATAGGCTACAAATTAGAAATGGATTAAGCTATATTTCTATTGATTAGTACCATTATTTTTATACTTTCTGTAACTCGTTCCTTTAGTACATGGACAATCGCTAATACCTTGAAGGAAATCTATTCCAATAGTGATACTGTGTGTTCCAGAGTTATATCCTGAAAGATCATTAATCGTCATTTGATACGAATACGCAAAATAGTACTTGTTTTTCATAATGCCAGCCATTGGTCCTAAATTAAGTGGCTTTAAATATTGATCGTTTAGAAAACGATAAGAAGCACCTACCCAGTAGTAATCACCACTTCTGTTAAATTTCCTGTATTTGAAATTGATATCTGTAGCAGATCGTTGATCACTGCTAAAATATTGGAAAAATAGCGATGGCTCAAATTCTACGTTGTTATTCCCTTTACTATTGAAGACATAGCCTGTGTATGCTTGGAAATTTAGTAAGTTTCTAGGTTCAACGCCTACAAAATCATCAACGCTCTTATTTAAAACATTGTTAGCATTTAAGCTAAAATAATATCTATTTAAACGATATAGTAAACCAACATCAAAATTATTATTTGAGATAGCTCTGTCGTCCCCAACATTTACAATGGGGATTTCTTCGGTAGGTTGAAAATTCTCTATGTCTATTCTAAAAGCATTTATATTGTAAGATAATCCAAATGACAAGTATTGTTTTGAGGTATAATCGAGAATGATATGGTGCGCAAAAGATAACTTTGCACCTTTTTGACGTGTATTTCCGTTTCTGTCATTGTATAATGTCAATCCAACACCAGATTGCTTTGCTATTCTAAAATCTGCGTATAACGCTTGATTATCTGGTGCGTTTTTTATACCTACCCATTGCGTTAGGCCATTAAGTCTTACCTTAAGATTATCACCAATTCCTGCATAGGTTGGAGAAATCACAAAATCATTATCTGCCAAATATTGCGTCCATACAGGTAAATTCAATTCTTGTGCATAACCAATCGAACTGGCAACTAAAAGGATATATATTATAAATTTTTTCATTTGAATTGTTGTTTTAATTTGAAGGTTAATTACCTGTAAAGCGTAAAGTGTCCTACATAATCTTTTTCTAGTAATGGGCTATTTGGTTTTACGACGTACCAATAATCACCAGTAGGTAGCTCTTGTCCATTATATCTACCATCCCAAAATTGACCTACATTGTAGGTGGCAACTTTACGACCATATCTATCAAAAATATCAAAGGTTAAGTTTGGATAATCTTCAATACAACCTGGAGCCCAAGTATCTGTAACACCATCTCCATCTGGTGTAAACCAATTTGGAATACAGGGTCCTAAGATTTCTATTTCAATTATTGCTGTTGCCTGACAACCACTACTATCTGTAACCACTACAGTATAAGTACCTTCCTCTGTCACGACATAAATGCTGGTATCTCCATAATCTTCTCCATTAAGTGAATATTGATAACCACCTGTGCCACCAGTTACAATTGCTATAATTTCTCCAACGTTTTCTCCTTCTTGTAAGATGAGAGATAAAGGTTCAAATTCTGTGATATTAAATAATTCGGTAGTTTTAATACATCCATTTGTATGTCTTACATCTATATAGTGATCTATTCCTGGAACAACATTTGTAAATACATTATTCATTTGAAAAGCCCCTCCATTAAGCGCATAGTCTAAGTCTGCGAGATCAACACTACCTCCGTCCACGATCACTGTTACAGTATTTACAGTTGCGTTATTTTCACAAGCATATTCAATCTCAACGATTGGATCAAAGCTGACCGAATCTGGGAACGTAATATTCCATTCTGTTTCACAGCCTTGAGTATCACGAACAAATACAACATGGTCTCCTCCACCAAGATTCGTAAAGTCAAATTCAGTTTGTACTGCAGTTCCTGTTGTATATGGACCATTATAATCATCTAGGCTCACACTATATGGCAGTGTTCCACCAAAAATATCTATACTAAACGCAGCATTACCTTCCCCTTCACAAGTTTCCTCAAATAGAGAATCTGGAACGATACTAAGAATAACTTGTTCTGGGTCAGTTATTGTAAACTCAAAGAGTTCATAACATCCTAATTCATCTTGTACGATAACTGTATAGATACCAGGAGCAAGGTTCTCAAAAATATTAGTTTCAAAAAATTGATCTAATTGAGGAGAAATAGCATATTTAATAATTCCTGTTCCTCCAGTAGCATTGATGGTAAGAACACCATCATTGTTTCCACTGCACGTCACATCATTAATTATAAAATCAATAGTTAAGGGTGATGTAGGTTCTGTAATAGTAATAGGAGCAGAGGCAGTATCACAATCACCGCTTTCTATAGTAACTATATAAGTTCCTGCCACTAAATCTATAAATACACCAGGACTATTCTGAGTAGCAGTAATAGTATTTCCTAAGTTATCTTCAAGTGTATAACTATAATTTCCTAATCCGCCTTGAGCATCAGCTACGATAGTTCCAGTATTATCTCCAGAACAATTAATCGTTGGATCCATAGACATTAAGTTAATAGTAAAAGGCAATAATGGATCTATTGTTATTTCATTAGAGACATTGGCGATACAAGCATTTGCATCTCTAATGTAATATTGATAGGTTCCAGCAGGAACAGAAAATGTTGTTGATGTTACAAACGACCCTAATACAGTCGCAAAAGAACTATCGTTACTGTAAGTGTAAGTTCCTGTTCCACCAGAAGCACTTAATGTAATTGTAGATTCAATGTCACAAGTTTGAGTGGTCGTAACTACTAAGTTTGCATCAATAGGTGTTGGTTCGGTTATTACAATTTCCGAAGAAATTAAGAAACATTCATTGCCATCACTTATAGAAACAGTATACGTTCCAGCTCCTAAATCAGTAAAAATACTAGAGGTTTGAGGCCCAGAAGTTGAAGATGTAGGCGTCATTGTATTTAATGTGTAAATGTACTCTACATCTTGACCACCTGTAACATTCGTTACTGTAATTGATCCATTTTGATCTCCAAAACAAGATAATATAGAGGCACTTGGTGTGAAGGAAGCATCAATTGGTGTTGGTGCAATAAGTGTTATATCTACGGAAGCTAAGCAACCTTCAGCATCTACAACATGTATAGTGTATGTGCCAGCAGATAAACCTGCGAATGTTCCGTTAGATGTAAATGGGACTGTTGCCGCTCCTGTTAATTCATATTGATAATTTCCCCATCCACCATCTGCAATAGCTGTAATTGTACCTTGACTATCGTCACATGAGACGTTTGATGTTTCCGAAGCGATAAGTGTTAAAGCTTCAAAAGGAGATGATATCACAACAGTAGCTGTAGCATTACAAAACGGACTCTCAGTTTCTGTAATAACCACTGTAAAACTTCCAGCAGTCATTCCTGTTACGGTTGTTGGATTTGTAGATGTATTAGCATTTACAACTCCAAAGACAGAGGTTCCTCCAGTATCAAAAACTTCATAATTATATGATCCAGTATAGCCGTTGATATTTATTTCAAATGATCCTGTATTATCTCCAAAACAAGTCACTGCTGTTGAACTAGCAGTAAATGTTGGAGGTGTTGCCTCTTGTAAAGAAACCGAAATGTCTTCGGTACATAATGTTACCACATCTGTAATTGTAATTGTATAGATTCCTGAAGGCACTCCTGAAAACACCCCACCAGTCTCAGAAATCGACACAGGATTGGGACTAATACTATACGTAAACATTCCAGAACCTCCAGTTTCAGTAATTGTTATTTCTCCATCGTCATCATTACAGGTGGTAAAAGCGGTAATTGTCGGTGTTATTACAATAGGAGCTAAAATGGCTACTGTTACTAAGTTTCCACATCCGTTTGCATCCTGAATTTCAATTGTGTGCGTTCCTGAAAATAGATTCGAGATTGTAAATGGTACTGTTTGTGTTTGAAATGCGCCTCCGTCAATACTAAAACTATAAGGTGCAATACCGACTGTATCTAGAGTGACATCAATTTGAAAGTCACCTTCATTGACTGTACATGAGTCATTTATAACTGCCGAAATATTAGGTATTGCATCCATTGGTAAAACGACCACAGGACTTGTAATAATACAACCATAAGCGTCAATAGCATGAACATAATAATCTCCAGTATCTAAATTGAATATACTTGCAGAAACCCAATTTGGATCTGTATCCAATGGAGATGTTGCGGTAGTTGTAATTTGATATTGATAAGGTGACGTTCCATTTTGAGCAACGGCACTAATCAATCCAGAGGTTACATTACAATTAGCATTTTGATCTACCGAAGTCTGTAATTCTAAAAGAAACGCAGATTCAGTAATATTAAAAGGCGCTGTAACCACACCACATCCAGTATTTGGACCAGTAGTCTCCGTAATTGATACAAAGTAATTCCCAAAAGGTAGAGGTCCTAAATCTGTTATGATTAAGTTTCCATTTGCAGGTACTGTTGCAGATCCTGTAATTCCTGTTGAGATTAAAGATAAAGAATCAAATATTTCGTAATCGACATTGATGTTAGTTCCATAGATACTATTAATTGTAAATGATACATTACCATCATCACTTCCTGTACAGCTAATGTTATTTGAACTCACAGCACTAAGGGTGAGTGTCGAATTTGTTGGTATTGGAGCAGTTGCAGGTTCATAATAGCTACAAAGCGTTGACGCGTCATAGACTATAAACGTATACGTTACACCAGCCATTAAACCCGTAAACGTAGCGGACTGACTTCCAAAAGTGTCTTCTGGAATCCATGATCCAACCGGATTAGGATATACTGTAGTTGGACCTTCATAAATTGCAAAATAGAATGGTCCAGCACTACTTAATGAAGAACCAATACTTACAACTGCTTCACCACCAGCAAGACAATCAACAGTTGTAGAAACTATAATATCTAAATCAGTAGGAGGTGAGGCCACCAAAACATCCTGTGTTAAAACAGAACATCCATTAGCATCAACCACATTGATTTCATATAACCCAAAATCAACAACGTCAAAACTAATTGAAGTTGATCCTGTATTATTTAATTCAGAATTTGAGTAACCATTCGTTCCAGTTACAAAATAATTATAAGGTGCTGTTCCGCCAGTCACAGTATTTATGATAACAGACCCTTGTGAAACTCCGCCAGTTGTACATGTAATATCAACCGTATCAAAATCTAATACAATAGGATCTGGTTGGTTGATGGTTACAATTTCCGAAGCAGTACAAAGGTTAGCATCTGTTATAGTAATGGTATAGGTTCCTGCTGGTAATCCAGAAGTTTGTGTACCAAAATCTGTACTTGTAGTATCGTTATTTACATTAATAATAAAAGGAGGTGTTCCAACTGTATTATCTATTGTCATAGCTATCGTTCCATTTTCATCTCCATTACACAATATTGGTTGTGATTGAACCACAAGACTTAAAGCTGGAAGTGTTATTGGGTTTACTGTAATTATACTTGATTCTGCAATACAACCATTTGCATCTGTAATTTGAAATTGATATGTTCCTGCCGTAGATGTATTATATGTAAATGGTGTTCCTGTGGTTCCTAAATTTGAATAGCCACTTCCGTCAATTGAAACTGCATATATAAATGCTGCTGTTCCTGTGATGTCACCTGTAATAGTAGCATCTGGTGTTGCTGTACAATCAAGTCCAGACGTCAAAACAATAGTTATTGTTGGTGTTAGGATTGGGTCTATTGTGATAGATTCATTATAAATACAATCATTTTCATCTCTCATTTGAAATGTATATGTGCCAGCTTCTAAACCTGCAAAACTATTTGAGGTTTGGTATGGAGTTGTACTTGCTGTTGGTGCTATAATTTGATATTCTAAAACACCTGTACCACCAACTGTATTGGTAATAGTAACTGTTGTTGTATTTGTGGGGCATGTTATGGGAGCAATGTTAAACTCTAAATCGCTTGGAGGATTTAAAGCTTCTATTGTTATTTCATTAGTAATGACGGTACAACTATTTGCATCTTGTATTGTAATTGTATAAACACCTGTTGTTAAACCAGTAAACATATTACTAGTTTGAAAGTTCACACCATCAATACTATAAGAGTAAGGGGCATCTCCTCCTGCAACTGCAGTCACTAATATGGTTCCGTTGGTTGTACAGGTAAATGGTGCTGTTAACTCTGCTGTTCCAGAGATCGCATCATTAGCAATAATAGTTACCGTTTGTGGCTCTGTTTCGCAAATAGATGCACCAATAGAATATTCTACGACCACATCGTAATCTCCTTCAACAAGACCTGTGAAAACGGGTGAGTTGGAGAATGTAAGTCCGCCATCAATACTATATAAAAGACTATTACCATTTGTAGCGGTAACATTTATTGTTATTGTACCCGTGTCTCCAGATCCACCACAAGCAATATCTGTGGTATCAATCGTGAATTCTGGTTGATCAATAGCGTCAATAGTAATTGTTGTTTCTGCACTACAATTGTTAGAATCTACAACTAAGATGTTATATACTCCGGCGGTTGTGACTACTATTTCTGGAACCGTTTGAAAATCTGTTGCTCCATTTACAAAATAGAAATAAGGAGGTGTTCCTCCAACAGGATATACTGTAATTTCTCCGTCCTCACATGTTAATGGAATTGTAATTGCCGCAGTAACCGTTAATAATGGTGGTTCAATAATTATAATTTCTTCGGAATAAAAACAGCTATTTTCAGTTTCTACTGTCGCTATATAAGTTCCTGGATTTAAATTTTCAAAAATATAGGTGTTTTCTAAAATTGGTCCAATACTATTTACTAAAGTCCCACCTTCACTCAGGGTATAAGAATATTGTGGATCTACATCATTAGCCGCAAGTTGAATACTGCCTTTTCCACCATTACATAACGGTTGTAATGTTGTTGTAGATACCGTAAAATCGCGATCTCTAATTTGGACTTCTTGTACACTAAACACACAAGGATTTGTAGTAACACCAATTTGTCTTACATAAACCGTGTACGTTCCTGCAGTAGTAATAGAAAACACATTACTTGTTTGGTAATTTGTACCATCTAGACTGTATTCATAACCTGATGGGACGTCTAAAACTGTAATACTTCCAAGTGTTGTACAAATAATATCTGTTGCAATAACTGATGGATTTAATAGGTTTTGATAGACGTTAAAATAAAACTGTACGAAACAGCCACCAGAATAGTTAATCGTTAATCTATATTGACCAGACGTATCTGCTAAAAAGTTTGGACCAGTAGCAAGCTCATACCATGCACAGGTATCCTCTTCATTGGCACAATCAGGATTTGAAACAGCGTCACAACTAGACTCATCTAATTTTTCCCAGATGATTGATGATGCTCCAGATATATTTGTTTGTATATCTCTAGAGTCATTGACACCACATAAAAAGATATTTGGTAGTAATTTACCGTCATTGGGACAAGTAACGATTTCATCTGCATATGGAATAACAGGGTTTTCTATGTCACCTCCAAAAAGGTCTACGACATACTCTTGTACTATGGATTGACAAGGTGCTACTGCTGTATTAAAAGAATAGTAAGTACCCGTTGCTGTAACAGTAATAGTTTGAGAGTTTCCAATTACAGGAGTTCCTGTTGAACTTGTTGACCACGAATATAAATCGTACCCATTTGCAGCAGTTAAATCTACACTCGTCCCACAAAGAATGATATTCTCTGAAAACACACAATCAAGATCTGCTAGGAAATTAGTTGCTTGAGGCGATAATAAACAACCTGTATTACTATTTAAACTTGGATCATCTGTAATTAGAAACGTAGGATTAAAAAATCCATTATAGGACGCAAATGCCTGATTATTGATAATATTAGAACATGCGTCTGCAAGCTGATTACATTCATCAACCACCTGTACTTCTATACGGATTTCATAAACAGGGTCATTCTCTTCAACTAGAGAGTCATCAATATTTAGAATTAGCTCACGCGTTGTAGCATTATAACTTGCTACAGTAACTCCAGGAGGTAACACTAAATCTGTAGGATGATTATATATAATATTTATAGGAAGTATATCTCTAATTTGAAAATTAGTAGCATTATCATTCCCTGTATTTTGAAAACCAATGACATAATTTAATGAAGAACCTAGACCAACTGTTTGTCCGCCAATATCATTACCTGCATCATCCTCCACAATTTTAGTAAGGACTATATTTGGTTCAATAATTTCAACTGCAAAAGCAAAGAAATACGGAAAATAAGTGTCTCCACTTGTTTCTAGTCTAATAGTGGCAGCAGTTGCATCATTAGCAATCACAGCATTTCCTGGATTAGGAACAGCCATAACTCCAGTATCAAAACCTAAAGTATTGGTGCTATTTGGAACTCTTGTATTTACTGGTGTCGCATCTAATTGCGTTACCGAACTATTAAAGAAGTTTGCGACAGGACGATCAATAGTAGAGAGACTAACGCCATTCAAACGTAAACGATCTCCTAGAATTGGACTATCGCCCTCTAGCGTCGCAAATGCAAAATTTGCTCTTACAGGTGCAGGTGCAGGTACGGTTCTAAACCCATTTACAGGAATATCTAATTCTGTATTACTTCCAGCGATACTTATAGCGCTAAATCCGTCAAAACTCGTAATTGATTTTCCAGGAAGTGTAGGGTCTTCATAAACAATAAATAATGACCAACCAGCTGATTGACCAGTGCCGTTATAAGGATTAAAATTTGATGTTTCTCCAACTCCTGAAGACACATTTGCAACTGTATAGGTGCCCAAATCAGTACCGGAACCAAAACTAGTAACTATAGCTGTTACATCTGCAAAACAGGCATATGAAAAACTATCACCTCCATCTACTGTTGTTCCATTAGCGTCATAAATAATAGTTCCTTGAATATCGTTATATCCTCCTGAAGGACCTTTAAATTTTACATCAATTATGGGCTCATCGCCAGGATTAACTGCTCCCCAATATAAACCTGCATACATTATTCTATAGCAATTTGGATTTGGGATGTCTAAATCTGCACTAGATGAACTAAACGTTGAGCCGTCACCATCAATATCGATATATTGCATATCAACATTATGATTATATACGGTGTTGTCATTAAAAGCATTATTGTCTGGCCCGAGAATATTATTCCCTATTAAAACAATGTCTCCTTTTAAATCTTGATTAAATCGAGGGGCAAAAGGCTCATAATTTTGAGTATAAGATTGTAGGCCAATCAGTAGTAGTGAAACAATGACTATAAGTCTTGAAAAAGTAGGTTTTTTCATGGTGTGTGTGTTTTTTTATTCCTAGGTCAACAAGGGCATGACGACTCAGGCATAAGGCCTTAATATTAATTTAATTCTCTATTTTCACAAGAGATAGTTTTTTATTGTACGGTCGGTTACCTTTTAGTTCTAGAGCTTGATTCGCTTCTTCAATACTTTCAAATTCATCGTAATAGATATAATATTTACTTGTATTAACATCATAAAAGAAATCAACATTTGTACGTCCAGAAGCGACTACTTTAGTGATAAAAGCATTTCTTTTGTTAACTTCTGTATGCACTGCTAGTATTAAATAGTAACCATTATCTATGTTTTGTACATTCTGTAAAATTTGAATATTATCACTTTGTTTTTCTCCAAAATCAAAATCTTCAACTGTGATTGAAACACTGCTCAAAGGCGTCGTTTGTTTTATGTTTTGTAAGGCTGCTCTGTCTTGAGAATAACGTTCTTCTTCGTTATCAAAAGCAGCTTTTTTGATACGACGTCTTCTTTCGAACTCTGTAGCCACTTTAATATCTGCTAATCTTATTTCTAAATTTGTCCTAGCTTCAATTGTTTTTAATTGCTCAGACTCTAAACGTTTTAAAGTTTTTTGATAATAAAGATATACGTCATCGTTAGTTATAGTATCTGCTTCAAACTTATCGTCATATAATGCTTTAAGTTCTTTGATTTTTTCGTTTCTGTTTTTAATAACATCATCTAACTGTGATTTTATAACCTCCAATTTATTATTCTCAGCTGTTATACTTTTAAAAGGTTTAGGACCAACAGTAATTCCTTTTTCGCTTAAATCATTTTCTTCTTTTAAATCCTTAAGGTCTTTATCTTTTCTTTCAATAATAGCATCAAAGTCTTGTAATAATTTAGATTGAATCGTTTTAGAGTCTTCTGTTTGTTTTGTAATCTCATACATAGATTTGCCAAGTTCATCTTTAGCATTAGAGATTAGATCTTCTTTAGCCTTTTGTTCTTCTAATAATTGAAATTGAGCATCTGCTTGTTCTTTAACTTTTTGTTCTGCTATTACTATAGCTTGAGCATCTGCTTGTTCTTTAGCTTTTTGCTCTGCTATTACTATAGCTTGAGAGTCAGCCTGTTCTTTAGCTTTTTGCTCTGCTAATAGTTTAGCTTGAGCATCATCAGCCTGTTCTTTAGCTTTTTGCTCTGCTATTACTATAGCTTGAGAGTCAGCCTGTTCTTTAGCTTTTTGCTCTGCTAATAGTTTAGCTTGAGCATCATCAGCCTGTTCTTTAGCTTTTTGTACTGCTAATAGTTTATCTTGAGCTTCTTTATCCGCTTTAACTTTGTCTTCATTAGCTATCTCAATGGTGGTTTCAGATTTGCTTTCCGAAGAAACCTCAGTAACTGCTGTCCTTTTAGGTTTAGAAGCTTTAATTATTTTAGGTTTTCTTTTATCATCAGAAATCAGCAATCCGCTAACCTCGTCACCACTACTATAATCATATCTATTATTGCTCTTAAATCTATAAGCCAATGTGAAATCATGAGAAGATCCAAAGGTTGATAAATCACCAATTGCTTTTTCATAATTATATTCTAATGCAATTTGTGACGTGATATTGATTCCTAGTCCGCCAGATACTCCAAAACGTGTGTTATAACCTACCTGCGCCCAAATCCCTTTTGGAACAGTTAGCATTGCCATAGCTGAAATAATAGTATCGTCCTTTTGAAATTCTGATCTTAATAAGCCTGTAAACTTACTTTCATCGAAAAAACCTCGACTTGACATCATATACCCCGTATACATAATATGTCCTTGAATACCTTGTTGAGGGTTATCCTCAATAAGCATAGACGATTCAAAATTGTAGAGTGCTAAATTATTTATAGAGACGCCAAAATCAAAAAATCCTGTACCATAATTAATACCTGGATTTACAGTTAATAATAAATTCTCAGGTATATTTTGCAATGCAGGATCGTCAAAATTCGTAATAACATTTCCTGTATTAATACCGCTTTTATAAGCCGCAATATTAAGACCAAATGTTAAGTTACTATCTTTTTGTAATTGTACGTTGTAAGCGAAATTTAGATTACCACCAAAGGTTGTTAATACACCATAATTTTGTTGAAAAACACCTATTCCTGCTCCAATATTCTCACCAAATCTACCAGAATAACTGGCTAAATAGGTGAGTGGTGCATTTTCAAATTCCACCCATTCTCTTTTATTAAAAATACTAATGTATTTGGTTTGCTCTCTAACGAAGCTGAATGTAGGGTTTATTACATAACGATTAAAGGTTAACGAATTTCTAAGAGGTAGGCTCAACGATACCACTCCATTATCTTCTTGAGAATAGAACATCTGTATAGAAAAGATACATAATACTAAAACAAAAAGATATGTTTTCATATTATTTAACTACTGTTATAGAACCCTTTTTGGTTTCGTTATTACTCGTTGTTATCATGTAATAAAATACTTGATTAATACTATTTAAATTCAGCTCATTTTCTGGCCAATTGTTGAGATAGTTATTAGTTTGTAATACGACTTTCCCTGCGTTGGTAATAATCATGACCTCCGTACTTGTACCGCTTATATAAGTCATTGGAATGGTCCATGTATCATTAATACCATCACCATTTGGACTAATTACATTTGGAATTTTTTCTACATCAGGAAAGGCATCAAAAGCTTCTTCTAATTCAAATACAAATTCTCTAGAACCTAAACAACCAGACGTTTCTGTTACGATAACTTTATAGATACCAAATTGTGATATATTATAACTCTCTTCGGAAATAGTAGCGATTAAGACATCATTTAAATACCATTCAAATTCTGGATTATTAGCATTAGTTGTCACTTCTATTGAAAGTGTTTCACCATCTTCAATAGTATTAATCTCAGGAACATTTATAGAGGCATCAAATAATTCACTAATGAGCTCAATTTCGCCGGCTGCCACGCAATCTCCTAGGTCTACTTGAACTGCATAGTTACCAGATTCACTAGCTTGATACATTTGCGTCGTTGCTTGCGCAATTATATTGCCATCCTTAAACCATTGGTAGGAATTACCACTAATAGTGCTTAAGGTTGTGAATTCACTACTTGGGCAAAACGGATTACCTAAACTTGAAGAAATACCAGCATCTGAATTACCAGATGTTACTTCGCTAATTGTTACACGATTTGAAAAAGAATTTGACGTACAAGTACCATAATTGGTTTCTACAAAGAAAGTACCTGGTTCATTTACAGTAAGAGAAGAACCATCTGAAACAAAAACAAATGTTGTTGGCCCAGTTTCCTTATACCATTTATAGGTAAGTGAAGGGTAATTGAGTGGTGAATCATTTGATCCAGTTCCAGGGTTATCGATGGTTAATAGATAACTTCCACCAGAACAATAGACTCCTGTAGAAACTAAATTATTAATAGTAAAAGGTGAATCCTGAATTTTATAATAGGCTGCAAACGCTGTAGATCCCGAACTGGTTGCTGCAGGAGCACTACTTTTTATTCGTATTCTATAATTTTCTCCGGCTGTTGTTGTGGGTAATGAAAAGTCTAACGTTGCAGGTGACGTGGTCACTGCTCCAGGATTAGATGTAAAAACAGCTATTGCATTTGTAAAATCACCATCTGCTTCAGACAGCTCTATTATGAACTGGTTTGATGAACTGAGGCCTTCCTCCGGAGAAAAAACAAAGGTTGTGTTATACGTATTAAATGTACCACTCGCGCAAGCTTGACTAAATCCTAAATTAGGGGAACCAATAACAATTTGGGCTTTAAGTTTTTCCGAAGTAAAAAGTAGAAAAACACAAAGTCCGATAAAAATTTTATATGCAAGTTTAGGGTTATACATCAGGTTTAGGGCGTAATTTTTTATTCTATAAGCAGCTGTTTCTTATTTAAAGTTTTATACTATTTATAGTTTAATCTTCATCATCGTCTATAAGGTCGTTAGATGCAATTATTCTATTAATTCTTAGTCTAAAATCTGGACGTGAGTTGTCGTTAGCATCGATAAACGTTTCTGAATCAGGACCTTTAGAATATACATTGTCAAATGATCTACTCCCATACCAATTTTCTAAATCGTCATTATTAGAAAAGCCTTTTCTAAAAATGTTTCCTTTACAATTATTGAAATATGTTCTTGTGAATTTCATTTGACTCAAACTCTCATTGTCGATAGTAATTTTATCATCAAGAATAACAGCAGGATTAAAACCAGAAATCACACTCGTATCGATAGAAAATGACACATCCTCACCAATATAAATTGCCTCGCTAACCAAACCTAGTTTGATATCATTTTTTAAATCTGAACTCAGATTTATAAGCGTTAAATTTGTAGCGGTAACAAAAGTTTGTTCACTATCAAAATCAGTATCATCTTTTAAATCGTAATCAGAGACATATAAACATCTTGATATTTCAGCACCAGAAACATATGGAGATCTAATTGCTAAAGAGTTTGAAATCCAAACCTGAGTACCATGGTTAAACTCGTAATCGTTGCCACTAGATTTGTAAGACACCATTTGATCTAAAATAAGTTTTCCGCCTATAATATTAAAGGAGTTACCTTCACAATAGCTTACCATTATGTTTTCTACAATTGTTTCTTGGCCTACAGCAGCTAGGGTAAGCGCATTGAAATATCCATAATCTTTTGTGCGTTTTCCTGCAAATTCTATTCTTACATATTTTAAAATACCAGAATTACTATCAGGATTCTTTCCACCATAACTTAAGGTATTTGTAACTGAAGATTTTAAGCCATAATTCAAAGCAGCTTCACTACCAAATGTATTTGTGGGTGCATCTCCAAGAATAAATAATCCACCCCAATCGCCAGGTTTTTTTACGCTTCTACTTGATGTGAAAATGATAGGGTCTGTAGACGTCCCTTCTGCAATAATTTTTGAACCATTGCTAATAACAAGAGACCCTTTGGTTTTAAAATCACCGATAATGATAGTCCCGGGCTCAATAGTAAGTGTTGTACTGTCTGTTACAAAAACATCACCCAATAAAAGATAGATATCTCTTTTAAGTAACTTGGTGTTTTTAGTAATATGTCCACTAAGAATTTGAGTTGGCTTACCATAATCAACCTTATTTGGTTTAAATTCTGTCCAAGGGTTTAACCAGTTATTATAGCCAATAATTCCTTTTTCTTGCTGAGCAAACATATTGCCACACACTAATAATGCGATCAATGCGATGAAGGTAGTTTTTTTCATGATTAGGTTATTCGTTTATTTAGATTAGTTGGTGCTAATTTATAACAACAATAATAGGTAGAATACTTATGAAATGCAAATAATATCGATTAAATGCATATATTCATGTATTTATTGAAGTTAATTCTTACAAATATTTATTGTTTTAGATAATTGTCGTAGTCTAGTAAAAACAAAACCTTAAAACATGAACTTCATTTCATAAAAAAAGCCTCAGTAAAACTTACTGAGACTAAAAATTTTGTTTTGAGACTAATTAAAATTAATCCCTTTTGAAGTCATTATAGGTATGCAATGACTTTAATGTTTCTTCATAAAATAATATGGCAGCAATTAAATCACGTGTATCAGAATAAGGTAATATTTTCTTTTGAAATTCAATAGTACTGTCAAAATATTCTACAGACGCCTCTCTATTAGTTTCTAAAGCTTTTTTGTTATCTTTTGTTTCTGGAATTCCAAGAGAAGCCATAGTAACACCTGGCTTAGTTGCAAAAGCAATATTGGGTAATATATTTACGATAACTTGAATACGTTCACTATATAACTGTAGTAATTCTCCTTTAGACATTTTACCAAGTTGATCATGGTTATGATATTTACTAATATTTACTTTACCGTTAATTATAGTAACTTCATTATTCTTTTTTTGAGCGAATGTTAAACTTACTATCATAAAGAAAATGGCAATACATAATGTAGATTTTGTTTTCATTTTTTAGTTTTTTATAGATCTCGGTGAGACAAATCTATAAAAAATATTAAAAAAACCAACTTTATTTCATCTTTTTTTACGTTTTTTTTATCACATGAAATGCGTATTTCATGGATTAAGTGCTAAAATAGTGGATAAAATGCGGTTTTATTCGATGAAACACTTTATAAAATACGACCGAAAAAGAATGTTAATTAAGATTTTTTTACAAATAGTAGTATACATTATTTTTTTACAAATTAGACGTGATTATTGATTATTCATATTTTACAAATTTATTTTTCACCCTCAATAAATCAAAATATGTTCAATTTTAACCTACTGTTTATCGTCAAATTATACAAGTAAAGTTCCTTTATCGTAAAATTTGTGCATTCATATGATTTTTAAGGATTTATGAAAAATTTATATCACTTTTGGCTAAATCTATAATGCTTAACCTCATGAAAAATCTTATTACTCTTTTCTGTTTAACTTTTATCATTACATTTCATAATCCTATCTACGCTCAAGAAACTACAGAAGTTTTAGAAGAACAAAAGGAGGTGTACTTAGAACGCCATCCTATTTATGATTATAATGAACTTCAATTAAGTCCATCAGATAGTATTCCTGATTTTGAGTTGAAACAACAAAAACTTAAAATTACAGGTACAATATATAAAAGCGATGGTGTTACACCTGCAGAAGGTGTCATATTATACATTGAACAAGCTGATGAAGATGGTGATTTTGATTTGAGAAAACTTAACGATAAGCGCTACGCACATCACAGAGGTTGGATAAAAACCAACACAGATGGTCGTTATACGTTTTATACCTTTGTACCGGGAAATGATAGACGTTACAACCAATTACAACAGTTGTTTCCTGCAGTAAAAGAGCCTTCAAAACAATCGTATAACTTAGAATCTTTTTTGTTTGATGAAGACCCTTTATTAACAAAGTTGTGTCGTAAAAAAATAAATAAGAAAGGCGATCCAACTCGAATTTTGAAACCTACAAAAGAAGGTGATTTATTAGTTGTTGAAAAAAATATTGTTTTAGAATCAATTACAGTAGTATCAAAATAAGCTCTATTTCTCAATCACTAATCGTTGGCCTATTTTAAGTACCGCGTTTCGTCCTATAGTATTTGTTTTGCACAACGAATTAATAGATACATTATTGCGTTTTGAAATTCGTGATAATGTGTCTCCAGATTTTACAACATAAATGGATTTCTGTTTTATTAGACTTGCAATGGCTTCTTCTTCGGAAAATAGAAGATCAATTTTACTTTGTCTTTTAGAATTATGACTATTTGGACGTGTCCATCTTTTAGTAATCCAAAGTTCATTGGCTCTAATTAAATTTTGTTCATTAAAGTCAAACAAATACTCAGGGTTTATAGATACACCATTATAGTTTACAACTAGATGTAAGTGACTTCCTCTAGCATTGCCAGAAACACCACCTTTACCTATATAATGACCTTTTGCAATTGTATCGTTTTCTTTTACACCATATTCTGATAGGTGTGCGTAAACGGTTTCTAATCCATTATAATGTCTGACGACTACTGTTTTTCCATGTCCAATGCTATAGCGAGACATTCTAACAATACCATCAAACATAGTATATAAACTGTCACCAGTTACCAAATCAATATCAATACCTTTATGAGCTCGTCCTCGTCTCCAACCATATCGAGAAGTAATCACTTTGTTTTTTTCTATAGGAGAGTGATACGTAGAGTCCTTAAATTGAAGTAGTAAAGGGAATTTAACGATGACATCTTTGTATGGATTATAAACGGTATGATCCCAATAATTTGCTTTGATATCTACGAGAGTAATTGTTTCCTTTGTAGTTTTAGCTTCTGCAACGTCTAATGTAACTTTTTCAAAACTAAATTCTGAAAAATCAATTAATTGAAGTTTTGGGTCTTTTTGAGCGTAGACACTTAAAGATAGTGTCATTAAAAGACAAATACATATAGATTTCATAGGTTGAAATAAAATCGTTAAGTTTTTCAAAGTCCGAATTTAAAAAATAAAACGTTTTCTTGTGTTAATGTATTGTTAGAGTTTTGAGAAATTAATATGTTTTAGATTGTTAGTCCCATTTACACCGTTTTAAATTAAAGGACTGCTAGGATTAAAAAATACTATTTCAAACAGTCCGATTTTTAGACTACTATTTCCACGCTTTATTAAGTTACATAGGATGTCTTAACCTTGGCGCCATTGTTGGCTGCCACTAATAAATAAATTATATTACTATAAGTAAAGGAACAGTAAAATTCTTCAATGACAGCAAAGGTTTTGGATTCATCACTAAAAAGGGGTCAAACACAGAACATTTTGTTCACATTTCTGGATTAATCAATGAGATTCGTGAAAACGATGAGGTTGAATTAGATCTTACAGATGAAAAAAAAGGATTAAACGTTAAAGTTATATCGTAATGCTTACAGTTTAGTTAGTGAAAGGCGCATCATTATTGATGGGCTTTTTTTTGTTCTCTTGATACAATAGAACGTTTTAACTCAGACATTAGAGCACGTAAACGCTTCTCTATCCTTATTATGCCTTCTATTAATAGGAACTATTTACTTAAAAGATACTCAACTCTGAATGCGTTGTAACTTCTTCAAGTAATTTCATGCCTTTAAAAGAATTTCCATTAGGATTTAATTTCGGACTCCAAACAGCAATCGTATAGTTATGAGGATATAGTGCAACAATACCACCACCAACACCACTTTTCCCTGGTAATCCAACTTTAAAAGCAAATTCTCCAGACTCATCGTAGAAACCGCAGGTCAGCATGAGCGCGTTTATACGCTTAGATTTGCTTTTTGAAATAATCTTTCGTCCATCAACTAATTGACGCCCACCATTGGCCAAAAATCCAAATGTATGTGACAATTGTTGGCAGGTCATTTCTATAGAACACATATCAAAATAAAAATCAAGGACCACGTTTGGTTCATTTTGAATATTTCCGAAGGACTTAATAAAATTACATAAGGCTACGTTTCTATAACCTGTCGCTTTTTCAGAATCTGCTATTTGATCAGAATAGGTAAGATCAGGTATGCCACTTAAATCTCTTACAAACTCCAGAAAATCTACACTTGCATTATCCAAATGAGAAATTAGAATATCACAAATAACGATAGCTCCAGAATTTACAAACGGATTTCTAGGTATTCCCTTATAGCTTTCTAATAATAATAGCGAGTCAAATTTTGTTCCTGACGGTTCTACATCTACACGGTCCCATAGTTTTTCACCAACGATTTTATAAGCTAGGGCAAGTGAAAGTACTTTGGTTATACTTTGGATTGAGAATTTTTCTAAATGATCACCCATTCCAAAGTGAGTACCATCAACTTTAGTCATGTGAACTCCAAATTTAGAAGGATCTACATTGGCTAATTCAGGAATGTACGTGGCTAATTTACCTTTGCTATCTAATGAATTAGATAGATTATAAGCGTTTTCTGTAATGTTTTGGTAGTTTGAATTCATTTATTTGGTTAGTGCTATAATTGAGGAAAGGTAACTTTTATTTCAAATCAAAATAAATTATTGGAATGTAATTTATAATATAATTAAATCGTTTTTCTCTCAGTATAATCATGATACAAAAAAGCCAATGCATTATAAAATATGCATTGGCTTTTAATAGTATATAATGTAATACTAAATTTAGGGTAAAATAAGTCTCTTACTTTTACTTATATGTGTTTAGTTGATGTTTCCGAAGAAAACTTATTACTTTTTATAGGGATAGGCTTTAACTGAATAAAACCAAACCCATCGAGGATCTTTATAATAACATACGTTACATCAATTTCATACCATTTTACACCAAAGTTAGCACGACTAGCATGTTTATGATGATTATTGTGATAACCTTCACCCATCATTAAGAAATCGAAACGAAATAGATTTTTACTCGTGTTTTTCATTTTAAAATTTACATAGCCATAAATATGACCAAACCAATTAATAATCACACCATGAATAGGCGCCATTAAAAACGTAATTGGCAATAATAACCATTGCCACCAAGCTGTTACAAATAATGCAAAGAATAAAATGTATAGACCTATCCAAAGCACTCTAGACCAGCGAGAACTTGCAAATGCATCAAAAGCTTTCCATTGTGGTACATTTTTAGTAAAACGTTCATCAACTGCAATACGCTGTGTATTAATGTCTTGATAGATGGTTTTAGTTTTCCACATCATAGCAAATACATTATCATCGTGAGAAGGTGAATGCGGATCTTTTTCAGTGTCCGTATAGGCATGATGCATACGATGCATGATCCCATAACCATAAGCACTTAAATAACTAGAGCCTTGAAAAATCCAAGTGAGAACAAAAGTAATACGCTCCATAGTTTTTGACATCGTAAAGACCTGATGGGCAGCATAACGATGTAAGAAGAATGATTGGAAAAATAAGCCACCATACCAAAGCACTAAAACAAAAATAATAATAGTCATATCTTTTTTTTGCAAAGATAAATTGATGTTTTGTTCGAAACAATGAACCTAAATCAATAAAAAGCCACAGGTTGTTAATATTTCAATAAAAAAGCTCCAAATAACAAGGTGAATAAGATTCTCATTCTTTAATTCAAAAAAATTGTGAACATTCGTGTCCACAAAGAGCCGAAACTAGCTCGCATTATTTAAGAATAAAAACGGCCAAATACTATATATAATTTTAGCTTCATTTCCATTTTTAAATTCAATTTCAAAAGATTAAATACGCTTTCTAATTCTGCTTAATGCTTGAGGTGTTACGCCAATATAGGAGCTAATATATTTTAGTGGGATGACTTTTAATAATTCTGGTCGTTCTTTGAAAAGACTCAAATAGCGTTCTTCTGCAGATAAATTCAATAAGTTTTGTTCACGTTTAGATTTTAATAAAAAGAGACGTTCTGCGGTTAGCCTGCCAATAAGATTTCCCATTTTTGTATTGTTGTAAACGTCTTGTAAATCTTTATAAGTAATACTGAGAATTGTTGTACCGGTTAATGCTTGTAGTTGATAAGCAGATGGTGTTTGTGTTAGAAACGAATCATAAGCACTGATAAACTGATCTTTAAAACTAAAACCAAAGGTGATTTCCTTTTCCGAATCTTCCTTTGGAATAAATAATCGCACCACACCAGATTCTATAAATGAAATATGATCTTCAATCTCATTTAACTTTAAAAAAATAGTTTTCTTCGTAATTTCGCGACGTTGTAATTTGGACATGAAAAACTGCCAATCTGAGTTAGAGATAGTAGCAATTTGATCTAGATAAGCTTTGATTTGTTTCACGTTTATGATAGTCGTAAATATTAAGTTAGCAAGATAAGGATTCCTATCACTAGACAAAATAATTAATGCTGATAAAAGCGCCCATTATCAGTATATCATAAAAGATTAAAATATTTATTTTATAAGATTTAGCTAAGTTAAACTGCTCATCAGATGTTGGTAATACAGAGGTAGAAAATACTATAGATCTTAATTTTATAAACCTTTCAATATTAACACCTCAATTTACTTGTGACAATTTATGTGGTTAAGTAGGTTAATAGTGATAGAGAAAGCCACAACATATACTTCAGTGAAGCTTATGAAACCTCTGTTTATGGAGACATAGAATTAAACAATGATTTATAATTCTCCTGAAAATAGCCCAATTGCTACTCATCTATAATCGTTACTCCATGTATCCTACAGTTATTTAATTATATTTGAAATAAAAATAAATACTATGAAAAAAATATCCATTCTATTCCTATTTTTTATATCGTGTTTAGTTTTTTCACAATCTTCAGCTCCAAACAAATCAAGTGATTTATATAAAACTGCCCCAGAATGGGCAAAACTTATGTATACAGATAATCCTAATGTTGATAATGTAGATAACTTGTATAAGGCGTATTTCCGAAGTGCTTCTTTTAAAAAAACATTTCATACACAGTACTATAAGCGATGGCGTAAAGCTATTAATAATTTCATAGGAGAGAATGGTTTTTATGATCCTTCAAAGAAACTTAAACTTAGAGATATTCTCTATGAAAGAGAAGCTAATAATGACCAAGATGTACATAGAAGGGTGGGAAATTGGTCTGTTCTTGGTCCTTTTCAAAATTTTAAACAGGGAGGTGTCGTTTCAAGTGGCGCACAAGCTAATGTGTATAGTATTGGCCAATGTGCTGCTATTCCAAGCGTCATGTATTGTGGGACGGAGAATGGAGAGGTTTATAAAACCTTAAACGGAGGAGATTCTTGGGTTAATGTATCACTTAATTTATTAACAGCACTTGCGCCTCAAGTTGTTTTAGCAAACGCTGGTATAGCAGCGTTAACTGTTCACCCTACAAATCCTGATGTTGTGTATATCGGTTCTGGTAGTGAGATTTTTAAGACTATAGATGGCGGTATCAATTGGAATGTTGTGTTTGATAGCGCTATTACTTTATCTGGATATATCGAAAATCCAGCAGAAATTTTTATCAACCCAAATAATCCTCAAATTGTACTAGTTGCTAGTAAAGCCGGTATGCATAGATCGACCTCTGGAGGGGCTTCTTGGTCACAGGTACTTAATTTTGAGTGTTTTGACGTAAAAGCCCAACCTGGAAACCCAAATACACTCTATACCATAAGGCGTAACAATAACAATACTATACACCAGTTTTTGAGATCTACTGATGCTGGTTTAACTTGGACAGCTCAAACAACAGGTTGGTACACGTCTACAAATCCAAACCGTAGCGTTGTAGGAGCAAGAATAGCAGTTACAAATGCTGATAACCAAAGAGTTTATGCGTATTTAATTGGTGATTCCAAACCTGAGGATAATGGTTTTATTGGTATTTATAGAAGTGACGATGGTGGTACAAGTTGGACTAACACGATGACTTATGATGGTGCTCCTTACACAGATCCAGAACATCCAAACCTTATATCTTCTACCCCTGTAACTAATAATTTTAGCTTTAACCAAGGTTTTTATAATTGTGCTATAATGGCTTCAAATACCAATGCAGACGAGCTTTTGGTTGGAGGTATTGGCATGTGGCGCTCTAGTGATGGCGGACAATCGTTTCAATGTATCTTTAATTATGGTTGTGGAGATTATAACCCGATGCACGTAGATATGCAAGATTTTAGAGCTTTTGGAAACGAATATTGGGCAAGTACCGATGGGGGTATTTATAAATCTTTAGATTTATTTAACTCGCAACCAGAATTTAAAATGAATGGCGTACATGGTGTTGATTTTTGGGGCTTTGGTTCTGGTTGGAACAATGACTTATTAATTGGAGGTACGTTTCATAATGGTGTTGATGTTTATTATGAAGGATTTCCTAATGGTGCTTTTTTAGATTTAGGAGGAGGAGAACCTGCTTCAGGTTACGTTAATCCTGGTAATGATTTACGAATTTACTCTGAAAATATTGGGAGTAAAATTATTCCGCAATCTATAACTGGTGCAGTCATCAATGCTCCAATGGGGCTATTACCTACAGAGAGTCCTTGGTTTGCAGAATCTTCAGAAATGGAATTCCACCCAAGTTGTTATAACCATGTGTATCTTGGTAATGCAAATCAGCTTTTTAAAAGTATCGATGGTGGTGCTAATTATAGTGCAGTGTATACATCAGCCTCTCCAAGTAATGACGTTTTAGGTATAGAAATTTCTCGCACAAACACAAATACTATGTATGTTGTAGAGCGAGTTCCAGGAAGCACACCAATACTTATGAAGACAACAAACGATTGGGAAACTTCAAGTACAGTCTCGTTGCCAACAGGTTCTAATTTTGGGCCACTAGCGATAATTAGTATGGATCCAGAAAATGATCAAATTATTTGGTTAGCGTATCCAAGAGGTAATGATGGTAATAAAATATTTAAGTCTATTAACGGAGGTGCTTCATGGGCTAATGAAACCTCTAGCGAGTTAGATGCTCAAAATATTCAAGATATGACGACTATTGGTGGAACTGATGGCGGTGTTTACATTAGTACAAGTGCTTCAGTATATTATAAAAATAATACGATGAGCTCTTGGGCTATTGATAATGCTAATCTGCCTGCAACTATTGGAACTCAAGGTATCAGACCTTTTTATCGCGATGGAAAAATAAGACTAGCGAGTTATGGGAAAGGTCTTTGGGAAAGCCCTTTATTTGAGACGCCTAGTCGTCCTGTAGCTAAAATCATGGTAGATAAGTTAGCCGCTAATTGTATTAATGACATCTTTTATTTTGATGATTATTCTATGCTTGATCATGATGGAGCAACTTGGGCTTGGACCTTTGACAATGGAACTACCCCTACATCAAATCTTAGAAATCCTCAAGTCACATTTACAACAACAGGAAGTCATGTAGTGACACTTACAGTTACAAATGCTGCTGGTATTCAATCTAGTGATTCAATAACTGTTGATGTCTTAGCGATAGAGTCTACTGCAGTTATGGAAGATTTTGAAACTGAATTTGTACCTCAAAACTGGACACTAAATACGACAGGGAATTTTACTTGGACATATAATAACACCGTTGGAGGATTTGGAACAACAACAAACTCAATGTCAGTCAATAATTTTGTAGTGTCAGACGTTGGCGCGTATTGTGATGCCATCATACCTATAAATTTATCCAACACAAGTACTTCAAATAGCACTTTAACGTTTGATGTGGCTTACGCTTTGTATGCAGATAATTATGCAGATGCACTTGAAGTATTGGTCTCTACAGATTGCGGCGAAACCTATACCTCAGTTTATAATAAACTAGGTGCAGATTTGGCAACAGCCCCAAATACGACGGAACAATTTGTGCCAACTGCAGATCAATGGCGTACAGAAAGTATAGATCTTTCAGCTTATATTGGATCAGACTCTGTATTTATTGCTTTTAGAAATATAAACGGATACGGACAGGTAGTATATGTGGATAATATTAATCTTGGCAGTACTTTAGGAGTAGAAGAAACTATTTTAAATACCTTAACCGTATTTCCAAACCCTGTATCTTCTAGTGGAGCCCTAACAGTGAAGAATAATTTAGAGGATGATATAGAATTTAAACTATTTAGTATTCAAGGTAAACTGGTAGGTACTAGATTTACACAATCAAATACACCAATTCCTTTAGCACCTTGGAATTTAAGTACAGGCGTCTATTTATATAGTATTAGATCAAGTAATAAAATTCAAAAAGGTAAAATAATTGTAGCCAATAGGGAATAATTACTAATCTCGATACATTAAAGAAGCCACAAATACTCACTATTTGTGGCTTCCTTAATTTTATATCATAACGGAAAAGCTAAATTAATTTGTTACTAGCAACGATTTCTCTTTGAGAAGTCGTGTTCTCAAAATCTTTTGAATATCTATATTATCTTTCTGCGGAATGAGGTAATTGTTTAATTCTTCTTGATGATTGACTTGTTCTTGTTTATCAATAAATCCATATCCTAAATACACATTATCTTTAATCCAGATAAATGCTTCTTCATTTGAGATTCTACCTTTTTCTTTTAAAACGATATCTTTCTTATCTTCAGAAATATCTTGGATGGCTTTTAGTACTCTTTCATTATAGTGATCGCTAGTTTCTTCATTTCTGCAAATCCCTTTGCAATCTGTGATATTATAATGAGAACATTCCCAAACCACTTCTTGTAGGTGGCAATATTTCGGACATAGATTATATGTAGAGCAAATGTCTTCCATATATAAGCGTACATCTCTTATATTGAAAAACGTAATAATAGGGTTGGGAACCAAACGACCTTTGTTCATCGCAAGATGAATAATTCCATTTCTATCTTCATAAGAGAAAATAGAGTAGGACTGGATGGTTCTTTTCGATACCTTATTATAAATAGGAAAGTTGTGTTTTATAGCAGCATCTTCCATTAATAGTGCAATAAGTTCACTACCTGACAAATCAAAATCAATATCTCGCGTTTCCCTAACCATATCGAGCGATTTTTTAGTTTTACTATAAAAATGGCTCAACACTCTTTTTTTGATGTCTTTTGCTTTACCAACATAAATAATAGCCCCTTTTTTATCCTTAAAATAGTAAACACCAGGCGTATTTGGTAGCGCTTCAAAAGTGGCTTTAGGTAAATTTGGAGGTAAGGTCGCTTCTCTAGAATTTTTATTCAAAAAATCACTGAACACTTCTGTCGCTTTAGGTTGCTTTAATAATAATTCAAATAAAATTACAGTCGCTTCTGCATCACCTCTCGCTCTGTGTCTACCTACTAAATCAATCTTTAAATCTTTACAAAGCTTGCCTAAACTATACGATCTATGTCCTAATAATAAGTGTCTCGAAAGTCTTACTGTACAGAGCTTCTTTCTTTTAAAATCAATCCCAATTCTTTTAAACTCACCTCCAATAACGTTATAATCAAAATTCACGTTATGAGCGACAAAGATGGCGTCTTCAGTTATGTTGAGAATATCTTGTGCGACATCAGCAAAAACGGGCGCATCAGCAACGAGTTGATTATCGATTCCTGTGAGCGCAGTAATATGACCAGGTATTGGGCTTTCTGGGTTGACAAGCGTTGTGAATTCATCAATGACTTCATCTCCATCGTACTTAAAAATGGATATTTCAGTCATACGATTCCCTCTGCCTGTAGTTTCAACATCAATAATTGTATACATCATTTCATTATTTTTTCTAAGGATTTCAACTCAATACCTAATTCATTAAACATAGTTATGATGCTACTCAATTTTAGTTCTTCTTTACTGTATTCTTGAGTATTAATACTACATGTAAACTCCCATAATTCTAAAATCTCATCTATTGGAACGCTATAATCATGATAGGTTTTATTGTCAGACATCAATAAAAGTGAGTTATTCAATTCAATATTATTATACACACGTTTATAAACCATACCATCATTTAGCGTTAACAAAATATAGGTTTTACCTGTTTTAATATCTCTTCTGTCTTCAATAAAGCGTCCAATTACAAACGAACCATCTTTCATAGGCAACATAGAATCGCCCCTGATGGGGAATGCGCGATGTTTTCCTGTGGGTAAAAAAGGAAGTTTTATTTTTTGGAGTTGTTCAATATATTCTGGGTCATCATAGCCAGACAAATAACCAGCAGAAGCTTTTACAGGAACCACTTCGATGAGATTCTCATTATCACTGTCAACCATAATTGGAAACAAAACCCGCTGATTTCCAATTTCAATAAAAGAGGCGCTACCAGACTTTTTTAAATCGTGCCGAATCAAAATATCAACAGGTATTTTTGAATAATCAGATAGCTGAATCAATTTTTCAATAGACGGTAATGCTCTGTTTTCTTCATAAGCACCTATTTGAGACTTAGACCAACCTAACTCGTCAGCAAACTGACTTTGAGAAAATCCTTTTTGACTTCTTATGAATTGAATATTTTTTTGAACAATTGACATAAAACTAAAATTTTGAGTTAACAAAGCTACAAATTTGAGTTAATTTTACCAAATGCAAAAGAACATTTTACATCTCGATCTAGACACCTTCTTTGTCTCTTGTGAACGACTCATTGACAGTCGGTTACAAAACAGACCGCTATTAGTTGGTGGCACAGGAGATAGAGGAGTTGTTGCAGCTTGTAGTTACGAAACGCGTTTATATGGCGTTCATTCTGGCATGTCCATGACCGTTGCAAGACGTTTATGTCCGCAAGCAGTGGTCATCAAAGGCAACTCTGGAATTTATACTAAATATTCCCATTTGGTCACCGAAATCATTAAAGAGCACGTTCCTGTATTTGAAAAAGCAAGTGTTGATGAATTTTATGCAGATTTAACAGGTATGGATAAATTTCATGGCACTTATAAATATGCGTCAGAGTTAAGACAAAAAATCATTAAAGATTCTGGGCTTCCTATTTCTTTCGGGTTGTCTTGTAATAAAATTGTTTCTAAAGTCGCGACAGGAGAAGCCAAACCCAATAACCAATTAAAGATAGATTCTGGTTTTGAGAAATCATTTTTAGCACCTTTATCTATTCGTAAAATCCCTTCCGTAGGAGAGAAAACATATCAAATTCTTAGAAATTTAGGGGTTGATACAGTGAGTGTCGTTCAACAAATGCCAGTAGAACTAATGGTAAGTGCTTTGGGTGCTAATGGGATGACAATCTGGAAACGCGCTCAAGGTATTGACAATGCACCATTAATCCCATTTCATGAACGGAAATCTATTTCTACAGAGCGTACTTTTAATAAAGATACTATCGATACAACACGATTGAGAACGACTGTTTTTGCCATGGCAGAAAATCTAGCATTTCAATTACGAAGAGCAAATAAATTAGCAGGAACACTCAGTATAAAAATAAGATATTCAGATTTCAATACCTATAGCAAACAGATTAAGATTACGTATTCTAGTGCAGACCACACCATTATTCCAAAAGCTTTAGAATTATTTGAAAAACTATATAACAGACGATTATTGGTGCGATTGGTTGGTGTGAAATTTACAGATATCGTCAGTGGCAACTACCAAATCAACCTATTTGATGATACTGAACAACTCTTAAACCTATATAGCGCAATGGATCATGTGAGAGAAAAATATGGTGATTTAAGTATCATGAGAGCTTCTTCAATGGGAGCAAAAACGATAGGGCGTTTTCAAAATCCTTTTAACGGTGAACCACCAGTTTTATTAGCACATAGAAAACAATAATGTATCTCAATTGTCACACCTATTATTCATTGCGTTATGGGACATTTTCAGAATTAGACCTCTTGGAACTTGCTAAAGATAATGGTATGTCTTGTTTGGTCTTGACAGATATAAATAACACCTCTGCCTGCTTAAATTTTATTAGACAGTCCAAAAAACACGATATCAAACCTGTAATTGGGATCGACTTTAGAAATGGTGCAAAACAACAGTTTGTTGGTATCGCTAAGAACAATGATGGTTTTACAGAGTTGAATGGATTTTTATCATATCATTTAGAACATAAGATTACGATTCCAGACAAGGCGCCAAAACTATTAAATTCCTTTATTATTTATCCGTTTGAACAAGTTTTAGAACTCGAAATAGACGCTTTTGAGGATTACGAATTTATAGGTATTTCTACTGCTGAAATTAGAAAACTCCGCTTTTCAAAATTAAAAGAACTCAAGAATAAACTCGTCATCCTTCAAACCGTTACCATTAGAAATAAGCGTGATTTTAATGCACATCGATTATTGAGAGCTATCGATAACAACTGTTTGTTGAGCAAGCTCCCAAAATCTGAAGAGTGCAAACAAGACGAGAAGATGCTGCCTAAAGCGGACTTGGAACTTGCGTTCGCTGATTTCCCTCATATCATAGACAACACGGTTAATGTGATGTCACAATGCGAGATTCATTTTAACTTCGGAAATGAGCGACAATCACAAAACTTGAAGTTGTACACCAATTCTGCCGAAAACGATTTAAAACTCCTGAAACAACTCTGTGAGGAAGGCTTGCCTAAGCGTTATAAAAATCCGACTGCGAAAGTTCACGAGCGTTTACAACGAGAATTGGATACTATAGAGGATTTGAATTTTGTGAGTTTCTTTCTCATCAATCACGATATTGTATCCTATGCCAAAAGTCAAGGCTATTTTCATGTTGGTCGTGGGAGTGGAGCTAATAGTATTGTCGCCTATATTATTGGAATTACAGATGTTGACCCTATTGAGTTAGACCTTTACTTTGAGAGATTTATAAATCCGTTTAGAGCCTCACCACCAGATTTTGATATCGATTTCTCATGGAAAGACCGAGAGGATATGACCAATTATATTTTCCGAAGATTTAAAAATACAGCACTTCTGGCAACATATAATACTTTCAAATATCGCGCAGTTGTTCGAGAATTAGGCAAAGTATTTGGCTTACCAAAAGAGGAGATTGATAAATTGAGTAAACGAAATGTGCCACAAAATCAACTGGATGATGTGGCGCAATTGGTCTTAAAATATGGACAATTAATTGACGGGTTCCCGAATTATGTGAGCGTGCATTCCGCAGGAATACTCATTCTCGATGCAGCTGTTCATGAGTATTCGGCAACATTTATGCCACCAAAGGGATTTCCAACAGTGCAGTTTGATATGATTATTGCTGATGATGTAGGCGTATTTAAATTCGACATTCTAGGACAGCGAGGTCTAGCTAAAATCAAAGATGCTTTAGATATTATCGCAGAAAACAGACCAGAATTACCTCCAATTGATATCCATGACTTAGAAACATTTAAAACCGATAAAAAAATAAATAACCTCCTTAAAAGTGGTGGTGCCATTGGTGCTTATTATGTAGAGTCTCCTGCCATGCGAGGCTTAATGACCAAACTACAAACTCAAGATTATTTAGGCTTGGTCGCTGCAAGTTCTATTATACGACCAGGTGTTTCTGGCTCAGGTATGAAAGAAGAATTCATAAAACGACACCGTTTTCCAGAGCGTAGAAAAGACGCACATCCTATTCTTTTAGAAATTATGCCAGATACGTATGGTGTGATGGTGTATCAAGAAGATGTTATGAAAGTCGCTAGTCAATTTGCAGATTTAACCTTGGGAGAAGCTGATGTATTGCGACGTGGTATGAGTGGTAAATTTAGATCTCGCAAAGAGTTTGAGGCAGTTGAGCAAAAATTCATTTCTAATTGCAAGAAGAAAGGCTATACAGAGGATTTGATATTTGAAGTTTGGAACCAGATTAAAAGTTTTGCGGGTTATGCGTTTGCTAAAGGACACTCGGCCTCTTATGCTGTAGAAAGTTATCAAAGTCTGTTTTTAAAATGCTATTTCCCTATAGAATTCATGGTCGCAGTATTGAATAATGGCGGTGGTTTTTACAGCGCAGAGCATTATATTCATGAAGCTAAAATGCAAGGTGCTACTATTGAGTTGCCCTGTATTAATACCAGTGATCATCCCAACAGAGTGGAAGGAACAGCTATTTACTTAGGGTTTGGCTATCTACGGAATTTAGAAAAATTAGTGACTCAGCGGTTTCTAAGTGAACGTCAGTTAAATGGTCCTTATGCATCGCTAGAAGATTTTATAGATCGCGTGACGATTAGCATTGAGCAGCTCACCATTTTGGTTAGAATAGGCTGTTTCCGTTTTACGAAAAAATCAAAAACGCAATTGTTATGGCACGCTATTTTTAAACTCAATGCGACTAAAGACAACAATAAGCAACCTAAATTGTTTAAACCCAAACATAAACATTTTGAATTACCAGAATTAGCGACCAATGCCGTTGAAAATGCTTTTGATGAACTCGAGTTGCTAGGGTTTCCTATATGTGGTTATTTTGAGTTAATCGATGAGCAGATATCACATGATATCACCGCTAAGCAAATGTGTGAACATGTTAAAAAAGAAGTGATTATGTTCGGTAATTTGGTGAATACTAGACATAATAAAACCTCTCAAGGTAAATTAATGCGACTCAGCACCTTTGTGGATAAGCAGGGGCATTACTTTGATGCGGTTCATTTTACAGATACGGTTCACCAATATCCAATCCATGGTTTAGGCGTTTATAAGTGCTTAGGTTTTATTACTGAAAAGTTTGGGTTTTGTAGTATGATTATTTCTAAAAGTAGAAAGGTTAAGGTTTTAGAGAATCCGAGGGTGGCTTAATTTATGATTTAATTAACTAATTATTAAGCTTTTAAGTCAATAACCTCAATTACTAAAACACTTCGATAACGTAGGTGTTTAGCCTATTTTTGAAGTAAAAATAAAAACAATAAAAAATCCAACTGCTTAAAAAATCACATTTAAAATCAACTAAAAGGTCCTACAATTTTCACAAACTCTTTTATTTGTTATTTTTGCACTATTAATGAGCTGTAGTAATACATTAAGCTAATAAGTTACTACAGTAGATAGTACAAACACAAAACAGAAGTAATGATTAAATGGATAAAAAGCTTATTTGGATCTAGCGAAGGTTCTAGTTCAAGCAAAGGAGCGAGTTCAAAAGGAACACAAGAAGGTACCGTGAAATTTTTTAATGTTAGAAAAGGATTTGGATTTATAACGCTTAAAGATTCTGAAGAAGAGATCTTTGTTCATAAAACAAACCTCAAAAGCAAGATTAAGGATAAAAACAAAGTCACTTTCAATATCGAACAAAGTGATAAAGGACCCATTGCTACAAACGTTCGTGTAGTCAAAAAGTAGCACATCACAATAGCATAAAAAGCCTTCTTAATTGAAATGCCCCCAAAAAGTTAGACACTATTTGGGGGCTTTTTTTATGGAAAAAATTCATTATCTTTAAGTAAAAAAGAAACAACGATAAAGGCTATCAAGTTACTTGTAATAGTAACAATTTGGACTACATTATTGTTGTGAAATCAAAAGGAATAAAAAGCGCTATACATTATGAAATACTTATTATTAATACTACTATTTTTTAAAATTAATCTTTTGTTCTCACAAGAGATGATTTCGACTGAATTTCCAAACTTGGAATTAACTTATGAAAACGAAGTTAGGAATAGTGAGACTTACATCTGGGAAAATGTGACTTTCACAAATGCAAATCCTGAAATGAGTTACGAATTTAAACACCATGACCGAACAATGTTGGTGGCGTTTTTTTTCGGAGAACCAAATGGAGCTGCTAATCTTATTGTTACTTATTTAAATTTTGCAGACACCTGGCAACCTGTTAATCAAAAGAAGTTTGAGTATGGACAAGTTTATAAAGAATTAAAATTCCTGAATACTGAAAAAACTAAATACGTTCACTTTGAGTATATGGCTGCTGATGATTCAACCGATAAAGCAAGTCACACATTCGCTCTTTTTGATATTATCAATAATGAGCTTTATGAATTGACTTATAAGGGACAAAATGATTACGAGAAAGATTATACACGAGTTAGAAATGGAACGTTTGAACTAAATAATTTATTGAAACACCCAAAGATATTACGTGTTTTAGAAAATCAAGCAAAAGAATCAAAATACATCGTACGGAATTAAAAAACTTGCAGCGACAACCTCTATAAGGTAAAGGATAAGCCCGCACTAATAAAAAGGTTTGGTCATTTTCAGAAAGGCGCTAAATTTTTATCCCGATCATTAGAAAAACGAATTTAAAAAAAAAATAATGAGTAAAATTTAATACCAATGCTTCGATATTGCTTGTGTTTAATCCAGAAAAAACACTGCTTTTTATTGATTTATAAATAGAAATCGACCTCTTCTAAAATCAGTTTCTTGTCTGAATAGTAATGGCAACGATTTATCGGGTTCCCAAGCGCAGTATTCTTACCTTTGCCAAAATTATTTTTTATGTCAAAACGTTTTCTAGAATTAGGAATTAACGAACAGTTACAACAGGCCTTAGCAGACTTACAAATCTCTTTGCCTACAGATATTCAAGAAAAGGCTATACCTGTAGTTCTTAATCAAACTGAAGACCTTGTTGTTTTAGCTAAAACCGGTACAGGAAAAACTGCAGCTTTTGGCTTGCCTTTATTGCAGTTGGTTGATTTAGAAGACAGCACTATACAAACACTTATATTGGCACCAACAAGAGAATTAGGACAGCAGATCTATACTAATTTAGTAGAATTTTCTGGATATAGTCCTAATATCTCTATCGCATCTGTATGTGGAGGTATTCCTATAAAACCTCAAATAGAACGTCTAAAAGCGACGACCCATATTGTGGTTGCTACGCCTGGACGTTTGGTCGATTTAGTGAAACGTGGCGCTGTTGATATTAAAAACTTAAAGTACTTAGTATTGGATGAAGCTGATGAAATGGTCACTGCTTTAAAAGACGAAGTCGATTCTATTATAAAAGGCATTCCAAAAACGCGACGTACATTATTATTTACAGCAACGATGTCTGGAACCATCAAACAAGTGGTTCAAAATTACATGTCAAAACAGGTGATACATCTAGAAGCCGATATGAAAACGATTGGTAATCAAGGCATCGATCATCAATACGTAGTTGTAGAGCCTATTGAGAAACTAGAGGTGTTACTTCATTTTCTAAATTCTAAAGAAGGAGAACGCGGAATTATATTTTGTAAAACTAAAGCTGCGGTTAATAAATTAGCCAAAAAACTAGCTATCAATAAATTCTCTTCTGGTGCGATACATGGTAGTTTAACACAAGGGATTCGTGATCGTATCATGGGACAATTTAGAGAGGGTTATATCGATATCTTGGTCGCTACAGATTTGGCAGCTCGTGGTATTGATGTCAAAGACGTGTCGTACGTCGTTAATTATCACTTACCGGACACCTATAACACCTATGTGCATCGAAGTGGGCGAACAGCTAGAGCAGGAGCAAAGGGCCTATCGTTAAGTGTCATCCAGAAAGAAGAAGTAGAAGAAATTCCTGAATTTGAAGCTGAATTAGGTCTCGTTTTTACTGAATTCAAAAAAGCAGATGCTCAAAGTATTGAAGAAAATAATGGTCTCATATGGGCCAAAAAGATATTTAAAGCGAAACCAAATCGTGATATTTCTGAAGATTTTAAATCTCAAATCAAAACAATCTTTCATCATCTAACAAAAGAAGAACTCGTTGATAAGATACTCGCTGATTATCTAGCTCAAAACAGTACAGATAAAGCAAAATCTGAAGATTCAAAAAAGGCTAAAAAGAAATAACATGGCAAATGATATAAAAAATCAGCAGGATATTCTGGCTAAATTAAATATTGAAGCTTTAAATCCTATGCAAGAGGAAGCTGTTTCGATTATAGAAGTAACCGAAAATATTGTTGTTTTATCTCCAACAGGGACAGGAAAAACATTAGCATTTTCATTACCGCTTTTGGATCTTTTAGATCCTGAATCAACTAATATTCAAGCATTAATCATAGTGCCCTCAAGAGAATTAGCCATTCAAATTGAACAAGTGATTCGTTCTATGGGTTCTGGTTATAAAGTGAACGCTGTTTATGGAGGTCGTCCAATGTCTAAAGATAAAATTGAACTTAAGCACAATCCAGCTATTTTAGTTGGAACTCCAGGGCGACTACTAGACCATTTTGACAATGATCGTTTTTCTAAATCAGCTATTAAAACACTTATATTAGATGAGTTTGATAAGTCTTTAGAGAATGGTTTTGAGGAAGAAATGAAAGCTATCTTACATTATTTACCTAATTTAAATAAACGCATTCTAACCTCTGCCACTCAAGCAGTTGATGTTCCTAACTTTGTAGGCTTAGACAATCCCTGCGTCATTGATTATTTAAAAGAAAAAGACGCATCGAGACTAGCACTCAAACTAGTGATCTCTCCAGATAAAAACAAACTATCAACGCTGTTGGAATTAGTGAAGTATATTGGTAATGAACCCGGTATTATTTTCTGTAATTTTAGAGAGAGCATTGATCAAGTGAGTGCATTTTTAAACAAACAGAATATTGGTCATGCCTGCTTTTCTGGAGGAATGGAACAAAAAGATAGAGAACGTGCACTCATAAAGTTTAGAAACGGAACATGTCAGTTATTAGTCGCTACAGATTTAGCAGCCAGAGGTATTGATATTCCTGAAATGAAATTTATTATTCATTATGAATTGCCAGTTCATGAAGAAGAATTTATTCATAGAAATGGTAGGACTGCTCGCGTGAATGCATCAGGTACGTCTTATGTTCTAAAATGGAAAGATCAATTACTACCAGACTTTATTAAAGCTTCAGCACCAATTGACATATCTAAAAAAGCTCCACATAAAAAGCAATATTGGGAAACCTTATTCATTTCCGGAGGACGAAAAGATAAAATTTCCAAAGGTGATATCGCAGGTTTGTTTTTTAAAATAGGAGGTCTAAAAAAAGACCAATTAGGCGCCATTGAGCTCAAACCAGATTGTGCGTTTGTAGCGGTTCCTTTTGCACTTGCAAATCAGTTAGTGGGTACATTGAATAATAGTCGTTTGAAAAAGAAAAAGGTGCGTATATCTGTTCTGTAATTGATAATGAGTGAGTTACATAAAATTAATGTAAATTACACCCAAAATCAATCATATGCCACTATTTTTAGATTTGCATGATCTTCCCGAAGGTATTACAGCGCAACATGTCGCAGAAATGCACCAAGCCGATTTAGATATTGAGCACAAATACAATTGTCGTGGACTGACCTACTGGTGTGACGAAAAAAGAAAAACAGCATTTTGTTTAATAGAAGCGCCAAATAAACAAGCGCTTATAGATTTGCATCAAAATGCTCATGGCGCTATTCCCACAAGTATTATTGAGGTTAATGATACAATTGTGGAATCTTTTTTAGGACGTATTGAAGATCCTGAAAAATCAAAGAACATCAGCCTCAACATAATCAACAACCAAGCTTTTAGAGCCCTAATGGTTGTTAAGCTAAAGCATAAAACGCTTAGAGCAAAAGATATAAACACAGTAAAAGCGGCTATTAGAGGCTATTCCGTATCTATTAGTAATTTGGCCTCTCAATACAATGGACGTATCGTTGAGCAGACCGTTTCTAGATTTTTAATATCATTTGTATCGGTTACAGATGCCATTCAATGTGGTATAAAAATTCAAGAATCATATCATTCTGTTATTATCCCAGATTTAGAATGTAAGATAGGAATAAGTGCCGGGATTCCTGTTTCTGAAAAAGATAGTATTTTTGAGGACACTATAAAAACTTCTGATTATCTAAGTGATATCGCTAAAGGTGATTTTTCTATTACTGCAAAAGTCAATGATCTCTTCGAAGGGGAAAACCAAAATAAACCAATACATGAAAAGAATGGAATTACTGTTTTAAATAGTCAAAATGAAGGGTTTTTGATGCAATTAATGGAATATACTGAAACGATATGGTCACATACGTCTTTAACTGTTAATGATTTTCAAAAAAATCTAGGTTATAGTAAATCTAAATTGTACCGCACTATGATGAATCTTATTGGTAAATCCCCCAATACATTCTTAAAAGAGTATCGTTTAAATGAAGCCTTAAAATTACTAGAAGAACAAAACTGTAATATTTCTGAAGTGGCGTATCAAACAGGTTTTAGTAGTCCGGCTTATTTTTCAAAATGTTTCCATAAAAAATATGGTATTCTACCTTCAACTTTTGTTTACCACAATTAAAATACTGTTTTAAAGCTAGTTATAAGTAAATTTCCTCTTGGTCTAAAAGTCCTTTTATTTGGTCTAAATGTAGAATAATAGAAAAAGATTCTATTCTACATTTGATAAAAACCAAATACATATAAAATTATGAAGACAAATTTAACGGTCGTATTGATTATGATTTTTACAATCGTAGTCCCTGGGTGTGACAAACAAGCTCAAGAAACAAATGACATTCAAATCGATTTAATAAACAATGAGTTTCCTGAAGCAAAACAAGAGGTGATGGAAACATTCGGTGCTATTGCACAAAGTATTATGGACGGCGATATGGATCAACTCATTTCGTTCCACGCTTATAGTCCGAAGTTTACTGAATTTAAAAATGGAGAACCAAGAAATGGTAGTGAAGCAAACGAACTTCACGAACGAAGTGTTTTTGGTTCTGTAACCGAAGTCGTTAAGTTTGATGCAAACGATTTAAAAATTGCGGTGTATGGTGATGTTGCTAATTTGACCTTTCACTCTGATTTTCAATTAAGATTTGGAGAGGATTTAGTGGTTGTAAATGACCAAATAACACTATTATTTGTGAAGACAGGTGAGGGTTGGAAAATGGTTCACGAACACCATTCACCTTTGAATTAAGAAGCAACTTGTAAGACTCACTATGAATGTAATGCAGAATACAATATCAGTAATTCACTAAATAATTGTTTTGCTTTCTGCATTTATAATTTGTCATATTCAATTATTTATTGAAAAACTAAAAAATTTAAAACATGAAAAATTTAATAAAAGATATTGCTCCAGACATTATTAACACTTTCAAATCACAATTAAGAGGTAGGCTTATTTTACAATCAGATGCGGACTACAACGAAACACGAAAGGTGTATAACGCGATGATTGATAAAAAACCAGGATTATTTGTCATATGTGTCGATGTTGCCGATGTTATAGCATCTGTAAATTTTGGACGAGAAAATAATTTACTAATTGCTATAAGAGGTGGAGGTCATAACGGAGGCGGCTTAGGACTTTGTAATGATGGCTTAGTTATAGACTTATCCGGAATTAAATTTATAAGAGTAGATACCTCAAATAATACTGTAAGAGTAGGTGGAGGAAACCTTTGGGGAGAAGTAGATCATGCCACTTATCCTTTTGGATTAGCTGTTCCAGCTGGAATAATTTCTACAACAGGCGTTGGAGGACTAACACTCGGCGGAGGTGTTGGACATTTATCAAGGAAATACGGATTAACCATAGATAATTTATTAGAAGCAGATATGGTATTAGCAGATGGTTCGTTTCTAACGGTAAATGCACAACAAAACACCGATTTATTTTGGGCTATTCGAGGTGGTGGTGGAAACTACGGCATCGTAACTTCATTTAAATTCCAAGCACATTCTGTTAAAAATGTTATTGGAGGACCAACCTTATGGCCTGTTGAAAAAACAGAAGAAATTATGGAATGGTATCATGAATTCCTTCTTAATGCTCCAGACGAATTAAACGGGTTTATAGCCACTATGATTATACCGGGACCTCCATTTCCAGAACAGTTGCACAACAAGCAATTTTGTGGAATAGTTTGGTGCTATGTTGGTGATCCTACTAAATTTGATAAACTCTTTAAGCCCGTTAGAGATTTAAATCCTTTATTTGAACATGTTGGTGCAATGCCTTATCCATCCATTCAAACATTATTTGATGGCTTAATGCCGCATGGTTTACAGTGGTATTGGAGAGCTGATTTCTTTAAAGAGTTAGGCCCTGAAGTGAGAGCACAACATTTAAAATTTGGTTCAAAGATTCCAACACCATTATCTCAAATGCACTTATACCCAATTAGTGGTGCAGCAAGTAGAGTTGGACCAAAAGAGACACCATGGGCCTATAGAGATGCCAATTATGCTGGTGTAATAGTTGGTGTTGACCCTGATCCTAAAAATGCTGATAAAATCACTAATTGGTGCAAGGATTATTGGGACGCTTTACACCCGTATTCGGCAGGTGGTGCTTATTCTAATTTTATGATGGAAGAGGGACAAGACCGCATAAAAGCTAGTTATAAACACAATTATGATAGATTAGTTTCAATAAAAGAAATCTACGATCCAGAAAATTTATTCAGGGTTAATCAGAATATTAGACCTAAAAATTAATACGCTTTTCACCGCATTAATATGATATTTGATTGCATTACAGTTTAGGATAGTTATTTTCATGAAATGATAGGGTGGGCAATCTATCTTTATCGCCTAAAAACTAAGGCATAATATCTCTAGATACAATAATTCTAATCTATTGTTTAGTACGGTATGATTACTATTAAGGAATAACTTAAACAAATAAAAACGCATATTCACGCTTTGTTCAGCTGTTTTGGCTAATAGTTTGACCTTTTTTTTCTTCGGAAATAGATAAAATTCAAAGAATAAACTACTCCTTAACCAAAGGCTTCAAAACTTCCCAAACCGTATTGGCTACAATTTGATGCCCTTTTACTGTTGGATGAATGCCATCGCTTTGGTTGAGGGACGCAATGCCTCCAACGTCTTTTAAGATAAATGGAATGAACTCCAACTGATTTTCTTGCGCTAATACTGCATATATCTGTCTAAATTCTTTCGTATATGCTTGTCCCATATTAGGCGGTAATTCCATACCAGCAAGCACAATAGTGGTGTCTTCGCTTTTTTGTTGTACTACATCTATAATGAATTGTAAATTAGAGCGTGTTTCAGATAACGCCACACCGCGTAAGCCGTCATTAGCTCCAAGTTCTAAGACGAAAATAGCAATATCCTGTTTTAAAATCCAATCAATTCTACTTTTTCCACCTGCACTTGTTTCGCCACTTAAACCCGAATTAATCACTGTGTAATTAACTCCTAAAGAATCTATTTTTTGTTGCAGCAAGGCAGGAAAAGCATCATTAGTATCATCCAATCCATAACCCGCAGTTATACTATCTCCAAAACACAAAATGGTCTTGATTTTATTGGTAGCCACTGGTATTTGTTCCGTTTGCGCAGAATCTTCTTTAGCTTGTACATTTTGAGTGGCCGTTTCTGACTTTCCATTGCCACATGCACACATTAAAAAGCTAGGGATAAAATAACAAAACTTTAAGAATTTCTTTATACATGAATTAGGTGGTTTTGAAATCAATTGTTTATTTTGAGCCATAGACATAACGTGTCAACTTTATTAAAATGAATACACCAAAGATATTAAAGATTACTGGGTTAGAAAAGACTTATTCTAGCGGTAACAAACAATTAACGGTTTTGCAAAACATCTCTTTTGATGTAGATCGAGGTCAAACTTTTTCAATCGTTGGGCCATCAGGAAGTGGTAAAACAACCTTACTTGGTTTATGCGCAGGACTAGATGAGCCAAGTGCAGGTCAAATAGAATTATGTGGTCAAGATTTAAGTACTTTAAATGAAGACCAACGTGCTCAATTACGTAATAAAGAGGTTGGTTTTATATTTCAAAATTTTCAGTTATTACCAACGCTCACTGCGTTAGAGAATGTTAGTGTTCCTCTAGAATTACAAGGCGCAAAAGATGCCGAAAAGCGAAGTATGGTTTTATTGGAAAAAGTAGGACTAGCAGACCGCTCTCATCACTATCCGTCACAACTTTCTGGAGGAGAGCAACAACGGGTTGCTTTAGCAAGAGCTTTTGCAAACCAACCGTCTATATTATTTGCAGATGAGCCTACGGGAAATTTAGATGAAGATACTGGTGAAAAAGTTATCAAACTCTTATTTGATCTTAATAAAGAAGCAGGTACTACATTAATAATAATTTCCCACGATTTAGAACTTGCCAATCGAACTCAACAGATTTTAAGATTGAAAGGCGGACAAATTTTAACCAACCAACGTACTTCAGTACTTCAATCATAGCTCCTTTTCTTATGAATCAAAGCACAAAATGGCTTTTTAAAATGGCATGGCGAGACGCCAAGGCGAGTAAAGTCCGTTTGATATTATTTATGAGCTCTATTGTTTTAGGGATCGCTGCAGTCGTTTCCATTCAATTATTCAGTACCAATCTTAAAGATAATATTCAGCGCCAATCTAAAGTATTGATGGGAGCAGATTATGTGATAGATTCGAGACAGGAGCCTACCCAAAGAGCGCAAGCCATTATCGATTCTCTGCAACCTAACGCTTATGAAGTAAATTTTGTCTCCATGATTGCGTTTCCTGAAAATGGAGGTGCTAAATTGGTTAAAGTACGTGGTATGGAAGGTGACTTTCCATTTTATGGTACTATGGATACGCAACCTATATTAGCTGCAACACGCTATCAAGATTTAGGTGGCGCTTTAGTTGATGCGACATTACTACTTCAATTTAACATTAACGTAGGTGATTCTATTAAAGTTGGACAGCTCACATTACCCATTGTTGGTGCCTTAAAATCAATACCTGGAAGTAATGCGATCTCTAGTTCTGTAGCTCCACCCATTGTAATACCATATCGTCTTATTGCAAATACGGAATTACTACAATTTGGAAGTCGAAAAGAATATCAGTTTTTTTATAAGACGACCAATGATTTTGATCTCATTGCTTTTGAAGAAAAGATCGATCCCCTTTTGGATATCGAAAATGCCGATTTAGACACCCATACAAGTACAAGTGAACGTTTGGGTAATCGTTATGATAATGTGGGGAAATTTTTGAACTTAGCTGCCTTTATTGCCTTATTGTTAGGTTGTATTGGAATTGCCAGTTCTGTACACATTTATATCAAAGAAAAATTAAAATCGATTGCTGTTTTAAAATGTATGGGAGCATCGAGATTACAAAGCTTCTTGATTTTTTTAATACAAATAGCAGGAATAGGCGTTATTGGCGGCTTAATTGGCTCTATAATTGGCATTGCTCTACAGGAACTATTTCCGTATATCTTAAAATCATTTTTGCCTTTTACGGTTGAGATTAGTATTTCACTACAACCCATTTTCACTGGCGTTTTTCTTGGATTATTTATGTCCGTATTATTCGCGTTATTACCACTTATAAACACTTGGTATGTGTCGCCATTAGAAGTCTTACGAGTTGGTCAAAGCACTTCTAAAAGTTCAAAAAAAGCACAAGTCTTGGTGTCTATTGCGATTGTAATATTCTTACTTTTATTCTCATATGTTTTATTGGATAATCTCATGTTTGCTATGGGATTCGTTTTTGCAACGCTTCTAACGTTCGCCATTTTAGCAGGAATCGCCTTGTTAAGCATGAAAGGGATTAGAAAATTTTTTCCAAAACGTTTTGGTTTTGCCGCGCGCCAAAGTCTGTTGAATTTATTTAGACCCAACAATCAAACTGTTGTTTTGGTTGTGGCCATTGGTTTAGGAACCTTTTTAATTAGCACCTTATATTTTACTAAAGATATTTTATTATCCAAAACAGAAGTTTCGCAGACTGCAGAATCTGCTAATATCATTATTTTGGATGTGCAAACAAATCAAAGAGATGCTGTTGAGCAGAGCATACAAGATTTAAACTTACCTATTCTTGATAATATTCCTATTGTCACTATGCGTATGCATCGCATCAAAAATAAATTGGTTAACAAATTACGTCAAGACTCTTTACGTCAAGTTCGCGGTTGGATATTAAATCACGAATTTAGGGCCACGTACAGAGATAACTTGACGACTTCCGAAGACATCATAGAAGGTGATTGGACACCTCAAATAGCACCTAATGCGCCTATACTCATTTCCTTATCAGAAAATTTAGCGTCGGATGCTAAAGTTGGTATTGGCGACGAGATCGTTTTTAATGTTCAAGGGGTACTCATGGAAACCACTATTGGTAGTATTAGAAAAGTTGATTGGGCACAATTACAGCCTAATTTTACCGTCCTATTCCCAAAAGGTGTTTTAGAACAAGCACCTCAATTTAATGTGATTACCACAGCAGTACCAGATGAAAAAAGTTCTGCAGATTTACAGCGTGATCTCGTTTCTAAATTTCCTAATGTGTCTATTATAGATTTGAGACAAGTTTATACAGTTGTTGAAGATATCTTGAATAAAGTATCGTGGATTATAAACTTCATGGCCTTTTTTAGCATCCTTACAGGAATCATTGTGCTCATAGGGTCAGTAAGAACGAGCAAATACCAACGTATAAGAGAAAGTGTTTTATTACGAACTCTAGGTGCTCAAAACAAGCAAATTTTAAAAATATCTGCTTTTGAATATGTCTTTTTAGGCGTACTTGGTAGCTTGGTAGGTATTTTATTGGCTTTAATAGGAAGCCTGTGTTTAGCGTTGTTGGTTTTTAATGAGCCTTTCGTACCATCGATAGTTCCTTTTTTGGTGTTTTTACCAGGAATTAGCTTGTTAGTTGTAGCTATAGGATTGAGTAATATACGAACCGTGTTGCGCAGTTCTCCTTTAGAAGTTTTAAGGCGAGAAGGCTAGGAAGGAAGTGATAAGGTGTTTCTTTGAGGTTCTATTTTATTAAGCTGAAAATAGCCAGAATCAAAATCCGTTACAATCAATTGTATGGTCTCAGACTCATAGTGTTGTTTTCCAATTTCCGAAGTTCTAAGAAAAAAAAGAGTGTAAATAGTATTCTTGGCTGTTGAGACCTTTTATCTATTTTCTAATATTATAAATATGTTCAATATTTTTTAAGAAAGCATACAAGTAAAAAACCTTATGTATATCTTGCGAGCGAAAATACAAATGGTCTAGAACAGACATCATAAACTTGCTTTTTTACAATATAAGATGTTTAAAACAAGACTTACAGTGCTTTAATGACATGAGTGACACTAAATCAAACGAAGACATAGAATTCTGTATTACAACATTACAGAAGATGTTAGATGACTCCAATCAACTTTATGAACTCCCAGAAGCTCAAAGAGTGGCTCTTATAACGGTTGCTGGTCAATTATCTCGTCCAAACCGTGACGAACATAAACGTCGTAAAAAAGATGCTAAAAAAGCAATAAAACGCAAGATGATTGCTCGAGATAAGCATGCTAGAAAAGAAACAGGAATTAGATCTGCAAGAGAAGCCAGTATTTTTACTGCGCCTAAATTATTAGCACCAACCGAAGCTCAAAAAGACACATCGGAACTAGAATCACCAAGAAATTGTTACGTCTGTAAAACGGTCTATACCAAATTGCATCATTTCTATGATACGATGTGTACAGATTGTGGTGATTTAAATTACGCCAAACGTTTTCAAACAGCAGATTTAACAGATCAAGTAGCTGTAATTACAGGTTCGCGATTAAAAATCGGCTATCATATCTCCTTGATGTTATTACGATCTGGAGCTACCGTTATCGCTACCACACGTTTTCCTGCAGATTCTGCTATTCGGTTTTCTAAAGAAGAGGATTACAGTATGTGGAGTGATCGTTTACACATTCACGGACTAGATTTACGTCATATACCAAGTGTAGAGATTTTTTGTAATTATATAGAACAACACTATTCGCGATTAGATATTTTAATCAATAATGCAGCGCAAACTGTCAGACGACCTTCCGGGTTTTATTTTCATTTAATGGACAATGAAAAGAAGCCAATAACAGAATTACCAGAACGCGCGCAAGAGTTATTAAAAAGCCATTTAAGTTGCTTACAAGAATTATCAGATTTGAGTATTCCAACGTCTAAATCAGCTAAAAATGATATGTTACCGGTTACATGGCATGGTCCAGAACCTGGTATAGGTTTACGGTCTTCTGCCGAGTTATCTCAAATACCGTATAGTTTTGATAATGCATTGCAAGCTAAAGAAGTCTTTCCTGAAGGTGAATTAGATGCTGATTTACAACAAGTCGATTTACGAAAAACGAACAGTTGGCGTTTAACACTAGGACAAATTGAAACGACCGAAATGGTAGAAGTTCAATTGGTAAATGCAGTCGCTCCTTTTGTGTTATGTAATCGTTTGTCGCATCTAATGATGAAAGAACATACAGGCAAAAAACATATTATTAATGTATCTGCGATGGAAGGGAAGTTCCATAGATTCAAAAAAGAGGATCGTCATCCACATACTAATATGGCGAAAGCTGCTTTGAATATGTTAACACACACCTCGTCTGCAACCTTTGCGAAATCTGGAATTTATATGAATGCTGTGGATACAGGTTGGGTGACCGATGAAGATCCAGCAGCATTATCTAAAAAGAAAATAGAAGTTCACGATTTTCAACCGCCTTTAGATATTGTAGATGGTGCAGCTCGTGTTATGGATCCTTTGATTGATGGTATTACTACTGGAAAACACTGGTGTGGAAAATTCTTAAAAGATTACTTTCCTATTGATTGGTAGTTTTTTATTTTCAATATATTTATAATGAGAAAATTTAATCTAACTCACTCCAGATAATGCCAAAATTAAGTTCGAAAGCCTCAATAATTATAGCGTTTTTTGCCATATACGTTATTTGGGGTTCTACGTACTTGCTAAATAAAATTTCAGTCACTGAATTGCCTCCATTTTTCCTAGCGGGAATTCGGTTTTTAAGCGCAAGTATCTTAATTTTTGGGATTGCAAAAGCATCCAACTTTAGTCTTAAAATCTCTAAAAAACAGCTTATAAATTCCTGCTTTGTGGGCTTTTTATTTTTAGTCTATGGCAACGGTGTTTTCGTTTGGGCTTTAAAGTATATAGATAGTGGGTTTGGAGCCTTATTAGCATCTACACAACCGCTATTTGTTTTATTATTAATGCGTTTAATTGATAATAAAAAAATGAAACCAAAATCTCTCATAGGTGTTGGACTTGGTATTGTTGGTATGTATCTCTTAGTTAGTCAGCAGGAACTGGTAACAAACGAAGAGACCTTATTAGGCGTTTTTATGATTTTTACTTGTGTCTTTGGCTGGAGCTATGGTAGTGTGTTTGTTGCTAAAGCGGATTTGCCGAAAAATTATTTTGTAAGTACAGGATATCAAATGCTAATTGCCGGTAGTATTCTTTTATGTACAAGTATCTCGTTTGGAGAAGTGTGGATATCGCCATTGCATTGGAGTACGAATGTTCAATTATCCATGTTAGCTCTTACAACATTTGGAAGTATTGGTGCTTTTACGGCCTTCAATTATCTTTTAAAACAAGTATCTACAGAAAAAGTAGCGACTTCGGCTTACATAAATCCAATTATTGCCATGCTTTTGGGATGGTATGTGCTAGATGAAACACTAAGTGCACAATCTATAATTGCAGCATCAGTGCTGCTTACAGGCGTTTATTTTATTACATCGAAAAAAAAGTGATTCTTAGAGGAGTGCTTTTTTATTGGTTAGCAGTCTCTTAAAAACTTTTAAAACAAAAAACCCTCACTAAGTATAGCAATTCATTTGAAAATAGGACGTACTTTTGCGCGCTCAAACAATATTTGGAATGAAACGCATAAAACAATACAAGAAACTTTTTGGAATAGAAAACGAGATCGAATTAAAATCTCTTAAAAAGGCTTATCGTGACTTAGTTAAGGAATGGCATCCTGATAAATTTCAAGACGGACACGAATTACAAGAAGAAGCAGAGATCCAAAGTCGAAATATTATTGATGGCTATCACTTTTTAGTAAGTATGGCTCCAGAAACAAAAGCAGCAAATTTAGAGGCTTATACAGAAACTATTACAAATGCAGGTATCGATGATTACCAGCATAAAGGCATGTTACTCGAAATCACTTTTCTTGACGGAACAACGTATGAGTACTTTGGTGTTACTAAACAAGTCTATATAAAAATGGTTAATAGTGGTAAGATCAATCGTTTTGCTAAACGTGCTATTTATCCTAAGTACATTTATAGAAAATCTAAGCGTACGCTTGAGAATGCATAAATACTGGTGTTTACAGTACGTAATTATAAAGCATAAAAAAAGGTTGTCCATTATAGACAACCTTTTTTATGCTTAAGAGTTATATCAATTAAATTATTTTAAACTCTCTAATAATTTTTCGGCAACGAGCTCTGATGACGCTGGATTTTGACCTGTAATTAAATTCCCATCTTGAATTGCATAAGCTGCCCAATCCTCTTTTTTAGAGTAGATTCCACCATTATTACTCAACATATCCTCAACTAAAAATGGAACAACAGCTGTTAAACCTACAGCAGCTTCCTCAGTATTAGTAAATCCAGTCACTTTCTTACCGTTTACTAATGGAGAGCCATCTGTGTTTTTCACTCCTTTTAAAGCCGCAGGAGCATGACATACAAAAGCAATAGGCTTAGCTTGTCTATTGAATTTTTCAATTAAAGCAATAGACGTTGCATCGTTTGCTAAATCCCATAATGGACCATGGCCTCCTGGATAAAATACAGCATCAAAATCGTCTGGATTCATATCTGCTAATACTTTTGTATTTGCTATTCTTTCTTTTGCATCTGCATCGTTATCGAAACGCTCTGTCGCTTCTGTTGCAGCATCAGGTGAATCACTACTTGGATCTATTGGTGCGGCACCTCCTTTAGGTGTTGCAATAGTTATGGTAGCACCTTTATCTAATAATGTGTAATAAGGGTTTGCAAATTCTTCAACCCAAAATCCTGTTTTTTTTCCTGTATCACCTAATTTATCGTGAGATGTTAGTACAAATAATATGTTCATGTTTTTATCTTTTTTAATTTCTTTTTTTTCTTCTGAAACGTTTTCTGAAGACACTTCTTTTTTTGTGTTTTTACAACTTGAGAGCGAAACGATTGTTAGCACTAAAGCCATAGTTTTTATTAATTTCATAGTTAAAATTTAATTGATGATGTCAGTTTGGGCACATTGGAAAACCTCGAAATATAGATTTCCAATGCATTTCGACTGCGCCCAATGTAACATCGTAATGCAATTTAATAAGCCATTTTTACGATTTTCTCCACTTTATCTGGTGATAATGATTGATGCTCACCTAATCCCATCCATCCACGATCTGTGAAACGTTCTGCTATTTTTTCAGCAGTACCTTCGTAATCTTGTGTATAATCTGATAGCTTTGTATCAATTCCTAACTCACGGAAAAAAGCTTCCGTCTTTTCAATAGCAGCATAAGCTTTATCATCTATACTACCTTCAGTTATATTCCAAACACGCTCTGCATATTGTGCTAATTTTTCTTTTTTAGCTTCAAAGTTGAACTTGTAATGACTAGGAGCAATGACTGCTAAAGTTCGCGCATGATCAATACCAAACAAAGCAGTTAACTCATGCCCAATAGCGTGAACAGCCCAATCTGTAGGGACTCCTTTTTGTATCAATCCATTTAAAGCCATGGTACAACTCCACATAAAGTTTGATGCCGCTTTATAATCTGTTGGATCTTTTAATACTTTTGGTGCTACTTCAATAAGCGTTTGTAAAATACTTTCAGCAAAACGATCTTGTAATAAGGCACCAATTGGATACGTCATATATTGCTCAAGAACGTGGGTAAAAGCATCTGTTAATCCGTTTGCTAATTGACGTTCCGGAATTGATGTAATCACTTGAGGATCTAATATCGAGAACTCAGGAAATAAGCCTGGTCCACCCATTGCTAATTTCTCTTGCGTTTCTTTTCTGGTTATTACTGCTCCAGAATTCATTTCAGATCCTGTAGCTGGCAATGTTAAAACGGTCCCAAAAGGCAATCCTTTTTCAGTTTTAATATTATTAGCCAAAATATCCCAAGGTGTTTCGCCCTTGTAGTTTGCAGCAGCTGATAAAAACTTAGTACCATCAATTACAGATCCACCACCAACGGCTAATAAATACGTGATTTTCTCACCTTTAATAACTTTTAGTGCTTCCATTAATACTGAATATTCTGGATTTGCGGGAATACCTCCAAACTCAATAACATCTACTTTAGCTAAAGCGGTTTTTACTTGGTCGTAAATTCCGTTTTTCTTGATACTTCCGCCTCCATAAAGAAGTAATACTTTGGAATCACTAGGTATTTCAGATTCTAGTTTTTTTATAGTGTCTTTACCAAAAATAATTTTGGTCGGATTTTTAAATTCAAAATTGTTCATCTTCTTTTTCTCTTTTGTTTAATTAAATTTTTACTACCATTTTTCCTTTGTTTTTACCATCAAATAAATCGATAAAAGCATTCGGAATATTTTCAAAACCATCAACGATAGTTTCAGTGTATGTTAATTTTCCTTCAGCGAGCCATCCTGATAAATGTTGCATAGCTTCTGGAAATTCATCTACATAATTAGATACGATAAAACCTTGCATCAGCGCGCTATTTTTTACTAAGAAAGGTTGCACACTGATACTTTTTGGTAGTTCTGTATTGTTGTATACCGAAATTGCCCCGCATACAACGATTCTAGCGAATCTATTAATATTAAATAGTACAGCATCAGATATTGGTCCACCAACATTATCAAAATAAATATCCACTCCATTTGGCGCCGCTTTAGCGATATCTTCTTTAATATTTTTACTAGTCTTGTAATTGATACCAGCATCAAATCCGAACTTATCTTTGAGCATGTCAATCTTTTCGTCAGTTCCAGCAATCCCAATCACATGAAGTCCAAGAATTTTTGCTATTTGCCCAACAACACTCCCTACAGCTCCAGCAGCTCCAGACACCACTAGCGTTTCACCAGCTTTAGGTTTTCCTATTTTATTTAAACCTAAATAAGCAGTTAAACCGGTCATTCCTAAAATTCCTAAATAGGTACTTAAAGGTGCTTTAGAAGCATCCACTTTTAAAAGTCCAGCACCTATAGATACTTGTTTCGTTTTCCAATCTAACATTCCAGAAACAAAATCACCAACTTCAAAAACTACATTTTTAGAGGCGATGACTTTAGCAACAACACCAGACTGTATTGGCCTATGTAATTCAAATGGAGGAATGTATGATTTTGCATCACTCATTCTCCCTCTTAAATAAGGATCTACAGAGACATAGGCAGCTTCTAAAAGGATTTCTCCTTTTTGCAGTGTTAATTCAATATCCTCAGTGATACATTTAAAATCGGAACTTGTGGGTTTTCCCTTTGGTCTGCTATTTAATACTATGGTCTTCATCATTTTTTTAATTTTTAATCTATTACAGTCACTAAATCTTTCATAGGTTTTCTAACTTTTGTAAGATTTACTAACCAATCTGCGTCTTCTTTTCTATAACCTATTGCTAATAAAGCAGAGCTACGTAATCCTTTCTCTCTTAATCCTAAAATATCGTCAACAGCATTGGCATCAAAACCTTCCATTGGAGTACTATCTACTTTTTCTTCTGCAGCAGCAACCATTGCCGTGCCTAAAGCGATATAGGCTTGTTTAGCAGCGTGATTAAAGTTCTCTTCTGCATCTTGTTGCGGATATGAACTTAATAACATGTTACGGTAATTTTCCCATCCTTCATTTTTAAATCCACGAATCTCGTTGGTTAAATCAAACATATAATTGATTCTATCTGCTGTATATGTATCCCATGCTGCAAAGACGAGTAGGTGAGAGCATTCTGTAATTACAGATTGGTTCCAAGCCACTGGTCTTATTTTTTCTTTAAGGTCTTTATTTTTAATTACAAAAATCTCAAAAGGTTGTAATCCACTTGATGTTGGTGCCAAACGTGCAGCTTCTAAAATACGCTCTATTTTATCTTCTGTTACTGTTTCTCCATTCATTGCTTTTGCAGCATATCTCCAATTTAAGTGGTCTATTAATTTCATGTGATCAATTTTTTTTAGTTGTTTTTTGCTATTCTCTTTATATCGTTTGACGTGATAATGACTTCGGCATGACTTGTATTGTTTGCCAAGTTGATCATGGCTTGTGCAATTAGTTTTGGTTCAATTATTTTATATTGCTTAAAACTCCCTATAAATAATGGTTGTATAATTTGAAACACAAACAATGCTATTTTTTCTAGTGTGCGGCGTTCTTTGCGTTCTCCACCAATTAACGATGGTCTTAATAAAGATGTATGCTTAATGTTCTCTTGTAAAACATCACGTTCCATTTCGCCTTTAGTTTTATTGTAAAACACTTGGCTTTTTGCGTTTGCTCCCATTGATGACATCACCAAAAACGTACTAATACCATTTGCTTTTGAAAGTCTTGCAGCATTTACTGGAATACCGTAATCTATTTGTTTGTATAGCTTTTTGTCAGGTGTTTTAGTGTTCGTTGTACCAATACAACAATACACTTCATCTGCAGTAAAGTCTGCTCTAAACTGTTCTAAGTTTAAAAGATCACCTATACACTGTGTCACTTTATTAGACAAGCCTTCAATTTTAGAACGTGAAAACAATTTAATACTTTCATACCGATTATCTTCAATTAATGCATGCAGTAAAATATTCCCTGTTAATCCCGAGGCACCTAATATAATTGCTGTTTTTTTCATATTAACTACAAACTTTTATGCTGCTCCAAGCAGATTGGTAAGCTTCTTCTAAATGTGTTTGATTCAATTGAAAATCACCTCTTTTTTGAACAATCATCAAAAAGGATAATGGATTTATAGAATACGCATATAGTAAAAAATCTGATATAGGTTTTATAATACCTTCTGTTTTACCTCGTTTCCATAGATCGAGTAGTGGTTGTAAATGCTTAATACCTTCTTGTCTGCTAGGTTCATCAATTATTGGTGTATTGTCACACTGAGCCAAAAACATGGCATTTTCACACTCCTTTAATTTAAAATCTGCAATACGTTTCCATATCAATTCAAAACCGGCTTCAACAGGCATATTCGAATCAAAGGTTTCAAAAGCATATGTTGTGTATTGTGCTTTTACATCTATATAGGTTTGATTGACTAAATCCTGTTTGTTTTCAAAATACAGATAGATTGTAGCAGGAGATACGTTGGCCATTTTAGCAATTTTACTCATAGGAGTAGCGTGAAAACCATTGTTGTTTACAAGCTCTATTGTTGCTCTAATTAAAGCGTTTCGTTTGTCAATACTTTTTTGAAGTTTCCCCATTTAATTTTAAATATAGTACAAATATACAAGAAAAATGAATGTTCATTCTTTTTTTAACAAAGAATTATAAACTGGAGTCTTGGAGTAGTTTTAACGTCTATTCTAAACAGAGAAGGAGATTAATACACTATCAACATAGAGAAGAGTCTCACTAGCACATCACCAATTTCTATGTTTTTCAATAAATTCCATCGTGTTTATTACCACTATGAGAAGTATACAGCGTTATTCATAATATTGACATTCACTATTTGTACTTTAACATAAAGTACAATTTATATAACTTTTTATGTTTGTAATTACATCACCTTATTCAAATACTGCAAATTTTTTGTTATTAGAATCCTCTACTTCTTATAATAGATTCTTAGATCGTTTATATTTCCTGCCAAATAATTGAAAATTACAATACTCTATTTGAGTTAAGAATTTAATCGTATCCACTAAGCCGAGACATTCATAATTAGGATATTGTAAAAAAAACAAATGGAAAACGTATTAGTAGTAGGTGCCACAGGTACCACAGGAAAAAAAATAGTTAAATTATTAAAAACATCACAATATTTTGAGCCTATCGCCATGGTTAGAAATGAACATCAACAAGTTGAGTTTCTAGCTCATGACGTAAAAACGGTAATTGGAGATTTAGAAAAAGATGTATTACATACGGTCAAAAACATAGATAAAGTAGTCTTTGCAGCTGGTTCTGGAGGAAAAAAAGTAAAAGCTGTAGATCAAGATGGAGCCATCAAAATGATTGATGCGTCTATGACTGGAAAGATTAAAAAATTTGTAATGCTAAGTTCAATGGGAGCAGACCAACCAGAAAAAAGCGAAGTACTTCAAGACTACCTCCAAGCAAAACATAATGCCGATGAACATCTTAAATCATCAAATTTGAATTATGCAATTGTAAGGCCTGGCAGTTTAACCAATAACGCAGGTCAAGGAAAAATTAAATTAGCCAAATCACTAAATGAACAAGGTGAAATAACGCGTGATGATGTTGCTCAAACTTTAGTTAGAGCGTTACACGATGATGCCGCAAACAAAGTAACATTTGAGATTATTAAAGGCGACGCTTTAATTGGTAAAGCTTTTGAAACTATTTCATAGTTACCATTTAATTTTAAAACATACTTTACTAAAATTTAACCTTATTATGATTAGACCAAGAGCCAAAATATCAAATACAGGTATACATTTATTGAACGACACTAAATAAAATCTGAGTGATCAGCATCTAGAGCGCTTTACGATGGTTCATTTTTATCGGTCAAAACATTGTACAGTATGTAATTTATAGATGTAAACAATTGAAAATCATAGAGATGATTTCGTTAATAAAGGAGTGAATGCGATAGCTAAAGCGATTTCTAATGAGTGGGATATCGATGATATACCTTTAGGTTATGAATTTTTAATTAAAGAAGCGCGACAATGGAGTCTTTACATTTCCGAGGGAATAAAAAATGAACCAACGCATTCTATAGAGCCTAGATTGTTTCTTATTACTCCAAATCAAACGCTATATTAGTCATCTATGCCATTTGCCAAAGTCAAAATTGATGACCTTATGAAATGATTGATGACCTTATGAAATGTTTAAATTTTATAATCCATAAAGACTATCCTGCTCGATGTGAAGCCTAATAATTATCTATTTTGTTTAATGTTTTGTTAATAATAGTAAACAAAAGAAAACATTCGCATATATTTGTATATAATATTTAACTAAAAACAAAAGAACCAATGAAAATTTTAAAAACATTTACAGTCTTAGCAGTTGCAGGTTTATTCTTTGCATCATGTGGAGAAGCTAAAAAAAACACTGAAGAAGTAGTAGAAACAGAAGTTGCTGAAGCATCTGAAGAAATGGCTATGTCTGAAGTTCAAGAGACACCAACAATTGTCGGTGTAGCTGCAGGGAATGAAAATTTCTCTACACTAGTAGCTGCTGTAAAAGCTGCAGATTTAGTAGATGCTTTAAATGGTGAAGGACCATTAACAGTTTTTGCTCCAACAAATGCTGCATTTGCGAAGTTACCAGAAGGAACGGTAGCTACTTTATTAATGCCAGAAAATAAAAGTACGTTAGCAGGAATATTAACATACCACGTTGTTGCAGGAAAATTTGAAGCTGCAGCAGTAATTGATGCTATCAATAGCAACGAAGGAAAATTCACTGTTGACACTTTAAACGGGGGACAAATTACTTTGAGTTTAAATAACGGAAACGTTATCTTAACAGATGCTAATGGTGGTACATCTACTGTAGTTATAGCTGATGTAGCTGCATCTAATGGCGTAATTCATGCTATTGATTCTGTTGTAATGCCTAAATAATTAGTACAACATAACATTTGGAAAAAGAAGTCAACATTGTGTTGGCTTTTTTTTGTGTCTTTTATTTTATGACATAATATAACAATTATTAAATGTCAATTAAATTCTAGTTGGGTTTCAAACTACCTTAATTATAAAAATATAGACCGAAACACACTGTGTTACTTAGCATAAAGAATAAACAGTATTTACTGCTACTTCCTATACAATACACTTATTACCTCACACATATCACTTATAGCTTCTACGCAATCATAAATAGATTACTATTTAGTATCATTAGTTTTAATAGATTTGGTATTCTAAGATCGTACAGTTAGTCTTATGAAAATTTATTGAAACAGGTTTTAAAAAAGTTATGAAAAACATCAATACTTCTATTTTTATTTTAGTCTTTTCCTTATTTTTTTCAACAGCTAGTTTGGCACAAAATACGGCTATAGATAGTTTGACAAACAAACTATCACTTCACACACAAAAAGATAGCACAAGAGTAAAAATCCTTAATAATTTACTTTTTCTTATTACAGTAAAGATGTCCCTAAAACTTTAGAATACTTATCGGAGTCTGAATTTATTGCTGATTCACTGGGATTTAAAAAAGGAAAGGCCAGAAACATTTTGTTGAAGGGGTTTACCGATGTGGTAGAATCAAATTTTGATAGAGCAATTCAATATTTTCAAAACGCTAGTGAATTATATATTATTATTAATCACAAAACAGGCATATCTAATTGCTACAACGGTATGGGAGTAGTATACTATTATCAGAGAAATTACAATCAATCTTTAGTTTATTACAAATAAATATAGAATTGAAAAAAAACATTTCAAATCAAGTTTATAATATAGGAGGTATATATGCTAAGACTGGTAATGATCAATTATGAAAAAGCCCTAAAGTTATACACAGAAAGTGGTTATGAGCAGGGTGTAGCAAATTGTTTAAATTCTATGGCTGTTACTTATCAAGAACAAGGAAATTATCCACTAGCACTAAAATACCATAATAAGTCACTATCGCTTGCAGAGAAAAATAAAGATTCTATAGGAATCGCTCGATCTTTTCACAATATACCAGCTATTTACAAAAGATAGAAAAAATATGATAAAGCTTTAACATTATATTTTAAAGCTCTTGCTTTTTTTGAAAGTAAAAAGAATAAAAATAATATTGCAGCAGCAAAAAACAGTATTGCTGGTGTACATGCGCTTATAGGACAATATGATACAGCTCTTAAATTTTTAAACGAATCTTTAGCTATTAGTAAAAAATAAAATGATGAAGCACAAATTACTGAATGTTTAAATAATCTTGGAGATATTCATATATCACTAAAAAATTATCCTGAAGCTCTAAATTATTATGGAAAAGCTAAAAATATCAACATTGAAATTAATAACCAATTAGGTTTAATCTCGTCTTATATTGGTTTAGCTTAGGCATATTTTAAACAAAAACAATATAACGAAGCTTTGACAAATGTTCTAAAAGCTAACAAAATCTCTAACGAACTAAATCTTTTAGAACAACAAAGAGAGACGGATAAATTACTTTCAGAAATCTATGAAAATACAGGCAACTATAAAAAAGCACTCTTATGTCATCAACAGTTCAAAATTTTAAATGACAGCCTTTTCAATAAAGAAAACATTCAAAAAATCACACAATTAGAGTACGAATATAAATATAAGCAAGCGTTAGAATTAGCTAGTTTTAGAGAATTAAAGTTAACCAAAACAGTTAAATCTACATTTCAGAATTTAGAAAAATCACAGCGCAATTTATTGCTAGGAGTGATTGCTTTTTTAACGATGACTTTAATATTAGGCACCATTATCTTCTTTTTAAAATTGAGACATGCCAAATCAAAAGCTCAAAACATAGAAATAGAACAGCGGTTATTGCGATTTCAAATGACACCTCACTTTATATTTAATTCGCTGTCTGTTTTGTAAGGCATGATATTAAATAAAGAAAATGAAAAATCGTTGTTATACCTCTCTAAATTCTCAAAACTACTGCGTATTACTTTAGAAAACTCCAGAGATAAAATAGTACCTCTTCATCAAGAACTTGAAGCGGTCAACAACTATTTAGAACTTCAAAATTTAGAAGTAAGTCAATCGTATTAATATACAATTTTAGTAGATGAGAACATGGATGCCTCTTTATTTGAAATACCTCCAATGCTTATCCAACCCTTTATTGAAAACGCTATAGAACACGGATTTAAAGATCAAAAAGAGAATCGGAAAATTGATGTTCGTCTTACCTATTCCAATAAAGAGCTCATTTGCACTATTAAAGACAATGGGATTGGTATTGGTACTCAAAAAGAACATAACCAAAGACATAAAAAATCTTTAGCGACGACTATAACATCAGGGCGATTAAACATCGTATCAAAAGATTTTAAAACAAAAGGGGGTCTTACTATTGAAAATAGAAAGAAATACAACGAGCGAGGGACAATTGTGACTTTAGTAATTCCTTATAAAATACACATCGCATAATGAACGCACTAATCGCAGAAGATAAAGCATATATAAGGAAAGGATTACTTAACTTATTACAATTAGTAGACACAGACATACAGGTTATAGGCGAGTGCGAATCTGTAAAAGAAGCTGTGATTGTCGCTAACGCCTGCAAACCAGACTTGATTTTCTTAGATGTTAACTTTACTGATGGTACAGGTTTTGATTTTTTAGAGCAAACAGAACAGCTCAGCGTTAAAGTGATCTTTATTACTGCGTATGAAGAATTCGCTCTCCAGACCTTAAAAATTGGAGCGGTAGACTATCTTTTAAAACCTGTAGATATAGAGGAGCTACAAACAGCATTACGAAAAGTTAAAATACTGCCTATTTTCGAACAAAAACAACAAATAAATAGGGTAAAGCAGGTCTGGAATAATGAAGGGTCTCAATTAATATTATCACTCCACGATAGTTTTCAAGTGATTGATTTGAACACACTACTATTTTGTGAAACAGATAAAGGATACACTACTTTTTATTGTAACGATGGTAAAAAATATATGGTCTCAAAAACATTAAAGGAATTTGAAGAGCAGCTTTCTAATGCTAATTTCACACGTCCGCATCAATCGTTTATGGTCAACTTAAAGTTTATAGATAAGTATGATAAGTCAGGACAAATTCATTTAAAAAACGGAAAAAAAACACCAGTATCTTCAAGAAAAAAAGAATCCTTCTTATCGACCTTTTTGAACTGGAACAAGCTATAAATCACTCCATTTTACTTGGTCTTCAATAAATTGCACCATTTTCGTTTTACACATATTCTATAAAACACGACACTTATTTATGCTAAAACCTCAGAAATAGATTCCCTATTTCTTTCTTCAAGCTTAGCCTATACTTTTATTTCAATAATAGATAAAATCAGTGTATAGAAACTATTAATTCGATATTGGGTAAACGAGGTCTGATACTTGCAATTTTGGGTATTATGTCTATAGTTTTCTCCATTTTTAATGACACTATTAGAGGGCTTTCATGGATAGATCTTTGGGGCAATACTAAGGAATGGGTTATTAGAATTCTCCTAATAGTTGGAGGAGTCGTCTATTTTTTTTCTTCGAAAGCGATGAAGATGATGACTAATAGCATAAACGAAAAACACAATAGAATGAAAACATTACAATGCATAACTCTAGTAGTAATAGTCTCTATGGCACTTATGTCTTGTGGAAGTGATTCGGGAAATGAACCAGCAACGGCAAGCGGTTTTTCGGACATAGAAAATCAAATAAAAAGTGAATTTGGCGACGAGGCATATTTCACAGATATTAGTATTATCTATAATAAGTCTATAGGTAATATTGTAGGAGTTACTGTGACCAAAGATCCAAACTCGTTAAAAATGGGGCAATGGAATGAGACGAAAGGTCATTGGAAGCAAAATCAAGAAATCTCGCTAGAAGTACCTCAAGGTACTAAAGCAGAAGACTTCATGTACCAATTAAACAATCAAATTAGTCTCACAACGTTGGGAGCATTGGCTGAAAAATCTAGCAAACAATTAACCACTGACGAAAGTATTGAAGCCCAATCTTGAATATGGCATTCGTGAAATTTCCAAAAAATGGAGATATCTCCAAAACCGAATATACCATCATGTTAAAAACAGAAACTGGAGAAACTAAGTTCACGTTTCGTTATACTCTCAATGGAGACTTTATAAAACTGGTGTATTAAAAATCAAACAAATTTACGCTAACCTTTGATTTAAAACCAAAATATCATGAAAAAACAACGACTTATTTTAACCGCTCTTTTTATATCTATGATAGGGTATTCGCAAACATTTACAGATAGTAATTTTATTACATATACTATAACGTCTACTACCGCCAATACTGTTGAAGTTACTGATTACGACTATACAAATGGTGGTGCTTCAGTCAATATTCCTGTTGCTGTCGGCTTTAATTCTGCAACCTATAATGTGACTAGTATTGGTAATAATGCTTTTACAGTTAATACGGCAACAGGTGAACACATAATAAGTGTTATAATTCCCAATGGTGTTACTAGTATAGGTACTTTGGCTTTTGCCTATAATCAATTGACAAATGTTAACATACCTAGTAGTGTTACAAACATCAATCTTGCTGCTTTTCAAAGTAATGCCCTTACGAGTGTTACAATTCCTAATGGTCTGACGAGTATAAGTCATAATGTTTATAGTATTAATCAGTTAACGAGTGTTACAATACCGAGTAGTGTTATAAGTATTGGTGATCTATCTTTTGCAAGTAACCCCATAATTTATGTTATTTCTGAAGCGCTAACACCACCTACAATAACTACTAATAATACTGGTACAGATAGTTTTGGAAACCGTAGTGGTATTGATTTATCTATAGAAACTATTATTAACAAAAAAGAACTCATTGAATATTTAAAGTACGAGAACTCAAAATATGAGTAATAGTATGTTATTTATGATTTAGCAATTTATTAATTATGTAAGTAATGAAAAAACTTCAAATACTATTAATTGCAATAACCTTTATCGGATGCGGAGGCAGTGGCTGTAACTTTGAGACTATTGCCACATACCGAGCAGATCGTTCAAACCTTACAATTGTCTCAGGGCAATAGGAGATGTTTTAGATGGCGCTGTTATTGGATATGGCAAAGCAAAAGGAACCATTTTAAGCTCTAGCTTTTTAGATACGATTTACTTAAAGACAAACGTCGCAAAGTCAACCGCTCTGAGATACAAAAAAGACCAAAAGCGCATTATCGCTTGGATTAATAACTAATTTTTTGAAACTAACGAGACATAACGCAGCGCCATAGATATATTTGGTTGGTTTCATTTTTACCGTTGGATTAAAAACCAAATTCTAAATGTAGATTTTTGTTTTTACGGTAACGACAGTTTTAAAGGAAACACCGATTTAGAGCAACGGACAATGCTTTGCGATTAAATTCGTATTTTAAGAAAGGACACTAACGTATTGATCACAAAATAATTGGCAATACGCAAAAACTAGATTATGAACTTTAGAAAAGCGACTATAAACGATGTTTCAGCAATTGTAGTACTCATAGCAGATGATGCCCTAGGACGAAAAAGAGAAAACTTTCAAAACCCGTTACCTAAAGAATACCTAAAAGCATTTGAAAACATAAATGCTGATAAAAACCAAGAACTCATTGTTTTAGAAAACAAAAACCTCGAAGTCATTGGTACCTTACAATTATCATTTATTCAATACCTGACGTACAGAGGCGGCATTAGAGCCCAAATAGAAGCTGTAAGAATTAGAAAAGACCAAAGAGGAGTAGGTATAGGAAAAACGATGTTTGAGTGGGCTATACATAGAGCTAAAGTACACAATGCCCACCTATTGCAATTAACCACCGACAAAAAAAGACCCAAAGCCATTCAGTTTTACGAAGATTTAGGATTTAAACCAACGCATGAAGGCATGAAAATGCACTTGTAATAAAAACGGCATCAATCTGTTCAAGGCTTATGAGCACTACTATAGTCATAGATAATAGGAGATCTAAGATTGTTAATGGATGTATTGAACAAGACATAGTCATCGGCTGTCTTTAGAAATAGATCGATGAGTAGTCTAGATGACCTCTCCTTTTATGAAGCTGAAACCTCTATTGTAAGGCTCATCACAGTTTATGAGTTTATAGAAACTGATACACTAGAAGGACAATTCACCTTTGTGAGTCTCCGCCACATTTATGATGGCCTATTTCTCAATATCAATGCTTATTTTAAAATTGCTAGTGATCACTTCGGAAATGAGCAAGGCTAGTGTTTTCAATCTTTTTGATGAGGTATCTATAAGTTTAACTACGGAAATAGCTGCGCTTTGCGCAATCTTGCTATTGCATGGATAACTGCGAGGTGTAGATTAGAATTAATCAATTATCTTTATGAGTTTAACAGTAAGTTATAACCACTACAGTTTTTACAAATAGATCCTAATGAAACATACTTTGGAGCATAAAACGAATCAAATCTTACCTTTAAAAAAGTTCCTCTTAAGAGTCGTCAAATATTTCTTATTCTCTATTGTTTTAATACTATTCTCGTTGGGAATTGGTACGATTGGCTACCATCACTATGCTCATATTTCATGGGTGGATGCGTTTTATAATGCCTCTTTAATCTTAACAGGAATGGGACCTGTAGATCCAATGCCAACAGATAACCCTAAATTATTTGCTTCTTTTTATGCGCTTTTTAGTGGGATTGCTTTTCTAAGTACGGTCGCCGTAATTTTCGCACCAGTTGCACATCGCTTACTGCATATTTTACATGTTAAGGAAGAGGATTAAATGCAATAGCATGATTCTATTTATATAATCAACCGCACCTCACCAAGCTCTTGCAATTTGTAAGGGAATTTTTCTCCTGGAGCACCAATAAACATAAAGTTAATTGGGATGTTCCAGCGTTTTGAGAGTTCTTTAATTTTCTCAGGACCAAACACACCAGATTCTTCAATAAATTCGACTTCAATTAACGGGAACGCTCGGTCTAAGACGTGGATATCATTTTTTAAATTCGGAGCAATATGCCTATTTTTACTAACTACAGCTACGATTTTTAAACGTTTGGTATTTTCATTTTCTGTAATATATTGTAGAACATTCTTCAAGGTTGCCACATCATCATGATTGGTAAAAAACACAAATTGCTGACTATTAATTTTTCTAATAGCCTTATAGATTCTTAAATTAACACGATTAAAGACGGGATGTTTATCTGGTGTTAAATAATTTAAAAACGATAAAAGCCCTTTTAAGATTGTTGTTCTATAGAGCATAAAACCAACCACTAAAAGTGTCGGAATGAGATAATCAAAAAAGATAACTAATTCTTGAGGGTTAAGAATTATGTTACCAATAAGTGCGACAACAATTCCCGAGATTCCAACAACTATCGAAATCCAAGTGGCACGTTCTGGTCTTGGGAGATGTTTCCGGTTGACTTTTAGTAAAATATTTCCAATTCCGAATAAAATCATAACCCCTAAAAATGCGATGGTATAAACGCCTGCCAAAGATTCTAAATCTCCAGCTGTGAGTATTAAAATAGAGGTGCACAATAAAAAGAAGGTGATGAATATAAAATAAGAACTGCCTCTTTTATTCTTTTTGAGTAGGAATTTCGGCAGAATTCTGTCTAATGCCATACGTTCAACCAAACCGCCAACACCAATATAAGAGGTTAATACTGCACCACTCAACACTAAGGCTGCATCTATTGAGACTAGGTACAACAGCCAATTTCCGCCGGTAATATTACCCATAAACGATAATAAGGTTTCCTCGTTTGCATTGATCTTAGATAATGGGATGATTGCCAAAGCTAAAAAGGCTAACAACGGATTGAAAACGGTCACGATAATCCACATATTTCGCAATGTTTTTGGAAACACGCCTTTCTGTTGTTCCTCAACATAATTGGCTGAGCTTTCAAATCCGCTAATACCCAACATGGCTGCAGCAAACCCAAAGAATAAAGCGGTCATAATACTACCTTCTGTAGGTGTTTTAAAATTTTCTATGAGAATATCAAAACCAGTATCAAAAAGAAAGTACACACTAAACAGACATAAAATAACTAAGGAACTTAAATGAAAAATAAAAATAACAATGGCCACTTTTGAAGATTCTCCTATCCCAGAAATAGCCAAACCCATAAATGCAATTAATAAGAAAATAGTCGCATATACAATTGGGATGGCACTCCACAAACCATGTACATATTTAATCGCTTCACTCGCTGAAATAACAGCAGTCGCCATATAAGATAATACGGTTAACGATGCTGCAAATGATGCCGTTGATTTTTTTGTGGTGTTTAATAATGCATTATAAGCACCTCCATTTAATGGTAATGCGCCAACAACTTCTCCGTATATTTTTCTAAATACATACAAAATTACAGATACGAGCAATAATGAAATCCATGCGTATTGTCCCGCATACACTATGGCGAGTGCAGATACATATAAACATGAAGAACTAATATCATTACCACAAATGGCTGTAGCAGCCAATTGATTTAGTTTTTTTTTCATTATTCTGCATTAGAGCTCTACAAATAAAGGTAGCTCGTTAATTTAAGACGATACCGTATTTACTAATTTATATTTGTTTAATTTAAAGTGCATTAAATGGATCTATTGTATGAAAACATTTATAAGTAGTCTCAGCAAAAAAGAATATCAAGACAGCGAAAAAGTGTTTGGTAAGAGCATTTGAAAAGCCATTTTTAATGTGATCCAAATTGAGCATCTAGATTTTAACTTAAAACCTGTGCTCTCTATTTCTGAATTGAATCAATACCGTCAAAAATACATCGCCAATTATTTAATTAGCGAAGTAGGCGAGTTGAATGCCTTAGAACACGATGTTTTGAAAACCTTACAAGATCACGATCCCATTTCTAATAAAATTAATTTAGAATCTGATAGCTCTAAATTTACATTCGGACAACGTTTAGCAGACCATATAGCCACTTTTGGAGGCCATTGGAGATTTATTATAATTTTCGGAGTTTTCATAGTCGTCTGAATAACGTCTAATAGTGTATTCCTCGTGAATAAGGGTTTTGATCCGTATCCGTTTATTCTACTAAATCTCATATTGTCATGTTTAGCAGCGTTGCAAGCTCCAGTAATCATGATGAGTCAAAACAGACAAGAAGTCAAAGACAGAAAGCGCTCGAAACAAGATTTTATGGTGAATTTAAAATCGCAATTAGAACTACGAATGCTGCATGAAAAAATAGACCACCTCATTATCCATTAACAACAAGAACTACTTACTATTCAACACGTTCAAGTCGAAATGATGGAAGACATAATGAAACAAAGCCGTGCAAAAAATTAAAGAAAATAGTCTAGTTTCGGTGCTTTCTTAGAGGAGGAACAAGGGCGATTACTCCTATCGGTGTGCTACAAGCTTTTCAATTAAAAGTCTGAAGAATTATATAAAATAGGCTATGATACAACCATATCTAAAAGGGATGCCATCTTAAAACCTGTACACTAAACCCAACTACAATCAAGCTCAAAACCTCGAAGTATTAAGTTGCTAAAGTTGGCTAGAACTTTAAGAGAGCATTGTGAAAATAGGGAAGGAGATTTCCTAGTTTTTTTATACCTTAGGAAAAGGGAGTTGCATTAGCACATTTAAGAAACAATAATAACTCAAAACAGCGATCCACATGTTACAAAACGTCTTATTACCACGCGACATTTACGCCTCAGAAGAACATAAAATGATGCAAGAGATGATTCGAGATTTCATTAACAATGACATTATGGATCACTTAGACGAGTGGGAAAAAAATGGTATGGTGTCTCGAGCTATTTGGAAACGTGCAGGCGCTCTAGGTTTGCTCTGTATTGATATGCCAGAGGCCTATGGAGGCAGTGGCTTGGATTTTAGCTTTAGTGCTTTATTCATTGAAGAATTGGGACGAGAAGGGATCACAGGCGTTGGTTTTTCATTGCACTCAGATATCGTTGCACCTTATCTCTTAAACTATGGTACAGAAGCCCAAAAGCAAACCTATCTCCCTCAAATGGCTACGGGTTCAATAATTACCTCTATTGGTATGACTGAGCCCAACTGTGGTAGTGATCTTAAAGCCATCACAACACGTGCTGTAGATAAAGGCGATCACTATGTCGTCAACGGACAAAAAAGCTTTATTACCAATGGGTATATGAGTGATCTCTCTATCGTTGCCGTAAAAACCAACGTTGGTACAGACAACGAAGGTGTGTCTTTATTACTCATGGAAAGCGCTTACGAGGGTTTTGAAAAGGGCGTTCCGTTCAAGAAAATAGGGATGAAATCTCAGGATACCTGTGAATTATTTTTTGATAATGTCAAAGTGCCAAAAACCAATTTATTAGGAGAAGAGGGTTTGGGCTTTAAAATTATGATGACCGAATTGGCTAGGGAGCGACTAACTGTAGGACTCAATGCCATTGGTGGAGCAGAAGGCGCTATAGAAAAAACGATTGCTTATACCTCGACAAGAACCGCTTTTAATCAACCTATTGCAGGATTTCAAAACACACAATTTAAATTGGCCGAATGTGCAACGCAGTTACAAATACATCAAGCGTTTTTAGATCGCTGTACACAATTGTTATGTGATCACAAATTGACTGCTGAAAGTGCTTCCATGGCGAAATATTCGGCTACAGACATGCATGGTAAAGTGGTTGATGAATGTCTCCAGTTATTTGGAGGTTATGGGTATATCTGGGAATATCCAATTGCCAGAATGTATGCCGATAATCGCGTTGCCAGAATTTATGCAGGCACCAATGAGATCATGAAAGTATTGATTGCTCGTGGGTTGTTTAAGGAGTTGTTTGAGGAGATGAGGAAAGACAGTAGAACATCCCGATAAAAATCAGAACTTATAGACTATAGACTTGATGGTCACTTAATGGTATCCATGTTATGGATTGATTTAGTTAGGGAGGTATAAGTCCCTGAAAAGCTTAAAAGGTAGAAAGACGTCTAAAGGCCACAATGTCATTTTATAAAAAACTTCCAAAAACAAGAGTGCTCAGGAAGTTTGTTAGCTGCTTTTAACGTAATGTTAGCTTAGGATTAGTATAGTTTACTAATTTCCGAAGTGGTTATTATGCACTGCTTTTGATTAGCAAATTTATCAATCGTACTACTTACAAAATCTCGAATGTTTTGCGACTTTCACATAAGCGAGTTGTGGCGCCTTAGCCATTATACATGAGCTCATAACATCTGCCACTTTCATTTTCATATGCGCTTTAATCTTGGTCTTAATCTCTGCTTTAATTTTCGCCTTAATTTTTTCTTTAATCATTGTTCTTAACATCATACTATTTTTTATTGAAAGATACCTCTTTTTGTTTAATTGCAAACTACTATTATTAAACAAAATAATTATTTTGACATGGTTTTATAAACTGTACTGACCACTAGAATTGACTAGAATACATTTGAAAATTCAAGACGCTTTTTAATAACAATAATATCCAGTTTTATATAGACCTGGTCTATTTATAGTACTCGTAATAGGAGCGGAGCACACCTGTTTTAAGTAAGAACGATTAGTTATACAAGGAAATATTTCAGGGTTTACGATAGCACTGCATGTTCTTTTAAAAGCTCTAAAGACACAAATTTCAAAGCCAGCTCATGGGTTGCATTTAGAGCTACTTTTGGCGCACAATTGACTTTTTCGGCTTGTTTCCAGCGCGATACACAGAGACACCATTTATCACCAGGTTTGAGTCCGGGGAAATTCCATTGTGGAATTGCGGTCATGAGATCGTTTCCTTTAGATGCAGAATAGTCTAAGAATTCTTTAGTGACAATAGCACAAACAACATGGGTTCCAAAATCATCTGGTGTGGTGTTACAAAAACCATCACGTAAATACCCTGTCATAGGATCGCAAGAGCAGTTTTCTAAAGGGGTTCCTAATACGTTTAAGGTTGGTTTTGTAGTGCTCATAACTGTTACTTTTAGTAGTGGTTGCAAAGGTAACGGGAATGCCATACATTCTCTAATATATTCCTATTTAAAGAAGACTAATTAATCTAGTATTTTAAAACTTAGAAGACCTATTTTAAGGCCTATGTACGAGGCTTCGTAATACTGCTTTTAGTAGTACCTAAAATTGCCATGAAAAACTTATTTTTAGCCCGAGACCTTTTTCTGAGGCTACCGAAATGACACCTTTATTTTCAGACACGATTTTATTTACAATGGCGAGTCCAATACCACTACTTTGAGTAGCGTCATTTACTTGTAATTGACTAAACATTTCAAAAATTTTAGTGTGATATTTCTCGTCAATCCCAGGACCGTTATCACTCACAGAAAACAAATATTTAGTGGAAAGCTTAGACACAGTGATATTGATAATTATATGGTCCTTGTTATTATGTGTAATAGCGTTACTAATGAGGTTTTGAAACACGTGATACAATTCAATTTTGTTAGCATAAACCTCTAAGTCCTCTTTGGGTAGAATTATAGTATTTTTATCCAATAAATTCATTTCGCTTATAAGGTCATTTAACAATTCATTGAGATTAAAGAGCTCTTTATCCTTTTCTCCTTTGGCTATTTTAGAATATTTTAAGAGACTATCTATTAATGAGCTCATTTTTGAAACCCTATTTTTTAATAATTTTAAATGGGATTTTGTGTTTTCATTTAAGGTCGATTTAAGATCCTCTTGTATAAAAGAAACTAAAGCGTGCACTGCGACTAATGGTGATTTTAGATCGTGAGAAACAATGTGGTTAAAATTATCTAATTCAGCATTGTTATTTTTTAAAACTCTTAGGTTTTCATTAAGTACAAGATTGGCATTGGACAGTTGATTTGTCTTTAAAAAAAGCTCATTTTGTTGATCAAGTGCCAACTTTTTTGACTGTTCAAGTTCTTTAAATGAATTAGAAAATCGCGTCATTAATAGTGTAGAAAGGATTAAAAACACAACGATATAACCAAAATTCACGTAGACTATAGCGTTACTATTTCCACCCAAAAAGAAGAAAATATGAATATAAAAAATAATTAAACCCAGCACCATACTTACTAATAGTAAAATAGAATCGTACCGTTTACCAAAAATAGCTTTTACAAGTATGAACGTCATATAAAGTAAATTAAGTAGCATTAAGATTAAGAAGGGTAGAAGTAATTTGGTGAAATAGGGAGCAGGCAGAAAAATAACGAGTAAGGCGAGTACATAAAAACCATAATTCGCAATTTTTGAATAGGCCTTGTGAATAAAATCATAGAAAATATTCTGGAAAAATAAGGTTGCAGCAATGCCAGATAAAAATAAGGATAAATACTCAATTTTTGTTAGCAGAATCCAACTTGTAGATTCAAAAATGACTGCCAAAGGCGCATATCTATCACTCAATGCCATATAAGATAAAGAGATACAGAGCACAGCAAAATAGAGCACTGCTTTATCTTTATTCCAATACAGTACATAGAAGACTAAAAAGAAAAATCCAATAAAACCTAAGCATCCAATAAAAATCATATCTGCAATGATTTGCTTAGATTTTGTATTGTAAAGCTTTTGACTAGAACCTAAAAGTACTGGTCCAATAATGCCACCTTTATTATGATAAAAATTTGCGACCTGAATAACAATTTCAAAATCAGTTTCGTTGGTATTTAGGGGAATAATCTGAGAAAACCGTCTATGTAAGGTCTCTGCTTTAGTGATACCAACATGACCAATTTCGGATATAAACGTGCCATTCACCCATATTTTAGATGCTGTATATATTCTTGGAATGTATAATGAAACGTGTGGTCTTTCTTTGGGAATAGAAATATTTAACCGATATGTAGCAAAGCCAAAAGAGGGTGGGTTTTCGGTCTCAGGACCGTTAAACTCTGTCCAATTATGTAGTGTAACGACTTTATGAGGTATCTCTTCTTTAAAATGTCCTGGAGCAATTAGTTGCTTCCAATAAAAGGCCCAACCAGAATCCAGTGGTATTTCTGTTGTTTCAGTAATAATGGCATTCTTAAGATTTATAATGTCGTCCTCTTTGTGTTGCTCTTGACCAAACGAATGGTGTATAGAAAGCGCCATTAAAATAAAACAACACATCCACTTTAAGCGCTGCTTGTTTAGCAACCAATTATTCGTTAGGAAAATTATTGCCTGCAATTGTAATATCATATTTAAAATAAAACAAGGTGAAAATAGACATAATAGTTAGGATTAATAGAAATTATAATGCCTTTATTTGATACGACTATGACTTTATGATTTTTTATAAGGAACATGTTACGTTGGTTTATAGTGCTTTTTTTATTTATATGTTAATCGGCAGCTATTTCAACGGCAACTACATAATGTTATAATGCCGTTTTAAGAGATCATAGAATATGGCGGTTAGCTGCAGTTCTATTAGATGATTTTTGCTTTTGGTTCACCTTATGATTCAAATAGATTATTTGTATTTCTGTATCTAAGATTTTAGACGCTTGGGAATTACGAAAGCCCAACAGGTATTATACGAATAGTATTAGTTTGGATTGTAATCTCCAGTGTAGTTAAAGAATGGTTTATTTATAAGGCATAAGGAATCCCATTTTGCAAGCGTATAGTGAATAGGCAGAAGCACATAGGAAGATCAAATGATTTACCGTATATTTCTATTTTACATAATATAAATTATAGAACATTTTATAAATAGGTTTATCCTGAGGATGAAGCTATTTATAACACAGATGGCGCTGGCGAAATTATGACGTTTGTACTTATTTTTATATTTATAAAAAAAATGATAGCTATAATTCTATACTATGTAAAATATCCCAGAACCATTTGTTTTCTAAAGAAACTACAGAACTAGAACTTTATAGCTATAATTTACTTATCGGTTTATATTTTAAATTTTTGTAGTCGTGATTGCTACGCAGTTGACGTTATGTGAAATATCCGCTGCCAACCGCATGATCGCTATATAACCACAAATGCGACGCATTCAGGAGCTCCTTATTAGGACAATAAAAATCAGCGAATAATTATCCATTGCTTGCCAACGCCAAAATAAAAGCTAGCCTTTTTGCGTCTATTAAAAATCGCGTATTCGATAAAATGTACGTCATAAAAAATTTTAGACGATTCTCGTGAATTGCCACAAGAGCATAAATTTTAAGAAAAATTAAACTCTCGCTTATTAGCGGTATTTGACATAGTTGCAGATATAATGTCTTTAGACTTATATCGATAGTAATTATGTTCAAGCTAATTGTGGCGAATCCGTTAATATTATAAAAAATTTTGAAATAAAAAACTAAAAAGACATCACCATTTTATGATACGTTATAATCTTTATTTGATAGGTATAATTCTTGTGTATTCAAAACAAAACCATCCACTGGATGCTTTCATTTAAACAGTATGTAAAACACCCTAGAAACAGTTGTCTATTAAAGAATATACAGCACATTATAGTACATCATTAATATTTGATTATCCAGTTAATCATTTAATATTAATACCGTTTGTGGCCTCTATAAATGATATTAACTATAAGTAGGTCACAAATTTAAATTATATATAAATAATTTAATAATACAATCTAAAATCAAGTAATTTACAGACATTGTAATGTCTTTGATGCAACTCCTCTACAACATCTAAGATATTATGATCTTCTTTAAATAAGTTAAAGAATGCTTTATCAAGATTTGAGCTAGTTATTCCATTACAGTCATTGCCGTAACCCGAAACACCTTTTGCGCCAGTGATATCCAAAAAATATTGTGCTTCTTCTTCGTCTAAATCTAGAACTTTGGCATTTGAAAAATGTACAATCTTTCCTTCTAATCGTCCTTCAAAAATTTCTGCAATTTCTTGGAGACTATAATAGTAGTCATTCAAACAAATACTATTTGCTTCACCAGCTATAACCAAGTAGATTATCTCATAGTCATTAAAGTGATGATCATCTGAAACCAATGCATTTAAGCTCGCTTCTAGACCTTCAATAGTGTCACATGTTTTATAAATACTGGCTATTCCATATTGCATGGTCAGTTGTTCTAGGTTTTTTTGTGCTTCGGTAACCTTGTCCGTTTCTATGTCAAGAACCGCTTCTAAACAGTAAATGAAATGATCTGTATCTATAAATTGTTCTTGGGGTAATTGCTGTCTTTTCTTTATCAAATTTCAGATTTTATAAAAGGTATATAACACACAAAATTAATGTAACTTTTTTATCTTTTTCTGCGATTTCATATAAAATACATGCAAAATTTATACAATTTTGAAAGAAACATTTGAGAAGAAAAACATTCACAAGACACTTTTAATTGCATAGATTTTAAAACACAACATCAGCATTTGTTTTTATAAGATTCATTAGAACTTGAGTTGGTATTATTAATTGAATAGCCAAAAAATAAAAAAAGGAGACTGTATGGTTTATGTATGGTAGCATTTTTGTCTAAAAAATCTTAAATACCTTAACTTTGGATTGAACAATAAAACAATCATGAAACACCTCCTCTTTGTAACGATTACTTTATGTTTTTCTCTCACTATTTTTTCACAAGTTACAAATGTAAATGATGATTTTGAAGGAAACGGAAACATAACAACCTGGCTAGGAGACAACAGCGCAATTGATACGGCGTTTTCAAACCCATATCCTGAAGACATTAACCCGTCTAATACGGTATTGAAATACGAAGATACTGGTGGTCAATATGCCAATGTTAGTTTTCTAACCAGTGAAAATTTTGACCTTTCTACTAACAGTTCCTTTTCTTTAAAAATCTATGTTCCTTCAAATAGTATTACTGGAACACAAGCAAATCAAATGTCATTGAAATTACAAGATGGCACTATCGACCAACCTTGGACTACTCAATCTGAAATTATAAAACCTATTGTACTGAATCAATGGCAAGAGGTTTCTTTTGACTTTGCTACTGATAATTATATCAACCTAGATGAAAACTCTCCTGATCCAACTACCCGAACAGACTTTAATCGGGTGCTACTTCAGGTAAATTCAGAAAATAACTTTGATTTTGTAACCGCCTATATTGACGACGTTTTATACCTCACTACTGTTTGCGGGGAAGGTGATTTAGACACAGAAACATTTACAAATAGCAATTTACCCATTGTTATTATAGACACCGAAAACGGTGATGAAATTCCTGATGATCCGAGAATTTTTGGTTCGATGAAAATAATTCAAAGACCTGATGGCGCCAGAAATTTTGTTTGTGATATTGATAATGACGCCTTTTTGGATTATTCAGGCACTATTAGCATAGAAACTCGAGGGTCTTCATCTCAATCATTACCTAAAAAACCTTATGGCCTTTCGACCTTATCAGATGACGGTTTAGAAAATGATAATGTAGAATTGCTTGGAATGCCAAGCGAGAATGATTGGATTTTAAATTCTTTCGCTTTTGATGATAGTATGATGCGTGATTATATTAGCTATACTATGGCCAGAGAAATGGGACAATATGCTGTGAATCTAAAGTATTGTGAAGTTATTGTCAATGGTGATTATAAGGGCTTATACGTGCTTTCAGAAAAAATAAAACGCGATGGAGACCGTGTAGATATCGCAAAATTATCTGATGATGAAAACACACTTCCAGAGGTTACAGGAGGATATCTTATGCAAACGGATAGATTACCTGAAGGTGAAAATTATGCCTGGTATTCTAATGGTGCTGGATATCTTCATGAAAAGCCAGATGCTGATGATGTTACAGCAGAACAAACTGCTTATATCGAATCTGTCTTTCTAAATCTAGATCAAACTGCTCAAAATGCAGACATTATAAGTGGCTATCCATCTGTTATAGATGTGCCTTCATTTGTAGATTATATGTTGGTGGCAGAAATTGCCTCAAATGTAGATGCCTATGCACTCAGCACATATTACCATAAAGATCGAGGTGGCAAATTACGTGCAGGTCCGGTTTGGGATTATAATTTAACCTATGGTAATGATTTATTTGACACTTTTGACACCTATTATGACCGAAGTTTTACTGATGTGTGGCAATTTAATTTTAGTAATGTTGGTTCTAATTTTTGGGGTGATCTTTTTGCAAATCCAACATTTAAATGTTATCTATCTCAACGATTTGACGAACTCACCCAAATTGGAGAACCCTTAAGTTATGATTATATATCTGATTTAATTGATAGCACGACTGCATTAATTTCGGAAGCTCTAATTCGTGAAGATGAACGTTGGGATACGATAGATGACTTTCCTGCAGAAATAACCAATATGAAAAATTGGATACAGGAGAGAATTACTTGGATGACAAACAACCTTGGTGACTTCTCTAACTGCAATTCGGTACAAACACCATCTTTGGTCATTACTAAAATTGATTATAATCCTCAAGAAACAGCTACATTTCCAGAAAGTGATGACTTAGAATTTATAGAAATTCAAAATACAGGAAGTACAGTTGTAGATCTCACAGGAATATACTTGGTCAAGCTAGGTGTATCCTATCAATTTCCTCAAAATGCGACTATCGAAGCGGGAGAATCTATCTCTTTGGCAGGAGATGCTGCAACATTTCAAGCTAAATATGGAGTAGCCCCTTTTGACACATTTACTAGAAGTTTATCAAATAAGAGTCAGAATTTAGTATTAGCAGACGCTTTTGGAAATGTAATTGATCACGTGGAATATTTGGATAGTACACCTTGGCCAGAGGAAGCAGATGGTGATGGTTTTTATTTAGAACTTATAAATGTTAATTCAGATAATTCTTTAGGTATCAATTGGATCGCAACCCCTTCTGAAGTTCTAAATACTGCTGATTTTGATAATAGTGACTTTAATTTCAGCATATATCCGAATCCAGCAGAAGAAAAGTTGATCATTAACTCAAAACAAACAATACAAAAGATTGTAATTTTTAATCTTCTTGGACAGCAAATAAAAACGTTACAAGTCAATTTCAAATCAGGAGAAATTAATATTAGTGACCTTAATACTGGAGCCTATATTATAAATTTGAAGTTCATAGAGGGTACTCGTGTTTCGGCTATGGTTTTAAAAAAATAAGTTGAATAGCCTGCATGGTGTATAAATTAAAAGTGCAATTGAATACTGCAAAATAATCATTGCATTCTACACACAGGTATCTCTTAAAGACGAGGCTATTTGGAAACAGTTGATGCTCTGGAAAAACAATGAAGCTTTATCTATTCATTATAACGCATTGCAAATCACTCACACTAAATAAACTGCCAAAACCTGTGATTGCGTCTAAACCATTATTTCTAGACAAATCTAATTCCCTTTGTATAATGTCCAATTTATTGACACTTGAAATTGTTTCTCTTAAATGACTTTGTATAATCTCATAAGAATACTTCGAGTCTTTTAATTACACTAAATTGATCCTACTTAAAGACTATAAATCTTAGATTCATATAATTTAATTACAACAGGCACAACATATAATAGTTGTTTTATCTGCATCAAAATTGACAATTTAAGGTGTTAAAAAGTCACCAGACCAATCGGTATCAGTTCTAGAAAACAAAATTCTTAGATGATTAGGACGTTTTAAATGTAAATATTCAATCGTATTAGGTATGAGTTTTACTGGACAGAAATAATTTTCTTCTAACTTATAATCTACATCATCAGGGTTTTTTATTGGTGTACCAGGTGCTATATTCGTGGTATAATCTTTTTTAGACGCCTCTTGTATGGTATGCCAGTAGGTAGCAATTTGTGCTTTATCTGTTATTAATTCAGCTGTTCCTTCGACCCGTATTTGCAGCAGTTTTTTAGAATGATAAAATAAGGCGCTAAATTCAGAATTATTTTGAATATCTCTTATTTTTTGAGTTCTGCTATCGGTATAAAATACTAAACTTAAGTCCGACAATGTTTTTCGCAAGACCACTGTGCGCTGTCGTGGTTTACCATTTTCATTTGTAGCCAAGACGAAATAACGAAACGGATGTCGTTTTTTTGAATGTCCATTAGCAAGTTCTCGTTTGGCTTCTTCTAGGAATTGATTTTTCAATTGTATGGGTTTAATTAAAACTAATTGATGTTAAAATGGCTTAAAAATGTTGATACTTTGAGGTGAATTTTAATGTTAAGTTGTACTGATAGATGGTCATTGTAAGCTTAATATCTTTTCATCTCAAGTAGAAAAAGACTTAAGCTTATATTTTTAATAAAATTAAGGTTATTTATTTTATTTTTAAAAAAATAAGATCATCTTTTTTAGTAAACTAACTTTTGGTTTTATTTTTACAAACTTAGCTTCCTATTGTCCTAAAAGAGTATTAGATACATGATTACTTAAAAGAGTGGTAACTAATTCCTATGGATCATTTAGTTTTGATACAATAATTCTTTTTAGAATACGATCATTAACTTATAACAGCACAAAGTATTTTATATCCATTATATAAAAGCCAATTGTGACCAGTGATTAATCATCGCCTTTACGCTCATATCGATAGACAAACCCACTTTGGGAGGTTCACAACATGCAAAAAATAAATATGTGAGTAGTATTTTCATATGAAACCTTTGTATTTGAGTTTTGAAACATTAGCGTTTAGGGTTTTCATTTAGTTGCAGTATTCTGAACAATTTACATGAATTTTCAAATACGCGATTCATCAGAAGCTTCAGAACTCGACATTTGTAGCTATCATTTACTCACTCGTTAATATTTTAAATTAACGTATAGTTGCTTTTTAAAACCAAATTACTCCCAGTCGCATCAACTCGTAGACTTTTAAAATACTATATTTTGCATTATATACTTCAGTATAACAAATACATTTATTGTATTATTTTTTCTTAAAAATTTAATTTGTAAATATTCTTTATGTTTTTAGTACTAATCTATCAAATCACCACAAAGCTTAACTTTTAGTTTAACTGCACCAGGTAGATATGCCAAAGGAATGGATTCTTTTACTAAAATACTAATACTGTCTTCTGAAGCACCATTTTTCAGTAATTCACTTCCTACGTTGGTTAAAAGTCGCTCTAGTTCTTGTTTTTCATCACATTGCAATGTATTCACAATCAGTTCGTCTTCACTACTTATTTGAGCTATACATGCTCCGAAAGCATTAGCAACCTCTAAATGTTCTGGGAATATAACGTTTGATGCGCCTTCAATTTTTTTTGGCAATAAAAATGCACCACCACCACATGCAATTACTGGAATTTCCTTGGAGTCTGTTTTCAATTTATCTACTAACTTTTCAATAGATAATTGTATTTGATATTTTACTAATGCTAAGGCTTCAGAAAAATGTAGTCCAGAAATTTGCTCAATTTTCTCTGTTATAGCCGTTTTTTCTATAGAACCATTGATTTCTAATTGATTATTAGCCAAAAAGAAATCAGAAATTGTGAGTGTATCACCTTTAAAAGCAACTGCCTTTTCTTTAAGCCTATACCCCACAGAATCCGGGCCTAATTGACAGGTTTTATCCTTAAACCGAATAATAGTACCTCCGCCAATACCAACAGCAACAACATCTGGCATTCTAAAGTTGGTAAGTACCCCTCCTATTTGCGCGGCTTGTGTGCTTTCTCTAGGAAAAAAATTGACTAGCACACCTCCATCTGAGGTTGTGCCGCCGACATCAATCACAATACCATTTGCAACCTTGGATAAAGCTCCAGCTCCTCGAATACTATTTGTTGGTCCTGACGAAATGGTGAGTACAGGGAAATCTTGCGCTTGATCTAAAGACATAAGCGTTCCATCATTTTGACCGATAAATAATTGCGATGAAAAACCTAAACGTTGCACTGTATCTTTAAAAGCCCTTACCATTTTTAAAGCGACTCCCTGTAAGGCCGCATTAAGTATTGCTGCGTTTTCGCGTTCTAACAAGCCTAAACCGCCTAATTGATGAGAACAACTTGTTCTTACAGCATCTCCTAGAACCTCTTTAGCCCAAACAGCGACTTGCAACTCTTGATCTGGTATTGTTTTTGAAAAAATACCTGTAATTGCTAAAGATTCTATGTCGCCTTTCATTTTAAGAAGGCAGGCTTTAACTTCGTCTTCCTCTAAAGGACTAATCAGTCTTCCATCAAATTCGTAGCCCCCATGAACCATATATAAATGACGTCCTAAAATTAGTTTTAAATCTTCAGGGAAATCAGTCATTGTTGGGATCGCACTGCTTGCCGGTAAACCTATTCTTATGGCTCCTATTTTATTTAGCTCCTTGCGTTCGACTAAAGCATTAGTACAATGTGTCGTCCCAAGCATGATGTATTTAATGTCTTCTTTAGGAACATTTGAATCTAACAGCACTTGCTTGATGGCATTTTCTATACCACTGCTGACATCTAAAGTGGTGGTTTGTTTCGTTTTTGCTAGTATATTATTATCATGAGATACCAATACAGCATCTGTATTGGTACCACCAACATCAACTCCAATTTTGTAGTACATCTTTATTCTTTTTTATTTAATTCTTCAATCGGAACATATTTTTCTGTGTATCCAAACTTTTTTGGACCTGCTAATTCGATGCCTTCTGGTGTGCGCCATTGGTCGTCAGATTTCATTGCTAAAACAACGACTCGCGCACCATATTGAATGGTTTCGGCTGTAATTGGTCGTGCATTTTCAGCATCAATAAGAACAATTAAATCTGGGGTCATAGCCACTGGTTTACCGTCTATTTTTGCCATTAAAAATTCATTTTGAAAATCGAGTTGCATGTTACAACCTTGATTGTCATCTAGCCCCATAATTTCGCAAACTCCTTTATTCCAACGCCCATCAATTTTAATAGTAACATTACTTACCTTTCCTGTAAACAATTTTATGGCCGCTGCATTTTCTATTAACGCATCTAACGGATTACGATTTTGTGCTTTCGCGTTCAAAATAGCCTCACCAAGCATTTGAGCATAAGAAACTATACCGTGAACAGCAGCTTTTTTTACTTGTGCACCACTCATGGGATAGCATCCAATAGCACAACTACCACCCATTTGTATAGCAGTCGCCCCAACTAAGAGTTCTCCCCATTCATTAGATATGGTATCATATACATTTTTATTACCTTTTTCGTCCGCTTGTGTTATCGGTGAAACAGGAATGTCGTGCAAGGTAAATGTGACCATCTCTAATCTTGGAAAAGCCCTTCCCATGCCATCTGCATCGACTAATGGAATTTGTTTTTGAGCTGCAATTGAAAATGGTATAACCCCGTTAAGTCCTCCTGCCTCAGCGGGCATTACGGCATCAATTTTTCTTCCAAGATAGGATTCCATCATTTCAAAAGCTTTGATGAATTCGTCACCTGAAAATAATTTTTCTACTAGGATCAATGGTGCTCCAAATGCGGCTATTGGTACAACCAATGCATCATCTTTTAATTCTTCAGCTTGTATTAATGAGACATCACCATATTTATTAATCGCCGCTTTCGCTAATAGTTTTCCTATATAAGGGTCTCCACCTCCACCAGTTCCCAAAACAGTAGAGCCCATAGCGATATAGTCTATGTCTTTTGAGTTTATTTTTCTCATTGTTATTTCATGATTTTTTGAAGTAAATAATAGACTAAAGCAGCCACAATAATTCCTAAAATATTTTTGATTTGAGAGGTCATTACTAGCATTAAAATAACGCCACTAGCCCAAGAAATGACTCCTTTCCAATTGACCTTTTGAGGCATGTCTTGATACGTCTTAGAGATGTAATAATCTGAAATCATAACACCAGCAATAGGTGTAATAGTTATTGTTAATAGGGTGATAAAACTCATGAAGTGGGTTAAGATTCCAAGAGCAGCTAATAGTATTCCAACTAATCCAACAACTAAGGTTGTTTTAGAACGTTGTGAGTTATTTAATTTAAATAAATCATTGAATGCTAAACCAGAAGAATAGATATTCATCACATTGGACGTCCAGGTCGCCAAAATTAAAATGGACATTGCAAAAAACGGAAATCCTAAAGTTGAAAATATGTCAACAATATCATAAGTACCTTGTGTAATCGCTAATATGGCTCCTATAGCCAAAAGACAAAGCGCAGAAGGTATAATACCGAATATAGAACCCAATATGGCATCTTTTTTTGTGGCTGCAAAACGATTATAATCTGGCGATATAACACCACCAACCGATATAAAACCGATTGTGAAACTAATAGCTTGTAATAAGGGCATTTTTTCTTGAGGCTTAAAACTCAATATCTCCTGAAAACTATGCGTTTTAAATGTGACAACTAATCCATAGATAAGAAGTAAAACGATAGCTGGTACGGCGATATAATTGAGCCATTTTAAGTATTTAAAACCAAACACTGCGGTGAGCACCATGATGATTCCCCAAAACACAGAAGAGAGCCATACTGGAATTTCTGGGCCATTCATTTCAATTAATATTTTTGAAAAAGAGGCCCCTGCAATATTACTTTGTATTCCAAACCAACCCAAAGTAGATAATCCTATAACCAAGCCTACTATTAATTTTGCCCCATGGTCTCCAAAACTACTTGAGGCTAATGAAACAGTAGCTTTTCTCTTCTCTACAGCCGAAATACTAAGCAACGACATAAATAATACAACAAAGCTAAAGCCGACTAATCCTGCAAGTATAGAATGACCAAAACTGAGTGAAGCAATTAATGTACTCCCGACTAATAATGCCGGAACACTTACAATCCCACCGAACCATATTCCGGCAAGACTAAACCATTTCGTTGTATTTTGACTGTTTTCCATTTTCTATTTAATTAAGGTATAAATAAGCGATGTGTCCTCCAATACGTTGCCTGCTTGCGCTTCAAAAGCTTTAATATATACAACATCCCCTTCTTTTAAATAGGCTTTTGAAGAGCCATCCTCGTTTAGCATTTCTATTTTTCCTTTTTGAATAATTGAAATTTCATGGCAGGCATGTTTCGTAAATCCTTTTTCAGGAATTCGAGTGCCTTTCTTTAAAAATACAGTGCCAAACTGAATATCAACTTGCTCATTCTTAATATGAAATAAAGACATGTTATAATGCTCTTTAGACGACGGATATATTATGTTCTTAATTTCCATTAGTCAACGATGATATTATTTCCAAATTGATAGTCTTCTTTAAATAAACCAAAACGTTTTATATCGTCTTCGGAAGGTGCTTCTGTGCTCCATTGTCTTGAAGGTTTCCAATTATAATTACGTTTTAAAATAGCAGCTTGCTCTGCTTGTTTTAATGCGGCTAACGAAGGATCTAATACTGGTACATTAAATCTGGATTGGATTTTTTTGAAAAAACCAAACTCTAAAGTACAGCCGAGAATAATGGATTCCGCATGGTCTTTTTCAATCGCTAATTGAGCAGCTTCCATTAATTTTTCTTCGGTTACTTTATGATCTTTCTGAAACTCTGGTACTGTCATACCGACCGCTCTAAAAGAAGCGAGATGATCCTTATAGCCATAGTCTTTGATCGTAGCCTGCATTTCGTGTTCCCATTTTTTTTGACCAATAATTACAGAAAACTTGTTAGATAATTTTAAAGCAATTTCTATCGAAGATTGACAAGGTCCAATGACCACCATATCTCCTGAAATTTCGCGAGTATCGAAAATATAAGGATCGTAAAAACAACCTATAATTAAAGCATCAAAGCCTTCTTTTGCTGCTTGTCTTGTTGCTTTTATTAAATCGGAAGCAATTAAAGCGTTAAAGGTTCTATATTCTAAATTGTCCATTTGACCAACAGAAGCGTTCAATGACCTCACATGCACTTCTGTATCTGGAAACTTGTTTTCTTTGATCATCGTAGCGAAAAAAGAATCGTAAGCATCAAAACCCACAGGGTTTATATACATTATTTTAATAGGTGTAGTTTCCATTTTAACTATTCTTATACGTTATAAAATTCTTTTGCTTCGCTTTTGCTTATGTATCCATTTTTCACATCTAATGCTACATAGTCTTTTGGTCTGTCTGCTGGTTTTCCGTAGCCACCACCAGTAGCTGTAACACATCTAACGATATCACCTTTTTCTAAAGCTATATTTGTTCCTAAATTATGTCGCGTTTCTTCACCATTTTTTCGAATAATTTTAAAATAATTGTACGACCCATCATAGCCACCATTCATCCCCCAAGTTTTCGTTTTTTCTCCTAAAAATGCGGCTGTAACATGTGCGCCATTAGAAACAATTTTATAATCTAGATATTGTCCGTTACCGCCTTGAAACTCACCATATCCACCACCTTCATTATGAAAAGCATATTGTTCTACCTGAATACCGTAGCGCATTTCTCTAATCTCAATAGGAATGTTATACGATTCCCCACTTCCGCAAGATAGTTGCCCACGATTTCCGTCGTGCGTAGCAGAAGCTCCCCAACCACCGGCCAAGGGCTCAGCTTGAATATAAAATTGCTTGGTATCTTGATGAATGCCTGAAATAAATGTGGCACACACAGAGCGCAAATGTCCTGCTGGTAATTTATCTGGAATTAATGGTGCTAAAATTTTCCAGATTAAATCGATAGAAGTGATTAAAACCTCGTAGTACACAGAAACTGCCGAAGGCGCTTCTGCACTTACAATTGTACCGGGTTCACAAAGGACTTTCATGGGTCTAAATGATCCGCCATTTGCATCCATTTGTGGTGTTGTAATCGCTTTAAATAAGCTTCTACAGCCTGTTACCAGTCCGCTAAATGATAGGTTAGTTGCTCCTTTTACTTGTGGATGGGAACCGTTAAAATCGGCTATAAACTCCGTATCTGTAACCGTAATTTTTGCCTTAATGGGAAAAGGGCCTTCTCCAAAACCATTATCTTCAATCGCAGATTCACCTTCATAAACACCATTTGGAATTGTTTTTAAAGCTTCAATAGCCATACGTTCACCATAATTCAAGAAATCCTCTGTCGCTTTTTTATAAGTCTCTAGTCCATATTTTTCAATAATTGAAACCACACGTTTCGCACCAACTTCTGCTGCAGCAATACCAGCGTGTAAATCACCTAAAGTACTTTCTGGTAATCTTACATTGGCTTTAATTAAATCGAGAATAGCGTGATTAAAAACACCTTCTAATTTTACCTTTATAAATGGAAAATGTAACCCTTCCTGATAAATTTCTGTTGCCACTGTTGATACTGAACCAGGAAATGTACCTCCCAATTCTGTCCAATGGGCCTTATTTACTGTGAATGCGATGAGTTCTTTTTTATAAAAAACCGGATAGATGATAGACACATCCGATAGATGTGTTCCTCCACCTGAATAGGGTGTATTGGCGATTACAATATCGCCTTCTTTAAGAGTGTTTTCTCCTTTAAATTTTTCTAATGTTGACTTAACAACAGCATCTAAAGCTGCTAAAAATGCAGTCACACCATTTCCTTGTGCTAATAATTCACCTTTTGTATCTGTAATACCAACGGCATAATCTAAAGACTCATATATAATTGGACTCATACTGGTACGCTCTAATGTTTTGAACATTTCATCTCCGGCTGCTACTAAGGCATCTTGAATAATTTCTAGTGTAAATTTTTCCATTATTATACGTTTTGAAGTGTTAAAATTAAGTTACCATAAATGTCGATATTCAATTTATGAACTGGCGTAACTACCGTTGTAGTGTCTTTTTCAGCAATAATTGCTGGCCCAGAAATAGTCATATCTGGTTCTAGTAAATGGCGATGATAAAATTTTGTTGATTGAATTCCTAAATCATCAAAATCTACTTTTCTAGTGTCAAAAATAGCATCTTCAACTTTTTTACCTGTTTTCTGTAGTGTTGGAAAATCTGGTTTTTCAACAGCTACTTCAGCAACTAAATGAAAGTTTACAAGCTCAACAGGCGCTTCTAATTGAAAAGAATAGTGCTTTTTATGTTCCTTATGAAAGTGAGAAATAATAGTTTCTAAAGGCATACTTTCTGAAAAGTCTTCTAATAATACTTTTACATAATGTTCTTGCCCTGCATAACGTAAATCAGCATAATAGGTGAATTTTATATCATCTAAAGTATAACCATCTAATTTAAAACTAGTGATAGCTTGGTGTTCAATATTTTTAAATTCAGTTTCAATAATCGCTTTTTGACTATCTAATAAGGTAATAACATTGGTACGTATATAATCTCTACGAATATCTGACATTAACATTCCAAAAGCAGAAAACACACCTGCGTGCGAGGGAATTATTAGTTCAGAAACTTGTAACTCTCTGGCTAAATCAGAGCCATGCATAGCACCACCACCTCCAATAACAACCATTGTAAAATCTCGTGGATCGTATCCTTTATTTACTGAAATTAACTTTAACGCGTTAATCATGTTGGCATTTGCGATGCGTAAAACACCTTTAGCAACATCCTCTTTTGAGCCCTTTAATTTTTCACATAATGGTTTTGAAGCGTCTTCAATACCTTTAAAATTAGGCTGTAGTTCGCCTCCTAAAAAATAATCTGGATGAATACGTCCTGTTATAATATTGGCATCTGTAGTGGTAAGGCTCATGCCACCACGACCATAAGCTGCTGGTCCAGGCATTGCTCCAACACTTTTTGGTCCTACATGCATTTTTCCTCCTTTATCAATCCAAGCAATACTACCGCCTCCATTTCCAATTTCTACAATGTCTATAACGGGCGTTTGTATTGGGTAACCAGCTTCGGTACGAGAATGTTCAATTTTATAATTTGTAGTAATTTTAACTTGTCCATTTTCTACTAACGCGCATTTTGCTGTTGTACCACCAATATCTAAAACAATTAAATTCTTTTTATGAATAACATTCCCTAAAGCAATTGCCCCAAAAACACCACTTGCGGGTCCAGACTCTACCATAGTAATTGGGTTTGACCTCACATCGTTAAGCGTCGTAATTCCGCCATTAGATTGCATGATATAGGGTGATTGTTTTAACCCTTGACTTTTTAGTTTTTCTTCTAAATTATTCAAATATTTTTTTGCGATTGGCAAAACATAACCAGATAAAACTGTAGTACTGGTGCGCTCATACTCACGCCATTCTCTAGTAACTTGGTTTGAAGCAATAATTTCTACCTCAGGATATAATTGGTTTAATTTATCTACTAATTCTAATTCATGTTTAGGGTTTTTATAAGCATGTAATAAACAAACTGCAATAGCTTCTACATCTTCTTCTTTGCACGTTTTTATGATATCAGTTATATTTTTTGTGCTTAATTCTTTTAAAACTTCTCCTTTATAATTAAGTCTTTCTTCAACCTCAAACCGTAAATATCTTGGTACGAAAGGCGGTTGTTTTACAAAGTTAAAATTGAATAAGTCAGGTCTATTGCAACGTGCAATTTCTAAGACATCTCTAAATCCTGCTGTAGTTATTAAAGCTGTTTTTGCACCTTTCCGCTCAGTTAATGCATTAATAACTACGGTTGTTCCGTGCGCAAAAAAATTAATTTCTTTTAAATTTAAATTAGCCTTGGTAATTGTATTTAAAATACCTTCTTCAAAGTTAGAAGGTGTAGTATCTGATTTTGCTACTTTCACTCCGGTTGGCTTCCCTGTTTTCTCGTCGAAACCAAGGCAGACTAAATCTGTAAAAGTGCCTCCTATATCTGTTGCTACTCTCATTTTATTTGTGTTTATATATATTTATTAAAAAAGCCACTAATGGTCATTTAGTGGCTTAGCATTCACATTAATTCACTTAAAAATTAACTCAAATATTAATGAAACGTTTCTTCTTTATAAATTAAAACTTATAAGTAAGCGTTGTGCCAAAAGCGGTTGGTTGACCTAACCATGCTAAATCCGAACCTCCATTAGAGAAGGTTTGGTCAAAAAATTCTGTAATATATTGTGTGTCTGTAATATTTGTTCCCCATAAGGCAACAGAAAAATCATCATTAAACGTGAAGCTAATTCTGGCGTTTAAGAGACTATATCTAGGTGATACTGCTGCATTATCTTCATGCCAATACATTTCCCCTGTACCCTCTAAATTTATATTACCATTAAAAGTTATTTTGTCCGAAACATTAAAACTAGATTCCAAACCAAGATTGTAACTATCTTGAGGTACTAATGGTGTTGAATTACCTGAGACATCAATAATCTCATTCGTTCCAGTACTTACTGTTGATGTACCATTTATAATTCTAGATTTACTTACGCCGTAACTACCTAATATATCAAGCCAATTTGAAGCACGTACTCGAAGATCTGCTTCAAAACCTACAGATTCACTTTCTGCAATATTAAAATTACCAATCAGAATTTGCCCTGCGCCACCATCAAGAACTAATGCATATAATTGCTGATTAGAGAAATCGGTATAATATGCTGAGATGTTAAGTATAAATCGATTATCCCAATAAGAATTTTTAATTCCAATCTCGTAATTATCGGTAATTTCAGGTTCAAAAGATGTTTCATACCGAACTGTTTGACCTTGGTTAAAGCCACCTGTTCTGTAACCCTTTCCATAATTAGCATACATCATCATGTTTTCTGTTGCTTTAAATGCTAATGAAAATTTAGGTTGTAATTGTGTATCCGTTCTTTCTGGGTTTGTGCCTTCACTTCTATTATCCTGACTGATATTATCATTATCGAATCGAAGACCTGCTGATAACGTTAATTTATCTGTAAACTGGTAGTCAATAAAGCCAAAGATTGCAAGGGTTCTATAAGTGTTTGTAAAATCACCAATAGCAAGAGGACTTTGTATACCTGAGGGTGCAAATGGTGGTGAAAAGAATCCGAAATCGGCAGTAGCTGTCGTTATAAGTGTTTTGTCTAGGTTTTGATAAAACATACCTAAATCCCAGTTTATCTTACTATCCTCATCACTCAGGGAACCTAAACGTATCTCTTGATTGAAGGTTTTTGTATTACTATCTTGATCCTGTCTTAATACATCAGCAGCAGTAAAATCTAAGTCTCCAAAAGCATTTCTATCTACTTTATTAAATGTCGTTAGCGACGTTAATTTTATTTTATTCAAATTAAAATTCACCTTTAAATTACCGTAGGTGCTTTTTAAAGTTCCTACTCCGTCTTGATCTGCAAGGATTGCCATGTTGTCATAATCATCTGGTGCTATTTTTGCATTACCATCTTTTGGTATCGCATAATAAAGACCGCCTGCTTCTGTGTCAATTACCTGACCAGTAAGCGTAGCAGATATTTTAGAAGATAGTTTAGCTTTTAATTGTGCCCTAAGTGTTAAATCTTCTATATAATCTGGCGCCTGATCTAGAGTTGTATTGTTCAATAGACCATCTCCTTTTTTATATGAACCAGAAACACGATAGAATAATTTGTCCTTTATAAGAGGTCCAGTAGATGATAACTGTGCTTTTAATAAATTTCCGTTTGCATAACCAACTTGAGCCTTACTTCTATATGTATTAGTTGGTTCATTGGTAACAATATTTATGGCACCAGCAATAGCGTTTTTACCATATAAAGCGCCCTGAGGCCCTTTTACAACTTCAATCAATGCCACGTCAAATAATTCTTGGTTTAATAAATTGGCGTCAGGCAGCGTTACTCCATCAATTACAAATGCTATAGGTGCATCTCCATTTCTGATTTGTGAAATTCCTCTTACCGTAATAAAATTATTTCCTATATTTTGTGAAGATGTAAAATTAACATTAGGGATTTGGTCTGTAAATGTTTGAATATTATTAATGCCCTTGGTCTCTATATCTTCAGCGGTAAAAGAAACAACAGATTCTGCAATTGTTTGTACAGATTCTGCTCTTCTTCTAGCTTGTCCAATTACATTTCTAAATCCTTTAACCATTACTGCATCTAATTGAGAACTATCTTCTTCAAGTAGAACATCAATTTTTGATTTTCCATTAACAACTACTTCTACAGTTTTAAATCCTAAAAAAGAAAAAACAAGAGTGGATCCTTGCCTAACCTCAATTGAATAATTTCCATCAAAATCGGTTGTCGTTCCATTTGAAGCTCCTTTTTCAATAACATTCACTCCTAGTAATACTTCAGAAGCAGTTTTGACATTACCGCTTACTGTTAATTCTTGAGAGAATGAGAATAATGGAAGAAAAATAAGTAATACTAATAAATTTCGTAACATTTTAATATTTATTTTGTTGGTTTGGTTGTAAATGTAGATTTTAAATTTTTCCAATTTATTTATTCCACATATTATTTATTATATTTGTAATTCCTTCTGATTAATATGGAAATAAATGGAAAATCAAAATTTAGACGCTTTAAACTTAACTAACACTGTTTTTAATGTGTTAATCGAAAGTGTTGTAAATCATTTTAAGCTTAAACATAACATATTAATTAAGTATAAAGATTCTCAATTATATGGTTTTGGAAACTATAATACTGAACAACCTAGCTTAAAAGGAGATTTTGAACTAATTATAAAAAGTTATGTCAACGGTAAATATTTATATAATAAACAGCGAGAAGCTGCCTCTGGAAAACCAATTATCAAAATAAGTGGTGATTACAAAAATTTATTTTTTAAATATTTAGGTTTTCAAAATATCACGGATTTTATTAAAAGTGACTTGTTTACTTCAAAACAGAGAATCAAACAACTAGAATTAATAACTAAAGGAGACAAAATTAACGAACACCATTATGTATGTTATTATTACGGAGAAGATAGTAAAATGAATAAGGGTCAAGTTATTATACATAATAATTGGAAAACCATAGAAATGATTTACGTGTATGTGAATGAAAAGGAGGAAAAAAATACGTACACATTTTATGGTAATATTACTCAGAGTGAAGACTTTGCACACATTAATACCAAATATTATGTAGGTAATAAAAAGAGCGAAGGCGCAAAATTTATATTTTTTATTGGAAAATCATCACCAAATGAAAGACAGTATTTAATTGGGACGTATTGCGGATTTGACAAATACGATAGAGCAATTTCTGGTAAAATGATTTTAAAAAAATATAACTCTAAAGCTGAAATTGAAGATGAAGCAAATGATAAATCTTTCGATCCAATACTTTGTCAAGAATTAAATAAAAATAGAACAGTAGTGGAGAGCAACATTAGGAAAAATCCTTTGCTATTTTCTAAAAAAAGTCCATTTGCTCAGGTTTTGACACGTACATCTGGAGATTATGTTTTTAAATTTGAAATAGAACAAACTAGGCACGAACTAAAATTAAAAATAGAAAAATACCACTTTAATATTATTAGTATAAATGATTCTATAATAATTGAAGATGATAGAGTTACTGTATTAAACAAAGGGCAAATAATTAATTTTGATTTTTCAGTATCTGGGATGTTTCATTTACAAAAAATATCTATTTATATCAATGCTATATATTTTGTAGAGAATGATAATAAAGTTACAGGCATTTTTAATGGTGTGGATATTAATAATAAAATTGTTTCTGGTAATTTATCTATTGTAGCTATTAACTAAGTTTCTCCACTTTTCTACTGCGTCCTTTCTTAATAGCATGTTTACTCGTATATCTACTATTTAATAAACAGGAGCTCGTTAACCTTGAATAATTTTGGCTAGCTCCTAATCTCATTCTTAAGTTTCATTAACATTTCAGAAGAAACTTTTAGAATAAATTTTTTCAAGAAACTGGAGAATAACTTTCGCTTTTCACCAAATTGAGGAACTATGATTCGTGAACTCAATAATATAAAATAGAAAGATTACTATCTGATTTAAATAAATCATTTAAAAGAATCATATACATCATTCTAGGTTATTCTTCTGTTGTTAAAATTAGAGGAACCAATAAAGCATTTATAAAATTTCTTAAGTCTTTTGTACAACTTCAATGCTATGTTAAATGCTATCTAAATGTAGTCATTGAAAATACCATTCGTTAGTACTGATTAAAAAATCATCCCTTCCCTCCTGTTTTTAAATATATTAGTAATTTTACATTGTTTTATGGAACAAATTTTTACTTTTACGACATGAATTTTTTAAGTGTTTTTCCAGTATTAAGTGTGATTTTTGGACTGGTCCTAATGATTTTTATTCTATTTAATAAATTTGGCCTTGGAAATAACAAAAGGATACGATATGTTTTATCCTTCTTACTATTTATTTATGTGATTACGGCATTAGACTACCATCTTTCAATCACTAACCAAATACCTGTAACCTATTCGGGAGTCACCTACTTTTTCTATCATTTTACAGGGTTATTATTTTACTATTTCATAGCTCTTTACACCAAATCTGAAATAAATACAAAAAAATGGGTGCCTATAGTAGTTGGGTATACCCTACTCAGAATTTTAGTATTTCTTCCTTTTGATCAAAATCAAGATTTACAAGGTTTTGTAGCAGCTTTGGAGACTTCAAACTACGGCATATTGGTCTTAGTGGAATATATTTTGGTGAGTTCTATCAATATTGCACTTATGTTTCTTGCCTATAAGAAATTAAAAAAGGCGCCATTACTAATTGAATTAAATGAAAATCAAAAAAACCTTTACAAATGGATTAAGATTATCATAATCGCAATCGTATTCCTACAAATTATAGTTTTTGTGACCACAATTCTAGGCAGTTTAGATATTGGTAATTTTAATTTTTATCTAAAATTTGAAACACTCATCTATTCGATATTTTTCTTCATATTCGCATTTTCTATAATGCATTTCCCCGTATTTGCTTATTCTGGAAATTTTGAAGATCTACCCACTTCTACTATTGAGAAATATGCAAAGTCATCATTATCTGATTCTTCAGATCTTTTTGAAAAAATAAAAGCTATCGTAAATGAGGAAAAGATGTACTTAGACTTCGATTTAAAATTGAATACCATCGCTGAAAAATTAGACCAATCCATTCATCACATATCACAGGCTATCAACCAGAATGCAAAAATGAGTTTTACTGATTTTATTAGCAGTTTTAGAATTGAAGAGGCCAAAAAGAAACTCATAGAGCCTAAACCAGATACAATATTTGCTATTTCTTTAGATGTAGGTTTTAATAGCAAAGCTGCTTTTTACACTGCTTTCAAAAAACACACACAAATGACCCCTACCGAATTTAAAAAACTTTACAAGCCTATAGATTGATATAACTTTGTAATTATATGATTTTTAACCACATTAAAAGTGTCTTCCCGATAAATGAAGACACTTTTTTTTGTTTGGGTTTATAGGGAGAAACACTATGGAGGTTATTTCAAAATATATTTGCAACTTAATTTAAAAACTAAAAACATACTTAAATGAAAAATTTAAAATTGGTAGTGCTAATTGCTTTAGCACTTAATCTTGTCACTGTCTCTTGTAGTAGCGATGACGACAATAACGTTACACCTTCAGATAATGTAATGACTATAGAAGGAGAGCAAATTAGCATAGAAACTGCGGTTTTAGTGGGATATGGAGAAAATGATAATGGCAGTTTTGATTGGGACGTTAGCTTATTATCAGAAGGATTTGTAATCACTATATCAGAGCCAGAGAACACCACTGGAAATGGATCTAGTATATTTTTAGAGCTGAGCACAAATAGTGCATCAGGTCTTGTGCCAGGGACCTATACATTTGCTAATGAAAGTTCAGCATTTAAATTGGTAAGTGCACAAGCAAGTACCAATTTAAATGCTGAAACCGGCGATGGAAACTATTTTATTGCAACTAGCGGTACTGTAACCATAACTGGTACGGGTACTAATCAGGTTATAAAGGTAAATCTCGTAGGCGAGAATGGGAACAACATAACAGCCTCTTATAGCGGTTTATTGCAAACTGTCTAAATTATTTAAACATTACGTGTTATGCAACATTTAACTACAAATTAGACTTTAGAACAAAAATTAAACTGAATGAAAAGAGTTTTATTAACAATGGCTTTGTGTGGAATGGCTTTAATGGCTATATCTCAAACCGCTAGCGTAGAAAAATCGACTTACGGCATTCAAACAAGATTTTTAGGGATTTGGGTTCACAATGAATCTAAACTCACAAACTCAATAGCATTAAGAACTGAAATCGGATTTGACAGCGGAATTTGGGGAGGAAGTTTCTACGATAGAACTAGATTTTTAATGACACCTGTTATTACACTCGAACCAAGACTATATTATAATTTGAATAAAAGAGTAAGGAAATCTCGTAGAATTGATGGGAATAGTGGAAATTTTATTTCTTTAAAAACCAGCTATCATCCAGATTGGTTTGTTATTTCTAATACGGAAAATGTTAGTGTAATTAGTGATATTTCAATTATACCGACTTGAGGAATTAGAAGAAACGTCGGAAAACATTTTACTTATGAAACTGGAATTGGAATCGGTTATAGATATGTTTTCGCTAAACTAGCACAGCTTTTGACTTAGCTCTTAAAAATAAATTAAAACTATAACAATTATGAAAAAATTATTACTATTATCAACTATTGCAATTTTCGGAATATCAAATTTAATCAATGGTCAAAATATTGATTTCGGGTTTAAAACAGGTCTTAACATTTCAAACATAGCGGGAGGTGAAACAGATAGAAATAACTTATTTGTTTTTCACATTGGTGGGTTTGCTGAGTTTAAGATAAATGAAAAATTTTCACTTCAACCAGAGTTATTGTATTCTAGACAAGGTTCGGAAGTTGGAAATTCAGTAAAAATAAAATTAGATTATCTAGCAATACCTTTGATGGCAAAATATTATTTATCTAAAAAAATTAGTTTAGAAGCTGGGCCACAAATATCATTTTTAGTAAATGACAAATTTGATTTTAATGAGAGTTCAATCTCTGATGCTGATACAGACGCCTCAAGTTTTGATTTTGGACTTAATTTTGGTTTTGGATACAATATCAATTCTAAGCTATCTACCCAAGTTCGATATAATTATGGCATTACAACGATTAGTGAAAATCCGGATATTAAAAATAGTGTGTTTCAAATTTCATTGGGGTACAGATTATAAAGAATACCACCTCTAAAGTAAGAAGACACCTTAATTATAAGGTGTCTTCTTGTTCCTAACTATGTTATCGTAAAATAAGTTGACTAATAATCGATTCAAAAGCATGAAAAAAAGTAACGCCAGTAGGTAACAACGTTTCTCCTTTATTGCTAGTTCTAGTTCATTTGCGAAAACCTACAGGGATTTTCTATTCAGTCTGTATCAACTGCATGAGGTATTCAAACGCGCTACACCTGAGCAAAGCGTGCTGCCGCAGCAGACCAAATAAAACAATGTTGCATTTAAGCTTGGTCATTTTCCATTCTAGTTTGTTATTGACAATTTCTGTTACTAAGACTATGCAAACAAATCACAACGTTATAGAATAAAAAAGCAACCTCGCTTTCAGCACAACATTAAATAATTAAAATTGTATAAATTAAGAATGTTGAACAGCTAGAGAATCTACGACAACGAAACGTTTGATTTTCTAACTTTATGACGCTAACAAACCTCATTATATTCCGAGAATGTATTGAGGTTTTTTTTTAGTGTGTTCATATTTATTATTTTTCAATGGTCTTATGCTTTTTTCTTTTAATGTTTCCCTTAGGTTATAAAATTTTGAATAGGCTCGTTATATCTATTAAAGTATAAATGGCTATAAATTTGAAATATTCTTGACTCTTCTTTTAACGTTATCCCCTTTCTTTTGACAATAAAAATAGTAATCGTGATGCTTTTGGGTAGTATACATAACAGATAGATGTATAATTAATTGTTTATGAGGCGTATTAAATACACTATCATTATTTATTCAAACTATTGATTAAAAGCATTTTATGGTTTTAAAAATGTCTTCCCTATAAACGAAGACACTTTTTTTTGTTTGGTATTATAGGGAGAATCATTAAAATGATCTTGTCTAAATATATTTGCACCATCAATTATAAACGAACAAAAATAAATCCAGTGAAAAAAGATTCTAAAAAATTAAAAAGAGGTATCAGAGCGATTGTAATCATTAGTCTTTTAAACATTACAAGTCTGTTATTAATTTCTATGGGAAGTAATACTTCTCTTGAGAAAGACCAAACAAACCTGCTATTCAACAAGTGGCATCTAGAGACCTATAAAATAGAAAGTAAGTTGTATCCACCCAACAAAAAGGAAAAAGACGATTACATTCTCTTTAAAAAAGACATGACTTTCACTTCAAAATCAGAAGGTAAAGAAGACGAAGGAACCTTTATCCTAAATACAAACGGTGCTTACGTTGTAATGAGCGATAAAAATGGTGAAAAGATAAAAGCCTATATCATTTCAATATCAAATAACTCTTTAATACTGAAGTATGATATTAATGAAATTAAGGATGTTGAAGTTCATTATAATAGCGCGAATCAAATTCAAAAATTATGAAAAAATTTATTAGTATTTTATTTGTGTTTTTTAGTTATAGTTCATCTTTTTCGCAGACGACTATAGATCTAAAAATAGTTCCATTCGAGATTGCGAATCAAAATTTTTATATAGACAACGTTATAGATAATCGTCAAGAGCTCCACCTTGGAGTTATAGAAAATAAGTCTAATAAGAAAGTGACATTACGTTTTGAGAATGGCACTGCTACAACAATCAAAAACTTTATGGATGCCGCTCTGCCTAAATCAGGTGACAGAGTTCCGATAACTTTAAGGGTTAATCATTTGAAAATTGAAGAAGCACAAACAAGTATCGATAAGAGAACGGCTAGAGTTTATATAGAGCTCCATTTCTATGCAGAAAACGGAGAAGAACTTTATAAAGTCGTTCATTACGAAGATCAGGTTTTTCCAGTATCTAATTTATCTGAAATTTACGAAACCCACGAACAAAGAATCCGAGCAGCATTAGAATATTGCTTATGGAGTTTCATTAATGCACAAAAAGTAAATACAACTCATAATCTGATAAAAGATGACGTACTGGATAACGCTAATTCAACTAAAAAAGCATCCACGTTTGAAGCCTATGTCCCTTTAGGTAAGTGGGTTAATATGTTAACATTCCAAAGAGTGACAGATAAATATAATGAGGGTTGGAATGTAGAATATACTGGGTTTTCAGACAATGACAAGGACCTTATTATTCCTTTTGTAATAGGCTTTGGTCAATCTAAATCTAAATCAGATATAGTACGAGAGCGTGGGTATAGTTCTGTTGATTCATATGTCCTCGGTTTTGGATTCAATGGCTTTATCAAAATAACACCTGGTGTTTATGTCGATCTTGGTTTAAATGTACCTCTCGGACTGGAAGTGTTAAGAGATCTGGAAGACAATAAATCAACCAACTTTTTAATAGGTCTCAGTGCTAATCAGGGAGTGAAAATAATTCCTTGGAAAGATTTTGGAATTGTCATTGGAGCAGGAATTTTTCAAAGGTGGCAGACCTCTAAAGTAATCAATAGAAATTTTGGGTTTGCATTGGAATTAGGAATTAATTTTTAATTTCATTATCGAGACGCATAAGCCATAATTATACAACGAAAATTAAAACAGTCATAAAATGAGTTTTACACGATTTCTATCCTTATTTGAAGAGTCTCAAATAATGACCTTCATTGGCTATTTTTTTATTTTCAATATTAGCCTAATTTTCATTGAAACATTGATAGATTTAATTACCTCAAAAAAAAGAAGATGGAAAGATACAGGTGCTAATTTTTTAATTTTTATAACAAATCAGTTTCTAGAAAAAACAATAGTCGGTTCCATTGGGGTTATATGTTTAATGCCTTTTTATTGGCTGACTCCACTTTCTATACCCATGAACCTACTGACTTGGGTTCTTGCATTTTTTGCCGCAGATTTGACCTATTATTGGATGCATAGAATAGAGCACGAACAAAGAATTTTATGGGCTTTGCATAGTGTGCATCATTCTTCTAAAGATTATAATTTAAGCATTTCGTTCCGGTTGAGTATTATAGAAGGTTTTATAGAATGGATATTTTTAATTCCAATGATACTCATAGGTTTTAGCCCTTTTCAAGCTATAGTAGGTCTGATTCTAGTTGCTCAATTTCAAACATGGATACATACAGAACGTATTGGTAAACTAGGTTGGCTAGATAAGGTTTTTAATACACCCTCTGTACATCGTGTACATCACGGTTCAAATAAAAAATATTTGGACAAAAATTATGGTGGTTTTTTGATTATTTGGGATCACATATTTGGAACCTATCAAAAGGAAGAAGAACAAGTTATTTATGGGTTAACAAAAGGTATAAACACCAACAACCCACTGTTAATTAATGTGATAGAATTTAAGAGCATCATAAAAGATCTAAAAAAGTGTAAATCATGGAAAGATCGATTTAAGATAATCTTTGGGAATTTATCATGGAGACCAGTTTATTTCAAGGAAGAATCTAAAAAAATATATTAATAGATTAACATTTTGCAAACTAAAAATACGTAATGAAACAAAGAATAATAGGAATAGATGTAGCGCGAGCATTGGCAGTTATCGGAATGATCGTCGTCAATTTCAAAGTAGTATTTGGAGAAAATGGCCAACTTTGGGTAAAATCTTTCGCTAGTATTTTTGACGGAAAAGCTGCAGCAACATTTGTAGTTTTAGCAGGTGTTGGACTTGCTTTAATGACCAATTCAGCAATTAACCATAGAGATAGAGCGAAAATAAAAGTTGCTCGAATTAGAATAGCCAAAAGAGCTTTGTTTCTTTTTATTATTGGTATTTCATACATCACAATTTGGCCAGCAGATATTCTACATTTTTATGGGATTTATATGGCCATCACACTGGTGCTATTAACTTGTAAAGAAAAAACAATCCTAATTTCAGGTATTTGCATCATTCTAGTGTATCCAATTCTAATAACAGTTTTAAATTACGAGACAGGTTGGATTTTTGCCACTTTAGATTATCAAGATTTTTGGACGTTTAAAGGCTTTATTAGAAATCTATTTTTAAATGGTTTTCATCCAGTAATGCCTTGGACTGCCTTTATGCTCTTTGGTTATTGGTTCGGAAAACAGGATTTACACAACGACAAATTCGTAAAAAAAACATTTTGGATGAGTACCATCATTTTTATTTCTATTCAAGTTGTGTCTTTTCTAACCATCTCGACTTTATCAGAAGGAAACAAAGAAGTTACTTTGGAACTGATTGAAATTTTTGGAACAAAACCAATGCCACCACTACCCATTTATATGTTCAGCGGCACTGCCATTGCCTTTGCGATAATTTCAGCGTGTATACTAATTGCCAAGAAATTTAAAAACAGTTTTATCATTGATGCCTTAAATAAAACAGGCCAATTAGCATTAACCTTATACGTGGCACACGTCATTGTTGGAATGGGAATTATTGAAGTAATAAACCCTTCTAAAATAGGGAATTATTCAATTGAATTTTCAGTGATTTATGCAATTGTATTTAGTTTACTGTGTATCTTATTTGCTGTTATTTGGAGAAGATATAACAAATCTGGACCCTTAGAATGGGTGATGCGAAAGCTAACGGATTAAAAAACTAATTGTATAAATTAACACTTAACTTATAGTTCGTACTTTATTCGCGAATATTACTAGCACTCAAAAGAAATGAAAGGGATACTTTTTAATATATTTTCTGAAATTTTTTCTTAAATCTAACAAATTTTTAAATGATAATACAAGAATTTTAAATCAGATGTTATGAATAAGAAGTCAATTTATATTATTTTAATTTCCATGATTTTTTTATGGGGTTCATTTGTTGTCGTTAGTTTTTTTTCTGACCCAATGGGATTTATTTCATATTTAGGATTTGCAAATAGTAATAGTGGGACTGCCTTAAGTTGGGCGTTGGCGTTATTAACAGTGATTTTATATTGCTTTAGTGCAGCAAAAATATCAGAAGTAAAGTACCATATGTTCAAAATGGATAGACTAAAAGTAGTCGCAATTCTTGCAGCTGTTTTTGCAGGGATAATGGAAGAGGTGATTTATAGAAAGTGGATTATGGATTATCTCGACTCACATGATTTCTCTGTTATAGTGCAGGTCTCATTATCAGGTTTAGCTTTTGGAATCATCCATCTATTATGGGGAATAAAGAACAGAAAAGCTGGAGTAAATGCTTTTATTTCCACATCCTTATTAGGCTTTGCCTTAGCCATTGTTTACTTAGTCTCTGAGCGTAGTTTAGCACCGTGCATAGTTGCTCATTTTATGATAACAGCACTTATAGAACCCGGTTTATTGGTTGCTGCAAAAGAGGATAAAATAGGGTACTGGTGAGAAAACCTAAAGAGGCCCTTAAACGAAATGAAATTATATAATAAGCTATGGACAAAGGTCCTTTTTGTTGCAAGTAAAAAACATCGTTATAGAGATTATTTAGAACAAAAGTATCCATATCCAACAATTAATCAAATTAAAGAAAACGCTCTCTTTTTGTAACAAAAAGAACATTAATTCGTCATAGTATCAACCTAAAGAATAAATAAAATTTATTTAAAATTTAAAATGAAAACGGCAAAATTATTCTTAGTTATTTTAATAGCCATCGCCATCCAATCCTGCTCTTCTGATTCTGATATAGACCCAGAACCGACTATTGACAATAGAAATGGCATTCATTATAAAGGTGTTTTTTATCCTTTAAATACCGCAATAATTAGGAAAAAGGAGTTTAATGTTTGGAATAGGGGGCCAAGTGTCTATATCCGTTTATTCAATGCAGATCCATTATTCAATGCAGATGATCCCTTTATTACACATCCAAAATGGCTGGATATAAATAAATTTAGTTTTTTTTATGAAGCAACCGAAGTAACGACTCGCACTATAACTCCTGTACCCCATTATAACATGCGCATAAATACAGGTTATGATCCTTCTAATATTCATTTAGCGACTACGATTCTAAGAGATTATACAGTACGCCCAGAAAATATAGCAGTTGCTAGTATTGTGCATATAAATGCTATATCCGCAGATGAAATAGATTTAGATTTTGAATTTACGCGGCCAGATGGCGAAATTATAACAGGACGTTATAAGGGGTCTTATTCAGATGTAAGCACTGAAGATTAATAAATTTAGTTTTAGAGTTTAAAATAAAAACACAATGTTAAAAAAAATAGTAAAATTATTTTGTGCTTTCTTACTTATTGTAATCGCATCTATTGCCTTACTTAGTAGAATTACAGGAATTGGAATAAAAGCACCCGATGGTCGCTATTTGGGGTACTCAAATGAATGGCTATTTCTCGACTATCAAAATATTCCTGTCCGTCAAGATGGCCCTTATGTTCTAACCGAAAATGATACACGTTATGCCCTTTATATTAATGGAGACGGCAAAGCTCCTTCCGAGGTACTTCGACAAGACGTAACAAACGAAGTTGAAGTTATAGTAGACAATGCTGTAGGGACACAATTTACAGTTCCTTTGCGAAAAGCTTATCAACGTTCAGAATTGAGTATTCCGAGTCCTAAAAAGCTATTCGCTATTTCAGATCTGGAAGGTGAGTTTGACACTATGGTTCATCTATTACAGGTGAACGGTGTAATAGATCATGCTTTAAACTGGAGTTATGGCACCGGTCATTTAGTCTTAATTGGTGACATGGTTGATCGCGGTAGGAATGTTGTTCCTTTGCTATGGTTAATTTACAAATTAGAGGGGGAAGCTAAGTTGGCTGGTGGACATGTTCATTTTGTATTGGGCAATCATGAACGTTATTTATTAGATGGGAGAACCAAGTCCGTTGCCTCTAAATATTATGGTACTTTTCGCACTACAGATTTGTCTCAACGGGAATTATGGTCTGAAAAATCAGAATTAGGACACTGGTTAAGGAGTAAACCTGTGATGCTGAAAATTGGTAGTACTTTGTTTGTACATGCTGGCATCTCTCCTAAAGTATTAAGCATGGATCCTTCACTTCAATCCATTGACAAAGAAGCAGAAAATAATTTTGTGACTGATGATGTAGTAAGAAGGAATATTGACGGCAGTGTGATACATGATGCCAATGGCATACTATTTTATAGAGGTTTAGCGCTAGACAGGAGTGCAGATGATCTTGGTGAAAAAGCGAGCACAGCGCATGTGAATCAGGTGCTTGAAAAATTTAAAGTAGATAGAATAGCTATTGGACATACTTTGGCCACAAACATTAGCCATGACTATGATGAAAAAGTTATACGTGTTGATGTGCATCATTCAGGTGAGGTGAGTGAAGGCTTAGTCATAAAAGACAATACACTGTGGCGAGCCGATGACAAAGGGAAAATGTTTCCACTCAAACAAGTGGAAAACAGTACGGAATAAAAAAGGACTAGTGAACTAAGGTATATTAACATTTAGTTACAGTGCTATATTTAGAGTTGAATGTGGTATTATAACTATTTCGTTCAAAAAAATTTAGTGCTGAATGAAAATAGTTTAAAGGGTCTGGGTTATATTAATGATGTATATGTCAAGAGTACTGAGTCGGATAGTATATCTTTAGTAAGTAAACGTTGTAAAAAAGCAAGTTGCTATCTTTTTGATAAGTATCACATAGAATAATAGCAATTATTAAATTCAGTATGAAAATAGTAAAACGAGTTCTTAAATTTATCGCCATACTTATTGGGATCTTACTAATCTCTTCAGTCATTGTTATACTCGTAGATCAACAAAGTACCAGTTATTTAAAAACTAAAAACAATAAATTTGCTAATAACACCTATCTAATTACCAATGCAAATATTATCCCAATGAATCAAGACACTATTTTAGTTAACAAAATGGTATTCATAAAAGAGGGTTTAATTCAAAATATATCGGATAATATTGAAATGAAGGGTGTTGAAATTATTGATGCAAAAAACAAATACTTAACCCCTGGTCTTATAGATATGCATGTTCATGTATGGGATAGATATGAACTTGGCTTATATCTATCCAATGGTATTACATCTGTTCGTAATTTATGGGGTATGCCCATGCATTTAAGACTTAAAGAAGATATAGAAAATGATAAAATTATCGCTCCCATGTTTTTTACAAGTGATCCTAAACTGACGGGTCCAGAATTTATTGGAGATGATAATTTACACCTAACAAGCCCCCTTGAAGCCAAAGAAAAAGTGATTTCATATAAAAAAAGAGGCTACGATTTTATTAAAACCTATTATGCAGAACGCGCAAAAGGTGGCGTTGGTTTAATTATTTCTGGTGGTATTGCACCTAATGTACAAGGTTGGACAGGCCCTTTTTCCGCAAGAATGAGTACAAAAAAACACGCAAGAAACCATAAGGTAATTACAGATGCAGTGCATAAAGAAGGTGGTAAAATATGCATGCAAATTTTACACGCAGGACGATACGGATATCATCCGCTTGCGGTTGCACCTTCGGCCATAAAATCACCAATTAGCCCCTTTAAACCATTTAAACTAAAACAATCAGGTATCAAACGTACCATTCGTGATTTTGTAAATTCTGCTAAACTAGCAAAATTAGCGGGCTATGATGGTATAGAAATTATGGGTTCTGAAGGGTATTTGATTAATCAATTTATTTCAGAAAGAACAAATACGCGCACTGATAATTATGGCGGAAGCTATGAGAATCGAATGCGTTTACCTATTGCATTAGTAAAGCAAACTCGTGAAGCAGTTGGAACCGAGTTTATCATCATCTATCGTTTATCCATGTTAGATTTAGTAGAAAAAGGAAGTACTTGGCAAGAAGTAGTTGCCTTAGGTAAAGAAATTGAAAAATCTGGTGCCACTATCATAAACACAGGAATTGGTTGGCACGAAGCACGAATACCAACCATCGCAACGTCAGTACCAAGAGCTGCATTTACTTGGGTAACTAAAAAAATGAAAGAAGAACTTTCGATTCCGTTAGTAACTTCAAATAGAATAAATATGCCAGAAACAGCTAAAAAAGTATTGGCAGAAGGTCATGCAGACATGATTTCAATGGCACGTCCGTTTTTAGCAGATTCAGAATGGGTAAATAAAGCAGAAGCAAATAGATCGGACGAAATAAACACATGTATTGGCTGTAATCAAGCGTGTTTAGATCACGTCTTTGAACAGAAAGTAGCAAGTTGCTTAGTAAACCCAAGAGCATGTCATGAAACGGAACTAAATTATCTTCCAACAAAAATAAAGAAAAGAATTGCTGTTATAGGCGCAGGACCTGCAGGATTAGCTGCGGCAACCATCGCAGCACAACGAGGACATGACGTTACCCTTTTTGATTCCGAAAAGGAAACAGGAGGACAATTTAATATGGCGAAGCAAATTCCGGGGAAAGAAGAATTTTATGAAACGATACGTTATTTTAATAAACAAATAGAATTACATCAAGTCACTGTAAAATTAAATACGCGAGTCACTAGTGAAGATTTAAAAAGTGGTAATTTTGATGAAGTTATATTAGCGACAGGAATCAAACCAAGAACCTTAAAAATTGAAGGTATTGATCACCCTAAAGTATTAGACTATATTGATGTTTTAAAATTCAAAAAACCGGTTGGTAGACGTGTTGCAATTATTGGAGCAGGCGGAATAGGTTTCGATGTTTCAGAATATTTAGCACATGAAGGTGAAAGTACCTCATTAAACATTGACGCTTGGTTAAAAGAATGGGGAATTGATAAAACAATGAGCGCTAGAAGTGGAATTGAATGTGTAACCGCAGAAGTTAATCCATCACCAAGAGAGATCTTCATGTTTAAACGCAGCGAAGGTAAATTTGGTGGTAACTTAGGTAAAACTACGGGTTGGATTCATCGTTCTACATTGAAAAAGAAAAAAGTCCAGTTTATCAACAGCGTTCAGTATACAAAAATTGATGATATTGGCTTGCATTATATTCAAAATAAAGAGCAAAAAGTGTTAGAGGTAGATAACATTATTATTTGCGCAGGTCAGTTGCCACTTAAAGAATTACTAGAGCCATTAGAAGCAGAGGGCATAAAAGTTCATGTCGTTGGTGGTGCAGATGTTGCTGCTGAATTAGATGCAAAACTAGCTATTAATCAAGCCTGTAGATTAGCTGCTACCATTTAATATTTGGTAATTAAAACAAAGACTCCATGATTATTATAATAGCGCCCGTAGATGACCTCCCAAAAGAAATTGACCTACTCAAACAGCTATTTGAAGCAGGTTTAGAGCATTTTCATTTGAGAAAACCTCATAAAAACTATAAAGCACATTGTGAGTATTTAAATCAAATAGATGAACAGTATCACAATAAAATAGTCGTTCATTATCATCATGAATTAATAAACGAATTCAAATTAAAAGGGATTCATTTTCAAGAACAAAATAGAATAGATCATATAGATAATCCTGGTCAATATTTTAAAGGTCTTGATATGTTCGGCAAAACAATAAGCTCTTCATTTCATAAACCTAAAGATTTGGAGGGTTGTTATTTTGAGTTTGATTATCATTTGCTAAGTCCTGTCTTTTCATCTATTTCAAAAAAAGGCGAAGAAGGTCGTGGTTTTGATGTATCTCATATTGATAAAACTATTGTAGGCATGGGTGGAGTTACAGCAGATAATTTAAAAGCCTTTGATACCTTGGGCTATAAAGGCGTTGGTGTTTTAGGAGGTGTTTGGCATAGTGATACACCTGTAGAGGTTTTTAAATTAATGATTGCTCATTTTAAATAAAGAGATCATAGATAAACAACAAACAGTCGCGCTGTACATGTTGCTACATTATATTAATAATACCCTTGAATACGTTCCAGAGGTTGACTTGATCTGACAATTCGCATCCTAAAGATAACAACCACTATGTAGAGCAGTAATAAAACATGATTACATCTAAGCTGCATGACGTAACTTAAGGAAATTCTCCAAAAGAGCACTTGTAAAATATTCAAAAAACATGTTCATCTGGCCCTGAATTGGTACAATTACGGATGAAGAATATTTCAGAAGAAAAAGACATTAAAAATAGCTGCACAAGGTCGAGAAATCACATCTCATTTTCAAACCCGATTAATCACTAATGGGCACTATAAATAAGCGTAAGAAGTTAAAGAAGATGGTGTCTATTTAGATAAAACTGACGTCTGCCCTACTGTAGTTAGATACTAGTTATAAACTTGGCAAATGATTGGTGGTACAGCAACTACCATTCAGAATTATGAAAAATAGCCAAACCATCCACACGATGTTTTCAATTGTGAACAGTGTGTTCAATATCCCATAAAGACAGGTCTTTTAAACACTATTGAGAACCTAGAGTTATTAAACGATTTGCGTCGCAACCTTGGATAGCTTTCTAAAGTTTTGATATCTCAATGAACACAAGAGTTTGCCCAAACAAAAACAGCATCTAAAACTACTTTAGATGCTGTTTTAAATAGTATCCGAAAGACTATTTTATTTAAGCGATTTCATATCAATTACAAACCTGTATTTAACATCATTACTAGTAACACGCTCGTAAGCTGTATTTATATCTTGCATATCTATAAGCTCAATATCACTAGTAATATTATGTTCTCCACAAAAATCTAACATCTCCTGTGTTTCTTTAATACCACCAATTAGAGAACCAGCAATGCGCTTGCGTCCCATAATGACACTTCCTCCGTGAAATGGCTTCAAAGGCTCTACTGCGCCAACTAAAACCATTGTTGCATCAATCTTAAGCAATCCTAAATAGGGATCCATTTCATGACCTACAGGAATAGTGTTTAAGATAAAATCAAAACTACCTTGGTGTTTTTTCATATCGTCCTGATCCTTTGATACTAAAACTTCATGAGCACCTAATCGTTTTGCATCTTTTCCTTTTTCTGGTGATGTTGTTATCATGACCACATGTGCCCCTAAAGCATTCGCAAATTTAACACCCATATGGCCTAAACCTCCTAAACCTATCACACCTACTTTATCTCCTTTTTTCACTTTCCAGTGACTTAGTGGAGACCAAGTCGTAACTCCTGCACATAATAAAGGTGCTGTTGCTGCTTCGTCTAAGTTTTCTGGGATGCTTAGTACAAATTTTTCATCTACAACTACTGCTGTTGAATAACCTCCATACGTTTGTGTGCCTTCCATATGTTTATTTGGACTGTTATACGTAAATGTGGCTCGTTTTTCACAAAATTGCTCCAAGTCTTGTTCGCAAGAAGAACAGGTTTGGCAAGAGTCTACCATACAACCTACGCCTACTAAATCTCCTACTTTATAAGTATTTACACCATTACCAACTTCAACAACACGACCAATAATTTCGTGTCCAGGTACTACTGGATACGTTGATCCTTTCCAGTCATTTCTTACGGTATGTATATCACTGTGACACACACCACAATAGGTAATATCTATTTTTACATCGTCCGCTCCTACGGCTCTTCTTTGTATATCTAAAGGTTTTAAAGCCTCTGTTGATGCTGTTGCACCATATGCTTTTATTGTTGTACTTGCCATTATTATGCGTTTTTTAAAGTTACTATTAATTCAATTTCTGTTTGTAATAATTTAGATATAGGACATACTTCTTTAGCTTTCTGTGCTATTTGCTGAAATTGTTCTGCATCAATATTAGGTACATCTCCTTCTAAATTTAAGCTAATTTTGACAATAGCTCCATCTTCAAAAGTAACCGTAGCATCTACATCTAAAGTTGTTGCTGTGAAATCAGCTTCGTTTAATAAGAAGCTTAATTGCATGGCAAAACAACCGGCATGAGCTGCACCAATTAATTCCTCAGGATTGGTTCCTTTCTCTTCATCTTCAAACCTTGTGTGAAATGAATATTGTGTCTTGTTAAGAACCTTACTTCCAGTAGTTAAGTTTCCTTGTCCCTCTTTTCCACTGCCTTTCCATTCAGCGTTTGCTTTTCTTGTAAATTTCATAAACTATTTATTTTAATATTAAATTATTTATTTAGAGGCTTTTGGATAATCTGTATACCCTTTTGCTCCTGTTGTGTAAAACGTATCTCCATCCCATTCTGATAAATCTAAGTTATTTTCCAAACGTTCTACTAAATCTGGATTAGAGATATACAGCTTACCGTAAGCTACTAAATCTGCATGACCTTCTTCAATTATTTTATTTCCTTTGTGTTGATTAAAAGCAGTGTTGATCATTAATGTTCCATTGTATAAAGGTCGGAAATGCTTGGCAACTTCTGTCACAGCATAAGGTATTTCTGAAACATCTGTAAAGGGTTCAGAAAGATGTACGTATGCTAAATTATAATCATTTAGTTTTTTAATGATGTATTCAAACGTTGGGATGGTATCTTTATCCATAGTCATACCAAATAAACCGTGTAATGAAGGATTAAAACGTGCGCCAATTTTTTCCTGCGGAATAACTTCTTTAATGGCGTCTAGAACTTCAAAAAAGAAACGGGCTTTGTTTTCAATACTTCCGCCATAATTATCTGTTCTTTTATTAGACGTTCCATTAAAGAACTGATGAAATAAATAGCCATTAGAGGAGTGTATTTCTACGCCATCAAAACCTGCTTTTACTGAATTTGCAGCTGCATTTCTAAAATCTCTAACCGTAGTTTTGATATCTTCAATGGTCATTTCCCTAGGCGTAACAGTATCTTTAAACCCTTCTGGAGTATATGATTTATCGTTTGGATTGATAGCCGAAGCTGAAAGCGGTAATGCTCCATTATGAAAATCAGGATGAGACATCCGTCCTACATGCCATAATTGAATAAAGATTTTTCCTCCTTTATCATGTACGCGCTTAGTTACGTTTTTCCAACCTTCTAATTGCTCATCTGAATAAATACCCGGAGTATTAATGTAACCTACAGCATCAGTAGATACTTGCGAACCTTCTGTAATAATTAAACCCGCTGATGCACGTTGCTCGTAATACAAGCCTTGTAAACCATAAGTTGGCACATGACCTTCATTATTTGCTCTACTGCGCGTCATAGGCGCCATAACGACTCTGTTATTTAGGTTAATATTTTTGTTATATGTTGTTAATAAATATTGCTTACTCATGTTCTATTTTATAAAATATTAATAAACAAATTTACAGAACTGCCGCACCAATTATCGTTGACCTATATCAATTAATATATATTTAACGTATGGCTAGGTCTATTTCTGTTTTCTAGACAGTTCTCTTTGTTTAATCGTGAAAGTTTAATGCCGTTACACTATATTTTTATGGTTGATTATTCATTTCTTATTAAAAGATATTTACGAATCTCATGGCCTCGCTATCGCAGAAGAGATACTCGTGAGTTTAGAATCTAGTTTAGTAGTTATCCTAACTAACTTTTCAATTTTATTAACATCTTAAAAGGACTTTTGTTAAAAAAATAAAGAACGAAATCATAAGCTTTAGGTTTTTACCTAAATCAATTTCAAAATAGAATAAGATATGTTTTAAATAGTGCCTTTAATCATAAAAGTGATTGGCTATGAATCTAAATAAGATTTCGAATACCTTTATTTCTATACTTCTATAAAAACACAATAGACCTGTTTTATTTTATAGAAATCCAAATATTATCGCTGAAGCACTAATTAATGCGATAAAATACATGTATTTCATATAATTTAACATTTTATTAACACTTTTAAAGACAAAGTGTTCTCACCTTGCTCACATAACCTACCTAAAATTGAAACAACTTTCAATGAATAGGGAAACACGAATATCAATTATATTAAACACAATCTCATGATGTCCCAAACAAAATTCTTATCACGTATTTCTTTAATTTTTCTATTCTTCTTAGGCGTTAATAGCGCTTTTTCACAAATAGATCTTGGATCTATTGAAAATTTCAGTATTTATACATCTATAGGCGCGGTATCAAACACAGCGACTACAAATATTACGGGCGACATTGGTTCAGATGATGGTGCCATAACTGGTTTTGGAGGACTTTCAATTGTAAATGGTAATATTCATAACACGAATAGTATTACTGCCCAAGCAGACTTGGATTTAAATGCTGCTGTTGTTCAAATAAATAATACAACAACAACAGCTGTTCATATTCCCGTTTTTGGTAATGGAGAAACGCTATATCCGGGGGTTTATTCTCAAGCAGCTGCGGCATCTTTAGATGGGACTCTAACCTTAGATGCACAAGGAAATCCTAATGCACAATTTATCTTTAAAATAGGAGGCGCATTTTCAACCGCAGCAGGAGCGACAGTCGTTTTAATTAATTGCGCTTCACCGTCAAATATATTTTGGCTTTCTGGCGGCGCAATCTCTATGGCAGCTTCAACAACCATAAGTGGTAATTTAATTAGTAACCCTGGAGCAGTTGGTATAGGTTCAGGAGGTAATATAGATGGAAGAATGCTCTCTACCACTGGCGCCATTTCTATTTATGGCTCCATAATGAACAATGGCATTCCAAGAGTAGACACAATTATGCAGCCAACATGCGCAGCAGCAGCGGGAAGTTTTCAAATTACGGACTACGACGCCAACAATACATACGTCTTCACTCCAAGCGTGTTAAGTATTTCAGGAACAGGAATGGTCACTGCAGCTCCAAACACCTATACATTTACAGTCACAACAACTGCAGGTGGTTGTAGTTTTACTGCCACTTCAATAAACGTGGTCATTAACACAGGACCACTCACAAATTATTGGACAGGGGAAATTAGTTCAGATTGGAATAATGCAGGAAACTGGACCTGTGGCATCCCTACTAATTTAAATAATTATATAAATATTATTCCTTTAGTAACAACAATATATCCTGTAATTGGCACTCAGCCTGACAATAGTGGTATTGTTGCAAATCTTGAAATTCCAAGTGGTGCTTCATTAACCATAAATAACAACAACTTACGAATTACAACTATTTTAACCCTAAACGGTAAAATTCAGTTAAAAGGAGAATCCCAATTATTACAAGATACTGGAAGTGTTTTTGATGCGGCGAGTACTGGCACTATAAAAATTGACCAACAAGGAACAGAAAATAGCTATAGGTACAATTATTGGAGTTCACCGGTCAACTCAAGAGAAACAGCATTTACCATTGGAGAAGTTTTAAGAGATGGTACAGACCCAAATAATAGTATGAATATTGATTTTGGAACTAATTATACTTATGCTGACGGGACAACAAGTTCACCAATTAAACTAAGCGCCTATTGGATGTATAAATTAGCAGATTCTGGCTTAGGCTATAGCGCATGGGCGAGTGTAGGAAATACCTCAGAAATAAAAATAGGACAAGGATACACTATGAAAGGTTCTAATACCAATGCCGTAGAACAAAATTACACCTTTGTTGGCAAACCAAATAATGGAATTATTGAATTACCGGTAAGTGCTAATAATGATTATTTGCTTGGAAATCCATATCCATCGGCTATAGATGCTGATAAATTTATTGAAGACAATGGGGCATCTTCAGGTACCGCTTCAATGACTGGCACTCTTTATTTTTGGGAACATTACGGTGGTGACGCCCATACTTTGGCTGATTACCAGGCAGGTTACGGAACCTATTCTAGAGGTGGTGGTGTTTCAGCTTCTTCTAACCCACCTGTTGCAGGCGTTAGCTCTTTAGGACTATCTGTAAAGGGAGCTCCAAAACAATATATTCCTGTAGGTCAAGCATTTTTTGTGGTAGGTGATGCAGATGGCGGACAAATTCAATTTAACAATAGTCAGCGTGTTTTCGCAAGGGAATCTTCTGGGAATTCTGTTTTCATGAGAACCAATACATCAGAAGCCACAACTAACAATGACCTTAGACCAAAATTCAGAATTGGTTTTGATGCACCTAACATAAGTCACCGGCAAGTTTTACTTACTCTTGATGGCAACACATCTGATGCTGTAGACTGGGGTTATGATGCAGAAATGTACGAAGTTTTTGATGATGACATGTATTGGATTCTTAACGATAAAAAATATGTAATTCAAGCAACTAATAACTTTGGTATTGATAAAGAAATCCCATTAGGAATTAGAACATTAGAAGGCGGACTCATAAGTATTAAAGTTGATGAGTTGGAAAATGCTGAAGACTACACTAACCTCTATATTAAAGACAATTTAACAGGTGAAACACATGATATTACAAACCAAGAATTTTCAATTAATCTAGAGGCTGGTGAGTATCAAGATCGTTTTTTACTTGTATTTCAACCAAGTCTAAATATTATAGAAGAAGAGACTTCATTAGACAGAATTCAAATTTATATGAATAATTCAATTTCTAAATTACAATTAAATGGAATTGTAGATACAGAAATACTGAATGTTAATTTGTTCAACTATTTAGGACAACAAGTAAAAACTTGGAGTATAAATCCAGATAAGCACTCCGTTTCGTTACCAATTGAATTAGCTTCAGGAGTTTATATTGTGATCGTTGAGACTACAACAGGAAAAGAAAATAAGAAAATAATCATAAACTAAATAATAACGCATCATAAATAACTAATACACATTTTTATAAAAAAGAGGCTTCTAAATTGAAGCCTCTTTTTTTAATTCGACATTCTATGTACCGAGAGCTTTCAAATAATCCTGCTATTCATTAAAGGTTTTATTAAATTATTCTAATCGCACATACAGTGTGCTTTCCTAATTCGCCAGCGCATAATAAAAACACACTCGCTCTCACTCCTTTAATATCGACATTAGATGAGAGATTGATGAATTGTCTGCTTAAATAATAATTTCAATAAACACAAGTATATATACGAATCCTAACACCCAAAAACCATGATAATCAAAACAAAATTCTTATGTCCTATTTTTTTAATCGCTCTGTTCTACTTCTTCTTCGGAACTAATACTGCTATTTCTCAAATTAATCTTAGATCCATTGAAAATTTTAGTATTTACACATCCAATGGAGCTATATCTAATGAAAATACCTCAAACATTACACGTGATATTGGTACAGATGCAGGTGCCGTAACTGGTTTTGGATCTCCTTCGGTAATAAATGGAAGTATTCAAATTGCTAATAGTATGACTATTCAAGCAAACTTAGACTTAGTTGATACTTGTGTTCAAATAAATAATACCACAACTACAGAGAGTCATATTCCAGTTTTTGGTAATGGAGAGACACTCACTCCAGGAGTTTATTCTCAAGGAGGTGCAGCCTCTATTGTAGGGACTCTCATTTTAGATGCACAAGGTATTTCTAATGCCCAATTTATCTTTAAAATAGGAGGCGCATTTTCAACCGCAGCAGGTGCTACAGTAGTTTTGATTAATTGCGCCTCACCAGCAAGTATATTTTGGCTGTCTGGTGGCGCAATTTCCATGGCTACTTCAACGACTATGAGTGGAAACCTCATAAGTAATCCTGGAGCAGTTAGTATGGCTGAAGGTGGCACATTAGTAGGTAGAATGCTTTCTACCACTGGCGCTATTTCTATTGATCAAAACGAAACCATAAATACTATTCCAATAATAGGCACCATTACCCAACCAACATGCACAACTACGACGGGAAGTTTCCAAATTATAAACTATGATGCCAACAATACCTATAGTTTCACACCAAGTGTCGTCAGTATTTCAGGAACCGGGTTGGTAACCGCATATCCAAATACATATACCTTTACATCTTCAAATTCAAGTAGTTGTGTTACTTCAGTAGTCATTACATCAAGAATCATAAATTATTGGACAGGAGAAAGTAGTTCTGATTGGAATAATGCAGGAAACTGGACCTGCGGTATTCCTAGTCATTCAAATGATTACATTAATATTATTCCTTTAGTAACAACGACATACCCTATAATTGGAGCTCAGCCTGACAATAGCGGTATAGTTACAAATCTTGAAATTCCAAGTGGCGCCTCATTAACCATAAACGATAATAGTTTACGTGTTACAACTAATTTAAAACTAAACGGTAAAATCGACTTGGAAGGAAATTCCCAATTATTACAAGATACTGGAAGTGTTTTTAATGTGGCAAGTAGTGGGGCTATAGAAATAGATCAGCAGGGCTCGGGAAATAGCTTTAGGTACAACTACTGGAGCTCGCCGGTTAATTCAAGGGGTACTGCATTTACCATTGGAGAAGTTTTAAGAGGTGGTACAGATACAAATAATATGATAGAAATCGATTTTGGCTCTAATTATACTTATGCTGACGGAACAACAAGTTTACCAATTAAACTAAGCACCTATTGGATGTATAAATTAGAAGATTCCGGTTTGGGGTATAGCGCCTGGGCAAATGTAGGTAATACCTCAGAAGTAAAAGCAGGCCAAGGATATACCATGAAAGGTTCTAACACCAGTTCTGTAGAACAAAACTATACATTTATTGGCAAACCAAATAATGGCATTATTGAATTAACGGTAGACTCCAATAATGATTATTTGCTTGGAAATCCATATCCGTCTGCTATAGATGCTAATAAATTTATTGAAGATAATGGAACATTTCCAGGAACATCTTCAATAACTGGTACTCTTTATTTTTGGGAACATTATGGTGGTGACAGCCATAATTTAGCAGAATATCAAGCAGGTTATGGAACCTATTCTAGAGGTGAAGGCGTTTCAGCTTCCTCGAGTCCACCTGTTGCAGGTGTAAGCACCGCAGGATCATCAGTAAAAGGACCGCCAAAACAATATATCCCTGTAGGTCAGGCCTTTTTTGTCGTGGGTGATACAAATGGTGGGCAAATTCAATTCAACAATAGTCAGCGTGTTTTTGCAAAGGAATTTTCTGGAAATTCTGTTTTCATGAGAACCGATAATTCAGAGGCAACAACTAACAATAACCTAAACAATGATCTTAGACCAAAATTCAGAATTGGCTTTGATGCGCCTAAAATAAGTCATCGTGAAGTTTTGCTTACCCTTGATGATAACACAACCGATGCCGTAGACTGGGGATATGATGCAGAAATGTACGAAGTTTTTGATGATGACATGTATTGGGTTCTTGACGATAAAAAATATGTGATTCAAGCAACTAATAACTTTGGTATTGATAAAGAAATTCCATTAGGTATTCAAACATTAGAAGGTGGACTTGTAAGTATTAAGGTTGACGGATTAGAAAACGCAGAAGACTACACTAGTCTCTATATTAAAGACAATGTAACAGGTGAAACACATGATATTACAAACCAAAATTTTTCAATTAATCTAGACGCAGGTGTCTATCAAAATAGATTTTTTCTAGTGTTTCAGCCAAATCTAAATATTATAGAAGAGGAAACTTTATTAGATGGCATTCAGATTTATATGAATAATTCAATTTCCGAATTACAATTGAATAGAATTGTAGGTACAAAAATACTGAATGTTAGTTTGTTCAACTATCTAGGACAAGAAGTAAAAGCATGGAGTATCGATACGGATGAGCAGTCCATGTCGATTCCAATTCAATTATCTTCAGGGAGTTATATCGTGATCGTTGAAACTACCACTGGAAAAGTAAACAAGAAAATAATTATTAATTAAATGATATTTGGCTAATTCTATAAGTATCAAATACACATTTTTATAAAAAAGAGGCCTCAAAATTGAAGCCTCTTTTTTAAATTCGGTCTGCTATATAACCAAAAGTTTAAACTAATACAATTATGAAGCAGAGGTTTTATCACTAAAGCTAACAATTCCAATACAGTTGACAGCAAGCCAATACGCATAATAGCGCTTCCAATGATATATAAACCCTTATAAATTATTGGACAAAATTGTCATACTAATTAATAGAACGATGACTAATCCTACTAAAAATATAATCCAGCGTAAAGGTTTTATGCTAAAGTATTAAAGGTATAATTACCTGACTTATAAAACACACCATTTTGGTATTATAATTAATGAGTATGCAAATGCTTAGTGCTTTTTAATTAAAGTATTTATATCTTGCCGTTCATATATTTATTTAAAGTTTCGAAAGACAAAGTCCCCTTTTAGATTAGAATAAAAAGACATGATTATACCTAAGCTACATTATATATCCCAAGGAAATTCTCCAAAAGAACACCTAGAAAACATCCAGAAAGCATGTTCATCTGGTGCAGAGTTGGTGCAATTACGGTTAAAAATTAGTTCAGAAAAAAAAATATTAAAGTTCGCCAAAGAAGCTAGAGAAATCACATCTCATTTTCAAACCCGGTTAATTATTAACGATCATTATAAAATAGCTAAAGAAGTCAAAGCAGATGGTGTGCATTTAGGACCATCAGACGTCTGCCCTACTATTGCTAGAAAGTATTTATATACTTGGCAAATGATTGGTGGAACAGCAAATACATTAGAGAATTGTGAAAAGTTATTAGATAAAGAAATTGACTATATTAGTTTAGGGCCTTTTCGAGAAACAACTACGAACGACAATTTAAGTCCGGTTTTAGGTTTAAAAGGTTATACTGCAATTACAGATGTCTTAAAAACTCCAATACCAATTATTGGTGTTGGCGGTATTACCACAGCAGATGTTGAAGCCATATTAGATACTGGCATTTCAGGGATTGCTGTATCTGGAGAAATTACACGTGATTTTAATATTGTCAGAACATTTAACCAATTACTTAACGCATCTTTAATAGAAGAAAAACGTCATACATTTGAATAGACTATCCAGTATTAAGAAAGTTTACAGTAAACATTTCCAATTAAATACTATTTGGAAAACACAATTGCGATCAAAGAAAACTTTCACAATTGTTTTACATCATACCACCCCTATTTAGGGGTAAATTGATATAATTCAGGACCTCTTAAAGTTTCGCTTTTATGTCATTAATTAGATATTTATAAATATCATTCTTCGATGTTTCACTGGTATGTTAACTGTATACTATCCTTTATAATAATTATAATTATAGGTTCATATAAAGCTGAAATTTTGTTTCAGTAGCATCAAAAATTATTCTACCGTTTATTACTAAGATTTCATTGTTTTACATGAATTCGCTTTATCTCATAATTATAATAATACCCTGACATAAAGCACATCATAGTTTTTATTAAGAATCTCTAGTAGTTCTCATCGTACCAATTACCTCATTCGCTAAAAAGATCTACCAGACTATTTTTTTCACGTTCAATGCTGCTTTTAATTAAATTAACTAATGAGGTTTCTCAAAGCTAGCTAGTTATGATACTCCTAATTTACTAGTGTAAATCCATTTGAAAATAATTTCATGATATTAATCATCTATTTCATATATAAAATATTGTATATTTGCTAACCATATGGTTAAACCATCTAGTTTAATATGAAAACAAATAAAGACGAAAATACAGAAGAACAAATACTTAACGCCGCAAAAAACGTGTTTCAAGTCAAGGGAATGGATGGCGCTAGAATGCAAGAAATAGCTGATAAAGCAGGTATTAACAAAGCCATGTTGCACTATTATTACAGAAGTAAACAATTACTCTTTGAGGCCGTTTTTAAAACTGCTTTTTCCCTATTAGCACCTCAATTAAATACTATTTTAAATGATGACTCTTCTATTGAAGACAAAATAAGAAATTTTACCTCAAACTATATAACGTTCATTAGCAAGCATCCATATTTACCAAATTTCATCATTCAAGAACTAAATAGAAATCCAGACTTCATTTTAAAGATGAAAAACAATTTAGGGTTTCCTAATTTAGAAAAATTCAAGAAACAAGTCAAAACTGAAGTTGAAAAAGGCATACTAAAACCAATTAGTGCAGAACAATTATTCATCAATATTCTAGCACTTAATATTTTTCCTTTTGTGGCCAGACCATTAATAATGGCATTTACAAATACAAATGATAAAGCTTATAAGCAACTAATTGAAAATCGTAAAACGGAAGTTGCTGACTTTATTATTAATTCTATAAAGAATACATAAAATGAAACAATTAATAATCGTTCTAATCCTCTTAAGTGTTCTGCCCAGTGTTGCTCAACAAACCATTACGCTCGAGGAATGTTATACTTTAGTGACTCAAAATTATCCTTTAGTAAAACAATCAAAACTATTCGATATGCAAAATGAATTGGAATCAGATGTCATTTCCACTTCAAGATTACCGCAATTCAATTTAGACGCACAAGCAATCTATCAATCTGATGTGGTAGAAGTGCCAATTCCAGATTCGAGTATAGAATCATTAAATAATGATCAATATCGGGCAACAATTTCTGTAAATCAGTTAATTTATAATGGTGGAGTAACAGATGCTTCTTTAAATTTAAAATCTGCTCAACTTAAAACAAAACAGAAACAAATTGAAGTCAGTTTATATCAATTAAAACAACAAATAAACCAACTCTATTTCTCTGTTTTATTAGCTCAAGAATCTAAGTTATTATTAAACGCTAAAAACACTCAACTACAAGCAAAACTTAAAGAAGTGCAATCTGGTGTCAAATATGGTATTATTTTACCGTCTTCAGATAAAATTTTAGAAGCTGAATTATTAAAAATAAGTCAACAGTTCCAAGAATTAGAAAGTAATAAAACAATGCTTATTGAAACACTTTCAAGTTTAATAAGTCTGCCATTATATACATCAACGCTATTTCAAAGTCCTCTTCTAGAAACCCAAATCAAAAATGAATTAAACAGACCAGAATTAGAGTTGTTTCAACTTAAAAAAGAAGAAATCGAAAATTCAGAAAGTGTATTATCTAAACAAAACACACCTAAATTACTTGGGTTTGCAACTGGTGGTTATGGTAATCCAGGACTGAATATGCTAGACAACTCGTTTCAAACATTTTATACTGTAGGTTTCAAGTTGAATTGGAATATTTTTGATTGGAAATCAAATAAAAAACAACGCGAATCATTACTAATCAATAAAGATATTATAGATAACGAAACCGAAATTTTTAAACTGAACACTAACATTGAATTGAATCAGCAACAAAAAGAAATCACTAAAATTGAAGCTTTTATCATTTCCGATTTATCGATAATAAATCTTAGAAAAGAGGTACTTAAATCAGCAGACTCACAACTTAAAAATGGAGTTATTACCTCTTCGGCATACATCACGGAACTCACCAATTTATACGAAGATGAAAATACATTGGTAAAACATAAAATTCAATTACAACTCGCAAAAGCAAATTACAATGTCATTAAAGGACTATAAAAATAGACATATGAAAAACTACAAATATATTTTAGGACTAAGCATTGTTACTTTAAGCTTATTTTCTTGTAATAATTCTAACAGTAAAGCTGATGGTTATGGAAATTTTGAAGCCACAGAAATTACTATTTCCGCCGAAAACAATGGGAAACTAATGCAGTTTGATGTTAACGAAGGAAATGTGCTTCAAAAAGACCAATTCATAGGTTATATTGATACTATTCAGCTGGCTTTAAAGCGTGATCAATTACAAGTATCTAAAGCTGTAATTAGCTCAAAATCTAAAGGTGTTTTATCGCAAATTAATGTATTGAATGCAAAATTAAATACAGCAAACACTAACAAAAATCGAGCTCAAAATCTCATTAAAGATAATGCAGGCACACAAAAACAACTGGATGATGTTCTAGGAGAAATAGACGTTATTAAGAACCAAATTAGAAGTGTTGAAATCCAAAATGAACCTGTGGTAAATGAACTAAAAAGTATTGATGTGCAATCGCAACAAATTAAAGATTTAATTCAAAAAAGCAAAATTATAAATCCACTAAACGGAACGGTTTTGACCAAATATACTGAACCAAACGAGATTACATCCTTTGGAAAACCTCTTTATAAAATTGCCGATTTGAGTACGATGCAACTACGTGTTTATATAAGCGAAACACAATTGGCAACTATTAAAATAGGGCAAGAAGTTACTATAAAAATTGATGATGTGGATACTATGAAATCTTATAAAGGAATAATTAGTTGGATTGCTTCGGAAGCTGAATTCACGCCAAAAATAATTCAAACTAAAGAAGAACGAGTTGCCTTAGTTTATGCAGTTAAAATAGATGTTACCAATGACGGAAGTCTAAAAATAGGAATGCCTGCAGAATTATGGATAAACAAATCAGATGCTAATAATTAATAATAAATAAACCATGAAACAAGTAATTTTCGCAATAAGCCTTTTGGCTTTAGTAAACTGCAAAGACACTAAACAACAAGAAGCTAAAATAGAAACTGTTGAGCAACCCGTTGAACTTATAAACGAAGGTCACAACGAGTATACCTCAAACGTATATGCTAATGTTTGGATCAAGGATATTGAGTTGGATAATAGTCGTAAATGGCCAGCCAATACAGAAACCAAGGAAGGTGTACAAAACATGCAAAATATAATCAAAACACAAACAGCTAAGACATTGGATGACTACTATAAATTAGCTGAACGACTGAATAATGACAAAAACTATGTCATAAAAAATTGCACTATGAAAGGTGCTTCACACGATAATTTACATATTTGGCTCTTGCCATTAATGGATAAAATTGAAGCGCTTTCTCAAGCTAAAACCCTGAAAGAAGCGTTAAAATTAAAATATAGTATAGAGGGAAACCTTAATGCATACAATGATTATTTTGAATAAATGGGCATTACTATTTCAAACATATCAAAATCCTATAAAAAAGTAAAGGCTTTACAGCATATTTCTTTTGACGTAAAGCCAGGTGAACTCTTCGGATTAATCGGTCCAGATGGTGCTGGTAAAACGACTTTATTTAGGATATTAACTACACTTCTAATTGCAAATGAAGGTTTAGCAACTGTGGCCGGTTTTGATGTGGTTGCAGATTATAAAAGTATAAGAAAGAATGTTGGGTATATGCCAGGGAAATTCTCACTCTATCAAGACTTAACGGTTAAAGAAAACTTGACTTTTTTCGCAACTATTTTTGGAACCACTATTGAGGAAAACTACGATTTAATAAAAGAAATTTACGTTCAGATTGAACCCTTTAAAAATCGTAGAGCGGGAAAATTATCTGGCGGAATGAAGCAGAAGTTAGCATTGTGTTGTGCTTTAATACACAAACCAGAAGTATTATTTTTAGATGAACCTACGACCGGAGTGGATCCTGTTTCTAGAAAAGAATTTTGGGAAATGTTAAAGCGTCTGCAGCAAAAAGGCATTACTATTTTGGTGTCTACACCTTATATGGATGAAGCCGCTTTATGTGATAGAATCGCACTCATACAAGATGGGAAGATTTTAGAAATTGACACACCTCAAGCTATTGTAAAACATTACTCAAAACCTATTTATAATGTTCGTGCACATAATATGTATCAACTAATCAATAGCTTAAAAGAGTATCAATACAATCATAGTGTTTATCCATTTGGTGAGTATGTGCATTATACCGATAAGAGAACGAGTTTTAATCCAGAAGAATTAAAGATGTATTTAGAATCGGAAAATTTAACCAACATAGAAATTAAAATAACAGTAGCTACTATTGAAGATACCTTTATGGAATTAGCAAAATCATGAATAATAATAAAGTCATACAAGTAAAAAGCTTAACTAAAATGTTTGGAGATTTTACAGCTGTAGACGCCATTACTTTCGACATTGAAAAAGGAGAAATATTTGGATTCCTAGGAGCTAATGGTGCAGGAAAAACAACAGCTATGAAAATGCTTATAGGCATCTCTAAACCTACTTCTGGCGAAGCAAAGGTAGCAGGTTTTGATGTTTATAAACAAACGGAGGACATTAAGAAAAACATTGGTTATATGAGTCAAAAGTTTGCTTTGTATGACGATTTAACGGTTAAAGAAAATATTACATTTTTTGGTGGTATTTATGGTTTATCAAGAAAGAAAATCAAAGAAAAGTCGGAGGCCTTGATTGAAGAATTAGGACTAGAGAAAGTGGCCAACCAATTAGTGGGGGCCTTACCATTAGGATGGAAACAAAAATTATCCTTTTCGGTGTCTTTAATACACGATCCCAAAATTGTGTTTTTAGATGAGCCAACAGGAGGCGTTGACCCGATTACGAGGCGTCAGTTTTGGGAAATGATTTACAAAGCCGCCCATCAAGGCACTACCGTTTTTGTAACGACACACTATATGGACGAGGCCGAATATTGTGATCGCGTTTCTATTATGGTTAATGGAAAAATAGAAGCTTTAGATACACCTAAGAAGCTTAAAGAGCAGTTCAAGGCAGCAAATATGAACGATGTGTTTTTAAAACTAGCAAGAGGATGAAACGTTTTATAGGCTTCATAAAAAAAGAATTCTACCATATCTTTAGAGATAAGCGTTCGTTGTTTATTCTCTTCGGAATGCCAATTGCTCAAATTTTGTTGTTTGGTTTCGCTATTACCAATGAAATTAATAATGTGGATATCGCCATCTTGGATCATTCAAAAGATGCAACCACAAAAGAAATCATAAATAAAATAGCTGCTTCAAAATATTTTAGCATCAAACAAATGATAACTCGTGAAGCAGGCATTGCTTCGGTGTTTCAAAAAGGACAGGTAAAAGCCGTTTTGAATTTTGAAAAAGATTTCAGTAAAAACCTAATTAAAGACCATAAAGCAACCGTTCAAATAATTACAGACGCCACAGATCCAAATACTGCAAATACAATAACTAACTATGTAAATGCTATCCTTCAGCAGTATCAAAAAGAATTGAACAAAGACATCACTATTGCTTATCAAATAGTTCCTGAAACACGCATGGTTTACAATCCAGAATTAAAGAGCGTATATATGTTTGTTCCTGGTGTTATGACCATTATTTTGATGTTGGTTTCTGCAATGATGACGTCCATTTCCATTACCAGAGAAAAGGAATTGGGGACTATGGAAATCCTCTTGGTGTCGCCATTAAAACCGTTTCAGGTGATTATAGGAAAAGTGCTACCATATATTTTTCTTTCAATAATCAACGCTTTAGTCATCGTTATGTTGAGCATTTTTATATTTAATATGCCAGTTCAAGGCAGCTTATTTTTATTAGGATTGGAAAGTGTGCTATTTATTATTTCGGCTTTGGCTTTAGGCATATTAATCTCAACCATTTCGTCAACACAACAAACTGCTATGATGATTTCTTTAATGGGATTGATGCTTCCCGTAATTTTATTATCTGGCTTTATTTTTCCTATTTCAAGTATGCCTTTACCTCTTCAAATAATTAGTAACATCATTCCGGCAAAATGGTTTATCATCATTCTAAAAGGCATTATGCTGAAAGGTGTAGGATTACAGTATATATGGAAAGAAACCTTAATTCTATTAGGAATGACGGTGTTTTTTATTGCATTAAGTGTGAAGAAATATAAAATTAGACTGGAATAATGAAAACAATCTTATACATCATACAAAAAGAATTCAAGCAAATTTTTAGAAATAAAGGGATGCTTCCTATAATTTTTGTTTTGCCATTATTGCAGCTCGTTATTTTATCTAACGCAGCCACTTTTGAGGTAAAGAACATCAAGTTTGGATATATCGATAACGACCATACATCAACATCTAGAGCTTTAGTAGAAAAATTCAATGCCTCTACTTATTTTGATATGTTAACTGATTTTCAATCTAAAGCATTAGCAAGTTCAGCAATGCTGCAAGGCGAAGTAGATGTCGTTTTAGAAATACCACTATATTTTGAGCGTGATTTACAAAAAGAAAAATACAACGATTTAGGTGTTACCATTAATGCTATTGATGGTGCAGCAGCTGGTGTTGAAAATGTATATGTAACGCAGATTATTCAACATTTTAATCAACATTTAAAAGTTGATTTATTACAAGTTTCAGACAAACAAATACAGCCAATAAACATCGATACCATTCCACTGTTTTGGTATAACGAAACCTTAAATTATAAAACATTTATGGTACCTGGTATTTTGGTGTTATTAGTGACAATGATTACGCTATTTCTTTCAGGAATGAACATCGTGCGCGAAAAAGAAATTGGCACCTTGGAGCAAATCAATGTCACACCAATAAAGAAAAGTCAATTTATTATTGGAAAACTCTTTCCGTTTTGGGTCGTTGGAATGGCATTACTTACGATTGGATTGATATTGGCAAAACTTATTTTTGATGTTCCAATGCTTGGAAATTTATTGCTACTATATGCATACACCTCTATCTATATACTAGTAATACTTGGTATGGGTTTATTTATTTCGAATTTTACCGATACGCAACAGCAAGCTATGTTTATTGCATGGTTTTTTGTGGTAATTTTTATACTAATGAGTGGTTTATTCACCCCAATCGAGAGTATGCCAAAATGGGCGCAGATGCTTACCGAATTTAACCCTATTAAATATTTTGTTGAGATTATACGCATGGTGATGCTTAAAGGTTCAGGATTTAAAGATATTTTACCACTTGCCCTAAAAACATTAGCCTATGCTATTGTAATGAATGGTTTGGCCGTTTGGAGTTATAAAAAGACATCTTAAATAAAAATGACACATGAAGACTGATAAAAAAATAAAGCTATCTATAGATCAATCTTTGTTTGTTTGTGGTCCTCTATCGCGTTTTAAAGAATTATCCTTTGCATTTAAGGTGTTTTTAAATTTTATAAAAGCCTTTAGAAAAATGCATTTTGTTGGGCCTTGTGTCACTGTTTTTGGTTCTGCTCGATTTACAAAAGACACTGAGCACTATAAAAATGCCGAAAAAATTGGTGGTGCATTAGTAAAAACAGGCTTTACAGTAATGACAGGTGGTGGTCCGGGTATTATGGAGGCTGCTAATAAAGGTGCTTTTGAGGCTGGTGGAAATTCAGTTGGGTGCAATATTATTCTACCTTTTGAGCAAAAGCCAAATCCGTATCTTCATAAATGGATTAACATTCCATACTTTTTTTTACGCAAAGTAATTCTCGTAAAATATTCATACGCTTTTGTAGTGATGCCAGGAGGAATTGGCACTTTAGATGAACTGTTTGAAGCTCTAACTTTAATACAAACTAGAGTTATCCAAGATTTTCCAGTTGTTATTTTTGATTCAGAATATCATAAGGAATTGTGTCATCACATTCAAATAATGGCAGAAAATGAAAGCATCAGCCCAGAAGATATGAAACTGCTATTTGTAACCGATTCTGTTGAAGATTTAATTACACATATCAAAACAAATTCCATCACAAAATTCGGACTAGTTAAAAAGCAAGTCAAACCAAAATGGTGGCTTGGTGAATCAACTAATAAATAAATATCAAATGAAAAATAGAAATATTATCAACACTGTAAGTGCTATTATTTTAGCACTGTTTGCATTGCTCACTTTATTTTTAAGTAGCTCTGTAATTTTTGATTGGTTTGGAATAAGAGCCGAAGAAGGAAACTATGTATTGTTTATAGTTTGGGCAAATTTTATTTCCAGCAGTTTATATTTAATTGCAGTTTATGGCTTTATAAAAAGAACAAAGTGGACTTTTTGGGTGTTAATTACAGCTTTGGTAATCTTAATCGTTGCCTTTATTGCATTACAGTTTCACATTAACAATGGTGGAATTTATGAAGCTAAAACTATAAAAGCCATGATTTTTAGAATGTCAATGACATTAACTTTTTCACTTGTAGCCTTAGTGAAATTTAATAAATCATTATGGAGAAAATACTCATATTAAGTTTGCTGTTGTTTAGCACATTAGTTGGCAATATTAAATCAGATTCTTATTCATTAACTATTAAAACTAATGGTTTAGAAAACTCTGAAGGCACAATAATATTTGCTTTATACAATAAAGATGGTTCTATATCAGACCAAAAATTTAAAAAATATTACAGAAAAGAAAACGTAAGTATTATTGATAAAAAAGCAGAAGTCACTTTTAACAATTTACCTCAAAGTTTATATGCTGTAACAATTTTGCACGATGAAAATGAGAATGAAAAAATGAATAAAAAATTCATGTTACCATTACCTGCTGAAGGTGTAGGTTTTTCAAATTATGATGATTTTGGATTAAGCAACCGACCAAATTTCAAAAAAGCCAGTTTTAACATAAATAGAGACACAAACATCGTAGTAAAAGCAAATTATAAATAGAGATGAAGTCTAGATTCATCATTTTGTTTCTTCTTTTATATCCTAGCTTCCAATTAAGGGCTCAGGAGGCAGATTCTCTATTACCAAAATTATCATTAGATCAAATAGCTTTAATCAATCAAAGTGATAGTTATATCTCATTCCCAACAGATATTGGTAATATTGAACCTTTACTATTTGAAGCAAATGTAAATCCCTCATTCATTATTAGAGAGCGAAAAGACTCTAAACTAATGGCGGTGTTAACAGCTCAAATAACAATCCGGATGTATAATGAAGAATCGTTTCCTGTAAGAACGCCAAGTTATATTCCACAGGTTTCGGTTTACTATCTAGTCAATAAAAAAGAAACTCTTGATAACTTGGTTTTCTTCGGAAAAATAGCACATCATTCCAATGGACAAGATGGTGATTTTTATAATGACGACAACTCAATCAACTTAAAATCAGGAAATTTCGCTACTAATTTCGTTGAATTCGGCATTCTTAAAACGGCGTATAGTAAAAGATTGAAAGCCATTAAAACCATTAAAAGTTCTATTGAAATTCATCCGAAAAGTTGGATGACTCAAGAGTTACAAGGTAAGTATAGTGGTTTAAGATGGCATAACTCATTTACATCGTTTAAGTTTTCTTTAAAAAATAATAAAAACGAAAGAGCTGATTTTTCATTAAAAGCTGAAGCAACTTTAATGCTTGATAATTTTGATGACTTGAACGTTTTTGATTTAGATAGAATCAATGCCAGTCTTACCTTTTATTATCATCCAAAGTTTTTTGAAGATATAGGCTTGTTTATGCAATTTTATCATGGCATGGATTATTACAATATTTATTTTGATCACCAAATATCTTTTATTCGATTTGGTATTATGACAGAAATTCTAAGATTTTAAAACTATAAAACAATATGGAAAAGCAAGTTTATATTAAAAAGAATAACGATAAGATGGAACTTTTTTCGTTTGAAAAATTAAAACATTCTCTGGTATCAACTGGCGCATGCAAAGAAGCAGTTGAAACTATAGTAAATAGCATTCAACCTGATATTTATGATGGTATTTCTTCAAACGAAATCTATAAAAAAGCTTTTGCCTTATTAAAAAAATATAATAAAATCTCTGCTTCTCGTTACAGTTTAAAACGTGCTCTGTTCGATTTAGGACCAACTGGTTATGCATTCGAAAGGCTAGTTGGTGCACTATTAAAAGAAAAAGGATATAAAACCAGAGTTAGTGTTATTTTAAATGGCAAATGTGTGACTCACGAAATTGATGTATTAGCAGAAAAAGGTAAAAATTCGTATGCTATAGAGTGTAAGTTTCATGCTAAAGCCAAAACCACAAGCAACGTAAAAGTACCATTATACATTAATTCTAGATTTTTAGATATTCAAGAACAATGGAATACAAATTCAAACCATCAAACACATTTAAAACAAGGTTGGTTAGTAACAAATACCAGATTTACAAAAGATGCCATAAATTATGCAAAATGTGTTGGTCTAACTTTATTAAGTTGGGATTATCCAAAAAATAATGGGCTAAAAGCAAATATTGACACATTAGCATTATATCCTGTGACCACTTTAACAACATTAAAGAAAAAGGAAAAGCATCAGCTCATAGAAAATGATGTCATTTTGGTCAAGGAATTGATTAATGCTTCTGAGAAGATGAAAAATATCGGATTATCAGATTTAAGGATTCACCGTGTTTTAGATGAAGTAAAAAAATTATGTTACAATAATCCTACCCCATAAAATACTTTGTAGAAGTCATACGTATGGTGATGCTAAAAGGTTATGGGTTTATGGATATTCTTCCACAATTATTAAAAACACTATATATGCCTTTGTAATGAATGGTTTGGCTGTTTGGAGTTATAAAAAAACATCTTAAATTTCTAAATCTCGAGTTGTTTTTTATTCCTATATCTCGCCTTCGCTCACGACAATGAAAAGCTTAACGCATAAAATATATTCTATTCCTTATTTATTAATGTTGAGTTTTTAAGGCTGTAAACAGCAAATGGTTACATAAATTTGTTTAAACAAATTATATTTATGTTGAGTACTTATAAAATTTAGAGTATAAAAAAGCCTATCACTTAGTGACAGGCTTTAAGTTTTTTTGGTTAAGCGAATATTAGATAACCTTTACGTTAACTGCGTTTAATCCTTTTTTTCCTTCTTCAAGATCAAATTCAACTGCATCACCTTCACGAATTTCGTCGATTAATCCAGAAATGTGTACGAAGTGATCTTTGTCTGAACCTTCTTCATTTATAAAACCAAAACCTTTGGCATCATTGAAGAATTTTACTGTTCCTTTACTCATTAGATTATAATTTAATGTTTAATAATTATTTATTAATGTTCAAAGATAATAACAAAAATTGTATTATCTAGTTAATTTTCGAAGTGCAACCCATTGTTTTAACATTTCTCTTGAATCTGTTGCTGGATAACCTAATACCGTTTTTCCTGCAGCCACATCATTCATAACACCAGATCCAGCGCCTACAGTGGCTCCAGAATGTATTGTGGTATGATCTTTAATAGATGCGCTTCCTCCTATCATAACACCATCACCTAGGGTTACTGAGCCTGCTAATCCGCTACTTCCTGCCATAATACAAGAACGACCTAATATACAATTATGTGCAATTTGAACTAGATTATCAATCTTACATCCATCGCCTAATATTGTAGAACTAAATTTTCCGCGGTCAACACAAGAATTCGCACCAATTTCTACCTGATTTCCTATAACTACGTTTCCTATATGTGGAATTTTAATCAACCCTCTACCATCATCACTTGGACGATAACCAAAGCCATCTGCTCCAATACTTACATTAATATGAAATATACAATGGCTCCCAATCACAGAACGTTCTCGAATCACTGTACCAGACCATACTGTAGTGTGATCACCTATAGTAGTTTCATCAAAAATGGTCACATTTGGATACAGTATCACACCTTTACCTATAACAACATCTTTACCAACATAACAGCCTGCTCCAACTCTACTCCCTTCTCCAATTGCTGCCGAAGCATCAATGCTTGCTGTAGGATGAATATCTGTTTCAAAATAAGGTGCTGGTGGTGCAAACACCTCTAACAATTTAGCCATAGCCAAATCGGCATTTTTAACCTTTATTATGACACGGTTATTACCAGGCTCTAAATCTATTGTGTCATTTACGATAGCTAAAGATGCCTTAGAATCTGCCCACATGGCAGCATATTTCCTATTTCCTATAAATGTTGCTTGGTTACTATTTGCTTTTTTAATTTGTTCTAAACCTGTAATAGTGTGAACTGTTTCTCCTAAAACTGCTCCATTTATAATAGTATTAATTTCTTGTATGGTCAATGACTTCATTAAAGTATGTGTTAGTTATTAATCGACAAGATACTAAAATAGTAAGTAATTATTGTGCTTCAGGATTTCAAAATCAAGTAAATCTAAGAGGATATATGACTAGTTGACTGTTTGATTTTAAATACATCTAAATATTATGAATTATGGAAACTCTAAATCACTGTAGGTTATTATACGCATCAGAATCTGCATATCTCATTGAAACTAATTATCCGGCTGGAATGTATCCACTAATTTTAGTTAATCCAAAATTCATACTGGTAATACCTTTACCCATAATTCCTGAAAACACGATTAGAATACATAAATCTATAGGGTAAATTAGTAATCCTTAGGTCATCGCAGTATGTCCATTAAAAAAAACCGTCTATTAAGATTGAGGCTTGTTTTGTAGGAGAAACTATAGAAGGTATTATTTTTCTTTTCGTGGTATATTATCACCTTTTCCTTTGACTACGCAATCTATTCTGTATTCAGAACCTCTTGTAAATTTTGCAGACATTTCATGGGAGTTCACTAAAGGCAACGAAGGAAGGTTTTGAACAAATTGCAGAAGCCCTTCATGTAAGCTGTGATTTTCGCTATATGTTAAGAATTTGGCAAGGAATCGTTTGTCAATTGTAATAATGAACCAATCAATTATATTTTTAAAATCAGTGGTAACAATTTGTTCTTACTGATTTTTTTTCCTTCCTAATCATTGAACAAGATATTATTACTAAATAGGTGAAATCCGTAATCCCGGACCTAAAGACTTATCTTTGCACAAACCTATGTTATGATCAATGCAATTACTATTGTAACTTTATTTTCGGCCTTATCATTTCTATTCTATGGATTAAGCTGTTTAACCTCAAAGCGAATGACCTTAGAGTTTAAGCGTTTTGGATTGTCAAAACAACAACAAATGCTTACTGGTATTTTACAACTAGTTGGCGGTATTGGTCTTGCCATTGGTTATTACCAATCGCAAATATTAGCTGCAATAAGTGCCGCTGGACTAGCCCTTTTAATGTTATTAGGGTTTTTGGTACGCTTAAAGATAAAAGACTCTTTAGTACTCTCTGCTCCTGCCTTTATGTATGCACTTCTCAACATATATTTAGCACTTCGGTTTTTTAATGTTTTGAATTAGAGAACAATAAAACCAGAGAAAGCAACCGCAAGGCACATTAATAAAAATAGAAATGCTGGAAAGGATTTATACAAAGGGTCTTGAATTTTAAAATGCATCAATATAGAACCCGTTAATAGCGCTGCCAAAATTAAAGCAGACGGTCTTTCTAACGAAAACACCCAGATGGAAACAATTAAACCTATTGCTCCAGCCACTTTTAGAGTACCTACCAAATAACACAGCCATACTGGCAATCCATACACTTTAAACTCTTCTTTAATATTTTGAGCATTACCACCTCGCCATTTTGTGGGTTTATCTTTTTGAATAAGCCAAACATTCAATAAACTAATAGCTACGATAAGTTTTAAAGCGATGATAATATAAGACATGTCAGTGAGTTTATAATTATTAAATGGAATATAATAAAAATCTTGGCTTTCGCATATGAGAATTCTTATTTTTTTGTAAAGTTAGTGAATCAAATACATTAGTTTATTTGTTCTTCTCTATTTTTATATCCTAATATTAATTTAGGTCAGGTTAAATCCCATTGAAATGCATCTATAATATGTACGTAAAGAGTAACGTACAGGAGTTTTAAAGATGCTATTTTATTATTAAAATCTTTGTTGTTACATAAGTACTGTGGCTAGTCGTTTTTAAAATTAAACCTTCACATATTTTATATATTAATGTAGAGGTCATTTTAGTTGAATCTTAAAATATAGTTCATAAAAAACACCTTCTTAAGATTAATAAGAAGGTGTTTTAATTTATTTTCTTCGGAAACTTTAGATCATTTAGGATCTAAAATATCGTCAATACGCTTAACTAAATCTCTATAATGATACTTAGTTACTGTATTTACTTGTCTGTTTCCTGCAGGAGCCAATTGACGTTTTAAGGTATTTAGCTCACCCCGAACTAAAGCTCTAATATCTGACTGTGAGACATTATAGTAATCACCATTTCGTTGAGATTCTAAATCTTCGGTCATCAAAAAGGCCATACGATCTACATAAGCACGTTGTAAATTTCTACGATACACATCTACATTTTGAGCGATATTAGCTTCAGAAAAGACACCTTTTCTTAAATCTTGCATCATTGTTAATGCACTGTAATTTGTAGCGTCAATACTTTCGTGATCTATTAAACGCCCCAATTTATCAAAACTTAATAAGCCATTAAGGTATCTGCTCTGTAAACGTCTTAAACGCTCAGTATATCCATTATAATCAATATTTTGAAGCATGGCTTTATCTACTAACCAATTTGGCGTTTCGAACGCATTTTTATGCAACCACTCCATAGATTGTTGTTGTAGCAATTTTGGAACAGCTTGATAGGCAATTCCACCCTGGCTTGGCGTAATCAGGTTTTCTTTTACTCCTGCAACATTTCCTGCAACGTGACCAATATATCTATTATAACATCCTAATAACTCACCATATAATTCTTCTAAATCATCATAATTGTTAGTCTGACTGCTTGTCCACGTTGGGAGATTTTGAACGACATACTTCAAATTTTTAAGCGCATAATTAGACGCTTTAATGGCATCGTTTCCTATATCTTCTGTTTGCGACGTAGGATCAAATCTAGAACTCTGCTTTCCGAAGACATATTTAACATCGCCCGCTTTTTGCATAATCCAACTGTCAAGCGTTGTACGTTCTGCCTCTGCAGAATATGCCCCAGGAATAGAGCGATAACCCCAATTTATGGCATAATGATCATAAGGACCTATCTGACGAATAAACCTTATATTTTGGTCCCCTGGTTGTGCTATATAATTGTAACGTGCATAATCCATAATTGTGGATGCAATCCCAAACTCTTGAGTAAATGCTCCATTTCTATAGTTTTCAACATCGTAAGCTTTACTTGCACTCATATTGTGTGGCAATCCAAGAGCATGACCAACCTCATGAGCAATCACCATTTTCATCATTTCGCCAATATCTTCTGCAGGTGTATCTAAAGTTCTCGCACTGGGATTCGCTGCTCCAGTTTCTAATAAATAACGATTTCTATAGGAGCGTAAATGGTTATGATACCAAATAATATCACTCTCAATAATTTCTCCACTGCGAGGATCTGACACACTTGGACCTATCGCATTTCTAGTCTCACTAGCAACGTAACGTACCACAGAATAGCGAACATCTTCTGGGCTAAAATCTGGATCTTCTTCTTTAGTAGGTGGATATTTAGCAATTATCGCATTTTTAAAACCTGCACTTTCAAAAGGACCTTGCCAAAGCTCAATACCTTCTTTTATGTATTTGCGTAAACTTTCTGGTGTTGCAGGATCTAAATAATAAATAATTGGTTTTACTGGCTCTACCAATTCACCTCTCGCATAAGCTTCTGGATCTTTGGGTTCTAATCGCCATCTACGAATATAGGTTTTACGATCTGCTTTTAGTTGTTTACTTCCGTAGTCCACTTGACTGTAAGTAAACCAACCGACACGGTCATCTGCAAAACGGGATTGCATTGGTTCTTCTGGTAATAAAATCATAGATTGATTCATTTGCAAACTAATAGTCTCTGCAGACTCAGCAGATGGTGGCTCTGATGCGTTATAGGTCATGTCTTGCACGACTTCTATGTTCTGCGGAAAACTTTTCATCCCATTAATAAAACTTCTAGAAGGGTCGAGGTTACGAACTTTATATGAGGTTCGTAACCGACCTGATAAGCCGCTAATAGACTTTACATCTGTATTATAAAACTTAGTCACATCAATAACAACCGCTGTAGAATCTTTGCTGAATGCTGCGATATCAAATGCAAATAATGTAGGTTCATAATTATTTGATTTCACTGATATACTAATTGGTAATTCTTCGTCTGCTACGGAATTATATGAGCGTTCTTTTATTAATATTTTTTTATCAAAACGTTCCCAAGCGACAAGTCGCTCTCCCGTTTTTGTTCCTGCATTAATATATCCACCTCCTAAATTAGCTGGGAGTTTTGCAATCCTACTCACTAAAAGCATATCTTTTCCTAAATACGCATTAGGGATTTCAAAATAGTACGTCTCTCCTACTTTATGTACTTTAAATAAACCTTCATCTGTAACTGCATCCTTAGTAATGACCTTATCGTAATCTTTAATTTTCTCTAAATCCTTTTTAGGAGTTATTTGTTGAACAGCTTCAGTTTTACTCTTTTTTTTGCGCTTGTTTTTTGTGGATTGACCTTGATGGGTTATTGGCAGTATAGAAAATAATAGTACCAAGGCGTAAAGAAACGTTTTTTTCATATTTGGTTGGTTTTATTGTAATATCCTATAAAACTAAGAAAAACAGACTAAGGTATTTATGACTTTCACAAAACTTTAATGTCTGTTCGTCCTATTTTAGCAAATGAGACAAGAATGCTAGGGATACTGTTATCATGGTTTCACCAGAGGCCGTATGTTGAAAAAAACTAATAATAACGATATGAAAATTAATTATGAATATGATGATGTTTCTGGAAGCGAAAGTTTAGAAGCATTTACCGAAGAAAAATTACAAGCAGTATTTAACCGTTTTGATTTTGTTATAAGAGCAGATGTCTTTTTCAAAACAGAGAATACCTCCAGCGATCAAACAGGAATGATCTGTGGCATACGATTGAGTGTTCCAGGTCCTCGATTATTTGCGGAGTCTTCTCACGATAATTTTCGTGATGCCGTCTCAGAAACAGTTAATGAGATAACAAAACAGTTAAAAAAACGTAAAGAAAAAATGAAAACTTTTTAAAGATATAGTGTTTTGTAAATGTGATATTTAAGCATGATTATTGACATGATTTAGGTCATAAAATAATCACAAATTAAGAAAGTGATGGTCCGTATGACTTTTACTCTCGTACATATAAAGTAAACTAATTAAACAATATGAAACGAATTTCAGTAATAGTATTATCAGCTTTGTTTTTCACAGCTTGTGTTTCCAAAAAGAAGTATTTGGCATTAGAACAGGACCATGGAGAATTGAAGAGTGAACTGACTAAAACTAAAGTCGAAAAAGAAGAATTAGAATCTAAGTTTTCTAAAATACAGCAACGAGTAGACAGCTATAATTCTAAAATTAATGAACTAACTGAAGATAATAATACGAAATTAGTATCTGTAGATGGTTTGGTAATTTCAGAAAACCAAAAAATAGCAATGCGTGAATCTTTAAAAAATGTTCCGCCTGCTTACATGAATACTGCAAGGACATTGAAAGATTCAATGAATTTGGCTTTGCAATTCAACTTAAAATCATCGTTAGAAAATATTGATGAAGATGAAGATATCGCAATCAATATTGAAGAAACGGTTGTCATGATCTCTATTTCAGATAAAATGTTATTTAATTCTGGAAGCTACAAGATTAGTGATAAGGCCAATGATATCTTACAGAAGATCGCGAATGTGATCAACTCTGAAGAAAGTCTCGATGTAATGGTAGAAGGACATACAGATAACAAACTCATGAAGAATAGTGCTACTGTTAAGGATAATTGGGATTTAAGTGTGTTACGTGCTACCGCAGTTGTAAAAAAATTACAGAACGATTATCAGGTTGCACCAAAACAATTAATTGCTGCAGGACGAAGTTTTTACCAGCCTTTAGTTGAAAATGATACTAAAAATAATAGAGCTATAAATCGTCGAACACGAATAGTGATTTTACCAAATATCGATAAATTCTTTGCCATGATGGCTGCAAACAAATAATTACTTAACCTATAAGTAGTATTGTGGTGAATTAATCCAAGAAAAGACTGTTGTTTCCAACGGTCTTTTCTGCGTTTATTAAGTTTAAATCAACTAATTTTGTATAAAATTTAATTTATGCTTTCATTACTTAATAGCTTCAGAATTGTAGCGCTTTTAGAAGGTGTTTCCTATTTATTATTGCTTTTTATAGCATCTCCCTATAAATTTTTCACCCAAGACGAAACTTACGTCAAATTACTAGGTATGCCTCATGGATTTTTATTCTTAGTTTACATCGTTTTAGCTATTATGGTAGGAAAAGAATTAAAATGGAAAACCAAAACACTTTTAATTGTGCTAGTGGCTTCTATAATTCCATTCGGCACATTTTATATTGAAAAAAAATATTTAAAACCCATTAAATAATGGATAAGTTACACTGCTATTTTTACGATTATTTTGTGTCTATTGGAGTCACTGAGCTATCTGCGACATATTTCAATATGTTATGCTTATTGTTTATTTTACTGATCATTACCTACATTGCAGATAAACTTACAAGAGTTTTGCTTATTAATTTCTTTGGAAAATTCTCTGAGCGCACTAAAACAAATTTTGATGATCTTCTAATAAATCATCGTGCACCGCGAAATATTGCGCACTTGCTCCCTTTATTTTTAACGATAAAGCTATTTCCATTTGTATTCCATGACTTTCCACAGTTTGAAACCTATATCATTCTATTTTTAAAGGTGGTTACCATCATACTTACGATTTGGATTATACGCAGTATATTGAAAACTTTTGAATCGTATTTCAAAACACTACCGAGCCTTAGGGATAAGCCAATTGATAGTTACATACAAGTAGCAATGATGTTTGTTTGGATTGTTGGTATCGCTTCTATTTTAGCCATATTAATTGACCTTTCATTCTTAAAATTCTTTACAACTCTTGGTGCTGCATCTGCGATCTTATTATTAATTTTTAAGGATACCATTCTAGGGTTTGTTGCCAGTATTCAAGTCGCTATTAATGATAGTGTTCGTATTGGAGATTGGATTACTATGGAGAAATATGGAGCAGATGGTGATGTCATTGAAATTAACCTGTCTACTGTACAAGTGCAGAATTTTGATATGACGATTACAAATATTCCTACATATGCACTTATTTCAGATTCGTTTAAAAATTGGCGTGGGATGACTTCTTCTGGCGGAAGACGTATAAAACGATCAATCTTACTAAAGGCAAGAAGTGTTAAATATCTAAATGATGAACATATTGAAAAACTCAAAAAAATTCAATTGATAACAAACTATCTTATTCGGCAACAAGCAGATATAAGTAAATTTAACGAGAAAAAAAACATAGATAAGTCGGTTATGATTAATGGTCTAAACTTGACAAACCTAGGCGTATTTAGAAAGTATTTACAGACTTATATTGAGCAAAATTCCGCAGTAAATAAAGAGATGTTTATTATGGTTAGGCAATTAGCTCCAACTTCTCAAGGTTTACCTCTAGAGATCTATTGCTTTAGTAGTGATAAGCGTTGGGAAAATTATGAATATATCATGAGTGATATATTTGATCATGCACTGGCCGCTGTCACTTATTTTGATTTGGAAATCTATGAATTAAATGCTGGGATTGTAGAGTAATTGTTAATCCTATAACCTGTCTTTCACAAATTCAATTTCGGTTTTTCCATGAGGTACAGGTTTACCATCGTCACCGAGGTTAACCATAATAATATGGTCTACCGTAAGTATCGTTTCACGAGTCATTTTGTTACGTACTTCACATTTCAGCGTTAATGAAGATCTTCCAAATTTGAGTACCTCAATACCTATTTCAATAATATCCCCTTGTGTTGCTGAGGCCATAAAATTAATTTCAGATATATACTTCGTTACTACCTTAGAATTCTCTAACTGAATAACAGTATACAAAGCAGCTTCTTCATCAATCCATGCCAAGAGTTGCCCTCCAAATAGTGTTTGGTTGGGATTTAAATCTTCGGGCTTTACCCATTTTCGTGTATGAAATCTCATCGTTATTAATAGTTTTTAAGGTGTCTAACTGTGCGTACTCATATTCTTAGAATAAAAAATAAAACATATTGATTAACATGCTATAAATTAATTCATTTGCGATTTATTTTAAATTGAATGATCATTACAAAACATTAATTTAGATATAAAATCCTACTTAAAAATACTGCTTTCTCTTTTCAAATTAACGCGAAACCAATTGGTAAATCCTATTAAGATATATCATTTGTTAATAAGACCGTTGACAAGATATAAATGACAAAATAAATCATTATAACTTTATGATTATTTTTAATAAAAATTAAGGCTATGAATGATCGATCTACAAATTTAAAATCTATTCGACCTGTAATTGAAACAGCTCAGGTTAATGATAATATGAGTACTGATGAATGCTTTCAAAATGGAACATTACGACCAATCATCAAACTGCAAAATCACTTACTAATTGTAGTGTTTCAAAACTATATTTCTAAGCGTAAAAATGTATTTTATGATCTCTCTATTCCTAAGCAATTAGCATACATAAATAATACAATACAAAAAGACATAAAGTTTAGAAATTCTATAAAAGGTATGATTATAGGTCAATTTACAATTGAAGAATATGCCATTTATATCGAAAATTCTTCAGCACTAAATAAACGCATGATGAATATCGTAAAAGAACGCTTAGTAAACAACATACAATTATTTCAACAACCGCTTTCTACAGCTATATGAGTTCAATAAAATCGCAACTTCTAGAAGTTTGTTTTACACATGTAAATAAACGCATTGCTAATTACAAGAACGAATTAGAAACCATAAAAGATTCTATTGAGAATAATGATAAAGGTGATGAGGAAAATGATTCTGGGAATGGAAAACTTTTTAATGACTTAGAGAAAAACATAGAATATCTGGGTGATGCGTCTAAAATGTTGGATACACTTAAAACAATTAACTCTAAAGCTATTCATCAAAATGCTATTTTAGGTAGTTTAATAACTACAGATATTTCAAAATTTTATTTAGCCGTAAGCATCGGTAAAATTGAAATCGATAACGAGAATTATTTTATAATATCTAAGTCATCTCCTATTGGTGAATTACTATTAAATAAAACAGTTGGTGAAAGCATTACCTTTAATAACACAACTTATAATATAAAAGAAATTAGATAATGGACTCACCATTTAAATTTGTGTTCAATACATCACTCATATAATTAAAAAATGGCCTTATGGCATCGAATGATGCATTGACGTCCTCAATAAAGCCGTCACTTATAACTTCTTTATCTGTATAGTACTTTGTGAAAATGAATTGCTTCTTTTTAATTAAATCAATTGCAGGATGTTCTTTGTCAAAATCACGAGGTGCGGTCTTTAATTCGTCACCAACAAAATTTCCCCAAACAGATTTGAATTTATTGTCTTTAATGATAGTTCTAATCTCTTCATCATCTTGTTCAAACTCACGACGAATTCTGAGTAAATCTTCCTTGTTAGGTTGCCAAAAACCTGTAGCTATAAATGATTTATTATTTGGCTGAATATGAACGTAATACCCTCCTCTAAGGTCTGGTTTTTTTCTATTGAAAGATCCACCAAAATGGGTTTTATAAGGCAATTTATTTTTTGAAAACCTTACATCTCTATATATTCTAAATAGTTTAAAACCATCTACAACGTCATGTTTATTTAGGTTCTCATAGATAGTCTTGTAGGCTTTTTTTGCTTCTGTTTCTAATACTTTAAACTCTGGCTTATTTTCATTAAACCAATCTCTGTCATTATTTTTTTCTAATTTTTCAAAAAAGTCAAGAATATCTTTAGAAAATTTTGGTAATGTCATGTCTGTTTTTTTACAAATTAAAAGTACAAAAATAAGCCCTGAATTCGTGTCAAGGCTTTATCAAATTACCTGCATTTATATTTATTATCATCTGTTTCTCGTCAAGAGCTTTATGTAATCTTATAAATCTTTTTGACTTCTATAGTTACTGCCTCAGCCCTATCGGCTAGTTCTTTATATCTCTGTACCTTATGAATGTTATTAGCGCCTTAAATAGAAATAGATATTTTAACTTACCTCCTCTTTATTAATGGATAATTTGTTGTCAAATTGCAAGGTTCTAATTGGGAAAGGTATATTTACGCCTGCCTCGTCATAAGCTTTCTTAATTTCAATAATTGCCTGTGTCTTAGCTCTTAATTTCTCAAGCAGACTTTCTGCATCTATCCAAAATCTACAAAGGTAGTTTATAGAACTTCCTCCAAACTCAGTATAATAAAATTCAACATCTTTTGGAGATTCTACTTGGTCAAAAGTTTTAGCGATTGTTTCTTTAGTTAATTGTTCTACCATTTCTAAATTTGACTCATAGCCTACACCGCATTCTAGAGACACCCTCATTCTCGTAGTTAAAGAATAATTTTTGATTGGATTTTCTAGAATTAATTTATTAGGGAAAATTACGATATTATTGTCGGCTTCTTTCAAAATAAAGGTATTAAGATTAATATCCATTACTTCACCTGAAAAACCATTTGTTTCCACCCAATGACCAATTCTTATGCGCTTTCTAAAAGATAATACGATACCCGAAACCGTGTTAGATAATGTACCTTGAAGTGAGAGACCTACTGCTAAACCTACAACACCTGCACCAGCGAGAAGTGAAGTTAAAGCTTGACTTAAATTTAAGATACCCAAAGCTATAAATAAACCAACGGAAACTGTAATCACAGATGCAATTCTCGATACCACCAAACTAATAGATTTTTGTTCTACGCGTTTGCTAACTAATTTACCCACTAACTTACTTACATATCTCGCCACAAAAAAAGCAGCGACAAACACTAAAATTGCTAATACCAAATTGGGGAGATTTGCTATTATAGCATTAAACCATCCAAAAAGTTTGTCTTTTAAATTTCCAAATGCAATACTAAATTGATCATTCATATACTTAAACTAATATTTTAAAATTAATGTTACCGTAGTTATTAAAATAACCACGGTACGCCACAAATATCTTGATATTTATAGTATACCGTTTGCTCATACCATGAATCTTTTGATTCGTTTGGTTTTAATTATTATAAATGTGCTTTATGAAACAATCATGTCTTTGTTTAGTTTTTCTGACGTTTGTTTAGTCCAAGCATCGAGCATCCAACTTGATTTTTCGAGTTCTCTTATGTATGCTCCTGTTAAACCTATAGTTCCTTCATCTTTGGCTTCAGTCGCCTTTTCAATCACAACACTTAATTGTTTTAATAAAATACTGTGATCATTAAGAACTTATAGTACCATGTCTCTATCAGATTGTAATGGAGAAACTTCCTTTATTTCAGAAATTTCTAAATAATCAGATAGTTTACTCATTGGATGATATCGTAACGTTAAAATACGTTCTGCAGTTTCATCAATTTTAGTTCGTACATCAGTGTATAACTCTTCAAACTTATTATGAAGATCAAAGAAATTTTCTCCCAAAACATTCCAATGAAAATTTCGTAGTTTTTGGTAATAGATATGGTAGTTTGCTAATAGTGTATTTAATTCTACTACAACTGGCATTAACTTTTCGTCTTTCATATTCAAATAATTCATTTGTTAGTTTTTTAAGTGTAATTAATTACACTAAATAAACTATGTATTATTTGAGATTTCACAAGTGATTTAACAGCCTTTAACTTTTTTAAGATTCGATTAGCTTAAATTATGTTAAAGCCAACGCTTTTTTCTAAAATAAATTAACATAAAAATAAAGAGAATAAACATCCCTGTCAATAAGATAAAGTATCCATCATCTGAATTAAGCTCTGGCATATTCTTGAAATTCATTCCGTAGATACCTGCAATAAAAGTCAACGGTATAAAAATAGTGGCTATAATAGTTAGCACCTTCATAATTTCATTCATCTTATTACTTATGATGGTCATATACATATCCATTAAACTCCAAATCATTTCCCGATATAAATCTACAGATTCACTCACTTGAATGATATGGTCGTATAAATCACGTAAATAACTATGTGTTTTTTCTTCAATAAAGGCAAAGTCTGTCTTTTCCATACGACTAATGACTTCTCGCAATGGATAAATTGAACGTCGCATTTTTAAAACTTCTTGTTTTAATTTCTGAATTTGGCCTGGTGTACGATCATCTGCATCTTTAGACTGAAATAGGAAACCTTCTAATTCTTCAACTTTATCACCTAAAACTTCAATGACGGTAAAATAATTATCAACAACTGCATCTAAAATAGCATACATTAAATAGTCTGATCCCTGAGAACGAATGCGCCCTTTTGCAGAATTCAAACGTTCACGTAAGTCATCAAACACATCTCCATCTGCTTCTTGAAACGTTAGCACATAGTTTTCTCCAACAATCAAACTCAAATGTTCATAATGAATCTCGTCATCATTCTTAATAAACAGCATTTTAAAAACTACAAGCATGTAGTATTCAAACTCCTCTAATTTTGGTCTCTGACCAGTATTAACAATATCTTCCAAGGTTAAAGGATGTAGTTTATAGTGCAAACCTAGAGTTTCTATATCTTTTACATTGTTAAGTCCGTTAATATTAACCCAGGTTACATGATCATTTCCTTCAAAATTAAAAGCATCTTCAACAGAACTAGAATTTAAACTTGTAAACTCTTCTTTAGAATAATTTACAATCTCAATATTTGTTATTGTCGATTGTTTTTCACCCCTATATGCTATTGTTCCTGGCGGAAGATTAGATGTTTTGTAAGACTTTTTTTTCTTTTTTACTTTCATAAATGCGACACATTGTGATACATATAAATGTATTAAAACTTTTTGGTATAGCAGACACCTATTTGCTAATTAGTATAGACTATTGAAATCCGATATTTTACACCTCTATTAAAATTACTTTTGAAATATTAATCATTCACTTGCATATTTATTTTTTTTTTACTAATATGCAAGCTTAAGAAAAGAAATACAAATACATGGGAAGACCTCCAACAAGACCTATAAAATTTAGAGATGGATTTTATTTAGAAATTAGAAATAAAGGTAAAAATACTGGAATCAAGCTGCACAGAGACACTAAGGATCAAATGATGCGAACTATTAAAGAATATGAGCATAGTAAAGATGTTCTTATTCTTGGTGAATCTAAAAACGGAAAATGGGTTAACAAAACGCCTACTTTACACGTTGTGGAGGATTAAAATTTTACAAATTTAAGTGTTGAAACTCAACTTAGTTTTATATGTTATGTATAGGATTTTGTTGAGTTTTTTCATGTTAACTCCTTTTATTTAAACAAAGTATAAAATTCATTTTTTTTTGTTTATTAACAAATACCATAAGCCCTAAGTAGATAAAGCATGAGTCCAATAAACACAAAATTGAAGTTTCAATTTTAGAGAATAAAGCACGCTATTTGAAAGGATTTCTAATTTGAAAGCAACTAGACAAGTCTCAATAATTTATTAAGAAATTGAACAACTACCTTAACCTTCTAATACATACCATCTGCAAGATATTCATAACATAATAACAGCTATAGAATTATGTTGTTATTCATTACCCTATAACTTCACAATAAAATACGTTAAAAAAACCGTTTTTTATTAGTTAGTTTTTTACTATAAATTCTTAGTATGATACGCGACTAACCCTTCAATTGGTCGTCTTTCAAAATTACCAACTATAAACCCGAGTTCTTCTCCAACTTCTTTGATTTCTGTCTCTGAAAAGAATGCAATTGAACCAGCAAAATGCACAGGAACAGTTTTTATCTCCTCTTTATACTGAAATATCATGTTTTTAACAAATTGTCTAATTCCGTTTTTGATAAGCTTTTTGATGTATTTAGAATCCTTATTCAAAAACATGAACTCTGCAAAAGTTGCTAAATATGCGTTAGGATTTGGTTGTTTATAAAGATTATACTTGATATAATCGGCTTCTAAATTGTATCTATCTTCAAAAGCCACTTTAATATCTTCTGGCATTGAATTATAATAATAGTCTTTGATCAGCTTTTTTCCGTAGTAATTACCAGAAGCATCATCCATTAATGTATAACCTAGAGAAATAACACGTTGATGTAATCGTTTACCATCATAATAGCTACAATTAGAACCGGTCCCCATAATGCAAACAACTGCAGCTTCATCATCAGTATTAATAGTAGCGCGCACTGCTGCCATAGTATCTTCTTGAACTTCTATGATTGCGTTTAAGAATATAAGCTGTAGTACATTAGCCAACATCGCTTTTGGTTGTTCTGTACCGCAACCAGCACCATAGAAAAATACATGAGTGACTTGGTTTTTAAGATCCATGAGCTCATCGCTCTTTCTAATAATTTTTTTAAGCTTTTTCTCCTTTAAAATTGCGGGATTAAGCCCTTTAGTACGTATTTTTTCTTGAAGTTGTACTCCTTTATGATCTACTACAATCCAATCGCATTTTGTAGAACCACTATCAACTATTAAAATCATAAGCTAATTTAAAAACATAAATCCGTAGAATAAAAAACTACACTACGAATTTATAAATGAATCTTATAAAGAATTTACTTTTTGAGCTAAATCTACAAGTTTATTAGAGTACCCAAACTCATTATCATACCAAGATATAAGTTTAAAGAATTTTGAGTTTAATTCAATACATGCGTCGGCATCAAAAATACTTGTACGTGCATCGCTTACAAAATCTTGAGATACTACAGCATCTTCAGTATATCCTAGAACACCTTTCATAGAACCCTCAGATGCTTTTTTGAAAGCTGCTTTAATTTCTTCTAATGACGTTTCTTTTGTTGTTTTAACCGTTAAATCTACTACAGACACATCTGCAGTTGGTACACGAAATGCCATACCTGTTAATTTTCCATTCAATTTAGGAATAACTTTGCCTACAGCTACTGCTGCTCCTGTAGAAGACGGAATAATATTTAAAATAGCCGAACGTCCCATTCTGTAATTTTTTGCAGATGGTCCATCAACTGTTAATTGTGTAGCTGTACTTGCATGAATCGTTGTCATTAAGGCTTCTTCTAATCCAAAATTATCGTCAATAATTTTAGCCATAGGCGCCAAACAGTTTGTTGTACATGACGCATTTGAGACAATCTTATGTTCACTTGTTAATTCATTATCATTTACACCCATAACAAACATTGGTACATCCTTACTTGGTGCAGAAATTACAACTTTCTTCGCTCCTGCTTGAATGTGGTAATCTGCTGTTTCTAAACTTGTAAAAATACCTGTACATTCTGCAACAACATCTGTTTCAACTTCATCCCACTTTAAGTTTTTAGGATCTCTTTCTGCAGTAACTCTCACTTTTTTTCCGTCGACAACTAAATGCCCATCTTTAACTTCAACCGTCCCATCAAAATTTCCATGAACAGAATCGTACTTTAATAAGTAAGCTAAATGCTCTACATCTAACAAATCGTTGATTGCAACTACATCGACGTCGTCACGTTTTACTGTTGCTCTAAATACGATTCTACCTATTCTTCCAAAACCGTTAATTCCTAATTTTAAATTTGACATATTAATTATTTATTTATTTCTATTAGTATTTAATTATGTGTACAACTGTTACGTTGACATGATATCTGAAACTCTTAAAAGCTCCATATTAATTTCTGATTTTCCTTTTACTGCTTGGTCCAAAGGCGTCACTGCAATTTTATCACTTAATAAACCTACCATTAAATTAGTTTTACCATCTAATAAAGACTCTACAGCTTTAACTCCCATTCTACTTGCAAGTACACGGTCAAAACAAGATGGAGAACCACCACGTTGCATGTGACCTAAAACAGAAACACGCACATCATATTCTATCATATTTTCTTCAACATAATCTTTAAGTTCAAACACATTTTTCCCTATTTTATCTCCTTCAGCAACGATAACAATACTTGACGATTTACCAGATTGCTTACTGCGACGTAACGATTCTAATAAACGCTCTAAGCCTAAATCTTCTTCAGGAATTAGAATTTCTTCTGCTCCTGCTCCTATTCCTACGTTTAATGCTATATGACCAGCATCACGACCCATAACTTCTATAAAGAATAATCTGTTATGTGAACTCGCAGTATCTCTAATTTTATCTATAGCTTCAACTACCGTATTTAATGCCGTATCATAACCTAAAGTATGCGACGTTCCGAAGATATCATTATCTATAGTACCAGGAATTCCCATTACAGGAAAATCAAACTCTTCATTAAAAATCATTGCTCCTGTAAATGTACCGTCACCACCAATAGCAACCAATCCATCAATATTAGCATCTAGGAGATGTTGATGTGCTTTTTTTCTACCTTCAGGAGTCATAAATTCTAAGGAACGTGCAGATTTTAAAACGGTCCCTCCTTTATTGATGATTCCTTTCACACTTCGAGCATCCATAGGTTTGAAATCACCTTCAATCATACCTTCATAACCTCTATAGATCCCAACGCATTCAATATTATGAAATGCACAGGTTCTCACTACAGATCTTATCGCAGCATTCATTCCGGGAGAATCTCCTCCAGAAGTAAAAACACCAATTTTTTTTATCTTTTTTGACATATATTTTATGTTGAAAAAGTAAATCTAGTAAACATTAATAAGAATAAAAATGGATTTGATCTTTATTTAACAGGACTACAAAAACTCAAACGTTTTCGTTAATAAATAATATTAAAATTGTTAAAAATGGAGAGGATTAATTGCTTTTTGAGTCTTTTGCTGACGTAATATTTATAAAATCTGGAGTGAACTTCTCCTCGTTTTCTTTCTTTTTCTCTTCTTCTGGCTTATCTTTCGTTTTGTTTTTTCCTGTAAAGATGATTTTCAACAATTCTTTGAAGGTATCAAATTCTACATTGTAAGCTAAACCTGCTCCTTGTGTGTATCCAATCTCTTCTCCAAAGTTTCTAATACTATTTTCTCTATTAAAAAACGTTGCCTTTAGTGTTCCATCATCATTTAATAGTATATCAATTTGAACGTCACCAGCAATTACCGTCTGGTTAACTCCACCAATGGGAACTCCTACTTTACCATTTATAAGAATTCTATCACTAATTTTTGTACTTAACGTAAGTCCAATCTCGTCATTGGTTTGAAAATCGGTAGTTTGTTGTCCTGCAGTGTAATTTAAATCAACTTGTATTTTATCGTCTTTACTTCCGCCAAGAATACTATTAAAGAGAGAATTGACACGATCTGATATGGTTCCATATGCATTTTGACCAAGATTAAACTCACTGGCGAAAGACCCAAATGACAATACATTAAGTGCCTGAAACTCTCGAGATTCTTTAGTTTCCAATCGATAATCTAGCTCAGACCTAATGTTAGAATCTACTTCAGGGAAATTGAAACTAAAGTCTGGATCTGGTTGTTCTAGCTGACCAGATAAATTAATTTTCACTTCAACGTCTATATTTCTATTTATAGGATTATCTAATAATACTGATGGATTAGCTTGTGCTTTATAAACTGCTGTTAAACCTACTTGAGCTTTTAATGGATCACCTTCCCAGCGAATATAACCATTGGGCTCTACCGTTAGTTTCTTTTGTACTAAGCCTCCGTAGGCAAAGTTATAAGTCCCTTCTACAATTTGAAAATCTCCAAACATTTGAAACTTTCCGTTGGTATTAATATCAAAAAGTAGGTTTCCATTACCTTTACCTTGAATGGTACTGCCTGAATTTTTATCAATTACAATTTCTATATCTGCATAAGGGTTTACAAAAAGGTTAAATTCCAGCTCTACCCCTTTTACTTCTGTATTATTGATAGTTTCTCCCCTTAAACGTGCTTCTTTCTCCTGTGGACTTAAAAAGTGCATATAAGAGTTGTCTCCATAACTCTCTAAATCACTTAAAGGGATTTTGAAGACTGTACCCTGGGCTGTGCTCCCATTAAATTCTATTTTTAGATTATCTGTAGGTCCAGATATATCTGCTTGTCCATTTACAAATGCTGTCCCATAATACAACTCTTCTTCATCATAATCTGTATTTAATACTAATAAACGATTTGTATCAATTTCTAAACCTAATTTCCAATCTGAGAAATTTTGATGTGCGATAAAACCGTTAAGAGTCGCTTTTGAAAAGAACTCAGAATCTGTGATTTCGACCTCTTGGAATATAAAACGCTGTGATTCTAATTTTACTTGAGAATCAAAATCGAAGCTATAATCTACATTTAGGTATGGGATCGTTATTCCTGCATTGTCTAACAGTAAATCACCGTTAAATTGAGGGTCGTTTAATTGTCCTGTAATCTTAGCTCTTCCTGACACTAAACCTCTAATATTGGTGATTACACCTGCTCCAAACGGATCGAGTGGGTCTAATAAAAACTCTTCAAATGTCACATCTAAATCGATACGATTTCCATCTACATCTATTAACCCTTTTGCATCTAACGATTTTAAGTTATCATTCTTTAGCGTAACATCAACCGTATAACTCGTTAAGGATTGATTCCCTTTTACACGAGCGTTAAGCTCTCCTAACTCGTAATCATTAGCTTTCAAATCACTAATAACTACTGTAGAGTTCGGTAAATACACACCCTCTTTTTGAAGGATGTCTAATTTCCCATTGACGCGACCTTCAAGAGATAAACGATCAATTCTAGGTGTGATTTTAGTTAAATCAACATCTGTAAAATCTAACTTTAAATCTTTATAGCTATCACCTAAAATTTGTCCAGATAATTCAATACGTTCTTCAAAATGATTCATGACCATTTCACTAATATCAAAATTCTTAAAATCACGTGTGAATGCAATTTTATTGAGTTTGTTTTTATCTTCGTTAATAACCCATCTATTATCTTTAAATACAACTTCAGATTTTCTAAAACCTACAACAGACTTATTATTTTCATCAATGGTATAAAACATATTAAGATTGAAATCATCAACACTTTGTTGACCTCCTTTAAATTCAGATTTAATAAATAATGTATCGCGTTGGGTTACATTAATTAAACTAAACTTTGAAACGTCATAAAACTTCGTACTTAAGGTATCTATCTCAATATACGTGTTAAATAAAGGATTACTATTATCAATTAAAATTGAGATATCATTCGCAAAATAATCTAGAAGTTTAATTTGTGGTGAATTAAACGTAACATTGAATTGTTTCTCATCTGTTTCAATTCGACCTTTTACAGTTGTATTAGGGCCAAGTTCTAAATCATGGTAAAATACTTCAACAATTTTATTATAAATTTTAAAATTAAATTCTAAATATTGATCTGTTTCAATTTCATTTGGAACATAATTAGTATAAATACTACCAACCGAATTTTCAACTAATTTGCCTATATCTGCAAATCTAAAGTCTCCGCTCATAGTTCCTTCAATGATATCTGGAGAATTAATTGTTACGATATGTTTCTTATCAAGAAATTTAGACTCTATTTTAAAATCTTTAAAAAAGTATTCGTCATGTTCATTAATATAGGTTGTGTTTTCAAACTCTAATGTACCAAATGCATCATCAATTGTAGAGCCTCTCATTGAAGTCCTTACTTTTCCTCTAAATACTGAAATACTATCTTTAGTAATAAAATTTAGCGCTCTTAGGTTAGCGTATTCTACATTGGCATTAAAATCGAATGCTTTGATATCATTAGATAAATCTGCAAGACCATCGAATTTAAACTTGAAATTTATATCCTTAGATTCTAAAAGTCCGTTAAAAATTTGATTCCCTAGTTTTCCAGAAACATCAACACCTTTATAATTATAATTATTGTATTCTATTTGAAATACTTCACCTGCAACTTGAGTACTCAAATTATCTAGAGTAAATCCTCTACCATCAACATCTAAATCAAAAGACGTTGTTTTTACATTTGGATCATTAAGTAATACCCCTAAATCAAACTCATCAAAAACAATGTTTCCGATATAGCTAGCATTATCAATATCATCAATACGAGTCATTTTCATATCAGACACAATCAAACCTAAATCTGTATAAATATTAATATCTGCATCTATAGTTGTATCTGTGATGTATGATGTTCCTGTTATTCTGAAATCTCCAAGTTTTGAAAATACTGATGGTATCGATTCACCTAATATATTAGGTAACAAAGCTCGTAAATCATAGTAATTTGAAGATAGATTATCAAATCTAGCATTCATTGAAAAGTCGCCCTCTTCTTTACTTAATAAATTTTTAAAATTAATATCCCCATATATTTTACTTCTCCCACTGGCATTTAGCCTTAAGTTTTCTGCAGTTAAATCATTTAAAGTACCAGATAAATTGACATCTATAATTGCTTTTTGATTGCTTCCAAATTCATTGTAAAATGTATTGAGATCATTGAGATAAACTTCCGCATCCTTAAAGTTAGCCGTGACTTTAACCTTATCTTCAAAATCCTTAAAATCTTCGCGATTATAATCAAAACGCAAATTTCCGACGAGATTAGATTTTTCAGTTCTAATACTTAAATTATCAAAAATCATATGGTTTAAGGTGTACTCAAAATCGGTCACCATATTTTTGACATAAGCACCTCTACTATCCTTGAAGTTTAAGGTGTTTATTCTTGCATTCACATTGCTTCCTGAAATGATAAAGTTTGTTGAATTAATATTAAGATCGTAAAACTCTAATACGTTCTGTGTTTCTCTATTTTCGTCAATTAACCTGAATGTACCCTCATAAATAGAAACATCACTAGAGGATAATAAAAAAGTACTTTTATCTTTTCTTGGATTATTCTCGTCAAATTTATCTACAAAGACATCAAGATTTGTATTCTCTTCACCTTTATATGTTTTAACATTGAATGTCAAGTTTATAATATCAATATCTCCAAAATTAAGCGTACCATCAATAATATTTCTATAGTTTAGAATTGATGTATTAATCTCCTCTACAGCAATCAAAGTGTCTTTTCTGTAATCTTCAATGTAGATTTCCTTGAGTTCTACGTCGCCATTAAATTGCAATCCAATTTTACCTATATTTATATGAGTACCAAAGTCTTCATTGATAGTACTTGTTACATATTTCCCTAAACTGGTCTGTACTGCAGGAATAGAAAGTATTAGCACCAAAATGATGAACAATAGCAAAATAATTGCTAAAATCTTTGATACTATTTTAAAGAATTTTTTGATATGCCTTGAAAGTTATAACTTTGTCCTCAAAATTAACAATTATTGTGCCTAATTTATATTAATGAGCCTACAAAATATATATATTCTCGCTATTGAGTCGTCCTGTGATGATACTGCTGCTGCTGTTATGCATAACGGTAAAGTTTTAAGTAACATTGTGTCTAGTCAAAAAATCCATGAAGAGTATGGTGGTGTTGTACCAGAATTAGCGTCTAGAGCACATCAACAAAATATTGTTCCCGTCGTGGATCAAGCACTAAAAAAAGCAGGAGTCAACAAATCACAGCTTAGCGCTATTGCATTTACTAGAGGTCCTGGTTTGATGGGCTCTCTGTTAGTAGGCACCTCATTTGCAAAGTCATTGGCTTATGGTTTAGGGATCCCGTTAATAGATGTCAACCACATGCAGGCTCACATTTTAGCGCACTTTATTGAAGAAGATGATTTTGAAAAACCGCCATTTCCGTTTTTAGCAATGACGATTTCTGGAGGTCATACGCAGATTGTAAAAGTAAATTCATATTCCGAAATGGATGTTATTGGAGAAACCATCGATGATGCTGTTGGAGAGGCTTTTGATAAAAGTGGAAAACTATTGGGTTTAGGTTATCCTGCTGGACCAGCAATTGATAAACTCGCTAAATTAGGAAATCCCAAAACGTTTAAATTCACAAAGCCTAAAGTGAGCGGATTGAATTTTAGTTTTTCCGGATTAAAAACTGCCATACTATATTTTATACAGAAACAAGTCAAAGCAAACCCTAATTTTGTTGAAGAGAACTTAAACGATATTTGTGCGTCTATTCAATATACGATTATCGGTATTTTAATTGATAAACTAAAGTTAGCTTCAAAAGAAACAGGTCTCAAACATATTGCTATTGGTGGTGGCGTTTCAGCAAATACGGGAATTCGTCAAGCCTTAAGAGATGGAGAACACAAATTTGGATGGATAACATACATCCCAAAATTTGAATACACAACAGATAACGCTGCGATGATTGCTATTGTTGGGCATTTAAAGTATTTAGATGGTGCTTATGCTGAGCAAAATGTGATGGCTTCTTCTAGATTGAAGATTTAAGTTAGTGGGCAGTATTTAGTGAACAATATGCGGTGTTTACTCAGATGAATAATTCTTCTGATGCCAAAAACATTCCTAAAAAAAATACTGCGCTTAATTAAACCGTTATGTTACTTTTATCTTTTAACTAATACTCAATGGCTAGCTATTTTTACGACATCCTAGAAACAATTACCCTTTTTTAGATGGCTTTTTTATTGGGTTTTCAATAGTGGTTATAGCTTCACTAATTATTTACATGTTTTCTAAAAATAAGCTAGTCCTTAGTTTTATAAACAAATCCATAAAAACGATAAGAGCTCTCTCTGTAATTTGTTTTATAATACACCTACTATTCATAGTTAGTTATTATTGGTCAAACCAAGTTGGTTTTTTTTTAGCACGAGAGCAACTGGTCCTTATGCTTGGGCTTATTGGTTCATGCAACTACGACCGCTAATTTTTGCTTGTTATTGCAATTATTTTGGTTCAATAAAATAACTTCATGATTGAAATGTGTAGGGTTATTAACAATCTTGATTTCTTTTATTACAATTCCTTCCGGAGTGTTTTTTGAAAGACTAGTTATACTAATCACCTCATTTCATAGAGATTATTTACCGAGTAATCAAACCATGGGAATATTTATTATACTGAGCGTGATTTGGTGTTTTCTAGAAAAATGTATTATGTTTTGCGCTTTGGTATTTATTAGTTTTTTCATCGGCAAAAAGCAGAAAACACCTAAAGAGTAGTCACATAAGACTTTGTAAATTTTTGAAAAAATTCTATTCCTAATAAGTCTTTGTAAAAAAAAATCACTCAAACTCCACCGAGTTTAATATTAAACCAGAAGCGGGAGCTACATAATCCATGACCTCAATACTTTCTGCTTTTAATGAGTTTTCGATATAAGCCAAGTCTACGTCTCCTCTACCTAATTTAATAAGTGTCCCCATCATCAAACGAATTTGGTTTCTCCCAAAACCTTTTCCTCTTACAATAAGGGTGTAGGTCTTCTTAGGGAAGAAATTAGCTGTAAATAAACTATTTTCTATAAGCTCACAACTTTCTATTGTTCTTGTATATAAGCCTTTGTCTGTTGCTCTAAAACAGTAGGGTTTAAAATTGTGGGTACCTTCAAATAGTTGCGCTCCTTGTGCCATCAACTCAATATCTAACTCATCGAGAATGGTGGTCATTAATGGTGCACAAAAGGGATGACACTTTTGTCCGTAAGTAAATAAATATACATATTCCTTAATTTTTGAATGCTGGATGATATTAAACGTTGCATCAACTTCTTCAATAGCCAATGCTCTCAAATCTTGTGGAAGATTATGATTAAACAACGCTAAAAAAGCAGCTTCATCTTCAATTTTTTCATAAATAAATAATTCAAAAGCTGTTTCATTCGCAGATACCATGGCATCTGTACGACCAGATCCTAATGTTTTAAATGCCACACCATCAAGAATAAAATTAAACGTTCTATCAATCATTAAATGAATCGTTTTTAACTTAGGTTGTTTCTGCCAACCATGAAAACGATAACCCAAAAACTGAATCTTAATTAAATAGTAATAACGTTTATTAATCATAAAGGCAAGAACGCTATTTTATGAGTTTTTACAAAATTTTTGCTGGCTTTGTTATTGGTAATTATCGAATGAAGTTCTATTTTTAAGCATAAAAATTTCTAGTGCATAAAAAATATCCTTTTGACCCCTCGATAAAACACCATATCCTAATAGCTTTAGGTCTTGCGTTATGGGTTTTTCTGTTTTTATATTTTACAGAGCCCATAGATGTTGATCAATTCAACACTAGTGAAAAATTGATGTATCTCCCAATCTACGGTCTTATAGTGGCTGTGAGTTATCTTTGTTTTATACCTTTTCAGAATTGGCTTTATAAAAAAAGTCAGTACCAATGGAAACTGAGCCACGAGATTGTATTTCTGATCATTTTTCTTTTGGTATCTATGGCAGTTGCACGACTATTCTATTTATTTGTGATTGTTCCAAATGAACCCTATCCTTACACATTGTGGTATCATACCAAAAGTATTTTCCTACCTGCTTTAACTGTAATTCTTCCCATTTTGATTATTGGTCGTTTTGCCTTCGGAAAATATAAAAACAAGAAACTCGAGGAACAAAAAATTGAAATTCAAGGCGAAGGTCATTACGAAAGCTTACGATTACTTCTGAATGATTTGATCTGCATTCAATCTTCAGATAATTATGTGGAAGTTTTTTATATCGACGGAACAATGCTTAAAAAAAGTCTTATTAGAAATACACTGTCAAAAGTATCTAATTCATTTCCCGAGTTATTAAGAACGCATCGTAGCTTTGTTATTAATCCATTCCATTTCAAATCTTGGAAAACCGAAAAAGGAAAACACTTTTTATTACTTGCTCAAGACATTGAAGTACCTATTTCAAAAACATACCTAGATAACGTAAAAGAAAATTTGAGCGTTTAATGATGAGTTCACATTCTAAAAAAAAGGATACATTCAACTCATTTATTAATCGTTTATTTTAAGAATAAATGATTGATAAAAGTTTCATTGTAATTCTACCACAGGACAGAATCATTTCGCCCCAAACGCTTATTATTATTGAATACTATGTAATTTATAAAATACATTTGTCCCAGAAAGTTTAATCACATAAAAATCACTTATCATGAAAAATCTAGTTCTATTTAGTATCCTTTTTTTATTCGCGATGACTTCAGTTTTTGCTCAATCTCTAACTTGCGATTGCAAAACTGATTTAGCTTTTATTGTAGAAAAAATCAAAAAAATGCCCTCTTACAAAAAGCAAATTAAAGGCCAAAAAGAGACTCAGTTTGAAACAGTCTATGCCTCTCTTTCTAAAAAATTAGAACAACCCATTCTGATTGAGGACTGCTACAAAATGTTATTAGAACAAATGTCTTTAATAAATGATGTGCACGCTTCTCTTCGTTTTAATGATACTTATTTAACTACAGAAAACGCAAAAGATGACGCTAAATTAAGTGCGTTTAAAACTAGCGACCTCTTTAAAAACCATCCTAAAACGTTGCGAGATCTTTCAGAATTGAAAAAGGAATTATCTAAAAAAGCAATTGGCGACTTAGAGGGAATTTACGGTTATGGAGATCAACAACAAATAGGGATCTATTATGCAGATAATAAAATGGACTTCATTGGTGTCGTATTAGAGAGTCAAATAAATCAATGGGAAGCTGGTGAAATCAAATTTTATTTAACGCACACCAATGGAATTAAATATGACGTGTATTATTATAACCACGAAACGAGAACACCCAGTTTTATAAAAAGCATGTCTTTTGAAAATGGAAGAATTTGGAGCTACAAAAAAGTTGGCAACACATCTAATGCAGAACTTCCAATACAAGATCAATCTGATTGGGTTTTTAAAACTTTAAATACGAATACACAATATCTATATTTCGGTAATTTTAGCTCCTTTAGCAAAGAAAACAAAGAGACCTATAAAACGTTCTATGCTAATGTTAAAACTAAACTTTCCGCAGAAAATATTATTGTAGATTTAAGAAGCAATCGTGGCGGCAATAGTAAATTATCAGATCCTTTTTTAAAATTGTTAAAAAACAAAAACGTTTATATTTTAACCAATTGTTTTGCGGGAAGTAATGGAGAACAATTTGTACTTAAACTTAAAGATTTAAAAAATGCGCAACACCTAGGACAAACAACTAGAGGAATTATAGCTTACGGGATGAATTACGGCTATCAACATGACACACCATCAGGACATTTCATGATAACGCCAACAGATATGAATTTCCATAAGTATATCCAATATGAAGGAAAAGGAGTCTCTCCAGAAAGACCATTAGATTTTGATAGAGATTGGATTGAACAAACTTTAGAAATCATTGAGAAAGACGCTCAGTAAAATTAATAAGAGTTTTATGTGGTTCTAATGCACGATTAAACTTTCTATTTATCATCATTAGAAAAAAGCCATCACAATTGTGATGGCTTACTTTTTATTTCTCACGGCTTTTTAAAACATCTACAACATCATTCAATTTAAAACCTTTAAATTGTAATAAAATCATATAATGAAATAGTAAATCTGCACTTTCGTCTAAAAATAGTTTATCATCATTATCTTTTGCCTCAATAACGACTTCCACAGCCTCTTCTCCTACTTTTTGAGCGATTTTATTGATGCCTTTAGCAAATAAAGAAGCGACATAAGAGGTGTCTTCTGCGGCATTATTTTTTCTGTTTTCAATTACAGTTTCTAAATCTGAAAGAAACCCAAAACTTTGAGTATTATCATCATTCCAGCAGGTATCAGAACCTTTATGACAGGTTGGTCCTTCAGGATTGACTTGTACTAAAAGAGTATCGCTATCGCAGTCTAACTTCATTCCAACGAAATTGAGCACATTACCACTTTCTTCTCCTTTAGTCCATAAACGTTGTTTGGTTCTACTAAAAAACGTCACTAACTTAGTTGCAATTGTTTTCTTTACAGCCTCTTCATTCATATAACCTAACATTAAGACTTTATGGGTTGAAGCATCTTGAATAATTGCTGGTACGAGTCCGTTATTTTTATTGTAATCTATATTCATATTCTCTATTACTCCTTTCTTATTAAGGAACTATTTTAATTAAAGTTATCATTACTGCAAAGGCAGTAAACGTATTGTAATTTAATTGTTTATGTATCCCAAAAACAGACTTTATTAAACTCTACTTAGGGACATACTCTAAAAATATATTTTTATTTCAACAATGCTTAGTGACCATAAAGAATGACGATACAGTTATAATCGTACTTCTATATTATTCTTTCTTAGTTCTCGTTTCAAATCCAGAATCTCAATCTCACCAAAATGAAAAACGCTAGCAGCCAAAGCAGCATCCGCCTTACCCTCTTTAAATGTATCTACAAAATGTTGAACCGTTCCTGCACCTCCAGAAGCGATGATTGGAATATTTAAAGTTTCTGAAAGTTTAGCTAAAGCTTCATTTGCGAATCCAGCTTTTGTTCCGTCATTATTCATTGACGTAAATAAAATTTCTCCAGCACCTCTTTGCGCAACTTCTCTTGCCCAATCAAATAGATTTAGTGCTGTTGGTATCGTTCCTCCTGCCAAATGGACAATCCATTGATTGTTTATTTGTTTCGCATCAATGGCTACAACAACACACTGACTGCCAAATTTATTAGATAATTCATTTACTAAATCTGGACGCTTTATAGCACTTGAATTTATGGAAATTTTATCAGCACCACATTTTAATAAATCATCAACATCTTCAATAGATGAAATCCCGCCGCCAACAGTAAAAGGGATATTAACTTGCTCTGCAACTTTTAAAACCATGTCATGCATTGTTTTACGACCTTCTAAGGTCGCAGAAATATCTAAAAACACTAATTCATCTGCGCCTAGATTCGCATATTGCTTAGCCAGTTCTACTGGATCTCCAGCATCCCGTAAATCTATAAAATTGACCCCCTTAACAGTACGACCGTTTTTAATATCTAAGCATGGAATAATTCTTTTTGTGAGCATAATTTAAAAATGTGATTCTAAGTCTTTCAATTTAATATGACCTTCATAAAGTGCTTTACCAATAATAGCAGCTTCACAACCTAAGTCCTCGAGTACATTTAAATCATCAATAGAAGTCACACCTCCAGAAGCTATTAACTTGATATCTTTTGTTTCGCTTAAAATTCTTTTATATAAATCAAACGAAGGTCCTTGTAACATCCCGTCCTTGGCAATATCGGTACAAATCACATATTTTATCCCTTTGTTTTCATAAGATGTTATAAACGGAATCACATCCATGTCACTCTCCTCCTGCCAACCACTTACAGCTATCTTTTCATTATTACAGTCTGCACCTAGAATTATTTTTATGCCTCCATATTTATTAACCCAGCCTTCAAATATTCCTGCATTTTTGACCGCAATACTTCCTCCTGTAATTTGTTTTGCTCCAGAATTAAAAGCAATATGTAAATCCTCATCTGTTTTTAAACCTCCGCCAAAATCAATTTTTAATGTGGTTTTAGATGTTATTTGTTCTAATACCTTATAATTGACAACATGTTGAGCTTTGGCACCATCAAGATCTACTAAATGTAGATATTGAATTCCCGCTGCCTCAAACTCCTTAGCAACTTCAATAGGGTTTTCATTGTATATTTTTTTTGTACTGTAATCACCTTTTGTGAGTCTAACACATTTTCCATCGATGATATCTATTGCTGGTATAATTCTCATGTTCACTTCCCACGACAGCGGGAATCTCTTTTAATTAATATTTGTTTTCATATCTGTTAGATTTAAAAAAAACCTAGCAGTATATCTTTAATTTTAAAGCTCTAAAAAATTCCTCAATACTTGTTCTCCCACTACACTGCTTTTTTCAGGATGAAATTGAACACCATAAAAATTGTCTTTTTGTAAAGCAGAGGCATATTTTAACTCATATGTAGTTGATGCGATGGCTTCTTGGCACATGTCTGCATAAAAACTATGTACAAGGTACATGAAAGCATCCTCTTCTATGTTTCTAAACAGATTAGATTTTAACTCATTTATAGTATTCCAACCCATTTGAGGGACTTTAACTGCACTTGAGAAACGTTTCACATCAACATTAAAAATACCTAAGCCTTTTGTATTTCCCTCCTCACTCGAATTACACATCAATTGCATCCCTAAACAAATACCTAAAACCGGTTGTTTTAAAGTTGGAATAAGTGTATCTAACCCACTTTTTTTAAGCATCTTCATTGCAGAACTAGCTTCTCCAACACCAGGAAAAATAACTCTCTCTGCAGATGTAATAACTTCAGGATTGTTTGAAAGAATAGCATCCACCCCTAAACGTTTAAAAGCAAATTGAATACTCTTAATGTTTCCTGCGCCATAATCGATTATTACTAGTTTCAAAGGTTTACTGTCCATTCATAATTATTTTTCATTGAAGCTTGTCATTACAAATTCCAAAACTAAATTTTCAAATTCCAAAAAATCTCTCCAAGATTCTAGATTTGGAATTTTATTTTTTTTGTTTACTAAAAGTATTTACAACACTCCTTTTGTGGATGGTAATATCATTTTCTCTATATCTCGTTTTACAGCCATTTTAATAGCTTTTGCAAACGCTTTAAAAATCGCTTCGATTTTGTGATGTTCGTTAGTACCTTCTGCTTTTATGTTTAAGTTACACTTCGCACCATCTGTAAACGATTTAAAAAAGTGGTAGAACATTTCAGTTGGCATTTTACCAATCATTTCACGTTTGAAATCTACTTCCCAAACTAACCAATTACGCCCTCCAAAATCTATTGCAGCTTGAGCAAAACAATCATCCATTGGTAGAGAAAAACCATAGCGTTCAATTCCTAGTTTATTACCTAATGTCGCAGCGAACAATTCTCCAAGTGCAATTGCTGTATCCTCAATGGTATGATGCTCATCAACTTCTAAATCACCATCCACTTTAAGAGTTAAGTCTAATTGTCCGTGACGTGCAATTTGATCAAGCATATGATCAAAAAAAGCTATTCCTGTATCAATATTACTGTTGCCTGTGCCATCGAGATTTAAATCAATTTTAATTTTTGTCTCATTGGTATTTCTCTCAATACTCCCAGTTCTAGCATCTGCTTTTAAAAAGGTGTAAATAGCCTCCCAATCATTACTTTCTATAGCGATATATTGATCTAATGCCTCACGTTTCACTGTGATTTCATCAGTTCCTAAATTGGTATTATCATTTATAAAAATTCCTTTTGAGCCTAAATTCTTAGCTAACTCTATATCTGTTAAGCGATCTCCAATAACAAAGGAGTTCGCTAAATCATAATTCGAAGAAAAGTATTTAGTCAGTAAACCTGTATTTGGTTTTCGCGTTAGCGCATTGTCTTTTGCAAAAGTTCTATCTATAAATTGTTCCTTAAAAACCACACCTTCTGCTTCAAACGTTTTTAGTACAAAGTTGTGAACTGGCCAAAATGTATTTTCTGGATAAACCTCTGTTCCTAAGCCATCTTGATTAGTAATCATTACGATTTCAAAATCTAACTCTTTTGCTATTTTACTTAAATATTGAAATACTTTTGGGTAAAAATCTAGTTTTTCAAACGAGTCGATTTGTTCATCTGCTGGTTCTTTTATAATGGTTCCGTCTCTGTCTATAAATAGTACGCGCTGCATAATTGTTTCTTATTAAAACCTCAGATCTAGAAAGACCTTACAGGTTGGTTAATGCTGTAATTAATTTTATATTTTCTTGTTGAGTTCCAACCGTAAATCGCAAGCAGTTTTCACAAAGTGGTTGGTTGGTTCTATTTCTTACTACAATTCCTTGCTGTATCAATCCCGTATAACGAGTATCTGCGTCATCGACTTTTACTAAAATAAAATTAGCATCTGATGCATAAACAGTGTCTACAAATTCAATCTTTTTTAATTCTAAAATAAGCCAGTCACGTTGCTCTAGAATCCTCTTAATTTCTTCGGAAATCGCTGTTGGTTTAGACAACCGCTCCAAAGCTTTCAATTGCGTTAATTCATTAACATTATAAGGCGGTTTAATTCGGTTTAAAACAGAGATTATTTCTGTTGAAGCATAACAAACTCCCAAACGAATTCCCGCCATCCCATAAGCCTTGGACAAAGTCTGTGTGACTATTAAATTAGGAAACTCTTTCAATCTTCTAATCCACGACTCGTCTTTCGAAAAATCGATATAAGCTTCATCAATAATTACAATTCCTTTGAAATTTAATATCAACTTCTCTATGGTATCTGCTTTAAAGCTATTCGCTGTTGGATTATTTGGTGAACATAAAAACAACAATTTAGCTTGCGTATTTGCAGCGCTTAAAACGTCATCATAGTTAGGCTCAAAATCTGAACTTAATTGAATCTTAATATTTCTAACCGCATTGATATTTGCCAAAACATCATACATACCATATGTTGGTGGCAACGTAATTATAGCATCTTTATTAGGTTCACAAAAAGCTCTAAAAATTAAATCTAATACTTCATCACTACCATTTCCGAGTAAGATATTATCTGTAGAAATATCTTTTAATTTGGAGAGTTGAGATTTCACTTTATACTGTTGCGGATCAGGATACCTATTAACTCCATTTTGAAACGGATTCTCATTGGCATCTAAAAACACCATATCACCAGACACCTCATTGTATTCATCTCTTGCTGATGAATACGGTTTTAAGTCTTTGATATTTTCTCTCAAAAAACTATCCAATTGAAATTGTTGACGATCCATTAGGTTACTTTATTTTTAAGTTAGACGTTCCTGATTTTTCAGAAATTAAATCTTTTAATCGCAATGTCACCGCATTTTTGTGTGCTTGTAAGCCTTCTGCCTCTGCCATTAACTCAATGGTATTACCAATATTTAAAATACCTTCTTTTGTGATCTTCTGAAATGTGATGCTTTTAGTAAAACTGTCTAAATTGACACCAGAATAGGCTTTACTAAACCCATTAGTTGGCAAGGTGTGATTTGTTCCTGAGGCGTAATCTCCTGCGCTTTCGGGTGTGTAATTTCCAATAAATACAGATCCTGCATTCGCAATATTATCTACATAAAAATCTTCATTTTCTGTACAAATAATAAAATGCTCTGGTGCGTATTCATTAATCATATCTAAAGCAATGTCGTGATTCTCAACATATATCAATTTAGAGTTATCAATTGCTTTTTGAGACATTTCGATTCTTGGTAGTAATTTGATTTGCTTCTCAACTTCAGAAGAAACAGCGTCCATTAATTGTCTTGATGTAGACACTAAAATAACCTGACTATCTGCTCCATGTTCTGCTTGACTTAACAAATCTGAGGCGACATAACTTGCGTTTGCTGTATCATCTGCAACAACTAGTAATTCACTAGGTCCAGCTGGCATATCTATGGCTACTCCATATTTTGTTGCTAATTGTTTCGCTACCGTTACATATTGGTTTCCAGGACCAAATATTTTATAAACTTGGGGTAAGGTTTCTGTTCCAAAGGTTAACCCTGCAATAGCCTGAATACCTCCAACTTTAATGATTTTAGTCACACCACATAATTGCGCTGTGTACAGAATTTCATTGGCTATTTTTCCTTCTTTATTTGGAGGAGAACACAATACGATTTCTTTACAACCAGCAATATTAGCAGGAACTGTCAGCATTAATACTGTCGAAAACAAAGGTGCTGTACCTCCTGGAATGTATAACCCAACTTTCTGAATAGGTCGCTTTTCTTGCCAGCAATCAATACCTTTGGAGGTTTCTACAGAAACACGCTTTGTCTTTTGAGCTATATGGAAAGTTTCTATATTTTGCTTAGCGAACTGAATCGCTTGTTTTAATTCTTCGGAAACTGAATTTGATGCGTTTTCGATTTCTTCTGAAGAGACAATCATCCCCTCCAATTTGACTCCGTCAAACATTTCAGTGTACTTTAATATCGCTTTATCTCCCTGTCTCTGAACATCATTGAAAATTTCATTAACTGTATTCTCTATATTCTCTAAAGTTTGAGTTGGTCGTTTTAGTAATTCAAACCAGTCTGCCTTATTGGGATTATATGTTTTATTCATTAGTTGATTCTTTACTATTGTTTAAATTAGTGTTAAAAAAAAGATAGAGTCTTACATTAAAGTACCATGTTCTCTATTGGACACACCAATATTCCTTCTGCTCCATTTTTTTTAAGCTCATCAATAACTTCCCAAAACTCATTTTTATTAATTACAGAGTGTAACGAACTCCAACCTTCCTTAGCTAATGGCAAAATTGTTGGACTATTCATTCCTGGTAAAATGTTTACGATAGTTTCCAGCTTATCATTTGGTGCATTTAACAAGACATATTTGCTTTGTCTTCCGCGCAGAACAGATTGTAACCGAAACTGTAACTTATTTAAAATTTGTTGGTTTTCCGGAGAAATTAAAGGAGAAACAGCTAGAACAGCTTCAGATTTTAATAATATTTCAACTTCTTTTAATCCGTTTTTATATAATGTACTTCCACTCGAAACAATATCAACAATTGCATCTGCTAATCCAATGTTAGGCGCAATCTCAACCGAACCGTTAATGATATGCAAATGTGCCTTAACATTATTCTTCTCTAAGAATTGAATAACTGTATTTGGATATGACGTAGCAATGCGCTTGCCTTCAAGATCTGCAACACCACTATACTTTGCTGCTTTTGGCACTGCAATGGACACCTTACACGAAGAGAATCCTAGTTTTTCAACAACTGAAATTTTATCGCCTTTCTCAATTAATACATTTTCACCAATAATTGCGGCATCAACAACTCCATCTTTTAAATATTGAGGAATATCACCGTTTCTAAGATAAAATACTTCTAAAGGGAAATTTTTTGCAGATGCTTTTAATTGGTCTTTACCATTGTCTATAGAAATCCCAACGTCTTTTAAAATCTTCATAGAATCGTCATAAAGGCGTCCTGATTTTTGTACTGCTATTTTAAGTTTACTCATAATTTATCTCGAGAAAGCGAGTATCTTTTATTTTGTGTCTGAGCTAAAATCGCGAATCAAAAAACCCGTTTGATTAGCTCAAACGGGTTTAAATATGTTTTGAATTTATTCAATACATCTTCAACTCGCTTGATAGCCAGTATAAAAATGATGATGTAATTGAGTAAGACTCATTAAATTATTGTTATTAAATTATATGCAAAGGTTGCGAATTAAAATTCATAATTCCAAATCTTGAAACACGATTTATGATAATATTAATATTTCAGTTTAAAATTATAGATTAATCCTATTTTACTCCTATTTGCCAAGGATAAGGACTTTGGTCACGGTAATCAAGACAGACTTCGATTTTTTTATTAACGACTGTAAAACTTACGTTTGCTCAACGGTCACTACTTCAGTAATATTTGCTTTTTAAAAATTATCTAGTTTATGAATTCTATTCGCTTTCTTTGAAAGCAAATCATATAAATAAACACGACTATCTTCGTTATAGCCATCCACATGAAGCGTAAAATTTTAAGACTTTATTCCCTAATTCTGAAAACCATAGTCTTTGCAAGACTCTGGTAACCCTTGAATATTCTTAATTTTAAACCATCTATATTCACTATCAATTATCGCAATTTATACTAGCCATTTTTAATCCCAATATGAATTATAGCATCTACTATGTTTCCATTTGCAGCATCGTAAATAAATAGAGGCTAATTAGACTTTTTATCATAATAGGTTTGCACTAAATCTTGATATTTAGTTTATCCTAGCTTTGAACAAAACCACAAAAATTAAATATCAAGACTATGAGAAATGCTCTCAAATAAATATTATTGGTTACCTAAAATAATTGGCAATCCAGAATCTCCAGAACCTATTACAATAACTTTACTATTTGGAGACTCAGCAAGTTTCATAGTAGCATCTATACCCTTATCTTGTAAGATTTTATCAGTTAATGACGCGCTTAATATTCTATTAGATTCCGCTTTACCTTCAGCTTCAATAATTACTTTTTGAGCTTCCTTCGCTGCAGTCACTAATCTAAACTCATACTCTAAAGATTCTTGCTCTTGCTTTAATTTTCGCTCAATAGCTTCTTTAATTGTTGAAGGTAAGGTTACGTCTCTAATTAAAATATCATTAATTTGAATAAATTGAGGCTCAACAATCTTTTTTGTTTCTTCCAAAATTTCATCTTGAATAGCATCTCTCTTACTTGAATATAATTGCTCAGGTGTATAACGACCAACAACACTACGCGCAGCACTTCTTATGGCTGGCTGTAATACTCTACTCTTATATTCAGTTCCTTTTTGATTATGTAATTTACCTAAGTTTGCAGCATCTGGCTCATACAATACAGAGGCATCTAGTTTTATATCCAATCCATTAGAAGATAAAACAGACATTTTTTCAGGCATTTCTTGTTGACGCGTTTCATAATCGATAACACGATTCCAAGGCGCTATAATATGAAAACCAGGCCCTAACGCTTCTTTATCAGGATCTACACCTTCACCAAGTGTCTCGTGTACTACTCCAGCATGCCCAGAATCAATTGTGACCGCTGATTTAAATAATCCTATTAATAATAGAACTATAACAATCAACGCTATAATGCCACTTTTTGGTAATTTTTCCATGATTTTAGTTTTTAAATAAGTCCGTTATATTTTCTTATAAACCACTCAGTAGCTAGACTTAATGCTATGAGTGCTAGAAGATATTTCCAGTCTATCAAAGGTACGACTTTTTTAGTGCTTTTTTGTATTGTAGCGAACCTAGAATCGTTAATTAAATCATAACTTAATGTCGACGTATTATCAATAAAATAGGAAGTTCCTTCGCTATTTATTGCTAAGGCCTGAAGCTTAGTAACATTGGCATTTAAGAATTGTTTCTCAACATTGTAGTCTAAAATTTTGAGTTCACCAGATTTTGATATATTCTCGTTATTTACTGTTACAGTAAATGAATAATTCCCTGCTTCTAAACCACTTAAATCTACTTCATACGCTGTATTCTTTAAGACAAACGGATATGATTTAACATCATCTGTATCTTTGTTTTTTAGAGTAATATCTAAATTTGCATTATCTTCAAATATGTAATTCTTATTGAAAAACTGTGAAGTGATTCTCACATTATCATTACCGTTATAAAAAGATTCATAATTTACATTTAATCGTGTCCTACGCTTATTAGTACTTAGATACTGCACCAGTTTCCCAATAAAATCATCAAACGTATTAAATGAATTCTCATTAATGTAGGCCTGCGCTCTCCATCTCCATAACCCCTCACCCAGAATTAGTGCTTCACGTTTATCATTAATCTCAAAAGTGGCAAAAAGAGGTTCGTCAATTTGATTACCATTAATCGTTTTATAAAGAATAGTTTCAAAAGGTACCACAAATGAGGTTTCACCAAATGCTCCTTTTAAAGGTGGAAATTCTCCAAAGTTCAAATCATCCACTATAAATGTTGAATAGTTTTGATTTAAACTTGGTTGATACTCCTCGGTTTGATTCGTTAATTCTTGTTTGTAATTATTTTGCAATTGATTTAATAAAGACCAATTTGTTTTCGTCCCAGTAATAACAATTTTATTGAGTTTCAACTTCTCAATTTCATTGAATAATGCTCTAAAGTTGTTCGTTGGTTGATACACAATAACCAATTGATAATCTGCCGATTTATTTAAAAATTCAACCGTAGACAGGATATCTGCATTGCGTTGCTCATTGCTTTCTATCGATTTTTTAAGTGTACCTAAATCTGGGTGCAATAGATCAGATACTATGGCAACATTCGTTTTTTGATCTATCACTTCAACCGCAAAATTTTTGACATTGTTGATGGTGTTTTTTTCGTTTTCTAGCGGAACTACTTGAGCCTTATAACTCGTCACACCTACTCTAGTAGCGGGTAATGTAAAGTTCACGATTTGTGAAGTTTGTGATTTACTAAACGTTAGTGGTTTAGAAAATACTATTGTGTTTCCTGCAGAAACTCTCAACTGTGTATTTACTGTCGCATTCCCATTATAAGTTGCAATAACCTCTACCGGAAACTTATTTTTTAAATACGCGTAGCGATTCACATTTAACTGCTGAACCTTAATATCTGTATATGTAGTTGTATCTCCTAAAATAATTGGAAAAATGGATTGCTTATATCGTTTTGTCATATAAGCATAGTCATTTCCGTAGGTTTGATTCCCATCAGAAATAATAAGCGTTGGCGAGATGGAGTTATTATGCACTTCAGATAAACGCTCAAAAATTAACGCAAGGTTAGATTGCTTCTCGTCAAACGATAACGAATCTGTTGGGTTTATTTCCTTTCCGAAACGATAAAACTCCAAATTAAAATTCTCGTTCAAAGCTTCATTAGCTTTCAAAGACTTAATAAGATCTGACGTGTTTTTCGCCTGATCTAGATAGCTTATAGATTCTGAATTATCTACAGCCACCACCAAATTTGGCTTTTCATTATAATAGGTAACCTTATCAAACTTAGGATTAATAAGTAATAAAAAGATTGAAAAATAAGTCACAAAACGTAAGGCTGATAATAGCCATGCACGTCTCCCTTTTAGTTTCGCTTTATAAGCATACTGAAAAAGCGCTAGTGATAGCGCTATGATTCCAGATATGAAGATATATGTTATTGTTTCTGTTTGCAATGAATATAGTTCTATTATGTCAACATTCCACCATCAACATTTAACGTCTGCCCTGTAATATAAGTACTCATATCACTAGCTAAAAACACGCAAGCGTTTGCGATATCTTCTGGACTTCCGCCACGTTTTAAAGGGATGGCATTTCTCCAACCTTTTACAATTTCTTCGTCTAATTTAGCAGTCATTTCAGTTTCAATAAAACCAGGAGCAATCACGTTGCTTCTAATATTTCTAGACCCTAATTCTAAAGCTACAGACTTTGAGAATCCAATAATACCCGCTTTTGAAGCTGCATAATTGGTTTGCCCTGCGTTACCTTTTACACCAACAACAGAACTCATATTTATGATAGACCCTTTACGTTGCTTCAACATCGTACGTAAAACGGCTTTAGTCATGTTAAAAACCGATTTTAAGTTGACTTCAATTACTTTATCAAAATCTTCTTCTCCCATTCTCATGAGGAGATTATCTTTTGTAATTCCTGCGTTATTTACTAATATATCTATGCTTCCAAAATCTGCAAGAACATCTTCTACTAGTTTTTGAGACTCGTCAAAATTAGCGGCATTACTTTGGTAACCTTTAGCTTTAACTCCTTGAGCCTTTAATTCTTTCTCTAATTCATTTGCTGCTTCTACCGAAGCGCTATATGTGAATGCCACATTAGCTCCATGCTGAGCAAAAACTTGAGCAATACCTTTGCCTATACCACGACTTGCACCAGTGATTATTGCTGTTTTTCCTTCTAATAACTTCATTATATACTATTTAATAGTTGGTATCCAAATATAGGAAATACATGTTGTAGAACATATAAAAATTTCACAAAATGTTTTGCTGTTTTTAGATAAAAAAAAGCAGCTACAAATAAATGTGACTGCTTTTGAGTTTTTTATATATCCGAAGTGATATTACATCTTAACCTCTTCTGGTTGCTCGTAGTTAAATAGATAATCAATATCCATTTCTTGTAGCTTACCTAATTTTTCTAATGATTTGAAATCGATATCTTTTTTATTACCAATGACCATCACATTATAATTTTCACCTTTAATATTTTCATTAAAGAAATCACGCAAATCTGACATAGTCATCTCTTTTATAGCGTTATACATATCTTCTCTATTGTCATTATCGATTCCTAATTTTTTAAGTCCCTCGTAAGTCCAAAATATATTAGATTTTGTGATACGCTCTGCTGCTAGCTTTTTTAATGTCGCCTCTTTAGCAGCATTGAATTGCTCTTCGGCTTCTGGCATATTAGTCATCAACTCCATCATTGCATCGACTGCTTGTGGCATTTTATTAGCTTGTGTACCCATATAGGCCATAACGTAGTTAGAATCCTCTTTATTTATTGCAGTACTGTAGCCAGCATAGGCAGCGTAAGCTAATGATTTAGATTCTCTAATTTCCTGAAAAACTATAGATGACAATCCGCTACCAAAATAGGTGTTAAACAGTGTTGAAGCTGCCATGTTATCTACTTTGAAAGGATCTCCTTTTGCTAAGAATAGCATTTCAGATTGTACCATATCAAAATCTACGAAATATACATTCCCGCCAGTCTCTTTTTCAAGATAAGCCATTGCTTCTGGATATGCTTTTAATTCTTCGGAAACTTTATGACTTGTATTTAAAGCTGCTACAGCTGCATCGATATCTTTTCCGTAGTAAAAAATACGTTGCTCAAAGTTCTTCATACCTTTTATGATATCGACTAATTGAACAGGATCCATAGCTTCAAGCTCTTTAGTTTGAAAGATGTTTCTCAAACGTGAATTGTCACCATATTTACCGTAATTCATTAAACCATTTATAAGGATATTTCCTTTTTGTGATTTACCATCTGCTCTCCCTTTTGTAATAGACTCTACATATTTATTGTAGGCCTCTTGATCTGGAACAGCATTGTTCCAAAGGTGTTCTAAAAGCTCTAATCCTTTTGGTAAGTTTTCTTTTAATCCACTTAATCCAACGTAAGTTGTCTCTGCTCCTGCGCTTACATAATAGCTGACGCCTAACTTGTAGAATTCTTTCTTCAATTCTTCAGCAGAAAAATTATCTGTTCCCAAGTACTCCATATATCCAGCTGCAAGTCCTAACTGTTTATCGTTATCACTTCCCATGTCAAAAATGATATTCATATCAAATAAGTCGTTACTCTCATTATTAATATGGGAGACTTTAATACCATTATCTAATTTAGTTTCTTTGATTTCTTTCTTATAATCAATAAATTTTGGCTGTAATGGTTTAGATTTCATTTTACCAAAATCCACTAAAAATGGAGAACTCAATTCTCTATTTACATTAACTGGTGTAATTCCTGGGTTTTGAACTTTTACAATAGACGCATCTTCAGCTTGCCTTTTGTAAGTAACCACGTAGTTGTCCTTATAAAAAGTATTTGCAAAATCAACTAATTCTTGTTTAGAAATTTTCTTAAGGTCATCTAAAAACTGAACACGATTCTTCCAATTCTCATCCTTTATAAAAGCATCCACATACATATCTGCTAGAGCAGAATTGTTTTCATATTGCTGAGTTTGACTTAATTTTAAATCATTAATGACAGCATTCATCATCCATTCATCAAATTCACCCTTTTTTAATTTTTCAATTTGAGCTAGAAGCAACAATTTAACCTCGTCTAAAGTTTGTCCCTCTTTTGGTGCTCCACTAAAAGTATGGTATCCATATTCTTTCAGGAATGTTGGACTACAACCAGCATATTGCACCAATTGTTTTTGATTTAAGTTTAAATCTATAAGTCCAGCGTTTCCATTAGCAAGAATCATATCTGCCATAGTGACTAGTTTTTCTTGTTCTGAACCAGCGCTTTCCGTTCTAAATGCCATAGAAAGACTTTCAGACGTTGGACCAAAAACCTCTTTCACAACTGGTGAAGTAATTGATTCTTCTGTTGGTAATATAGGATGAACGACTTCTTTCTTTTCAAATTTTCCGAAGACATCATTTACCGATTTAATCGTGTCATCAAAATCAATATCACCAACCAATACCATTGCCATATTATTTGGCACATAATACTTATTGAAATAATTATGAATATCAACCATTGAAGGATTTTTTAAGTGCTCTGCAATACCTATAGTTGATTGTTGACCATAAGGATGATTTGGAAATAAACCTTCTAGCATTGCGGCGTATTGCTTACGACCATCATTATCTTGACCTCTATTAAATTCTTCAAAGACTGCTTCTAATTCTGTATGAAACAAACGTAATACCAATTGACTAAAACGCTCTCCTTCTAAGTGTAACCACTTATCTAATTCATTTGCTGGTATTTTATTAGTATACACTGTTTGTTCAAACCAAGTGTATGCATTAGTTCCTGTAGCTCCTAAAGAAGACATCATTTTATCATATTCATTAGCAATACTGTGATTTGAAGCTTCGAGAGACACTTCATCAATCTTTTTGTATAATTCTAACTTCTTTGCAGGATCATTTTCAGCTCTGTGTTGCTCATATAAATCTGAAATTTGATCTAAGAACCCTTTCTCTTTTTCCCAGTCTGCAGATCCAATCTGATCAGTACCTTTAAAAACCATGTGTTCAAGATAGTGAGCAAGACCTGTAGACTCTTTTGGATCGTAATTTGAACCCGCTCTTACAGCAACATAAGTTTGAATTTTTGGTTCTTCTACATTTTTACTTAAATAGACTTTTAACCCGTTGTCCAAAGTATACAGACGCAAACCAGTTGGATCATTAGCTACAGCCTCGTAAGAGAACCCATTAGCATCTGTAGTGGATTCTACAGCATAAGCTAAATCCTTGTTTTCATTTTCAGTTTTGCAATTGTAAGCCAGAGCGACGATACAAAGCATCAATAATAGTTTGATGTGTTTCATAAAGATTGATTTGATTAAAAAAAAATTCCGTTAACTAAATGTACAGTCAACGGAATTATAATGTATGTTATTTGTGTTTATTTTAACAGGAAATATCTTATTTATTCATTATTTCTGCTACCTTCTTTCCAATTTCAGCAGGTGATTCTACAACGTGAATTCCACAAGCTTTCATAATCTCCTTTTTTGCTTGAGCAGTATCATCACTTCCTCCAACAATTGCTCCAGCATGACCCATGGTGCGTCCTGCAGGTGCAGTCTCTCCAGCAATAAAACCAATAATTGGTTTTATGCTTCCACTCGCTTTGTACCAATACGCAGCATCAGCTTCAAGCTGACCTCCAATTTCGCCAATCATAACAACAGCTTCAGTTTCTGGATCATTAATTAATAACTCAACAGCTTCTTTAGTTGTTGTCCCTATAATAGGATCTCCTCCAATACCAATAGCAGTGGTAATTCCCAATCCTTGTTTTACAACTTGATCTGCAGCTTCATAAGTTAAAGTACCTGATTTTGATACGATACCAACGTTACCTTTTTTGAAAACAAAACCTGGCATAATACCAACTTTAGCCTCACCCGGAGTGATAACTCCCGGACAGTTAGGGCCAATCAATCTACAATCTCTTCCTTTTATGTAGTTTGAAGCTTTAATCATATCTGCAACAGGAATACCCTCTGTAATTGTAATAATCACTTTGATACCTGCGTCTGCAGCTTCCATAATTGCATCTGCAGCAAATGCAGGCGGAACAAAAATAATAGTAGTATCTGCTCCAACTTCTTTCACAGCATCTGCAACCGTATTAAAAACAGGTCTATCTAAATGTGTTTGACCTCCTTTTCCCGGAGTCACACCACCAACAACATTTGTCCCATACTCAATCATTTGACCAGCATGAAATGTACCTTCACTCCCGGTAAATCCTTGAACAATTACTTTTGAATCTTTATTAACTAAAACGCTCATTTGTGTTTGTTTTACTGCCTTTTTTTCTTCGGAAATGTACCGTTGGAAGAAATTATAGGCTATTTATAGTTTTGATTTTTACTTTTTTATTTATTCAGAAAATGATTTTCTGAACGCGACCACAAAAATAAGATATTGCTTGTGATTTTTAAACCTTTTTAAACTTTTATTTCAGCATAAGAATTTAAACTTTCTGGTGTGTCATCAGCCAATTGACTCATCTCATATCCTTTATATAATTTACCATCCTTGACTTCCCAAATAGATATAAAGTGTGCTAAAGCATCTTCTTTTTTTGGTCGCTCAATTGATGTTACATAAATGGTGTATCTCGCAGTTACTGTATTACCATCTTCTAAAAGATGACTCAATCTATATTTAAATGAGTGAAAAGAAGCTTTCACACCTTCAAGCATATCTTGTAAACCATGTAAATCTAATTTTGTATAGCCTTTACTACTATGCCATTTCAATTCACAATCTTTATGAAAATAATTTACGACACCTTCGTCTTTAGCCAAGTCTAAGTCATAAAATGCTTTGACTATTTGTTTTGCTGACATTTATAAGTTTTTTAATTTTTCAAGGATTTCAGGGATTTTTCTAATCGCTGCAATTTCTTTGTATTTGCTTCTAAAATCATCTGCAGGAACACCAAAATAGCTTTTATAACCTTCTAGTGATTTACTAACGCCTGCTTTTGCAGAAATTATTGCTTTTGTTCCTATGGTGATTCCGCTGGTAATTCCTACTTGTCCCCAGATAGTCACTTCATCTTCAATGATTACACATCCTGCGATACCTACTTGTGACGCTATCAAGCATTTTTTACCAATTCGCGTATCATGACCAACCTGAATTTGATTATCTAACTTAGAACCTTCTCCAATAATAGTATCTCCTGTAACACCTTTGTCAATGGTACAAAGTGCTCCTAGGTCCACATTATTTTCAATGATTACTCGTCCGCCAGATTTTAACTGATCATAACCTTCTGTCCGGTTTTTATAATAAAATGCACTTGCTCCTAATACTGTACCTGCATGAATAGTGACGTTGTCTCCAATAATAGTATCATCATAAATACTAACATTAGAATGAATAATACAGTTATCGCCTATAACAACGTTATTCCCTATAAAACAATTGGGTTGAATAATTGTATTCTTACCAATTTTAACTGTTTGAGAAATAGCACTATCGGACGATTGAAATGGCTTAAAGTGAAGCGTTAATTTATTAAAGTCTCTAAAAGGATCATCACTTATTAGGAGTGCCTTCCCTTCTGGACAATCTACTTTTTTATTAATTAACACAATAGTAGCGGCACTTTCTAATGCTTTACCGTAATATTTTGGATGATCTACAAAAACAATATCTCCAGATTCTACAACATGAATTTCGTTCATTCCTAAAACTGGAAAGTCATCTGCTCCAATATATTCGGTAGAAATAAGATGAGCGATTTGTTTAAGTGTATGCGCCTTTGGAAACTTCATATTTTTAGTCTTCAGTGGTGAGTTTTCAGTGGTCAGTCATTCAAGTAAGCACTGCTAACTGAAGACTAATTACTGACTACTAATTTCTATTCTTTTACGCGTTCTTTATAAGTCCCCTTTTCGGTTTCTATTTTTATTTTATCACCTTCATTTATAAACAAAGGAACATTAACCTCTGCTCCTGATTCAACGATAGCAGGCTTTGTTGCATTTGTTGCTGTATTACCTTTGATTCCAGGTTCCGTTGATGTCACTTCAAGAACCACACTCGCTGGCATATCCACCGATAGTGGCATATTATCTTCAGTATTAATCAATACCGTAACGACTTCTCCTTCTTTCATTAAATCTGGACGGTCTAATGCCGCTTCTAATAAACGAATTTGTGTATAATCTACTTCATTCATAAAGTGATAAAACTCACCGTCGTTATATAAGTATTGAAATTTATGTGTCTCAACACGTACATCTTCAATTTTATGTCCAGCAGAGAAGGTATTATCTAAAACCTTACCTGTGGTAACACTTTTCATTTTTGTTCTAACAAAAGCAGGTCCTTTACCTGGTTTTACATGTAAAAATTCTGTAATCTTAAAAATATCATGGTTATATCTTATGCATAATCCGTTTCTTATATCTGAAGTACTTGCCATATATTATATGTTATTAAGTTGTTTTTTTATTGAGTTATTACTCAAACGCTATTATTATGTGTATTCCTTTTTCCGAAGAAAAAAAATTAATTTGATTTGAAATATCCTTTCATAATTCCGCGATGTGAATTCTTAATAAACTGAAGAATCTCATCGCGTTCTGGAGTTGCTTCCATCTCTGCTTCTATTAAATCTGAGGCCTGAGTATTATTATAATTTTTTTGATATAGCATTCTGTATATATCTTGAATTTCTCTAATTTTCTCTGTCGTAAACCCTCTACGACGCAAGCCTACAGAGTTAATACCTACGTACGATAATGGCTCACGACCAGCTTTTACGTATGGTGGCACATCTTTTCTAACTAAAGATCCACCTGTCACGAAGGCATGATTACCAATAGAGACAAATTGGTGTACAGCGGTCATTCCTGCCAAAACCACATAATCACCAACATTAATATGTCCCGCTAATGTACTGTTATTTGAAAAAATACAATTATTACCAACAATACAATCGTGGGCAATATGGCAATATGCCATAATCAAACAGTTATTCCCAATCACGGTTTTCATTTTATCTGTAGTGCCTCGATTAATCGTAACACACTCTCTTATAGTAACATTATCTCCTATTACTGTAAGCGTATCTTCGTCATCATATTTTAAATCCTGAGGTACAGCAGAAATAACAGAACCTGGGAAAATATTACAATTTTTTCCAATTCTTGCGCCTTCCATTATCGTTACGTTACTTCCAATCCAAGTTCCTTCTCCAATTGTAACATTGCTATAAATAGTTGTAAAAGGCTCTATAACTACATTCTTCGCGATTTTTGCTCCAGGATGTACGTATGCTAAAGGTTGGTTCATTTTTTAGTTTTTATTTTTACTCAAAATTAAAATGTATTCGCCAAGAATATATAGAAATGTATTACTATTTTATCTTAGCTCTGTTCATTTTTAAATGTTATTTCATCTCTAAAGTGTCATGTAATACTAAAGAAATTTTATTTGATTCGTTAAAAATACGTCAAATATAATTTTATTTGACTTTAGAAATTTGTGCCATTAATTCTGCTTCTGCACACAATTGTCCATTAGCATAAGCATAGCCTTGCATGTGACAGATACCACGACGTATTGGCGTGATTAAATCGCACTTAAATATAAGCGTATCTCCAGGCACTACCTTTTTCTTGAATTTTACTTTATCAATCTTCATAAAGAATGTTAAGTAATTTTCAGGATCTGGAACAGTACTCAATACTAGGATACCTCCTGTTTGCGCCATAGCTTCTACAATTAAAACGCCAGGCATTACTGGTGCTCCAGGAAAATGACCCTTAAAGAATTCTTCATTCATAGTCACATTTTTCATTCCTATGACATGAGAATCTGATAATTCAAAAACTTTGTCTAGTAATAAAAAGGGTTGCCTGTGAGGTAACATGTCCATAATTTGCATCACGTCCATCAAAGGCTCTTGATTCAAATCTATTTGCGGAACATTATTACGTCGTTCATTTTTTATAATTTTAGACAGTTTCTTAGCAAATTGGGTATTGATGTAATGCCCAGGTTTGTTGGCAATTACTTTTCCTCTAATGCGCGTACCAACTAAAGACAAATCACCTATAACATCTAAAAGTTTATGTCTTGCTGCTTCATTAGGATGGTGAAGCGTTAAATTATCTAAGATCCCATTTTGCTTAATTGCTATCGAGTCTTTATTAAAAGCCACTTTTAGCTTTTCCATTGTTTCTGGAGATAATTCTTTATCCACATACACAATAGCATTATTAAGATCGCCTCCTTTAATAAGACCATTTTCTAATAACATTTCTAGTTCATGTAAAAAACTAAAGGTCCTAGAGTCTGAAATATCTGCTTTAAAATCTGACATATGATTTAAGGTCGCATTTTGAGTCCCTAAAACTTTGGTCCCAAAGTCAACCATAGTAGTGATTTGATATTCTTTAGAAGGCATAACGATAATCTCGCTTCCAGATTCTTCATCAGTATATGATATTACATCAGAAACAACGTATTCTTCTCTAAAGTCATCTTGTTCAATAACACCTGCTTTTTCAATAGCTTCAACAAAAAACTTTGATGATCCGTCCATAATTGGAGGTTCTGAAGCATTGAGTTCTATAATAGCATTATCAATATCCAAACCTACTAAAGCAGCTAGTACATGCTCTGAAGTTTGAATGATTACACCGTTTTTTTCCAAACAGGTGCCTCTTTGTGTATTGGTCACATAATTGGCATCTGCTTCAATCACGGGTGCACCCTCAAGATCTACTCTTTTAAAAGAAAACCCATTATTTGCTGGCGCAGGACAAAATGTAATTGTCACCTCTTTTCCTGTATGCAAACCAACACCTTTAAGAGAAACTTGTTTCTCTATCGTTTTTTGTTTAACGTCTGTTTTAATTATTGCCATTTAGTTTTTTTTCTAAATCATTAATGGATTTAACAATCTTAGGTAAATTTTTAAAATGCACATAAGACTTATTCCAATCTCCAAATGTAAATGATGGAGACCCCTGTAATATTTCATTATCTTTTACATGTCTCCCAATGCCAGACTGTGCTTGTACGCGCACATTGTTGCCAATAGTTATATGCCCAGCGATACCTACTTGACCGCCTATTAAGCAATTTTCACCAATTTTAGCAGACCCAGCAATTCCTGTTTGAGCAGCTATAACTGTATTTTTACCAATCTCAACATTATGTGCTATTTGTATTTGATTATCCAATTTTACTCCTCTTCGTATCACTGTAGAACCTAATGTAGCTCTATCTATGGTTGTTGCAGCACCAACATCTACATGATCCTCTATAATCACATTACCTATTTGCGGCATTTTACTATATTCTCCATTTTTATCTGGAACAAAACCAAAACCATCTGCACCAATAATAACCCCAGAATTGATCACACAGTGTTTTCCTATCATGGTTTCTGAATATACTTTAGCTCCCGAAAACAATATCGTATGATCTCCAATAGTTACATTATCACCTATATACGTATTAGGGAAAATTTTCACATTATCACCAATTACCACCTGATCTCCAATATAACTAAAAGCGCCGATGTAAACATCTCTTCCTAATTTAGCAGATTCTGAAATAAACGACGGTTGTTCAACACCCTGTTTATTAAATTTCACTTGGTTATAGTATTCCAAAAGTTTTGAAAACGATTGATAAGCGTCATCAACCTTAATAAGGGTAGTTGAAATATCATTCTCGGGCTCAAATGTTTTATTAACTATCGTGATTGATGCTTTGGTAGAATATATGTATGAATTATACTTAGGATTTGCCAAAAAAGTCAAAGAGCCTTCTGTCCCTTCCTCAATTTTTGAAAGTTTAGAAACTTCAACCTCAGGATTACCTACGACCTCGCCTTCTAAAATTCCAGCTATTTGTTGTGCTGTAAAGTTCATACGAGCAAAAATAGGAAAAATGCGGAAATTATTTACAGTTGTTTGTGTTTAAAAGGTTAGATAATGAGTTGTTTCTTGTTGTGTTGTGCTTTAACGTATTTTAATTAGTCACTTAATTAGTTATTAATCCCTAAAATAATCTGGTTTTTCTTCGGAAATTCAAAAACTTCAAGATTTTATAAATTAAAAATTGATTAGCTAAATTTGCTCCTTTAGGACTTTTTAATTAAAAACTTCATTGCATTTAACGGTTTCTTATGCCTAGGTATAATTATGATCCTTTGGAAAAACCAAAACTGCAAAGAATAATCAACTACATACTGCACCTTTAAGCGGAATAACAAACACTGAATCCTATTCTTTCGGATAACAGATGTAATACTTAGTAACTGCTTTAGACAACGCTTTAATGTTGAACTGATCTGATGCCTTTGTAATATCAACCACTTTTCCAGATTTCTGCAAAATTTTAATTTTTTGTTTTTTGGATTGATACGCTAGGTTTGAGATTTCATCAATAAAGACAAAGTATGCTGCATCAGCCTTTGAAATATTATATTTCGAGACCAGATTAGTAATATGTTTATCTAAAGTTGACGGTTTAATAGGTTTATTTTTTAGTTTAATCTTCAATAAATCTCTATTAATAATCATGCTACAAAGATGACTTAAGATAAAATCATCATGATATTGCCAATCTTTCATAGCAGACACAATATCTGTATCGTCCAATCTAGAAAAGGTTTCTAAAGTATGGTCGTCAAAATTGTTACTTGTAATTTCATTCCGAAGAAAAAAAGATAGAGCATCACTTGCTCTTAAATTTACACCTTTAACAGATAACTCTTTAGCTCTCTTTAAAACCCGAGTCAGTAATTGCTCGGCTACCAAACCTGTTTTATGGAGATAGACTTGCCAGTACATAAAACGTCGCGCAACCAAGAATTTCTCAAGGCTATAAATCCCCTTTTCTTCAACAACCAGTCTATCATCAACAACATTTAGCATGGTAATTAATCGTTCGCTATTTACATTACCTTCGGCAACACCTGTATAAAAACTATCACGCTTGAGATAATCTGCTCGATCCATATCAAATTGGCTAGAAATCAACTCGCATAAAAATGGTCTGTCATACTTGCCTTCAAAAATTTGAATGGCTAGCGTTAAACTTCCGTTAAATTCTTTGTTGAGTTTTTGCATAAAACGCAGAGAAATTACTTCATGAGAAACTCCATTTACAATACTGTGTTCCATAGCATGAGAGAATGGTCCATGACCAATATCATGTAACAAAATAGCAATATAGAGCGCTCTTTCTTCCTCTTGAGAAATCATAACCTCCTTAAAACGAAGCACATTAACCGCTCTTTGCATTAAATACATGCAGCCTATAGCGTGATGAAATCTTGTATGGTGAGCTCCTGGATAAACAAGGTACGATAATCCCATTTGAGAAATCCTACGTAATCTTTGGAAATATTTATGCTCAATTAAATCAAAAATATCCGAATTGGGGATAGTAATAAATCCGTAAATTGGATCGTTAAAGATTTTAAGTTTGTTACTTGTCTTCAAACTGAAAAATTTTATACCATAAACTATGGTATCGTATTAATTATAAACAAATATACATGAACACTATAAATATTCTTTGGGTTGACGACGAAATAGATCTTTTAAAACCACATATCATTTTTCTAGAACAAAAACAATATAAGGTAACAACGTGTCAAAGTGGAACAGAAGCTATTGATATTATCGACGATACTAGTTTTGATATTGTGTTTTTAGATGAAAACATGCCTGGACTTACAGGTTTAGAAACCTTACATGAAATTAAGGAACGTCGCGCTAATCTTCCAGTCGTGATGATTACTAAAAGTGAGGAAGAATATATCATGGAAGAGGCTATTGGTAATAAGATCGCCGATTATTTAATTAAGCCTGTAAACCCAAATCAGATTCTATTAAGTTTAAAAAAGAACTTAGATCACTCTAGACTCATTTCAGAAAAAACGACTTCTAACTACCAACAAGAGTTTAGAAAGATTGCTATGGATATGTCTATGGTGAATACTTTTGAAGAATGGAGTGATTTGTACCAGAAATTGGTGTATTGGGAATTGCAACTTGAAGATATTGAAGATGTCGGTATGACAGAGATTTTGGAATCTCAAAAAAACGAAGCTAATGTTCAATTTGGAAAATTTATAGAAAAAAATTATCCAGGATGGTTTGAGCCTAATGTAGATGCACCTACAATGTCGCATAACCTATTTAGAGATAAGGTTGTACCAGAGTTAAGTAAAGAGCAGCCTACTTTATTAATTGTGATTGATAATTTGCGGTATGACCAATGGAAAGCGTTTGAACCTATCGTTAACAATTATTATAAGAAGGAATCTGAAAGTCCGTTTTATAGCATCCTACCTACGGCTACTCAATATGCAAGAAACGCAATATTTTCTGGCTTAATGCCTTTAGACATGGAGAAATTACACCCAAATCTTTGGAAAAACGACACCGACGAAGGTGGTAAAAACATGCATGAATATGAATTTTTACAAGCACAACTTAAACGTTTAGGTTTACAAAACTTAAAAACAGAATATCATAAAATCACAAATTTAAGAGCTGGAAAAAAATTAGCTGATAATTTCAAATCACTTAAGGACAATGATTTATCTGTGATCGTTTATAATTTTGTGGATATGCTCTCCCATTCTAAAACAGAAATGGATGTTGTTAAAGAACTAGCATCCAATGATAAAGCGTATCGTTCTCTAACAGTGAGCTGGTTTAAAAACTCACCATTATTAGAAATGATACAACAAGCTCAAAATTTAGGGTTTAAATTAATTTTAACCACAGATCACGGCACTATAAATGTAAAGAATCCATCAAAAGTTATTGGTGATCGTGATACAAGTTTAAATTTACGTTATAAAACTGGACGTAGTTTAACCTATGAAGATCGAGAGGTTTTAGTTGCTAAAAATCCAAAATCTATTCATTTACCTGCACTTACCATGAGCAGCTCTTTTATTTTCGCAAAGAGTGATTACTTCTTAGCTTATCCAAATAATTATAATCATTATGTAGGATACTATAAAAACACATATCAACACGGAGGCGTGTCTTTGGAGGAAATGATTATTCCATTTGTGGTCATGAATCCTAAAAATTAAGAGTAAATAACATACATTAACTCTAAAAAAATAGTCAGATAAAAGGTTATAGCTATGTGTAATTATACTCTTATATAATTTCTATAAACTCACTTTGATTCATCTCAAAAACGATAAATTACTATGCTCCAATAGTCTACGTAATGCAAATATCTTCGATGAAATACACTTTTTCTTAGTTTTTACGAATAATTATTCCTATTATTGCAATTGAAATTAAGTTATAAACCTGTTTGACCATTAAATAATGTCAAAACTATTGGAACTAGAATATCACATAGAAGACATAGAGGTTGTTGCAAAACAAATCTTAGATCATATTTCTTCAAGAACCATTCTTTTTTATGGAGATATGGGTGCTGGTAAAACAACACTAATAAAATCCTTAGTAAAATTATTGGGCAGTGATGACGACGTTAGTAGCCCAACATTTTCCATTGTAAATGAATACAATATTAAAGATAAATCTATTTATCATTTTGACTTATACAGAATTAATGATGAAGAAGAAGCCTTAAATTTTGGGTTTGAAGATTATTTATATACCGCAAATTGGCTGTTTATAGAATGGCCTCAAAATGCTCAAAATCTTTTACCAGAGGACATAAATACTATAGAGATTTTGCACAAAAGTAAGAACTCAAGATCCCTCAAATTGAGCCAAAACATAATATTAACCCAGAAAACCCGCAAAAAGCAGTAAAATATTGAAAATAAATTAGCAACCTCACACCGCATCATAGTTATAGACTACGGAAAAACCGTAATCATAAGGCGATTTTAAAGTGTTTTTTAACACTCCTTTTAACAGTTTTAGATATAAGGCATTCTTATATTTGAATAATTAATTAATTTAAATCCCTTATATTATGAATAAAAAAAAGTATGTACTCGCTATTGCAATTTTCGGAGGAATGTTATTTACTGCTCATGCAACTGATTTAATCAACCTAGATGGACAAGTTAAAACTGAAATCGACAAAAGAAAAGTTAAAATTGCAACACACGGTTAAAAAAAGCAATTCTAAAAGTATCATTAATGGGAGTATATTAGGTGTTTTAATATCTATAACTCCCATTTTTTTCTATTCTTATGTGTATGTCCCTGAAGTCAAAATCTGGGATAATTTTCTATTTACATATGACTCTGGATTTTATGAGGATGTAAGGACAAGTTTTTGGATGATAATGACGAAAATTATTCCATTATTTCTTTTATTTATATGGTTTTTCACATGTCGTCATTGGTGGTATCATTCTATTTTAGTACCAATCTCTATGTATCTGTATCAGTCGATAGGTACAATAAACGATGATGTTATATTTTTTGATAATTTTGATTTGATTTATATGTTACCCATCATGGCTATAGTCATTCCTTCAATATACCTAATAAGAGCTAAAATGTTTGATAAAATAAACGATGCCGACAAAACCATGCAAGAATTGGAAGAAGAATTCATGATGAAGCCTAAGGGAATTTGGGGTACAATTAAGCAGTATTTTTAAAACACACAGGCACTTTTAAACGTCACAATTCTTAATACTATAAATGTTCTACTATCAATTATCAAAAAGCTGTTGAATGAATTTTATATTTTAAATGTGATGTTAAACATAATACTTGCATTGATTTAAAATCCCATGAGACTATCTTTTATTTAATAAAATAGTAATAAATTTGAGGTATTTTTGATGTTGGTACTTTTATTTTGGTATCCGTCGTAAGTGCTATCTAATTTGAAAATAAAGTTATATGGACATATGACTATTCGACTTGGCAACTCAAAAAACTATAGTTACGTATACATTTCCATGATTTATTCTTGACACAAAAAAAACAGTCAATAACTGACTTAGATTTGGCTTCCTTTTTATGTAATTAAACATCTTTTACTCTTAGATGGTAATGCAGTCATAATTAAATTAGCAAAGGGGATTAAAAACAACTCCTTGCTTAATTCACTGTCATTGAGTCTTATAAAACCAAAGATAAACACAGGCATCTCTAGAAAAATTTTCAAAACTAATATAATATCATAATAAATTGCGAGTTAACTTTTTCAAAATCCAATAATGGGAAATATCAAAGAAACATGTATTTAAAATATAGAAAACAGTCTATACCAGTAGATTATTAAATGAAAAAAAATTATATTTGTACATAAAGAAACCCACTTACTCTAACATAATCGTAATTATAATGAGTAAAACAATTAATAGAATCATCCAATTATTACCTGCTCTCAAAATGAGCGCTAGACAGTTTGATCTGTCCATTGGAACTGGAAATGGTTACACATTGCGCATGCAAAAAAACAATGCGTCTGTAGGGAGTGATGTTATAGAGCGTATAGTTAAAGTATACCCTCAAATTAATCTCGTTTGGTTAATTACTGGCCAAGGTAAGATGTTTGTTGAAAATTTATTAAAACCTGAGGTGAGAACTAAAGCCGAAATTCAAGCCTATATCGATAATAAGCTCAACCAGCATTGGTCTGATGAAAAAAAAGCGTTACTTAATGAGATTTTAACGGAACTTGATAAGGCAACAAAAACAATTAATTACTTATAATCAATTGTCTTTAAAGACTCTTATTTATTCAATTTTGGTTTTAGAGGATCTCATTTTTTAAACTCCTTTTTTACATACTTATAGTGTTTATAACCAAAGCTTAACAAGCATAATCCAGATAAACATATTTATATCTTCGAAAAAAGATAAATCAATTTCATATTAGCAAAATACATCATATCCACAAAATCTTCAAATCCAAATCCACCAAATGAAAACTCAAAAAACTTAATTTTGTAATACACTCTTGCATATAATCATCTAAAAACACCGAAATATTGTCAATAAAATCAATATTTAGATTAAAACTTCTCCAGTTGAAATATATTGCAAACCAAACTTATACATAGAAAATAATGTACAAGGAATATATAAAAACTAAAATTGCAAATAATAGATAATTATTTGTAATTTGAGTTACCAATTAAAAACTCAATGAGCAAATCATTATCTCCCTTTACAAAGGCCCAACTATTACCTCAAGAAGAAATGCTTGAAGTTTATAAAAAGAAGGGTGATTTATTTATAGGCATCCCTAAAGAGACATATTTTCAAGAAAAACGAGTATGTTTAACTCCAGATGCGGTTTCAGCTTTAGTCTCTAATGGTCATCGTGTAATGATTGAGTCTGGCGCTGGCGAAGGTGCTAATTTTAAGGATAAATCTTATAGCGAAGCTGGTGCAGAAGTTACAAAAGACACTTCAAAAGTGTTCTCCTGCCCTATTCTTTTAAAAGTTGAACCACCTTCTATAGATGAAATCAAATTAATCAATCCGCAGACGCTTTTAATCTCTGCATTGCAACTTAAAACACAAAGTAAGAATTATTTTCAAGCTTTAGCAGCAAAACGCATAACAGCATTAGCATTTGAATTTATCAAAGATGAAGATGGTGCTTATCCTGCCGTACGCTCATTAAGCGAAATTGCGGGCACTGCTTCTATATTAATTGCTGCTGAACTCTTATCTAATATCAATGGAGGAAACGGACTCATGTTTGGTAACATTAGTGGAGTGCCACCTACTGAAGTTGTGATTATTGGCGCTGGAACTGTGGGCGAGTTTGCAGCAAGATCTGCTATTGGTCTTGGCGCGAATGTTAAAATTTTTGATAATTCAATCACTAAATTACGATGTGTACAATCAAATTTAGGTCGCACATTATATACCTCAACGTTACAACCCAAAAATTTATTGAAAGCTTTAAAGCGGTGTGATGTTGCCATTGGTGCTGTGCGAGGTAATAACCGGTCTCCTATTGTGGTTACAGAAGCTATGGTTAATTCTATGAAATCTGGATCTGTGGTCATAGATGTAAGTATAGATATGGGTGGCTGTTTTGAAACTAGTGAAGTTACAAATCACGACAAACCTACTTTTGATTATAATGGTGTGACGCATTATTGCGTGCCCAATATTCCTGCGAGATACTCGCGCTCTGCCTCTGTATCATTGAGCAATATCTTTACGCCTTATCTTTTAAAAATTGCCGAAGATGGTGGTATAGAAAATGCCATTCGTTTTGATCGTGGTTTAAAAAATGGGTTGTATTTTTACCACGGAATTTTAACTAACAAATCTGTAGCAGATTGGTTTGATTTAGACTGCAGTGACCTCAACCTGTTAATTTTCTAGTAAAAAGAATATCATTGTTATAAACTTAACATGTTAAAGACGCAATTACACAAGGGAATGATCAATTGCGAACAGCGTGTGACCTTTAAAAACAACAAATAAAAACACATGAAACTACTACATCGAATAGGTTACTATTTGGGAGGATTCTCCATTGGTTTAATTTTATTAGCTTTTTTTTTAGGCGGAAAAAAAACATCTTGTGATTACAGTCCTAATGCTAGAACTATCAAAAATATTAGCATAAAAGAACGCTTTTATTCTGAAGACACGCAACGTGTCATGCAAAATTATAGTTTAGATACACTTGCTGTTTCCGAATTAATAAAAACAAGTAGTGTTAACTTTTCTGAAAGTGATACTAAAGGAGATTCTTGTAAAACCTACCTTCTAGAAAATGAAATTGATGATAAAAAAGTTGAACTATGGATTAAAAATTGTGATTCTAGCGCAACTATCCAATCTATTAAAATCAATTAAAAAACCATTGCTAGTTTATTACACTAACAATGGTTTCAAACTCAATTCAACTAACTATTTTATTATCTTATTGGGATTTTCTTTATTAAACTTGTATCGTCATAGATTAATCTAACGACGTATACACCTCTAGAATAAGTAGAAACATCTAATTCTCTCGTCATTTGAGATAACTCTTCCATCTCAGATGGATTAAATGTTTCGGTATGTATAACTTTACCTGATAAATCATAAATAGAATATCCTCTAGCCGTTACAGACTGTAAACCATCTATTCTAACTTTCAATATGTCGCTCGTAGGATCTTGGTAAATCATAAAATCAAACATTTCGCTTTCAACAGGAATTTCTACTGTACTACTGCACTCTTCTACAAAAACCATAACCGTATCTTCATCACCATCCAATGCATTATAAACTAAAACAGAATATTCTGTATCCTCATCTGGAGATACTTCTATAGTTTGTGTTGTTTCGCCATTATTCCATAAATACTCACCACCACCACTAGCTGTAAGCGTCACGGTTTCTTCGTCGCATATAAATAAATCTTCTCCTGCATCTGCTTGTACTAGTTCTAATACATTTACAATAATGGCTTTGGTATCTTCACAGTTATTGATAAATCCAGTCACCTCATACGTTGTGGTACTTGACGGACTAACAGCAATGTTTGGTTGTGTAGCTCCATTATTCCATGAATAAGTATTAGCTCCAATTGCAGAAAGTGTAATAAATTCACCCTCTAAAATCATAATATTATCTCCGTTTGTAATAATCACATTTGGATTTGGATTTACACCAACTTGAACCTCTGCATCATCTTGATAAGCTCCATCAAAAACAGTAACGGTATATGTTTGAGTATTTGTTGGATTAACAGTAATGCTTTGTGTGGTTTCACCTGTACTCCATAGATAACTATCCCCTTCACTCGCTGTAAGCGTTGTTTCGTAACCTTGGCAAATCGCTTGATCTGCTCCCGCACTTGCTGTATAAATAAAAGGCTCTACAGTAACGACCAAGTCATCAATAGATTCACATTCATTAGATAAACCTGTTACCGTATAGGTCGTCGTTACTATTGGATTTACTGTTATACTGGTTGTTGTTTCACCTGTACTCCATATATATGACTCTGCTCCTGTTGCCGTTAATGTTGTAGAATCACCCTCGATAATGATAATATCATTTCCTGCGTTAGTTTCTGGTAACTCATTTACTGTTACAATAACAGCATCTGAACTAGAACAATTATTGGTAAAAACATCTACTGTGTAGGTTGTTGTTACATTTGGATTTACCGTAATACTTTGTGATGTTTCACCAGTATTCCAGAGGTATGTTGAACCTCCTGAAGCTGTTAATATCGTTTCATTTCCGAAGCAAATAGCAGCATCGTTACCTGCATCTGCAACAGGAACTTCATTTACTGTAACCGTAATACTATCAACGCCAGAATCAATACCATTGGTACTAAATGCTGTAACGGTATATGTTGTTGTTGCCACTGGCGACACTTCTATTGTAGATGTAGTCTCGCCTGTACTCCATAAATATAATACACCTCCAGATGCTGTAAGTGTTGTTGTTTCTCCGTTACATATCGTAATGTCTGCTCCTGCATTGGCATTGACATTTTCTGTTTCTACGGAAACAATAACAGCATCGCTAGATTCACATCCATTAGAGTTACCTGTTACAGTATACGTAGTTGTACTAATTGGACTTACTATAATACTGGGTGTTATTTCACCTGTATTCCACACATATGATTCTGCTCCAGAAGCTATTAATGTTGTGGAACTGCCTTCTATAATTAAGATATCATTACCTGCGTTAGTTTCTGGTAAGTCATTTATTATTACTGTTACACTATCATCATTAGAAGCTGTTGCTGCAGTATTGAAAGCAGTAACGGTGTAGGTTGTCGTTTGATTAGGATTTACCGTAATACTTGAAGATGTTTCTCCTGTACTCCATAAGTAGGTTGCACCTCCTGAAGCAGTAAGGATAGTACTTTCTCCATTACAAATTACAATATCTACTCCGGCATTGGTATTGACATTTTCTATTTCTACGGAAACGATAAGGTCATCACTAGAGTCACATCCATTAGAAGTACCTATTACGGTATACGTTGTCGTATTATTTGGACTTACGGTAATACTAGGTGTTGTTTCACCTGTACTCCATATATATGAAGCTGCTCCAGAAGCTATTAATGTTGTAGAATCGCCTTCTATAATTGAGATATCATTACCTGCGTTAGTTTCGGGTAAGTCATTTACTGTTACTATGACACTATCGTCTTCAAAGTTAGCGCCTGATGCACTAAATGCAGTAACTGTGTATGTTGTTATTTCTGTCGGAACCACAATAATAGAAGCACTAGTTTCTCCTGTACTCCATAAATATGTTGTTCCTCCTGTTGCTGTTAATGTTGTAGATTCACCATTGCAAATCTCAGTGTCAGCTCCAGCATTGGCATTGACACTGTCATCTAGCAAAAAAACGGTAACAGTATCTGTATTTTCGCAATTGTTAGTTGTACCAGTAACAAAATATGAGGTATCCAATAAGGGATTTACCGATATAGTTTGTGTTGTTTCACCTGTGCTCCATAAATAAAAGTCTGCTCCTGTTGCTGTTAATGTTGCGCTTTCGCCGTCAAATATGGTTTGATCTTGTCCTGCATCAATATTTGGAATTTCATTTACAGTAACTATAATTTCATCTGTGCTTGAGCAGCTGTTTTCAAAGACCTCTACGGTATACATTGTTGTACTATTTGGGTTTACATTTATTGAGGCTGATGTTGCTCCAGTATTCCATAAATAAGCAGTTCCCCCTGTTGCAGTTAATATAACTTCTGTGCCTTGACAAATTTCAATATCTTGTCCAGCGTTTGCAGTTGGTATCTCGTTTACAGTGATAGAAATTTCTGCTTGAGTTATACTTCCATCTGAGTGTGTTCCTGTAACCGTATAAGTTGTAGTTATATCTGGTGAAATTTCTATGCTTGTAGATGTTTCTCCTGTATTCCAAACATAAGAATCTGCTCCTGATGCTGTTAATGTTGTGCTTGAGCCTTGGCAAATCGCATCTAAATTTGATGTAACATCAACTTGAGTTCCTGTGTTATTTTGCATTTCAATATCTACACCATTCAAATAGTCTTCAACATCTGAATAGCCACTATTGTTTGTGTCTGATTGTCCGTTATTATTTAAATTGCCATAGTTATTTAATTCCCATTGATCTGGCATACCATCGCCATCACTATCATAATCGATAGGGTGTGTGTTAATTGGTATACTACTAATAGTATTTAAAAAAGCAGCTCTATGCGATGTGTTTAAAACGTTTTCTTGAGTATATTGATCTAATATATTGTTCTGTACATTGTCTAAATAAAGATCATCTAATGCATCTAACTCTTCAACTGCGTCGCCATTTGCTAATAACCGTGCATTTACCCCAACATTATATTTAATATCTTCAAAAGCGCCTGCAGCAGACTGAATCGTAAATGGATTACCAAGTTGTGTAAAAGGTGTTAATGTTCTGAAATCTTCTGTTAATGGGCTTTCATTTCCTACTCCAGAATATATTGTGCCCGACGGATTAAATCTAAAACGCCACATTTGCCAATTGTCTGCATTTGGGTCCGTGATTACATCACTAACATAATTACCTGATGTGTATATGGTTGGAAAATTTGTTGTATTTGGTAACCACAACATTCCTCTAATATCTAAATCGGCAGGAGGACTACTTCTAAAATGTACATAATAATTATTAATATGATTAGCTTCAAAACCTCCTAAAGGCACGGATAATCGAGTTCTAAAGTTCCATACTATATTATTAATCACATCAACTCTTCCGTTAGATTGAAAGTTTGGAAATCTATGACTACAATTATAGAACATATTATTAATAAAACTTAGGTTTTCTGAAATTTGAGGTTCTCCACCCATAATCATACCTGTTTTATTACTTTCAGCAAATAAATTTCTTTGCCATGTATAATTATTTCCGTTTCCACTGTTGGCATTTTCATCGGTTCCCCAAGAAAAAGAACAGTGATCAATAATGTAGTTGCTACTATTAAAAATTTCAAATGCATCAATTTCTGATGATGGATATGGAGAAAAACCTGGTCTCACACGAATATATCTCATGATAAGATTATTGACATTTTGGAACCTTAGTCTATTATTAGCTATTGTGATACCTCCAGACGGTGACGTTTGACCTGCAATTGTAATATTATCTTGATTAGTGAAATAAATCTGGCTCGTTAGATTAATAGTACCTGAAACTTCAAACGTAATAATACCTCCATCTGTACTTTTAGTATCTTCTAATGCTTGTCTAAAACTTCCGGATCCAGAATTATTTAAATTAGTTACTATATAAACAGGTTTTCCTCTTCCACCAGTCGCATATGCTCCTGCTCCACTAGCTGTTGGAAATGCCAAATCAGTTTGGGAATAAAAAGTAGTGGGAATTAAAAAAGCTACTAATAATGTTAAAATTAAATAATAAACTTGAACACCATTTACATGGTATAGAGATTTTGGGGATGTCATTTTTTATTAATTTGGGGCCTAATAGGTCAGCAACTTATATAAATAAATTCAAAAACACGTTTAAAGTATATATTATTCGTTTAACTGTAGTTTTATGAAGTAAAAAACTTACCTATTGCAATAAAGTTTTAAGGATTGTTGTTTATGTGTTGTACTAAATACGATGAAGTATAAAAAAAAGACGTTTAACAGCAAAACTTTAACCTTTGTAGGAATTTATTTTCTAAAAAAGCAATGAAGTTTAATGAAAAAAGTAACTTTGTAATAGATTAAATATGCCAACTATAGTGCTTAAATTTATAATTATCATTAGCACCTCTATAATTATTAATGAACTTAAGACAATTCATTCCGAGTTTAGAACCCATAAAAGATAAAGATTTCAATTTTACCTTTAGTGTGTTTACTCCACTTTATAATGCTGAAAAGACCATAGAGCGCGTACACCAGTCTTTATTAAATCAATCTTTCACAGATTTTGAATGGATTATAATAAATGATGGATCAAGTGATAAGTCACATGATGTTATACAAAATATTGTTGCATCTTCTCCTTTAACCATTAACTACATCAATAATGCTTCTAATAAACATAAGATGGCTTGTTTTTTTCAAGCTATTCATATAGCAAATGGACGTTTATTTCTAACATTTGATGCAGATGACGAATGTTTGCCAGATTCTTTGGAAATTTTCAATACAGAATACTACACATTATCAAAGGAGCAAAGATCGGACATCATAGCAGTGACTGGGTTATGTAAAGATCAAAATGGAAATACTATCGGTAGTCAATTTCCTTCTAATCCTTTAATTAGTAATCCTTTTGAAATTAAAGCTATTAAAAACATAAAAGGTGAGAAATGGGGTTTTACTAGAACGACCCATTTGCAGAGCATCAAATTCGACGATTGTTTTATAGTAAATGGTTTTATGATGGAAGGCATAATATGGAATCTACTGGCAAAGCATGGCTATCAGACAAAATACATCAATACTGTAGTGAGAATTTACCATACTAATGTTGCAAACTCTATAAGTTCTGTCGGTGATGATAAAACGGCTTTGGGATCTGTTGTCTATTATGTTGCTTTATACAATTGGTTTTTTAAATCCCATGCAAGGAAAGCTCCCATGTTCTTTTTCAAAAGGCTATACTTCTTACTATCGAAATCAAAATTTTTAGACTTAAACCTAAAAAACTACACAACGTCTATTGATTCATTTCTTATAAAATTTTTAGTTGTATTATTATGGCCGTTCAGAAAATTTTTTAAATAATCATCTCTAAAAACACTTAAGTTGTCATCAAAATTTTCTTTTAAAGGACTTAAACATAAATTTTTAAAAAATCCTATAATAGCAAATGTTATTACGGTTGGTATAACCGTGCTTTTTGTTAAAGGCATTGGGTTTTTTAAAGAAATTATTGTGGCTGAAAACTTTGGTCTATCCGAGTTATTAGACACATTTTTGATTGCCGTTTTGGTTCCTTCCTTTATCAATGGTGTTTTCCTGGGTTCATTTAAAAGTGTATTCATTCCTAATTATGTAAGTGAATTAAAAACAGGCAAAAATATAGGAGCATTTCAAAGTACTAGTTTTATCATTACCATTTTTGTTTCAATTTTTTTCTTTTTAATTGCTTTTCTGTTTACCGATGTTTACCTAGAAAGCTTCTTTGCAGGTCATACTCAGCAATACTACGAGCTTATTAAAGTTCAATTTTACTATGTAGCGCCTAGTATTCTTTTTTGGGGGTTTTCATCTTTGATAAGTGGCATTCTAACCATAGATGATGAATTCACCTTTTCTTCTATTTCTGCTGTATTTCTGCCTTTATCAATCATAATTTGTTTGTTCTTTTTTAAAGAAGAACTAGGCAACATTGTTTTAGCATTTGGAACATTGGTAGGTAGTTTTTTAAGCTTCCTATTTTTACTGTTTGTTGCTATAAAACGAAAGACAATACATCTAAACAAACCAGATTTTGCATCAGTAAATATCAAATTATTGTTTAAACAATTGCCCGCAAAATTAACGGCAAGTTTACTATCAGGAATCAATCCTTTGGTAGATCAGTATTTTGCTGCTCAATTAATTATTGGATCTATTGCTGCTTTAAATTACGGAATTAAAATACCTGCTTTTGCTATCGGTATTATTGGGATTGCGCTGGGTAATGTATTATTACCATATTTTTCAAAAAGTACAATTGACAATAAAAAAGAAGCGTTTAAAAAACTAAAACGCATACTGAAATATTTGATTATTGGTAGTTCATTGACAATGGTGGTATTGCTCCTACTTTCATTACCTATAATAAGTCTAGTATTTGAACGAAATGCATTTACAGCATTAGATTCTGAAATTGTTTCTAAAGTTCAGCAAATGTATCTTCTACAATTGCCAGCATATGTGACAGGGCTAATAATGGTTAAATTCTTAACGTCCATAAATAAAAATAATTTTATGGTATTAACCTCCGTAATTGTCCTTCTAATGAACTTTACTTTAAACTATATTCTTATTGATATCATGGGTATTTATGGATTAGCGCTATCGACATCTTTAGTTTCTATAGTTAACAGTGTCCTTTTATATGCTTACATTAGCCACCTAAACAAATTGCATGTTTAACGTTGTTACAGCTACATATAATAGAAAACATACACTAGAAAGGGTTTATAATTCTTTATTAAATCAATCGTATAAAGATTTCGTTTGGATCATTGTAGACGATTGCAGTACAGATAATACCTATGAACTCATTAAGGATTGGATGAAACAATCAAAGATGAGTATTGAATATCATAAACTAACTACCAATCAAGGAAAACCTAAAGCTGTAAATTTTGGTTTAGAAAAATGCACTAGAGATTATACTATAATAGTAGATAGTGACGATAGTTTTGTATCAAATACCTTTGAAGATCATAAAAATACGTGGACATCAATTGGCGCACGCGAAAACAATATTGCCGCTGTGTGGACTTTAGTTTACGATGATGACGGAAATATTAAAGGTGACAAATTCCCAGAAGATGAATGGGAAGTTAGTTTTCAGCAACGCGTTTTAAATCAGAAAAAACAACTAAAAGGCGATAAATGGCATAGCTGGAAAACAGAAATCTTAAAACAACATCCTCTGTATTCACAGCCCAATTGTCATATTGGAGAAAGCCATACTTGGAATGAAATTAACAAAAAACACGATTTTCTTTGTTTGAATATTCCACATCTTACTGCTCATTATTCTGAGATGAGTTTAATCAATTCAAAGAAATCAAAAAAACGTTTAGCAACAGGATACTATTATAGTTCATACTATGGGCTAAAGGAAGTTTCTACTTCTGAAATCATAAAACATAAGTATTATCATAATTTAGCATTTGAATATGTAAAATCAAGATTTATATTTTCAGATAAAAAACTAAAATTATCAACCGGTAAATATGTACTATCACTATTAATTTTCTTAGGATTATTACCTTTAAGACTCCTTAATAAAGTGTCATGAATATATTAAAATACATTACTTTAATAATGCTATTGTGGGGAATTCCTAGTTTTTTCTCATATAACGAAACCATTGGTAGTAAGATGAGTTATCTCACCTATGCATTACTCCTTATGTATTACTTAATGAGCTCTAAAAGAAAGTTATTGATTCCTTTTTTAGTCTTAGGTCTCTCCTATTTTTTAATTAGTGGTTCCACATTTGTAAATGATGTCAATGATTTTACATATAAGCTTATAAAATATATTATTCTTATTACTGCTGGAGCTGAATTAGCACGAAATACAACTAAGAAAGAGTTTTTTATTCTTGCCATTTTAGGAAGCTTGAGTATCCTCGTTCATGCTGTGGCGTTTCCAAATGGTTATGGTCGTTATAGCGGATTTTACTTAAACCCAAATGGTGCAGGATTTGTCTGTATTATTGGTTATTGTTTAAGTTATGTTATTGAGAATAAAAAATTGCGACTCGTCGGACAATTTATATTAACCTTTGCTGGTATTATAACCTTTTCTCGAACATTTATTTCGTTATGGCTTATAGTTAGTTTATTATCAATTTTAGCAGATAAACGAAATTCACTCACCTTTGGCCTAGGTGCTGGAGTTATTATTGTTGTCTTTAGTTTAGCTTCGATTTTAAAGCTTAATGCGGTAAGATTTTCCGCCTTTGAAGGGTTATTCACAGACCAGTCTGAATCGAGTATATCAACAATCAAAGATGGCTCTAGGCTAGATACCTGGTCTATATACTATGATGAAATAGTTGACAACCCAATTATTGGCAACGGATTTCAAATGCTAAGCGGATTAAATCCAACCAAACAAGGTGTACATAATACCTTTTTAATGGTTTTAGGCGAATCTGGAATCTTTCCATTTTTACTCATTATAGGCATTTATATGTTCATGCTAAAACGAAGTTTTGAGCAATTTAGGAAAGGTCCACACAAACTCATGCTTGCCATCACAATAGTTGGAATTTTAATGATCATGCATAATTATTTCGATAATAATTTAATTCTATTTACAACGATTTGGATATTTGTAAGATTAGAAAATACCGAAAACGAATCTAAAAAAGAAGAAGAAGAAGAAGAAGAACTAACCATTAAATCGATTTAAAATTGACTATTGTACATATAACAGGTAGTTTAGGTGGCGGTGGTGCCGAACAAATGGTGCTTCAGTTAGCAACGAATTCTAAAGATGCAGATATACCTACTATTGTAATTGCTGTTACAGATAACAATACTTTAGAACCTAAGTTTGCTAGCAACACTATTGAATATCATTTCCTTAATGTTACCTCTTATAGGAACCCTAGCTTTAAACAAGGTTTACAAAAACTCCATAATATTATAAAAGAATCTGATGATGTCGTATTTCATTGCCATGCCTATCACAGTGTCTTACTTGGTATGGTTTATAGTCGTTTTTACAAACAGACTCCTATCATATTTACACTACATTCTAGCACAGTGGAAAGCACCATCAGAAGACTCACCTTATTTGCAACTAAACCTTTCAGAAAAAAGGATATTATTTTTACGAGTAATGCGAAAAAATGGTATTTAAAAAATAGTGCTATCATACCAAATGGTGTCGATTTTGCTGGATTATACATTGATGACTCAAGAACAATTGATCCAGATAAATCATTTTCGTTTTTGTACCTCGGAAGATTAAGTGACGAGAAAAATCCATTATTTATGATTACTGCTGCTAAAGGATTAATACAAACCGGTATAACAAAATTTGTATTTGATGTTGTTGGCGATGGAAATCTAAAAAATCAACTTTTGAATGCTATTAAAACTGAAGGTCTCGATAAGCATTTTAATATTCTAGGGTTTCAAAATGATATAAAATCTTTTTTGAAAACAGCAAATTGTTTGATATTACCTTCAAAATGGGAAGGAATGCCCGTGGCGATTATAGAAGCTTCAGCGGCCAAACTACCTATAATATCTACACCTGTAGGGAGTATACCGAATTTTTTGAATAACACTAATGCGGCTTTATCGTCTTTAGATACATTTCAAGAAGCAATGGTTTCTTGCATTCAAAATTATGAAGAAGCACTAAGGAAATCCGACATTCTATATAATGAGCTAAAAACTAAATACGACATTAAAACTGTGTTCAAAACGCACTTAGAATTATATCAATGGGTCTCTAAATAATCAACGCATCTCATTTCGTAGGTTAAAACAACTTTTAATAGTCTTTTTGTACCATAAGTAGATTTAATCTCTATTTTTGTCTTGTACTTAAAACAGCTAAATTCATATTCTAGTTTATGTGTGGCATATACGGATCAACCTTAACATATAACGAGTCTCAAGTCAAAGACAAACTAAAGCGAACTGCCTTTAGAGGTCCAGACAAAATGGGTTGGCAATTCTATAAACAAAACAACCATCAAATTATATTTGGACATAATAGATTATCTATTATTGATTTGGACCTAAGATCGGACCAACCATTCACATATCATGAGTATATTCATGTTGTTTTTAATGGTGAAATCTATAATTTCAAATCTATCAAGGACACACTTGAAAAAAAAGGATATCAATTTAGAACTACAAGTGATACTGAAGTATTATGCGCTGCCTATTTAGAGTATGCTCAAGATTGTGTTGAACATCTTAATGGGATGTTTGCTTTTGTGATTTATGACGAAAAGAAGCAACTCTTTTTTGGCGCTCGAGATCGATTAGGTCAAAAGCCATTCTACTACTACCATGACGGTAAAGACTTTGAGTTTGCTAGTCAGATCTCATCCATTCAATTACATCACGATAATCTTACGGTTTCTGAGCGTTCTATTTCCTATTATCTAGCTTGGGGACACATTCCAGATCCGTTATCCATATTTAATGAAGTTAAAAAATTAAAAGCCGGACATACATTTACTTTTGATCTCAATACATGCGAATTTCAGTCTCAACCCTATTGGGATATTGATTATAAAAATGAAAAACCATTTAAAGGATCTTATGAAGATGCGAAACAAGAGCTTAATGAGATTCTAAAAGACGCAGTATCTACACGATTATTTGCGGATGTTCCTGTTGGTGTTTTTCTTTCAGGAGGCATAGATTCATCATTGATTGCAGCAACTGCAACACAAACATCAACATCTAAGATTAAGACATTTTCAGTTAAATTCAATGAAAAAGGATTTGATGAGAGTCAGTATGCACAAAAAGTAGCAAATCATCTAGGTACAGATCATCACATTATCGAATGTAACAATGATGAAGGTATTGATCTCATAGAGAACTTTTGCCATTATTATGATGAACCGTTTTCAGATTCATCAGCTATTCCATCAATGCTCCTCTCAAAATACACTAAAAAACATGTTACGGTTGCCTTATCTGGTGATGCTGGAGATGAAAGCTTTTTAGGATACCATAGATACAATTGGACTCTAAAGAAAAGTGGTATTTACAAATTGCCAAAATCAGTTAGAAAACTATCAGCAACAGCATTGAGTAAAATGCCTAATTATAAATTAAAAGTTATCTCAAAAGCACTTCGCTATTCCGATGAAAATGATTTTTACTTAAGTATCATGACCGGTGTTGACCTATCTTACATAAGAACATCTTACGATTATCATGATATAGATGAGCTTAAGTACTTAAGGCATAACCATAAAAATGTCGTAGAACGAATTAGTGATTTTGACACAAAGACATATCTCAATTGGGATATCAATACTAAGGTAGATAGAGCTACAATGGCATTTTCGCTAGAAGCACGCTCTCCCTTTCTGGACCATCGTGTAGTCGATTTTGCAAACGCACTTCCTACCGAATTTAAAATGCAAGACAACAACCAAAAACGCATTTTAAAAGACATCCTTTATCAATCGGTGCCTAAACAATTTTTCGATAGACCGAAAGCTGGATTCACGATGCCATTTGAGCGTTGGTTTAGAGCTGACTTAAAAGAATATGTATTAAGCGAACTTAATGATGAGGCATTAAAATCCATACCTTGTATTGATATTAAAAAAGTACAATTCATGATTGAACAACATATGGATGGAAGCTGGAATAGATATCCTCTTATATGGAAATTATTAGTTCTTAAACAATGGCTCAACACTAATGGAAAAGGCCTTTCTGTCGTCTAAATTGTATGGCTAACAAAATTAAAATATTATTTATTTTACCATCACTCAGACCCGGAGGAGCCGAACGTGTTGTGTCTTTTATTGCTCAGCATTTAGACAAAACAAAATTTGAACCCAAACTTCTTATTGTTGGATATGAGAAGAAGGCTGTATATTCAATTGAAAATATTGAAACCGTCTTTTTAAATAAAAGTCGTGTTCTTTTTGGAATAATTGGAATTTTCAATAACATAAAAACGTTCAAACCAGATATTGTGATGACTTCAATAGCTCACCTCACTATGGTTACTGTCCTGCAGTCTTATTTTTTCAGAAGAACAAAATTTGTTTCTAGAGAAGCTAATATTAAAAAAATAAGTCGACAATACCACAATGAAATGCCTTCCGTTATAGGCAAAATATTAAGCAACCGAAGTTATAAATTATTAGATTTAATTATTTGTCAGTCAAAGGATATGGCTAATGAGTTGATAGAGTTACATCCGATAGTTGCGCACAAAATAACAATAATAAATAATCCAATAACTAAGGTGTATGCTTCGGAAATCACTACAGCTACACCAACTAAGACAAACTACATTACTGTTGGCCGATTGCATGAAGAAAAAGGGCATTGCAGAATTCTTGAAGCCCTTAGTCTATTAGATTATGATTTTAATTATACGATTATCGGAAAAGGAACTTATAAAGACACCATTGTAGAAAAAGCCAAAGAACTAGATCTCATGGATAAGATTATATGGGTAGACTTTACCGATGTAGTACAGAAACACTTAATTGAAAGCTCCGTATTTATTCAAGGATCGTTTGCTGAAGGGTTTCCAAATGCCTTACTAGAAAGCTGTACCGTAGGAACACCTGTAATTGCCTACAAATGCTTAGGTGGAACTTCAGAAATTATAGCTACTGGCATTAACGGGTTTTTAGTAGATTCTGAAATTGAACTCAAAGAAAAATTGGTTAACTTGAAATTACATCCAATGGATAGACGTCAAATCATTACATCTGTGATGAAAAAATTCAGTCCAGAACAAATTATAGAACACTATGAAAAAACGTTCACTAATCTCGTTAGAAACTGATGCAAAAAAAACAAACCATAGATTGGCTTTTTGTGCTTCCTGATGATTTAATTGGTGGTGGAGCACAGCAAGTCTTGTTCACAATTATCAATGCCTTTATTGCAGAAGGAAAGAACTGCACTATTGTGTTTTTAATTAAAAAACATCATTATGGCTGGGAGGTTTTAGAGAACGAATGCAACATTGTATATCTAAACAACACTTCAGTTTATAAAGGGTTCTTTAGTGCTGCTAAACACATTAGAACATTAAAGAAAACACACCACATCAAACATGCTATTAGTTCTCAAGCTTTAATTAATGGTTTACTTGGGTTCCTTAAATACGTCAAAATTTTAAAAAACACAAAACTTGTACTAAGAGAATCAACATCAATATTTTTAAGATTTAAAGGATTCAAACTTCTACTCTATAAGACTGCATATGTAATAGGATATAAACAGGCAGACCTTATTGTTTGTCAAACTAGTCTAATGAAAGAACAACTTTTGAAGGCTTTACCTTGGCTAAATAAAAAAAATAAAGCAGTTATCATTCCCAATCCTGTAAACCTTGATGAAATCGATACTAAATCAAAGGAAGTAATAGATTTTGAAATTGAAAACTTTCTAGTTGCTGCTGGTAGATTTATTCCTGAAAAAGGCTTTGATTTGCTTATCGCAGCTTTTAATCAACTTGAAAACAAAAACTTGAAACTAGTCATTCTAGGAGTCGGCACAGATGATGAACACCAAAAACTCATAGATCAGATAGCATCTCTTAATTTACAAAAGCGTGTTATCCTATATGGGTATGTGAAGAATGTATATCCTATTTTCAAAAAGGCAAAACTTTGTGTTGTATCTTCAAGAATTGAAGGCTTCCCTAATGTTCTGTTGCAAATGATGTCACAAAATAGTAATGTCGTGAGTACAATTTGTGCTGGTGAGATTTCAAATATAAAAGGGGTTATTACCTGTGAAACTCACGATGAGATCGCTTTGAAAGATGCTATCCATAAAGGGCTAGAAAACACTAATGATAATAGAACTCTATATTTTAATGATTACATAAAATCAAGATCTATTGATAATTTTGTAACGACTATGCTAAACCAAATTAACGATTAGAATGCAAAAACTCATTCGCATAACGACAGTCCCCTCTTCTTTAAGAACACTCTTAAAAGGGCAGTCGCGCTTTATGAGTAATCATTTTGAGGTCATTGGTGTTTCTGGAGATGGAGGTGCTTTGGCAGAAGTAAGACAAAATGAAGGCATTAAGACACATGTGGTAGAAATGACTAGAACCATTACACCTTTCAAGGATTTGAAAGCGACTTACGAACTCTATAAAATTTTTAAAGCCGAAAAACCATTCATTGTTCACACGCACACACCAAAAGCAGGAACTTTAGGAATGTTGGCAGCAAAATTAGCTCGTGTTCCTCATCGCTTGCACACCATCGCAGGTTTACCTTTACTGGAAACTGCCGGGAATAAACGAACACTACTTGATGCTGTTGAAAAATTCACCTATGCTTGTGCTACTAAAATATTACCTAACTCGTTTGGATTAAAAAAAATCATCATTGATAATAAATATACTAAACCTAAAAAACTATTAGTCATAGGTAATGGTAGCTCAAATGGAATTGATACGATGCATTATGACACTCGTTTAATTTCCGAAGAAAAAAAAGAAGCACTAAAACAAGAACTTGGTATTACCAAAAAGGATCTTGTTTATATATTTATTGGTAGAGTTGTAAAAGACAAAGGTATTAATGAATTGGTGAATGCTTTTAATACCTTATCAAAAAGGGAAATCAATTGCAAATTGATTTTAGTTGGTCCTAGTGAAAATCATTTGGACCCTTTGTTACCAGAAACCGAAACGTTAATCAAAGAGAATAGGCGAATTTTAGCGGTTGGAATGCAAAAAGATATTAGACCTTATGTTGCCATTTCTCATGTATTGACATTCCCTAGTTATAGAGAAGGTTTCCCTAACGTAGTATTACAATGTAGCTGTATGAATTTACCTTGTATTGTATCCAATATTAACGGTTGTAATGAGGTTATTGAAAATGAAGTTAACGGACTTATAATTACCGTAAAAGATGAAATATCTCTAGAAAATGCGATGCAGTTTATGATTGATTTCCCTGAAAAAAGAGAAGCTATGATACGACATGCAAGATGTAAAATCACAAAACGTTACGAGCAAACATATGTTTGGAACGAACTTTTAAACTATTATAAGAGTTTAAATTAATGGTTATTTATATAAATATTACAAAAGCTTTTTTTGACATCCTTGCTGCTTGCATTGGGTTTCTTGTGTTATTACCAATTTTTGCCGTCACGTGGACAATTTTGATGTTTAAAAATAATGGAAAAGCATTTTTCTTTCAAGAACGTCCAGGGAAAAACGAGCGCATCTTTAAAATTATCAAGTTTAAAACAATGACCGATAAAACAGATGCTCACGGAGAATTGTTACCACCTTCAGAACGCTTAACAAAAACAGGAATCTTTGTTAGAAAATATTCTTTGGATGAAATTCCGCAATTACTTAATGTAATTAAAGGTGATATGAGCTTAATTGGCCCTAGACCATTACTTATAAGGTATTTACCAAGATATAATTCAGTTCAAAAGCAACGACACAATATTAAACCAGGTATTACAGGATGGGCTCAAGTTAATGGTAGAAATGCAATTAGTTGGGAACAAAAATTTGAATATGATGTTTGGTATGTCAAAAACATGTCGCTTATTTTAGATATAAAAATTTTATTCTTGACCATTTATAAAGTCTTTAAAAAAGACGGAATCTACAGTGTAGAAAATGATATTGTTCCAGATTTTACGGGAACAGAAACGAACCAAAACTCAACTCATGGCAATTAATATATTATTCACTTGTGCAGGACGTCGCAACTATTTAATTAATTATTTCAAGGACGCTATTAAAGGTCAAGGCCTTATTATTGCTGCAGACATGAACCTCACTGCTCCTGCTATGATTGATGCAGATCGCGCCATATTGGTACCAAGTATTTACGATGACAATTATATTGAAGCACTAAAAAAGGTGATTATTGAACATGATATAACTGCTTTAGTGTCCTTAAATGATCTAGAACTTCCTATTTTATCCAAGCATAAAGAGGAATTAGAAACTACTGGAGCAAAAATAATTGTATCTAGTGAACAAGTTATAGATATTACTTTTGATAAAGTTAAAACATTTAATTTTTTTAAAGGTATTGGCTTAAACACGCCCAAAACGTATACAACATTAGAACATGCTTTTACTGCTATTAATCTCGGAAACTTGAATTATCCACTAGTCGTTAAACCGCGTTGGGGAAGTGCTTCCATTGGTATTGATTTTCCAGAGTCTACTGAAGAGTTGAAACTAGCATTTAGACTTCAGCATATAAAACTGAAGAAGTCTATCCTGAATGCAGCCAGTCAACAGGATATTGATAATGCCATACTTATTCAAGAGAAGTTAGACGGTAGAGAGTTTGGAATGGATATCGTGAATGATTTTGATGGTAATTACTTCGGGACATTTGTTAGAGAAAAACTCAATATGAGATCAGGAGAAACAGATAAAGCCATTTCTATAATTGATAAACGCTTTGACACTATTGGAAAAAAAATCGCTGAACACATCAAACATATTGGCAGCATGGATTGTGATGTATTTATTGCTGATAATAAACTTTATGTTTTAGAACTAAACCCAAGATTTGGAGGAGGTTACCCCTTTTCACATGAAGCAGGAATTAACACAGTAGCGATCTACATTGAGTGGTTAAAAGGGAATACAAATGTTGACCAATTCAACAACTATATTGCTGGAAAACAGTTTTCTAAATGTGATAAAATGGTACAAATACCTTCTAAATAAATAAGAGAATTATTGCTTAATGTTTATATTCATCTAATTTTGTTACCAATTAAAACAGTAACGACATATTTGATAATGCAAAATAACCCATTTACTTCTAAAATATTTGAGACTGCTTGGCTTAGACACTTTAATGATTCTAAACCATCTCATCGTTTTAATTTCATTAAAAATATTTCGTTTATAAAAAAATCGTTTATTCCTCTATATATCAATGTAGGTAAGAATCTTACTAAAGGAGTTTCTTACAATTTCGTTGAAGGACAATCTGATTATAAAGGCAAAGTTTTTTTACTGTATGATATTCCAGATTATTTTGAAGTTAGTGAGAATACTGATGTTGTAAGTGAAGGTTTAGTTTTAGAGAAAATTTTCCAATATAATGGATATATGATGGACTTATCTAATTTTGATAGTCCAGAATCTTATATTAAAGAACAATTCAAAAAAAATAACAAGCGATACATTAGATGGTCCCACATAAAACGACTAGAAGAGTGTTTTGATATTTCTTATGAGTTTATCTATGGTGAAGTATCTGATGATCAATATGAATTCATTTTCGAGCATTTCTATAAATTATTAAATGCAAGGTTTGAAGGTAAACACACAGATTACCATCATTTGAGAAATAAAAAATGGCAATTTTATAAAGATGTAATTTTGCCTCTTATAAAAACTAAACAAGCATCATTTTTAGTTATTTATAATGACGGAATCCCAATAGGAATTAATTTAAACTATCATTCTGAGAATACATTATTTAAAGCTATAACAGTATTTGATGCAAATTATTACAAATTTAGCATTGGCAAATTATCTGTTTTAAAACTTATTGATTGGTGTTTTGAGCATAACTATAGGTTTTCAGACTTTTCAAAAGGGTATTTTGACTACAAAGAAATTTGGAGTAATACCAAATATGATTTTAACTATCATTTATTATATGATAAAAAATCTGTAAAAGCTATTTTGACGGCAAAGACTATCAAATCTATTTTTGATTTAAAATCTTTTTTAAGAAAAAAGAATGTGAATCATTCATACAGAAAGTTGCTATATAAAATTAAAGGTCAAAAACTAAAAAGAGAGAATCACTTCAATTTCGAAACCATCCCGCTCTCTGAGATCATAATTCCAGATGGCTTTAAATTAGTAGATTTAAAGAATGATAACTATGATTATATTTTAAATCATGTTTATAGCTTCTTGTTTACTAATCCAGAAAGCTTTAATAACATCCAAGTATACGAAGGATTGAATACTCAAAAATTTATTATTCGCGGAACGAACAAAGCAATAGAAATTAATTTCAAATAATATATTACGCTAAAAACATTGCTTATTGGAGCACTTTAACTAAAAAAATCACCCAATTATCTAAATTAAAATATAATCTAGTTTTATTTAAAATTTTATAATTTATTTTACCAAAAATTAGTCATGCACAATACAATACTATCCTACGTTCAAGACATACTAAATAATCCTTTAGAAGAGATTAAGGAAATTGATACTATTACACATCAAAATTTTCATAATACCTACACAAATAATAATTCTCCTGTAGTCATGACAGAAATGATGGAGAATTGGCCAGCAAAGACGAAATGGGATTTAGACTTCTTTGAAAAAATAGGTAAAGATAAACAAGCATTTATTTCAAAAGGAAACATACGTCAAGGAACTACCGATTGGGAATTTGGAGATTTTTTAAGCTATATAAAAGAAATTAAAGATTATAAAAATAATAAATCTAACGCTTACCTCTCAAATTTATCATTGCTAAAATTATTTCCAGAACTGGCTAATGATGTTGATTTTTCTTTAGTCTCAAAATATAAAAAGCACAACTCTACATCGTTTTGGATTGGTCCACCAGGAACTATTACAGGATGGCACACAGATAGGCTAAACGATAATATACTCGCTCAAGTTTATGGGAAAAAGTTAGTATTTTTAGTGTCTCCAGATCAAAATTCAAAAATGCCATTAAGTGATAAATATGAACCGGGCTCTAAGCTTTGTGCTGTTTCTATGGAAGATTTTGATGAAAACAATCACAAAACATTTAAAGACGTAAAAGTCAAATATGCCTTACTAGAGCCCCATAGTATGTTGTTTATTCCAAAAAATTGGTGGCACTGTGTTTATGGAATCGATATTTCTATTAGTTCAAATAATTTTGGTCATACTGGTATAGATCATTTTAGAATGAAATCTTCTGAAATAGCTAAACGACAATTACATAGTTTAGGACTTTATGGAAAAAACTGTGTTTGCCATTACTACGATGACAATGGCAAAAGACAAAAAAGATAATCCTATTTTTAATATCAATTTTCATAAATCATAACTATCTGTGAACGGTCATTTTATTATATCATTAGATTACGAAATTCATTGGGGAGTTTTTGATAAAAAAACGGTTGATGACTACAGAGAGAACCTTATTAATGTAAGTAAGGTTGTTGACAGACTTATAGAATTGAGTGACACATACAACATACGTCTAACTTTTTCTACAGTTGGATTTTTATTTGCTAAAGACAAAGACGATTTGTTTCGTTATATCCCAAAAAACAAACCAACATATAAAATTGAAAACGTTAATCCCTACCCTCTACTAGAGCATATAGGTAATAACGAAAATGACGACCCCTTTCATTATGCACTTTCTAAAATTAAAGAGATAAAAAATAATGGAAATCACGAAATAGGAACACATACTTTTTCCCATTATTACTGTCATGAAGATGGGCAAACTGTCGAACAATTTAATGATGATATTATTGCAGCAAAGCAAATCGCTGCACCATTAGGGATTAATCTTAAAAGCATTGTGTTTCCTAGAAATATGATAGATGCTAACAAAGCAGTAGACCAGCCATATCTTGAGGTTTGTCAAAAACATGGGATAAGATCTTTTAGAGGAAAAGAAAAGGCCTACATTTATAATATTCACACAACCAAGTTTTATCATGGTTGGTATATTTTTAAACTCTTGAGAATCTTAGATGCTTATGTTAGTGTAACTGGACCAAACACATACAATGTGGAGCAAATTAATAAAAACAATTTGGTTAATAACTTGCCTTCAAGCAGGCTATTTCGAGCATACAGTTCTAAGTTAAAATTTTTAGAACCCTTAAAAATACGACGAATTAAAAAAGCCATGACCTATGCTGCCAAGCATAATGAAATGTTCCACCTATGGTGGCATCCTCATAATTTTGGTACTCAAACCAGCGATAATTTGAAAAATCTTGAAGAGATCTTTAAAACCTACAAAAAATTAAATAAAATGTATGGGTTTAAAAGTGAAACAATGACTGGGTTGTCTAATAAAATCGATTCTGCTGGGCTATAATTATACTTCCAAGTAAAACTAGGATTCTTTAAATCAACGTATAAAAGAGTTTTTTATCGTTTTTATTTGGTTGGTCTAATGGTATTTATGCATATTTAGGCAGAATTTTAGCTAATTATCTAGAGACAAATAGGCTTTATTTAAGAAATTCAACCCCAAATCCCTCGCTAGACAATAATAATTGAATAGTATTTAACTTGCTTAACATATTGATTATGGAATCAAAAATTTGGTTGTCGTCCCCTCATATGGGTGGAAAAGAACAATCTTATGTAACCAATGCTTTTGAAACGAACTGGATCGCTCCTTTGGGGCCACATGTCAATGGTTTTGAGTGTGATATCCAAAATTACCTAAGTCAAGGCTCTCACGTTGCAGCTCTTAGCTCTGGTACTGCTGCTATTCATTTAGGTCTTATTTTGTTAGATGTTGGTTTAGGAGATGAGGTCATTTGTCAAAGCAAAACATTTTCGGCATCTGCCAACCCAATAGCATATCAAGGTGCTACTCCTATTTTTATTGATAGTGAAAAAGATACTTGGAATCTCTGCCCAGAACAATTAGAAATAGCAATTAAAGATCGCATGAGTAAAGGAAAAAAACCAAAAGCTATAATTTCTGTTCACCTTTATGGAATGCCATATAAAGTTGATGAAATTCATAATATTGCTAAGGCTTACAATATTCCAGTGTTAGAGGACAGCGCAGAAGCTTTAGGAAGCTCTTACAAATCTATAAAATGTGGTACGTTTGGAGATCTCTCAGTATTATCATTTAATGGCAATAAGATTATCACAACGTCTGGAGGTGGTGCTTTAGTTTCTAAAGATATTAAACTGAAAGAGAAAGCTATTTTTCTAGCAACTCAGGCTAGAGATCAAGCGGTCGAATATTTACATTCTTCAATTGGATATAATTACAGATTATCAAACGTTTTAGCTGGCATAGGCAGAGGACAAATGGAAGTTCTTGATGATCGTGTATCCGCTAGAAGAGCAAACTATAATCATTATAAAGAGAGTTTCAAGAACATCAATGAATTACAATTTATTGACGAGCCAGATGGTTATTTTTCTAATCGCTGGTTGTCTTGTATGCTTACACCTTCAGCAGAAATTAGAGAAGGAATTAGAACAAGCTTAGAATCTTTAAATATTGAAACTAGACCGCTTTGGAAACCCTTGCATCAACAACCCATTTTTAAGGACGCACCTCAATATCTTAATGGTGTTTCAGATAATTTGTTTGAAAAAGGATTATGTTTGCCTAGTGGTTCTAACTTAACTGAGAATGAATTAAATAGAATAACATCTGCAATAAAAACGTATTTTAGAGCATGATTAAAAAATTACTTCAAGACATATCAAGTAAATATGCCTCAAAGTGGGTAGTAATGCTTTTTGATTTAAGCATTGTTGCTTTTACGTTTATGGCTGCTTATGTCATACGTTATAATTTTATCATTGACTTTGATTTAGTGATTATGTTTAAGCAAATTCCCTTTGTGTTTTTAGCTGCACTAATCAGTTTTATTGTTGTTGGCTCATATAAAGGTGTTGTCAGATTTACAGGTTTTAAAGATGTAATCAATATTATCATTGGTGTTAATATTTTAGCCACGATTCTTATTATATCAACCTTTTTTAGTAGAAGATTGAACTATGATACTATTTTTAATATCTCTGGTTCTATAATTTATATTCATTTACTACTTAATATTCTTTTCTTAGTTGGATCTAAGCTGTTTATAAAATCTGTTTATAATAAATTAATGCAAGATATTAAAACTCAAAAACGAGTATTAATATTTGGAGCGGGAAATGCCGGAATGATAACGTATGACGCGATATCAAACGACCCTACAAATAGCCATAAGGTTATTGGCTTTATTGATGACAACGAAAAAAAAGTTGGAAAAAAAATAAATACATTAACTGTTTATAGTCTGGATAATATAACACCTGAGCTTATTGATAAATATGGTATTGAAGAGGTTATTATTTCTGTTCAAAATATTGACTCCTCAAGATTGCTTCAAATATCAGGATTCCTTTTTGAACTAGGCCTAAAAGTTAAAATAGTACCTCCTGTCCAAAATTGGATAGATGGCGATTTAAGTGTTGGTCAAATTAAAGAAGTTAATATAGAAGATCTTTTAGGCAGAGATCCAATTTCTATTGTCAATCCTGCCCTTTTAGATGAATATGACAACCAAGTTATTCTAATTACTGGTGCTGCAGGTTCTATTGGTAGTGAAATTGCTAGAAAAACTATTGGTTTTAATTATAAGAAGTTAATACTTGTTGATACCGCAGAGTCCCCTCTGTATGAATTACAACAGGAATTTGTGCAAAATGGTGTAAAAAACTTTATTGCTATAGTCTCAGATATAAGAGATTTTAGACGAATGGAAAAACTTTTTCAACAATACAAACCTAATATAGTTTTTCATGCTGCGGCTTATAAGCATGTTCCTTTAATGGAAGACAATCCTTTTGAAGCCGTAAGTGTTAATATTGGTGGTACTCGTCATATAGCGAGTTTATCTGTAAAGCATGGTGTAGATAAATTTGTTCTAATTTCTACAGATAAGGCAGTTAACCCAACTAATGTAATGGGCGCAACTAAGCGCATTGCAGAACTATATGTAAATTGTTTACAAGGTGAAGGTAAAACAAAGTTTATAACAACACGTTTTGGAAATGTATTAGGGTCAAATGGTTCTGTAATTCCATTATTCAAAAGACAAATTGACAATGGTGGTCCATTAACCGTAACTCATAAAGACATTACGCGTTATTTTATGACTATTTCCGAAGCATGTCAACTTGTACTAGAAGCTGCAACCATGGGGCATGGTGGAGAAATATTTGTATTTGATATGGGTGAATCTGTTAAAATATATGATTTGGCTAAAAACATGATTATACTATCTGGACTAAGATTTCCAGAAGATATTGATATTCAAATTTGCGGTTTAAGACCTGGAGAAAAAATATATGAAGAGCTATTAGCAGATGGTGAAAATACGAGATCTACATATCACGAAAAAATCATGATAGCCAGAACAAAACAAATTGATGTACTGAGTATTAGTGATAAAATATCTAATTTGTGCACAATAAGTTCAAAATCACAAAATCTAGAAATTGTAGCCTTAATTAAAGATATTGTTCCAGAATATATTTCTAACAACTCTAAATACGAAGTCTTAGACTCTAAAAAATAAATACAACCAAATCAAACTAAATATGACTCATCAATATTTAAAAGATCTATCTAAATTGCTAATTATTTTTTCCTGCATGATACTATTGTCATCATGTGGTTCTAGAAAAGACTTGGTATACTTTCAGGATGAACCTATAACAAATCAGAATCTTAGTCAGTTAGACAATAATTCTGAAATACAATATAAACCAAACGATATATTAACTATAGATGTCTCTGCTGAAAACATTGAGTCTATAGCTGCATTTAACCTTCCCGCTGTAGCATACAACACTGCTGGTGGTGCTCTAAACCAGCCTACAATGTTAAGACAAACTTATCTTTTAGATTTACAAGGTAATATTGAATTCCCTGTAATTGGAACCGTTAAAATGGGTGGCCTTTCAAGGCAAGAAGCAACTTCTATGCTTAAAGAAAAAATTGGTGTATACGTTAAAGAGTTTATTGTTAATATTAGACTTATTAACTTCACGATTACAGTTTTAGGTGAAGTCAATAGACCTGGTAATTATACGGTTCAAGGTGAACGTATATCTCTAACACAAGCCTTAGGTTTAGCAGGTGATTTAACAATTTACGGAAAAAGAAATAATGTGTTTTTAGTTCGTGAAGTTGATGGAAAAAAGAAATATGCAAAATATGATTTAACCTCAATTAATGTAGTCAATTCGCCCGTATATTATTTATCCCAAAATGACCTTATTTATGTTGAACCTAATAGTGCAAGGATTAAAACATCAACCTATAACCCAAATACAGGTTTATTAATCTCTGCAGTCTCCACTTTAGCTACTATTGCAGCAATCTTTTTATTTAGAAACTAATAAAGTTTAAAACTCATCATGTCTCAAAGCCCACTTAAAAATAAAGATACCATTATAAATTTAGTTGAGTTATACCTTTCAAAATGGAAAATCATTCTAGTTTGTTTGTTTATTGCTATGGCTATTGCTTTTGTAAAGATTAGATACAGTACCTTTCTATACCAAGCAAACGCTACTATAAAATTAAAAGAAGATGAGAATTCGCGAAGTTTATCTGAAATTTCCTCACTCCAAAATGGTGGTTTTGGAAGCCCTCTGCCAAACGTCATAGACGAAATAGAAATTATTAAATCAAGATCTATTATTACAGAGGTAGTAAAAGATCTTAAGTTAAATACAAGATGTTATGTGACTGGTATGGTCAAAAAAGCGGAGATTTATTCAAATCCGCCAGTGAATATTAATTTTTTCATGAATGATTCTATAATTGAAAACATCAACAAATCACTGTTTATTCAAATTGTGTCCGCTCAAAAATATGAGTTATCGAATATAGATACACATAACTTTTTAGAATTTGATGAAGGTGAAACAACAACACATAGTTTTGGTGATAAAGTAAGTTCATCATTCGGAGAATTCGTTATAACACCTAATATAGGCACATATGGATCAAGTCCAGGTTCATTTATTGAACTTAATATGAGTCCGGTTCATAGCGTTGTTGAATCTTATCTTTCTAGCATAAAAATTAGTACTACAGAAAAATCAAACGTCATAAAATTATCGCTTAACGAGAGTATAAAGGAAAAAGCACGTCTCATACTCAATAAAGTCATTGAAAAATATAATGAAGATGTTATAAAAGATAAAGAGAAAATTGTTCAAATTACTTCCGATTTTATAACCAATCGACTAAACGTTGTATCTAATGAATTAGAACAAGTTGATTTTACTGCAGAAAACCTTCAGAAAAACAATAGACTTACTGCTTTAGGATCACAATCTAATATCTTTTTAGAAAGCGAGCGCGAAACTGGATCTAAAATAAGCCAAACTAGTAATCAATTACAGTTGGCTCAATATATGAGTGATCATATTAAAAATAATGAAAGTGATACTGATTATTTGCCCGCAGACGTTGGTATTACGGATAGTAATGTCTCACAAATCACAAAGAGTTATAACGAATTAGTGTTAAGGCGTGATCAAATTTTAAAAAATTCAAGTAAAAAAAATCCAACAGTAATTAATTTGAACAATCAGATTGATGCTCTAAAAGTTAACCTTAATCAAAGCATAGAAAACATTATATCTACTAATCAAATTACACTTGATAATTTAAATAGAGAGAATTCTAGAATTCGTGGTCAAATTTACTCAGCTCCTACTAAAGAAAGACAATTTAGAGACATCAAACGTCAACAAGATATTAAAGAATCATTGTACCTATATTTATTAGAAAAGCGTGAAGAGACCGCAATTACATTGGGTATGTCTTCTGCTAATGCAAAAGTCATAGATCTTGCCTACACAAATGATAATCCTGTAGCGCCAAATAAACAAATCATTTATCTAGCTGCTTTGCTAATAGGTCTTTTTATTCCTGTCTCACTTATTTACGTAAGGGATTTAATTGACAACAAAATACATACTAAAGAAGATGTGCAACGTTTAATTAAAGCTCCATTTATTGGTGATATTCCTAAAGGGGAAGGTAAACTTCAAGTCGTCAAAAAAGTAGATTACTCTCCAAAAGCAGAAGCCTTTAGAATCATTAGAAGTAATATTAATTTTATGCTTCAAAAAAATGATAGTCCTTGTAAAACTATTTTTGTAACATCGACAGTAGCTCAAGAAGGCAAATCACATACATCGACCAACCTAGCTAGTTCATTTTCATTTTCAGGAAAAAAAGTATTACTTGTAGAAACAGATATTCGTGTACCTAAAGTTAACGATTATTTGAAGATATCCCCAAAAAAGGGACTTACAGATTTTATCTCAGATAAAAGCCTGTCCATTAAAGATGTTACTATAAAAGCACCTGATAATGAATTCTTAGATGTGATACCTTCAGGAACGATACCACCAAATCCTGCCGAACTACTAATGAGTGACCGTATAAATTATCTTTTTGAAAATGTAAAAAAGAACTACGATTACATCATCGTTGATACTGCTGCTGTTGGTTTAGTAACAGATACGCTTATAATAAGTGATCATGCAGATATGTTTGTTTATGTCGTTAGCGCCAATAATATTGACAAGCGTCAATTACATCTTGCACAAACCATGTATGAAGAAAAGCGTCTACCAAATATGGTAACACTTTTAAATAGTAGCGTTAAAAAGAAAGGCTATGGTTATGGCTATGGAAACAATCCAGGACATAAGAAAAAATGGTATAAACCATTCAAAAATTAAAAACATTTAAATAAATATCCGCAATATTAATTTTGCAGATTTTTATACCTAAAGTTTGCGTCGTTTGTTTTCCTGTTTTATCAGATTTAGTTCTCTGCTGGTTTGTCCGGCGACAGACGTATTTTCTTCTGCACGCCTAATTAGGTAAGGCATCACATCCTTTACAGGCCCAAAAGGGACATATTTAGCAACGTTATATCCTTGTTCTGCAAGATTGAAGCTTATATTATCACTCATCCCGTAAAGCTGTCCAAACCAAACATTATTATCTGTTTTATCAATTCCCATATCTGCCATCATTTTCATAGCGAGATAACAACTCTGTTCGTTATGAGTGCCTATAAAAAGGGAAATGTCATTTAAATTATTTAATATGTACGTCATACACGCATCAAAATTCTCATCTGTAACTTGTTTGTTATCACAAATAGGTGACTTATACCCCTTCTTTTCTGCCCTATTGCGCTCTTTTTCCATGTAAGCACCACGCACGATTTTAAAACCAATTTTAAAACTACCTGCCTTGGCACGCTCATGAAGTGACTTTAAATAGTCTACTCTATCCCAACGATAAGTCTGTAAGGTATTATAAACAATAGGCTTTGTCGTATTGTATTTACGCATCATATCTTCACAAAGATTGTCTGCTGCATCTTGCATCCAACTTTCTTCGCCATCAATTAAAACTTCAATATCGTTCTCTTTTGCAAGCTTACAAACGCTATCAAAACGGGCCACAACTCTGTCCCATTCTTTCTGCTCATCGGGAGTCAAAACGTTTCCTTCTCCTATTTTTTGATACAAATGAAAACGTCCAAAACCCGTTGGCTTAAAAACAACAATTGGCATCGCTTCTTTTTCATCTGCAAACCTAATAATTTTTAGAATTTTATCTCTACAGTCGTCAAATGCAGATTCCTCTTCCTTCCCTTCTACCGAGTAATCCAAAACAGAACTTACACCTTTCGTAAACATAATATCAATAATAGGTTCACAATCTTCCTCATTCACTCCTCCACAAAAGTGGTCAAAAACCGTAGAGCGTATCAATCCCTCAACTGGTAAATTTGCCTTCAGTGCAAAATTTGTAGCTGCAGCACCTACTCGCACCAATGGTTGATAAGAAATCATCTTAAATAAGAAATAAGCGCGTTGTAACTGTGAATCGGTTTTGAGTGCAAAAGCGACATTAGTATCATCAAAAAGGGTGGTTGTATTCATCTATTAAAAATATATTGCAAAAATATATTATTCGGTAGGCAATATGTTATTAAAAGTTACTAATTTTCAGCATGAATTCGATTGAAACTAAAACATATACCGTTCATTTTAATACAAACGCATATACAGAGCTTAATAACTATATAGAACACAACAAGTTCTCTAAAATTTTTATTTTAGTAGACACCAATACACATGACAATTGTTTACCCAAATTTATGGCACAATTGGAAACCAAAATCAATATAGAAATCATAGAAATTAATGCTGGCGAGCAAAACAAAACCATAGATACTTGCGTTGGTGTTTGGAATGCGTTGTCAGATTTAGGTGCAGATCGTAAAAGTCTTATGCTTAATCTTGGTGGTGGTGTCGTAACAGATCTTGGAGGCTTCGTCGCTTGTACCTTTAAAAGAGGCATCAAATACATTAATGTCCCAACCTCATTATTGGCGATGGTTGACGCATCTGTTGGCGGAAAAACTGGTGTAGATCTTGGTGCTATAAAAAACCAAGTTGGTGTTATAAGCTCAGGTGATATGGTCATCATTGACACCTCTTATTTGGATACGCTGCCTCAAAATCAAATGAAATCTGGTTTAGCTGAAATGCTAAAACACGGTCTCATCGTCGATAAAAACTATTTTGATAAACTGACTGATTTATCCAAACTCACACTCAACGATTTGGACGAACTAATTCACCAGTCTATAGAAATCAAGAAAACCATCGTTAACAAAGACCCATTTGAGCAAAACGAGCGCAAACATCTTAATTTTGGTCACACTTTAGGTCATGCTATAGAATCTTATTTTTTAAGTCATCCCGAAAAGGAAGAAATATTACATGGAGAAGCTATTGCTATTGGGATGATCTTAGAATGTTTTATTTCTGCGGAAATTCTAAACCTACCAAAACAAGATCTAGAATACATTACTAAAGCTTTAAAAAGCATCTATAAACCTGTGACGATTAACCCATCAGATTATGATGCAATCATTGACTTGCTGAAATACGATAAGAAAAACGAGCATGGGAATATCAACTTTGTATTACTAGACGGCATCGGGAAACCTAAAATTGATTGCTTAGTGGATAATGAATTGATTGCTAAAAGTTTTGAGTATTATAAAATATAGTAACACGAAACATCTACTAAATATAATACCCACCATATATTATGTTTATGGGTTTATAATCAAACTTATAAGCTCATATATGAACAAAACTTTATTTTATTCAATACTCTTGGGAATTGCAATATTTAATCTAATATTAGCTCTTTTATTGTTTAATTCAATATCTCAATCTCAGCCAATAAATTGTTTAAACATTGATATTAAGAATACTTATTTGTGTATTCCAAAATTACCTATTTATGTCTTACTCGCCTTTGGTGCATTACTCGGAAATATAATGTTCTTTAAGAGGAAAATTTGGATAAAAAACTAAGAGCCAGCACACATTTAAAAAATGTAGAGTAAATTGTTATGTCTATGTAAACTCGTAAAATGATACAGATTTTCCTAAGACTCGTTTTCTTTTGCTAATTTAGACCTAGCCAACGTAACTAACTATACATAAATTAGTTTTAAATCATTAAAAAACAACTACCATGAAAAGAATATCTGTAATTTTTATAGTACTACTCATTTCCTCACAGTCTTACGCACAAAAACCACGTGCAAGAGACTTAGGGGTTCCCTTTGTTGGTACAACAGGTGAATTCAATGCTATTACAGATGTTCAAGGGGTTGAAGTAGGATACAGTACTATTATTTCGGGAACAGGAGAAAACACAGTTGGCAAAGGACCTATTAGAACTGGAGTTACTGCCATATTTCCGAGAGGAAAAGCCAAGAAATTTAGTCCAGTTTATGCCAACTGGTATAGTCTTAATGGCAATGGAGAAATGACCGGTACGACTTGGGTTACTGAATCTGGTTTTTTAGAAACACCTATTATGATTACAAACACTAATAGTGTTGGAGTTGTTAGAGATGCAGTATTAAAATGGTATGTAGATACAGACTGGTATAGTGGAGAAGATTGGTGGTACACTTATCCTGTAGTTGCCGAAACTTATGATGGCTTCCTTAATGATATCTATGGTTTTCATGTTAAAGAAGAACATGTTTTAGAAGCCATAGAAAATTCAACGAGTGGTAAAATTGCCGAAGGAAACGTTGGTGGAGGAACAGGAATGATGTGCTTAGGCTATAAAGGAGGTACAGGAACGTCTTCAAGAGTTTTTAAAATAAAAGATTCAACATATACTGTTGGAGCTATTGTTCAATCTAATTTTGGAGCCAAAAGAAACTTGTCAATCGCAGGTGTTCCCGTTGGAATTGAATTAAAAGACACCTTAAATTATGAATTTAATGCGCCACCAAAATCAAGAAGACAAGAAGGAGATGGATCAATTATAGTAATTATAGCAACAGATGTACCTCTTTTACCCCATCAACTAAAAAGAATTGCACAAAGAATTCCGCTAGGAGTCGGCATTGTAGGCGGACGAGGAAGCAATGGTTCAGGAGATATTTTTTTAGCCTTCTCTACAGCCAATGAAAATGCCTTTAATAGAGATGAAACAACAACCGTACAATCGATGCCCAACGATCTACTAATGCCAGTTTTTGAGGCGACTGTTCAAGTCGTTGAAGAAGCGATTATCAATGCCATGATAGCAGCTGAAACTATGGAAGGCATTAATCAAAATAAGGCATATGCAATACCGCATGAATTACTGATTAAAATCTTAAAAAAATACAACCGACTAGAAGAGTAATGTGATAGAAACACGTATATAATTAATTATTAAGACCTTGCCTTGCATAATCTAAAAACCGTTAATAACTCGCAACAATTCTCACTAAAAAAACACCTGTAATTTACTATTTTGCAGTACTATTTATAAGTCAAAATTTATTGCATAAATGAAAGTCTGCATTGCCGAAAAACCTAGCGTAGCTCGAGAAATCGCGCAAGTTCTTGGTGCCACCACAAAACGTGATGGCTACTATGAAGGCAATGGCTATGCAGTGACCTATACCTTTGGTCACCTATGCACACTTATGGAACCCAGCGACTACAGACCGTATTGGAAAAGTTGGGATCTTAATAATTTACCGATGCTTCCAGATAAGTTTAAAACTAAAGTGGTAAGCAACTCGGGTATTCAAAAGCAGTTCAAAATTGTCAAATCACTGTTTGATAAGGCCGATTTGGTCATCAATTGTGGTGATGCTGGTACAGAAGGAGAACTCATACAGCGTTGGGTTTTAGATCAAGCTAATTACAAAGGAAAGGTACAACGCCTTTGGATTTCATCCTTAACAACAGAAGCTATTAAAGAAGGTTTTAATAATCTCAAGGATTCTAAAGATTACGACAACCTTTACTATGCAGGCTATTCTCGTGCAATTGGCGATTGGCTTTTAGGCATGAATGCAACGCGTTTATACACTGTGAAACACGGTGGTTATAAGCAAGTGCTTTCGGTTGGTCGTGTACAAACACCAACATTGGCGATGGTTGTCAGCCGTTTTAAAGAAATTGAAAACTTTAAGCCTCAACCGTATTGGGAATTACAAACCATGTATCGTGATACCCTATTTACTTATGAAGACGGTCGTTTTCTCAAGATGGAAGATGGGGCAATTCTAGCTAATAAAGTTAAAGAAGATGATTTTGAGATAGTTTCTACCACAAAAAAGAAGGGAAAAGAATACGCCCCAAAACTTTTTGATCTTACAGGTTTACAAGTGTATTGTAATACAAAGTTCGGGTTTTCTGCAGATGACACTCTAAAAATTGTTCAGAAATTATATGAGCAAAAAGCAGTAACCTATCCACGAGTTGACACGACGTTTTTACCAAATGATGTCTATCCTAAAGTCCAAGGTATTCTTGCTAAACTCACAAATTATGCGGAGTTAACACAACCTCTTTTAGGCAAAAAAACAAAGAAATCGGCCAAAGTATTTAATGACAAAAAAGTTACCGATCACCATGCCATTATCCCAACAGGAATACAGATCAACCTGCAATACAACCAACAGCAGGTTTATGATATTATCGTCAAACGCTTTATAGCTGTTTTCTATCCAGATTGCGATGTTTCAAATACAACCGTTATTGGAAAAGCTGCAGATGTTAATTTTAAAACCACTGGGAAAGAGATTTTAAAAGACGGTTGGAAAGTTGTTTTTAAATTCGGGAAGTCGCTATCATCAAATGCTTTTGATAAAGATACCTTACCCACATTTATAGCAGGTGAAAAAGGACCTCACCAACCTTCGTTTTTGGAGAAACAAACGAAACCACCAAATCAATTTACAGAAGCCTCACTCCTGCGTGCTATGGAAACTGCAGGCAAGCACGTTGATGATGACGAACTCAGAGATTTAATGAAAGAAAACGGAATTGGGAGACCGTCAACACGAGCAAATATCATAGAAACCTTATTTAAGCGTCAGTACATTAAGCGTAATAAAAAGCAACTCATACCCACCATTACAGGTATTGCGCTAATTGATACAATACGGAGTGAATTATTGAAATCTGCTGAGCTTACAGGTCGTTGGGAAAAACAACTTAAAGACATAGAAAAAGGTAAATATAGCGCAAGTCTCTTCATTACGAATATGAAAAAAATGGTAGATGAATTGGTCTATGAAGTTCGCAGTGAAACCAAGCGTGCCAATATATCACAAGCTACAGTTGTAAAGCAACGACAAGCTAAAACTAAAGTTACTACTGGTATTACTTCGGAAATATGCCCTAAATGTAAAAAAGGATCTATTTTAAAAGGGAAATCGGCTTATGGTTGTAGCCACTTTAAAGCTGGCTGTCATTTTGTATTGCCTTTTGAAAACTTTGGAAAAAAAATATCTGAAAAGCAATTCATCAGACTGTTACAAAAAGGGTCAACCGTAAATTTAAAGGGTTTCACTTCGGGAACTGAAACTACCGAAGGTTTATTGCGTTTTGGTGATAGCTTTAAACTGGTTTTAGAAGCGAAAAAAGGAAAGACTAAAATTTCCGAAGAAAATAAACAAGTACAAAAATCAGATGCGATTAATTGCCCGAAATGTAGCAAAGGAAACATTATTAAAGGCAAAACAGCTTATGGTTGCAGTCATTACAAAACAGGTTGTGATTTCAAAATGACATTTGATACGATTAGAGAAAAAACAAAAGACAGAAAACTCACTAAGGAACTCGTTTATTCTATTTTAAAAGGCGGTAACTAGTATGGAGCACCATCATTTCAAACTCTTTAAACCTTTTGGGTATTTGAGTCAGTTTCAAACCAATGCCAAACATGAAATAAACAAGAAGTTTTTAGGAGAATTACATGATTTTCCAGAAGGCACAATGGCAATTGGCAGGCTAGATAAAGACTCAGAGGGCCTACTTCTATTAACAACTAACGGTAAAGTTAGTTATGAAATTACAAGTTCAAAAACAGATAAAGAATATTATGTGCAAGTAGATGGTGAGATCACATCAGAAGCTTTAATTCAATTGCAAAACGGTGTTACAATTAGTCATCAAAGCGAAACATATCAAACGAAACCTTGTAAAGCTATTCAATTAGAGAGTTTCCCAAACTTCCCTAAACGTGTCAAAAAAATTCGTGATGAACGCCATGGAAAAACCACATGGATCTCGTTAACTATTAACCAAGGTAAGTTTAGACAAGTCCGAAAAATGACTGCTGTAGTTGGTTTTCCAACCTTGCGATTGGTTAGAGTTCGTATTGGAAAAATCACTTTAGACGGTTTAAAAATGGGAACCGTTAAAGAATTAGAAGCTATTGTATAAAAAAAGTCAACATTGAAAATAATCAATCTTGACTTTTAATAATATTAACTACAATATGTAATCATATGTTTAATACAGCATTTAAATTACTTTCACACGAACCGCATTCATTCCGCGATTCCCTTTCTCTAATTCAAACTGTACTTTGTCGTTTTCGTTTATCTCGTCAATTAATCCACTAACGTGACAAAAGTATTTTTCTTGGTCGTCAGTATCAATAATGAAACCAAAACCTTTGGAGTGATCAAAGAAAGATACTTTTCCTTTTCTAATTGGATCGTATTCTTCTTCTTCGATATCTTCTTTCTTAGGCACACCTAGAACGATGTTTTTTGCCTTGACCTTAACTTTGTCAGCTGGATCTGGTGGAGTATCTGTTAGATTTCCAAACTGATCGACGTAAGCAAATGGGATGCTACCTGCTCCTCCATTTTCATCTTTCTCATTCTTACGCGCGTCCATTTTTTTACGCTTATCCTCACGCTTTTTTAAGCGTTTCTTTTCTTTTTCACTTTTACTAAATGTCTGTTGCGACTTTGCCATTCTTTATATTCTGTGTTGTTTTTAAATGTAGTGTTTAAAAATTTGTTTGTCAAAGATACGCTATATCTGTGAATTTATCAAAATCATTAAATAATATAGTTAACAAACGTTAAAATATATTTTTTTAATAGTCTTACTATTATATTTGCGGGTAAATAATTTTGACATGAACAATTTACTTTCAAATCTTAAAATTGATATCAATTATAAGATTTATTTAAAGGATCCTCAATCTTCAGATTTAGGTAAGCGAATTATTGAGCATAGTATCAAACTTATTAATGAAATTGGCTTTGACAGCTTCACCTTTAAAAAATTAGGAGCTATTATTGGATCTAATGAGAGCTCAATTTATAGATATTTTGACAGTAAACATAAACTCCTACTTTATTTAACATCTTGGTATTGGGCTTGGCTAGAATATCAGTTGGTTTTTTCTATCATTAATATATCTGATGCTAATGTCAAATTAGAAAGAGCTATTAATGTTTTAACGAGAACTATTGAGTCTGATTCAATATTTTCTCATATAGATGAAGTAATTTTAAGTCGTGTTGTTATCAATGAATATTCTAAATCTTATTTAACCAAAGAAGTTGACGATGAAAACAAGGACGGTTATTTTTCAATTTATAAACGCTTGGTAAGCCGATTACATGATTTGATTATTGAGGTAGACTCTTCGTATAAGTTTCCACATAGCCTGGCTAGTACTGTTATTGAAGGTGCCCTTCATCAACATTTTTTAATAGATCATTTCAAGTCATTAACAGATTGTGATGAGCATACGCAACCTTCAGATTATTTCAAACATTTAGTATCAAATGCCTTAAAAAACAACTAATGACTAAAACAATTTTAACTTCTTGGCAACGCCTAGTTGGACTTTTAAAATTAGATAGAAAAGACATCAGACAAGTATTTTATTATGCCATTTTTGCTGGGGTAGTGAACTTATCACTTCCTTTAGGCATTCAAGCAATTATCAATCTTATCCAAGGTGCTCAGATAAGTAGTTCTTGGATCGTACTCGTTATTTTAGTAACGATTGGAGTGGCATTTGTTGGTGTACTTCAACTCATGCAAATGCGTATTATTGAGAATGTGCAGCAAAAAATATTCACAAGATCATCGTTTGAATTTGCTTACCGATTTCCGAAGATGAAAATGAGCGAATTGCGTAATTATTATCCGCCAGAATTAGCAAACCGTTTTTTTGATACACTAACTGTACAAAAAGGATTATCAAAAATATTGATTGATTTTCCCGCTGCTCTGCTCCAAATTATTTTTGGATTGATGCTCCTTTCTTTTTATCACCCCTTTTTTATTATCTATGGAATTTTACTCATCCTCTTAATTTACATCGTATTCAAATATTCTGCTCAAAGAGGTTTGGATACTAGTTTAGATGAGTCCAAACAAAAATATAAAGTAGCGCACTGGATTCAAGAAGTCGCACGATCTATCTTAAGCTTTAAATTGTCTGGTAGAACCAATTTAGCGCTTCAAAAAAATGATGAGCTTGTCTCTAATTATCTTGATGCTCGTGAAAGTCACTTTAGAGTCTTAGTGCAACAGTTTATTAAACTCATAGGTTTCAAGATTCTTGTAACAGCAGGATTATTGGTTATTGGTGGTTTTCTAGTATTGAGTCAAGAAATGAACATTGGTCAATTTGTCGCTGCGGAAATCATTATACTTTTAGTTATTAATTCTGTTGAAAAATTAATCTTAGGTCTAGAATCATTTTATGATGTCTTAACATCTATTGAGAAACTAGGACAAGTTGTTGATAAAGAATTAGAGCCACAAGATGGCGGAAGCATAAGTGAGACAAAGTCATTTAAATTAGAACTAGAGGATTTAAGTTATAAGGTTCCTGATGTGATGAGACCAATAATTGATGGCATATCCCTAAAAATTGATACTAAAGATCGCATTATGATTCATGGATCTCATGGCTCAGGAAAAACAACATTATTAAAATTAATAGCTGGTATAAACCAACCTACTTCTGGTGTGATTTACGTTAATGACGTTGCCATACAAGGTATTAAATTAAATGATTATAGAGCACTTATTGGACAATCCTTACCAGAAGAATCTCCTTTTGAAGGCACTATAAGAGAGAACTTAACCTTTGGGAATCTAACTATTACTGATGACGAAATTGATTACGTTTTAGAAAAAATAAAACTAGTAAATTTTGTAAAATCTCAAGCCAAAGGTTTGAATACTATGCTATCTCCCGAAGGAAAAAGACTATCTTATACGGTATCTAAAAAAATAATATTGGCCAGAAGCATACTTAAAAAACCTAAATTATTATTACTTAAAGATCCTTTAGATCAATTTGAAAAATTAGAAGCTAAAAGTATTATGGAATTTTTGACACATAAAAACAATCCTTGGTCGTTAGTCGTAGTGAGCTACAATATGGACTGGAAAACGAGTTGTACAAGAATTGTAAATTTAGAACAAGGTAAAATAGTATCAAACCTTTAAGATTATGCTAAACATTTCAAATAATAAATTAAATACAAAAATTGATTTATCAAAATATAAATCAGCTCAAAAAGTATTTCATAAAAGACATTTTAAACATTTTAATCGTTTCTTAAAGGCCTTTGCTATAGTTGTTTTTATAATTATGTTTTTACCATGGACGCAAAACATAAATAGCCGCGGTAGAGTGACAACATTAACACCAGATCAAAGACCACAAACGATACAGTCTCCTATTCCAGGGCGAATAGAAAAATGGCATGTTAGAGAAGGTGATTTTGTAAAGAAGGGAGATACGATATTATTCATTTCCGAAGTGAAAAACGAATACTTTGATCCTGATCTTGTGAATAGAACAGGTCAACAAATAAAAGCAAAAGAGGCCTCTGTGAATTCCTATGGATTTAAAGTTAATGCGCTTAACAACCAAATAGGTGCATTGAGCAGAGAGCGTCAATTAAAATTAGAGCAAGCTGAAAATAAATTATTACAATCTAAATTAAAAGTACAAAGCGATAGTAATGATTTGGTAGCAGTCATAATTGATTTAAGTATTGCTGAAAGACAGATTGGAGCCATACAAAATCTGTATGACGAAGATTTGAAATCGTTAACAGAATTAGAAGAAAAGCGTTCAAAATTTCAAGAGAAACAAGCTAAACGTATATCACAAGAGAATAAATTTTTAGTTGCTAAAAATGAAGTGATTAATGCCAAGGTTGAGATTAATCGAGTGAGAGCCGAATATGCCGAGAAAATATCAAAAGCACAAAGTGATAAATTTACAGCAGAGTCTAACGGTTTTGATGCCGAAGCTCAAGTCACAAAGCTAGAAAGTGACTTTACAAGCTATGAAATTCGCAATGATATGTACTACATCAAAGCACCACAAAATGGTTACATCAATAAAGCCATAATAGGCGGTATTGGAGAGACCTTTAAAGAAGGTCAACGTTTAGTTGGTATTATGCCTTCAGATTACGATTTAGCTGTAGAAACCTTTGTTAATCCTATAGATTTACCTCTTATTCATCTCAATGAAAAAGTACGTGTTCAGTTTGATGGCTGGCCTGCAATTATTTTTAGTGGCTGGCCTAATGTTTCCTACGGAACGTATGGCGCAAAAGTCGTTGCCATAGAAAATTTTATTAGTGAAAACGGGAAATTTAGAATCCTATTAGCACCAGATGAAACAGATCATGAGTGGCCTGAAGCAATACGAGTGGGCTCTGGCGCAAAAACAATTGCACTTTTAGAAGATGTACCAATATGGTTTGAATTATGGCGAAACCTTAACGGGTTTCCACCAAATTATTATCAGCCAGAAGATGGCACTACAACCAAAAAAGATCAATAAAAATGAATACATATATAACATTAATCGTTGTATTTATCACGTCGTTGTCATTTGCGCAAACACAGGATTCAATCACGTTAAGTTTTAGTGAGTATTTAGGATATGTGAAAAAATTTCATCCCATAGCTAAGCAAGCAGAATTGACAATACAAATTGGTCAGGCAAATTTGATGAAAGCTCGTGGTGCATTTGACCCTAAGATTGAAGTAGATAACGAACGTAAAAAGTTTAAAAACATAGAATATTTTGACCAGTTAAATGCGACATTTAAAGTCCCAACTTGGTATGGCATTGAGCTTAAAGGAAACTTTGAGCAAAATGAGGGTGTTTTTTTAAATCCGCAGGCAGATGTTCCTAATGACGGATTGTATAGTGCAGGAATTTCGGCATCCTTAGGGCAAGGGTTCTTTATTAATCAGCGCATGGCAGATTTAAGAAAAGCCAAGTTTTTTAGAGAGCAAACCGTTGCAGATCGAGAAATCCTTGTCAATCAAATATTATTTGATGCTTCTCTGGCCTACTTTAATTGGCTACAAGCTTATAACGAAACGAGAATTTACGAGCAGTTTTTAGAGAATTCAAAAATCAGATTTAAAGGGGTTAAATTAAGTGCAGAGAATGGTGATAAAGCAGCAATTGACTCTATTGAAGCGGGAATTACAGTAAAAAACAGAACGCTAGGCTTAGAACAAGCTAGAGTAAAAGTAATGAAAGCGACATTAGAATTGTCAACCTATTTGTGGCTTAATGATGATATTCCTATAGAATTGCAACCCAACGTCATTCCTGATGCTTTTATTGAAGACTCTGTTGATGATGTGTTGGAGATTTCGGGAGTACCGCTTGTTGCGTTTGTTTTAGAAAACCACCCAAAACTACGCTCTCTAAATTATAAATTTCAAGGCTTAGAAGTTGATAAGCGCCTAAAAGCTAATAAATTACTACCTAAGATAGACATACAGTATAATTTCTTAACCCAAGATGCAGATATCGCACGATCGTTTAATACTAATCAATATAAAGGCGGGTTTAGTATTGCCTTTCCACTTTTTCTTCGAAAAGAACGCGGTGATTTAAGACTCGCTAAGTTTAAACTTCAAGATGCACGTTTTGATATTAGTAATGCTAAAATTACGATTCAAAATAAAGTATTGGCAATTTATAGAGAATTAGAATCTTTTGAAACTCAAAATGATCTTATAGAAGATATTGTTAAAGATTATGCAACAATGCTTAATGCTGAAGAGCGCAAATTTAGTTTTGGTGAAAGTTCGTTATTTCTAATTAATTCTAGAGAGAAGAGTTTAATTGATAATCAATTGAAAGCTATAGAACTTCAAAATAAATATTTGAAAGCAAAAGCAAAACTATTTAATAGTTTGTCCAGAGATTTAGAAAACCTTTAATTCTGTTTAGGAATTTTTTCTGTAATTGGATTGGCATCTTTAAGAACCATTACTGTAGCTTTTACACCTGTGAGAAGATTCCATTTTTTTGAAGACACTAAATTACCGTTATCATCATAGACAATAAACTCTGCAGTATTAGGTCCAGAGTCCCCTTGATTTAAAGCGAGAAATTCAATTTTATTACTACCTACACTTAAATTCACATTAAATCCTTTATAGCCTCCTGTTAAAACTAATCTTGGAATAATAATATTATCATTTACTTTAACTTGAACCATATCTCCATCTGGAAATTCATGATCTCGACAAACAATTCTCACAAAGGCTCCATTACTTCTTATTTCGCCTAGAAAGACATCTGCCATGGTCTCAATTTTGAGTCCTTGTTCTACTGCGACTTTATTAAAACGTTTCTCAAACATTTCTCCAGGATTTAGTAACCCGTTGTCGTCAATCATAGAAAATTCTTTCTTAGGCTTCGTTATTGAAACTTTACTTTCGTTAGGAATAGTAATTCCTGAAATATTTTTTTTGATTTTGGTAATACCTATTTTAGAGTTAGGCTTAATATCTAATTTTACAGAAGTTGTATCCTTTTTTTCTGTTTCTTTTGCGGGAATTTTTATTGATTTTTTTTCGCTATTATCGGGTTGCGCAAAGGTTTGCAACGCGAAAAAATAAAAAAGTAATAAGATGATCTTGTGTTTCATCGTTAAAATAGTTTGACATGGCCAATTCAAAAACTATACCTAGTTTCAAAAGTAACATGTTTAAAGCTTTAATATTTAAATAATACGTTAAAACTTTCCGTTGAAACTCAAACGAAGTTTACGGGTATACTCCTCTAACAACCATTCCTTATAATTTTTAGTGCTGTTCATGATACAGTAACAGTATTGTTTGATTCGATAACAAATATCATCGTGTAATAACTTAGAAAGTGCTCTAGCTTCAAACACATCTTCACTATTTGCAATAACAAGTTTAGAGTGTTGAGCAATACTATTTTCTATAGCTTGCATTGACTTTTTACCTTCTCGAGTGACCTTTTTATACTCTGCTTTAATATCAAAATCATCATTTGGATTTTTCTTAAAACGCTTTTTAAGTGAGTCTGGCATTGCGTATACAAATTCACGTTCAATGTCTTCATCATGACGAAGATTCTCTAAGTAAAAATCTGGGTTCTTAAAAATATGTTGCCAATCTACTGGCTGACTCCACGGCCCAAATCGAATTGCATTATTTCCTAAATCTATAACTTTAAATGTGTTTTTATCACCACGAACCCTTGACCCTCTTCCAATCATCTGAAAATATAGCGTCAGTGATCGCGTAGCACGATTCAAGATTATAGACTCTACAGAAGGCTCATCAAAACCTGTAGTTAAAATACTTACAGACGATAAAATTCCGCCTGGTGTATTTTTAAACCATTTTAAAATATCCTTACGTTCTTGTTTGTTGCAGGTATTATCCAAATGTCGTACGTCATATCCAGCACGTTGAAATGTATAGTAGACTTCTTTAGAGGTGTTAATCCCGTTATTAAATATAAGCGTTTTTTTTCCTTTACAGAGCTCCTCATAGGCAAATAATAATTTGCCTTGCATTGCTGAATTCGTATATAATGCTTCAGAAGATTTTACTGTATAATCCCCGTTAATACCAATCTTTAATGAATTAAGCGATACATCGTAGTTGTATATTTCCGCAGATGCTAAAAAACCATTTTTTATTAAGGTCGAAATATTATCACCAACAATTAATTCTTTGTAATTATCTTTCATGGGTAGCTTAATATTACTACTCAAAGGTGTTGCAGTAACCCCTAATATAAAGCAGTTTTCGAAAAACCCAAATAACTTTCTAAATGAGTTATAATGCGCTTCATCAATAATTACTAAACCAATATCCTCAAGATTTAATTTTCCATCATTAAGCCGATTATTAAGCGTTTCTACCATTGCCACAAAACATTTATACTGATCTTGGTCTGGTAATTCCTTTACTTTACTATTGATGATTTTGTTATTGACACCAAAATTATTTAAAACCTTAGACGTTTGCTTGCACAACTCTATACGATGCGTTAAAATAACAACCTTCTTTTTGTGCTTTTTTATATATTGTCTAACGATTTCAGAAAAAATAACCGTTTTACCACCACCTGTCGGCAATTGATATAATAAGTTATAATTATTAGGTGCAGCATCAAATACTTCAAAAATGCGCTTTAAATCGGCAATTTGATAGTCATAGAGACGCTTTTTCGTTTCTTTTTTTGACGATACTTGGAGACTTTCGGACATACAATTAATAGCTTCTGAAAAAAAAATTCTCACAAAATTAAGTTATTACAAGGTTATCAAGGCATAATGTTCACAACAATTGAAAAGAAATATGCTCCTATTTATGTTAAAATATGTTAAATAACTACTTTGTAATGCCTAGTACTGTAACAAATCTATTTATCTATCGTCTTGTAAGTATAACATCAATCATATATGCTAAATTAATTTTAGTATTAAAACCAATTAGTATGAGAACTTTAAACAAAAATCAATTAACAAGTACAATAACTGAAACAAGAATTTATACTTGGAATAAAAAGAGACGTTATAGATAATTAGTCTGTAGCGATTAAATAGGCATCAATCATTTATCAATCTGTACTGAACTTATTTCGGTATCAAAAAATTAAAAATCATGAGAACACTAAACAGTAATCAATTAACAAGTAGATCAATCGAAACACGAATTTTTACTTGGAACCAAAAAAGACGCTATAGATCATAAATCTATTTCAATTCATCAATCTAAAAATCAATCTACCATGAGGGTATTAACTAGAATTATCAACACATCACACACAACTAGTGACGATTTAGACACGTTACGTAATCTGTAAAAGTAAATTAGTCATCAATCAAAATCTGTATTGAAATGAATTTCAATACATAATCCAAATAGACCAGCAAACATTTAGTATGCTGGTCTTTATGCGTTTACACTATTTTGTGGTATTGTTTTTGAGTCTTCATTTCTATTATTAACCATCTTTCGTACTGAAAAGCATTTGGGATATAAACACTCACTATTATGAAAAGTTCAAGAGGAGATTACCCAGAAGTCAATGCAGGATCCATGGCAGACATCGCATTTTTACTCCTTATTTTTTTTTTAGTAACAGCAGTTATACCCAATGCTAAAGGAATTAATAGAAAATTACCACCTCCGTGTGCGCCAAATACAGATTGTACAGGTGAACCAATTAGTCAACGTAACATTCTAGAAGTCAAAATCAATGCTAAAGACGAATTACTCGTAGAAAATGAGATTATTTCTATTGACGAACTTAAAGACATTACAAAAGTATTCTTAAATAATAATGGTGATGGCTCTTGTGATTATTGTGTGGGTTTAAAAAATAAGAACCTATCTGACACCCCTAAAAAAGGAGTAGTCTTTTTAGCAAACAATCAAGAAACGTCATATGATTTCTATATTAAAGTTCAAGATGAAATAACTAAAGCCTATTATGAATTACGAAGTGATTATGCAACAACCACTTTAAAAAAACCATCTCATAAACTAACTATAGAAGAACTACAAACGGTAAAAAAAAGCGCATCCCTTTATTTTGTCTGAAGCAGAAATTAAGGACTAAAATTATTGGGTTTAAATCGAATCCTTTTCGATCTCAATTTCAATTCTATAACTGATGTTAACTTTGCGTCTACCCCATTTATTTGCAGACTTAACATCAGTGCCCATGTAAACGTCAATCTTATTTCTAAATCTCTTGTTCATTTTGTCTTTGACCAAATACGTACCATTCAAGCCCTCAACTTTCACCAAGGTATTATGGCTCAGTCCGTTTTTTAGTAAATCTCTAGACACTGCAATATATTTTAGTCCTGGTTTTAAACTATCACCAAAAGCTGTGATATGCGGATTAGAACTCGTTTGATATTCTAGGGAATTAAAAGCAGTAGCAGTCACCTTAATTGTTTTCCATTCATAAGGATTTCGTTCTGTTTTCTGGCAACTAAAAACAACGAAACCTAGCATGAATATTGCAAAACATATATTTGTAGTCCTTGAATTCATATATTAAATATAAGATTTTGTAAATTCACAATCAAAACGAAATCTAACTTTTATGAAATCTATCTTTTTTTCCTTATTCATTTTAATTATGGCCACCTCTTGTAAAAATGATACTAAATCTAATAATGATACATCAACCAATGATTCTATAGCTCTTTTAGAGCGCGCTAAAGGCATCCATGAGCGTGTGATCACTTTAGATACGCATTGTGATATAAATATAAAAAATTTCACAAATTCTATCAATTATACTCAAAACTTAGAATCTCAGGTTAATTTACCAAAAATGAAAGTTGGAGGACTAGATGTCGCTTGGTTTATTGTATACACTGGACAAGATACGTTAACCAATGAGGGCTATGAAAAAGCATACAAAAATGCCATGTCTAAGTTTCATGCCATTCATAAATTAGTCGAAGATATTGCTCCAGATCAAATTGAGTTGGCTTTAAACTCTGAGGATGTGCATCGTATTTCAAAAAGCGGTAAAAAAGTGGCGATGATAGGGATAGAAAACGGATATTCTGTAGGAACAGACATCTCTAATGTAGAGAAATTTTATAATCTTGGCGCACGTTATATGTCATTATCTCACAATGGTCATAGTCAATTATGTGATAGTAATACTGGTGAAGAAGACGATGTTTGGCTTCATAATGGATTAAGTGATTTAGGAAAAGACGTGGTTAAAGAAATGAACCGTTTAGGTATGATGATAGACGTGTCCCATCCTTCAAAAGAATCAATGAAACAAATGATAGAACTGAGTAAAGCACCAATTATTGCATCGCATTCTTCGGCTAGAGCCCTATGTAATCATAGCAGAAATTTGGATGATGAACAATTAGAATGGATGAAAGACAATGGGGGTGTCGTGCAAACTGTAGCATTTCAAACCTATATTAATACTGAAAAGAACGATGCCAGAAATGACGCTATAAAATCAATTCGAGAAGATGTTGCTGCATCATTAGGAGCAACATGGTATGATTGGGAAGACATGAAAACATTATCTGATGAAGATAAAGAAGTATTCTATGATATTCGAGGTGAAATCATAACACTAGCTGATGAAAAAGCGAGTAAAATGACTGAGTTTCCTGCTAAAGTAAATGTATCAGATTTTGTAGACCATATTGATTATTTAGTTAAAAAAATAGGTCTCAAACATGTTGGAATTAGTAGTGATTTTGATGGTGGCGGAGGTGTTGAAGGCTGGAGTGATGCTTCAGAAACCTTTAATGTAACCTTAGAATTGGTTAAGCGTGGTTACAACGAAACCGAAATCGAAATGCTTTGGAGTGGGAATTTGTTAAGAGTTCTGGATGACGTTCAGGCTTTGGCTAACATGCAATCTTAAAAAAAATGTGCTTTTAAAAATCCATCACGTTAGCAACAATAACAGCTATTAACAACAGAATCAGAAGAGCATTCACGGATAATCCAATTATTTTTTTTACTGAAATTGGCTCTTTTAACCCTTTTATGCTAGATACAAAACTCGCTATTGCTGCTACAAAAACCAAAGACACAAAAAAGCTACTTGCATAGGTATAGGTTTCTTCGGAAATGTCATCACGCGCAGCGAGCACTTGAAACACAATAAACACCCCAAAACACACAATAGTGATGATTGCGAATTGAAAGGATTTGTTTGAGTTTTTGTTTGGGTTCATTGTTTTACGCTATGCACTTTTAATAATTCTATTAGATAAAAGTATTTAAACGAAACCTTTAAATAATCAACATCAGTAAACTACGCTATTTGTTTGTCATGGTTTTTAATTCCTTTTTATTAGGAATCCACGTCCATAAAGCAAAAAGTCCGAAAATCAATATTAATATGGTTTCTCCAATTTTTTCCATTTTTATGCTAAGCAATTTTAACCACATAAAACTAAGGAATGTTAAAATAAAAAGACTGTGAATTATAAATATTAACACATAACTAAATTCTATATAATTTGTAAATAATACAAAGAATATTACAAGACTGTATATCCGTAAAACATCATAATCCAGTAATATTAGCAATTACAAGCCTATCAAATATTTTATCACCAAAGTATCTGCGATTCAGTTTGTAC
>NZ_KE384347.1:0-920 GCF_000425305.1 Psychroserpens burtonensis DSM 12212
AATAACCTAGTTTCAACTTGTGGTCAAGTTGGTACGATCGCTGTTATCTATACTATTACTGACGATTGTGGTAATACAACTACTTTAAACCTAACATTAACTTTAGAAGACTCAACACCTCCTAACTTAGATAATTGCTCTATAACAGATGGATCTATCGAATGTTCTGGTGATGATAACGAGCAATTGGCTAACGATTGGAATACTGCTAATATATCAGCATTAGAAACTTGTGTAACGGATTCTTGCGATACAGATTTTAATGGTCAAGTCACTTCAGATTATGCATACACTAACTTAATACCAACATGTGGTCAAGGAGGAATAATCGCTGTAATTTATACAATTACCGATGACTGCGGAAATGCAACAACCTTATCAGTTACGCTAACTATTGAAGATACCACTGCTCCAACATTTACAGTTCCTGCAGATATAACTCTAGAATGTGATCAAGATCCGTCTGATATGTTACTAACGGGTGATGTCATTGATGAAACGGACTTTTGTTCAGGAGATTTAGAAGCAACATATAATGATATCGTTGCTGATGGTGATTGTGCTAACGCATCTATAATCACAAGAACTTGGACTTTAACTGACGAGTGTGATAATACAACAACTCTAGTACAAACAATTACGGTTCAAGATACCACTGCTCCAACATTTACAGTTCCTGTAGATGCAACACTTGAATGTGATGAAGATTTAATTGATCTGTCCTTAACTGGTGATGTTACTGATGAAGCTGATAATTGTTCTATAGATCTTGAAGCTACATTTACTGATACTGTTGCTTCTGGTGATTGTGCTAACGAATCTGTAATTACAAGAACTTGGTCATTAACCGATGCGTGTGATAATACAACATCTCTAGTGCAAACAATTACGGTTCAAGATACCACTGCTCCAACATTTAC
>NZ_KE384347.1:2456-242356 GCF_000425305.1 Psychroserpens burtonensis DSM 12212
CCTTAACTGGTGATGTTACTGATGAGGCTGATAACTGTTCTACAGATCTTGAAGCTGCATTTACAGATGCTGTAACCACTGGTGATTGTGCTAACGCATCTATAATCACAAGAACTTGGACTTTAACTGACGAGTGTGATAATACAATAACTCTAGTACAAACAATTACGGTTCAAGATACCACTGCTCCAACATTTACAGTGCCTGCAGATGTTTCTTTAGAATGCGATACTGATTTAACTGATATGTCCTTAACTGGTGATGTTACTGATGAGGCTGATAACTGTTCTACAGATCTTGAAGCTACATTTACAGATGCTGTTACTTCTGGTGATTGTGTGAACGCATCTATAATCACGAGAACTTGGTCATTAACTGACGAGTGTGATAATACAACAACTCTAGTGCAAACAATTACGGTTCAAGATACCACTGCTCCAACATTTACAGTGCCTGCAGATGTTTCTTTAGAATGCGATGCTGATTTAACTGATATGTCCTTAACTGGTGATGTTACTGATGAGGCTGATAACTGTTCTACAGATCTTGAAGCGACATTTACAGATGCTGTTACTTCTGGTGATTGTGCGAATGCATCTATAATCACAAGAACTTGGTCATTAACTGATGAATGTGATAATACAATAACATTAGCTCAAACAATTACACTTGAAGATACCACTGCTCCAACATTCACTGTTCCTGTCGATGTAACACTTGAATGTGATGCAGATTTAACAGATGCAGCCCTAACTGGTGATGTTACTGATGAGGCCGATAACTGTTCTACGGAATTAGATGCAACCTATGTAGATTCCATTGCCGAAGGTAATTGTCCAAACGAATCTATCGTTACAAGAGTTTGGACAGTAATCGATGACTGCGAGAATGCAACAGCATTTGTACAGACAATTATAATCCAAGATACCACTGCACCAACATTTACAGTGCCTGAAAGTATTACCATAGAATGTACTCAAGATGCCACTGATGTATCGATTACTGGTGATGTAACTGATGAAGGTGATAACTGTTCTACAGAGCTAGAAGCAACATTTACAGATACTATTACAGAAGGTGATTGTCCTAATAATTCTTCGATAGCAAGAACTTGGACACTAACAGATGAATGTGATAATACAACAATATTAACGCAAACCATAACTATTATTGATTCGACAGCTCCAGCTTTGGTTGGTGATTTAGAAAATGAAATTAATATCGCTTGTACTGCTATTCCTGCAGTTCCGGATCTCGTATTTGAAGATGCTTGTTCTACAAATATTACAGTCGAATTTAATGAAACATCAACTTCTGATGGTGCAGTAACCGATTATGTAATCGTTAGAGATTGGTTTGTTTCAGACGAATGTGGAAATGAAACTGTTTTCACTCAAACTATTAATGTAGCTGTTGCAACCGATATACCAGTTGAAGATGAAGATTTGTGTATTGGTGAAGATTTTGATTTCGACTTATTTAATTTACTAATAGGAGATTATGATCCAGATGGTGTTTGGACTGTAACTACAGGAAACGCTACAATTGATGGGAGCTTCTTTAATCCTAGCTCATTATTAGACACTAATGGTGATTATACAAATGGTCAATTAGTTGCATATGAATTCACATATACATATGCTGGTTCATGTCCAGGAGAAGCAACGGTAACTATTAATTTAAATGATGAGTGTATTGTATTACCATGTGGACAAGATGATCTTGTTATATCTACAGCGGTTACGGCAAACTTTGATGGCGTTAATGACGTCTTTGCAATAACAGGAACAGAAGACTGTGGATTCGTTTATGAATTACAAATCTTTAATCGCTGGGGAGCAAAAATATACGACAATCCAAATTATCAAAATGACTGGAATGGTGCAGCATCTAGTGCTTCTGTAGGAAATTCAGAATTTGTTCCAACAGGCACCTATTATTACATATTGAATATAAGGAATAGTGGATTAAGACCTGTTACAGGACCAATCTACGTTTCAACAAAATAAATCTTAACCTATATGAAATTAGTAAAGTTTAACATCATAGCATTTATACTATTCAGTAGTTGGATGGGAGTTGCACAGCAACTTCCGCAGTTTACTCAGTATATGTATAACACTATTTCAATAAATCCTGCATACGCAGGAAGTAGAGAAACATTAAGTGTTGTTGGTTTACATAGAAGTCAATGGGTTGGTCTTGAAGGAGGTCCACAAACTCAAACACTTTCTATTCACGCACCACTGCGAAATGAAAGAATTGGATTAGGGTTTTCATTTATTAATGATAAACTTGGATTCCAAAACTTTTCTTACTTATATGCAGATTTTTCATATACCATTCCTACTGGAGACAAAAGTAAGCTTGCCTTTGGAATGAAAGCCGGTTTTACTAGTTATAGTTTAGATTCAGACTTCCAGCAATCTCAAGCTAATGATCCTGTGATTTTTGGATTTGAAGATCGCTGGAAACCAAATATTGGAACTGGAGTTTACTGGCATAGTGAAAAATGGTATTTAGGCCTTTCTGCACCACGTATTTTAAATACCGACTACACGGGTGATGCAGAGTTTCAAGCATTAGAAAGAATTAGTTATTATGTCACTGGTGGCTACGTGTTTGACTTAAGTGAAAACACAAAGTTCAAACCTGCAGCGCTTTTGAAAACTACTAATGGTGCCCCTCTATCTTTTGATCTTACAGCAAATTTTTTATTCTATGAAAAGTTTTGGGCTGGAGCATCTTATAGAATTAACGAACGTGCGGCTGCTTTAGGCGCCATTGCCGATTTTCAAGTATCAAAGCAGCTGCGAATTGGCTATGCGTATGAGTACCCATTATCTGATTTAAGGCCATATACCAGTGGCACCCATGAAATACTGCTAATGTTCGAAATCTTTAAAAGCAAACGTATTAAATCACCTAGATACTTCTAAAAAACCAATCAACATGAAACGTCCTTCATTTAAACTTAATCGAAAGCAAAAAGTGACTATTTGGATGTTCCATATGACTGCTAAAATACAATAAATAAAAACACATGAAATCAAAGTTTTTAATCTTAATATTTGCTCTGAGTAGCACAGTTTTGATAGCCCAAGAAAAGCTTGCTGATAAGTTTTTTAGCAACTACAGATATCTTAAAGCAACAGAACTTTATGAAGAAGTTCTAAAAAAAGGAGATACAAGTCTTCACGTTTTATCGCGTTTAGGAGATTGTTATTACAACAATTCTAAATCTAAAAAAGCTGCCTTTTGGTATGCTAAAGCTTTAAAATATGATGAAAAGGGTATCAATCCAGAATACATCTATAAACATATTCAAGCATTAAGAAGTTTAGGCAGCTATGAAGAAGCCGAAACTTGGATGGAAAAATTCATAGCGATTCAAAACAACGATACACGAATAAAAGATTATGATCCTGAGAATATTGCTAAGTATAGCGAGCTAACAAATTCTGACGGGAGTAATAGTGTAAAAATTCAAAATTTACCTTTTAATTCAAAATATTCAGATTTTGGATCATTCGTTCATAATGGGCAATTATATTTCGCATCATCAAGAAATATAGATGAAAAGAAATTATATAGCTGGAATCAAGAACCCTTTTTGGATATTTATCAAGTAAAGGTTGATAAAAAGCCAGACACTGTAATTTATGGTACTCCTGATTTCATTACTGCTGAAAAAGTAAATACAGACTTCCATGAAGCTTCAGTAGCAATTACCAATAATGGAAATACCATGTATTTTACAAGAGATAATGTTGGTAGGGGTAACAAAAAAGTAGATTATGACAAAAAAGGAACGACACACCTTAAATTATACAAAGCCTCACTAGTTGGTGAGCAATGGACAAATATTGTTGAATTACCTTTTAATGATGAGGTGTTTTCAACGGGTCATCCAACATTAAGTCCAAATAACAAACAGTTATATTTTGTATCAGATCGCGAAGGTGGTATTGGTAATACAGATATTTATGTCGTAGATATAGAAGACACCAACACCTACTCTAAACCGAGAAATCTAGGAGAACAAATTAATACAGAAGGTCGTGAGATGTTTCCATTTATAGCTAAGGATAGTACATTTTACTTTTCTTCTGATGGACATCTAAATCTTGGTTTCTTAGATATTTTTAAGTCGAATATAATTAAAGATGATACTGCTGCACCAGAAAATTTAGGTGCACCATATAATAGTGGTTACGATGACTTTGCATATTTTAAAAATGACTCCCCAGTAGAAAATGAACTCACAGGCTATTTCTCATCAAATAGACCCGATGGTCAAGGTAGTGATGATATTTATGGTTTTGATGCGTCTATATGTACTCAAGTTATTCAAGGAATTACTAGAAATCAAAACGATAATAACGTATTGTCAGGAGTCGTAGTTAAATTAATCAATGAAGTTGGTAAAGTTATTTCTGAAGTTAAGACTGGTGCCGACGGAAGCTATGAGTTTACAGTGGATTGTGATAAGTACTATACAGTAACTGGCAGTAAAGATGATTTTAAAGACGTCCAAAAGGAAATTACGACAGACAACCAACATGAGAAAATAAATAATGCTGATTTATACTTAGACTCCTTAATAAACAATAGTCAAATTGTAATTAATCCTATTTTCTTTGATTTTGATAAATCAGATATCAGAACAGATGCTCAATACGAACTAGAAAACATTGTAGACGTAATGCGAGCGCATCCAAAAATGGTAATTAAGATTGAATCTCACACAGATAGTCGTGGTCGTGATAATTACAATTTGAAGTTATCAGATAGAAGAGCTAAATCTACAATGGAGTATATCATATCTAGAGGTATTATTACAAATAGGATAGAAACGGCTACAGGCTATGGAGAATCTCAATTACTTAATAAATGTGCAAATGGTGTTAAGTGCACCCAAGAAGAGCACCAATTAAACAGACGCTCTTATTTCTATATTTTAAAAGAATAATAATATTATCTAATCTAAATTTGCTAGAAAATAGGCTCGTTAATCGAGCCTGTTTTTTTTTTGTAATGGTTTGATCTATTAAATAAATAAATTTAGAACTGATAAATAGTATTTATATAAAAAATTTAATCATTTATCTTATAGCTCTTGTTGAAATTGTATGTCTTGTTGAACTTGAAAAACAAGTATTCAGTAAATGGAAATCCAATATCCTTGTGGTTACTTTATATATATCAAAGCATGTAATGATAGATAGATAGATAGATAGATAGATAATCGTTATTGAAAAGAAGTTAGAATTTAGAATAGCACACAAAAACGAGAACAGATTATTAGTTTTCACAACTAATAAGTCATCGGTAAACCTCTGTTTTTATTACTAGTAAAGTGAGTTATGAATAACGTTAGTCACCCACAAATAAAATTTAGATATTAAGTAATTCGAGTCTATAAATTTTTCCGAAGTAATACAAAAGTAAAACATAGTAAATATAAGACGACATTGGGTTAAACAAAGATTAAGTTTAATCCATAAAAAAAGCCACAACTAGACTTCTCTACTGGTGGCTTCAAAAATAATGATTTGCTATCAATCAGTTTTAAAAAAATTTATCTTTTAATAAAAATGTTAGTAAAATACCATTTTCCTTCTGCATTTTGTTCTGCGGAAATATCAAAGTCCGTATAATCACCCTCTATATTATGTTTATGTCCTTCACTATTTAACCAAGCATTTACGACAGATTGAGCAGAACTATAAGCATAAGCGACATTCTCTGAAACTTTAGATGCGTTAGTATTGTCCATTAAACTGTTTTTACGTTGGTAAAAATTATCATGAGACACATTATTCACTTCAACCATATAACCTGTGTGCGTGTATGCTACAGCCTTGATTGTCTCGTGGTTATTTAAAGCTTCTAAACCGACGTTTATTCTATGAGCATTGATTAGTTCTAAAATTTCAATCTCTATATTTTTTGCTGCTGGAGGCACTGGTAATGACATGCTGTCAATTGTCTCACTTGGAAAGTCTTCTGAAGAACAAGAAAACGATAACATTGCAATTAATACCATTATAGGTATGAACTTAGTAGGTCTCATAATGTAGGTTATTTAGATTTGGTAATTTAGAATTGGGGTTCTAAACTAATTTTTTATAAAAACAATCATTTAAAACAGGGCAGTAATAAACAATTGTATTTCACATCGTAAATATATACATTATTGTTACTTCATACGTTTATAAGTACATCTTATCGATGAAATACATCATTAATAAAGATTAATCTTACAATATTTAACATTTCACAATAAACGTAAAAGAATAAAGTAGCTTATGGAGACAAACGATCCAAATTCCAATTGAAATCTTCATCCAGTTTATAACGTAATCTATCGTGTAATCGATTAGGTCGCCCTTGCCAAAATTCGATTTCTATAGGTTTTACTATAAAACCTCCCCAAAAATTAGGCCGTTCTATTTCTTGACCTTCAAATTCTTTTTCTAAATTTTTAAGTCGCTCTTCAAGAATTTCACGACTCTCAATCACTTCACTTTGATGAGATACTAGGGCACCAAGCTGACTTCCTCGAGGTCTAGATTCAAAATAACCATCACTAATATTTTCTGCGATTTTTTCAGCTTTCCCTTTTATTATGATTTGTCGTTCTGCAGCAGGCCAAAAAAACGAAAGACATACATTTGGGTTGTTTATAATTGCCCTACCCTTTTCACTGTCATAGTTCGTATAAAAGATGAAGCCTTCAAAAGTGTATTTCTTTAACAACACCACTCTACTCTTAGGATAACCATCACCACCAATAGTACTTATAGTCATGGCATTGGTTTCTCCAACATTAAAATGTTCATCTACTTCATAAAACCACTTTTGGAATAACTCCATTGGGTTATTACTCACACTATTTTCAAGTAATTCTTGTTTTTCGTATGATTTTCTATAATTGCCTAAGTCTGTATTCATTAGATATTTTTAAACAATTTAATATTATTTTTCTTTCTTAGCGTCATTTATTTCTTATAAATTTAAGCAATAATCGCCTCCCATGAAATTTGAAAGCAGTAAATATTCTAAACTTTTAGAATATAAAAAAATTGAGTTTCCCTTTGGGAATTTTTATATCACCAAACAATTTGTCATATCAGAATTAAACGAAGGCATCCATGTAGACCATATAATAGCTGGAGAGATAGTAGCCCATTTTTCTGAACACATTAAAAGAAATATAAAAATTGGATATATTGCTAATCGCATCAACCCTTACTCTATCGAACCGCAATTATGGCGTGAATTTAGTAATGAATATGACTTTTTAGTAGCTAGTGCAGTAGTTTCATACAGTGATTTTGGCTATCTTAATTCTTCCTTAGAAAAGCACTTTTTTAAGAACAGCCTTAAGAGATGTCGCAGTTTAAATGAAGCTATAGAGTGGACAATGGACTTAGATGAATTAAAAAATATAATTCAATTTTAAAAAGACATCACTTCGATATTTAAAAAACAAGTTTCTAAGTACATAGAGCAAATCAAAATGTAAACTAAATATTTAGAAGATTAAAACTCAAACTTTTTGCCATCTCTCGATAATTCAACATTAGGAAAAATAACTTCGGCTTCAGCTTTAAATTCATTTAATCCATCATATCTCGTAGAGTAGTGTCCTAAAATCAACTTGCCAACATTCGCTTTTTTAGCAATTTTAGCGGCCTGTTTAGCTGTTGAATGTTTAGTAGGTTTTGCCAAAGCCTCATTTTTTTCAATAAAAGTAGATTCATGATACAGCACATCTACCTCTTTTATTATAGGAATAATAGACGCGCTATACGCAGTATCACTGCAAAACGCATAGCTTTTAGAGGGCTTTGGATCTTTAGTTAATATTGAATTATCAATCATATTACCTTGATTATCTGGAACATCTCCTCCTTGTTTCAATTTTCGGTAATAAGCCATATCAATATCTGCATTTAATATCGCATTCATATCTAGCTTACGCTCTCCTAGTTTTTCTTTGAATAGAAATCCATTGGTATAGATGCGATGATCTAAAGGTATTGTGTGTACTTCAACCTTATCATCTTCGTAAATTAACTCTGAGGATGTAGAGGTCAACTCATGAAAAATCAATTGATAATTGGTCCAAGAATTAGATAATTTCATTTGCATTGTTATCACTTCCTTCAACCCCTTTGGCGCATAGATATGTAAATCTGCTTCACGAGTTAACAAATTAAATGTTGAAATTAAACCGGCTAATCCAAAACAATGATCACCATGTAAATGCGAAATAAAAATATGTTTTACTCGACTAAACTTAATCTTATTTCTTCTCAACTCAACCTGAGTACCTTCCCCACAATCTATTAAAAACGTATGGTTTTTAATCTCAAGAACCTGAGCAGTAGGATTTGTATTTATTTTAGGGGTTGCGCTATAGCAACCTAGTATGGTTAGTTTCAAATGATATGGATTATTCTATTTCAATTTGTCTTTTAATTAATTCCAATTGTTTTCGAGCAGGGTTTTTATTAGGGAATTTTGAGATAATGAAATCTGAATGCTTTTTGCTTTTGGCTACAATTTCATAGTAAAGATCATCGTTCTGATTTAACATTACGTCATCAATTTCTGCAAGAGGAAATCGTTCCTTTTTAAATACAAAAACGAATACATGAATTCCCTTAACAATTTCTCCATTTACAATGGATACTCTTCTAGACATCGTAATCAGTGTAACTAGTGAGAAAAAGGACATGTAATTTACAATACTCTTGTATGCAGGATACACGATAGCATAGTCTGCAACAACCAAAACAAAAACTATTAGCACTAATAGAATTGAGAAAGTTATCGCGTTTAAAAACCGCTCTTTAGACAATGTAATATCTTTCATTTGTAACTGTCAAATTAATAGTTTTGCCATCAAAACAACTGAGCGAATAACGACTCAACATCTCAACAAATTTAAATACCCAAATCACGCTCCATAATCTCCATTTCAATAACATCAAAGGCCTCTTTAGTTGATGGCACAACAATGATTTCATCTGGCATTTCATCGAGATTTGCACTATTTGACACAATTATGAAAGAGTGTTTTGCTTTTCTGTGTTTATTTGATAACTGCAGAAACTCAACAATATCTGGTAACTTAACGTCATCCAGTTTTGTGATGTTTACAATAATATTGTTGTTTTTAAAACGATCATAAAGGATCTCAATTTTTTTAACAAGTTCTACTATTGACGCTTTTTCTTGCGTGATTATGGTCGTATTACCGTCTTGGTCTATAAACATGATTTTAATGTTTTATTTTAGATGCTAATAAATATATGACTGCCATTCTAACCGCTACACCATTTTGAACTTGGTCTAAAATAATAGCTTGATCAGAATCTGCAACATCACTTGTAATCTCAACACCACGATTAATTGGCCCAGGGTGCATAATGGTAATTTCTTTATCTAGAGAGTTTAAAAGTGCTTTATTAACGCCATATTGTTGTGTGTATTCTCTAGTTGATGGGAAATAACTAATATCCATTCGTTCATTTTGAACGCGTAACATATTAGCAACATCGCACCAATTTAATGCTTTTCGTAAATTAGTTTCTACTTTTACTCCTAGTTCTTTTATATACTTTGGAAGCAATGTTTTTGGCCCGCAAACCATCACATTTGCACCTTGTAATTGTAGTGCATAAATATTTGACAATGCGACTCTACTATGCAGAATATCTCCCACAATAACTACATTTTTTCCTTTGACATCGCCAAGACGTTCTCTAATAGAATAACTATCTAATAAAGCTTGCGTTGGATGCTCGTGGGCACCATCTCCTGCATTTATGATGCTTGCATTAACATGTTTAGATAAAAATACACCAGCTCCAGGTTTAGGATGACGCATAACTACCATATCTACTTTCATAGATAGAATATTATTAACGGTATCTATGAGTGTTTCTCCTTTTTTGACCGAAGATTGCGAAGCCGAAAAATTAATAACATCTGCCGAAAGGCGTTTTTCTGCTAGTTCAAAAGATAATTTTGTACGTGTAGAATTCTCAAAAAACAAGTTAGCAATTGTAATGTCTCTAAGCGAAGGCACTTTTTTAATGGGTCTATTGATCACTTCTTTGAAATGATCTGCAGTTTCAAAAATTAATTGAATATCCTTTTTGTTGAGATATTTAATTCCTAATAAGTGATTGACACTTAATTCGCTCATAAGTATTAACTATTAATTAAATAAACCGAATCTTCTCCTTCATTTTCAACCCAGTTTACTTTTACTTTTTCTTCGTTGATGGCATCTACTTGACGACCTCTATAATTAGGTTGTATTGGTAAATGTCTGCTAAATCGTCTATCAATTAGTGTGAGTAACTCAATTTCATTAGGTCTGCCAAATGATTGTATAGCAGTCAATGCTGCTCTAATACTGCGACCTGTATACAACACATCATCAATAAATACAATGTTCTTATCTTCAACAATAAAGTCTATTTCTGTCGTATTGGCTTCTAATATTTTTTCTCCGCGTCTAAAATCATCTCTATAAAAAGTAATATCTAGATGCCCCAATTTTATGTTTTTAATCTTGTAATTGGTCCTTAATATTTCAGCAAGACGATTCGCAAGAAATTTTCCTCTAGGCTGTAACCCTATAAGAACAGTATTAGAAAAGTCGTTATGATTTTCTATAAGTTGGCAAGCCAATCGGTGAAGAATGATGTTTAGCTCTTTAGCATTAAGTAACACTTTTTGACTCATATAATTTTCCAAACTTATTTGATGAACAAAGTTAAGTTAAAAATGTTGAAGTTAAAAGGTCTTTTAGACTGTTAAAGATTTGTTTCTAGTCATAAAAACGAATAGACACAACAATGTTAATGATAAAATGTGTAAACAGACAATATTCAAAATATAAAACATTGACTTTGTGAGAAGGTTTTATTTGATTTTAAAAATCAATATGCCCTTAGGTTTTGACTTCTAAATTTATGATATGTTGTCTTAAAAATCAGAAGGAAATCCACATTGCAATGATTACATCTAGAGTAACTAATCCTTTGTTATTAAAACTAATATTAGCTTTTTATAGTATTGATAATGATAAATTCCTAAAGCGCTTTGTAAAACACAAATCCAATTATAATTAATATAGCTTTTATTAGTGCCTATTCTACTATTCTCATTATTCCAAAATATTAAAACAAAAAAAAGAGCCAATCATAAATGAAAGGCTCTTTTCAGTATTAAAAACTAAATCCCCGTTTTCACGAGCATGAGATTATTTCTTCCCATCTAATTTATCTTTAAGTGCTTGTAAAGCTTCATTAGCGTCACCTAAAGTTGGTTTCGATTCTGCTGCTTGAGACACTTGCTTCTTAACAGCTGCTTTTACATTTGCCATTTCTTCTTCTTTGAAGATAGCAGTATGAGAAGCGACTACACGTTTAAATTCCTTATTGAATTCAATAATTTTAAACTCTGCAGATTCACCTTTCTTAAGCTTAGTTCCGTCTTCTTTTTCTAAGTGACGTTGTGGTATAAAAGCAACGATATCTTCGTTAAAGTCAATTGTAGCTCCTTTATCAACGATTTCTCCAATTTCTGCAGTATGAGTAGTTCCTAAAGCAAACTCTGTTTCATACTTATCCCAAGGATTATCTGTTGTTTGTTTGTGACCTAAAGATAATTTACGTCCTTCAACATCTAATTCTAATACAACAACATCTAAAGTATCACCTACGTTAGTAAACTCACTTGGATGCTTGATTTTCTTAGTCCAAGATAAATCTGAGATATAAATCAACCCATCAATACCCTCTTCTAATTCAACAAAAACACCAAAGTTTGTAAAGTTACGTACGATACCTGAGTGCTTAGAGCCTACAGGATACTTAGTTGTAATATCTGTCCATGGATCTTGCGATAATTGCTTAATACCAAGAGACATCTTACGATCTTCTCTATCAAGTGTTAAGATTACTGCATCTATTTCATCTCCAACTTTTACAAAATCTTGCGCAGAACGTAAATGTGTTGACCAAGACATTTCACTTACGTGAACTAATCCTTCTACACCTTCTTCTACTTCTACGAATGCACCGTAATCTGCAATAACAACAACCTTACCTTTCACTTGGTCACCAATTTTTACAGTGTCACCTAAAGCTTCCCAAGGATGCTTGCTTAATTGCTTAAGACCTAATTGGATTCTAGACTTATCTTCATCAAAATCTAAGATTACCACGTTTAATTTTTGGTCTAATTCTACGATTTCATTTGGATGATTAATTCTAGACCAAGATAAATCTGTGATATGAACTAATCCATCAACTCCTCCAAGATCAATAAACACACCGTAAGATGTAATATTCTTAACGATACCTTCTAATACTTGACCTTTTTCTAATTGACCAATGATTTCTTTTTTCTGTTCCTCAATATCAGCTTCAATAAGAGCTTTGTGAGATACTACAATGTTTTTGAATTCGTGGTTGATTTTCACAACTTTAAATTCCATTGTTTTATTTACATACTGATCGTAATCCCTAATTGGCTTAACATCAATTTGCGAACCTGGTAAGAATGCTTCAATACCAAATACGTCAACGATCATACCACCTTTAGTTCTGCATTTTACAAAACCATTAACGATTTCACCAGTGTCATGTGCATTATTAACACGTTCCCATGCTTTAATTACACGTGCTTTTCTGTGAGATAATACTAACTGACCAGTTGCATCTTCACGCACATCAATTAATACTTCTACTTTGTCACCAACTTTTAAATCTGGATTGTAACGAAACTCATTAAGAGAAATTACACCTTCAGATTTTGCATTGATATCAATAATAGCATCACGATCTGATAAATGAATAACTGTACCTTCAACAACTTCGTCATCTAATGTGTCAACGAAATTCTCTGATACTAGTTTTTCAAACTCTTCTAATTGCTTTTCATCGACAGGATCAATTCCTTCTTCGTAATTGTGCCAATTGAAATCTGCTAAGAATTGTTCTGGGTTTACTTTTGTCTCCTCAACTTTTGGAGTTTCAACAGTTGTAGTTTCTGTTGTTGTAGCTTCAGTAGTTTCTACTTCGACTTTTTTTGTTTCTTTTTCAGACATTTGCTGAATTAAAATTTGTATTCTGTATGCTTTAAAAGAATCAAGCGATAACACACAGAAGCGTTATTGTTATTTTTGTTTATTCCCTTCGTCTTTCTAATAGTCCGCCAAAAAGGAGTGCAAAAATACATTTTATTTACTACAAAACAAAATATTTACATGATTGTCTAATCTATTGAATTTCAGATTTTAATAATGTTAAAAAATCAATGATATTGGTCAATATACGTGATAGATTATTTTGGTATCTTTACTTTGGTATTAACATTTAATTAGAAACACATATTATGGTAAAATCAAAATATCAAGATGTATTAGACCTAGGTCAAACATTACATATGAAAGACGGTGATGTCAAAGTTGAAGATGGAAAGTTGAAAATTTGGGGAACTGCTAAAACGCAATATGAAAAGGACTTGCTTTGGGATGCCATTAAAAAAGCAGGTGGTGATAATCCCCAAGATATAATGGCAGATATTAAAGTAACAAATACGTCTATCTACGCAAGGCACACTGTTAAAAGTGGTGAGACTTTAGGGAAAATTGCGAAACACTATTATGGAGATGCTTCTAAATATCAAAATATATTTGCAGCTAACTCTGATATTTTAAAGAATCCTGATGTAATCCATCCAGATCAAGAATTAATTATACCAAATGCGTAGGCTGTAATTCTTTAGAATTTAAAAATGCGTTCATTGAATTTATTGAAGTGAGCGCGTTTTTTTATTCTTTAACGTCTCGTATTTTTTCATCGGAATGTTTTAAAACAAACTCAAATTGTTCCTCTAAGGTCATATTAGAGTTGTCAAGCTTTATAGAGCCCTCTGCTATAGTTAAGGGAGAGTCTTCTCGGGTAGAATCTATATGGTCTCGGGATTGAACATTTTTCAAAACCTCGTCATAACTTACATCATCGCCTCGTTTTATCAGCTCATCATAACGACGCTGTGCTCTTTTTTCTGCGGAAGCTGTCATAAATAATTTTAACTCTGCATATGGAAACACAACTGTTCCTATATCACGACCATCCATAACAACACCTTTGTTTTTACCGAAGTTTTGCTGTTGTTTAACCAATTGTTCTCTCACTTCTGAAACGGTTGCCACCTGACTCACAAATTGAGAAACTTCTAAAGTTCTAATCTGTTTCTCTATATTTTTACCATTGAGATAAACTTCAGCAAAGCCTAAGTTTTCATTGAACTTAAAACTGATACTAATTTGATCGAGCTGAGCGATGAGACTTTCCTTATCAAAATAAGCACTATCAATATAACCATTTTGCATTGCGTACAACGTCACTGCTCTGTACATAGCACCAGAATCTACATATACATACCCTAAGGCCTTAGCCAATTGTTTAGCAACTGTACTTTTTCCTGTTGATGAAAACCCGTCTATGGCTATTGTGATTTTTGTCATTATCTCAAATCGATTTGAATTCCGAAGAAATTAGCATTACCTGCTCCTGTATATCGTGCATGAGCAAAATTAAATCTCATTTTATTTAGTTTTATACCAACACCAAAGGATAATCCTGAAAAATTTCGTTGATCTGCAATACGTAATTCTTCTGCTCTTCTAAAGTTATAACCCAATCTAATATTGAAGCCTCGTTCTGGAAATAGCTCTGCTCCTATAATAGTATGTCTCAATACTTCGTTTAAAAAACCCACTTTTTCTTGAGTTTGGTTACCATCTAAATCTGTTGTTGCTCGTGAAGGATTAGAAAACCCAATTGGCCAGGTCTGCAAATTCTCAAACGTTAAATGCCAACGTAATGGCATGTTTTCCAAAGTTTGCGACAATCCTAATGATACTTCTAATGGTAATCGCTCATTTAAACCAGCATACGTAATGATTTGTGTTCCAAGGTTTCTAATTACTAATGCTGCATGAAAATCTAAACGTTCATTGATATACATTGCTCCAAGGTCTGTCGCTATACCAATAGAGTTATACTGTTCTAATTTTGATGTAATTAATTTCAAATTTGCACCTAAATAGAAATCACTAAACGGAATTTGATATGCATAACCAGCAGATAATGCAGCTTCATTACCTGTAAATGTTCCAGTAGAAACACCATTGAGGTCGTAACCATCAAAACTTCCGTAGTTAACATAAGTCATCCCAATATGCAGCGTTTGCACATGTCTATCCCAAGTGTAAGCATATGCAGCTGTACCATAACTAATTCCGCCTAAATAACTGGAATAGTTGAGAGATAGTTGGTTATCCATTTCAGCATTAATAGATGCGGGGTTAAATAAACCTCCTGTTACGTCATTATCATAATTGGTAATAGTTTTACCTCCAAGTGCTGCTTGGCGCGGAGATGACATGAGATTAAGAAATTGGTAAGTAGACTCACCTCCTACTTGAGCGTAGATGGAAGCGGTCATAAACAAACAAATAATCGTGGTAATTCTAGTTAGCATATAAGTTTGCAAAGTAAATAAATCTATCTTAAAACGAATGTATGTCTGTTTTATTTTTTGAAAAGAAAAATTTCTATTTTAATTGAAGTTTTTGTCCAATTTTTATAAGATTACTTACTAAGCCATTTAGAGACTTTATCGACTCTACAGTAGTATTATTTCGCTTAGCGATATTATATAACGTATCCCCTTTTGAAACTGTCCAGACTGGATTATGTTCAAAATCTGACGAATCAAAGCTTTTAACTCGTAAGTTTTGTCCAGTTTTAATTAGTGTCGTTTCTAAATTATTAGCTTTTTTTAAAGCTTCTAATGTCGTGTTATATTGTTTAGAAATTGCGTAGAGCGTTTCCCCTTTTTTAACTAAATGAAAGTTTGATGTATTTGTTTTAGACTCGTCTTTTGATAGAGAGATATCATACACCATATCTGTAAGAGATTCAATTTGTGGTTTACTATTGGAGACGTTTTTTTGAAATGACGTAGTAATCGTATCTGAAGCAATTATGTTTGTTTTAGCTGCATTATCGTTAGTGCTTTGAGTAGGTTTTTTTTCTAAGCCTGCAGTAAAAGTATGCTGATTTGATTGAGACGGGTTACGATTTTTATTGATAATGGTATTGCTTGCTTTAACCGAGTCTTTAATTTTTTTAGCAGTTTGTGATTTGGCAACCACGCCATCATTAAATGTTATGACACCTGTAATTAAATTGAGCTGTGCTGGTTTGCCATCTAAAAGAACGTCCTTGTATTTTTCAGTTTGGGCAACAGCTCCAAAACTTGAAGCTGTTGCCAGTAAAACTGAAGTTATTATTTTAAAGTGTTTTAGCATTTTTAACTTTTTGATCGGTTAACGCGAGCTTCAAGACATCACTCATGTCTTTTACATAGTGAAACGTCAACCCTTTTAAATATTCTGGTTTTATTTCATCAATATCTCGTTTGTTATCTTCACAAAGTAAAATCTCTTTAATTCTTGCGCGTTTAGCAGCCAATATTTTTTCTTTTATACCTCCTACTGGTAAAACTTTACCTCTTAGTGTAATTTCACCAGTCATTGCTAAGCTCTTTTTTATTTTACGTTGTGTAAACAAAGATACTAAACTTGTTAACATAGTTACACCTGCACTTGGTCCATCTTTTGGCGTAGCTCCCTCAGGCACATGTATATGTACATTATATTTACTAAAAACTTCAGGATCTATTCCAAATTCATCTGCATTTGCCTTGATGTATTCCATAGCAATGGTAGCAGATTCTTTCATCACTTTACCTAAGTTCCCTGTAATTGTCAGATTACCTTTTCCTTTAGATAAGATAGATTCTATAAATAAAATATCGCCTCCTACTCTGGTCCATGCTAATCCTGTAACAACACCCGCAACATTATTATTCTCGTATTTATCCCGTTCTAGTCTTGGTACGCCTAAAACTTCAATAATATCCTCATTTGTTACCTTAAGGTTGTAATCCTCTTCCATTGCTATATTCTTAGCAGCATGACGTACTAATTTTGCAATTTGCTTTTCGAGACCACGCACTCCCGATTCTCTTGTGTAACCTTCAACCACCTTTTCTAATTGTGGCTTAGCTACTTTAAGATGTTTATCTGTCAATCCATGTTCTTTTAGTTGCTTCGGCAATAAATGACGCTTACCAATTTCAACTTTTTCTTCTATCGTATACCCCGTTACATTAATCATTTCCATACGATCTAGTAAAGCTGGCTGGATATTATTCAAACTATTAGCTGTCGCAATAAACATCACTTTAGATAAATCAAATCCCATTTCTAAGAAGTTATCATGAAACTCACTATTTTGTTCTGGGTCTAAAACTTCTAATAAAGCTGATGATGGATCTCCTTGGTGAGAATTTGATAATTTATCAATTTCATCAAGCACAAATACTGGGTTTGAAGTTCCTGCTTTTTTCAAGCTTTGGATAATTCTCCCTGGCATTGCCCCTATGTATGTTTTGCGATGACCACGAATTTCTGCCTCATCACGTAAACCACCAAGGGACATACGCACATATTCCCTTCCTAAAGCCTCTGCTATTGATTTTCCTAATGAGGTTTTACCAACTCCAGGAGGTCCATACAAACATAATATTGGAGATTTCATATCATTACGCAATTTTAGAACTGCTAGATATTCTATAATACGCTTCTTCACATCGTCTAAACCATAATGGTCACGATCTAAAATTTTCATAGCGCGTTTTAAATCAAACTTGTCTTTGGAAAACTTATTCCACGGTAAGTCTAAAAATAAATCCAAATAATTACGTTGGATAGAATACTCGGCTACTTGCGGGTTCATGCGTCGCATTTTTGCCAATTCCTTTTCAAAATGTTCTTTAACTTGGTTGTCCCATTTTTTCTTTTTAGCACGAATACGCATGTCTTCAATTTCTTCTCCCGAAGACACACCTCCTCCCAATTCATCTTGGATGGTTTTCATTTGCTGATGTAGGAAATACTCACGTTGTTGCTGGTTCATATCACTTTGAACCTTTGATTGAATATCGTTTTTAAGCTCTAATTTTTGAACTTCAACATTCATGTATTTTAAGGTTGCTAATGCACGTTCCTTTAAATCATTAATTTCTAATAGCTCTTGTTTTTCCTCTACGGAAAGATTCATATTAGAAGATACAAAGTTTACCAAAAACGAATTGCTTTCTATATTCTTAATTGCAAATGACGCTTCTGACGGAATATTTGGACTATCCTTAATAATTTGAAGTGATAAGTCTTTTATAGAATCTATAATCGCTGAAAACTCTTTATTATCTATTGCTGGTTTAGCTTCTTGTACATCTTTAATAGTTGCGGTCATGTAAGGCTCTTCAGACATAACTTCTTGTATTTCAAAACGCTTTTTACCTTGAATAATAACAGTGGTATTACCATCTGGCATCTTAAGCACTTTTAAGATACGCGCAACTGTTCCTGTTTTAAAAATATCTTTTGCCGTTGGATCTTCTACAACTTCGTCCTTTTGAGATACAACACCAATAACTTTGCTTCCTTTATTCGCATCATTAATGAGTTTTATAGATTTATCGCGTCCTGCAGTAATTGGAATTACTACACCAGGAAACAACACCGTATTACGCAATGATAAAATAGGTAAGGTTTCTGGTAGCACTTCATTATTTATTTCTTCTTCATCTTCAGGAGTCATTAACGGGATTAATTCTGAATTCTCATCAAAATCCTGAAATGACAAACTGTCAAGCTTTAAAAATTTAGACTTAGCCATATTATGTTTTTAGTCATTCTGTCATTAAAACGACAGAACTCTAGATTTATATTAATTTCTATAATTACATTTTGTACTGAAAATCAAATACTTAGCAAGTAAATGTAATTACATACCTTTATCTAATGCCAATAGTTATGCCATTACGCTTCCGAAGAATAAAAACTTTTTTCACTAAAAGTGTAACAAACGATCACTCACCTTATCTCTATATTAAAGCATTTGTTTTTTGACACTAACCAATCAAAATATAGAACAGTTATTACAGCTTTGTAAATCTGGAAACCAACACGCACAAATGGAGGTTTATAATAGATATTACAAAGCCATGTACAACACCTCCTTTAGAATTGTTAAAGACAGTTTTGAGGCTGAGGACATCATGCAGGATTCATTTTTAACAGCGTTCACAAAATTAGATAGTCTTAAAGAAATTAAAACTTTTGGTTCATGGTTAAAACGAATCGTAATCAATAACAGTATTTATCATTATAAAAAGAATAATAAATATCAAGAAATCGCTCTTGACGATGTGTTGTACAAAGTTGAAGATACTTCTGGTATCCCAGAAGATTATAAAATTAAAAACATTAGAGTTAATAAGGTTTTAGAGAGCATTAAAAAGCTTAAAGATAATTATCAAACATGCTTAACTCTCCACTTAATTGAAGGTTATGATTATGAAGAGATTTGTGAGATTATGGATATTTCGGCTGCAAATTGTCGCACCATGATCTCAAGAGCAAAAGATAGCCTACGAAAAAAATTAGAGCCGCTGATTCAATATTAAAAAAAGCCAAAAGTTTATAAAAGCACGCCATGACAAAAAAAGATAACATTAAAAAACTATTCTACGACCTCGAAGGAAACTTTGATGTTGATATGCCAAATAGGGGTCATGAGCGTCGGTTTTTAGAGAAGCTAAAACAGCAAAACAATACTGTGGTAAAAAGCGCACCGAAAAAAAACAATTACTGGAAGCCATTTCTAGCTGTTGCTGCATCTGTACTGCTTTGTTTTAGTGTTTTTACTGTAATGCAGCAACAACAAGACAATACTCTTACGGATTTAGCAAGTGTATCTCCAGAGCTGTCTCAAACACAATCCTTTTTCACTACTGCTATAGCTCAAGAAGTTGCATCTCTAGAAGCGCAGCGCTCTCCAGAGACAGAAGAGATGGTTAATGATGCTATGAAAGCACTTAAAGTTTTAGAAAACGAATATCAATCTCTTCAAATAGATTTAAACGAAAGTGGAAACGACAAGCGTGTTATTTACGCTATGATTGCAAATTTCCAAAACCGCATAGATATATTACAAACCGTATTAGAACATATTGAAGATGTCAAAAATTTTAAACTAAACCAAAATGAAAACAACAATACTATATAAGTTACTATTCGCTTTTATCTTAGTACCAACGCTTGTATTTGCCACAGAACACGAGAAATGGAATGGAGAACATACCAAAGAGAAAACGATAAAAAAGGAGTTTAATGTTAGTGCTAATGCGGTCTTAAAAGTCGACAATAGTTATGGAAACATTAATATTACGACCTATGAAGGCTCTACAATTACGTTTGAGGTTAGAATTAAAACTAATGGTAACGATTTAGAAAAAGTAAGACAAAAACTTAATGATATTGATATTGAGTTTTCTAGATCTAATGCAATGGTTTCTGCAAAAACATTGTTTACTAAAAGTAAATCTAATTCTTGGTGGAATTGGGGAAACAACAATAAAGTTAATATGGAAATCAATTACATTATTAAGATGCCAATTACCAACAGTGTAGATTTAAATAATGACTATGGAAATATTGATTTAGATAAACTAGAAGGTCGCGCAGTTATTAATTGTGACTACGGAAAAATTACGACCAAAGAATTAATGGCAAATAACAATTCTATCACATTTGATTATACAAACAATTCGTATTTTGAATATATAAATGGAGGAGATATCAATGCAGATTACAGTGGTTACACAGTCGGAAAAGCAAAAAAGCTATCCATTAATGCTGATTACACAAAGTCTGAAGTTGAAATCGCAGAAAACATAACCTATAACTGTGATTATGGTTCTATAAAAATCAATAATGCGAATAACGTTACTGGTAACGGAGATTACTTGACCGTTAGGTTAGGTAAAATTTACAAAAATGTCAATCTAAAAGCAGATTATGGCTCTATAAAAATTGGAGAAATGACAGCTAATGCTGGCAACATTGAAATTGATTCTAATTTTAATGGAATAACAATTGGATACGACTCTTCTTACAAATTTAGATTTGATATTGATTTAGAATACGCCTCTCTGCGTGATACAGATGACTTTGAGTTTACTAAGAAACGTATAGAATCAACAGACAAATATTACCAAGGTTATTATGGAGATTCCAACAGTCATAACCTTATTAAAATAAAATCTGAATATGGAAGTGTTACTTTTAAAAGAAACTAAAACGAGTACTTAAACAAAATATCATCATGAAAAAATCAATAGTATTAATTGCAGCCTTATTAAACTTTACACTTTTACAGGCACAATGGGGAGGAAATAAAATTAAAGGAAATGGCAATACAGCGACACTAACAAGAACCACATCCGATTATGATGCTGTAAATTGCGCAGGCAGTTTTGATTACGTATTAGTCGCTGGAACAGAAGGGAAAATCACCATCGAAGGAGAATCTAATCTATTAGAATATATTGTTACCGAAGTTAAAGGTGGGAAATTAATTATAAAAACTGAAAAAGGTAAGAATCTAGACCCAAGTAGAAACAAAACAATAAAAATCACGATTCCTTTTAAAGCAATTGATACTGTCTCTCTTTCTGGGTCTGGAGATTTATGGAATGAAGATTACATAAATTCAGATATTTTAGATGTGTCACTGTCTGGTTCTGGAGATATTGTTTTGACTATTCAAACTAAATCTGCTACTGGTAAAGTTTCTGGTTCTGGAGATTTAACTTTAAAAGGGGCTACAAATGATTTAAGAGCTGGTGTAACAGGGTCTGGAGATTTTCATGGATTTGATCTAAAATCAACAAACACAGATGTATCTGTTACAGGGTCTGGAGACGCGGAGGTTGTGTGTACAGGACAACTAAAAGCGAAAGTAGTGGGCTCTGGAGATATCGTCTATCGAGGGAATCCAACAAAAGAGGATAGCAAAGTAACAGGCTCTGGAAGTATAGAGAATTAAACCAAATTAGAATAATAAAAAAGCCACTATCAGTCCAGTTAGTGGCTTTTTTTATTGTTTAAATCCTTTATTGTTTTGTGTAAACGAATGTCAAATCTTGAGTAGTCGTTGCAGTGAAATCTGAGCTAAATGCAAAAAACCCTTCAGGAATAAATATTGAAAGTTGATTCCCATTTAATATAAAATCCGATACAGTAGTTCCATCATCTAGTGTGACAGTATTACCACTTTGAGACCAAGTCATATTTGTGTTTTCATCTTCAAATTCGCACTCAATTGTATATGTGAACTGATCTGTTGTACCCACTTCAATATCAAAAATAAAGGACGCATAAGAAGTGCTCATGGAAATAGCTGTACCATCTATATCGAACACAATGGTTTCATTTTCATAACAGTCCATTTCATCTAAAAAGTTATCACTCGCTGTACCATCATTGTTTAGATCTATAGGTTCCTCTCCTAACCAAGCAGTTAATAACCAAGTTCCCTCAAGAGCCGTTGCTTCTTGATTATTATTTGTACAATCTCCCAGCCCATTTACTATAATTTGCAAACTAGCGTCTGAATCACCACAGGCCTGAATTTGTGCCTGTAAAGCATTACGGTAAGCTGTACACAATTGTGTGTAATTATCATCATTAACGGACAAAAAATTTAATGCTGCTTGTGAAGTATTTGCTAGTGCTACTTCACAAGTTAATCCTCCTGTTAAGAAATCACCTTCTATAGGTTCATCTTCACAAGACAGGAATGAGAGCAATAAAGTGTATAATAAAATTTGCGTACTTAGTTTCATATTGTATATATTTCTACAAACTTATTATTATTATTAAGAAATAAAAGATTCTAATTTAACGTATAACTTAATAAAGCACCAGAGCTTTGATCACCAACAAATTCAATAAGACCAACATCCTTTGCATAATAGTAATCCACGGTAGATGATACTTGGCCAGAACTTAAATTTAACTCCACGTGCAATACATTTTCAAAAGTAACATCTCCAACAGTTCTCGTAAGGTCTCTACCCATCATCTCTAAATCATAAACTGCATCTATGTTAATTGCAGGTATTTCTGGTAATCCTTCAGTAATAGGGACATACGTTATTGTATAGTTCACATTGTTTGTCCAAGTTTCTCCTATTTGAGCACTATCTTTTAACATCTTGATTGTTAAATAGGTTGTCGCCACCTCATAACCTTCAATTGGAAAACTTTGAACCGCTGCTCTGATATAATAGCTGTCTCCAGTTTTTCTCAACCAAGATTCTTGATTCATTAATTGATCAAATTTATAGTACAGATTGTCATCGATAGTTTCCGTAGAAATCATATTATAGGTTGTATCACCATAAAACGTATCATTAAAGTTCCATATATTTCCGATAGCTCTTGGCCAATAATCTCCAGAAGACTCTCCTACGTCACCATCGGTTCCTCCATTATTAGTACTATCTCCATCTGTACCATCATTGGCATTTTCAGTAAAATCAGAATCCAAAGATTCATTTTCACAAGATTGAAACGACATAATTGCAATGATTACAAACAGACTGCGGATAAATTTAATTTTCATAGGATATAAGGTTTCTACAAACATACTAATTAATTTTAATGCGTTAAGCACAATTTTTATAGGCTAGTGTAAATAAAAAACTACCATTTATTAATTCAAATGCCGGTTTTATTACGTTAATTTCTAGTATTTAATCAAAATAGTCCTCTCCAAAGAATAGTCAAAAGTTGCTCTAAAGAATTGATCCACTGGTCCAAATTGGGTAATTGTAAAAATACATTTTCAAACGCCGGAGTGTAACCACCATTATTAAAATAAACAATTCAATAATGAGATACTGGTATTACTCCATCATCTGAATATACGACGATGACTGCTAACTTATAAGGCTCTAATCTGCGACTAATTTATAATATGGATATTTTAATTTTATTTGAGAATTCTGTAGATATAATGTCTTGATAAGTACGGTGTCCCTAAATGCTTATATGAGAGTTGGCATTAGCGTTACTATAATCTTCAATTACAGATCCCGACTCAATAGTTGCTACATTGCAATTGCTTGGGTTAATATCCTTAAAAAGAATCACTATCATAATTGAATGTGATGCAAAAAATAATAAGGCAAGATAAAATTAATTTAGAGTTTATTTGCGACAAATATTCTCATTTATTTATTTTCCTCTGGGACTCTAAATAATAAAACAATCCCTATTAAAAAGAAAACAAATAAAAACAGAATAGCATTACGCATGCTTCCCGTAATCTGGTCAATCGTTGCAAAAATGACCATACCTATAACAATTCCAATTTTCTCAGCAACATCGAAAAAGCTAAAATAGGACGTTGTATCTTCTGTATCTGGAAGGAATTTAGAATATGTAGAACGCGCTAGTGATTGTATGCCTCCCATTACTAGTCCAACAAAAGAGGCTGCAATATAAAACTGAACTGGTGTTTCCATGAAGTAAGCGTAAAAACAAAGCCCCATCCATATGAAATTTACTATAATCAAAGTTTTAATATTTCCGAAGATAGAGGACGCACGAGATGTTAAGAATGCCCCAAGGATTGCAACCAATTGTATTACAAGAATACTCAGTATTAGGCCTTGTGTCTTAGCATTTGAATCGCCCCAAGCTATTTCCTCTTCACCGAAATAAACAGCGACTAGCATGATGGTTTGTACTGCCATACTAAATACAAAAAAAGCTAATAAATAACGTTTTAGACGCAAATTCTGTTTGAGATCTAACCAAACGAGTTTTAATTCTTTTAGTCCATTGAACACAATTGATGTCGTTACTTTACGACCGTTAGAAATCCCTTTCGGTAAAATATAAAATGAATATTGACTAAAAATAACCCACCATAAACCAACGGTTATAAAAGCAACTCTCATGGCTTCGATAGACGCGTTGTCTTTTGCTAATTTTAATGCTTCTAGAATTTGAACTTCTGTTCCTGTTTGTCTAAGGTTATCAGAAATACTGATGTCAAATCCAAACCAATTTGGTTTCATTACCATCGCTAAATTAAGAAGTAATAAAAGAACACTACCTAAATAACCCATCGAAAAACCTTTGGCACTAATGCGATCTTGCTGCTCTGGATAAGCAATATCTGGCAAATAAGAATTGTAAAATACCAAACTTCCCCAATACCCAATGAGACCCATAAAATAGAACAATAAGCTCAAATGAATATTCTCTAAACTAAACCAATATAACCCTATACATCCTGCGCTTCCAACGTAACAAAAGAATTTCATAAAATTCTTCTTATTACCAACATAATCTGCAATTCCAGATAATATTGGAGAAGTAAAAGTTACCACCAAAAAAGTAAATGCTGTAACGTATGTAATTAGGGCTGTACTTTTAAAAACCATCCCAAATGCTGGAATATTTTTTTGTAATTGATCTGCAAAAAGAGCCGAATAAAATATGGGAAATATCGAAGATGCAATTGTTAATGTGTAGACCGAATTTGCCCAATCATAAAATGCCCAAGCATTAAGAAGTGTCCTATTACCTTTTTTTAGTTGACTCATATTAAAAATTTCTTATTTTCAATTAACCTTTATCTTACAGCGAGAGATCCCAATCTCGATGAGACATATTGAATTCTGCTATTTAAATAATTATTCAATAAAAAAAGCTGTCCTTTATTGGACAGCTTCGAAATTACTATAAATTTTAATCTTTACAATTAAAAGTTACCTAAAGGTCTAAATGAGTCTACTCCAAATTTTTTGGCTTCAGCTACCGCTTTAGAAGCCCACTGTTCAAGATTTTTAATTCGTGTGTCATTTGATGGATGTGTACTCATAAATTCTGGTGGTGCTTCTCCACCACTGTTAGCTTTCATACGTTTCCATAATTCTGCAGCCTCACTTGGATTATAACCTGCAATAGCCATTAAATAGAGACCAATCTCATCAGATTGTGTTTCATGACTTCTACTAAACGGTAACATGACACCTACTTGACTACCTACACCATAGGCTTGGTTAAACAAGTTACGAGATTGCTCATCCTTAATCGCTATATTTCCTGCGACCGCACCAACTTGTTGTAACATACCGGCACTCATACGTTGCTGACCATGATTTGCAAGAGCATGAGCAACTTCATGTCCCATAATGGCTGCTATTCCTGATTCATTTTGTGCAATCGGTAAAATACCAGTATAAAAAACTATTTTCCCACCTGGCATACACCAAGCATTTACATTTTTATCATTGACAAGGTTATATTCCCATTTATAATCATCTAAATACCCTTGATGTCCATTGGCATTCAACCAACGCTCAGCTGCAACTGCGATTCTCTGCCCTACTCGTTTTATCATTTCAGAATCTGATGTACCTGTAATAACATTATTTTCTGTTAAAAACTGATCATATTGAGCAAACGCAGTGGGAAACAACTGTGAATTAGGCACTAATGCTAACGTTTTATTTCCTGTAAAAGGGTTTGTAGCACAAGACAGAAATAATACTATCACTCCTACAGTTACAATGTTCTTTTTAATATTCATAGTTAATGATTTTTTATGTGTAAGCTAATTTACAAAATGATTGTTTTGTGTTTGACCCAATACATTATAATTTTGTCGCATTTAAAGCAAAAGTAATACGAATTTTACTGAGAACTAAATATCTTTTTGAAGTAATAAATAAATTCTAAAAAAAAATTGAAATCCATCAATATATTTTTAGTTTTTTTGTAGGTGTTTAATTTCACACACGACTAAAGAATAATTAAAAATCCTTATTTTTACAAAATGAAAAAGATAATAATATTACTCACAATTACCTTGTTTTTTAGCTGCAACTCTTCAGCACAAAAAAGGGAAAGCAATACGCAAAACGTATTTCCAGTGTCTAAAACTGAAGCCGAATGGAAAAAAGAATTATCAAGCGAAGCCTATTATGTTTTAAGACAAGAAGGAACCGAACGTCCTTTTTCTAGTGAATTAAATAATGAAAAACGTGAAGGTACATTTCATTGTGCTGCTTGTGAAACGCCATTATTTAAAAGCGAACATAAATTTGATTCTGGCACAGGATGGCCAAGTTTTGATAGAGAAATTGAAGGCAATGTGGCTTATGGCTCAGACACTAAATTAGGGTATAGTAGAGATGAAGAACATTGTGCAACTTGTGGAGGTCATCTTGGACACGTTTTTAATGATGGTCCCAGAAAAACAACTGGTAAGCGTCATTGTATTAATGGTGTGGCTTTAAAATTCGTGCCTACTAAATAACAATATAGTTGTGTATGAATTGTGACTAAAATAATATCAAATTTAGTTGTAATCCTTGGCACATAAGAATGAATACATGTGCTTTTGAAGTTTAAATTAGTCATAATTTTAGTTATAATACCAGTACTCATAAGTTCACAAAACTTAGAGCGTTCAAATTTTTATGGGCACTGGCGATTTAAAAATGAAATGAAAATGGTAGAAATAGGGTTGGATACCTTGAGTACATCATCCACCAGTTTTTATGCTGTTGAAGCCAAATTTGAGAAGAAAGTTAGTGAGCGTCTAGATATCAAAATTTCAAATACATACTTTAAACTTGATTCTTTAGAATCAAGTTATTGGAGAATTACAGATAATTTGATTTTGATTTACAAACCTGTTACTAATGAAGACCTTGAATATTATAAAGATTATACCATAGGTATTATTGAACAATTAGAAGACAATAAGTACTACTATACTAAACCTTATATACTACAAATAGAGACGGTTAACGAGACACAACTCATTATAAATGATGGACAAAACAAGTTGATTTATATAAAACAATAGCTCAAATAATTTAGGGCAACTATAATTTAAAAAACACACTTCGAATCTCATAATTTAGTTTTCACAATTTGTGTTTTAGTTATTATAATTTTAAACTTTGGTTTTGTAACTTCGTAATCTTAATTATATGACAAAAATAGACTCATGAGTAAATATGATATTATAGTACTTGGTAGTGGCCCTGGAGGCTACGTAACAGCAATTAGAGCTTCACAACTGGGCTTAAAAACTGCTATTATAGAAAAAGAAAGCTTAGGAGGTGTTTGCTTAAACTGGGGTTGTATTCCCACTAAAGCATTACTTAAATCTGCTCAAGTTTTTGAATATTTAAAACATGCTGAGGATTATGGGCTTAATGTGAAAGATGCAAGTCATGATTTTTGCGCAGTAGTAAAACGTAGTCGCGGTGTTGCAGATGGCATGAGTAAAGGTGTTCAGTTTTTGATGAAGAAGAACAAAATTGATGTAATTAATGGCTTCGGAACACTGAAAACAGGTAAAAAAGTTGAAGTAGACGGTACAGATTATACTGCAGACCACATTATTATCGCAACAGGATCTCGCTCTCGTGAGTTGCCTAGTTTGCCTCAAGATGGCAAAAAGGTAATTGGATACAGACAAGCAATGACCTTAGATAAACAACCTAAAACAATGATTATTGTTGGGTCTGGAGCAATTGGTGTTGAGTTTGCCTACTTCTATAACTCGATGGGAACAGATGTTACTGTCGTAGAATATTTACCAAATATAGTTCCTGTTGAAGATGAAGATATCTCTAAGCAATTAGAGCGTTCGTTTAAGAAAAGTGGAATTAAAGTAATGACGTCCTCAGAAGTAACACATGTAGATACCTCTGGAAAAGGCGTTAAAGCAACAATAAAGACTAAAAAAGGTGAAGAAATTTTAGAAGCCGACATCGTATTATCTGCTGTTGGTATTAAATCTAATATTGAAAACATTGGATTGGAAGATGTAGGTATTGCTGTTGATAGAGATAAAATATTAGTAAACGATTACTACCAAACAAATATCCCTGGTTATTACGCTATTGGTGATGTAACTGCAGGTCAAGCATTAGCTCACGTTGCTTCTGCCGAAGGTATTTTATGCGTAGAAAAAATTGCAGGACAGCATGTTGAAGCGCTTGACTACGGAAATGTACCAGGCTGCACCTATTGTTCTCCAGAAATTGCAAGTGTTGGCCTGACAGAAAAACAAGCAAAAGAGCAAGGCATCGATATTAAAGTCGGTAAATTCCCGTTCTCAGCCTCAGGAAAAGCAAGCGCTAGTGGTGCAAAAGACGGCTTTGTAAAAGTGATTTTTGATGCCAAATATGGCGAATGGCTAGGCTGTCACATGATAGGAGCTGGTGTAACAGACATGATTGCTGAAGCTGTTTTAGGTCGTAAACTAGAAACTACAGGTCATGAAGTATTGAAAACCATTCATCCTCACCCAACAATGAGTGAAGCCGTTATGGAAGCTGTTGCCGATGCTTATGGTGAAGTAATTCATCTCTAAGTTAGAATCATAAAAAAGATAATAATGCGATTTGATTTAATTTTCAAGTCGCATTTTTTTTTTAAAATTTATAACCTACTCCAAAAAATAATCCATTTGGAGCAACCTCATTGAAACCCACAACAAACTTCATGTGAATATCAATAGACTCAGTGATATTATAAGCTGTGGCAATATCGCCTCTTACTTTAAATTTATTTGTAAAGAAGTCGAAAAAATAATTTAGACTTGGACCAGCCATAAAACTCAATTTATCAGATAAATAAAACTTGGCATAGATTGGCGCATTGATAAACCTGAAGTCATTTAGTTGAATGTATAATAGTTCTGGTTGAAGTGAAACGGTTTCATCAATTTCAAAATCCGCAAAAATGCCTCCATAAAAACCAGCTTCGGTTTCTATATTGTCTCCAAATTGTGCTTCTTGAATTTTAAAAAAGGTAAGATTTAGACCTCCTTTAATTCCGAAGTCGACATTGGATTGTGCGTTACTTTTCAGAAGAGAAAAAAATAAAAAAAGACTACATATTGTGGTTGTATATTTCATAATAAAAAAGTGACGTTTTTCTATATTATATATTACTCATCCAAAAAACTTTGGATTGCCAATTCATAACTCTGTAATCCAAATCCTAAAATAACACCTTTAGCATTAGGAGAAATATAGGATTTATGCCTAAACTCTTCTCGAGAAAATGTATTGGATATATGAACTTCTACCACAGGAGTCATGATCGCCTTAACAGCATCACCAATACCAATAGAGGTATGCGTGTAGGCTGCTGCATTAAGTATAATGCCATCATAGTTAAAGCCAACCTCTTGGATTTTATCAATCAACTCACCTTCAATATTAGAGTGAAAATGTTCTAGCATAACGTTTGGAAATTTCTTAACGGTTTGATCAAAAAATTCTGTGAACGTTAAATTTCCGTAGATATTAGTCTCACGTTGACCTAAAAGATTAAGGTTTGGACCGTTTATAATAATGAGTTGCTTCATGGAGTAAAGATATTAAAATTTGAGCATAAAAAAACCGAAGCGGTTAGGCTTCGGTTTGATTTATATTTTTGATTATATTTCGTCCTATAAAACAAATAATATACCAAATGCTGCATTACCACCAAAAGGATTAGCAACATCTCCAAAACCTAAGTTAAATTGAGATACTGCTTCTGCTCCGTCAACATCTACTTTAGATGAAGAGAAGGATAATACATTCTTTAGTCCAAAAGATAAAGCAATCTTTTCAGTAACGAAATAATTGATACCAAGATCTAATCCTGCACCAAAAGAATTTGTTTTAAAATCACTAATTTTATCATTTGTACTTCCAAAACCGATACCAAACTCAGTAAACGTTTTAAAGCGTTCACCTAAATCCAAAAAGTAATATCGTCCAAAAACACCAGCACCAAAACCAGTTTGATCTTGAGTGTCTGTGCCTGCAAGTTCTTCCTTAAAAGAATTGTAAGAAAGCCTTCCTCCAATTGCTAAATCGTCGTTAATAAAGTAACCTACTTTAGGACTAATGACAAAACCACTAGTTTCTGCTTCGGTATTTTTATCATTTGTACTATTAAATCCAACACCGCCTTCAATAAAGATATTTCCTTTTTCAAAACCATAAGTTGGTTGGTCATCTTGTGCATTTACATTTGATAATCCGAATACTGCAACCGCAGCCATAAGTAATAATTTTTTCATAATAATTAGTTTTAAGTAATTTTATTTATTTTAAATTGGTCGGCAAACATATAATGATTTTTGCTATCACGCAAGAAAAATAACATAAATTTAAGTGTTTTAACCATATTATCACACGACTTAACAGATAAACTAGTATTAATACTAACCGTTATAGAGCTATTTATAGCCCTTCTTTTTAAAACCATTAGTAAAACCTTAATGTATTATTTATACCAATTCAGTACGTTTATAATTGAAAAATGCAAAGAAAATACATTTTTTTAGACCACCACCATTTTCATGGATGTTATTAACAATTTTACAAACAAAAAATCATAAACTTATGATTTGTCGTATTTTAAAAACATAAGTTATTATTTTCTTTTTTGAAGTACGTGTATTTGAGTAGATTGATTTTTTTCAAGATTAGTCATGGCCCTTATTTTATTAACTCCATCATGAATTTCTATGACTGCTGTATTTGTTGACATCGTGCCAACACCATCTGCTATAACCTCTATAATAGTCTTTTTTGATGTTAGAGGCACTTCTACAGTTTTAACCTCCTTAGAAATAGTATGTCGTCTTAATATAAAATCTCCATTAACTTTTATTGAAATCATATCTCCATCCTCTTGTCCACCATCATAAATGAGAAGTGACACTGTTTCATTCTTTGAAAACACACTAGTAACTTGAGATTTTTTCAGAATATTCATATTGAGCTTCTCTAAAAGCTTTAAATCTGTAGCCTTTTGTTTTATACTATCAGCCACTTTATCAGATTTATTTATTTTTTTTGACATCTTTTCCATGCGTTTTTCAACATTCTCAGCAGCGTTAAGAAACAACTCTCCGCTAATACATTCTTCACCATCAGAAAATTCACCTTTAAAATCACCTTTAAAATATTTGGTTTTACCTGGTTTAAAATATGTGGGCTCAAAATGTACAAAGCAAAAATCGTCATGAATCACATCAGACTTCGTATACACAATATCATATTCGTTAAAAGAAATTTCTCTTGTAGACGGATTATAAATTCCTTTCAATTTTGATTTAGTTTCATGATCGCCTCCAAAATCTGTTATTGAATAACCTTCAACTTGGTCATAGTTGATATTAAATTTAACTTTATAGGTAATAATAGCCGAGTCATTAAGTTTTATAGCTCCAATATACTCACTAGACTCTTGTGCAGACGTTAGCTGTAAGCCTAGTATTAAAATAAAGAGGATTCTTACACTACCTTTTATCATATTTTTTTCTTATTATTGTTGAACAAACTTAAACCAATATTATATGAAATTTAAATTTTTACTTTCGTTTTTGTTCTTTTTTGCTGCGATTTCTCTTAGTTACGCATCATTTCCAGTTAAAAGAGCTGCAGTTGTAACGACTACAACTATCTCAACAACAGATAACGTATCTGTTGATTCATCATCAGTTGAATTCTATTCTCCAGCTGCAAAAGCTAGTGATGATAAATGGATTGCTGTTGCATTGTGGGCTTTTTTATGGCCATTCGCAGCACATAGATGGTACTTAGGATGGTCTATAGGATGGAACATCTTATTTATTATAACCTTTGGAGGTCTAGGGATCTGGGCAATCGTCGATCTTATAAATATATTGACAGACAATTATTAATATTAAAAGTATTATATTAAAATCACCCACAACTGGGTGATTTTTTTTTATTATGAAATGGCAAAATGCACTAAACGACTATAAGTATTACCTCAAAATAGAAAGAGGACTATCTCATAACTCTATTGTAAATTATGAGTTAGATGTAGAAAAGCTTATGCACTATATTGATGCTCATCAAATTACAATCTCTCCTGTCACTATTGACTATGCGCAAGTACAAGCTTTCATTTACGAGGTATCAAAACAAATTAACCCACGGTCCCAATCACGTTTAATATCTGGTTTACGCAGTTTTTTTAATTATTTAGTTTTTGAAGATTACCGTAAAACAAATCCGTTAGACCAAATAGAATCTCCAAAAACTGGAAGAAAATTACCTGACACCTTATCTATTAAAGATATTGATGAGCTTATAGAGGCTATTGATTTAACAAAAGAATACAATGGTGTTAGAATTGGAGAACGAAATAGAGCCATCTTAGAAACATTATACAGTTGTGGACTTCGTGTTAGTGAATTGACAAATTTAAAGGTTTCTGATCTCTTTTTTGATGAAGGCTTCATAAAAGTAACTGGTAAAGGCGACAAACAGCGCTTTGTTCCCATTGGTCCAAATACTCAGAAATATATTCTTATTTGGAAAGATATCAGAGCTTATATTGATATTCTCCCAGATTATAGAGACACCCTTTTTCTTAATAATAGAGGCAAACAATTGACAAGAGCAATGATTTTTACAATCATAAAAAATCTTGCTAAAGCTATTAACTTAAATAAAGTTATTTCTCCACACACATTTAGACATTCTTTTGCTAGTCATCTTTTAGAAAATGGTGCCGACTTAAGAGCCATTCAGCTCATGCTTGGTCACGAAAGTATTACAACAACAGAAATTTATATGCACATTGATAAGTCGCATTTAAAAGAAGTTCTTCTTAAGCATCATCCGAGAAAATAAGTGATATCTTTAACAGTTATAAGGTGACACTCTTCGAAAAGTGATGTCTCCATAAAAAGCGCTATTAAATGTTCTTGAGAAGAAAAAACCCCAGTAATCAAAATAATATTGAACAAAAAGAAACGCTTAATGATAGGCGGTGGCAAATAGCGTTAGAAAATACTAATGTTGGCCTTTGGGATTACGATATCATTAAAGATGAAGTTTTTTATTCTAAACAGTCCAAAAAAATTCTAGGCTTTGAGGAGCGTGAATTGACAAAATCTCCAACCGAATGGGATCGCAGAGTACATCCAGAAGATTCTGAAACTTATTTTAAAGATTTCAAAGCACATATCAACGGATCATTAGATGTGTATAGAAATGAGCATCGCGTTTTATGTCAAGATGGCAACTATAAATGGATTTTTGATAAAGGTAAAATAGTTGAGCGAAATGCAAAAGGAAAACCAACGCGTATCATTGGTACACATACCGATATTACTTACAGAAAAAAGAAAGAAGTACAGGCTGAGCTTTATCTTGAGCTCATCACAAGTCAAAACGAAAGATTACATAATTTCACTCACATCGTGTCTCATAACTTGAAGACTCACATTGGTAATTTTAAAAATATTCTTGAATTTCTTGATGAAACTAATTCCGAAGAAGAAAAAGAAGAGCTACTGCATCATTTAAAAACGATTTCTGGCGCACTTACAACAACAATTGTGGATTTGGATGACATCATCAGTATAAAAACTAAATCAAACGCCAAAGAGCTCAATGAAAGCGTTAATGTTTTTGATTGTGCAGAAAAGGTCATTAATAGTCTAGAAATGGACATCGCTCATAGCGAAATTGCTATTTATAATTCTATAATCAAAGATGATTTTATAAATGTAAATAGATCCTATTTGGAAAGTATTCTTTATAATTTGATTTCAAATGGAATTAAATACAAATCTAACAATCGCAATTCTAAAATCACTTTACAGTCTGTTCATTCTGAAAATGAACTTAAAATTCTAATTGAAGATAATGGAATAGGCATTGATACCCATAAATACAAAAGCCAACTTTTTGAAATATATCAAACGTTTCATAGTACAAAAAGAGATGATTCTAGAGGTGTAGGCTTATACATCACTAAAACACAAATGGAAGCTCTAGGCGGAACAATTGGTGTAGAAAGCACATTGGATGAAGGCTCTACTTTTATGCTCACCTTTAAAAAACAAAAAACACTCTAGTTAGAGTGCTTTTATACTTATAATATTATTTACGTCGGAAATTATTTGGCAATATTCACCGCTCTTGTTTCTCTTATTACGGTAACTTTTACTTGCCCAGGATATGTCATATCTGTTTGGATCTTTTGCGAAATCTCAAACGATAAATTAGCCGCTTGCTCATCAGTCACTTTTTCACTTTCAACCATAACACGCAATTCACGTCCTGCTTGGATAGCATAAGCTTTATTTACACCGCTAAACCCAAAGGCAACTTCTTCAAGATCTTTAAGACGTTGGATATACGAGTCTAATACTTGTCGTCTTGCTCCTGGCCTAGCTCCTGAAATAGCATCACAAACTTGAACAATTGGAGCTAACAATGTTGTCATTTCAATTTCATCGTGGTGAGCTCCAATAGCATTACAAACTTCTGGCTTTTCACCATGTTTTTCTGCCCATTGCATCCCAAGGATTGCGTGAGGCGTTTCCATATCTGCTTCAGATGATGGTACTTTTCCTATATCATGTAATAAACCTGCTCGTTTTGCTAATTTAGGATTTAATCCTAATTCTGCTGCCATAACTCCGCACAGTTTAGCAACTTCACGCGAGTGTTGTAGTAAATTTTGCCCGTAAGACGAACGATATTTCATACGTCCAATCATTTTAATCAATTCAGGGTGTAGACCGTGAATTCCTAAATCAATTACTGTTCGCTTACCAACCTCTGCAATTTCTTGCTCAATTTGTTTTTGCGTTTTCTGAACGATTTCTTCAATACGTGCAGGATGTATTCTTCCGTCTGTAACTAACTTGTGTAAAGATAAACGCGCAATTTCGCGTCTTACAGAATCAAAACAAGACAATATAATTGCTTCTGGTGTATCATCAACTATAATCTCAACTCCTGTTGCCGCTTCAATAGCACGAATATTACGACCTTCACGTCCAATAATTCGTCCTTTTACATCATCAGATTCAATATTAAAAACAGATACACAATTATCAATTGCTTCTTCTGTTCCTATACGTTGTATCGTGTTAATTATGATTTTCTTGGCATCTTGTTGAGCCGTTAATTTAGCCTCTTCCATAGTATGTTGGATATAGCTCATTGCATCTGTTTTCGCCTCACCCTTTAAAGACTCTACCAATTGTGATTTTGCATCTTCTGCAGATAATCCAGAAATAACTTCTAACTGTCTAATTTGGCTCTTATGAGCTTTCTCAACTTCTTCTTTTTTCTTTTCTAAAAATTCTAAACGAAAATTATAATCCTTTAATTTATCATCTAGAGATTGATTAGATTTCTTACTCTGAGCTAATTCACTAGACACTTGAGATTCTTTATCTCTCGTTCTTTTTTCGGCTTCTGCAATTTTCTTATCGCGAGATAAAATAACTTTCTCATGCTCAGTTTTCAGTTCTAAAAATTTCTCTTTCGCCTGAAGCATCTTATCTTTTTTTATAATCTCGCCATCGTTTTTCGCTTGTTTTAAAATTGACTCAGCTTCTTTTTGAGCATCATTTATAAGTTTTGATGCATTGCTTTTCTCTAATGATTTAGCAATCACATATCCTATTACTAGGCCGAGTACCACTCCTCCAACAATCATTAAAATTGTATTCGTATCCATGTTTAGTTAGTTTTAAAATTTTTGATATTTTCAAAAGTTCCCAATATCCAATTGGGATATACAATCCTAAGATTGTAGCACAAAAAAAAGCCTACACTAGTTCTGGTTTTGTATAAACTCCTTAAAAACAAGTTTAGGGCTAACAAGCTGATCAAAAATCTGCTTTGAAATCGAATAAATTCAACTCCTGGCAGCCCGATTTTACAACTTAAACTCACCCTTTTTAAAGAATTAACGTTGAGTTTATCAAAAAATATCACTAATGTAGGCAGTAACCTATTATTTTATTTAAAAGAACGCTAAGCACTTAAGTGTTTTTGAAGTAATTGATCTAAAGCGTTGAGCTTTTCTTCAACGTCTTCACTAACACTGGCCTTATCTATTGTTTTCTGTTCTACTTGAGACGCAAACTGCAAAGCACACATTGCTAAAACATCTTGCTTATCTCTCACAGAATAGTTTTGCTCAAATTGACTTATCATGGCTTCTATCTTTTTAGCTGCTTTTCGTAAACCTTCCTCTTGGCCAGGTGTTATGGTTAAAGGATATACTCTGTTTGCTATTGATAGTTTTATTTTAAGCTGTTCTGCCATTAACGTTTATTATTCAGATAGTTGAGAAATACAATGATCAATGTCTCTAATTAATGTATTTATTTTGAGCTTTGTTTCTCTATTATTTTCGTCACTGCCAAGTAATGAATTTGCCATTTTGAGAGCTTCATGTTTTTCAACCCAAGAACTTAATTCTTCTTGTTGTTGAATACTTTTTTGTTGTTGTAATGCTAACTCCTGAGAAATATTTGCATTTGTTTGCTTTAAAACTTCAAGTTTATGCAAAACCTTGCTAATTTTATTCTCTAAAGAATCGACAACATCTTCGATTTTACTCATTTACAAATTTCAATACTAATGTAACAAAGTTAACATACTACGTGAATAATCGCAATTGTTTTATGATAAATTTTGAAATTTAATTCACTTAAATTAGTTATAATGCTGTATAATTGGAATCTAAGTGATTTGTCACAATATCCTTTTGAGGATTATTTTGAAATTGATACTTTAGCACGCAACGAAATATATTTATGAAATACACCATACTCCTACTATTCTGGTTTAATATAGGATTTTCACAATCCCCTTACCCTCAAGACTATTTTAGGAGTCCTTTAGATGTTACTTTAGTGCTTTCTGGTACTTTTGCCGAACTTAGATCAAATCATTTTCATTCTGGAATAGATATAAAAACACAACAACGCACAGGTTTAAATGTCTATGGAGTAGCAGAAGGTTATGTGAGTAGAATAAAAGTATCACATTATGGCTATGGAAAAGCGCTATACATTACCCATCCAAACGGTTACGTTAGTGTGTACGCACATTTGAGTAAATTTTCACCTCGCATCCAAAAATATATCAAAGAATGTCAATACGACAAAGAAAGTTATGAAGTAGAAGTTTTTCCTTCGCCTGATGAATTGTTAATCACTGCAGATGAAATTGTTGCTTTTTCTGGAAATAGCGGAAGTTCTGGAGGACCACATCTACACTTTGAAATACGAGATAATGAAGAGCGTCCTATAAATCCAATGCTCTTTGGAATGGATATAAAAGATACTAAGCCTCCTGTTTTATCAGCAGTTTATGCGTACCCTAGAGACAGAAATGCACACATTAATAATATTAAAAAAAGAAAAGAGCTGCGTCTCATTCCAAATGAAAAAGGGGATTATACGACAGAGCCAATTGAAGCCTGTGGCGATATTGGTTTTGGAGTTGTGACTTATGATCAACAAGATTTAGCATATAATAAAAACGGCCTGAGTAATATCCAAGGTTTTTACAATGGTAACAAAACCTTTGAAATGGATTTTAAACGCTTTAGTTTTGCTGAATCTAAACATATTAATCGGTTTATAGATTACGAAGTGTACAAAGAGGAAAACTCAAGAATCCAGAAATTATTTGTGCAATCTGGTAATACGTTGAGCATGCTCAAAGACGTAAATGCTAGTGGTTATATCACAGTAGAAGACAGCACAAACACAGTTTACAAAGTAAGACTAAGAGACTTTCGTGGTAATGAATCTTGGTTATCTATTCCTGTAAAAGGACAACCAGCTAAAGAAATTCTTGAAGCCCCTGAGCTCAAACCTAACACCTATATAATAGCCAATCAGGTTAATGAATTAGAGCAGGGCAATGTCTCTGTTTATTTTCCAACGAATACATTCTATGATGACTTCCATATTAACTTCAGTGTTTTAAATGACACTCTAAAACTCCATAAAAATACGATTCCTTTAATGAAAAGCTACACCATCACATTTGATATTAAAAATTATAGTGTTGCTGACAAAGACCAATTATTTATTGCTAATTTATATGGTTATTACCAACGACCAGGCTATATAAGCACAAAACGATTAGGTGATTTACTATCCGCAAGAACTAAATCTCTTGGAACTTTTACTTTAGCGAGAGATACTGTTAACCCAACCATCAAACCTGTTAATTTTCAAGAGGGGAAGTGGTTAAGTAAATTGAACGAGTTGAAGGTTAAAATAGACGATGATTTATCTGGAATAAGTAATTACAGAGCAACCATAAATGGGAAATGGATTTTAATGGAGTACGATTACAAAAAAGATACATTGACTTATGATTTTGATGATCATATAAATACCGCAACCGAAAACAACCTTAAAATAATTGTCACAGATAATGTAGGAAATAGTACTACATTTGAATCTATCTTTTTTAGAAAATAAAAATACAACCTTTTGAAGCTACATATCTCACTACTCATTGCCTTTCTTGGCTTTTCTTTCTTCGGAATATCGCAAACTGCAACCATTAGAGGCGTCATACTTAACGATACTAAAACACCTATTTATGGCGTAAATATCAAAGCTGGTAGCGATGGAACTACAACTAATGAAAACGGATTCTTTATTCTAAAAATCCCAGTAGACAAAGACATCACCATCATTTTTACACATATTGGACATAAACGTGTTGAAGCAAAATTCAATTTGAAAAACGGACAAGAGATAGAATTCAACCCTGTGATGAGTATTAATATTGAGCAAATCGCAACTGTTGTTATAAATACAAATACACGACAAAAAGTAGATGGTGTTGTTACGATTTCACCCGAAGTTATTAGAACCGTTAAAGGCGCAAATCCTGGTATTGAGAATTTATTAAAGACACTTCCTGGTGTTAATATCTCTAATGAGTTAAGTACACAGTACTCTGTTCGTGGGGGGAATTTTGATGAAAACCTGGTATATGTGAACGAAATTGAGATTTATAGACCGTTTTTAATTCGTTCTGGACAGCAAGAAGGTTTGAGTTTTGTAAATACAGATTTAGTACAAAATGTAGATTTCTCAGCTGGTGGGTTTCAAGCCAAATATGGAGATAAACTCTCTTCTGTTTTGGATATCACATATCGCAACCCTACAGGATTTGGGATTCGTGCAGATGCCAGTTTACTTGGTGGTAGCATTGCTGCCGAAGCTGTGAGTAAAGATTCTAAATTCTCAGGGATTATAGGATTGCGTTATAGAGATAATAGCTTACTGATTAATTCTCTGGAAACCGAAACTAATGTGCGACCTATTTTTGCAGATGTTCAAACGTATTTAACGTATAAGTTTAGTGATAAGTTTCATCTTAATTTCCTCGGAAATATCTCACTCAACAAATACACCTTTACACCCAAGAATCGTCAGACTAATTTTGGAACTCTCGACGCACCTGTTGCTCTTTTGGTCAACTATGACGGACAAGAGCAAGATCAATACCTCACTAATTTTGGTGCCTTTAAAGCGAATTATTTTGCAACAGATGACTTGACGCTTAAATTAATTGCGTCTGCGTACCATACTACTGAAGAAGAATATTTTGACATTTTAGCGCGCTATAGACTAGGAGAAGTAAATAGTAATATTGGTGATGAGAATTTGGGTGACGTAGAATTTTCAGAAGGTATCGGCTCACAACTTACACATGCTCGTAATGATTTGGATGCGCTAATTTTTAATATAGAGCATAAAGGAGATTACACCATTGATGACGAAACGACATTAGAGTGGTCTGTAAAATATACGCATGAAGATATACGAGATCGCCAAGTAGAATGGGAAGTAATTGATAGTGCCGGATTTTCTGTTAGACCTCCTATTTTTGATATTTCAAATAACCAACCCTATGAACCTTTTGAAGGTCCGTTAGTGGCTTTTCAAAATGTAAGAGCTACCAATGCCGTGAAAATTGATAGATTACAGGCCTATACGCAATGGAGCAAACGTACCATGCTTGGCAATAACGAAGTGTTTTACAATGCTGGTGTGAGAATTCATAACTGGACTGTAAATAGTGCTATCCCTAATCAAAATGGTGCCTCCTCGTCTACGCAAACAGTTTTTAGTCCTAGAGCACAATTTGCTATAAAACCAGATTGGGAGAAGGACATGTTATTTAGAGTTGCAGGTGGTGTGTATTACCAACCTCCTTTTTATCGGGAATTACGTGATTCTTCAGGAACTGTTCAACCAGACGTAAAAGCGCAAAAATCGTTTCATTTAGTCGTTGGTAACGAATATAGTTTCAAAATATGGGATCGTCCATTTAAGCTTGTTTCCGAAGCATACTATAAAAACATAACAGATGTAAATCCATATACATTAGAAAATGTGAGGATTCGATACAGAGCAAAAAATAACGCGACTGCCTACGCTTATGGACTGGATTTAAGACTCAATGGAGAATTTGTTCCTGGTACTGAAAGCTGGTTTAGTTTTGGATATTTAAAAACCGAAGAAAACATTGAGGATCGCGGGTTTATTGCAAGACCAACAGATCAACGTTTAAAATTCGGAATCCTATTTCAAGATTATGTGCCTAATATCCCAGAACTTAAAATGTATTTAAACTTGGTTTATAATACTGGAGTTCCTGGTGGCTCGCCTAGTTATGCAGACCCTTATGATTTCCAAACACGACTGCGAGATTATAGACGTGCCGATTTAGGAATCTCATATGTACTCGTTGACCAGAACAAAATGTACACCTCTAAGTGGAAACAAAAGTTCAAAGAATTATCTTTAGGAATAGAGATTTTCAATATGTTTGACGCACAAAATACAATTACCAATACTTGGGTACGTGATGTGTATAGTAAACGTCAATTTGCGATTCCTAATTTTCTAACACCCCGTGTTTTTAATGTGAGGTTGAGCGCACGATTATAGATAAAAATAGTGTTAGTTTATCTTTTTCTATCTGTATGCTTTTATGGTTTTAGCCAAAAGAGTCCTAAACCTGTATATTATTACGATGGCAATGGAGATCAAATAGCAAAGGAAGAGTATTTGAATAAATCTTCAAGATATAAGAGTCTTGACGACCGTTATATTGCACTAGCCTTTGAAAAAGACACTTGTTTCATAGCACTTTTAAAAAAGCGAAAGACTATTGGAAAACTAAGTGCTTTACAAATGAAAAATATGTTTTCTCATCTCAACGTAGACAATAGCAGCTCTCGACCAAAATTTAGTATTATTCAATATCATCCTGGACGTGATGACTGTAATAATGGTAATTACAAGTCTATTGGCATTGCATACAACATCTACCATAGAGGCTATTTAAAAGAACTAAAAACATTCTTTAATCACAATATGTATTGGATTCATAAAAAGGACGAAACTATTAAATTTCATAGAGTGAAATATATCAACTGGCGACTAGACAAAAATCAATGTATAGAAAAATTATTTTTTGAGTATCATTATGGATGTAACAGTTTTGTGATTGTAAACAACCTCAATGGTAATTACATTTCAATTTTAGGCGAGTCTAGCGGAAAAACAGTCATTGAAATGGCAAAAGAAATAAATGATTTATAAGACTTATTACTTTTCCACAAACTCCTTAAAAACCTCAATCACATAATCAACCTCTTCTTTAGTATTAAAACTACTAAACGAAAAACGTACCGATGGTCTTTTTAAATGGATTTCATCTAAAATTTCGCTGAGCACATGTGAACTTTGAGAACTCCCGCTTTGACAAGCACTACCTTTAGAACAGGCTATTCCTTTTAAATCGAGTTGAAATTGAAGCATTCCCGCTTTCTCTGCAGCAATTGGCAAGCAAACATTAACTAAGGTATAAGTGCTTTTTTCTAAATCACCAGATTGTCCATTAAACTTAACATCAGGAAATATAGATTGTAATTGTTCCATAAAATAAGACTTGATGGTTTTAATGTGGCTTCTTTCAATATCTAAATTACTGTATGAGATTGCTAATGCTTCGTCCATACCAACAATATTATGAATAGACTCAGTTCCTGCTCGCAAGCCTCGCTCCTGCTCTCCTCCAAAGATTGAAGCTCTCAATCCGCTATTTTTCCGAAGAAAAGCAAATCCTACACCTTTTGGTCCATGAAATTTATGTGCACTAGCTGCTAAATAATCAATAGGTATTTCTTGTAAATCTAATTTGTAGTGGCCCACAGATTGAACGGTATCACTATGAAAAAGGGCGTTATTTGCTTTACATAATTCGGCCACTTTTTTAAGGTCTAAAATGTTACCAATCTCGTTGTTAACGTGCATCAAAGTTACGAGCTGTTTTGTATCCTTTTGTAATAGTGTTTCTAATTGTAACAAATCAACATCACCATAATCATCTAAATCTAAATACGTCACATCGATATCATACTCTTTTTTGAGTTGATCTATGGCATGTAGAATGGCGTGATGTTCAATTTTTGAAGTAATTATTTCTGTGACTTCTAAATCTCTTACGGCGCTCCTAAGCACTAGGTTATCTGCTTCTGTACCTCCAGAGGTAAAGACTATTTCTGCAGCAGAGACATTAAAATACGACGCAATACGTTTTCTAGATAATTCTATTAAAGATTTAGATTGCCTACCATAACTATGTGTTGATGAAGGATTACCAAAATTTAATTTCATCACATCACTCATTTTATCAATGACGTGATCACGAATGGATGTCGTAGCAGCATTATCAAAATAAACTGTTTTCATAGGCGATATAAACTTACTGCAAAGATGCAACATTATAGACGTTTTAAAAACTATCAAATAGACCTTTCAAAATTATTTGTTAATCCCGACCTTTAAACTCATAAATCTTCTATTTTTGCTTTAAAAATACTGTAATGCGTAATTTATTATATATCTGTTTTATAGGACTAATCTCTTTGTCGTGTGATGATGGTGATATTTTTGAGGTAAGTTTAGAGTTTGATGATGTTGCCTTAGAAACTTGCGGTAACTTAGTTTTTTTTAAAGAAAAAGACAGTCCTCCAGAAACTTTATCAATTCAAATTAGCAATAGAACTTTTGAGCAAATGTTAGCGGTAGATGTTAACAATCTATTCTCAGAGACCTATATGTTTAGCGCAAGTACAAACTCCTTTAATTATAGAACCTATTCTAGTATACCCGACAATGTGTTTTGTAATGACGTTCCTCCCGCTAATTTAAATATAACAAGTGATGCTGAAAGTACTTCAGGTCAAGCTGACTTAACAACTATTTTAATTGAAGATGATAATGACGGAATTCCTGCAGAATTTGAAGACCTTAATGGAAATGGTAATTTAGACGATGATGATACCGATTTAGATGGAATACCTAATTATCTTGATGTAGACGATGATGGTGACAATGTTTACACCGCTTTAGAAGAGGTCAATTATACAGCTATAGATGGTTTTGCTAACGCGTTAGACACAGACAATGATGGCGTGCCAAATTACTTAGACAATGACGATGATGGTGACACAGTACTAACCAGAGATGAAGAAAATTTTACTCAAGATAACAATCCACAAAATGATGTTTTAGAGCCTAATGTTGGTGCAGATTATTTAAATTTTAACGTAAATACTAGCGTACCTGCCTCAGAGTATAAAGAGCATGTAATCCAGCAAGAGTTTACAATTACAATAGACATACAAAATATCCAACTGCCAAATTTAACTCAACAAGCTTTTAGTTTTGGAGAATTGACTGCATCAAGCACAAGACCAGGTGAACCTATATTCAATTAAGAATTTACATTTTGATAAATATAAACCTCAGTCGCACCTAAACCATATTTTTGATAGTCTGCAGCGTAGTATTTTACATTATCATAACGTCCAAATAGGTAATCTAATTCAGATTTTAGAACTCCTTCGCCCACACCATGTATGAATACCACTTTTTGAATGCGTTTTTGAATAGCAAACTCCAATTTATGTCGTGCTGTATCTAATTGCAGATTTAACATATCATAATTACTCATATGTTTATTGGAGGTCGTAATTTGATGGATATGCAAATCGACTTCCATTGCAGGAAGCGCTCTATCTTTTGGTTTTACTTTGATCGATTTGCGTTTGTGCGAGGTTTCTTTCTCGTTAATGACAGTATTGACGTCAATATCTGCAAATAATTGTGAAGACAAGGGCTTGGTTTTTATAACTTCGGAAGACAAGAACTCCATATCAAAACCATCATCGGTTTCAATAGTAATTGTCTGTCCCGAAATTTTCAAAATCACACCGTTAATAGCTTCATCTAAAACGGAAACGGAGTCACCAACTTTCAAATTCATTATATATTATTTTGAGGTTCGTCGTCTTGATCGTTCTTACTAGGAATATTTCTAGAGATATTATACACCCCTAGCATTAGAATTACTATTCCAGAAATTAGGATTAATTGGTTTTGCTCAGCTTTTGCTTGAGCATAAATAGCGACTAGTCCACCAATTGCGATTAAAAAATAACTGATTTTTTTAGACATAAATGAATGTTAACATGATCAAATTACGATACATCGAATTTACTTATAAAATTCAATAATCTAAAGCATCTTTATAGTTAGTTTTATTTTAATAATTAACCTAAGAATATGACAATCAACCTTAAAAGACTTATTGTAATACTTGTAATAGTAAATTTCAGCTTAGTAAATGCACAAGTAGGTATTGGGACAACGACTCCAGCTACAGGAGCTCTTTTAGACTTAGACGATCCAACCAGAGGATTATTAGTTCCTCGTGTTACAATAGCAGATTTAACAACTGATAATCCGGTAACAGGCGCCACTATTGGCTTGTTAGTCTGGAATACTAGTGGAGTAACAGGTGTAGGTTTTCATTATTGGGATGGAAATGATTGGATTCCTATTTTAGGTGGAACGCCCTCTAAAGATTGGGCATTAACCGGTAATACAATAACAGGTTCAGAGTTTTTAGGAACAACAAGTGCACAAGATTTAAATATAAGAACAGATAACGTAGAAAGAATGAAAGTGTTCTCCACAGGACAAGTATCTGTGAATTTACCCGTTCTATATTCTCCCGATGATACATTTTCATCTTCAGGTTTCAATGCTATAAGTGGATATTCCACTGCTGCTGGTGGTACTGGCGTTTTTGGGGATTCCACTGGTGCTTTTGGTGTTGGCGTTTTTGGGAATTCCACTACTGCTGATGGTGCTGGCGTTATTGGGAGGTCCCCAAATGGTTTAGGTATTTTTGGCTTCAGTGATTCTGGAAATGGTGTTTTCGCATCTACAACTTCTGGAATTGGTGTTCAGGCATTTTCAAATTCTGGAATTGGTGTTAGGGCATTTTCAAATTCTGGAATGGGTGTTGTAGGTATTGCTTCGGCAATTACAGAAACGGGTGTTGCTGGAGTAAATGGTAATGTATTTGTAACCTTATTTGGCGGTTCTAGTATGGCTGCTTCTGGTCCTAATACTGGATTATTTGCTTACGCAGGTTTGGGAGCTAGAACTAATGCTAATCGAGGAAATGCTGCTGGAGTTTTTGTATTGGATACAGATTCGGACCCTACTACTAATGGGAATAATGGCACAAGAGCTGAAGCAGTACTAGCTGGTTTTGATAATGCTAGTCCAAATGGTCTTTTATCTGCTGACGACATGTACTTTGGCGGATACTTTTCTGGTGGAACTAGTACATTAACTCCCAGCTATGCGTATGCTGGTATAAAATATAACGCTAATAATATTGGAACAAATGGAACGAATTATAAAATAATTGGTAATGGTACAAACTCAACTATAATTAGAGATAGTAGTGATACGCCAAGAGTTCTTTTCTCACCTGAAGCTCCAGAAATTCTTTTTGAAGATTATGGTGTTGACAAATTAGTAAACGGTAAAGCAGAAATAAATATTGACCCTATTTTAAAAGATGCCATCTATGTTGATGAAAGCCATCCTTTAAAAGTATTTATTCAATTAGAAGGTGATTGTAATGGTGTATACGTAACAAACAAATCCGCAAATGGTTTTACGGTAAAGGAATTAAAAAACGGAAATTCTAATGTTGCTTTCTCTTGGCATATTGTTGCTAATAGAGCAGATGACAAGGATAGCTCAGGTAATATTACATCTAAACACGTTGGACTCAGATTCCCTGTTGGACCGGGACCACGAAAGGCAGCCGAAATGTCGTCTAAAAAAGATATTGATCTAAAAAACATTCTTGTAAACCAAGAAGCACTATCTAAAATAAAGACTAGAAATACTAAAAACTCAGAAGCACAAATAGAAGAAGATGATAAAACAGTAGAAGTCAAGAAAAGAGAAAACTTAAAAAAGACTCAAGCTAAACAATCTAGCAAGAAAAAACAGACTGCTAAAACCATCAAAACAGACAAGACTAAGTAAATGTTCTATTAATTATTGTTAAGTCAAAATTAAAATTTTTGTTTTTCGAAATTTGATAAACTATTTCAAAAGTCAACATGTTTTCAAAATCATTATGATTTTCATCGATAATAATCACCGTATAACTTGTTAACACTGTAGAAATGAGATAATCCTCTATCTTTACCAACGAAATAAAGACATAGTTTCCCCGAAGCTACATTTTATCAATCTTAACCACTAACTTATTAATATTGGAACAACATGATTAAACATATACTCTTTTTAGTTTGTCTTGCATCAAGTCTTAGCGGCTCTGCCCAGTTAACAGTAACCAATAGTTCCTATATTTTTGTAGACGGTAATGGGTTTACTGAAGCAGCTAATGTTGCTCCTTTATTTGTTACAGGAGCCATAAATCTTAACGAAGCAGATAGTAAAATCTATTTGCGTAACGAAGCACAGATAATTCAAGGCAATACCGCTTCAACTAATTCTGGTGTCGGTCAATTGAGTGTTCAACAAACTGGCAATACGAATCAATGGGCTTATAATTACTGGTGCTCTCCTGTAGGTAGTAATACGGCTACTTCAGGAAATGAGGTAAATAGAGTTGATTTGATTGATGAATCAACTGGTTTGACAACTAGCACCAATGCTCTTTTTACAAGCGGTTATGACGGCTCATCAACACCCTCTTTAACAATATCAGATCGCTGGTTATATTCTTATGTAACATCAGATGACTATTCTGAATGGATTAATTTAGATGAAACAAGTCCTATTCAACCTGGCTTAGGATTCACAATGAAAGGAAATCCTAGTGCTTCCCAGCTTTATGACTTTAGAGGAAAACCAAATAGCGGTACGATAAATAATAGTATAGCTGCTAACCAATTTACATTAATTGGTAATCCATACCCATCAGCAATAGACGCCTTGTTGTTTATTCATGATACAGATAATGCCAATGTAGATAATAATTCACCCAGCACAACTGGTGCTTTATATTATTGGGAACAGCAACCAACAGATCACTTTACTGAAAATTATATTGGAGGCTATGCTAGTTATACAATTTCATCTGGTGGTACACCAAGTTTTGTTCCTGCTCAATTTTTTGCTTATGATTCCTCTGGAAATGAAATCCCATTACCTCCACCAGGATCTACGGGGTCTAAAGTTGCAGGACGTTATATTCCAATTGGACAAGGATTTATGGTCGAAGGATCTCCTTCAACTCCAGCTAATTCTTTAGTTTATCTAAAAAACTCTCATCGTATATTTCACAAAGAGTCTAGTGGAGATAGTTCTTTCTTTAGAACATCCAATACCAATGTATCAAGTGAAGATTCGAGTTCAGAGGCCATACAATATGATGATAATGGATTAGCTATTTTACCAAACGATTTTAAACGCTTTAGGCTAAATGTCCTTTTTAATAATAATTTTAAAAGACAACTCTTACAAAATTTCCATAATACTGCCACAGATGGTTTTGATTATGGATTAGAGGCACCAAGCTCTTCTGATTCTGCAACAGATGCTTTCTGGACTCAAAATGACGAAGCTATGGTGATACAAGCACATAGTTTTGATATCGAAAAAAGAATACCTGTAATTATTAGAGCTGAAAACCAGCAATCTATTGATTTTAGCCTCTTTGATATCCAAAATTTTGACACCTCTCAACCCATCTATATCCACGATCTTGAAAACGATATTTATGTAGATTTAAGAGAACAAAACTACAGCATTAATCTACCAGCAGGAGATTATACCACCCGTTTTGAAATCACCTTCCAAAATGCTGAAACTTTAGATATTGCAGACATTACAGATGAAGATTTTATGGTCTTCCAGAATACTAAAAACTCAGAATTAACTGTTTTAAATCCAAATGGTTTAGATATTAAATCTGTGACTCTTTTTGATATAACAGGAAAAATAGTTATCAATGCACAAAATTTAGGGGCTCAAAATGATTACAGTTTTTCTACCCAATCACTAAGCGAAGGTGTCTATGTTGCTAATATAACAGTGGCTAGTAATCAATCTATTTCTAAGAAGGTTGTGATCAAAAACTAATCACAAATGATTTTTTTTACTACTTTTACAGCTCCTTATATGATTAAATATGATGTCTCCAGAAGACTATATGTTGCCTTGCTTAAATAAAAAACTCTTTGGGTTAGAGTGCATGGGCTGTGGTATGCAAAGGTCAATAGCATTACTCTTAAATGGTGACCTTATTGCTGCTTTTCAAATGTATCCTGCTATTTATAGCTTAATAGCCTTAGTTGGTGTTATCTTTTTAAATTACTTCAAAAATTTCAAGCATGCTTACAAAATAATTATTATTTTGGCTCTTATCAATGCCTCACTAATACTTGGCAATTTTATTTATAAAACCTTTATCAGCTAAAAACCAAAACATGGAACACAATCAAACTCAAGAACAATTAAAAAATTCAACACTAATTTTAGTATTAGGAATCTTATCAATAGTCACCTGTTGTTGCTATGGCGTAATAGGGATTGTACTAGGAATAATTACTATCGTACTCGCACAAAAAGCTACAGCGATTTATGCAGCTAACCCTGACATGTATACGGGATTTCAAAATGTGAAAATTGGAAAAATACTAGCTATCATCGGCTTAGTATTAAGTGTACTTTATCTACTAGCAACCATTTGGGCTGTTATGACTTTTGGATGGGAAGCAATGCAAGACCAAGAGTTAATGCAAGAAAAAATGCAAGAGATGATGGGTCAATAGTATCCTGATATTTTATAATAACAAAAAACCTCAATATTTCTATTGAGGTTTTTTTATATGCTATACTTTCTTTATAAATTTTAAGCTTCAAACTGCTTTAACGTCTTAACTATAATAGACACACAATCTAATAATTGCGCTTTGGTCATTACCAAAGGTGGCGCAAAACGAATGATATTACCGTGAGTTGGCTTTGCTAAAAGTCCGTTTTCTTTAAGAGCCATACAAATATTCCATGCGGTATCACTGTCTTCATCATCATTAATAACAATAGCGTTTAACAAACCTTTTCCTCTCACGAGGTTTACAATAGGACTCGTTTCGATGTATGTATTCAGTTCACTTCGAAAAAGTTCTCCCAATTGAAATGCGTTTTCTGCTAAATCTTCATCTCTAACCACTTCAAGTGCAGCCATTGCAACTGCAGCGGCTATTGGATTACCACCAAAAGTACTGCCGTGGTTTCCAGGACCTATCACATTCATTATAGGATCATTTGCTAACACTGCCGACACTGGATAAGCGCCGCCAGATAATGCTTTACCTAATATTAATATATCTGCTTTGACTTCTGGAGTACCAGAGCAATTTTTATCTATACAGTCACAATTTCCGCAGGTTGCTAATAAACGACCTGTTCTTGCAATACCCGTTTGTACTTCATCTGCAATAAATAAGACATTATGCTTTACGCACAAGGCTTTTGCTTTTGCTAAGTAACCTTCCGATGGAACATACACTCCTGCTTCTCCTTGAATTGGTTCTACCAAGAATCCAGCGATATTAGTATTACTTTCTAAAACGTCTTCTAAAGCCTTTAGATTATCGTATTCTATTTTTATAAATCCCGCAGTATAAGGTCCAAAGTTCTTTCTAGCGACAGAATCATTACTAAAAGAGATGATAGTTGTTGTTCTTCCGTGGAAATTATTCTCGCATACCACTATTTGTGCTTCATTCTCTGCAATACCTTTGACCTCATAAGCCCATTTTCTACAAATTTTCAAAGCAGTTTCAACCGCTTCTGCACCTGTATTCATTGGTAATAACCTATCGAAATTAAAATACTCAGATGCGTATTTCTCATATTTCCCTAGCATGTCATTATAGAAGGCTCTTGATGTCAAACTAAGCGTTTTGGCTTGCGCAGTCATAGCATCAACAATTTTAGGATGACAATGCCCTTGGTTTACTGCAGAATAAGCAGACAGAAAATCATAATATTTCTTGCCTTCTACATCCCAAACATACACACCTTCTCCTCTACTCAATACTACTGGTAAGGGATGGTAATTATGTGCACCATACTTGTTTTCTAAATCTATCGCTTGTTGCGAAGTTAATTGGTCTAAAACAGCCATTTTAAAAAAAATTTAAAGTTAATACCCAAACTAATGGGTATTTAAAATAACCATTCCTTCTGTACCTTTATTCTTTCAAAGTCATGAAAAAGCAGCGTGGGAGAGAAATCATCCCTAGGACTTGCAAATTAAGAATTTTATGCAACGAAATAAAATCTTATTCTGAAATTTTCCCAGACAAAGACGAAATTTGTAGCTCTAAACGCTTCATTTCTCTTAAAACAGCATTTCTATCCATTGCCATCCAAGAATATAGTTTCAACATACACATTACAATGAAGCAAAAGAAGAGACCAGCAATCCATAACATCAGATTATTTGTATTCTCCTCATCAAATGTTTGTACCAAACAATAAATAGCCAGTCCAAAAGCAATAATATTCATGATGTGCATAATTAAGGTGAACCACCAATTTTTACCTTTATACAAACCACGAACCATCCCAAATATGTTTTGCTCTTCTAATGAATCGTAAAATTTCGTTTCCTCCTCTGTTAAGGTATCTTTGATTAATTTATCTATGTCTTCCATTTTAGTTTTCATAATTATAGTCTTTTAATATTAATTTTAGTTTTTCTCTCGCGTTATAAAGCCTTGATTTAGCAGTACCAAGAGAGATACTCAGTGTTTCACTAATTTCTTTTAATGAATACGATTCAGTATAAAAAAGTCTCACAACAACTTGTTGTTGGTCTGGCAATTGTTTCACTGCTTTTAAGAGCACCTCTTTTAATGCGGTGTTTTCTTTATAAGTCTCTACGATACCTATTTGCTGTTTATCAATTTTAGAGACTCTTAAGCGCTCTTTACTTCGTGTTCTCAAATGATCTAACGACTTTGAATATACTATTCGCGATGCCCAACTACCAAAACTACTCACATCGTTAAGTGTTTCAATCTTCTCTATAATAACCTGCCATGATTCTTGAGCAATATCTTTAGCTACATCAGCATCCTTAACCAACCAATATGCTTTTTTACAGAATATAATATGCCACTTTTCAACTAAACTAGCTAGTGCTTTTTTGTTTCCTAACTGAAACTCTAAAACTAGAATGTCATCTTCTTTTTGCATTATATTTTGACTAGGTTACATGTTAAAGACGCAGAAATAACTGAAAGGTTCATTTTATTTTGAAGTTTTTTCAAGATAATTCTATTTACCTATATTTTATGTGTTTCGATTATTATTTTTGTACCATGGCAAGAAGTAAAAACAAACGACAGATTTTCGAGAATATCGAGGTGATAGATGCAGGTGCAAAAGGAAAAACGATTGGTAAAGCGCCAGATGGCCGCGTTATTTTTTTACCAAATGCAGTCCCTGGAGATGTTGTGGACGTCCAAACCTTTAAAAAGCGCACATCTTATTTTGAAGGTAAAGCTATAAAATTCCATAAACTGTCTGATAAAAGAACAACACCTAAATGTGAACACTTTGGCGTTTGTGGTGGTTGTAAGTGGCAGGATATGGATTACAAATATCAGCTAGAATACAAGCAAAAAGAAGTGACTAATAATTTGGTACGTCTTGGTCATTTAGAATTACCTGAGGTTACACCTATTCTTGCTGCTGCGGAACAGTATTTCTATCGTAACAAAATGGAATTCTCTTTTAGCGATAGTCGGTGGTTAACAGTAGACGAAATACAATCTGAAGAGGACTTAGGAGATAGAAATGCTTTAGGTTTTCATATTCCCGGAATGTGGGATAAGATTCTAGACATCCATAAATGTTGGTTACAAGCAGATCCATCTAATGCCATTAGAAATGCTGTAAAAGATTTTGCCGTAGAAAACGATTTAGAATTTTTCAATACGAGAAACCAAACCGGTTTATTGCGCACGATGATGCTTCGTACTTCTACCACTGGTGATTTGATGGTAATGATTCAGTTTTTTAAAGAAGATAAGCCAAAACGTGAATTACTGCTCAATTTTCTAGCTGATAAATTTCCGCAGATCACATCCTTACAATATGTCATAAACGGAAAAGCAAACGATACGATTTACGATCAAGATGTCATTCTTTATAAAGGTGAAGATCACATTTTTGAGGAAATGGAAGGCTTACGATTTAAAATCAATGCCAAATCATTTTACCAAACCAATTCTCATCAAGCTTATGAATTGTATAAAATCACAAGAGATTTTGCCAATTTAAAAGGTGACGAACTCGTTTATGATTTATACACAGGTACGGGAACCATAGCTCAATTTGTTGCCAAACAAGCTAAATATGTTGTGGGTGTTGAAGCTGTGCCAGATGCCATTATTGCTGCTAAAGAAAATGCACAATTAAATGGTATTGAAAACGTTAACTTTTTTGTTGGAGACATGAAAAATGTGTTTAATGATGCCTTTATTAAACAAAACGGACAACCAGATGTTATTATTACAGATCCTCCTCGCGACGGCATGCATAAGGATGTTGTTAATCAAATATTAAATATAGCGCCAGAAAAAATAGTTTATGTAAGTTGTAATAGTGCAACGCAAGCAAGGGATTTAGCTTTGATGAAAGATGTTTATAAAATCACAAAAACTCAAGCTGTTGATATGTTCCCACAAACGCATCATGTCGAGAATGTTGTACTCCTAGAAAAAAGATAATTAAACTAGTAATTGTGAAACGAATCATAAGTTTATGTAGTTGTATTGCGCTCATTGCCATCATAATATGGAGTTGCGAGCGCGATGATATTTGTGCTGAGGCTACGCCTACAACCCCTCATTTAATCATTAGATTTTATGATATTAATAACCCTGAGAATCTTAAACAAGTTAGACAATTGGAGGTTGACGGACTTAACGATATGAACGATCCAAACTCCGAAATTCCAATAGTAGCTAGAACGACTACAGATTCTATTAACTTACCTTTACGTTTTCAAGAAGAGGGTGTTGATGGTGAAGGGACTACCACACGATTTCAATTAATAAAAAATGCTGATTTCGCTGACAACTCGGATGAGACAAACGATCATAACATAGACATTATAACTATAAAATACACACCAGAATTTATTTACGTCTCCAGAGCTTGTGGCTATAAAAGTATCTTTAATTTAGATGATCCTGACGGAATAACTAGAGAATTAGATGCCGACCCGTGGATAACAAGTTTCGACATAATTAATCAAACCGTAGAAAATGAAAACGCAGCACAGATTATTATTTATCATTAATTTGATAATAGTGATGCTATTTTCATTAGCATCCCACGCACAAATAGGTGATACTGAAAAACCAGCAGACACTTTAGTTTACAAACAAAAATACGGACTCCGATTAGGTGGTGATATTGGTAAAATAGCCCGTTCTTTTGTCGATAAAGAGTATACTGGTTTTGAAATTAATGGTGATTACAGATTGACCAAGAAACTATATATTGCTGGTGAGTTAGGTACAGAAGAACGCAGAATAGCGACAGATTTTTTAGACGTTACTGCAAACGGAAGCTACTTTAAAGCAGGTATTGACTACAATACATATACAAATTGGTTAGACATGCAAAACATGGTTTATACTGGTGTTAGAGTTGGCGTGAGTACCTTTAGTCAAACTCAAAATCAATTTACAGTTTATAATCCAGACCAATATTGGTCTAATCAGTTTACGGAGCAAACACCACAAAAGTTTAGTGGACTATCTGCAATTTGGGCAGAATTAATTATAGGTCTTAAGGCAGAATTATTTACAAATCTATATGCAGGTCTAAATATTCAAATTAAAGCAATGGTAACACAAGATCAACCTGTTGGTTTTGAAAACTTGTATGTTCCTGGCTTCAATAGAACTTATGATAGTGGTCGTTTTGGATTAGGTTTTGGTTATACCATTTCTTATTTAGTTCCTATTTTTAAGAAAGACAAGAAAGTTGTTGTTAAAAGAGCAGATAAGGAATAACACTCCTTTAAATATACAAAAAACATGAAATCAGTCTTTACCATAGTTTTACTTATTGCTTTTCAAATGACATTAAATGCACAACATACCAATGTGTGGAAAGATGGAAAACTTACTTTTATTACAAAGACTAAGGTAGATAGCGAAGGTGACGAAAATGAAACAGATTATGATGCTGGCAATGATATAGTAGGTATAAATATGGAAATAATTAACTACCCAGATCAGTCAGAGAAATACTTAAATGACATAAAATTTTCTTCTAGTCAAGGTTGCTCAGATATGAGACTAGAATTTAAAAAAGTAGGTGCTTCATTTTTAAATAATCACGAAAGCTTTTACTCTGTTTGCTATAATAAAGAACACAAGGAAACAATAATTAATGCCGTTATTCATCGTGATGATATAAAGAAAGTCTATGACATAGCACTATACTGCTATGATATCACTTTAGAGGAAGGCTTAGAAGTTCTTAAATCTATTACCTTTTTAGATGAATAAATAATATTTGGCAAAAAAATAAAGCCTCACATCTAATAATCCTTACTCACTTTCATTTGATAACCATCTCTAGAATGTTCTGTTCCATTTATTTTAGCCGTAGCTCTAAAAAATAGAGTATCCGCAGCCGTTCTTAGCATTCCAATTCTCAAACCACCGTCTTTTTCAATTAATTTTTCAACTTCAGATAGTGTATGCTCTGGTGTTGGTGTACTCAACGTCAATACATAATTGCAGTCGTCTAACCATTTGATATCCAGATTAGTAAATTCTTTGGCAGAGATACGTTCTGTTTGGGAGGTTTTACTTCTTTTCAAAGTAGACCGAGACACTATAGAGTCCCCCGGAATAATAAAAGTCCCTGTTTTAAACGTTTTACATTTTAATTCTTGTCCAAAACCAGCGACACTAATAAGAAGTAATACCACAAAACAGAGCAAACACTTTATCATTATTTAATCTTCATCATTATTCATGTACTTCCCCTTCTTGCTCCCTTCATACATCACGTATTTGACAAGTCGTGCTTCTAATTTTGCATTCACCAAATGAATTTTTCGAGAAGGCCTCAAACCAACATGTTTTAAAGCTTCAAGGTTTGAAGTAATAAACCAAGAGTCTGTTCCAGGGTATCCTTGTTTTAAGGTATCACCAATATTTTTATAAAACTCCTCCATATTAATATCTAAACGCTCACCGTAAGGAGGATTAAAAACCATATGTAATTTATTCTCACCTGCTTTTTGTGTTTTAAAGAAATCCTCATGCTTTATAGTGATAAATTCATCTAAATGAGCATTCTTTATATTGTCCTTAGCTTTTGAAACTGCACTTGGCGACTTATCATAACCAATCATTTTATGATGAAAATCTCTAGTTTTACTGAGTAATGATGCTTCAATCTTCTCAAATAAGTCTACATCCCAATCTCCCCAACGCTCATAAGCAAACTCCTTACGCATTAAATTTGGTGGAATATTACACGCAATCATAGCTGCTTCTGCTAAAATAGTTCCACTACCACACATTGGATCCATAAAATCAGATTGACCATCCCAACCAGACAACATAACAAGTCCTGCAGCAAGCACTTCGTTTATAGGTGCAATATTCGTTGCCGTTTTATAACCTCTCTTATGTAAAGATTCTCCAGACGAGTCTAACGATATTGTACAAACTTGTCGGTCAATATGAACATTAATCTTCAAATCAGGAAAACGCAGATCCACATTTGGTCGTTGTCCATCAGTCTCTCTAAACTTATCTACAATAGCATCTTTAGTTTTTAAGGCGACATACTGAGAGTGTGTAAAAGCCTTTGAATGTACTGTAGCATCTACAGCCAAGGTTCCAGTAGCCTTTAGATACTTATCCCAAGGCATTTTATAAACCTGATCATAAAGATCTTGTTCATTAAGCACCTTAAAAGTTTTTATAGGTTTTAGTATTTTAATGGCAGTACGTAGTGCTAAGTTAGCCTTATACATAAAGCCCTTATCACCTTCAAAACTAACGTTTCTAACGCCTTTTTTAACATGCATTGCACCTAATTGTATGAGTTCTCGCTCTAATAACTCTTCAAAGCCAAATAAGGTTTTGGCTACCATTTTGTAATTATTCTCCATGAACATAGTCTAATAGGTTGCGAAAATAAAGTATTTTTGTGGCAACCTAACGATATTTAATAATGAGATTCCCACTTTCGTGGGAAATGTATATGACAAAAGACACTCAACAATGGTACGCCTCGTGGTTTGACTCACCGTTTTACCATATTTTATATAAAGACCGTGATGATACTGAAGCGCAACATTTCATGGATAACCTCACCAATTATCTCAATATTCCTGAACACGGTGAAATTTTAGATTTAGCTTGCGGAAAAGGGAGACACTCTGTATATCTCAATAGTTTAGGCTATCATGTTACAGGAGCAGATTTATCTGAAAACAGCATCGAGTACGCCAAACAATTTGAAAATGAAACACTTCAATTTGAAGTACATGACATGTGCAAACCTTATAAAAAACAATTTGATGCGGTTTTTAATTTATTTACAAGTTTTGGCTACTTTGAAAAAGAAGAGGACAACTTAAACACTATAAAAGCGATACATGCAGATTTAAATGCGTCTGGTTTTGGTGTTATCGACTTTTTAAACAGTAACAAAGTTATAAATAACTTAGTAGATGAAAATGTAAAAACTGTTGACGGTATCGACTTCCATCAAAAAAGAAGTGTGGTAGATGGTTATATTGTAAAAGATATTTCTTTTTCTGCAGAAGGTGAAGATTATAAATTTCAAGAACGCGTTAGAGCATTTACTTTAGAAGACTTTGAAGCTCTCTTTGAAAAAGCAGGGGTCTATTTGTTAGACGTTTTTGGTGATTATAAATTAAACCGGTTTGATCCAAAAACATCAGAACGTTTAGTCATGATATTTAAATAATGCAGTCGTACTTACTTCCCATACTCGCAGTTGGTATTGGTGTTATTTTGGCATTCATAACCAAAAAAGATAAATTATCTTACACCAAACTCCTACTCTCTTTTAGTGGTGCTTTTTTATTAGCACTCACCCTTTTTGATTTACTCCCAGAAGTGTATCATCATCTTGAAGCAAAAACAACTGGATTATTTATCATGGGTGGTATTTTACTTCAAATCATTTTAGAGTTTTTCTCCAAAGGAGCCGAGCATGGACATGTACATATTCATAAAGACGAGACTGCCTTTCCATGGATGTTATTTATAAGTCTCTGTTTACACAGTTTCTTAGAAGGCTTCCCAATACACGAGCATAACGATATGGTTTACGGAGTTCTCATTCATAAAATCCCAATTGCAGCACTCATCTCTGCCTTTTTACTACAATCTAGCTTTAGTAAAATTCAAATTATAAGTTTCCTAGTTGTATTCACCATAATGACACCGTTGGGAACTTTTATTTCTAATGCTTCGGAAATATCCACTGATTACCTTACAATGATCAATGCCATTGTCATTGGAATATTTTTCCATATTTCTACGACGATACTTTTTGAAAGTGGTGAAGGTCATAAGTTCAATCTTTCAAAATTGATTGCCATTATTTTGGGTGTTGGAATTGCTTATATCATTTAGTAAGCGTTAATTTGATTATGAACGAAACTGATTATAAAGAGATTTTACACAAAGAAGTTAGTAAGATTTCAAAATTCAATATAAGATTCCATCGCGTTTCAAGTATGCTGTTGGATCATTTAATTATGACGATGGTTATTGTTCCTCCATGGCTTATGATGATGAATATAATGATAAGTGAAATTTAATAATCAGGTATCGAGGTTTGCTTTCTTATCAATGTTTTTTTTGTATTTAAACAAAGATTTTTTTAATACTAAAAGTCCTGCAAAACGAATTTTAGGACATCAAGTTATTAATCGGAAAACTGAAAAACCTGCGACTGAATTACAATGCTTTATAAGGAATTTGACAGTATATTTAGCTTGGTCTTTAGAAGTCATTGTCGGATTCATAAATCCCAAAAGACGAATTGGTGATTTTATTGGGAATACAAAAGTTGTCGTTTCTGAAAAAGAAAAATTAATTAGTATATGGACGGACTTAAAAAGCACAACAATAAAATTAAATTTTATCGGACTTTTAATAATTGGTGGAATTTACTTTTATGGAATAAGTCAATTAATATCAATTATGAATTAAAAAAATAGTCTAAAAAACTATATATAATGTATTACTAGTTCTATATAGGAATGTAAAACCAAAAGAAATTCTCCTAAGTTTTGTTTTCTTTTGTAAAGCTAAGCAGTCTATTATTCAAAAATACTATTATACATGTTTTCAAAAGAAGAGAGTCGTATTTTAAGAGAAGAGTTCTGGACAAGTTTCGGGAAGTCTTTCCCTAGAAAATGGATTCTATATGATACAAAAATCAAAGGCTTTTCGTTTAAATTTCATTTCGATACTAAAAAGGCATTAGTCACTCTTGACCTCGAAGATGATTTAGAAAACCGAATCAAATACTGGGAGAAACTACAATCTTTAAAATCTATTTTAATTGATGACTATCTTCCTGATGTTATTTTTAAAGAAGAATACGTCCTAGAAAACGGTAAAGAAATTTCTAGAATCTATAGACCTCTAGAACAGAAGGTCTCTATCCATAATAAAAACACTTGGCGAGATGTTATGGTATTTTTTAATGAAACTATGAATCAATATGAAGCCTTCTTTGAGGAGTATCGTGATGTACTAGAGGATTAGTTAATTTGAATTTCTCGACTAAATAGTCGAACTTCGTTATAGACCGTTATCATTATTAACAGAACTACACGTGACGTGTAATAGATCTCAAAACTATGAAACTAACCTCTATACTCTTCGTTCTCTCTATAATTATCGTTAGTTGTGATACCTCACAAGAAACCGAAGATGTACATAAAGAAAACTGGGCAAAACGTAAAATTGATATTTCTAATAAAACGAACTTACAAACGGGACTATCCTATTTATCCATATACTCACAGATTTACAGTATATCTCAACACAAAACACGTAATTTAACAGCTCTGGCTAGCCTAAGAAATCTTAGCACAAAAGATACTATTTACATTCTTAAAGCGAGTTATTATGGTACACATGGCAATTTATTGACCACTTATTTTGATCATGCTATTTATTTAGCGCCTCTAGAAACTACCGAAATTATTATTGATGAAGTTGATATTGAAGGAGGTACTGGATCAAACTTTATTTTTGAGTGGAGTATTCCTCAAAATTGCCCTGAACCTTTATTTGAAGGTGTAATGAATTCTACCGCAGGACAACAAGGCTTATCGTTTACGACACGGTCTATTAGGATTGAGTAAGTTTTTTTATAAACTCATCTAACGAGTACATAAACAGTGACAACACCAAAGTCGCGTAAATTTAAGATTGTATTCATCCAGTCAATTTTCACTAGATTTTATAAAAAACGTATCGCTTTACAAAGATTTTTTTTTATATCACAGATCCATAAATCATAAAAAAATGACAAATAGCGCCTGCTAAAACGAACAGGTGCCAAATCACATGGTTATATGGGATTTTTTCTACCAGATAAAAGATAATTCCAACAGTATAAAAAGAACCTCCTGCGAATAAAAGATAAAGTCCGTTGATTGGCATGCGAGCGGACAAAGCAGTAAAATCAAAAATAATCAACCAACCCATTACCAAATATAAGAGCGTTGAAAAAATCTCAAAACGACCTGTAAAAAATAACTTTAGCAGAGTACCAACCGCTGCTATTCCCCAGACAGTCCAAAAAAGTGTCCATCCCAAACTATCCGATAGCATAATAATTAAAACAGGTGTATAGGTTCCTGCAATAAGAAGATAAATACTAATATGATCTACAATTCTAAAATAATGCCTCCGTTTTTCGCCTTTTACTGCATGATAAAATGTTGATGCCAAAAAAAGAGTAATGATAGCTGCTCCATACACAATTACACTAAACAAAGCATAGGGAACTTCTTTACGAAGAAAAAGAATTAGCATAACTAAGCCAGCAACACCTAATGCCGCTCCGATGCCATGGCTCCATGCGTTTAAACGTTCTTCAAAAGGGGTTTGAATGCGCATTAATTTTTGGTTTCTACAGTTGCTTTGTTACGCAACCATTTATCTGTTAAATCATAAAAATCGAAGCTAATTGCTGGCTTTTGACGCTCTAGCAGTCGGTTTTGAAACGCACGTTCTAAAATATCTTCAATTAAAAAATCTTCTTTCACGTCCATTGGATTAAATTCTTCCTTTAAAGAAATATCAAACATGCTTGCAGTCGTATTAAACCAAAATGCTCGCCAACCACTTCGCAATTCTTTAATTAAACCAAAAGTAGTTTTACCTGTTTGACGGTGAATTAATTTTACTAGAATCTGACCTTCTGTTCGGGTGAGTTTCTTTAATTCTGCCGAAAACTCGTCCTCTATATATCTTTGAATGATCTTAGCGTATTTTTTTTGAGAGCGTTTACTTTCTAGCGTGAGCAAACGTTCATTTAATGTCGTTAATCGGTCTGCTGCTAATTTAGCATAAGGATAGACCTTTAAAGTCTTTCGTTTTAAAATTAAATAGGTAATACGATCTTCTTTACTCGTGAATTTTAATTTGTGTAACAGCAATACTTCATCTAAATCAATAGCTGTTTTTGGTATAGAATCACCATCCACCAAAATATATTCCACAGCAGTAGAATCTTGGGTCACAGGCTCAATCTGGGCAGCAAGTAACATAGGAAAACACAATACGATGTATAACAATTGTTTCATGAGTTAAGATTCATTATTTTTCAAAAGCCACATGAGTTCGCTATTAATCATTGTCTTAAATAATGACGATTTTGACATGCTCGGTTCATGAGTAGGTAGTTATCTAAAACTATTCCAACTTGGATGTAAAATTAATTATTTACAGATTGTAAACCCTTTAAATCCTGTTAATATTGTGGTAGTATGATTTTTTTCTTCGGAAATGAGCATAAAAAAGACCTATCAGGTTTTTAAAGTCTGAGAGGTCTCTTAATCTATTCAAGTTTAACTGTTGGTGAAAAACACCAACAGTGGCTTAGTGAAAAACACCAACAGCGGCCAATGGGAAAACACTAACAGTGGCTGGACGAGAAAAGTTATAAACTTGTCAGTTCGAAGGTGGTCGAGAACTATATTGCATCTCAACTGGGTTCTTCCAAAGCTTAAGGAATGACAGAAGATTATAATTTTATCTAATCTCTTTTTACTTATGAGAGTAAGCAAGACTGAACAATAAACAACTTTAGCTACTTCGCAACATTACAGCTTCTGCCTATTATCATCACTTCTTGTATCTATCAAAATATTGAAAGGGTCTACGCCAACTTCAGTAGGTTTCTCATCTACTATAATTGAAATTTTGTTATTTATTTCGGTTATTTTATGCTTCTTCAAATATAAGATACGCTCTTTCTTTTTTCCGTCAAGATCATCTTCGGTAAAAATGCCAATATCTATATAGTCTTCTAGTTTAACAGAGACTAAAGGCGTCTCCTTTCCTTCAGCTAAATACGTAATAGAATCACGACCTTCTTCAGAATAAAAACGTTTTCCTTTTTCATCGTTTCTATATTTACTAACGTTGAATTCTATATCAACTTTGTACTTGCCATTATCCATTTCCGAAGAAGACACATCTAAAATACGATTGTCATATAGGGTAATCGTTTCAAACATATCTTTAATGATATATTGCAAACTATCTGGTGTGACCGCTTTGATATGATTTACCATATCAATAGAAGTTGTATAAGGTGCATCTTGAAATCTCACTTTCTCTACATAGGTTTTAAGAGCATTATTTAAGACCTTTTCACCTATATAATCACTCACTGCATATAATACTAATGACCCTTTTTGATAATGTACATATTGTTGGCCATCATTATACATTAAGGCACTTTCTCTCTTGCTTTCAAAAGTTCTTTGCGTTAAATAGTCATCGAGTGCCTTCTTTAAAAATTTACGCATTTGAGCTTTTCCCAATTCTTTTTCTAAAACTTTAAGCGATACATACTCAGACATACTCTCAGACATCATTGTTGCTCCCAATACATCGGCTCCAATAACTTGGTGCGCAAACCATTGATGAGCCACTTCATGCACTGTGATGGCGTAGGTGTAATCAATACCTCCGTCTTCGCTATCATCAATATCGGCTATAAAACCGGTGTCTCCACCAAAAGGAATTGTATTTGGAAACGACTGCGCAAATCCACCACTAGGAAATTCTACTATACGCAATTGTTTATGTTGATACGGACTAAAATTCTCTGTATTATATTCCAGTGAGGCTTTCATTCCTCTCATCATACGCTCTAAGTTATACTCATGACCTTTATGGTAATAAATTTCCAAACTGACATCTTTCCATTTATCGCGTTTTACTTCGTATTCTGCTGAGTTAAACGCATAAAAATTTAAGATCTTACTATCCATTTTATAATGGAAATAACGTCGACCGTCTTCCGTCCATTCCTTTTGCAAATAACCAGGAGCAATTGCTATTTGGTCTTCACTTGTACTAACGGTTGTTTCAAAATCTATCCAATCACTATCATTTGAGATATAGGTGTTTCCTAATGCTGTAGAATCACTTGGATGTGGTTTTAAATCATTTGGTGGTAAGTCATATGTTTTACGCGTTTTATTGTCTGTAAGCTCTCTACCACCAGAATATCCTAAACTTGGAAATAATGCTTTATTGTTAATAAATGTACCATTTCTAACTACAGGAGAATTATTATTAATCAATGTATTAGGTTCATTCTCAACTGTAAAATGAAGTTTCAAGGTGTCTCCCGGTAATAAAGCTTGTTTCAATTGATAAATATCAAAATCATAAATAGTATCTTCTAATACTATTACATTAGCTTTATTAAACTCAAATTTACTTGGATAGCCATTATGGCTTAAGAAAATACTATCAATAATTTCATTGGTTTTATTAACCATAACATATTCTCCAGAGGCCTCAAAGTTTCTTTCCTTCGGAAAAATATTCATATCCGTCTTTACAGATATGATTCTCGGCTGCGCGTAATTCTCAAACGTCTTATATGTTTTCTCCCAATCTACTCTTAATTTCTCTAATTCTTTAGAGGAATAGCGCACATTGTCAATATTAGTCTCCTTAAAAATACTATATCCTAAAGTAAAAAAACCAACGAGCAATACCAGTAATGTAATTGCTACAGACGCTTTAAATCGAGATTTTGCAATAAATAAACGTTCTTTAAATGAATGTGGTAATCCACGAACCCAAAACAAAGCGGTAACGATCAATAACATTAATCCTGCTAACAACCAATAGCCCTTGTATAGTAGATAACGATCAAGTGAATCTCCATAGCCATTCATATCATTATAACCAAAACCAGGACCTTCATTATACTTAAATATAGACTGCTCAACACCTGCAAGTGATAATAACGGAATTCCAATAGATAGAACAATCAACACAAATAATCCCAAATATGGGCTTCTAATTAATGTTTGTACTGCTAAGGCTAAAAATGCCCAAATCACATAATTTATTAATTTGAGTCCGAATAATTCTTTAATATATAACCCAACTTCAAAATCAAAGTAACCTTTATAAATTTGGAATAGGATACCTGCAACCATAATCACAGCAAGTAAGAGTATCTGCATTTTTATAATGGCAATAAATTTTGACAAGAATAAGGACCAATTAGGGATTGGAGTCACATCAATTAATCCATTTATTCTATTGGTTTTACTTCTATTCACCAACATTCCTGCATATAAAAATGTACAAATATTAATAGCAACTACAAAAGCGCCACCGCCTCTAAGCATGCGCCATGTTTTTGGATATGATTGAGTTGAATAAGGGTTGCCGACGTCTGCAAGTGCAATTAAAACGATGATTAGACCTACCAATACAATACAGATAAATGGCCAACTTTTAGCTATGTATTTGAAATCTACATTAGAAAGTTTCCAAGTTGTTTTTAAATTCTGAAGGATTGAATAATCAAAATTCACCTTTGGAAGGTTAATTCGTATAATCCCACCAAAATTTCGCTTGGTAGCACGTTCTCCTTTAGCTTTTTTAAATAACGAGAATGACAAAGCGTTCTGGCTAAATTGAAAGAATTTATAGACCAAACCAAAAACCAAACTCGCTACACCCAACCACAATAAACGGTTGTAAAGAATCAATTCTTTGATAGGTATATGTAATTCATTTTGCTCTGATACTGTCCAGTACCTCGTGTAATAATCTGATGCTGCAGCTCCAAAAGGATCTAACAATCCTGCGAGATATCTGCTATCTGGATCTGATAATAAACTTTCTGTCACACCTTGAACAAATAATATAAGAATAACTGTAATAAATCCAGCTGCAATATTTCTTGTAAATGTGACTACGGCAAATACAATAGCTCCAAAAAGTAAAATATTAGGTAGTATAAAAACCCAATAGGCATCAAAATAGGATTTAAAATCGAAAGCGGTGACAATCTCAGCATTTGTTCCCGGCAATCTAAAACCAATAAACATAGCAATACCGATGACTAGCACGATACAGGTCACAATTAAAATTGAACTAAAAAATTTAGCAAATAGGTAATTCCCTTTTGAAAAGGGATAGGAATATAAAATGGTATGCATCTCGCTTTTATAATCACGATATACAGATACACCAACAATTGATGGAAACAAGAAAAATATAAATATGGTCAATCCATTAAATAAATTGGTAACTCCACTTGGTGAGTTTACTATTCTTGAAGACCCTGTAGTCGCAGTAATACTATCAAAAAAACCTGCTGTTGTCGCAGAAATAAACAATGCTAAGGCAAAGAAAATTGCCATATAAATATAAAATGCTGGCTTTTTTAGCCAATATTTTAATTCATGAAAAAATATAGTAGAAAACATAATGTACTTTTTTTATAGTTATCAATGAAATTAGCTTAAAACAGGCTCGTCTTGCTTTAAGGCAATAAAGTACACATCGTCTAATTGTGGTTCTGATGTTATAAAATCAGCATCTGGTTGCTCATCTGCAAACACTCTTATATTAAGCGTATTATCTTCATTGTAGTTTGAAGATAATACATTGTAGACAGTTTCATTTTGTTCTAAATCGTCACGCTCAACAATCTTAGTCCAAATTTTGCCAATCAATTCTTTTCTAGCATGAGATGGTGTGGTTTGCTTTAAAATACGACCGCCATTTAAAATGGCCATATCATTACATAGTTCTTTGACATCTTCAACAATATGTGTTGAGAAAATCACCGTACAATTGGTTCCAACCTCTCTAAGAACATTTAAAAAACGGTGTCTCTCAGCTGGATCTAATCCTGCAGTTGGTTCATCTACTATGATGAGTTTTGGATTGTTTAATAATAATTGGGCAATCCCAAAACGTTGTTTCATTCCGCCACTATAACCTGCAACATGTTTTTTACGTACGTCGTATAGATTTGTTATTTCAAGGACTTCTTTAACTAAAACTTGTCGATCTGCTTTAGAACTTACACCTTTTAATGCCGCAAAGTAGTCGAGTAAATCTTCCGCAGACATTTTTGGATACACACCAAATGATTGTGGTAAATACCCTAAGATTTTACGCAAGGCCATTTTATCTTCCAAAACATCAATATCTCCAAACATAATTGAACCAGAATCCGGACTTTGTAAAGTCGCAATCGTTCTCATAAGTGAGGACTTACCTGCTCCATTTGGACCAAGCAGCCCAAACATTCCTGTTCCGATTTCTAGATTTAGATTATCAATGGCCTTTACGCCATTCTTGTATGTTTTTGTAAGATTTGTAATGACTAATTTCATCAGAAGCGTGTTTAGTTTAATTTATAAAGTTATAAGTGTAAAAATAGATGAATTTGTTACAAAAATCTTTTCCTAAGTCATATAAACTCAATTAATCCTTTTATTTTTACAGAAATTGAAATACTATAATTCTTATGGCTACAAAAAGTATATTAAATAAAAAATCACTTGATTTCCTAGAAAATTATCTAAACAATGCTGCTCCTACTGGTTATGAGTGGGAAGGACAAAAAGTTTGGATGGACTATATAAAACCTTATGTTGATGAATTTATTACCGATACCTACGGAACTGCTGTTGGTGTGATCAATCCAAAAGCTAAGTATAAAGTGGTCATTGAAGGTCATGCAGATGAAATTTCTTGGTATGTGAACTATATTTCAGACAACGGATTAATTTATGTCATTAGAAATGGTGGTAGTGACCATCAAATAGCACCTAGTAAAATTGTAAATATCCATACTAAAAATGGTATTGTAAAAGGCGTGTTTGGTTGGCCCGCAATTCATACACGTAATAAATCTAAAGAAGAAGCTCCAAAACCAGACAATATATTTATTGACTGTGGTTGCTCAACAAAAGAGGAGGTTGAAAAATTAGACATTCATGTGGGCTGTGTCATCACCTATCCTGATACATTTCATATTCTCAACAAGGATAAATTTGTATGTCGTGCTCTAGATAATAGAATGGGCGGATTTATGATTGCTGAAGTTGCTCGATTACTTAAAGAAAACAAAAAGACACTACCATTTGGTTTATACATCACTAATTCTGTACAAGAAGAAATTGGTCTTCGCGGTGCAGAGATGATTACCCACACTATTAAGCCAAATGTAGCGATTGTAACCGATGTCACTCATGATACAACCACACCAATGATTGATCAAAAAACACAAGGTGCTCTCGAGATTGGTAAAGGTCCTGTGATTGCTTACGCTCCTGCTGTACAACAAAAGTTGCGCGATTTAATTACAGATACTGCTACAGAAAAGAAAATACCTTTTCAACGTTCTGCTTTATCAAGAGCAACAGGAACAGATACAGATGCCTTTGCTTATAGTAATGGTGGCGTGGCTTCTGCATTGATCTCATTACCATTACGCTACATGCATACCACTGTTGAAATGGTCCATCGTGATGACGTTGAAAACGTGATTAAAATGATCTACGAAACCTTACTTAAAATAAAGGGTGATGAAACATTTTCTTATTTTGAATAACTAATCAATCCTGCTTTTGCAGGATTTTTTTTCTTTAATTATGACATTATCAAACCAAAATCATCTATTCAGTATTCCAGACGAAGTAACCTATTTAAATATAGCTAGCCTTTCGCCTTCCTTTAAAGCAGTTGAGCAAGCTGGTTTGGATGCGGTCCTTCAAAAGAGTAAACCGTATACCATTCCTGTTTCTGATTTTTTTGATCCTGTAACCGAACTCAAAGGTTTGTTTTCCAAACTGATTGATAATGACGAACCAGAACGTATTGCAAGTATTCCATCTGTTTCATACGGAATAGCAACCGTAACAAATAATATCAAGTTGAATCCTAATGATGAGATTCTAGTTATTGAAGAACAGTTTCCAAGTAATATTTATGCTTGGAAAAAACTTGCTAATAAATATGATGCAAAACTTGTAACGATTGCCAGTCCTAATTTAAAAGTCAATAACGCTAAACAGTGGAATCTAGATATTCTAGATGCCATTACTAGTAAAACGGCAGTAGTCGCTTTAGGAAATATACATTGGTCTAACGGAACTGTTTTCAACCTTAAAGCAATTAGAGAGAAGACCAATACACATAACGCGCTATTAATTATTGATGGGAGTCAAACCATTGGTGCTGTTCACTTTTCAATAAAAGAGATTGAACCAGACGCCTTGATTTGCGCTGGCTACAAATGGCTATTTGGACCTTACGGTTGTGGTTATGCCTACTACGGAAGCTATTTTGACCATGGAGAGTCTATTGAAGACAACTGGGCCAACCGAATGCATAGTGAAAAGCTCTCAGATTTAACCAATTATGAAGAGCAGTATAAACCATTCGCAAATCGTTATGCCGTTGGAGAAAGTGGTGATTTCATCTATGTGAAAATGCAAATTGAAGCACTAAAGCAAATCATAAAATGGACTCCAGAATCCATACAAGCGTATTGTCGTTCAATTTCATTTGAAGCGACACAACAACTCATTACTTTAGGATGCCAAATTGAACACCCAGATTATAGAACCCATCATTTATTTGGTGTAAAGCTACCAGAAAATATAGATGTTAAGACACTAAAAACGGCGTTACAACAGCAACAGATATTTGTCTCCTTTAGAGGCAAATTTATTCGTATTTCTTGTCATTTATTTAATACAGAAAAGGATTTTATTAAACTCGTTGACTGTATTAAATCTGTTATCAAATAGCCCATGGAAGAACACATAGACATCGTAGACAAAAACGGAACACCAACAGGGGTTTCTGTACCAAAATCTGAAATCCATTCAAAAGGGCACTTACACAACACTACTCATGTTTGGTTTTTTACTTCGGAAGGTGATGTCCTACTCCAACAACGTGCAGCATCAAAATTAATTTACCCGTTACTTTGGGATGTTTCGGTTGCTGGACATATTGATGCAGGAGAAACTCCCGAACAGGCTGCTGTTAGAGAAGCTAAAGAGGAAATAGGAGTTGATATTTCCGAAGAAAAGTTAATTAAAGTGGGCGTTTATGAGTGTTTTAACTCTCATCCCAACGGCATAACAGACAATGAATTTCATCATACATTTATAGTTAAGACCGATTTATGGTTAGAAGATTTTGATGCGCAAATAGAAGAAGTAGAAGATTTAAAATATGTCTCTATGTTTGAGTTTCATGAAATTCTTGATAACATTGGTGTAAATAATCATTTTGTGCCTTCCAACAAAGCTTATTATGAACATGTGATCGAAGCTGTTTTAAAGGAAATAACTTAACTTTTTTTACTAATTTTTGGAATAAAATCGGCACGTAAAGTGATAAAAAACACCTATACGATTTGCGCTTTAATTCTCAAAATAACTTATAATATCTATAAATATTTTTAGTTCTTTTATTAAAAATTCACGTTTACGAAAACGTTATATTTCGTTATCTTTACATCAAATTAAAACCTATTTTAATGAGTCAATCCTTTAAAGTAAATGTCAATTCGTCATTAAATTTTGATATTTCAGAAACAGAAAGTTCCCAACTCAACAGCATAAAAGTTTCAGATAACGTGTATCATGTTTTATATGATAATACCTCTTTTAAAGCTGAAATATCCACTTCAAATTTCAATAAAAAATTAATTCAAGTAAAAATCAACAATACTACTTATAATATACACGTTTTTAATGAGTTAGACTCATTAATAAAAGAAATGGGATTTGAGGTAGGAAGCTCTAAAGTCATTAATGATATAAAAGCTCCAATGCCTGGATTAATCCTCGAAATTAGTGTACAAGCTGGACAGCACATTAAAGAAAATGATACACTATTGATCTTAGAAGCCATGAAAATGGAAAACGTATTAACCTCTCCTAGAGAAGGAATTATTAAATCTATCTCTGTTGAAAAAGGAGATGCTGTAGATAAAAATCAATTGCTAATTGAGTTTGAGACATAATCACTTGTTAGTGTCCAGCCAGGCTTCAAAAACCTCCTTAAAATAAAACAATAAGATTTCCGTTTTCACGGAAATGAAAAACACATTTTTTCAATGAAAAAAATACTGGTAGCAAATCGTGGAGAAATCGCAATACGTGTGATGAAAACTGCGAGAAAAATGGGAATCAAAACCGTTGCAGTGTACTCCACAATAGACAGACAATCACCCCACGTAAAATACGCAGATGAAGCAGTTCATATTGGAGAAGCGCCTTCTAGCAGATCTTATTTATTAGGGAGTAAAATAATCGAAGTTGCAAAAAGCCTCAATGTCGATGCGATTCATCCTGGTTATGGGTTTTTGAGTGAAAATGCAGATTTCGCTGAAGCCTGCGAAAAAAATAACATCATCTTTATCGGTCCTAAATCTCATGCCATTCGTGTCATGGGAAGTAAACTTGCTGCAAAAGATGCCGTGAAAGCGTATGACATACCAATGGTTCCTGGAACTGATAAAGCCATTACAGATATTCCTGAAGCCAAAAAAATAGCTGCAAAAATCGGATTTCCTATTCTTATAAAAGCGTCTGCTGGAGGTGGTGGAAAAGGAATGCGTATTGTAGAAAACGAAGCTGAATTTGAACCTCAAATGGATCGCGCTATTAGTGAAGCGATTAATTCTTTTGGTGATGGCTCTGTATTTATAGAAAAGTATGTGGCATCACCAAGACATATTGAAATCCAAGTGATGGCAGATACGCACGGTAATGTGATTCATTTATTTGAACGCGAGTGCAGTATTCAACGTCGCCACCAAAAAGTAGTTGAAGAGGCACCTTCTAGTGTGCTAACTCCAAAGCTACGTCAAGAAATGGGCGAAGCCGCTGTAAGAGTTGCTAAAGCCTGTGATTATGTTGGCGCAGGTACTGTGGAATTCTTACTAGACGAGAATCTTAATTTCTATTTTCTAGAGATGAATACGCGCTTACAAGTAGAACATCCAGTTTCTGAAATCATTACAAATACAGATTTGGTAGAACTTCAAATTCAAGTGGCTCGTGGTGAGGTTTTACCCATGAAGCAAGAGGACATAAAGATTCATGGCCACGCTCTAGAATTGCGTGTATATGCTGAAGACCCGCTTAATGACTTCCTACCTAGTGTTGGAACTTTAGAAACATACAAAATGCCTGAAGGCAAAGGGATTCGAGTTGATAACGGATTTGAAGAAGGCATGGAAATTCCTATTTATTATGACCCTATGATCTCTAAGTTGATTACCTACGGAAATACGCGTGACGAGGCCATTTCGTTAATGATAAGCGCCATTAGCGATTATCACATAGAAGGCATTCAAACCACCTTACCATTTGGAACCTTTGTTTGTCAGCATGACGCTTTCCGAAGTGGTAATTTTGACACCCATTTTGTAAAAAAATATTATGCGCCAGAACAATTACTAGAGCAACAAAAAACTGAAGCTAGAATCGCTGCTTTAATTGCAGTTAAGCACTATATCGAAGAACAGAAACAATTGAAAATTCCAGAAAGAAGTTGAACCTGAAGTTGAAAAACTATCACGCAAAGATTCACGAAGAAAGCACAGAGTTTAAGAGTATTTGAAAAAAGTTAAAATTTATCAATAGTAAAGCTCTTCCCTTTTCGCAATTGGAAGACAGATTTCACAAAGTGACATAATAAGGGTTTTAATAACCAGCAGTAAGTATAAAATGAGTATCATGTTTGAGTAAAAACAACTCAACAAAAAGCAACAAAACAACACACCATACCAATGGACGATAAAATAAAAGACCTCACCGGAAAATTAAGATTAGCCCATTTAGGAGGTGGCCAAATTAGAATTGATAAGCAGCATGAAAAAAAGAAATTGACCGCTAGACAGCGCGTCATGTATCTTTTAGATGACCAATCCTTTGAAGAAATTGGTGCCTTAGTAATGCACAGGACAAAAGATTTTGGCATGGAAAAGCAAAAATTCTATGGGGATGGTGTGGTTACGGGTTATGGAACTATTAACGGAAGACTAATCTATATTTTTGCTCAAGATTTCACTGTTTTTGGTGGTTCATTGTCTGAAACGCACGCCGAAAAAATTTGCAAGGTTATGGATTTAGCAGTTAAAGTGGGTGCTCCAATAATAGGGCTTAATGATTCTGGAGGTGCTCGCATACAGGAAGGTGTGCGTTCTCTTGGAGGTTACGCTGATATTTTTTATCGCAATGTACAGGCCTCTGGTGTGATACCTCAATTATCTGCAATCATGGGACCTTGTGCTGGTGGTGCCGTGTACTCTCCTGCAATGACAGATTTCACATTAATGGTGGAAGACACTAGCTATATGTTTGTCACTGGACCAAATGTTGTAAAAACAGTAACCAATGAAACGGTGACTTCAGAAGAACTTGGAGGCGCAAGCACACATTCTACAAAATCTGGGGTGGCTCATAAAACATCTCCAAATGACGTAGAATGTTTGGAAGATCTAAAATCGCTATTGAGCTATCTGCCACAAAATAATACTGAAACTCCTGCGCTACTCCCATTTGAACTGCAAGATGAAGTCAGAGAAAATTTATCTACAATTATACCAGATAACGCCAACAAACCTTATGATATGCATGAGGTAATCACTGGTATTATTGATGAAGATTCATTTTATGAAATTCATAAAAATCATGCTGAGAATATACTTGTAGGTTTTGCACGATTAGGAGGACGAAGTATTGGAATTATTGCCAATCAACCCCTGTTTTTAGCTGGTGTTTTAGATGTGAATAGCTCTAAAAAGGCAGCACGTTTTGTTCGTTTTTGTGACTGTTTTAATATTCCGTTGTTGACCTTAGAAGATGTGCCAGGATTTTTACCTGGAACCGACCAAGAGTGGAATGGAATTATTGTTCATGGTGCAAAATTACTGTATGCCTTTAGTGAAGCTACAGTGCCAAGAATCACAGTTATTACTCGAAAAGCCTATGGAGGCGCTTACGATGTCATGAACTCAAAACATATTGGTAGTGATATAAATTTTGCTTGGCCAAGTGCAGAAATTGCTGTTATGGGCGCAAAAGGTGCTGCAGAGATCATTTTTAAAAAGGAAATCAATGCTTCTGAAGATAAAGAAGCGAAGTGGAAAGAAAAAGAAGCAGAATATGCTGAACTTTTCGCCAACCCTTATAGCGCTGCTGAACGTGGTTTTATTGACGAAGTCATACTCCCTAAGGACACACGGCGAAAGTTGATTAAGGCATTTGCTATGCTACAAAATAAAGACGTGGACAGACCTAAACGAAAGCATGGAAATATTCCTTTATAAAACAAAAAACCACTCAAAGTTAAGTAATTTTTTATGTTTTAAAATTTAATGTGAGAGACTATATCCACCACAGAAGCAATAATATATTCAACGCCAATAGCAATAACAATAAACCCGATAATTCTAGACAATGCGTTGATACCAGACGCTCCCAAAAACTTCACAATAAAATGTGCTCCTTTTAACACTAAATAAATGGATAGTGCTGCTAACACCAAGGCACCAACAATTATTAAAACATCTATAGTACGTTGATATTCTTGATTATAGGTAATGAGCAAAGAAATGGTTCCAGGACCAGCTAACATAGGTATGGCTAAAGGTGTTAGTGAAATAGCCTCTCGAGAATGAATATCTTCCTGTACTTTCTGCCGCTTCATCCCTTTGTGCTCCTTAAATTTACCAGTTAACAAAGCAAAACCTGAAGAAGCGATTATTAAACCTCCTGCAATTTTTAAGGCATTTAAGCTAATCCCAAAAAAGGATAGGATATAATGTCCTGCAAAAAAAGATAAGAGTAAGATTATAAGCACGTCAATGGCAGTCCAAAAAGCAGTGATTGCACGTTCCTTTTTACTATGCTCTTCTGTTAATCCAACAAAAACAGGGACTGTTCCCAAAGGATTCATAATTGAAAATAAGGCTCCAAAAGCGACTAAAAATAACTCCATTTTTTTTTTAAGTAAAGAGACCTTTATTTTTAGTTATAAGCTTTAATATAATCTTATGGAACAGTTAATAAATTGTAAAATTTTTATTCTAAATTAAACGTTCGTTTATGATCCTTAATTTGCCTTAGGCGACATGCTAAGTGAGTCCTTAAATGGATTAAGAACTATTTATAATTCTATCAAAGAAAACAAAATTGCTAAACCTTATGATTTTAAAAAGAAAGGTCTTAAACTGATGCTATTCTTTTGAAGAACACAAGAGGAAAGTTGATTGAGGCATTTGCTATGTTGCAAGATAAAGAAGTGGACAGACATAAGTGTGAGTATGGGAATATCCCTTTATAAGCAGATTTGTTTACGATTAAAATATAAATTTTAACAGTTTCAACCGCTATATTCAAAAAATTGGCGTTTTTACTATAAAATAAATTTTTAGTCAGCTGTGAAATTTAACATCAAAGCAATTCATTTATTAGATAATTTTGGCTACTTTCTAATAACATAAATTGATGACAAACAAATTTGTATTTACGCTATTGTTTTTAATTTTTTATAGTGTCCTTTTTAGTCAAAATGGACTTCCTATTAAAATGAATGATTCTAAAATTAAACCACTTAGAACCCTAGTTGATTCGCAGTTACAAGCTAGTTTAGAAAGAGAGATAAACAAGAATCCGCATTGGAAATCATTAATCGCCCAAAAAAAGATGTCTATTGGCGTCGTAGATTTAAGCAACCCTAATCAAGTAAAATTTGCCAACATCAACGGTAATCACATGATGTATGCAGCTAGTTTACCTAAGATTGCAATTCTTTTAGCTGCCATGGATGCCATTGAAAAAGGAGAACTTAAAGAGACAAATGATGTAAAAAATGACATGCGTCTCATGATTAGTAAATCCAATAATGCTGCCTCAACCAGAATGATAGATAGAGTTGGTTATGATAAAATTGAAGCGGTAATGACAGATCCTAAGTATATGTTTTATGATGAAGATCATGGAGGCGGACTTTGGGTTGGAAAACGTTATGGAAGTGGTGGAGACACAAATAGAGAACCACTTAAAAACCTGAGTCATGCAGCAACGGTAAATCAAGTATGCCGCTATTATTATTTGTTAGCTAATGGCAAATTAGTAAACAGAAAACGATCAACACAAATGCTTAAAATAATGGGTGATCCTGAATTACATCACAAATTTGTAAATACGATTGAACAAATTGCACCTGAGGCAGAATTGTATAGAAAATCTGGATCATGGAAAAGTTACCATTCAGATTCCATACTCGTTTGGGGAAAAGAGCCTAATAGACGCTATATTTTAGTTGCGCTTATTGAAGATTCTCAAGGCGAAAATATCATTCGCAGCCTTGTTAAACCTATAGAACGCATACTTCAAACAGATATAATATCAAATAGCATACTTTAATAAATAGAATTAAACAACCAGACAAAACAGATCAAAATATTTTTTTCAACATCCACTTTGTGGAATATATTTTGTTGATTTTGTCTCTTATAGAGCAACGCTTAGATGATACCAATAAAAAATTATATTTTATTATTTGCATTCGTATATACGACATGGACAAGTTTTGCTCAAGACGAGCTTCCTCTTGAACAAGTGAACGAAATTGATAAGATTGCTGAAATAGAAAATATCGAACTTCGCAATCTACTATACACTGAAATAAATTCAAACCCTACATGGAAAGGCCTAATAGCTAAAAACCTAATGTCTATTGGCATTGTAGATTTAAGCGTTGAAGGCGATTATAAGTACGCTGGTATTAATGATGACCATATGATGTATGCTGCTAGTTTACCAAAAATAGCAATCTTGCTCGCTGCCATGGATGCGATTGACAAAGGTGAATTAGAATACACTAAAGAAATCAAAAAAGATTTACGTTTAATGATTAGTAAATCAAATAACCAAGCATCTACTAGAATGATTGATCGTTTGGGTTATGAGAAAATTGAAGCTGTTCTAAGATCACCTCAAAATATGTTTTATGATGAGGAAGAAGGTGGCGGACTCTGGGTAGGCAAAAGATATGCAGCTGGGGGGAAACGAAACCCGGAACCAATGAAGGGCTTAAGTCACGCAGCAACAGCGAAACAAGTTTGTAGGTTTTACTACCAATTAGCTATGGGCAATTTAGTAAGTACCGAGAGTTCAGAAGAAATGTTAGCTATTCTAAAAGATCCTGCTCTACATCATAAATTCGTAAACACTTTGGATAAGATTGCACCTAATGCCACTGTTTATAGAAAATCAGGGTCTTGGAAGAACTGGCATGCAGATTCTGCTTTAGTTTGGGGACCTAAACGCAAATATATTATCGTCGCTTTGATAGACAACGCTTTTGGAGAACAAATTATACGAGATTTAGTAATGCCAGTAGAAAAAATATTAAAAAAATCACGTTCTTTATCGAAAGGAAAAACGAAAAAATAAGGCTTGCTTAGAACTTTAATTAATAAAACATTTGGCATAAGAGATGGTGAAATATACATCTCTTTTTTAATGCAGTTATACATCTTCATTGTTATAACTGTTTTACTAATTGTTAAGCCAACAGTAAATGCATTATTTTTATCTCGACTTGGTGCCGATAATTTACCCTATGGTTATCTTTTAGTAGCTGTAGTAGCAGTTATTACCTCCTATTTTTATAATCGAGCTATTCAAAAATTTTCGTTACTAAAAGTGACTTCAATATCTTTGATAACCTTTAGTTTGATCTTTTTAGGGCTCGCCATAATTTTAGAATATTCGCTTTTGGAAGATTGGCTGCTTTATGTTTACTATTTAGCAGTGTCATTGTTTGCTGTAATGGCTACATCTCAATTTTGGGTGTTGGCAAATATGGTATTTAATGCTAGGGAAGCAAAACGATTATTTGGTTTTATTGGTGCTGGAGCAATCGCAGGAGGTGTTTTTGGTGGCTATTTAACAAGTCTTGTAGTTACTAATTTTGGAAATAAGGAAGTTATTGTTTTGGCAGCTATTCTAATTCTCAGCTGTATCCCAATCATTCACAAGATTTGGAAATTAAGAGTTCATAAGCTCAATACGTATATTAGAGCACAACGAAAACATACCGAAGATGGCTTAGAGCAAAGTTCTTTCAAAGTGATTTTACAATCAAAGCACCTTACTTATCTTGCGTTAATTACAGGCATAAGTGTTATTGTTGCAAAACTAGTAGATTTTCAGTTTAGTGATTTTGCAAATAAAGCCTTTTCAGATACTGAAGAATTAGCCTCTTTTTTCGGATTTTGGTTCTCTACTTTTAATGTGATCGCACTGACGATGCAATTGTTTCTAACTAACCGCATATTAAGCAAACTAGGCGTTGCTTCCACCCTATTGATCCTACCGTTTGTTATAGCACTCGGTAGTTTGTTGTTTTTAACATTTCCGGAGTTATGGGTATTAATCATCATAAAAGGAGTGGATGGTAGCTTTAAACAATCTATTCATAAGGCTGCTATTGAATTGTCAATTATGCCAATACCGTTACAAATAAAAAATCAAGCAAAATCTTATATTGATGTCGCCGTAGACAGCATATCTACTGGTATCGCTGGTTTTATACTTATATTTTTAATTAGAAAATTAGACTTAAACACCTCTTATATTACAGTAATCATAATTCTATTTGTATTTATCTGGATTATTCTCATTTATAAACTGCGTGAGGCTTATTTTGATTCATTTAGAGTAAATATTCAGCGCACACTTAATAGTAATACTTCGGAAACATCTTCTAAAGCAAAATTTCAAACGACTTTAAAAGCTGCTCGCAAGATCCTAAACGAAGGGCAAGAAGAGCAAATATTAAACTTATTAAACTACTTAAAGTCCAATAAACTTAATGCCCTTAAAACTAGTATTATTGGCTTACTTAATCATCCCTCTAATAAAGTAAAAGCTGCTGCTATCAAACAATTTTATATTTATGATAAAGGAACTGGATTAAATCGTGTCGAACCTTTGGTATATGCAGAAGATGATGAATTAGTGTTTACTGCTCTAGAGTATATTTTAAATCATTCTTCTATAAAAGAACATCCGTTTTTTAATACCTATTTAAATCATGACAGCGATTACATCTCCAATGCGGCACTATTATGCTTAGCAAAAGAAGCATCTGCCAATCAAAAACTCGCATTACAATTTAATTTATACAATAGAATTGAAACTAGAGTTACATCTTTATCCTTACCAGAAAATCAAGAGAGAGAACCCTCAATTGCATCACTACTAATCACTATTGCCGAGTCTGGTATGGCTAAGTACTTTCCATTTATTGCGACTCATCTAGAAAATGATAATACGTATATAAAAAAGCATGCTATTAAAGCTGCAGGAATAGCTTCTAGCGATCAATTTATTGATAAACTATTTGAGTTTGTTTCAGAAAAAATATATCGAAAAACTGCTATAAAAGCTCTCAAAAATTACGGTATTAAGATCATTGATTATATTGTTGAATTAGAAAAAACGGAAACAATCAACAACAACATAGCTTCCCAGATGCCAAAGATCATTAGTGCATTTAAAACTCAAAAAGCAGTCAATGTTCTTATGAAATTACTTAATAGTAAGGACATCATCATACGTTTGGCTGCCATTAAAGCTTTAAACAAATTAAAAAATAATGATAATGGCTTGTATTTTAATAAGCGTTTACTTAGAAATAGAATCATAAAAGAGAGTGCTTATTACAAGCGTACTCTAGATGCTATTGCTTCTTTACAACAGGTTATCCATTTAGAATTACCTGACGAAAATTCACCTCATCAATCACCTGAATTATTAATAGCGAGACAGCGAATCATTGAAGTTCTTGAGGGGCAAACTGAAGATAGCTTAAAATGTCTATTCAATTTATTAAGTTTAGTCTATGAAGAATCAGATATAGAAATCACGTACTCAGCTCTACTAAGTAATGTAAAAGAGGCTCGAATTAATGCACTAGAATTTTTAGACAACCTGCTTCGAAGTCAGTTAAAACAATCTGTCTTACCTCTTATTGAGCATTATGTATTATCAAATAACGACAGTGATACTTCTACCTTACAATTGAGAATAATGAGTGAAAAGGAGTGTTTACAAATGCTCATAAAAAACAGAGGAAAGAAAATAAAACTAGAGGCTTTACAGCTTATTAAATTACTTGGAGATGACAGCTATAAACCAATTCTAAACAAACTCAAAAAGCATCAAAACAAAAATGTAAAATTCTTTGCACTTGATGCTTTAGCCATATTGAAAAAGAATAAACAATAATTATTAATTATCTGTTTCGTCTTTATCACTTTTATACTCTACTTCTTTTATTGCTTCCTTCATTGCATTATTATCTTTATTTATAATATCATCAATCATACTGGCCAAGTACATATGGTTTCCTGCAGAATTCTTATTGAGAACATTAGTCATTAAACACGTAATATATTTCACTCCATTAGGGTGCTCTACAATAATTACAGAATTCATAAAGTTAAACACATTTCCAGCATAATCTTTACAGTCGGGGTTTTTTACGCGATCACATTTGTAATAACTACCAGATTTATAATATACTGCTGCACTATCTAATCGACTAGATTTTGCATATCTAATCCTACGATCTGTAGAATACATAATACGCTTTATTTCTAAACTAGATTTCTCATCAATAACCTTCCCTTGCTCTAATTGAACTAAAAATTTCATCAATCCTTTTGGCGTACTAGTACTGCCTCCTTTTCTACCAACATACTTATCAGCAGTCCTTGTAAACATACCTCCTAAGCGCCAATCATCCTCCGTAATCCCTAGTTCTCGTAAAGGTTCATTGACTACAGCATGTGCTAAATTAGTTAATGAATCTCTGGGTGTGTCTTTAAAGTATTGTTCTGCTTTCTCTGCATTTAAATTGACATAATCAGGACCAAAAGCTGCCATTAATATAGCTTCACGATACATAATACTCGCTGCACCATTATTACTAACTGAGACCATGTGATCTAACCATTCATATAATGAAAACTCATCTGTTGCAATCACTTGACGTTTTATAAGCTTATTTTTTTCAATATCATAAATTGGAATAGTGTGATGATCGCCTAATCCCCAATACCTCGAGGTTACTTTGATATCTCTCATGTACATAGCACGTTGTTCCCAAGAGTCTGGACACACTTTATCCATTTGATCCATAACTGCTAAGAGTACTGCCAGTTTACCAACACTTCCTGGTTGATAACCTACATTTTCTCTAAATGCTGCATAACGTAATTTATCAGGATTTGACATATCCATGATACTTCCAGAATATCCCGCACCTGGAAACAGTTTCCCTATATCCTTAGCAAAATCTTTATCCTCCACTAAAAGAGCATCAATGCTATCTTTTCTAGATACTAAGTTCAATTTGATGTCTTCTAACTTTTTATAAGCTCCAAAAGGAATCTTCTTATAAGGCACAGAATCTTCTTGAAACTTTTGTAATTGATATAAACGCTTTATACCAGTAGTTTTATAGCCATCAATTGGATAAAACGACGTAAATCCAAAAGACAATAATGCGCCTATGAGGATTACGAAATAAAATATTTTTTTCATGCCTTATAATTTTGTTTTAAGCATCACTAGCTCTCCCTCATCATTCTGAAAAGAAATAGAAGCCAAGTAGTCTGAACTTTTTGCTTGTTTATTTTCTACGAATGGTCTAATCTGAAACAACCATAATTTATTATTTTGAAAACCAAACTCTACATCATAGGCTTGTTTCTCAGAATCAGAATGTGAGGTCATAGATTTTCTAATAGCGCTGGCTAATTCCCTAATATCTGATAGGTTACTCTCATTTAAAATGGGTGTCTCAAACGGTGTTGTATATCTTTTTGTTCCACCAGATAGGGGTAATCTTATATAATCTGGTTGTCTCGCTGGAGATAATAACACATTTCCTTTAGTGGTAATTAATCTTGTTTCTGCAGATTGACCATCAACTGCTCCTCCTGCTCCACGACTAAATGCTACTGTTAAATCATCATCATTTCCAGAGTTAATACCTTTGGTAATCATAACTCCAGAGTAATCTACATCAACGCTAGGAATAATCAATATTGAAGGAAATACATTCTCTGGATTAGATAAAAATTTCTGTCTCCATTTAAAGCTACGTTCTGAATATGCAGAAGCCCAAACACGTTTTATACCTTCAATAATTTTATCTTCTTCTTTGATGTTAAAAAGTGTTAGGTTTAATCCTGCCCCAGTGAATTCTTTCAAATCCTCCATATTAGTATCACTCCTTAAAAACACAGGAACCTCGCCCATTGAAGCACCAAAAACGGATTTAAAATTAGACTTCATATCTGCGACAAATACAACATCTAGATTGATATCTAACATTGCTGTATATAATTTTGACAAAGCTTCCAATTGAAATGCTTCTATTTTGTCTTCGGAAACGTTATCACTTTTCATTTTGTCTGCGTCATCAAAAGTGGTATTTAAATACTCCCAGTAGGAGGTGTTTACACCAGGCATTTGTTGATTCATATGTGATCTAAATATTCCGAAGGGAATAATCAAACCTTCAACAACTTGCTCGGGAAACATCTTTTTTAATCCCCCTAAGTTAGCAGCTTTTGGTCCACATAGTTTCCCCGAATCACTGGCATCAACATCTCGCATGTTAACAATCGTGTTTATATCTAACTTAATTTCTGCAGTTGGTACTTCTACAACATTCTTGCTTCGCTCTTTTTTACTGAATAACTCTTTTTCCGAAGAAGACATATCATCCTCTAATTTTAAAATTACGTTCCCTTTATTAGAAACCGCATAAAATACTTTTTTCCCACTAAATTGTTTTAATTCTTTCAAATTATCATAAGACAATGCAGCATTTGGGATTCCTAAATTTCTCGCCAATAATTGTACATGAGACACTAAATTACCTTCAGAAACGGTCATAATACCAGCTATAGGTTTTAAGTCTGCAGGTGGTTTTTCAAATATATAAATATTTTTAGTATCGACTTCAACAGTATTAGGGTTTCCATCAACTACAATAAAAGTTCCATAAGCATATCCAGGATTAAGCCCTCTAATAGACGTTTGATTATCGATTGCCATCACCTTATTTTCTATATTGGATAATTTAGCTACAAAAGCACCAAAATCACTCACGGTATTTCCAAGACTAAGTGCAATACTACTGCGAACACGATCATCTATAAACCCATAAGCCAATGGCTCAAAAGCAGTGTATTTCTCAACTATCTCTTGATAATTAGCTTTGACCATAGACGCGCTCCATTCTACAACTCCTCTAGAGGTTACCAACAATTCATTTAAACCAGAAATACTAATTTTAGTATTTACCAATTGATTAGGAATCACATTCTCAATAGCATTGTATTCCCAATTCTCAATTAATCCGGTTCCCATAGAGGCACAAATCAACGTATTTATTTTATGCAAATTTTCAGCTAAAGTTGGTGTTTCCCAATTTTGGGATTCTATCAATAATTTTTGCTCTAAGCGATTTGATAAATCGAGAATTAATAGTCGTGTTTTAGAGCTCTTTATTTTATTAATGTCTAGCCTAATTTGATATAATACATTAGTAATATCCACAACAATTTGCTCGGCGGATGGTTCCTTTTTAGATGATTCTATAAGTATACTAAAACTTTTATTAAGATCGGTTGTCAATGACATTCTCTTGATGTCACTTTCTAAAGTCATAAGATTTAGAGGCGCATAAAACGTTTCCATTGTTAAAACTAACGCTTCAAATTCTTTATGTTTCACTTCTGAAATCTTAGAGCTTTGGTTAGCCATAAACGTTTTAACCAATTCTATATCAGAATTTTGTGGCTGTCCGTGAATTTTAATTCTAGCATCCATAAACGACGGAATCGCTTCAGATAATATTTTAGACTGACTTCTCATCAATTGTGCTAAATTATCATCACCATTATGGGGAATGTCTCTTAACACCTGACGAATCAAATAGTAATGAGAATCCAAAAAGGCATCATCCTTTAAAAAGATTTCGAAAAACTCCTTTCCCCAAGCCTCCTCATCTTCGCTTTGAATAGCTCCTCTATAATATTGCGCTTTACGCAGTATCCAACCATCATCAATACTTCCTAAATACGCATTGATTTGATATTGTTTTAGTCGGCTATAATCATCATTTATGTCTAAAAAGTCCAGTGGTTTGTTATCTACTAATATTTCTCCCAAAAAAAGATGATTCGTTATACGAAGTTTCAAAGTAGATTCTTTAAAATTAGCATGCTGGAGACCTCCTATATTATCTGGACAAGGATCTTTTGGCTCACGCTGCGTGCCATCATCACAAAACCATTTGATACGCAGGTATGGTCCACGAGGATCAGTTTTATAAGTATCAACAAGTGCTTTAATTTGAACAGACGATTGTTGTTGTTGTTGTGCTCCAATTTCCGAAATAAAGAAAATCAAAGCACTACTTACCAATAGGCAAAATTTATTCATGAGTATTTTTATCAAAATTAACAAGTAAAGATAATTGAAATTGAATTTCAAAAGTGCTTTAATAATTAATTTATTAACGCAATTATAAACCAAAGATGATCACACAATAATTGTTAAATCTTAGCTTGATACGTATATAAATCAAAGTAACGACCTTGTGAGGCAATGAGCTCGTCATGATTACCACGCTCGGCAATTTTACCGTTTTCTATCACTAAAATTTGATCTGCTTTTCTAATCGTACTCAGGCGGTGAGCAATCACAATCGTTGTTCTGTCTTTAGTTAATTGTGCTAATGATTTTTGGATTAAAGCCTCACTCTCAGTATCTAAATTAGACGTTGCCTCATCTAAAATAATAATCTTAGGATCTGCTAAAACAGCTCTTGCAATGGCGATTCGCTGTCGTTGACCTCCCGATAACTTAACACCTCTTTCACCTATTAAGGTCTCTAAACCTTCATCAAAACGATCTGTAAATTCGTTAACGTATGCTGCTTTTACTGCGGCTTGTAATTGTGCTTCTGTGGCATTTGGTCTAGGGAACATAATATTCTCCCTAATGGTACCTTCAAATAAAAACTCATCTTGAAGAACGACGCCTAAATGTCTCCTAAAACTTTTTAATTTAACTTGTGAAATATCCTCACCATCAATCGTTATTTTTCCGGATTTCGGATTCAAAAACGTGGCGGATAATCCTGCGATAGTTGATTTCCCAGAACCGGAACTTCCAACCAACGCGATCACAGAGCCTGTTTCTGCTTTAAAATTGATATTGTGCAATACAGGCTTCCCTACTTCATAAGCAAAAGACACATCATTGAATTCTATCTCACCTTTGAAGTTTTCTAGTTCTATGGTTCTATTGGTATCGTCGTCTTCCGCAGCTAAATTCATAAGTTCCTCTGTACGATCTAAACCAGCTAGAGCTTCAGTCAACTGACTACCTATATTACTCATTTGCACAATGGGTGCAATCATGAAACCTAATATTAGGGTGAAAAATAAAAACTCACCAGTTGTCATCTCTCCTAGCATCATATAATATCCTCCAATTCCCATAATTCCGGTTGTAGCTACTCCAATTAAAAAAGCGGAAGAACTGGTCATTAGTGCTGTTGCAGTCAAGCTCTTTTTTACATTTTGAAATAGTCTATCCACACCTTTTTCAAATATTTTATTTTCCTGATCTTCTGCATTAAAAGCTTTTATAACACGAACACCTGCTAAAGTTTCGGTTAATCTACCAGTAACCTCAGCATTAATTTTTCCTCTAGTTCTAAAAATTGGACGAATGTATTTAAAGGCTTTTAAGGCTATTATTCCGAAGATAGATATAGGAACAAACACAAATAAGGTCATCCAAGCGTTTAGTTTTATTAAAATAACTAAGGACACGATTGCTGTAAAACTTCCACCAACCAATTGCACTAATCCAGTACCAATTAGATTTCGAACACCCTCCACGTCGTTCATAATTCGTGAAACGAGAGCTCCCGATTTTGTATTATCAAAAAAGCTAATTGGTAGCGATAATACTTTCTTTTGAACCTGTGCGCGCAACTCACTAATTAAATACTGTGCTTGCACACTCAAAATTTTTGTGAGTAGAAAAGACGTCACTGCTTGTATTGTAATGGCAATCATAACAATAGTGATAAGCATCCAAATATCACTTGTATTGCCATTTGGTACGACATCATCAAGCAATACTTTACTTTGCCAAGGCAATACTAATCCTGATAAACTTCTAATGACGATAAGTATTAATCCTAGGAAAACTAAATTTCTTCGTGGCCAAATAATAGTTTTAAAAGCCTGTTTTAAGGTGACTTTGGGTTTGCTTTTATCTTTAGATTCTGGTGTTTGTAGATGTCTCATAATTGAATTTCGTGATGCAAAGATACGGTTGTAATTCATATCAAATCTTTTGATACCCCAATGTTTTGCTAATTCAAATTATCTCCACAAATACTCTTTCTTTAATCGTACTTTTGCACGATGCAACAAAAACCCACCTATAAGATTGAATTTATAGCACTTATGGCATCTTTGATGTCTATTGTAGCTTTATCAATTGATGCCTTATTACCTGCCTTACCAGAAATTGGCAGTGCGCTTGGTGTGATTGATGTCAAGGACAATCAATTGATGATTACCATGATTTTTTTAGGCTTAGGTTTTGGGCAACTCATATTTGGGCCACTATCTGATAGTTTTGGAAGAAAACCAATGGTTTATTTTGGGTTTGCTGTATTTGTTGTCGCGAGTATCATTTGTGTGAATACAGATAGCTTAGAAGTCATGATCTTTGGTCGTATCCTTCAAGGTATTGGTCTTTCCTCCCCAAGAACCATTGCTATAGCGATGACTCGTGATACTTATAGCGGTGATTTTATGGCGAAGATTCTCTCCATTATTGTCATGTTCTTTATTTTAGTGCCCATCGTTGCACCAACCTTTGGACAATTACTACTTGATTTTTTTGATTGGAAAGCTATTTTTAATGCCAACCTCATCATAGGATTACTCATCGTATTATGGTTCTGGAAACGACAACCCGAAACCTTAGCACCCAAAAACCGAATTAAATTTTCACCAGCTATATTCATTACGGGAACCAAAGAGTTTTTAAAACATAAAGACGCGATGGCATTTACTCTAGTCTCTGGTTTTATTACGGGTTCTTTTATGGTGTATTTGAGTACGTCACAACAAATTTATCAGGACCAATATCAATTAGGAGAGCTTTTTCCTTACCTTTTTGGAAGCACAGCGTTTTCCGTAGGTTTTGCGACGTTTACCAATAGTAGGTTAGTCATACGGTTTGGTTCTTTTAATATTGCTTTTTATGCCACTGTCGCCTATGCTGTAGTGTCGTTATTGTATGTGGCTTTATTCCATACAGGTGTAAACCCAAGTGTCTATGTATTGGTAGCTTTCTTTTTAATGCAATTTTTTGCTGTTGGTTTTCTCTTCGGAAATTTGAGGTCTTTAGCAATGGAGCCTCTTGGACATATTGCAGGCATTGGTGCAGCAATCAACGGATTCGTATCCACAGTCATGGCAGTTCCAATTGCTAACTATGTAGGTGGTTTCGTGAAGACCTCTGTGCTCCCTTTATTTATTGGGTTTTCTATTTTTGGAGTGCTGTCGCTGTTGGTTTTTGCTTGGTTAAAACGCAGGCGTAGAACTATTACTATATAGTTTTCAAAACTCTATTAAACAAATCTATTCAAGGGTTAAAATATGCTGAAAGAAGCACACCCTTTGTCTTTTATTAAAAACCAATAATTTAAAGATTTTCAACATATTTTTTATAACTTGATAACCAATCAAAATTTAAAAATTATGAAAAAAATTACTTTTGTACTCGTGCTAGTACTATTTGCTTTTAGCGCAAATGCACAACCTTTTCCCGCTCCGTATTGTGATATTACAGATGCCAATGATGTGACTGTTGAAGAAATCACTTCGATCGATTTTGCTGGAACTAGTATTATTAATACAGATACTAATTCTGTTTTAGTAGATAAAACAACCACAACTATTTTTGTTGTTCCAGAAAGTATATATACCCTACAAATTAAAGGGAATACTTACGGTGATTTCAATACAGATATTGTTGCTTTTATAGACTGGAACCAAAACGATCTCCTAGATGATGTTGGTGAAATTTATAGTGTTGGAACTCTTACCAATACAGATGGTAATGATGGAATGTTTGTGTCTTTGGATATTACTGTCCCTAGTGATGCGCTTATAGGAATAACTCGTGTGAGAATGACAAAGACCTATCAGGATGCCGACTCTCCTGCTGAAATAAGCCCATGCGGAATACAGTTTAATCCATTTGGTCAAGGACTCTTTGCTGGTTACGGACAAGCCTTAGATTTAAGTATAGATGTAGGAACCTTAAGTGTGTTATCTTTTGATGACACTTCGTTGTCTGTTTACCCAACACCAGTTAAAGATATTCTAAACATAACATATAAATCCACTTTAGATCGTGTAGAAGTCTATAATCTTTTGGGTCAAAATATCTACAAACAACAAATAGCAACGCCCAATCTAGAACTCAATATGTCGTCCTTTACTTCAGGATTATATATCGTTAATATTTACGCGGGTGATACACAACACAGCTTTCGCGTAGTTAAAGATTAGACATCAAATTATAATTTGTGTATACCATCACCTCACCTAATTGCTTAGAGATGGTATTAAAATAGATAAGTTTAATTATTTCACCTCATTAGAAACGATTAATTATTTGTGTTGTTCAATATCGATATGGCGTTTATCGAAAATTGCAAAATTAAATTGAAGACCTATTAATTTAAAGATTCCGTGAACTTAATATTTCCAGATTAAGATCCCGCTATACAGCAGGATTAATTCAACGAGCAATTTTAAGTGTGACTTTCAGGCCTCTTAAAATTGAGTTTTATTAATAAATTCCAAAATCTCATCATAACGTTTTGTCCAAGGAAAGAGATAATGACTCATCATTGGCATGTGTTTTTTATCTAAAAAAATAAGGTTTACTTCAGACTGAAATTCATTAAGTTTTTCCACAAAAACTGAATTCTGTCTTATGATTGATGAATACGTCCTTTCACCTACATAAATAAGAAACCGAGGTGATTTTTCATCGACAAAATAAAGTGGAGATGCATTTTTCCATTCTTTGGGATCTGTTGTCCAAGTTGTTGTATAATTGTATGCCATCGTTGGCGGATTATTTTGTAGATAGGTATACATATCTAATCCTGCTGCATCATTTAAAATAACACCTTTAATCACTTTGGTGTTTTCCAAGTATTTCGGATTTGTACTAATTAATGCAATAAGATGACCTCCTGCGGAATGACCCATTAAATAAATTTTTTCTGGGTCACCATTGTAGTCTTCAATATTGTTTGCGGTCCACTCTAATGCTTGAGCAATTTCGGAGGCCATAGTGTCGTAATTAGCCTTTGGACTTAATGTATAAGATGGGATCACCGTAACCACACCATTCTTTGAAAAATTACGTCCTAAAAAACCATAAATATTTTTGTCTCCTTCTGTCCAATAGCCACCATGCACAAATAGCACCACTGGCAATTTTCCCGCAGTTTTATCTCTAGGTTGAAAAATATTAAGTTTAAGAGTTTCTTCTATGTTCTCTTTTTCTAAGTATGTAATATCCTTAAACTTCTTGGAAGCACAACTTGAAAAAATAATGAATAATATAAATAAAAGTATGTTTTTCTTTATCATGTTTTTCTTTAAACCGTTGGTACTGCATTAAATTATTACAATGCTAATTTAACCCGTAACACAGTCAAAATTCATCTTATCTCAATTAATTTATAAGGCATTATCCATAATATCCTGCACACATTCTGGATTTAACAACGTACTTATATCACCTAAATTACTGGTGTCTTTTTCGGCAATTTTTCTAAGAATACGTCGCATGATTTTCCCACTACGTGTTTTTGGTAAACCTTCGGTAAATTGAATTTTATTTAGTTTTGCAATTGGCCCAATACGATCGGAAATCAATTGATTAATTTCTAAACGAAGATTGTCGTGGTTTCTACCTTCTCCTGAATCTTTTAAAGTGACATAACCATACAATGCGCTTCCTTTGATATCATGCGGAAAACCAACAATAGCACTCTCAGCAACTGCAGGATGTTCGTTAATCGCATCTTCAATTGGTGCTGTTCCTAGATTATGACCAGAAACAATAATAACATCATCTACTCTACCTGTAATTCTATAATAACCAACCTCGTCTCTTAGTGCTCCATCACCTGTGAAATATTTGTGTTCATAGGTCGAAAAATACGTGTCTTTATAACGCTGGTGATTTCCCCAAATAGTGCGGGCAATACTTGGCCAAGGAAATTTTATACATAAACGCCCTTCTACTTGATTGCCTTTTAATTCTTGACCATCCTCATCCATTATACAAGGTTGAATGCCAATAAAGGGCAAGGTTGCATAGGTCGGTTTAGTTGGTGTCACATACGGAATTGGTGTTATCATAATTCCACCAGTTTCTGTTTGCCACCAAGAATCTATAATTGGACTTTTACCTTTTCCTATATTGTCGTTATACCAATGCCAAGCTTCTTCATTAATTGGCTCACCTACACTACCTAAAACTTTAAGAGAAGATAAATCGTGTTTCTCTACAAATTCTACTCCTTGTTTTGCTAAGGCTCTAATAGCGGTAGGAGCTGTGTAAAACTGACTAACTTTGTGTTTTTCTACAATGTCCCAAAAACGACTATAATCTGGATAGCTTGGTACACCTTCAAACATCACTGTTGTTGCTCCATTGCACAATGGCCCATAAACAATGTAACTATGTCCCGTAATCCAACCAATATCTGCGGTACACCAATACACATCATTTTCCCTGTACTGAAATGCATTTTTAAACGTATACGCTGTGTACACCATATAACCAGCTGTGGTATGAACCATTCCTTTTGGCTTTCCTGTAGAACCAGACGTATATAGAATAAATAAAGGGTCTTCAGCATTCATAACTTCTGCTTTGCATTGATTAGAAGCTTCATCTAGTAATGGTTGTAACCATTTATCGCGACCTTCTTTCATGGTAATATCTGAGTTAATTCGCTTGGCGACTAAAACAGATTCTACGCCATCACAACTTTCTAAAGCTTCATCTACAATACCTTTTAAATCGATAGTTTTGGCTCCACGATACGAACCATCACTTGTAATTACTATTTTACAATCACTATCATTAATTCTAGTTGCTAATGCGGTTGCAGAAAAACCTGCAAAAACCACAGAATGTATAGCTCCAATTCTAGCACATGCTAACGTTGCAATCGCTAATTCGGGAATCATAGGGACATAAATACATACACGATCTCCTTTTTTTACACCTTGCTCTTTTAAGACATTTGCAAATTGATTTACACGACGATATAATTGATTGTATGTAATATGTTCTGCATCGTCGTCTGGATTATTAGGTTCAAAAAGAATAGCTGTTTTATCTCCTCTTGTAGCTAAATGTCTATCGATACAATTTTCTGTAATGTTAAGTTGTGCTCCTTGAAACCATTTTACTTCTGGTGTTGCGAAATCCCATTCTAAAACAGTATCCCATTTTTTACGCCACAGAAAATGTTCTTCGGCTATTTCTTCCCAAAAAATTTCTGGGTTTCTAACAGATTTTCTATAGACTTGATAATACTCTTCTAAATGTTTTATGTGATAATTACTCATAATTAATGATTTGTAGCATCTCCTGCTCCTGATGGAATTCTTATATTCTCTAAAATGTCTTGAACCTCTATTGGAGGTGGTTTTGTAAATTTCATTACAACTATTGACACCATAAAATTAATTAACATTGCGATACTACCAAAGCCTTCTGGCAAAATCCCGAACCACCATTCACTTTCACTAGGTAGAACAGCATCAAACCAACCTAATTTATATTTCATCATATATAAAAGCATCGCAAAAATACCTACAACCATTCCTGATATAGCGCTTTCTTTATTCACCTGGTTGGTTCGCCATTTGTTTTATTTAGCTTTAAAGGTTAAATATAACGTTTAATTATTTTAAAATTTCCGGTTCAAATTTGAATATTCTAGAGTCACATTTTAGATATTATTACTAAACTATAAGAATCTACAGCAACATTTAAAGTCCTCATATTTAACATGTATTTTTAATTATGTAGACTTCGGAATAAAAAAAACTGATCGATAACAGCGTCCTGTTTTGGCTAGTAATCTATTATGATGATGATTAGGCATCCTTTGAACTACATTTATAAATTCCAGCCATCTTGAAAATGCTATTTAACTGTTTTTTCTAATTGTGAGATATTTCCGAAGAAAAAGGCGTCCTATTTGTTTCAAGTTTTATATTGAAATGATATCTTAGCATTCTTAACTACTATTTATGATTAAAAAAATTCTAAGTATCACTGCGATGATACTAGTAACAACTGTTGTTTTTTCACAAAAACGCATTGAACCTACAGTTGAAGACAAAGCAAAGGCTAACGTATTAAAAGAAGAGTTTCCTGATGACGACATCGCACTGATTTCTAGCGTAGACTATGTGACTTTTGATCTCAATAAGCGTGATGGAAAAGTAACTGTTGTACATTCTGCAAAAGACAACATGATTAATATTGATTCGCGAGCAGACATTCAAAAATATTGCTTTTATGACGGTGAATCTTCTATTGAGGAGTTTGAAATCATGTATAGAAATGAAAAAGAAGCTAATTTTTATGTAAAAGATGAGGCTTATAAAAGTAATGACTTGTTTCACAATGACAGTCGTGTACAGTATGCTGTTATGGATTTTCCACTGAGAGGATACCGCTACTTAACGCATATAGAAAAACATTATAAAGATGTTAAATATTTTACTAAACTATACTTTAATAATGAATATCCCACAGTAAAAAAAACGATAAAAGTTGAAATCCCTAACTGGTTAAATCTCGAACTCAAAGAATTTAATTTTGAAGGTTATGATATTGAGAAGAAAGTGACTAGTAACTCAAAAGGTAATGCCAAAATACATACCTATACACTCAAAAATGTATCGGCGATGTATGAGGATAGTAATGCTCCAGGACCATCCTATATCTATCCTCACGTTCTTATTTTAGCGAAAACATTTAAAAGTGGTGATGAGACTGTTAATTTATTTGACTCGACTCAGGATTTATATAATTGGTACAAATCTTTAGTTAATAGTCTTGATAATGACAACACAGATATTACATCTAAAGTTGTTGAATTAACAGAAAACACAAGTTCTGATAACGAAAAAATCAAAAATATTTATTACTGGGTACAGGATAATATTAGATATATTGCCTTTGAAGATGGCATCGCAGGTTTCAAACCTGATGAAGCTGACAATGTTTTTAACAAACGTTATGGGGATTGCAAAGGCATGGCAAACCTAACTAAGCAGATGCTTCTTGAAGCAGGATTTGATGCCCGTTTAACTTGGATAGGCACAAAGCATATTGCTTATGATTACTCTACGCCTAGCCTATCTGTAGACAATCATATGATATGTACTTTATTTAAGGATGATAAAATCATCTTTTTAGATGGTACAGAAAAGTTTAATTCATTTGGTGAATATGCAGATCGCATCCAAGGAAAGCAAGTACTTATTGAAAATGGAAAAGAATTTATTTTAGAATATGTACCAACAACCACCGCAGATTTTAACAAAGAAAAGTTTGCTTATAACTTTGAATTAACTGATGATGACATCATTGGTAGCGTAAATAAGGCTTTTAGTGGTGAAAGCAGAGCACAATTACTTTACTATTTTAATAGTCTCAAAAATGACAGGAAAGAGGAGTTCTTAGAGTATTATCTCAATAAAGGAAATAGTAATATTAAAGTATCTAATATTGAAACATCAGATCTATTAAATCGCGACAATAACATCAACATTTCTTACAGTGTAGCTATTAAAAATGCAATCTCTTCATTTGATGGTCAAATTTATATAGACCTCGATTTTGATAAAGAATTATCTGGTTATACTATGGAAAAACGACATACAGACTTCATTTTTGATACTAAAAAAGACTTAGAATCTATAACGCGATTGACAATTCCGACAGGATATACAATTACCCATTTACCAGAAAACATCAATGTATCTAGTACTAATTTCGATATGCAAGTCAATTTTACGAAAGAAAACAATACGCTTATTTACAAGAAATTTTTTAAAATCAAATACGCCAAAGTAGAAATTAATGATTTTGAAGAGTGGAATGAATTTATCACTAAACTTAACGCTGTTTATAACGAACAAATTATCTTAACTAAAGACTAATACCATGCCTAAACTCTTTCTACTCCTATTTCTCGCATTTTCTATTTCTAGTTTTTCACAATCTAAAGAAGAATTAGCCGCAAAAGACTTTTTTTGGGGAGCAAAAGACACTTATAAAAATGCCAATTATATCCCAGAAAAATGGACTAATGAATCTGCTGTCATTATTTATAAAAATCTGAATTATGATTTTCATAGTTTTGGAAAAAGTGTCACCTACACGAACTCTATTAGAAAACGAATAAAGCTATTAGATAATGCTGCTGTTGAAGAATTTTCAGAATTCACATTTACCAAACGCTTTAAATCCTCTAAAGGCCAATTTTCTTGGAAAAGAAAAGGAAATACATTTGTAGGTATTAAAGTTGTTAAACCAGATGGTACTGAAGCAGAAATTGATGTAGAAAAAGACGCTATAGAGGTTGATGGCGAAACTAAATTAGCCATCTCTAATTTAGAAGTTGGAGATATTATTGATTATTACTATTATAAAGTAGAACCTTTTAAATCTACCTACGCTTTTGGGTTTGATCCTGTAGAAACAAGTTTGGGAGAAGAATATCCAATCATGGATTTGAAACTTTATTTTGAAACCGAAAATGATTTCTTTATCAACTTTGATTCTTACAATGGTGCTCCAGATTTAAAACAAATCACTTCGGAAAAGAGAAACATTAGACGCTATGAACTCACTGAGAACAATATAGCAAAAAGTGAATTTACGCGATGGTTTTATCCTTTAGTAGAATCACCATCTTACAAGTTTCAAGTATATTTTGCTCGTTCTGGCAAATTTGAAGATCGCGCATTAGCCTTTTTACCAGAAGATGAAGACATGATAAAAACGAATGTGACTAAAGAGGAGGTTCTTGATCTTTATGATCATCGTTTCAAACCAGATGGCGACATAGGCGACGTTAAAGATTTCTTTAGAAAGAAAACGTTTGATAATGATGCCCACAAAGTAACTGCTGCCTTTTACTATATGAGGCATTACTATTTAACTCGTTTCGTAGAGGGGTTTTTCATTAAAGAAGCAAAAATCACATCCTATCCATTTATGGTTTATGGCAGTAATATTGTATTTATTCAAAATGAAAGACAGTTTATAAGACACTTTACAGAATTTTTAAAACGTCAAAAAATTGATTACGAAATAGTTGTTGGACAGAAGCGTTATGATGGCCCTTTAGAGGATTTACTTATTGAGAAAAATATTAATGTTCTTGTTAAAGTAAATACTGAGACTCCTTTATATGCCTCTTATTTTGGACCTCACACGACTATAAATGAATTTCCGCCGTTGTTAGAAAATACAGACGTCTATTTGTTATCTGCAAGCAGAAATAGGATTGATCAAGTAAAAAAAGGAAAATTACCAACGTCCATATACACACAAAACGAAACTAAAAAAGACATGACCGTTTCTTTGAATGACGATTTTTCTGAAATCACCTTAACCTCTATTAATAGTTTTAAAGGTCATGAAAAATCAGATCAACAATACGATCGTTTACTGTATAGTGATTATGTGAATGAAGATTATAAAAAATATGACACTGAGTCTTGGATTGAACTTGTACGCCGAAAAAAAGATAAAATCAAATATGAAAAAGAATTAAAAGCGCTTAATGAAAAATTGAAAACAAAGCAAAAGGAACGTTTTGAAGACAGTGCAAAAGAAGAATATTCTTGTGATGACATAGAAGATTATAGCTACTCTATTGATGCCAATGGTCGCTTTAGTTTAGATTCTTATTTTACGTTTACTGAAAGTTTTAAAGCTAAAAATGCTTTGATCAAAAAAGCAGGACCTAATTATATAATTGAAATTGGAAAGCTCATTGGTGGTCAAATTGATTTAACCGAAAATGAGCGCAATAGAACTGCAAACATTTATATGGCTTACCCTAGAAGTTTTAATTACCAAATTACTTTAAACATTCCAAATGGTTATACGGTTGCTGGATTAGATAAACTTAATAAATCTGTTGATAACGAAACAGGTGCCTTTATTAGTACTGCTAAGCTAGAAGGAAATCAGCTTATTATTAAAACATCTAAGCAATACAAAAACTATTATGAGCCAAATAGTAACTGGAACAAAATGATTCTATTTTTAGATGAAGCCAACCAATTTACAAACGAAAAGATTTTATTAAAAAAAGGTTAGAATAGACCTATATCCAAAATAAGCAAACGCGTTTTCACTATTGAAAAGGCGTTTTTTTATTCGTTCAAAGACTTTAGTCGTGCTCTATATCCCTTAATTTCTTTAACTACTCTTGGCGCCATAATAATGGTTGCTAACATCGTTGGGATTGCCATCAATGCAAAAATACCGTCAATAAAATTTATCATTGCTTCAAACGGTGTTGTTGCTGCTAATATGATACTCGAGATATACAGGTATTTATAGTAGTGTTTTTTATCTGCTCCAAAGAGAAATGATGTGCATTTTGTGCCGTAGTAAGCATATGAAAATAGTGATGACATACTAAAAATAAATATACAAATCATTAAAAGATATTGTCCATAACCAGGCATCGCATCTTGAAACGCAGAGGCTGTCAACGTGACTCCGTTATTTGAAGTCGTTTCCCAAACACCTGTCACCAAAATTGCTAAAGCAGTCAGTGTGCAAACAATCAACGTATCAATTACAGGACCTAACATAGCGACAAGACCTTCGCGCACAGGTTCATTGGTTTTTGCAGCTCCGTGAGCCATTGGAGCAGTGCCAATTCCAGCTTCGTTTGAAAACGCACCACGTTTTATTCCTAATAATACAAGAGCACCAAGAACACCTCCTATTACATCTTTATAATCGTCCTCTTTTAAACTACCTGCTTCAAAAGCATCTGTAAAAATCATGAGGAAATATTTGGGAACTTCAGTAGCGTTAATTACAAGTATGATTAAGACTAAAATGAAATATAATATAACCATTGAAGGCACCATTTTAGAAGCAATATTACTTATCCGTTTTAAACCACCAAGAATCACAATACTGGTAAAAAAAACTAAAACAGCGGCAATGACTAGGTTTGTATATAGGTTAACTTCTACTCCATTTGGAATTAATATAATATCATTTATAGCTTGTTTTAATTGATTGACGTTAACCACTGGCATTGCTCCTAACATTCCGAAGAAAGAAAACATAACCGCTAGAAATTTCCAGTTTTTCCCTAAACCTTCTGTAATAAAATACATGGGTCCGCCTTGTAAGTCGCCATTACTATCCTCACCTCTATACATAATTGCCAATGTAGATGTGAAAAACTTGGTACTCATTCCTACAATAGCAGAAATCCACATCCAGAACATTGCTCCAGGTCCTCCAATCGAAATCGCCAAAGCAACACCCGCAATATTCCCCATACCAATAGTTGAGGATAGCGCAGTTGTTAAGGCTTTAAAATGACTAATTTCTCCAAAATCACTAGGATCGTCATATTTACCTCGAAGTACTTTTATGGCATGACCAAAAAACCGAAATGGCAAAAACCTTGAGACGATAAGTAAGTATAGCCCACCACCAATAAGTAAGACTATTAGCGGAATTCCCCAAGCTAGTGACGAAAATTGATTAGTAAATTCGTTTAAATAGTCCATAAATACCTCGTGAATTATCCTTCTAAGGTATTAAACTTAGTGAACATAAAAATTAAAAGTATCTTTAACTTCTCAATGTAAGCATTTTTGAAAACCAACCGACTCTTTTTTATTGACGCAGTGCGCGCTTTTGCAATCTTAATGATGCTTCAAGGTCATTTTATAGATACACTTCTCGACCCTATTTATAGAGATGAATCTAATATTGCATATCAAATTTGGTCCTATTTTAGAGGTATTACTGCGCCTACATTTTTCACGATTTCGGGCTTGGTATTTTTGTACCTTCTTTTAAAAGCCAAAGATAAAGGTGACGACAAACCAAGAATCAAAAAGGGGATTTATCGAGGGTTACTTTTAATTGGTATCGGCTACGCCCTTCGCCTAGATATATTTGGTTGGCTCACTGGTGATTTTAGTAACTACATACTCGTTATTGACGTCTTACAATGTATTGGGTTATCACTTATAATTCTTATTGGATGCTATGTCTTATTTCGAAAACAGGTAAAACTCTTATCCTTTTTATTATTCATATTAGGTTGCTTTTCTTTTTTAACAGAACCTTTATATCGCCGTTTAGATTTGAGTCATATCCCTATAGTTTTTGCCAATTATATGACGACATCAAACGGTTCTATTTTTACAATTTTACCTTGGTTTGGATTTACTGCTTTTGGTGGATTTCTAGCCACAATCTTTTTCTCTCATGTACATAGAAACAGGTTTCGTTTGGTAACGGTTTTAAGTTTTTTTATCTTCGGAAGCTTACTCATTGAGTATTCGTCTCTCCTTTTAATGAAGCTCTATTATTGGACAGATATTGCATTATTTAAATCCTCTGCTTATTATAACTATTTGTTTACACGCTTCGGAGATGTGCTGCTATTACTTGGAGTGTTTTATGCAGCAGAACCTTTTTTAAAAGGATCACTTATTGGAAAAATTGGGCAGAAAACACTATCCATCTATGTGATTCATTTTATAATTATCTTTGGAACTTTTACAGGACTTGGACTCAACCATTTTTATTTTAAAGCTTTAAACCCAACAGAAGCTATCATTGGAGCTCTAGTGTTTATGGTAGTTGTTTGTTTTATTTCATTCTACTATGTGAAGACCAATGCTTTTATTTATAAAGGTGTTAGAAAAATGATAGGGAGACATAAAGATTAGAACTTTTTACTATTTTAGTGATTATGAAGACAATTGAAATTAGAACTGTAAATGTTGTACAGTATATAAACCCATTGCGAGAAGGAGGTTCTCTTCCTGCTATCGTTAAAGCTGATGACGGATTTCTTTATGTTTTAAAATTTAGAGGTGCTGGTCAAGGAAAAAAAGCACTCATTGCAGAACTTCTTGGAGGAGAATTAGCACGAGCTTTAGGGTTAAAAATTCCTGAATTAGTATTTATGAATTTAGATGATTCTTTAAGTAAAACTGAACCTGATGAGGAAATTCAGGATTTACTTAAGTTTAGTGTTGGTCTCAACTTAGGATTACATTTTTTATCAGGTGCCATTACCTATGACCCACTAGTTTTTGAGGTGGATGCGATGACCGCTTCAAAAGTAGTTTTATTAGACAGTCTTATTAGCAATATTGATAGAACCGCAAAAAACACTAATCTATTGCATTGGAATAAAGAATTATGGATTATTGATAATGGTGCTAGTTTCTATTTTCATCATAATTGGGCTACTTGGGAAAATCATCTCACGAGAACATTTCCATTAATAAAAGATCACGTGCTCTTAAAGAATGCATCGCATTTAGAAGAGGCTTCAAAAGACATTACAGATGTACTTAGTCAGCATGTAATTAGAGACATCATTTCAAAAATACCAGAAGAATGGTTGTTAGAAGAATCTAATACGCTTTCGCCAAATGAGATAAGAGCTGCGTACGCCACCTATCTAAATGTAAAACTAAATAGGATTCATACCTTAGTTAAAGAAGCTGAAGATGCAAGATAAAGTCACTTTTGAATATGCCATTATTAGAATCGTTCCCAAGGTAGAACGTGAGGAATTCTTTAATGTTGGTGTCCTTCTGTTTTCTAAACGGAAAAAATTTCTTGGCATCAAATATGAGATTGATCCCGCAAAACTAAATGCTTTTTCAGAGGACTTAGACATAGAGGTTCTTAATGCGTATCTAAAAGCTTGGGAGTTAATTTGTGACGGTCATCCAAATGGAGGAACTATAGGAGAATTTGAACTATCTGATAGATTTAGATGGCTTGCAGCTACTAGAAGCACAATTATTCAAAGTTCTAAGACACATCCTGGTTTATGCGATGATCCAGAAAAAGTATTGGAAAACATATTCAATACCTATGTATTATAACTCTCATTTAATAGTCACTTAAATAGGACATAATATAGATTTATGCCGCTATACCAAATACAAATAGAACACGTGATCTCACGTCCTCAAAAGCAGAACCTAAACCTCCGATGGTTCTAGAAAGACTAGCGAATGCCTCTGGAGATGGTAAAAATTTCTTGTCTTTTATTAAAAAAAAATATTACCTTATATAGACAAAACCTATCCTACAGAACCCTATAAAATGTCAATTGGACATTCCTTTGGTGGTTTATTTGTTATGGATGCGCTTCTTGAAAAGCCTGAATTATTCAATAGTTATATTTCCATACATCCTTCAATGTGCTGGGATAATAAAACATTATTTACGACATATAAAAATACTGACCTAGCAGACAATAAGTATAAAAACAAATTCCTGTATTTAGGAATTGCCAATACCTTAAAAAAAGAATAGATACGATTTCTGTGAGACAAGAAAAAGGGCCAATGGTGCATCATATCACTACAATTTCAAAACAAGGGATCTTCTAAAAAGCGGAATGAATAATCAACTTTTATTTACGTCCAAATAGTATGAAAATGATATCCATAATTCAGCGCCACTAATTTCAACTTATGACCGTATGCGATTCATTTTTGATTTTTATCAATTCAATATTGACTATAGTGATCTATTGGATGACAATACCGCCATTGTAAAAGAAATGAAAACACATTATACTAAAGCCTGGGAAACCCTAGGTTATGAAAATAAACCAGATGAAAGTATGCTTAATCAAATGGGATATCTCCTTTTGGAGACGGAAAAAGTAGATTTTGTTGGTAAGTTTTTTAAACTCAATGTCGCCTATTATTCCAAAAGCTTTAATGTTTATTATGCTTTAGGGGATTTCTACCTAGCATCTAAACATAAAGATAAGGCGATAGAAAGTTTCGAAAAAGCCTAAGCAATTAAAGAATATCCAGATTCCATAAAAAACCTAAACCAATTAAAAGCTAATTAATGGCCTAGATACGACAAAACATTCCCCTCAATACGGTTTTGGATATCAGAGACATCAGCCTTAACAAAGGCTTCTCCCATAATATTCTCGTAGAGTTCAATATAACGATCGCTCACCATTTTGATATATGCATCACTCATTTCTGGAACCGTTTGACCGTCGAGACCTTGAAAGTTATTGGCGATTAACCATTGCCTTACAAACTCTTTAGATAGTTGTTTTTGGGCTTCGTTGTTATCTTGACGTTCTTGGTAACCTTCTGTATAAAAATAACGCGAAGAATCTGGCGTGTGGATTTCATCAATTAAGACGATTTTCCCATCCCTTGTTTTTCCGAATTCATACTTTGTATCCACCAAAATCAATCCTCTAGAAGCGGCGATTTCTGTTCCGCGTTGAAAAAGTTTACGTGTATAATCCTCTAAAACGATATAATCTTCTTCGGAAACGATATGCTTTTTAATAATGTCCTCTCTAGAAATATCTTCATCATGATCTCCCATTTCTGCTTTAGTAGCAGGCGTAATTATGGGTTCAGGAAATTTATCATTCTCTTTTAATCCTTCTGGCATTGGGACACCACAAAGTATACGTCTACCCGCTTTATATTCACGAGCTGCATGACCAGACATATAGCCACGAATCACCATTTCCACTTTAAAAGGTTCACATATATGACCTACAGCCACATTAGGATCTGGAATTGCTGTTAACCAATTAGGAACTAAATCTTGAGTGGCTTTCATCATGCTCGTTGCAATCTGATTTAGGATTTGACCTTTATAAGGAATTCCTTTTGGCATCACGACATCAAAAGCCGATAAACGATCTGTTGCAATCATGACCAACTCTTTATCATTAATATTATAAACAGCCCTTACTTTCCCTTTATAAACACTTTTTTGGTTTGGGAAACTGAAATTTGATTCTATTATTGTATTGCTCATTTTTATCTTTAAACTATCATTACAAGGAGTGAAACGATGAGATCATCTTTTAATAGTTAAAAGATTACTACATTACTCATTCATTTTTATTGCATTGAATTCGTGAATCTTTGATTTCGCAAGAATTGGTTATTCCCTATTCTCAATACTCCTATACGCCTCTAACACTTTTTTCACTAATCTATGACGAATCACATCCTTATCATCAAGGTAAACCATACCAATACCTTCCACATTTTTTAATACGAGAAGGGCTTCCTTTAATCCAGAAATTGATCGACGCGGTAAATCGACCTGTCCAGGATCTCCTGTTAATAAGAACTTGGCACTTTTCCCCATACGCGTTAAAAACATTTTCATTTGGGCATGCGTTGTATTTTGACCTTCATCTAAAATCACAAAAGCATTATCTAAAGTTCGCCCACGCATAAAAGCTAAAGGAGCAATCTGGATGGTTCCGTTTTCTATGTAACTTGCTAAACGTTCCGCGGGAATCATATCGCGAAGGGCATCATATAACGGTTGCATGTATGGATCTAGTTTTTCTTTTAAATCGCCTGGAAGAAATCCTAAATTCTCGCCAGCCTCAACCGCAGGACGTGTTAAAATGATACGCTTCACTTCTTTTGCTTTCAATGCTTTTACCGCTAAAGCAACTCCTGTATAGGTTTTTCCTGTTCCTGCAGGACCAATAGCAAATACCATATCATTAGTACGCATACTCTCCACCAATTTACGTTGGTTCACGGTAATCGCTTTAATAATTTTACCGTTAACACCATGAATAATCGCTTCTCCACTTTTTTCTGATGTCTTATAGTCATCACTACTATGGCTAGTCAAAACACGTTCTATAACATTTTCATCGATTTTATTATAGGTCCCAAAGTGTTTCATCAACATAGTCATGCGACGATCAAACTCTTCGAGTACATCCTCGTCACCATAAGCCTTAATTGTGCTACCTCTGGCAACAATTTTAAGTTTAGGAAAGTGTTTTTTAAGTAGTTTGATATGAGCATTTTGAGCTCCAAAAAATTCTTTAGGAGTGATTTCTTCTAGTTCTAAAATAAGTTCGTTCAAAAGCGAGTGGAATTATAAATTAATCTGTTTTGTTTTATTAGTTTTGTAACGAGACTAGATAAGACTCATTTCAACATCTATACTACCAAAAATAATTAAACTATTTAATTCTTTAGGTTTCCTTAAGGTTAAAATATGATTAGTTTTTAACAGTTTTATATGAGATTAAAAAATGAGCTATAATAAACTATAAATTCTTTTGCTTAGCAAATGGCAATCATTACATTAACAACCGATTTTGGAGAAAAAGACCACTTTGCTGGCGCTATAAAAGGTGCTATTTACAGCGAATTGCCTGATGTAAGAATTGTTGATATCTCCCATTCTGTAGCCCCATTCAATGTGCCAGAAGCTGCTTACATCATACAAAATGCATACAGTAGTTTCCCAAAGGGGACTATTCATATGATTGGAATTGATTCTGAGCTCAATCCAGAAAACAAGCACATCGCTGTAAAATTAGACGACCATTATTTCATTTGTGCTAACAATGGGATTATGAGTATGATTTGCTCAGAAATTGCGCCACAAAAAATTGTAGAAATTAATATTCATGATCGTGTAGCAAGCAGTTTTCCTGTATTGGATGTATTTGTAAATGTAGCTTGCCATATTGCTCGAGGTGGCACTTTAGAAGTTATTGGTAAAATTATTGAAACTATAAAACCAATAAAGAATTTGATTCCGTTTGTTAGTGAAGAAAGAAGTCAGATTATTGGTAGTGTCATATATATTGATAACTACGGAAATGTGATTACTAACATTAAGCGTAAATTTTTTGAAGATGTACAGAAAACGCGTACTTACGAAATTTCTGCGCGAAGCTATAAGTTTAAAAAAATATTCGAAAAATATAGTGATGCTATAAATTTTGAAATCCAAGAAGAAAAACGCTATGATGAAGGCAAACGATTAGTCGTTTTTAATTCGGCTGGTTATTTGGAAATAGCAGTTTATAAAAGTGATAACGCTACTGTAGGAAGCGCGTCTTCCCTAATGGGATTGAAGGTCATGGATACTGTGACCGTTAATTTTTCTAAAACTTAGTACAGAAAAAGAACCGAAGACGCCATACAGAAGACCGAGCCACTAAAGCCAACAAATAAATACTGAATACTAAAAAATGTTTGTACGAATCGTAAAAATGAGTTTTGCCCCTTCAAGAATTGAAGCGTTTCTTAATAACTTTGAATCTCAAAAAAGTAATATTAGAGCCTTTGACGGTTGTGAGTTTTTAGAACTCTATCGCGACAAACACAATACTAATATCTTTTTCACGTATAGTTATTGGCGAGCCGAAGCTGATTTAGAGAAGTATAGACACTCCGTTTTATTTAAAGGTATCTGGGCTAAAACTAAACCCATGTTTAATGCAAAACCTGAAGCTTGGAGTGTGGACAAGTTGGCTTCATTAAAGTAAGCAGTGCTCAGTCTTCAGTAAGCAGTAAAAAAATTATATATTCGTGTATTCGTGACAATAAAATAAACATACAAACTCAATGCTAGCAATCCTAAAAAAAGAAATAAACACCTTCTTTGCATCACCAATTGGTTATTTGGTGATTGCTGTATTTTTATTACTCAACGGTCTATTTCTTTGGTTATTTAAAGGTGATTTCAATGTTCTTGATAACGGCTTCGCCGATTTATCAACCTTCTTTTTATTAGCGCCTTGGATTCTTATTTTTTTAGTACCAGCAGTCACCATGCGAAGTTTTGCAGATGAAAAAAAACAAGGGACTTTAGAATTATTACTCACAAAACCAATTAGTCATTTAAATATCATTCTAGGCAAATACTTAGGGGCTTTTGTTTTAATTGTTATGGCTCTAATTCCAACCTTATTATATGTGTTTACCATTTCAAAATTAGGGAATCCAGAAGGCAACCTCGATATGGGAAATATTATGGGTTCTTATTTTGGACTTTTATTTCTCATAGCAGCGTATACGGCAATTGGTATTTTCACCTCTAGCCTAACCGATAATCAAATTGTCGCATTTATTGTCGCTATTTTTCTGTGTTTCTTTTTCTATTTTGGTTTTGAAGGTTTATCAAATTACAATCTATTTGGTGATGCGCTTTACATAGAAAAATTAGGAATGGAATCACATTTTAAAAGTATGAGTCGTGGTGTTTTAGATACCAGAGACATTATTTACTTTTTGAGTGTTACGGCACTGTTTCTTATATTGACCAAATTAAATATTAAACGCGCTAATCAATGATGATTATTACCATTCCATTAGTCATTACAATGCTCATCACATTTGTTTTAGTTTTTCTATTTGTAAAAACGATAGACAAGCGTCTATGGTTAACGTTTTTAGTAAGTGCAGTACTAACGCCTTTGGTCTATTTTTATGCCGTTTACCCTATGATTAATATTTTTAGCAACTATCATCATGAAAAATATTTTTCTTCAGAATTATGGCAAGATAAACCATCACTACGCTATGAATTATCTGATGACATGATCACTTCGGAAATTTTAGTTGGCCAATCAAAAACAGCCATTGAATCCCTTTTAGGTAAACACGAATGGTTGTCTTGGGACGACTCTAATAAAGATTATAACAACAATAAATGGAATTACGGGTTAGGTTTAGAACCAGGTGCTTTTAATACCGAAAAAGGATGTGTAGAACTATCATTTAAGAATAATAAAGTTGTCGATTTAAGAATATATAAAGAAGAACAAAAATTGGATGCTAAAGAGTAAAAAAAATATCATTGTTATTGTCATTACTTTAGCTGCGCTTGTCGTTGTTAATATCATCTCAAGCTATTTATATAAACGTTTTGACTTAACACAAGATCAACGTTATACCCTATCTAATGAAGCGTTAAAAACGGTTGAGGATGTGGATTCTCCATTAATAATTGATGTATTTTTAGAAGGTGACTTTCCTTCAGAGTTCAGACGTTTACATGATGAAACACAACAACTACTCGAAGAATTCGCTGTATATAATAGTAATGTCAAGTTTGAGTTTATCAATCCCTTGGCAGATGAGAAAACAAGGAATCAAAATATACAGCAGTTAGCCCAAAGAGGTTTACAACCCTTTCAAATAAATATTAAGGAGAGTGGCAAAACATCTCAAGAGGTCATTATCCCATGGGCTTTGGCCAGTTATAATGAACAAACGGTTATTGTTCCTTTGATAAAAAATAAAATAGGCGCTACAGATCAAGAACTCGTCAATGGTTCTATTCAAAATTTAGAATATGTTTTTGCCGAAGCATTTAAAAAGCTAGTTACTCCAAAACAAAAAAAGATTGCAGTTTTAAGAGGAAACGGACAATTACAGGACATCTATGTTGCCGATTTTCTTAAAAAAATGAGCGAACATTATTTTCTCGCACCTTTTACTTTAGACAGTGTAGCCGGTAATCCACAAAAAACATTAAGTGATATTTCTAATTATGATTTAATCATTTCTGCAAAACCTAGTGAGTCATTTTCCGAAGAAGAAAAATATGTGCTTGATCAATATACAATGAACGGTGGAAAAAGTCTTTGGCTAACCGAAAGTATTGTAATGGATCGAGATAGTTTGCTCAACGAGTCTGGACGCGGTATAGCCATTATGAAAGAGCTCAATCTCAATGATTTTTTCTTTAAATATGGAGTTCGTATCAATCCTGTAATAGTCAATGATTTGTACTCTGCTCCTATCACGTTAGCGATTGGAGAAGGTAGTGATTCTCAATTTCAACCGCTGCAATGGCCTTACTCACCTTTGGCAGCAAGTAACCCAAATCATCCAATTACAACAAATTTAGATCCTGTGAAATTTGATTTTGCTAGTCAAATAGACACCTTGAAAAATGGTGTTAATAAAACGATCTTATTACGCAGTTCAAAACTATCAAAACTTCAAGGTGTTCCTAGAGAAATAAATTTAGATGTAGTCACACAAAAACCTAATCCCGAAGATTATAAAGATTCCAATCAAGCATTAGCGGTTTTACTCGAGGGTAAATTTACTTCGGTATATGATAAACGTGTGAAGCCTTTTAAAATTTCCGAAGATAAAACGATAAGTAAAGTCACAAAAATGATCATTATCGCAGATGGTGATGTGATCAAAAATGAAGTGGTTAGGAACCAACCGCAAGAATTAGGCTTTGAGTTTTTAACGAAACGCAAATTTGGAAATAAAGAGTTTCTTGAAAACGCAGTGAACTACCTTTTAAATGATGACGGACTTATAAACATTCGCACTAAAGAAGTAAAATTAGCCTTTTTAGATCCTGAAAAAATTGAAGAACAAAAGACAAAATGGCAATTTATAAATATTGCTTTACCGTTAATATTGTTAGGTATTTTTGGTTTTATATTTAACTATTTTCGAAGAAAAAAGTACACGAAATAAAAAGACCACATCTACTGTGGTCTTTTTAAATTGTACATGAAATACTTTAAACTCTATTTTATTATAAGTTTTTTAATACCTCTTTGATTTCCGTTATTGATTTCTACAAAATAAATCCCAGTAGTTAAATTTTCAATATTAACTATTTTTCTTTGCTCACTATTGAATGATTCAGTTAATAAAACTCTTCCGTTGAGGTCATAAATAGTAAGATTTAATGAATCGTTTTGATTTAATAATGAAAACTCAAAATAGGCATTTGCTGGATTAGGGAATAGTTCAAAACTATCTAATTCATTTTGGGCAACACTTAATGTGCCAGCAGTAGCACAAAACTCTATAGAGAAGTTATTTAGTACTCCTCCATCCTGATTAAATCCATCGACAATTTTTAAAATCCAATCGCCAGCTGAATTTTCAGCAATAAAAGGCGATAACAAATTTAGAGCTCTCTTCGTTCCACTTACAGCAGGACTTGTCGTCGCACAGGCAAAGGTTGACCCACTATCATCAAAAATCACATTGACATCATTAGACTCCCCACAAGCACCATCCATTAAAACAACCTCAGTACCTGATGGGCTTATTAAACTAATTTTTAAATCAGCTAACCAAGTGTGGGATAAATCTAGACTTACATTTATATCGCCTATGACGACATTCTCATTTGTAGATATCGTAATGATAGATTCTATTTCATTAGGAACTACATCAATAGAAATAGGCGTATCAATTGCAGTTGCTAAAGCTGAGCATGTTGTGGCTTCTGTTGTAAAAGAAGCATTTACAAAATCACCCTCTACACAATCAGTAAACGCTTTTACCCTCCAGTAATACAATGAATTACTATCTAAACCAGGAATACTGATACTATTATCGACTGTTGAAACTTCAAATATATTTGTAAAAAAGCTCACGTTTGAAGACACTTCAACTGTATATAGAGAGGCATTTGGGTCAGCATTCCAAGTTAATGTTGGGAAAATAAACACATCAATTTCTCCATCATTTGGGTAATTAATTGTTGTAGGATTCAAAGGAAGTGCACTTTCTACCTCGAGTTCCATATCAATGTTTTTTGTAAGTGTAGTACTTGAGCCTGTTACAGTGAATGGATATAATCCTGTGTTTAAAGCGTCTAAACCTGAGATTTGCAAAATAAAATCTTCGTCAGTAGTAATTACTGCTGGTGTAAACGTAGCTATTGCACCAGGTGGTAAACCGGTTACAGATAAGGTTGTTGGTCCATTAAAATTAGGACTAGATTCATAATTAAATTCATATTCAGCAACTTCATTAGAACAAAATGTCTTTAATATATTATCTGCTGTATATGTGAAATCAGATTCTGAAATCCCAGTAGCTATGAGTGAAAAGTCTTGCAAACCGGTTACTAGTATTCCTTTATGAGTCACTTTTATAGTATAATTACCTGAAGGTGCATCTATTTCTACTTTTTCAACATTATCAACATTATTAACACCTTTTGAAGGGGGATTTGAAGCCAATCCTGCAGTAAACCTCCAAGGATAAAATAGGTTTCCATTATCATCTTCTAAAACTAAATCTAAATCATTAACGAGACGAGGTGTTGAATCATCTGGTATCGCAGATTGAATATTTCCCGGTAAATCTGTCCATGAAATTGTCACAAATAAAGGATCAATCCCATTTGATGTTACTGTTTGAGTGAATACTTCTGAATTTGCTAATGAATTTTCGTCAACGAGCGACTTAAAGCCCTCATCCAATAATACTTTAGCAGAGGCTTCTGTATCTAGCAAACCCCAACCAAATCTAAAATCTGGTCCTGGGCTAGAACCTGCTTCTAATGCCGTATGAATTATTAAACCTTTTAAAGTTGCTGATTTCATAAAATCACCAAGCATATCACTATGTAACTCTTGCAACAATGCCAAAGAACCTGTTACACTTGGAGCCGCCATTGACGTCCCACTAAAGTTAGCATAAGCTGTATTACTACTGGCTAAAGATGAAAATGTATTTACACCTTTAGCAGATATATCTGGTTTTATTCTACCGTCATCTGTTGGTCCCCAAGAACTAAAACCGGACATCACAACACTATTTGGTCCTGAATAATTAGGAACTCCGTTTACTGCCGCAACGACAATATTATTTTTTGAAACGCCTGCATCCGTCAAAAGATCATAACCACCATCAAGTACATTTACACCATTGTTTCTGCTGTTACCAGCGGCATAAACCGGTGTGTAATAAGGTGTGTTGTACAATAAATTATCAAGAGCAGCAGCACCATTGTTGTAATTTCCTATGAACCAAATTGAAGAATTGTCAGGTGGGAATCCATATGAATGATTAGATAATAATAGACCTGATGCCGCTTGAGGTGCCATTTCACCTAAGTCATTATTAAAATCGCTTGCAGCCAATGTTGCTCTCGGAGCCATACCTTTAGCACTTCCGTTTTGAGGAGTTCCTGATCCAATCATAGTTCCTGATACGTGAGTAGCATGATTGCTAGTTTGCGTTGCACCATCAATCTGTACTGATCTATTTTCAAATAATTCATGAGTCGGTAAAACCAATCCACCATCCCATATCCCCATGATTATCCCTTCTCCTTCCAATTCAAGGTCTAGAGTTCCTGTTGGGCCAGGATATAGCCTGTTTGTTCTTACTGTAACTCCAGCGCCTTCATTTGATGTCGTCTTGTAAAGCAATGTTCCATCATCTAAAACCTTGTGTAAAACGGCGATACCTCCATTTTCTTTTTCAATAATTAGAGGAATATTGTTAGCAGTAGCATAAACCTTTGCAGCCTCAAAATCTTCTTTAAAAGTATTTGAGTAGTCTAGAGTCATTTCTCTTAATAACTCTTGGTTATATGTCCTAGCAATCTCAGCTCTTTGTTTTTGAGTTTGAGCATGCAAACAGCCCGTAATGACAAGGCACAAGGGGAGTACAAAACGTACATAACATGAACTTTTTTTCATAAATTTTTCTTTTTTTTATAAAAATAATTCATTTTGATTGATTTTTCTTATAAAATTATATTAAAAATAATCAAGCTTAGAAAACCAAAAATGAATCCTGATTATTTTTATAATTATAAAACTGTTAATAAAATTGTATAAATTAGGACCTAGATTATCAGTTTAATAAAATATATTTGTTGTTCAATCTTATATATAAATCATTTATGAAATTTATAGTATCAAGTACCTATTTACTCAAACAACTACAAGTATTAGGAGGTGTTATTAATAGTTCTAACACATTACCTATTTTAGATAATTTTCTATTCGAGTTAAAAGATTCAAAATTGATTGTTTCTTCGAGTGATTTAGAGACAACCATGTCATCAACTCTAGATGTAGAAAGTGATGAAGATGGCAATATTGCGTTGCCAGCACGTTTGCTTTTAGATACATTAAAGACATTTCCTGAGCAGCCATTGACATTTGTTGTTGAAGATAACAACACTGTTGAGATAAGCTCAAACCACGGTAAATATGCACTTGCTTATGCAGATGGAAATGAGTTTCCAAAGTCTGTTGAATTAGATAACCCAAGTACAACAACTATTTCTGGAGAAATATTAGCCACTGCAATTAGTAAAACAATTTTTGCTGCAGGTAATGATGATTTACGCCCTGTAATGAGTGGTGTGTTTTTTCAATTTTCTACGGAAGGATTAACCTTTGTTGCAACCGACGCTCACAAACTAGTAAAGTACACTCGTGAAGATGTTAAAGCTGACCAAGTTGCAGAATTTATAATGCCTAAGAAACCATTAAACCTATTAAAAGGAATTCTAGCTGCTACTGATGATGCCGTAACGATTGAATACAACGATTCTAATGCTAAATTCACTTTTGAAAACACTATTTTAGTTTGTCGTTTGATTGATGGAAAATATCCAAATTATGAAGCGGTTATTCCTAAAGAGAATCCAAATAAATTAACTATAGACAGAACTCAGTTTTTAAATTCTGTTCGTCGTGTAAGTATCTTTTCTAATAAAACGACGCACCAAATACGTTTAAAGATTGCTGGTGCTGAATTAAATATATCTGCAGAAGACATCGATTACTCTAATAAAGCAGAAGAACGTTTAACTTGTGATTATCAAGGGGACGACATGCAAATTGGTTTTAACTCTCGTTTCTTAACCGAAATGTTGAACAACCTCAATGCAGATAACGTACAATTAGAAATGAGTTTACCAAATAGGGCTGGAATCTTAACGCCTATTGATGGTTTAGATGAAGGAGAGCATGTAACAATGTTGGTAATGCCTGTAATGTTAAACAATTAAGTCCTGTGAAGACAGACCTCTCGTAGTCGAAAAAATAAATAAGTTTCGATTTAAAATATAGAAATGCAACTCAATAAGTTGCGTTTCTATTTGTACTAAAATTAAAAACACCTTCTAAGGAATATATATAAAACGCGCACTCTTTAAGTGCGCGTTTTCATTTTACCTCCATTTAAAAATAACTAACTAATAAAATTAAGAGATAAAGGATATTTTGGTGACTCTCCATGACTTGCTTTAATTGCATTCATTATTGGGAATATAAAAGATAATAAGCATAAAGCTATTAATCCAAAAATACCAACAATCACAAATACAAAAGGAATACAAATGATACTATAGACTAACATACTTAATTGAAAATTCACAATTTTTCTCCCCTGTTGATCCATGTTATAGACAGTTTCCTTTTGAGTTGCCCATATCACTAATGGAACTATGAGTCCGCCGAATCCTGTAATAAAAGTCAGTAATTGACTCAAATGGGTTAATACTAAAAGTTGATTGTCGTGTCTCATAATGTTTTGATTTTGATTTGATTGAACACCTATAGGACGCAAATAGTATTGAAATGTTACATACTTTTAGTATTATTTTTTAAAATAGTACGTCATAAGAATTTGATAACGCGTCTACTCCATAAATCATATAGGACACTTATTCCTCATTAATATCTGTATGGCTATCACTGTTAGTTGTATCACCACCAGACATCGACTTAACTAAGAAGCCTACTAAAACTAGACAAACTAAAATAAAAACGACAACCATGATTATGGTCACATTAGAATTGTATAACGCTATATTTTGAATCATAATAATTTAATTTTACACAATAAAATTACAATTCTATATTTATAGAAAACATGATATAAATCATGAAAATAAAGATTTTCTAATTTACTTTTTTAAAAATTTAAAAAAAAGCTCATCACCCATTCTAGACGCTATAGAGTTATAGCAATCTTCTATGATTTGAATGTTAAAAAGTGAATCAAAAAAATGAACATACAACGCTTTATGTCCTCCAAAAGGGGGGTTGTCTTTATTCAGCGGTTGGTTAAATAATAGTCCAACAAGGATCCCATTATTACCTAATAACTCATGCATTTTCTGAACATAGTCTGTTCTCAAGCTAGGATTCAAAGCACAAAAAAATGTTTGTTCGATAATAATATCAAACGTCATCTCAAGATCAAAAAAATTAGCATGTAATAATTGGGGATCTGAAAAGTTAGGTACTCTAGCTTTTATGTTTTGTAATGCAGTTTGAGACAGGTCTACAACATAAACATTTTGAAATCCATTATTAAACAGATACTCTGCTTCATATGAGTTTCCGCCACCAGGAATTAATATTCGAAGTGACTTATCCTCAATTTGATCAAAATAAGCCTTGATTGGAGGAGATACCTTTCCCAAACCCCAAGCATCAGTATGTTGCTTATATCTATTATCCCAATAGCTCTCATCAAATGAATCCATTTAAAACAACTCTTTAAACAAGATGTAGACACCCATAATTAACACAAAATAGCCAAATCCTTTTTTTAATTTCTTTCCGTCAATAAAATTAGAAAGATAGCTACCAATAAAAATTCCAATAACAGAAATAACTGTAAAAGTCAAAAGAAACGTCCAATCAATTTCTAAGTTCTCTACATCACCGATAAAACCAATCAATGACTTTACGGCAATAATTAAAAGTGAAGTTGCAACTGCTTTTTTCATTGGTAACTTAGCGAGTAAAACCAAGGCTGGAATAATTAAAAAGCCTCCTCCTGCTCCAACTAGCCCTGTAAGAAGTCCAACTACAAAACCTTCAACTATAATGAGGGGATAATTAAATTTCATGGCTTCAGAGGTTTGATTAGTTTCTTTTCTACCTCTAATCATAGGGATAGCAGCCAACAGCATAACAATAGCGAATAACACCATTATTGCTATATTTTTTGTAAGCGTAAAATTTCCGAAGGATATTATTTCTGTAGGAATCGCAGTCAGCACATATTTTCTAGTAATATAAACCGAAATAAACGCAGGAATGGCAAAAACGAATGCTATTTTAAAATCTACTAAGCCTTTTTTTATATTCTGAATGGCACCAAATGCAGAGGATACACCAACGACAAAAAGTGAATATGCAGTCGCTGTGACCGGATTTAAAATCAACAAATACACCAAAATAGGGACTGTCAAAATTGAGCCACCTCCTCCAATTAGTCCTAAAACAATGCCAACCAATAACGCACCAAAATATCCTAAAACTTGTGTAATGTCCATGACTACAAAACTAAGCATTTATTAAACAAAACGATGTTGTAAATTAAAAACGAATAGCAATAGAGCGTTATCTAAAATTCAAAAAATGCAGTTTCTGTAAACGCATGATAGGTATTAAACTTTTGATTATTTGAAGTTGCCAATCCCGTAAATTCACTAAAAGCTGGCAGAATAAGGTTAGAATCTGAAACTTGAAAACAGGGCAACTTAATGCGCTGCTTACCTTTTGTCTTTATTAAAACACCTGGATGGATATGTCCAGAAATCGTAAACTCATTATCGACTAATTCAGGCTCATGAATGAATTTAAATGGCTGTAAGTTCAATTCTTGCTGACAACAATTGATATCAAAACTATCGTAAACGACATGCTTTAATCGATCGTGATTTCCTTTAATGAGTATGATTTCTAAATCTGGATGTTCAGCTCTCCACGTTTTAAAAAGGTTCATATCTGTATTGACTTCCGCGTGAAACAAATCACCGACCACAATCAACTTTTTAGCTTGATAATGAGACACTAAAAAAGACAGACGATCCAAATCATTGTGTTGTACATTCACCGAAATAGGAATTCCATGTTTTCTAAAATGTGCCGACTTCCCTACATGTAAATCTGAAGCAATAAGCGCTCTTTCACATTGCCAAAACAGAGCTCTCAAATTATTTAAAATTAAATGTTCACCCCTAATCGTGATTTGCTTTTCAGCGTAGATCATTTTTTATTCTTTTTAAAGACTTCTTTTTGAATGCGCTCAATACGCTTGTCTAACTTTTCACTTGATATTGATTGACGTAAACTGTCAACCTTTATTGGAAAACTCAAAGGTGTAAACGTATTGGATTCTTTGATTATTAGTTTACTGTTAGTAATACGTTTAAATGCTGCCTTTAAACGAACCTCTTCTAGCTGTTGATCAAAAACTTCTGTATAGGCTTGTCGCAGTAGCAAATTATGAGGTTCATTATCTTCTAAAACTCTAAAAATTAATCCAGATGACGATTGTAAACTTTTATTATTTTGGTTTCTACCAGGCATGGATTGTACAACTAGTCCAGAAATAACTGCAATATCTCTAAATTTACGCGAGGCCATTTCCGCAGCGTTAATACTGGCTATCACATCATCCATTAAATTCTCTGAACTTAAAATTTTACAAATATTATCCTCATGTATAGGGATTTCTAGGTCGCTTAATAATTCAAACCCATAATCATTCATAGCAATGGTAAAAGTTAACGGAGTAATTCTACTAATACGATACGCAATCAACGCCGAAATGACTTCATGCACCAAACGACCTTCAAAAGGATACATAAATACATGAAACCCATCTTTAGTATGTATCTTTTCAACTAAAAATTCATCTTCTTTTGGAATATGAGAACACTCACTTTGACGTGCAATTAAAGGATGTAAAAATTTAAGTTCGCGCTCTCTAATACCAGGATTTAAAGAATCACTCAATTTCTTCCTAAGAAAATGACTCATATACGACGTTAGTGGTAACCGACCGCCCAGCCAACTTGGTGTAATTGCTTTCTTAGCTTTACTGATTCTCACATAAGCAGTCATATCTTTAATATGCGTCAATTCTAAAACACGACCTGCGAGCACAAAACTATCATTGGGTTTTAGTTTAGTGATAAAATATTCTTCAATCATACCAACATATCCACCAGACAAAAATTTCACACGCAGCATGGCCTCGCTAACAATTGCGCCCATATTCATACGATGCAACATGCTAATTCGTCTACTTTTTGCTCTGTAGATCTCGTCCTCATCTTTGGCTACCTTATGAAACTCTTCGTAAAATTTTAATGTGTTTCCTCCTTGGGTTATAAATTGAATCGCCCAAGCAAATTCATCTTCAGTTAGCATTGAAAAGGCATGTGTACTCAATAATAACGCATACACCTCATGGGCTTTAAAACCTTCACCAACTGCTAAAGTGACCATAAACTGAACCATCACATCATAGGTCAAAACCATAGGTTCACGAGCTTCAACGCGACGTTCGGCGACTGCTTCTCTGAGTGCTGCGGCTTCAATAATCTCTAAAGAATGTGTCGGGATAATATAGATTTTAGATACCTCATATGGCGAATGACCACTGCGACCAGCACGTTGCATAAAACGTGCAATCCCTTTGGCAGATCCAATTTGAATCACACAATCTACGGGTTTAAAATCAACGCCCAAATCTAAAGAAGATGTACACACTACTGCTTTAAGATTCCCTTCAGAAATATTATCTTCAATCCAATTTCGCAATTTTTTATCAATCGATCCATGATGAATAGCGAGTAAACCAGCTAAATCTGGATCTGCTTCCAATAAAATTTGATACCAAAGTTCTGATTGTCCGCGAGTATTGGTAAAAATTAAAGTCGTATTATTTTCGTGAATAATTGGAATAATCTTAAATGCCATACTTTTACCAAGATGTCCTGCCCAAGGCAAAACCTCCACTTCATCTGGCAACACCGTAACCACTTTAATCTTCTTTTTCTCCTTCGCGGTAATCATCACCGTTTTTAATTCTGGATATGGGATTAAGACCTTTCCAGCTTCTTCGAGATTACCAATAGTTGCGGTGATTCCCCATATTTTTGTTCCTGCGGAAAGTTTAAGCAATCGTGCTATTGCCAGCTCTACTAAAATCCCTCTTTTGTTACCTAAAAGCTCATGCCACTCATCTACAGCAACACAATTCACATTTTTGAACCAACGTGAGTTTTTCTTTTGAGAAAACAAAAGATGTATGGTTTCTGGTGTGACGATTAAGACATCAGGCATTAATCGCTCTTGTTTGCGACGCACATTAGCTGGCGTATCTCCATTACGAACAGCGACTTCCCAATCTAAGCCAATCTCTTCAACTGCTATGGTCATGGCTTTTGCCAAATCTTTTGCTAGAGAACGCAACGGACTCACCCACAATAATTTTAATCCTTTTTTATACTTCTCAGGATAATTTAAATAATCGATAACAACTGCCAGAAACACTGAAAATGTTTTACCAAACCCCGTTGGAGCAACCACCATACCGCTGTAACCATTATGATATTTAGCCCAGGTTTGTTCTTGAAATTTGAATGGCACATTTCCTTTGGAAGCCATCCAATCCTCAATAATTTTATACCCTTGTGATTGTTGAAGTGTTTTACTCAATTTGGAGAGTGAATCAATTGTTTAACAGTTTCTATAGTGTCAATTTCATCTACAGGTTTATCCTTTCGCCATCTAGAAATTCTAGGAAAGCGTAATGCTACTCCAGATTTATGACGGTTACTTAAAGCGATACCTTCAAAGGCAATTTCAAAAACAAGTTCTGGTTTTACGGTACGTACGGGACCGAATTTCTCTATAGAATTCTTCTTTACAAATTGGCTTACCGCTTTGATTTCTTCATTGGTTAATCCAGAATAGGCTTTTGCGACCGTCACTAAACCATCATCTTTTTTGACTGCAAAGGTATAATCCGTATAATGAGAACTTCGTCGTCCGCTTCCTTTTTGAGCATAGATCATAACTGCATCTATGGTTAAGGGGTCGACTTTCCATTTCCACCAATCCCCTTTTTTACGACCTGTATGATATGGTGATGCTTTCTGTTTTAGCATTAATCCTTCACTGTCTTTTGCTCTTGCTCCTACTCTAATTGGGATTAGGTCTTGCCAGTTTTCCGAAGAAATTACTTCTGAAATAAACAATGTTTTATTATCGGTAGCTTCGGTATTAAACAACTTTTCTAATTGCTCTCTTCTAAAACTAAGTGGTTGCGCTCTAATATCTTCTTTATCCCACTCCATCATGTCATAGGCATAGAAACCGATAGGAACCTCTTGTAATAATTTTTTGGTGACATTTTTTCTATTCAGACGCTTTTGTAAATCGTTAAATAATAGAATCCCATTATCTTTTAAGGCTAGAATTTCGCCATCAACGACAAAGTCACCTTCTAATTTGTGGACCGCGTCCACCAATTCTGGAAACTGTTCTGTGACAAGCTCCTCGCCTCTTGACCATAAAAACACTTCATTGTTTCGTTTTACTATTTGTCCGCGAATACCATCCCACTTATACTCCACTTGCCAATCCTTGACATCACCTAACTCATCCAACTCTTTTTCTAAAGCATAAGCCAAACAAAACGGATAGGGTTTAGAATTATCATAATTGATATGTTCGCCCTGTAGCAATTCATCAAACGTAATCTCGTTGAGATCCCAATTACCAATAATACTGTGCATCAATTGATTCGCTTCAATACCAGAGTATTTAGCCAAAGCATTTACCAAGGTCTTTTTAGACACGCCTACTCTAAAACTACCACCAATAAGCTTATTGAAAATAAAACGTTCTTGTGCTTTTAGTCCCGACCAAGCATCACGAACATAGGCTTCTTTCTCCTCATCAGTTTTTGCTTTGAGTTCTACAATGTCTTGCATCCACTCGCTAAACGACTTTTCAATTTGATGGGTGGGTTCTGGTAGTAATAATGCCATAGTTTCTCCCAAATCACCAACGGTACTGTAACTCTCTAGAAATAACCACTCAGGAATATTGGTGATGTCAATGCACCATTTCCTCATGACACCAGATGGTATGGGACGCTTTGGACGCTTCCCCGTAAAAATGGCGATGAGCCATAACTTATCTTTATCTGGGGCATGCGTAAAATAGGCTACGAGTGCAGCAATTTTATCATTAGTTTTATTAGTGATTTCAACAGCACTTATGAGTTCAGAGAAATTAATCATGAGGCCTGTACGGTTTTAGAATCTTCGGTAGTGTCTTTACTGCTTTCTTCGCTGCTTTCATCTTCGTTGCTACCATATTCCGTTAACACTTCTTCAGATGGGATTCCAATATCGTTTAGATATTTTGAAAATGTTGCTTGAGAACCGTGCGTCACATATACTTTTTCTGCTTCAGTAGCTTTTACGGCAGTTAATAATCCGTCCCAATCTGCATGATCACTCACAGGAAACCCTGCATCTACAGATTGCCATCTGCGCTTACCGCGAATTTGCATCCAGCCTGAGCAAATTGCTGTTGCTGCATTTGGAATTCGTTTGATCATATTAGATCCCAATAATGCTGGTGGAACGATGACAATTTTATTCTGAATGTCTTTTTTATCTGAATCTGTTGTCCATAATTTGGTATCAGGTAACAGTACACCAGACGTTTTAATCGCTTCATTACAATTATGTATTGCTGAATGCACATACAGATCATCGAGACCTTCCATGAGTTTCATAATGCGTTGCGCCTTGCCTAAAGAATAGCCAATAAACACACTGGTACGGTTTTTAGATTGATTATTAAGTACCCAATTATGCATTTGACGTTGGAGTTCGTCTTCTTTTAACCATTTATAAACGGGGAGCCCAAACGTGCTTTCTGTTATAAATTCATTACATATAACAGGTTCAAAAGGTGTTGTTAAATGGTCATTCTTTACTTTATAATCTCCAGAAAAAACCACAACAAAACCCTTATATTCTAATCGTATTTGAGCAGAGCCGATAATATGACCTGCAGGAAAGAAGCTCACTTTAACTCCGTTTACGATAACTTCTTTGTTATAAGGTAAACTTTCAATAGAAATGTCTGGACCTATGCGATGTTGTAGAATTGCTTTAGATTCATCGTGACACAAATAGTGTTTCATTCCCCATTTTGCGTGGTCTGCATGACCATGAGAAATAATAGCGTAGTCTACAGGAAACCAAGGATCCAGATAGAACTTACCTAGGATACAATAAATGCCTTTATTGGTAAATTTAATTAATTTCAAAAGTGATTGCGTTTTTTATAAAGATAACTCATTTTGAAACCTTTTAAAACGGAAATTTGTTTTGAATTAAAAGTTTTACATAACGTGTATAAATTTATGTGAGTATTAAAATTTCCGAAGAAAAATTATAGAGTTGTACCTCGTAACACAAGTTTTGTTTTTATAGTTTTAGTTGTTCTATTTACAGATGTCTTATCGTTTAGATTATTGATTAACATTTTCACAGAAGCTTTCCCTATATCAAGCGTATGCTGAGAAACAGTTGATAGTTTTGGATTCGTAAACTGTAGTACATTTTCATCTGAGAATCCAATTATTGATAACTCCTTAGGAATACTAAAGTTAAGATTTAAAGCTTTTTGAAGCGCTATGACACCAGTTGTATTGTCAATGGATATGATCGCATCAATATGACTATTATCAATAAACAATTGTTCAATAACCTCCTCAATACTCTTGCCTTTTTTAGTAGTCACAATAACCGGCTCACTCGTGTAATTAGAAGCTTCGCTTAATGCCTCTAAATACCCACTGGTTCTTAATTTACCAACACTTAATTCGTCAATATCACTCACAAGAACGATGTGTTTTCTACCTTCCGAAAGGAGATGTTTCGTCGCTTCGTAAGCGGCACCAAAATCATCGATTATAACTTTATCACAATCTATATCTTCTGAAACTCTGTCAAACAAAACAATTGGGATATTTTGACTTAAAATAGCGTTGATATGGTCTACTTTATTTGCAACCTGAGTTTCTTGCGCCATAGACATTATAAATCCATCAACACTACCATTAGACAATAGCTGAAGACTATTTATCTCCTTAGACTGCAACTCATTAGAAAGACAAGTAATAATATTATACCCCTGTTTTGTAGCTTCTTGCTCTATCGCAAAAAGTGCTTTAGCAAAGAAATGATTTAAAATATTGGGTACAATAACACCTATAGTATTGGTCTTACTGTTTTTTAAACTCACCGCTAATCGATTTGGCTTATAGTTTAAAAACTTAGCTAATGCTTTGACGCGTTCAATGGTGTCTGGACTAATCTCATCACTATCATGTAGTGCTTTAGAAACCGTAGATATCGAAACGTTTAGTTGTTCTGCAAGATGTTTTAGTGTGACCATGTTTTAAAATTAAACTTGTTCTTAATACTATTTTATTTTAACTGGTTTGCAATTCTATTTAAAGAAATAAATAGATTATTACTTTAATAATTGCTCTACAGCCTCTTTTGTGTTTTCAACGGGTAATCTACAAGCACCATTAACACAGACATATATGTAGGTGTCGTCTTCAATAAATCGACTTTCCATAATAGGCAAATCACTATCACTGGTTGATCCAGCAATTAGAATATTTGGTAAGTAATATTGATTAATTTCATCTAATTTCTTTAATGCATTAGTTCCAGAGATAGCAACCTCATAGTACGGATTAGAATAGTTTAAATACAGTGAGAGCCAATTTGAATATCCTGATGGTGATTTTTCAAATTGATTATTCATATTGCTTAACATTTGTTTAGCCATATCTCTGTATTCATTATCTGAGTAATAATGGCTTAGTTTAAACAAATTATCTGCTAAAACAGAATTTGAAGATGGAATGACATTATCTATAACTTCAATCTTTCTTGTTATTAAATTTGTCTCAGTATCTGATGTGAAATAAAACATGCCACTTTTATTATCTACAAAATGAGCTATGTTATATTTCATAAGAGCATTGGCAGTACGCAACCACTCTTCATTAAGTGTTACTTGATATAATTCTATATATGCTGAAATAGTATGCGCATAATCTTCAGAAAAACCCTCGATAGTACTTTTTCCATTTTTATAATTATGAAACAAAGAACCGTCTTTATTAATTTGATTTTCTTTTATAAATTTGGCATTTTTTATGGCCTTATCTAAATACGTTTTATCACCTAAAACGCGATACGCATCTACATATGATTTTAGCATTAGAGCGTTCCATGAGGTTAATACCTTATCATCAGTTCTAGGTCTATTTCTATGGCTTCTCACTTTAAAAAGTTTTGTTTTCCAATCTAGTATCTTTTTATTTAAATCTTCTTCGGAAATATTATAGGCTGTCAAGAACTCACTGTTTGTTTTCGTTTTATATAAAATGTAATGGTTTTTCTCCCATTTGCCAGTAGAATTAACATTGTAATACTCTTTAAATGTTTCGAAATCAGATTTAAGCACTGTTTGCAATTCTTCTTTGGTCCAAACATAAAATACTCCTTCTTCTAATTCGCCACTGTTTGTTTTACTATCGGCATCTAAAGAAGAATAAAACGCACCATCTTCTTGAGTTAATTCTCTATCAATAAAGTCTAACGTTTCAATTACCACTGTTTTATAGGATTCTTTTTGAGTTAGTTGGTACGCATTAGCATAAAGACTTACTAGTTGTGCATTATCGTAAAGCATTTTCTCAAAATGGGGAACATGCCATCTGTCATCAACAGAGTATCTTGAAAAACCTCCTCCTATTTGATCATAGATACCTCCATTAGCCATTTTATCTAAGGTTGTCAATACATATTCTTGGAGGTTTTTATTTTCATATTGAAAACTGTAACGCAATAAGAAATTTAAATTATTAGGCATTGGAAACTTAGGCGCCCTTTTTTGTCCACCTCGTTGAAAATCTAATGATGATTCCCAAAGGTTCACCATTGTTTCTAGAGCCTCTGAATTGAACTGGAGATCTTCTTTATTAATTGTAATTAAACCAGAATTTTGTACACCTTCTGTTAGTCTTTCGGCATATCCAATAACCTTATCAGGATCATTTTTGTATAAAGTGGATATGTCTTCTAATATTTTAGTCCATTGTGCTTTTGTAAAATAGGTACCTCCAAAAACAGGTCTTCCGTCTGGCAGTGTTATACAGTTTAATGGCCAACCACCACTTCCTGTCATAAGTTGAACAGCATTCATATAAATTTGATCCACATCAGGTCGTTCTTCTCGATCAACTTTAATACTGATAAAATTATCATTCATAAGTTTAGCCACAGCGTCATTTTCAAAACTCTCTTCCTCCATAACATGGCACCAATGGCAGGCAGAATAACCTACGGAAATAACAATGAGTTTATTTTGATCTTCTGCTAATTTTAATGATCCTTTATTCCATGCCTTCCAATCCACTGGATTATAGGCATGTTGCAGTAAGTATGGACTCGTTTCATTTATTAAGTCATTGGCCTCCTCAATCTTTTCTTTAGTCACCACAACCTTGTTATTCTTTTGAGAACAACAAAGTATCAAACCAGTTAAGAACACCATAAAGATTAATTTTTTCAACATATCAATTTTACGTTATAATTTGTATTGTAAAGTTAGCTATCTAAATTAGATATATAAGGAAAGCGTGTCTATAAAAAATAAACACGCTTTAATATTTTATAGATATTAAAATCTATTTATTCTTTGATGAGTTTAACAGTCTTAATTCCATTAATATTTTCAACTCTTGCAAAATACATTCCAGATTTTAACGACGATGCATCAATTACGATTTCATTTACATTAGGAGTTAAAGACATCACTCTCTTACCTAATACATCATAAACAGCCACGGTATTAATAATTAAACTACTAGAAATATGCCAGTTACCATTTGTAGGGTTAGGGAAAATTTTGAACGCATTTGTTTCAAAATCATCAATACTTAATAAGCAATCACTCCCAACTTCATATAAGAAATATTTTGTTATTGAAAGGCCTCCTTGATAAGCAAACTTGCATGCGTAACTCACAGTTGCACCCATAGTTTGATTAGTTACTATTTTAGTAAAAATCGTAGTACCTGGCACATTATCCATTTGAGTTTCCAAAAAATCAGGTGGAGCTCTCCATAAATAAGCAACCACACCTACTTTATCAGTATCCAGTAATTCAAATGTAAATTCAACATCATTTCCTTGAGTAACAAAGGAATAGTTATAGCCAATAGAAAAAGAAGTTCCCTGCTGTGTATCAGCTGACGTCCCTTCACAGTCTGTACTTGTATCTTCTAGTGTTGATGCCGACAAAGGAATAGGATTATTAGCTGCTTGATTACCTGCCAAATCACTGGCTGTAACATTAAAGTTATAATCCGTTAAAGGATCTAATCCCGCAATTAAAAATGATTTTTGTGTTCCGGCTGGCGCAGAAATTGCTTTTTCAATGGCATTGTACGTGACTCTATACAAGATAGTACCAGAAGCATCGTTAGCATTTAAAAGCAATTCTACAGAAAAGGCTGTACTAGCACCTACAGAAGCAATAAAGGCGTCTGGAGCGATTACATCGTTTGTTGCTGAACAATCTGTATTCACTTCATAATCAATATAATTAGACACTATTTGGCCTCCACCATTTATTACCATTTTACAAGCTTTGGTGATTATTCCCATTTGACTATTTAACGTAATCGAAAATGTATTTACACCAACATTAGTCATTTGAGTTTCTGAAAAATTTGGATCTGGATTCCACAAATAAGCTATATCGACAGTTTTATCAACATCCAATAGCTCAAATGTAATGGTCACATCAGTTCCATTAGCCAAGGTTTCATAAGTTGTTTTAATCCCTACAGATAAAGACCCTTGAGCTGCAGCATTAGAAGTTGTTATACACGTTCCTTGAGCATTTACACTGAGACCGATTAATAAGAATATTACAGTACTTAAATATAAAATTAAATTGTTTTTCATATTATCATTTTTATAACAAAAGCCACATTGACAAAATACAATGTGGCTTTATCAAATTATTATCGCTAATTATAACGTGTTATCTTGTAGAGTTAATTTTTTAATAACTTTACAGTTTTAGTACCTTCAGCAGAATTAAATCTAGCAAAATATATCCCGTTTCTTAATCCAGAAGCATCAATTAATGCCGTATCCGAATTTGGACTTAATGAAAGTACTTGTTTTCCTAAAACATCAAATACCTGTAAAGTATTAATGTTTTTAGTGCTTTTCACATTCCAGATCGTATTACTTGGGTTAGGAAATACAATAAATTCTGATACTACAAAGTCATCTACTCCTAAAACAGTTGCACCAAGTGTAATGTCATCAATTAAATACGTTCCAGTATCTGTATTCGTTCCACCCACTCCAAAAATTGGATTATCTACAAAGATCACCATTGTAGGATAAGCAGAAAGGCCCGCAGGAAAATCTAATTCTACATCGATCCAATCTTGTCCGGTTGTAGTAAAGTTTAACTCAGAAGCTCCAGCAACAGGCTGAAAACTCACACCATGGTTATGCACCTCACCAGCAACAGCGGTAGTTGATCTCATTCTAAATCTTAAAGAATTGTTATCATTATCTGAAAGATCCGTAGGGTTACAAAATGAAATTTGAGCATTGTCCCAATTTGCTCCTACCCCTTGAATTTGCATTTCTTCTGCAGCAGTAAAAGTAACAACAGCACCATCACCTCCAATAAATTGGCTATCTTCAGGATCACTAAAATCAATTTCCGTAGGTGATAATATTGGAGATAAACAAGGAGCTCCTGTTATTTCAATATCATCTATTAAATAAGTGCCAACACCAGTGTTTCCATCACCAAAATCAGTGAAAATCACCATTTTGTTATATGTGCCTAAGCCGCCTGGAAAGTCTAACTCAATAGTAGTCCATGCATTATCTGTAGTGTTAAAAGTAATTTGAGGGTCTCCTGGAGGTCCTCCTTCAAATTTCAAAGCGTGTGTTCCAACGCCAGTTCCAGATGTTGCCTTAAACTTAAACTTAATAACATTATTATCATTATCAGATAAATCAATAGGTGCTGTAAAGGTAACTTGGGCATTATCCCAGTTTTCTCCACTACCCGTTGTCGTTAGAACAGAATTGGTCGCATCATCTGGATCTACATCATTTCCTACAGTATTTCCAATCCCATCGGCAATGAAGCCATGAGTTGTAGGTACTGCTACTGTCCCAAAATCATAAGGCAATGCTCCTTGAGAGTAACCATAGGATACTGCTAGAAGGGTTAACATTAAAGTAATTTTCTTCATAATAATTATATTTTTAATTAATTAATTAATTTTATCAAAATTAATGTCTGGAACTGCTTTTACTAAACAACGGTAAGATCACGAATTTTAATTCTTTTAAATTTATGATGGTTTATTACGGAATCCTATATATTATGCACTACAAAAAGCATACATCGTAATAAAACTTAGTTTTTATTGTGAGTTTGGTGATTATATCAATTAGAACAAGCTTTTAACGACTTTTAGAAGTTAACAAAAGACTACTACATCATTGAGGAATTAAGCTTTGTATAGGTCATGTTGTGGTAGCTTCAATACTTGTAGCGCTTAAAACAATTAGTTGTAGCATTAATTTTATGCGTAAAATTAGATTTAAGTATTAATTTATTAAGATTACCTATCTAAAGACGAGAGTTTTTTGAATATTGTTGTTAAAAATTGGACAAAGCAATAACTAGAAGCTATTAATTATTAAAACTAAAAACAGAGACTGGTGCATTATTGTTACTAATAATTAATAAACTTCTATTACTTTGATTTATAATCTTAGCATCCCTACTGTCAAAAGGAACATATAAACCGCTATCTAAAGGCGCTAAATTTGTAAAATTATTACGACCATCACCCAATAGAATATTACCAATTCCGGCATCATAACGAGTTGTTTCAACTTCTACTCCGAAGTGATTTCCGACCGTTAAAATGTCTTTATGACCATCTTTATTAAAGTCCATTACTAGTGATGACTTAATAGGTGTAATTTGAGCTTGTATAGGTAATGGTTTTCTAACAAGCTTACCTCCTTCATTAATTAAAATAACACTTTCAAAATTAGTTATTTCATAAACAAGGCCCTCTGCCACTTTATCCTCAGGTAGAATATCTATTAATTTAGAAGACGCAAAGCTGTGATAATCCTTAAACTTTTCTGCCACATATGGCATTTGTTGACTTGTACATTCTCTTCCTCTTAGGGGAACATAAGCATCCTTATAAAATTTAGCAAGTACTACATCATTAGTACCGTTATTGTCAAAGTCATTTACATAAACTTTAAAAGGGTGTTCTATTGTTGCTTTGAATTTATTATTTAGTCCAAGATTTCCGACTATATAATCATCGTCGCCATCATTATCTATATCGTTAGCACTAATAGACCACCACAAGCCTCTTGTATTATTTAAACCAAATTTTTCTGAATTATTTATAAATATCCCATTGTTATTTTCTAAGACTTTTATCTCCATCCATTCACCAACAATCATTAAATCATCATCACCATCGGTATCGATGTCTGTAAAAACAGCATCTGTTACCATACCAATATTACTCAAATCTACGGCTACTCCGCTAGAAGCCTTAGTATAGATTCCTTTATCATTAATAAGAATATAACTAGTGGCAGGAAACCCATATTGTCCTGATTTAATTCTTGTACCAATAAACAAATCTAAATCGCCATCATTATCAATATCAGAAGACTTAACACACTCAGTACTTTCATAAATATTAGGAAGTGCTTTATCATTTTTAGTAAACTCTCCTAAACCATTATTTATATATAACCTATCTTTTAACAAAGGGCTTCCTTGAGCGTATTCACTTCCACCACTAGTTATGTATAAATCCATATCATTGTCAGCATCAACATCTAAAAATAGGGCTCCAAGATCTTCAGATTTTTTATCTAGTTCCCAAGGTTGAGATGCATTTTCTACAAAACTCTTGTTTGGCTTTTGTATATAAAGAACCCCTTCTTGACCAGCTGCTCCTCCAATAAACAAATCATCTAAACCATCGTTGTTAACATCAGCTACGGAGGTAAAAGGTCCATTTTGTGAAATATTATGTGGTAACAAAACTTCCTCCTCATATTCATTGAAATCGTTTTCTTGATGAACAAAAGTGATTCCTAAGTCTGATGCTTTCGTTTGATTAAATATTGTTTCCTTATTATTTTGTGTTTTTGAAATAATTTTGGCTTTAGAATAATTTGCTGTTAATTTTATATTAGCGCTTACATTTTCAAATATGTTGATTTTCCCATCTGGCCATATCACTTCTACTTTAGTAACTTCTATATCTTTTCCCAACCCGAAGAACAACCCTGGTTCTACAGATGATAAATAACCACGAGTTACAGTGTTTTCTCCAGTTTGTGTCTTTCCGTTGTGATGAATAATGGCTTTTACACCATAACCTAGTTTATTACTGTCTGACCCCTCTAGTTCAATCTTAAGAAAATTCCCATTTGTTTTATTTTCATAAACAAATGCTGATGCCTCCATATTATTTATAACGATATCTAAATCACCATCATTATCTAAATCGCCATAAGACATTCCGCTAGAAAAACTTGGTGTATCAAAGTTCCAATTTTCGGCAGCTTTTTCAAATTTCAAATTACCTGTGTTTTTAAAAGCATAATTAGACAGCGGCACTGAAGGTGCTGATTTAGACATACTCAAAAAGTCTTGAGAATCGGTTTTTAGTTTTTCGTATAAACCCGTTAAGAAGTCATTGTTTCTAACGTCTTTTTTCACTCCGTTAGATATTATGATATCTTTAAACCCGTCATTATCCAAATCAACTAATAAGCCAGCCCAACTCCAATCTGTTTTTGCTATTCCAGCAACATTAGCAATATCTGAAAAACCACTTCCATTATTTATTTGTAGAGTGTTTGACATGTATTGATAATGGTTACCCGTATTTACCAACTCATGAAATTTTTCAATACTCATGGATCCCATATTAGTCTTAGAACGGTAGTGGTCATCAGAAGCCATATCCAAAGTAATTAGATCTATAAACCCATCATTATTTATATCACCAGTATCTGTTCCCATACTATATTGAGACATGTGTTTAAGGCTATCATCAGTTACATTTTTAAAGGTTCCATTTCCATTATTATAATACAGGACATCAGGTTTGTCATAATCATTAGCAATATATAAATCTGTCCAACCATCATTGTTAAAATCAGACGCACTAACACTTAATCCGTAAGTCATATCTCTAGAGATACCAACTTCTTTAGAAACATCTCTATATTTCCCAAGGTCATTTCTATACAATTTATCTGTATAGAATTTCTCGCGATTTTTAGGAATGTTTGTATAACGTTTAAATAATCTTGAATCTGGAAGTTGATTGACCTGGTACATGTCTAAATCGCCATCATTATCCATATCGAAAAAAACTGCTTGAGACGAAAACCCAGCGTCTGCGAGTCCGTATAGCATAGCAGATTCTGTAAAAGTAAGATCTTGGTTATTTATGTATAATTGGTTTTTACGATTTTCTGGATTCATAGACTCCCCATTTCTACTTACATATATATCTAAATACCCATCATTATTAACATCAGCCATAGTCACTCCCCAAGACCAACCAGAATGACTTGCTGCTTTCGATTTTTTAGTAATATCTTCAAACTTTAAATCTCCTTTGTTTAGATATAACCTATCGCTAACTTGATTTCCACAAAAAAATATATCTGGAAGACCATCATTATTTATATCGCCAATTGCCACACCCGCTCCACTATATAATTGGTTATAGTATAAGTGATTTACTGTTTCAGACTCTTTAATAGCATTATTGAAATCTATTCCCGTTTTTTCAGCAGATAATAACTCAAAACCACTAACTAACACCTCTGGGTACAAGTCTCTTTTTGGCTCTTGATTACAGTTAAGTAATAACAAACAAATTGTAACTATTATTAAAAATTGAATCTTAGTATTCTTCATAATTAATTTAAAATTAATTCACTGTAGTAAAGATATAACATTATAGAAATTTGAACTGTTGTTTTAAAATTAAAAAGCCATATTGATAAATACAATATGGCTTACTCAATAATTAATTATAAGCGCTGCTTGTCGTATTATTTTTTTATCAGTTTTACTGATGTTGATCCTTTAATAGAACTTAATCTAGCAAAATATATACCATCAATTAATCTAGAAGCATCAATAGACGCTGTATTCGAATTTGGAGTTAGCGTAATTACTTGTTTTCCTAAGACATCAAAAACTTGAATTGAATCTATATTTTGGTTGCTTCTAATATTCCAAATATTATCAGTTGGGTTGGGATAAACATTAAACTCTGTCACCTCAAAGTCATCTGTTCCTAAGGCCAATCCTTTATAGAAATATAAATTATCTACATAAATAGCTTGTGAGGACCCGTTACCTCCTTCAAACTTAAACTGAATAACACTCAAAAGATTTCCAGTAATACCTGCAATAGGAATGTCTATACTTTGCCATGCACCATCCCCATTTGAAATTGTATTAGGGATTTCTGCACCTGAACTTATTACAGCTATATTTGGCGCTACACCATCAACAGTCCAAATATCTAAATGTAAAAATTCCATTTCAGATATATCATACGTTCCATTAAATTCTATGCCTTGATAATTAAAATTAGGATAGGCTAATACAACATCCCCTGAGCCTCCAGATCCTGTTGGCCCGTATACTGAACTTGCACTACCAAAGCCACTTTGTTGCCAATTTGGATTGTAATTAGCGCCTGATATATTATTATATGCACCACTAAAAATTGAAAGCACGTCTACCGCATTTCTAGCTGGTGGTGGTGGTGCATCTGTATTTGGTGCTCCAATATAAAAAGATACGCTATAGGTCTTTGTTGTTGTACCATTTTGTGCTGTTACCAAAACTGTCGCAGCTCCAGGTATACCAGATGCTTGAGTTATTGTTCTTGAAGCTAAAGCATCTGTAGTTGTCGCTAAAGTTATTTGAGGTACAACCGTTGTTCCTCCAAGTAATTCAACTGAATATGATTCAGAATTAGGTGTAAAACCAGCAACGGCAACTCCGTCAACCTGTAAAGCACTAATAGTTGCATCTGTTCCTGGGGCAGCTGCCGTTTTCCAAAAATATAAATTATCTACATAAATAGCTTGTGAAGACCCATTACCACCATCGAACTTAAACTGAATAATACTCAAAGGGTTTCCAGTAATACCCGACATAGGAATATCTATACTTTGCCATGCACCATCTCCATTTGCAATTGCATTAGGGATTTCTGCACCTGAACTTATCACTGCTATATTTGGCGCTACGCCATCAACAGTCCAAATATCTAAGTGTAAAAATTCCATTGCAGACATGTCATATGTCCCGTTAAATTCTAAACCTTGATAATTAAAATTAGGATAGGCTAATACAACATCCCCTGAACCTCCAGATCCTGTTGGTTCGTATACTGAGCTTGCACTACCAAAGCCACTTTGTTGCCAATTTGGATTGTAATTAGCGCCTGATATATTAGTATATGCACCACTGAAAACGGAAATCACATCTACCGCATTTCTAGCTGGTGGTGTTGGTGCATCTGTATTTGGTGCTCCAATATAAAAAGATACGCTATAGGTCTTTGTTGTTGTACCATTTTGCGCTGTTACCAAAACTGTCGCATCTCCAGGTATACCAGATGCTTGAGTTATTGTTCTTGAAGCTAAAGCATCTGCAGTTGTCGCTAAAGTTATTTGAGGTACAACCGTTGTTCCTCCAAGTAATTCAACTGAATACGATTCAGAATTAGGTGTAAAACCAGCAACGGCAACTCCATCAACCTGTAAAGCACTGATCGTTGCATCCGTTCCTGGCGCAGCTGCAGTTTTCCAAAAATATAAATTATCTACATAAATAGCTTGTGAAGACCCATTGCCGCCGTCGAACTTAAACTGAATAACACTTAAAGGGTTTCCAGTAATACCTGCAATAGGAATATCTATACTTTGCCATGCACCATCTCCATTTGCAATTGCATTAGGGATTTCTGCACCTGAACTTATCACCGCTATATTTGGTGTAACCCCATTAACAGTCCAAACATCTAAATGTAAAAATTCCATTGCAGATATGTCATACGTTCCGTTAAATTCTACACCTTGATAATTAAAATTAGGATAGGCTAATACAACATTACCTGAACCTCCAGATCCTGTTGGTTCGTATACTGAGCTTGCGCTACCAAAACCACTTTGTTCCCAATTCGGATTATAATTAGCCCCTGGAATATTATTATATGCACCACTAAAAACGGAAATCACATCTACCGCATTTCTAACTGGTGGCGCTGGTGCATCTGCAGTTGGCGCTTGAGAAAACCCAAAAGCCGAGAAAAATAGAAATAATGAAAAGGTAATTTTATTCATAGGTTTTATATTTAATTCGTTTTTAATTTAAAAGGTTATGATTTTAACAGAAATCACATCTAGCAATTAACATATTATTAAATTTAAGACCTATTCATTTAGATAATACTAAACGACACTATATAAAAACTATACAATTCAGTCTTTTATTTAATCAACAGACCAATTCCCAATTATTCCAGTAATTAATAAGGATTCCGTAGTATTTTAAAAAAAAAATGCTACCTAAAGTAGTCTAATCGTAGTGGCTATGTAGTGGTTATGTTGTAAAAGCGGAACCTATGCAACTTATTTCTACTTAACAAAAACACAATAACTCCAACTATTTTAGCATAATAAGTGACAACAATAAAAAATTATGGTGTTAATTAAAGTTTAGTATCTAAAATTTCAGTTTTTCTTCTTTGTCCCAGAGTCCCCAATATGCTCCAACATCACCTTCATCACCTACTTTCCATGATTCATCAAAAGAAGAGAAATAAAACATCTCAATATCGTCCTCTTTTGACCATTTTTGAGAATTAATAAAATACTTCATGGCATTATCATAGGTAGGAAATGATCCTTCAAAGTTGGTCCCTAAGTTTGGCCATCCTGTTTCAGTAACAATGACTTTCTTACCATTGGCTGCTGCAGTTGCCTGAGCAAACATTTCTTTCATATATAACAATGAGTACTCTAGAGGGCAACCTTCCCAAAACGGATAACAATTGGCAAGTATAATATCACAAGCTTCTGTGATTTTTGGTCTTTCAGTAAATTCATAATAGGCATCTACATATCCCATTGGGATACCTGCAGGTATTGCTTTTTTCACCTGACTCATAAACTCTAAGAGTTCATCTTCGGTTAAATCTTTACGATACATTACTTCATTACCAACTGCAGCAATATTTACAAAACCTTCGTTAGCTAATTTAATAAGACCAGCTATTTCGCGCTTATTGATTTTAGCATCATCACCTAACCAGGCTCCAACTAACGTTTTAATACCATATTCGTGAGCAATTCTCGGAATCATCTCATTGCCGTCTGTACACGAAAACGTTCGTATCCACTTTGTATAGGGTTTGATAATTTCCATTCGTCTACGAATTTGTTCTTCGGAAATTTCATCTCCTGCAGATTGTCCTTCTTCATAAGGGCTAAAGCATAAACCATGCATACCTGTATTTAAAGTTTGCTTAAATAATTCTTGTAATTCTTTATCTGATTTATTAGCAAGTTTCACACCTGCTAATGCCATTACTTTTCCTGCTCTAACTGACATAATATTTTTTTTTATTATTATAATTCGCCTCGACGTTTAACTAACTCTTCTTTAATTTCTTTAGCTTTTTTCTCATCTAAATCATATTTCCACATGACCCAAATAGCAATAGCTGCGGTAAATGCTGGAATCACAATATCTGCTATCCTTAATTTTGACATCGTTTCAGCCGTTTGTGAGACTGCTCCTTCGTCGAAACCAACTAAAGTTAATATTGCTCCTCCCAGGACTAAAGCAATAGCCTGTCCTAATTTTACCATCCACCAATATATTGCACCAAAGGTGCCCTCTTTACGAGGCATACCATTATCTAATTCATCTAGATCACATACATCTGCTGTCATTGACATCATTAAAGTGAATAATCCTCCTAGACCAAAAGCCATAAGCGGTATAGGAACAAACATTAACCAAGGTCCTCCTTGACTAGTATCTATACTAAACCACGACATACCAACGCTGTCTAAAAAGGGATTAATAGTCTCAAATATTGAGGCTACCGCACTATTTAATCCTTGACCAAAACTTGTCTCATTAAATTGCGCATTTAACGAATTATCAAAACCCCACCATTTAAGAATATACCCGAAAATAGAAATGACTGTTGAAATAATAAATGCTTTTCGCTTTCCCCATTTGTTAGCAATTCGCGAAATGATTGGAATAACCATAAACGCAGTGATCACAGCGGTGAGTGAGGCAAACCAAGCTGGCCAAGTACCGGATTGTCCATAATCACCATTATAAATATAAAACACGATTATGAAAAAACTGAAAGAAGCCACCATTTGGAATCCATTAAATACAAGAAATGTAGCTCCACATAACTTCATGAAAGGTTTATTTTTAGAAACTTCCTTAATACCTTCAAATAATTCTTTAAAACTCGATGACAACGTGTTAACACTTATTTGTTTTCTATTTTCCATTTTACCGGCATCCATTCCCTTACAGAACAAGGCGGGTAAAACTCCAAGTACAGCGCATACTAAACCGACCATTACAGATAATTGGCGAACTCCTGTTGCTTGCACCTTTTCATCTGTTATTTTTTGCAATTCATCTCCTGTAAGCCCCATTTCTCCAATGGTTCTTAAGGTTTCTTCACTTAGGGAGAATACTGTGGGATCTGCAATAACGACCCAAAACCAAGGGACTAACATCCACGCAATTTGTCCAATAATATTAGCAAATGCCATTAAGCGTGTACGCTCGTTATAATCTGATGTCATTTCATATCCTAAACCTACCAATGGTGCAGCATACATGGTGTTTCCTACGAGGAATAACAAGGACATCAATAGGAAATACCAAAAATTGAACATCACCGAATTATTTTCACTTAATTGAAATAAAAGCGCAAATAAGATACCACTTAAAATAGCTCCTATAAAAATATATGGTCGGCGTCTTCCCCATTTTGATTTCGTATTATCAGAAATAAAACCCATTATAGGGTCTGTTAAAGCATCAAATATCCTAGGCAAACCTCCTAACAAACCAGCTAACCACGGATCCATTCCAAATGCAGTCACTAAAAAAAACATAAAAACAGCTAAAGCTCCTGGCAATAAATTAAGTACTAAGTGTCCTGAGCCAAAAGCTGCTTTTTGACCTAAAGGAACCTTATCTCTACTTACCGTTTTGATAATTGACATAGTTATTTTGTTTTAGTTGGTATGATTATAGTTTGTATAGCTTGTTCGTTTACTCTAATATTTATAGTTTTCTTATCCAGAGTTAAGGAAAAGTTTTTAGCGGTATTGCCTTCATTCAACAATACTACAGCAATTGAACCGTCTGGGTTTTTCGCTGCTGTAACCATCAATGAGTCATCTGTTTTATGAACACCTATTATCATTGCATTTGGTCGTATATACCTGCTAAAATGTACCATTGTGTAAAATATTGGTGTAAAATAAACCTCGTCATTATCTGGATCTACAATAACTGGAGCGACACACCAGTTTTCAAACCAATTTGGTCCACCTTGTTTATCTAGAACCATGTTCCAATCAATCCAACCATCTACCCAATTATTTAAACAACCAATAATATCTCTAGCATATCTATTGACTGGTGCATATTTAGGATGTAGGTGCTTATCTTTATCTGAAGCCCAATCCCAACCCCAATCTGTAGCTTCTTTAGACCAGTACCACTCATCATCTCTCCACTTAGGGATTTCAGAATCTACACAACCTTCAGTTTCAATTAAATATTTATCAGGTGATTTGTTATGTGCATACTGCAAGTCTTCCGGAAAGTAATCATAGGTGCTCTCATACCAATGAATCGCTGTACCTGCATAATACTTGGAGGATGCTTCATCTTTATACATGACATCAACCCACTCTTTTATACCTGCTCTATTTTGGTCATATCCAAGAATATTTATAGCTCCTTTACCATCAGCTTCTAATTTTGGCCCTAAATAATTTTGCACGAAATCTGTTTCTTCTTCTGGTGAAAAGTGCATGCTTTCCCAATTATTACCGTTTCCATGTGGTTCATTAACCGGAGTTAAACCCCAAATATCAATCCCTTCCGTTTTATAAGCATCTATGTATTTAGAGAAATATAATGCAAATGACTCATAATATTCTGGTAGCAATTTTCCGCCGACATACGCCTTATTATCTTTCATCCAAGGCGGAGCTGTCCATGGTGAGGCTACAATGTTGAAACCATCTTTAGAAACCGCAAGAGCATCCTTAATCATAGGAATTAAATCATCGCGATCTTCGTCTATTGAAAAATTTGTCAATTCTACATCACCCTCATCAGTAGCATATGTGTAATTGGTTAAAGAGAAATCACAAGAGGCAATGTGAGTTCTTGTTAATGAATAACGAGCACCAGTTTCCCCAAAATAAGCTTCAATAATTTTATCTCTATTTTCTTTACTTAAGCGCTGTAATAAAGACGCTGAAGATTCTGTAAAAGAACCTCCAATACCTGTGATTTTTTGAAATGTTTTTTCAGGTAGTAAATGAATTGTATCTACAGTTTCTCCTTTAGGGAATTCTGTGATTTTTGTCAATTGATTTCCGCTAGCAGAAGTTTCGTAAACTTCGACTACTAAAGTGTCTTGTTTTTTAGTACAACTCATTATTGTAAACACTAAAAGAAGGCATAAGCTGTATTTGAATATTTTCATATGCGTTCTATTTTTTTATTTGTTTATTTTACTTAGACTTAAATATTTTTCTTTAAGAACGGTAAAGGCTTGTTTCTTCTTTCTCTCGATATCAACAATTCCCCAGTATTCTTCGTTAGGCGCACCGTCATAAGGAACACCACTACTATTTGGTGCATGACCGCCTATATCTTGAACATCGTTATTTCCTGCTTTCCACCAGCCGTCTGTAAATGAAAAAACGGTAACACCTGCACAAATATTCTGATTATCAAAAACCTCTTTTAAAATGTTCCTAGTGGCATCAGCTTGAGCTTTTTGGTTTTCCCCTTGTTCATAACCTGCTTTTGCAATTTTCATATAGCTATCTCCGCCTGTTTCTGATAAATACATGGGTTTAGAGCTTATGGCCTTCCATTCCTTGAAAATAGATTCTGGTTTATCCCATCTATAGACGTTCATTCCCCAAACATCAATATTTGGACTCATTGAAAGCGCTATGGCATCTGGCAAATCTCCATGTGCTGTTGTAGTTGGATGATGAGGATCATTAGTATGAATTATTCCTGCTGCGTCATTCAATGCTTTATACCAATTTTTAATATCATCCGCAAACCACTCAGGATGGTAGTTATATTCATTACCCAATTCCCACATGAGGATGGCACTATGGTTTTTATACTTATTCACGTAGTTGATAAAAGTTCCTGATTGGATATCATAAACTCCATCTTGATTATATCCAAAACCAATAATCACTTTTAGTCCTGCATCGCTAATTTCATCTAAAACCTGTAGGTCATCAATTGGTGCATATGCTCTAATAGTATTAATGCCAGCCTCTGTCATTAATTCTAAATCTTGAGTTAAAGTGATCCAACTTCTTTTATTAGGACTGCCTTTTGGAACGGGATGATAACAAATTCCTTTAATTATATATGGTTCATTATCTACTAGAATTGTGCGATTAGAAATGGTAACTTCACTGCGATTAGAATTTGTATCACAACTTAATAACGTGGTAAACGACAACACAAATAGTATGATCTTAAACATCTTATCAATAAATTAGTTAAACATTTTTTCTGAAACTAAAATAGTTTCATTTTATCTTTGATACTCTATACTTGGCACTAAGACATCTTTTAGTAAGGCTTTTTTACTACCATTGTATGTTTTGGATATTGGTTTCCCTAGTCTGGTTAATCCATTAAAGACGCCTTGATCTACTAGATTCCAAATACCATATTTTGCTTCTCCTTTTAAATTGATTAATCCAAAATGATTTTCTGAACCCTGAGCGTTATGGACATCTTTCCATTGCTCATCAAACGCTTCAAAATAAAAACAGGAAATACCTTCTTTATTAGTCCATGCTCTCAAATGTTGATAGTATAGCCCTTGTTTGTATTCGTCTGTTGCTCTAGATCCATTAACTCCATAATGACCGTTTGAAGTCGTTGCCCAGCCTGTTTCACCAATGTGAATTGCTTTAGTAGAGTCTACACTTTTTACATATTCTGAAACATCTTTATACTGTGTCTTAGCGAACTCTAATGATCGTAACATAGAGGCCTCTATTTTTTCTAAATCAGTTAAATTTTGTTCATTCTCTGGTACCTTCCAGAATTCAGGATTATAATGAGAGTTATGGTATGCATAAGTATGCATAGACACATAGTCTACAGATTTTATAATTTCTTCTAAATCTTTAACTCTATAACTTGTGTCGCCTCCACCCCAAGACGCAAAATCATCTGAACATGTGATCCACAAATCTTTGCATAATTCTCCAGATTTTTTGAGATCCTGCAAATGATTTACCCATTTTAAAATTACATTAGGTCTTACAAAATAGCTAGTTGCCCACCTTATCATCGCTTCGTTACCTACTGCAATAATTTTTACAATATCCGGGTATTTAATAGCTAAGGCAACTGCTCTGGCAATTTCACCTTCGTTTTGCGCACTTTCTACCTCATGATTTGGAATTTCTTCTGTCCATGCATTTAGGCAATCTATCCAAGCACCCAACATCACGTACATTTCGAATTCTGGATCTTCCTTTTTTAACTGACTAATCGCCTCTAAAACATTAGATGCATGCGGCAAATCAGCTTGTACGTTATAGGTTCTAATAATTCTAATTCCCATTGCATACAACAATTTCATATCTCTTTTCAACTCTGGAAGTGTGGGTTGAACAGTTCTACTCTTTGCTCTGTAACCTCCATAAGAAATTGCTGGGTAATTAGGATTTCCTAAAATATCTTTTGCGTTCAAATTTGATTGTTCTTTAACTGTTGTTAAGTTCTTTGCTTTTTTTTCAACACTATTACATGAAAAAGCAAGTATCATCGCAAATACATAGGACGATAACTTTATACTTCTTTTCATGTTCCTAATGATTATTTATTTAGTTCAACGATTATATGGTTGACTTCTCCAGTTCTATCAAATAATTTTTTAGTTATTTCTCGATCTGTTTTTAATGAATTAAATTCAACTAAGGGGTCATTATTAAAAACAACACTAATTTTATTTTTATCTGAAATTTTATAAATAATAGGAACTTGACAGTATGTAAAACACAGTGATCCTTTTTCTAGTAGCAATGTCTTTACCTCTTTATTTACATCAGTATAAGAGAAGTTCTTTTGTTCTGTTAAAAATTCTTTTCTTCTTAACAGTCTTGGATTAAATAATAAAACGCCGTTTTTTACAAAAACTCCCAATTCACCAAATCTACAAAGTACATCTTCTTTTACCTGTCCTGTCATTCCTGGTTGTTGAGCTCCTTTCCCAGCTGGTGTATGTGAATATGGATCTGTTGGAAAAGCACCATATAGCTCTGGTGATTTATGTACTCCTATCCCTTCATTAATTTCGTAATAATGTTCTAAAAGCTTACCAATTGTGACCTCGTCTTCATTTTGATTTACTGCTAATAAACAGTTTTCTTGAACTGCTAAAAGTAATTTAGAAACCATGTGCCAATAAATAGAACCTAAACCTTCATAACCAAAAAACGTTCCTGATCTACCAGTAAACGATTTGTGATCAAACATCTCTTCAAAAATATTTAATAATAGGGTTCTATCCTGCTGTACTAAAGAAAGATATTTCTCTTCAGGTAACTGCATTAGTGCTTTTTTTAAACTTTCAGCATTATTAAAATTACCATTGAAATGATATTGACCAATATTGTCCTTTTCTATAATTTGAGTATTGCCATCCGCCAAAAGTTGTTGTAATAATTTTGATTTTTCTACAGATATAGAGGGAATGTTATTTTTGTCTACAAAACGAGATAATTCCTTATTAGGATATAAGATATAACTGTATTGGTCATGTCTAAAAAGGGCACTTGCTTTTAGAGCGTTTAAAACATCTAGAGCTTCTTTTGGTTGTAAATATCCTGAACTTAATACGGCAACTTGTCCTTCTAACATTTCAGATAAATATGATATTGAAACTTCCGTATCACTTTTAACCGTCATTAAATTATAAGCATGATATAAATTATCTTCTCTTTTATTTGCTGAAATTGTATGATCTAAGTATTGTTTTAACACATTGAAAAAGGTAACGAGACTATCTTTAGTAACAATTTCCTTATCACTCGTAAAACCAGATTGGTAAATTTTCATTCTATAATTACTACCTGCAGTCCCCAGACCATCAAGAATAGTTTTTCTATCTGTATCTGAAACTTTGCCAGACAATACCGCTGTATTATCATTTAACGTGGCTAAAACGCTATTGAAAAATATGGTTAACTCTATTGAAACATTATATTGTTGATCAGAAGAGTTTTCTACAATATCTTCAAAGAAATTGATAAAACGACGCAAATAATACAGTGTCACCATTGAAACACCATTGCCAACTAAAGCGTTATTAGCATCATTCCATTCTGGTCTTTGCGTATTTAACCAAATACCTCCTTCTGGAATAAAGTTTGACACTTTAGATAAGACGGTTGCTAATAATTTTTCAACTAAATTAACCTTATATATGAAGAAATTTTTATCTCGTAATAAGGCACCATCAACACCTATTCGTTCTTTCTCTTGATTAATCTTTTCGTTTAAATCATAATCAAAATCTATAGTGTCTTTAGGGTTTTCTAAAGTCTCCTGATAACTCTTAATTTTATAAGGCACATTGGCATACACAAATAAGTCTTGTGTAAAGCAACTTGCCAATTTATCTGGATAATGATTTTCAATAAACTCTAAAAATTTAAGAAGATAAATAATTTGATGATCTCCCCAATATCCGATGTATGACCAAGGATCATCTTCTTCAATGACTTCCCAATCAAACCCTCCTTTTGTGACGCGATACGGATTATATCCTTCAAACGTTGTTGCATTAAAGAATTTATGAATCATTCCCTCTATAAACGCGGGATATGAATGTGCTAGAGCTTCCCAATTTTGAAAAATATCTCTCCAATTACCTTCATAATCTAAAATTTTAGACCCATCAACTTCACTACGTGTGTTTATAGAAAACTTGTTCCAAGGTCTGCTTGGATCACCATGTCTTCTGCTAAATTTTAAAGGTAAATATTCATAACAGAGTCTTTTGAAGTTTTTATCATCATCCTGATCTGCTATATTTTTTATAAAATAAACATCAAAAACCTCTGGTAAACTATTTAGAATCCTTTCTTTCTTTTTCGCAACTTTTTTATTAGCGTTTACTATATATTTTACAAAATCTACTTTCTCTATGTTATAATTATCGTCAAAAATACCACCTCTCATTATATTGAAAAGTGTATTTGCAAAATGCCTTGTATTTCTTAATTTATTATCACCAAGTTGAATCCCGTCTGAAGCTCCAACAAGTTCTAAAAGGTGTTTTGTACCCGCTTTAATATCATTTTGTACTAATTCTTCAAGGTTGACATCTCTTTTTATTATTTCCGAAATATCGTTAATATCACTTACCGTTTGATTCACGTTAGCAATAAACAACCAACTCTTACTGCTGTTAGGTTCTAATACTAAATCTTTAGAAATAAAGTAAGCTCCTTTTTCTGCCTTGATATCTTTTTCTTGAAAAATATCTTTACCTCTTCGAAAGTTTTTTAACTGTAAAGAAGAAATAAGATGTATTGGGTCCTCTAATCCAGAAGACCACACCATATTGGATTTTAAAGCTTCACTAGGTTCTGCTTTATCGACAATAACTGCGCTTAAGGCAAAAATACCAATACCTGTATCTGGCTCTAATTCACACTTTTTGTATGCATCTACAAGATTACTTGCAGAGTTTTGAAAATCCGATGCCAAGCCGTAAGGCATAATATTTTGAATTCCGTCAAGGATTGTGACATCTACTTTTTTATCTGAATTATTCGTAATCTCAGATTTTTTGACAAAACCGAATTGATTACTAGAATTCCATTGATATCTAAAAGAGATTTCTAAATCCTCATTAATTTCTTCAAAAATAATTTTGTTTCCATAATTATTTTTATACAAATTTCTCTTGATAGCATATACACCTTGATATTTATCTGAAAAAGGCTCCCATAAAAATGTTTTATCATCTAAATGGACTTGAATAATAGTTTTACTTCCAGTAATATCTGCAGACTCTGTAATCTTATCATCAGTATAATAAGGAAACAATGCATTATTTGCATCCTTTCTACCTGCTGTTAATGCACCATTACTAGATATAAACATCCAGTGATTAGAATTACTAACAAGACTCATAAAAAACGGTCTCATTTTATTACTATTGGAAATTTTATAATAGACTTCATTATCAAAAGTTATTAATTCTCCTTTTACTTCATTCTCATTAAAAGAAGCTAGTTTATTTCCTATGTATATTTGAGATTTACTCATATTATGGTTAATTCCTTCTAGTGTTAAAGTATCGTTTAAGGTCATTTGCATTCTATTCTAATGTGCTATTTGATATTAATGATTAAGCGCTTTGCATCCTTTAAAGTTTCGCAGTTTATGATATCACGACAACTGTCATTTGGGTCTAAAAAATTAGTTCAAAATGTTCGAATCTTCTAAATTAAAGATAAGATCCCTTGTAAAAAAGGTCGAAAAATAATTCGACCCTTTTCTAGACTAAAACTGCTTAATAGAATAATTTAATTTAAATTTCTTATCTTTTATTGATACACTCTTACATAATCAATTTCCATTGAGTCTTGCGTGAAACCCGGATCTATTGTTCCTCCTAGTGTTCCACCCATAGCGATATTCAGAATTAAGAAAAAGTCACTGTCAAATGGTAAATCTGGCGAGTTAGCAACGGTATGATAGACGTTATCATCTACCAAAAATGTGATGGTATCTGGTGTCCATTCCATAGTATAATTATGAAATTCTGTTGTTGAAGTTGTTAACACAGTACTACCAGAATCTCCAGCACCTGGAGAGACTGCAGGATGGTGAGCTGTTGCTAAAACTGTATTTTTATCCTGTCCTTTTTGCTCCATAATATCTAGTTCACCACAAGCAGGCCATATGTTTGTTTGATAGTCTTCTCCTAAGGTCCAAATTGCAGGCCAAGTCCCTTGAGAAGCAGGAAGTTTAGCTCTTACTTCTACTCTTCCATAGGTAAACTCATATAAATCTTCAGATTTCAGGCGAGCAGAGGTATAACCACTTCCGTCAGCCTTCGCTGTGATTTTTAAGAAACCATTTTCTATAATTACATTTTCAGCATTATTCGTATACGATTGTAATTCTTGATTTCCCCATCCACTTACTCCATTACCAAGGTCGTAAGTCCATTTGGTAGCATCTGGTGCTCCGTCAGCATCAAATTCATCTTCCCACACTAAATCATTGTATACAGTGTTGAACTCTTGAGTAGGTAATGTTGTTGTGAATTTTTGATACCAAGCCAAAACAGGATTAGCATTATCAAAAAATCGTACATACAGATAATTATTATCCACTTCTAAAATCTCATAAGATGTCACTCCAGTGTAATATCCCATAAACCCATCATTAGAGAAATTCATAACCGTACCTCTTGGTGCTGGAAAATTCGGATCTGCAACTTGAGACCAATCTGTCTCAGTTGGTGCTAAAGAAATTGTACTCTCCGCTGACGTGTCAAAATCAAAACAAGTATCTTCAAATTCTCCAAATGTTTGTCCGACGGCTGATCCACTTGCCCAATTAAAGAATGTTTGACCATTATTATTTTGATTAAATGTAAGGGTCTCATCAGCACTCAAAGCAAATGATAGCGTAAAATCACAAAAGCAGTCGGAGTCATCACTTCCACATTTACCAAAAGCAGCTGTAGAGTCGTATTGAGGAAACCAGTGACCGTTGAGATCACCATCATCAGCATTATCTTGAGCTAACGTTGGACCAACACCTAAATGTCCTGCTTCATCAAGTTTAGGATACCATATTTTAGAATTCCCTTCACCTCCACTTAAAAACACTTTAGCCTCTAAGTCAGAGAAAGAACTAAAAACGTCCACATCTATTGTTCCCGTTGTTAAAACACCACCAGTACCTACTGCACTAACAACTACAGTATATGTGTTTAAACCTACTACACTATAGCGATGCGTCTTAACACCTGATGGCACAGCACTTTCAGTACCATCACCAAATTGGAAATTATAACTTAAGGCATTATCCGCAGAGGCCGTTAAATTAACAAACCCGCTACCGTCACCATTTGGATTTTCAGCATCTACTCCTAGGACCTCTGCTGTTATCACCAAATTTGTTGGCACTATAATAGCTCCAACTTCTGCCTCATCTTCCTGACAATTCACAAAAAATGCGAGCGTAAGAATTAAGGTTGCAATTTTAATTATATTTTTCATATCAATTTTTTTCTAAATTTTTACAAGTTTATATTGCCAAAATACTCCTCCTCCAATGTCTATATTGACGTTCATAGTATTTGCGTCTACGAATGTTACATTATAAGTTATAGCGGCTGGTAGCGCGACGGCTGGTAATTCTCCTTGATTATTTGCTTTTGCAAGTCCTATGTACGAACCTGCTCCATTTAAAGTAATAGTACCCGCGGCTTGATTATAAACATAGGTTGCAGGATTAGAACCATCATGAGGCGCTACTGGTGTTCCACAAGAATCTGTACCACCTTGCCATCCTTCAATCCAACTCTCTGCTCCTAAATCGTTTGTAAATGATCCATCAGTACCAAACACATAATTATCATCATAATAGCAAGCTCTTAATACAACACAATCTACATCACAAGAAAAGAAACTCACATCACCAACTGCCGGTCCAATACCTAAAGCTCCTGCTTCTGGTGCCATTTGCCAAGTTCCTGACAAAGGATTAGCAGTTACTCCATCTCGTACTAATTTATATTGCCAATAAACTCCACCACCAATGTCTATATTAACATCCATCGCGTTTGGCCCCGTTAATGATACATTATATATGATAGAACTCGGAACTGCTACCGCTGGTAATTCTCCCTGATTATTTGCCTTGGCTAAACCAATGTAAGCACCTATTCCATTAAGTGTTACTGTACCCGCTGTCTCGTCATAAATATATGTTGCAGGATTTGATCCATCATGCGGTGCAACTGGTGCTCCACAAGAATCTCCTCCGCCTTGCCATCCTTCAATCCAACTCTCTGTACCAAGATCATTTGAAAAGGAACCATCAGAACCAAAAACATAAGTATCATCATAATAACATGCTCTTAATTCTACACAGTCTGCATCACAAGAGAAAAAACTCACATCTCCAACAGCTGGTCCTATACCTAAAGAACCAGCAACTGGTGCCATTCTCCAAGTCCCTTCTAAACCTTCAGGAACATCTCCTGGAGCTCTATAGAAATACACATTATCAATAAAGAAATCAAATGTACCTGTTGGTAATCCTGAAAAAATTAATTGTTGAATAGAACTTATAGAAGTCATTCCTGCATCTGTAAAATCACTCATTGGTATATCAATAGAAACCCATTCGTTCTGCGGAAGATCTTCAAAAACGATTTCTGCTTCTGTACCGACACCCAGATCTACTAATTTAATTCTGAACGTTGTTGCATTTACACTCCAAAAATCTAAGTGAAATGCATCCATTTGAGTCGCATTAACTGCATCATCTCCATAAAACTCAACACCTACAAAATCTGCATCAGCATAAAACTTAGTATCGTTTCCTTCTATTTGAAGATCTGTTAACACACTTGTACTCCACTCTGATCTCCAAGAACTCACATTTACATCTAGATCGTATAAATTACTAAACATTGAAATCACATCTGAATCTGCTCTAAAAGCAGGTATTGGTGCAGCCGTTAATGGTTGCAAAATCTCAGTAACTACAAACTCTTCTGTAAACGTTGTTGTTTCAATTGCTGCACTAAAGGCAGTAACTAAGACGGTATACGTTCCCGCAACATCATAACTAAAAGAAATCGTTTCACCTATATTTGTCATGATTGGCTCCGTTCCAACTATACCAAAGTCCACTTCAAAAGACATCGCAAAATCTGCAGATGCAGTTACATTTACTTGTCTTGAGACTGCTGCGTCGTTCTCAATAGTGACTACTAAGTTTTCTGGTGCATTGAATGACACCGCTACCTCTTGAATTAAAGTCGTTGTCAAACCATTTATACCAATTGCTGTAATTGTAGCTTGGTATATTCCTTCTAAGTATACGTGCTCTATATCAATTCCTGGTTGAACTGTACTAGCTACATCAGAACCGTCACCAAAATCTATGTTAAACGATGTTACCCCTTGCGCCAAAGGCGTAAGTGTTACGAGACCTGTATTATCTTGAGTTACGACTAGATTCACAGCAACATTAGTCGGCGCTGGAACGTCATCCACAAAATTTGTGTTATCATCATCTTGTGCACAGCCATAAATCGCCAGTGCTATGAGACAAATACTAAATACATATTTTACTAGTTTCATATTTCTCAATTTTTATTTTTTAATATCCTGTATTTTGTTGCCAATTTCCATTAGAGAATTGAATTTCTTCAAAAGGGATTGGGAATACTTCATGTTTATTTGGTGAAAAACCATCAATTTCATTTCCGCGACCAGTTCTCACTAAATCAAAGAAATGATGACCTTCACCAACCAACTCTACACGTCTTTCTTTATAGATTGCATCTCTTAAGGCATTTCCTGACGTTAACACATCATCTAAAGTTGCTCTTGTACGCACTCTATTTAAATAGAGTCTTGCTTTATCGTCACTGATAGCACCTCTATTAAACGCTTCTGCAGCCATTAATAAAACATCTGCGAAGCGAATAGCTCTGTAGTTGTTAGGGTTTGTTAATCTTAAATCCCCTTGAGCGTCAGAACTTCTTATTCTAGGTAAATACTTTCTATTGAAAAATCCAGTATGCTCAAATCCAGTTCCAAACATAGCACCTGTATCTGCAGCCCAAGCTTCAATATCTAATATAGCAACGTCCTTACGAATATCACCAGCTTCAAATTCATCAACTACATCTTGTGTTGGAACATTAAAGCTAAAACCAGTAGTAAATGTCGACCCTGTATAATCACGAATCCCATTGAAACCAACAGCAACATTACCCTCACTGCACTGCAAACAGTCAAAACTAGCTCCTTGACCATCTGTATATTGCACTTCAAATACAGACCCTAGACCGTTTTCACCTTGGGTTTCAAAAATAGAACTATAATCTACTTCTAAACCATAAGGACCATTCTGGATAAGATTTTCTAAAACAATAGCTGCCTCAGAGAACTTTTCTTGATATAAATATACTTTTCCTAATAGTGCTTCTGCAGAACCTTTTGTAGCTCTTCCAATTTGGGGTGCAGTATAACTCAGGGTATTTGAAGCAAATATTAAATCAGCCTCGATTAAAGCATACACGTCTTCTACTGGACTTCTTGGGATTATTGTCTCATCACCTACTTGAAATCTTGTTTCCTTTAATGGCACTGGACCAAACCACTTTACCAATTCAAAATAGTAATAGGCTCTTAAAAAGCGTGTTTCTGCTATAATAATCTCTTTGCCTTCAAAGTCTGTTTTATCTTGAAATTCTAAAATATAATTAGTTCTGTTAACTCCCGCATACATATAACCCCAAATATCACGTAGATTACTATTTACAGGCGTATGAATCATATCATCTATTTGTTGCCATCCAATAACATCTGTAGCATTTTCTCCACCACATAGTGTATTATTAGAAGCAATTTCCCCTAAAATAACATTAGCATAACTTGATTGTAATAAATCATAAGCCCCTACCAAGGCATTGTAATAATCTGATTCTGAATTAAAATAGGTTTCAGAATCTATCGTATAAGGAGCTGTCCTTTCATTAATGAAGTTATCCGTACATCCCGAGACCGGGAATAATATGGTGAAGACCACCATTAAATTTATTAATTTATTTTTCATCTTTGGTGTTTTTAAAAATTAAGATTTAGGCCTACTGAATATGTTCTTGGCACTGGATAAAAACCAGAATCAATTCCTCCTCCAATTGGAGCTCCATTAGAAGCACTTGGATCAAAACCTCTATATTTTGTAAATGTATGCAAGTTATCTACTCTTCCATACACACGCACTTTAGAGATACTAAACTTATCTGTCCAATTCACAGGTAAGGTATATCCTAGTTGAATATTTTGAATTCTAATAAAAGACGCATCTTCAACATAGAAATCTGAAAACACAGTATTAGTAGTTGCACCATTTGTAACTCTTGGCACAGTATTACTAGTCCCAGGTCCAGTCCAACGGTCTAACACATAATTAAGTCTATTCACATCTGTTAATGTACGCTCGTAATTACGCACCATGTCGTTGCCTATAGAGGCAAACGTATAGGCTACAAAATCAAATCCTTTATATTTAAAATTTAAGTTTAAACCCATAGTTACATCTGGAATAGGATCCCCAATATTTGTTCTATCATTAGCATCAATATTTCCATCACCATTTAAATCTTTATAGCGAATGTCTCCAGGCGAAGCAGGAGCTCCTAAATCCAACTGCGAAGGATGTGCATCAACTTCTGCTTGATTTTGAAAGATTCCATCGGTTTGTAGACCGAAAAAATATCCTATAGGATTCCCAACATCCATTCGTGAAGGTGGCAACTGACCTACACCAAAACTTCCACCTTCTATGAAACCCGTACTATTTTTCACTTCCAAAACCTCATTTTGAAGAGTTGTGATGTTATAATTAATCCCGAAGCTAAAATCATCAGAAAAATTATCTCTATAACCAATTGCAAATTCAAAACCTCTATTCTCTACGGTACCTGCGTTGACAGTAGGCGAACCAGCTCCTGGTGCAATAACACCTGTAATTAGTGATACAGGAATATCTTGGATTAACAAGTTATCTCTAGTATTTATAAAGTAATCAGCGGTAATATCAACTCTGTTATTAAAAAGTTTCATATCCAATCCAACATCAAATTTCTTTGATTCTTCCCACTGCAAGTCAGGGTTAGGCAAAACGCCTATAGCCTGACCTACGACTAAGGTATTATTAAACACAGTTTCTGCTTCTCCATTCAACAAACCAGCAAAACGTTCATCACCAATTAAATCACTTCCTAAAATACCATAACTCACTCTAAACTTTAGAAAACCTATAGAATTCACATTATCAAAAAATCCTTCATCAGACATAATCCACCCAGCAGTAAATGAAGGAAAAAATCCAACTTGATTTCCTGGTCCAAATCTAGTAGACGAATCTCTTCTAGCCATTGCAGAAAACAAATACTTACCCTTATAATCATATTGAAAACGCGCTAAAAATGATAAACGTCTCACATCATACTGATAAGACCCAACATCTCTAACTCCCTGTGCGCTGGTACCTTCAGCAAGAGCAATGTCTGCAAATTCCCATGAATTGTTTGGAACGTCAAATCCTGTTGCGAATAGACCGTTACCAAACGTTTGAAAAATTGTTGTTCCTAACGTAAGATTCACATTGTGATCATCCCCAAATTTGTTATTGTAAGTTCCGAAAATATCTAGAGAGTAATCATTATCATTTATCGAATTTTGACTTACACTACTTCTCGGTACGTCAAACACTTTTCCTCCAAAATCAACTTCTTTACTAAAGCTTTTACCTTCACTATTAGATGAGTTAAAACCAATTCGTGATGTTAACATCACCTTATCCAAAATATCATATTCCAAACTTATAGTACCGTTTAATTTTCTTAAGTCATAATCATTAAACGTATTTTGAATCTGAGCAATTGGATTAATAATTTCAATCCCTAAACCAGGTGAAGTCGGAAATAATGTTGGTTGACCATTGCTATCTAGAGCACTTAACGTCGCAGGCGCATTTAAAGCGTTAAACAAAACAGAGCCTAAACCATTATCATTAATAGCATCATTGTCTATATACGTATAAATTGCATTTGCTTTAAATCTCAGTTTATCACTAATATCTGCTCCTAAAGATAATCGCGCTGTATTTCTTCGGAAATCTGATTTCTTTGGAGCAATAATACCTTGTTGATATAAATGTGAACCACTAAAGGCGTAGGTTATTTTCTCAGAACCACCCGAAACTGTGAAATCATGACTTATAATTGGAACCCCAGTATTAAATATTTCATCTTGCCAATCTGTACCAGCTCCTAAATTTGAAATATCTGGAAAAGGAGCTCCTTGACCATCTGCAGCATAACCTTCATTCAAAATTAAAGCATATTCCGAGGCGTTCAATAAATTCAAGCGATTTGAAGATTCTTGAAAACCCGTATACGTATTGTAAGAGACCGTTGTTTTTTGATTTTTCTTTCCACTTTTTGTAGTAATTAGTACCACTCCATTTGCACCAATAGTACCATAAATTGCAGCCTGCGCATCTTTTAAAACAGTGATGGTCTCAATATCATTAGGATTTAATATACTTAAATCACCAACATAACCATCTATTATTACTGTTGGGCCTGCTGCTCCATTAGTACCTATACCTCTAATTCTAATATCTAAACCTGCACCTGGCGATCCAGATTGTGAGGTCACATTAACTCCTGAAACCGTACCTTGGAGAGCCTGCTCAACCTTAATCGGCTGAAACTCTCTAAGTTGCTTTGCACTTACAATAGAAACCGCGCCAGTAACATCACGTTTCTTTTGTGTACCATATCCAATTACCACAACTTCATCAAGTGACTCTGTATCCTCTATAAGGACAACATTTAAGACATCTCCATTTTTCACTACTACTTCTTGATTTTGATATCCTATGTATGTAAATACCAAAACAGAATTTATTTCAACATTTTTAATTTCAAAATTACCATCAAAATCTGTTGATGCACCTTTTGCGGTGCTCTTTACTAATACGTTTACTCCAGGCAATGGTTGCCCAGAAGCTTGATCTGTAACTGTTCCCTTAATAGTTACTTCTTGGCCAAAGGCGAAACAAGTAAAAAAGATAAACAGTATGGATAAAAGTTTTGTTGTCATATCATATAATTGTTATAATCCAAACTTACATAGCGTTTATAAGAATTCAGTAAAAATCACCAATACAAAAAACATACATCGCAATATTTTAAAGCTAAATTAAAGATATTCTCTAAAAAACGAGTTTTCTAGGGAGTTAGAAGATGTGTTAATTAACATAACTATAACGTTGTAAAGGTTCAAAAAACCAAAATGTAGTGGTAATGTATAGTTAGTTATGCAGCTTGTATAGTTTTTATATTTCTAAAATATAATTTGTTAAGCTAGCCTCATGGGGTAAATTCATTTTTTTACGTAATCTGTAACGTTTAACTTCAACACTTTTAGGAGAGATATTGAGCAATGGAGCTATTTCCTTAGAGGATAAATTAAGTCTTAAATATGCACATAGTTTTAAATCATTAGGAGTTAAAGCGACATGCTTTGTCTTAACCTTTTTCAAGAAGTCCTTATCGGCATTATTAAATGCTTCTTCAAAAAACTTCCAATCGTCTGTATTATTTAAGTTTTTATCAATTATTTTAATGACAGGATTTAAACCCTCCGACTTATTAGCATTTTTGAGTTCTTCTTTTATATTATTTAAAAACTCATTCTTTTTTATAAGACTCATTGTAGATATGGCAAGCTCCCGATTTTTATTCTCAATATCTTGTCTTAATTGATCATTTCTTAACGCCATTAACTCTTGTTCATTTTCTAATTGCTTAACTTCCAAGTCTCTGTCAGCATCAAATAATAATTTCTCCTCTTGTCGCTTATACTTTCTCTTATAAACATTATGCATTAGTATTGAAAATAGAATTACAGAGAGTACATAAAGAGAAACCATAAGATTTGACAGATACCAAGGCTTATCAACTTTAAATGAGAACATTGAGATATTATTAGTTAATTGGTCACCTACTCTCCCTCTTACACTAAACGTATATTCTCCGTGAGGTAGATTTTTAAACAACTCTGTTGAGGATTTAGACCACTCACTCCAATAATCATAATTACCTTCTAATTTATATTGATATTCTGCTTCTAAATATTTATCAAACTCTGCGATACTATATGTGATCTCAAAATTGTTATACTCGTGGTGAAATTCTTCTGAACCTGAGGTGTCCAAAACTCTTTTTTCAGAATCAATACCAAAATTATGTATAGCATTGATATTAATATTATACGACTGACTTTTCATTTTATTTAAGTCAATAATAATATACCCTGAAGACGTACCTAATAAGTATTTTTGATTTTTAATTGGAAAAATGTTTTCATAACCTATAACACTTTTACGTAAATTTTTTGATAACGGAATTGTATTGATCTTTGGTATATTGTTTAAAAGACCAGGAGTTATATACTTAATGTTTTTCAAGCCAAAACTCCAAAGTTTATTTGGCGTATTCACAAGTTTACCAGAAACGTAATTTAAAGAATCATAAGCTTGACTTAAAATCGAATCTTTTTTAAACGTATCCCCAGTTTTGTCATAGGCATAAATACCGTCTTCATAGGCATATAATATCTGAGAATTATACTTTAGCAAACTTGAATGCAAGCCCTTTTTTACAGAATTATCTTTTGTTACTTTTAAAACTTTACTGAATGCATTATCAACTTCTAATTTAAAAACACCTTTATACTCGTGACTTACAAAAACTTTATTTGTATCTGTTATTTCAAAAAACTTTGAGGATATATTGAACCCTTCAATTTTATTTCTTAAAGTCCATGTTTCATTAGATTTCTCTAAAACACTTAAGCCGTTGTAATTACCTTGAAGCAATAGGTCATTATTACCTGGAATTTGCTTAACACTCCAAGTTCCTTCAATACTAGAAACCTGCTCAGCTCTTTTACCATTAATTATAAAGGTGCCTAAATCGTGACCACAAAAAAGTGTATTATTAAAAACTTCCAAACACCAAACTTGACCTTTAACGCCCTCTACAAATTCAAATTCTTTGTAAGAATCCATTGCCTTTACAAATAAACCTTGATTAGTTCCTATATAAAGCATACCATCATGCACTTTAGATACATGAACAGTTCCTAATTGTCCCCTTTTATCGTCATACTCCTTAAAAGGAGATGAACTATTGATACAATTAATTCCATTATTTAATCCTAACCAGATATTTTCGTCAATATCTTCAAAAACAGAGAGTACTGTATTATTAGATAGTCCGTTATTTTGATTTAGTGAATAGTCAATTTCCCCATCATTTGTTATATTAATAAGACCATTAGAAATGGTACCAATAGCGAAACTTCCATTTCTAAGCCTAATACTGCTGTATACCGTTAAATCTGAAATAATGTCATTGGCAGGAATTTCCCATTTGGAAAGTAATCTGTTTTCATAAACGAAAAACCCTTTTTGATTGGTTTGAATAATTAATTTGTTTTCTAGGCTAAAGATATTGATGACTCTATTAGTCTTCAATATATCATCATCTGAAAATAATTTCTCTTTACCATTTTCAATTTTAAAAATTCCTTGATTTAGTTTCTGATAGTATATCGTTCTGTCAACATTAATCATTTTAGTTAACGTTGTTTCAGAATCTATAATATTAAAAGATTTTGTAGCTGTACTGTAGCTATAAATTCTATTTAAAGATTGAAACACAATAAATCCTTCTAATGAAATGATATTCCAAATCTGTTCATCTTCAATCATAGCAGATTCGAGATCTTTAGCTAAAGATGTATATATTAATTCATTGAAAATATTATGCTCCCAAAATCCAAACTCCATATAGCAACCTGTGTAAATCCGATTACCAACAGCTTTGACTGACCTTAAAATAGTTTGATTAGGTGTTTCATACAACTTCCACAACGCTCCGTTGAACTCTAATAATCCAATGTTGTTAGCTACATAAATATATTTATTATCAGATTGAGAAATAGCCCAGTTTTGATTTTCAGCATTATACATTTCCGGAGAAAAACTTTGAATAGGCGGTATCTCTTGAGCTTGGGACATATAGCTAAAACTCAAACAAATGCATATTGCTAACATTTTTAATATTTTGAACTCCGAAGAAATCTTAGCTTTTTGCATTTGTATAGGTATTTGCAAGAATTAGTTGTACAAAATAACACTAAAATCACAAAAAACAAAACAATCCTGAGCCTAGTAAGAGTAAGACCTACTGTTTAAACTCTAAACGTTTGGTTTGTATTACTTTTTTATATGTGATTGTATTGTTTATAAATTGTAAAATATTATCTAATTCTGAAAAAGGAATTGATGCTACTTCGTGCCGTCCCCCTTCAACTCGAAATAAATAATAGGACTTATTTAGTTTTTCTAACATGGTAAAAATCACTCCAGATCCATTTAAAATGAGATAACCTGTCTCATCGAATTTACACGAATGATGTGGTGCTTTAGAATAAGGAACAAGGTTGTCTTTTGTGCCATGAAACAATACTGTTGGCACAGCATTTTCCTTTGTAATGTAGTTTTCGTCAACCATGGCGCCCGCAAAAGAAATCAAACCAGCATATTTTATATCATCATAATTCGTTGTGTCCTCTATAAAATAATCTCTCATATAAACAGCACTTAACACACTTTCTGCACCTGAACTACTCCCTCCTGCTATTATTTTTTTAGAATTTATATGAAGAGAATCACCATTTTGAATTATATAGTTTGTGGCATCTAGAAAATCCTCCACAGCTTTAGCAAACGTAAATAATTTGTCTTGTTTTGAACATTGACAACCAAATCCTGTTTTAGTGCCTTTGCGTGATAACCTATAAGATATTGATACTCCTATAAATTTATTTTTCGCTAGATATTTCATTAATTGTTGCTCATCTTTCCCATCTCTTGATCCTTTAGAAAAACCGCCGCCATGCATCCAGATGACAACAGGAAGTGTACTATTGTCTTTAATGTTATATGGCGTATAAACATCAAGTTTTAATGAATCATTGTTTTTTATTGCATATGTGTGCGTACTCACTGATTGTGAAAATGCAGTGAAAGAAATGATTATAATTATGAACTTTATGACTACTTTCATTAGCTGTTTTTCAAAAAAATAAAATAATTAGTAAAACTTAATATTATACTAAAAATAGTATGCCTCTAAATTAATATTAATTAAGCGTTAGGACTATTTTCTAAAGTTTAGGATTTAAGAAATCATTCTTTGTTTTTCAAAATTACAACTATCTCATGAATTTTAATATTAGTTTTTAAAAATTAGAGTAGACAGAATCTATAACCACACCGAAATAAATAATAATCTTAATTGTATAAAAAAAGTCATACGTTTTTGTTGTTTATATGAAAGTATCGTATTCAATAGTTATTTTTGTAGATAGTATGGACTCACTCACACAAATTGTTTTAGGTGCTAGCGTTGGCGAAGCTGTTCTTGGAAGAAAGGCAGGGAACAAGGCTATACTTTATGGAGCCATTGCAGGAACCATTCCCGATTTTGATGTCTTTGCCTCTCATTTTACAGATACAGTTACGGCACTTGAAATACATCGTGGATTTACACATTCTATTTTATTTTCTATACTTTTTGCACCAATATTTGGTTGGCTAGTTTCTAGATACGAAACTTATAAAAACTTTAAAGGCTGGTCTTGGCTATTTTTCTGGGCCTTTTTGACGCACCCCATTTTAGATGCTCACACTACTTGGGGAACACAACTGTTTTGGCCTTTAGATTTAAGATTAGCCTTTAAAACTATTTTTGTTATAGACCCTATATATACTTTACCTTTTTTAGTATTCTTAATTTTAGTGCTGTTTCAAAAACGGACATCAAAACAACGACGCTTGTATAATACTTTGGGATTAACAATAAGCACAATCTACTTAGGCCTTACGTTTTTATTAAAAGGGTTGGCATTTACAAAATTTGAAAATGCTTTACAAAATCAAAACATCACTTTTAAGCAAATAGATACTAGGCCTTCGCCACTCAATACCGTTCTCTGGAGTGCTAATATTGAAACAAAAAAAGAATACTTATTAGCTAACTATTCTTTTTTTGATACTCAATCCATAACATTTGATGCGTATCCAAAGCATCATGACCTATTAGGTGATCTTGCTAATAATGATACGGTAAAACGTATGATTGCAATTTCTGAAGGTTGGTACACCATCATAAAAAAAGATGGCGACTTATACTATAATGATTTACGGTTTGGCCTACTTAGTTTAGAGCCAGGATCTCAAGCTTTCGTATTTCAGTATAAAATAGAAGTTGACGATTTTGGCCGTGTTACCTTTATTGAACAAGCAAAAGATAAACGTGATGCTAAAAAACTAATGACAGATTTATGGCTGCGTGCTAAAGGGAATTAGATCTATCGAACACCGATATCCTTAATACATAAAGCTGCTTAATTATTACTATTTTAATTGAAAGCTTTTTTTAATCCGATAGAAATTGAAATCACAGCACATCAACAATTAGACAGTAATGACTAAAAGTGTTTGCCTCTTAATTTTATCGGAAGTCAAATAATTTTATAGCTATAAAATCTATTTCCCGATACAAAAGTTAGCAAAAATATTACCCAATAAGTCATCATTAGTGATCTCTCCAGTGATTTCACCAAAATGAAATAATGCTTGACGTATATCAATAGCCAATAAATCTCCAGACAATCCAGTTTCCAAACCACTTTTGACCTTTTGAACTTCCTCAAATGCCTTTAATAGCGCATCATAATGACGAGAATTAGTGACAATAGTTTCATTGTTACGTAAAGCTCCCGTGTTTATCAAATCTAATAAGACATTTGTAAGTTGCTCTACACCGAACCCTGTTTTTGCAGATAATAATTGAATTTCAGGTATTGTACTTTGCATTTCTGAAATTTGAACATCATCAATCTGATCTATTTTATTAGACACCACGATTAATGGTTTTTGCGGGTATTTATTCCTGATTTTTTCAAGCTCAATTTTAAGTTTTACACCTTTTGATTTAAATTCTGTGCTATCAAATAAGAAAATAACGACTTGTGCTTGATCTATTTTCTCAAAGGTTTTTTTTATTCCAATGGTTTCAACAATGTCTTGAGTATCTCGTATTCCTGCTGTATCGATAAATCTAAAACCAATACCTCCAATTGAGATCTCGTCTTCTATGGCATCTCTAGTCGTACCTGCTATTTCAGAGACAATAGCACGCTCTTCGTTTAAAAGCGCATTGAGCAAAGTAGACTTACCTACATTAGGCTCACCTACTATAGCCACTGGAATTCCGTTTTTTATAACATTTCCAACTGCAAAAGAATCAATCAGTCGTTTAAGTACAAATGTGATCCTCTCTAGTAATTCTTTAAATTGATCGCGATCTGCAAATTCTACATCTTCTTCCGCAAAATCAAGTTCTAATTCAATTAACGAAGCAAAATTTAATAGCTCCTCTCTGAGTTTTGCAATTTCCGAAGAAAAACCACCTCGCATTTGTTGCATTGCTACTTGATGAGATGCCTCATTATCACTTGCGATCAAATCTGCTACAGCCTCAGCTTGTGACAAATCTAGTTTTCCGTTTAGAAACGCTCTTAACGTAAACTCTCCTGCATTTGCCATCCGACATCCTTTCCGAAGAAATAATTGAATAATTTCTTGTTGAATATATAAACTACCATGACATGAAATTTCTATCACATTTTCTCCTGTATACGAGTTAGGATTCCTAAATACAGAAATCAAAACCTCGTCAATAATGCGCTTGTCATCTACAATGTGTCCTAAGTGAATCGTATGCGTTGCTTGTTTTTGTAACGACTTATTTTTAACTACAGAAGTAAAATGTGCATCAACGACAGTAATAGCGTCATCACCAGAAATTCTAATCACAGCGATTGCACCGTTTCCTGATGCTGTAGCCAGTGCAATAATAGTGTCTTGAGGTATCATTAAGTTGTTTTTTACAAAAGTATTGCAATTTTAGATTTTATTATGGAAATAGGCTTGATTTTCTCGTGAGTAACTCATTATATTTGTGGCACAAAGTTTTTAATTATTAAACGAGCTTGTTAAAAGCATTATCAACAAAAGGAATGAATAATTCCGAAAAGCCTGCAGCCGTTAAATAACAATACATATAAATACATGAAAAAATTAGTTACAATTTTTGTCTTATGCTTATTGGTCATAGGATGCAAAACAGAAGAAAAGACACCTTTAGATGGATATCGTATTACTGGAGAAGCTCCTGGAATCTATAATGGAATGCGAATATATCTTCAAATAGCAGATCAAAAAAACAGGAAAATTAATAAGGATACTGCTATCGTCATGAACGAAAAATTTATGTTTGAGGGTAAAACTGATAAACCAGAGATTTGGTTTTTAAACATTACTGGTGTCAATGGCAGTATGCCTTTTATTATTGAGAATGATTTATATAAGATTATTGTTGATAAAGATAAAATTGATAATACCTCGATCATGGGGCCAAAAGCCAATGAATCTTTAAAAGCCTATTTTAATGACCTTAAAGAATTAGCAAACAGACGCATCAAATTGATGGGACAATTGAGAACAACTGCAGATGATTCTGTGCGTGAAACGGTCAATAACGAAATGGTTAATCTAAATATTGAACAATCTAAAATTCTATTTAGACATATTGAACAAAATAAAGATAATAGCGCATCTTTAGTATTTATTGATAATGAATTAAGTGGTAAAGAAGCAGATATAGATAAACTTAATACTATTTTAAAAACTCTTGATAATACCATTCAGAAATCAAGTCTTGGTAAAGAAATAGAAAACAAAATCCAGCAATTAAAAAAATTAAAAGCTGCAGAAGGTGCTACAGAAATAGGCAGTATGGCTCCTCAGTTTTCTGCTCCTACTCCAGACGGAACACAATTATCTCTTAAAGAATCACTAGGTAAAGTGACCGTTATTGATTTTTGGGCTGCTTGGTGCGGACCTTGTAGAAGAGAGAATCCAAATGTGGTCAAAGTTTATAATAAATACCACAGTAAAGGATTAGAAATCATTGGTGTATCACTAGATGGTAGCTCCAGACAAAAAGACCCAAAAGATGCTTGGATAAAAGCAATAGAGCAAGATCAACTTACTTGGAATCAAGTATCTAACTTAAGCTATTTTAATGATCCTGTTGCGAGAGCTTACAATATTAAGTCTATTCCTGCTACTTTTATTTTAGATGAAACTGGAAAAATAGTAGCTAAAAATTTAAGAGGAGCTGCTCTTGAAGCTAAGATTGCAGAATTACTGAATTAAATTTTTGTTTACTACGTAAAAGCGCCTTTAGTTTTTAATTAAAGGCGCTTTTCGTCTTAAATTTTACCCAGCTTATGCATAATAAAGAGCACTACAATGGGTATTGCTAATAGACAAACCATGAGTAGTTCTGTTTCAAAAAGAGAAGGCATAAGAATTAACGTAATAACATAGCCTCCTACTGCTCCTCCAAAATGTGCATCATGACCAATATTCCCAACTCTTTTTTTCATCCCGTAGATAGAATATAAAAGATATACTATACCAAAAATATAGGCAGGGATTGGTAATGGAATAAAGAATAAGTAAAGTTCCATCCTAGGATCTAATAGTATAGCCGCATACAAAATCCCTGTAACTGCTCCACTTGCTCCTACTGCACTGTATTGATGTTCATTTTTATGAAAATACAAAGACAACAAACTCCCTAAAATTAGACTTCCTACGTACACAATTAAGAAATTAACTTCTCCAACAAAATGAATGACACGATCTGCAAAAAAATAAAGTGTTAGCATGTTGAATAATAAATGCTGTGTATCTGCGTGTAAAAACCCAGAACTAAACATTCTAAATTGTTCTCCTCTTTTAATACCTCCAACATTAAACTTGTAACGTTCAAAAAAACTATAATCATTAAATCCTTTGTAAGATATCAAAGCATTAGCTCCAATGATGATAATGGTAAATAAACTCAAACTACCCATAGACTATTAACGTTTTATTATATATATATTTGTCACTGCAAATCTAATCAATAATGCAATTTATAATTTACATTTTAGTTTATCCATTTTTATGGCTTATTTCTATCCTTCCGTTTAGATTGCTCTATGCGTTTTCTGATGTTCTCTTCCTTTTAATTTTTAGAGTTATTGGTTATAGAAAGAAAGTAGTCCTCTCAAATTTAAGACTAGCTTTTCCTGAGAAGGAAGACAAAGAAATTAAAGCAATCACCAAAAAGTTTTATCACCACCTATGTGATATGATGGTTGAAGCTATAAAGTCTTTAACAATCACGGAAGCTGAAATAAAAAAACGCTTCACATTTACCAATGTTGAAATTTTACAAGATCTTGAAAAAAACAGAAGAAGTGTGGCGCTAATGTGCGGACATTACGGAAGTTGGGAGTGGATTTTTGTCCTACAAAGCTACATCAAAAATAAAGGTTATGCTGTTTATAAACGTATTGCAAATAAATATTTTGATAAACTAATTAAAAGAATTCGCGCCAAGTACAATAGCGAATTGATTACCACCAAAGAAACCATCCCTACATTACTGAAAACAAAAGTTCATAAGACAACTTTTGTCTGCGGATTTGTCTCAGATCAAGCCGCTAAGCCGTGGAAAGCACTCCATTGGGCAGAATTCATGGGTCATAGAGTGCCGATGCATACTGGAGCCGAAATGTTAGCAAAACGTCTTGACTTAGCTGTCGTTTTTTTTAGAGTGAAGCGTTTAAAACGAGGATACTATGAAACTACGTTTGAAACCATTACAGAACATCCAAAAGAGTTTAAAAATTACGAGATTACAAATGTTTTTTTTAAATTGGTAGAACAACAAATTTATGAAGCTCCAGAATATTATTTATGGACACATAAACGCTGGAAAGACAAAGATAAATCTCCAAAAGATTATAATAAAGTTAAAGCGTAAACCAAGTTTTTATTTGGCTATTATCTTGAGTTTTTCCAACTAATGACTCATGGATAAATTCATTAGATTTTCCATCATATTCATAGCTTTCAGCCCATTCTTTATGATTTTTAGCTAATGCTTTGATACTTTCACAAACAAAAGTCATTTCTTCATTTGTAGTTGTTGGATGGATAGACATCCGTATCCAACCTGGCTTACGAACTAAATCTCCAATCGAAATTTCATTCGTTAATTCATTACTCGTTTGTTGATCCACATGTAATAAAAAGTGGCCATAAGTACCTGCACAACTGCAACCGCCTCTAGTTTGAATCCCAAAACGATCATTCAAAATCTTTACACCAAGATTAAAATGTAATGCTTCTATATAAAAAGAAATTACTCCTAGACGTTCTTGGTGTTGACCAGCTAGGATATAAATATTTTCTTTGGAAGCTAATGACGAAAAAACGATATTCACCAATTCATGTTCTCTTTTGAGAATATTATCCACTCCCATTTGCTCTTTTAACTTAATAGAAAGAGCTGCTTTTATCGTTTGAAGAAAACCTGGAGTTCCGCCATCTTCTCTATCTTCAATATTGTCAATATATTTATGTTCTCCCCAAGGATTTGTCCAACTTACAGTTCCGCCTCCTGGACAATCAGGAACCATATTTTTATATAACTTTTTATTAAAAATCAACACACCTGAAGTTCCGGGTCCTCCCAAAAACTTGTGTGGAGAAAAGAAAATAGCATCTAAATTTTGTAATTCATTTTCTGGATGCATATTAATTTTTACGTAAGGCGCAGAACATGCAAAATCAACAAAGCATACGCCTCCATTTTCATGCATGACCTCAGCAATCTCGTGGTAGGGAGTTTGGATACCTGTCACATTAGAGCCTCCTATAACAGAGGCTATTTTTAAAGTGCGATCTTTATAGTCTTCTAGTAAAATCTTTAAATTTTCTATACTAAACAGTCCGTCTTCATCTGGTGGTATCACCTCAACCTTAGCAATCGTCTCCAACCAAGATGTTTGATTAGAGTGATGCTCCATATGAGTAACAAAAACGACAGGACGAATTTCATCAGGAACTACTGTATATTGTTGCAAATTTTCTGGTACTTTTAAACCTAAAATTCGTTGGAACTTGTTCACCACATCAGTCATTCCGTTACCTGAGACGATAAGAACATCATCTTCATCACAATTGACGTGATTTTTGATAATGTGCTTGGCCTCATGATACGCTTTAGTCATTGCGGTACCAGAAACAGTTGTTTCTGTATGTGTATTGGCAACAAAAGGACCAAATTCATTACAAAGCTTTTCTTCTATTGGCCTATATAATCGTCCGGAAGCTGTCCAATCTGTATAAATTATTTTTTTGTTTCCAAAAGGGGATTCAAATTCTTGGTCTATTCCAATAATATGTTGCCTAAACTGATTAAAATACAGTTCGAGTTGGGATGGTTTAGACTGAGAAACTTCGGTATAAATCATATTAAAATACTTTAAGTAAAGATACTAAATGTTTGCAAACGTTTTAATTTCAGAAATAATACGATCCGCTAAATTATCTGCTTCTTCTTGACTTGGTGCTTCTGTATAAATTCTAATAATAGGTTCTGTATTACTTTTTCTCAAGTGCACCCAAGAATTAGCAAAATCAATTTTCACACCATCAATAGTCGTTAGGTTTTCTTTAGAATATTTATCCTCCATCGCAACGAGTAAAGCATCAACATCCAATTCTGGTGTTAATTGTATTTTATTTTTGCTCATAAAGTAATTAGGATAGCTCGCTCTCAGCGCACTCACTTTCATTTGCTTTTCTGCTAATAAACTTAAAAACAAAGCGACACCTACTAATGCGTCTCTTCCATAATGTGATTCCGGATATATAATTCCACCATTGCCTTCACCACCGATAATGGCATTATTTTTTTTCATTAAATTGACAACATTCACTTCTCCTACAGCACTCGCTTCATAAGAGCCACCATGTTTCTCTGTGATATCACGAAGCGCTCTTGTAGAACTCATATTACTCACTGTGTTACCAGGTGTTTTACTCAATACGTAGTCTGCACAAGCCACCAATGTGTATTCTTCACCGAACATCTCTCCCTTCTCGTCCATAAAAGCCAAACGATCTACGTCTGGATCCACTACAATTCCAAAATCTGCATTTGCTTTTACTACAGCCTCAGATAAATCTGTTAAATGTTCTTTAAGTGGTTCGGGGTTATGAGGAAAATGACCAGTAGGCTCACAGTATAACTCAATAGCATGTACTCCTAATCGTTCTAATAATAACGGGATTGCGATTCCTCCTGTAGAATTCACACCATCAACAACTACTTTAAAGTTGGCTTTTTCAATGGCCTTTTTATTTACTAATTCTAAATCTAAAACTTCATCAATATGAAGATCAATATAGGCGTCATTAATTGTAATCTCACCTAGGTCATCAACCTCTGCAAATGACATCTCTTTAGATTCTGCGATTTTTAAGATTTTAGCACCTTCTTCTCCATTTAAGAATTCGCCTTTAGCGTCTAGAAGTTTGAGCGCATTCCATTGTTTTGGGTTGTGACTCGCTGTTAAGATAATACCTCCATCTGCATGCTCCATAGGAACTGCTATTTCAACAGTTGGTGTTGTAGATAGTCCTAAATCAATGACATGAATTCCTAATCCGACTAAAGTATTCATTACTAAATTTTGAATCATCTCTCCCGAAATTCTCGCATCTCTCCCGACAACTACTCTGTAATTATCCTTATCGCGTTGTTGTTTTATCCATGTGCCATAAGCAGACGCAAATTTAACGGCATCAATTGGAGTGAGATTGTCTCCAACATTACCACCAATAGTGCCGCGTATTCCTGAGATTGATTTTATAAGTGTCATCCTATCTGTTTTATTTTCAACAAATATACTATTTCAGAATTGTAATAGTAAGCTCACAATTCGTAAATTACACGAATGAATTTTTTAGCCCACATTTTTCTTTCTAACAATGATAATCAGATCACTATTGGTAATTTTATTGCTGACGGAATACGAGGTAAACGCTATAAAAAATACCCTATCAATATTCAAAAAGGGATTTTATTGCATCGCCAAATAGACACCTTTACAGACGCACATCCAACCGTAAGGCTAAGCACTAAAAGGTTGCATAAAAATTACGGCCATTACAGTGGAGTCATTGTTGATATTTTATATGATCACTTTCTAGCAAAAAATTGGTCACAGTATTCTGAGGTTCCGTTGCCTGATTATATTGATAACTTCTATGATTTATTAGAAGATAATTTTGAAACACTTCCCATTCGTATTCAAAAAATGATGCCTCACATGATTGCAGATAATTGGTTGTTGAGTTACGCCAAAATTGAAGGCATCCAAAAGGTTCTAAATGGCATGAATAAACGAACTCAAAACATATCTGGTATGAATACCGCTACTACAGAACTCAAAGCCTTTTACACAGAATTTGAAACAGAATTTACGTCTTTTTTTGAAGAGCTTAGAACATTTACAAAACTAAAATTACAAGACATAGAAATCCAATTAAATGATGAGAACTAAACTAGTACTTTTATTGATAGGTGTTGGAGAAATTATAATATAAAGGGTATAGCATTAACAATAAACGATCTCCTGTTATTGGTAAAGTGATGCCATTCTTATATTAAATGATAGAACTTTAGAAGCTGGTAAAGATTCCCGCAATGATGCTATTGGTGTTGGGTTTTAACATATCAATGCCCAAGCTGTATTAACATTTTTGTATATTTAAAATGTAAAAACAATGTCTTTCAAAACCAACCACATTATGAAAAGTATTCTCATTGGACTATTAGGTCTATTCACAATCTCTATTTCTGCCCAAACCAAACTATTAAGACAACCTACAATACATGGTAACGATGTCGTTTTCGTCTATGCCAACGACCTTTGGAAAGCATCCACTAATGGTGGAACGGCAATCAGACTTACCAGCGACGATGGGTATGAATCTAGTCCGCATTTTTCAAATGACGGCAAATGGATCGCATTTTCTGCGCAATATGATGGTAATGTCGATGTGTTTTTAATCGCTTCGGAAGGTGGAGAACCACAACGTCTCACCTATCATTCTGCAGTAGATATTGTTCAAGGATGGACACCAGAAGGCAACATTTTATTTCGCTCCAACCGAGAAGGACAACCAACGCAAACCACTAAATTCTTTACCGTATCTCCAAAAGGAGAATTACCTGTGGCTTTAGATATTCCTCGAGCTGCTTATGGGGATATTTCTGCAGATGGTTCCCATATTGCCTACACACCAATCACCTCTTGGGATCCAGAATGGCGTAATTATCGTGGTGGTCAAGCCATGCCAATATGGATTGTAGATTTAAAAACTAAAGAATTAATTACCACGCCTCAATTAGATAAAGAGCGTCACCTTGACCCTGTTTGGCTTAATGGTATTGTTTATTATTTATCTGAGCGCGATTATACGAGTAATATTTGGTCTTTTAATCCTTCAACAAAAACCGAAAAACAGCTAACTTTTCATAAAAAATTTGATACTAAGAGCTTAGACGCTAGTTCAGATAGGATTATTTATGAACAAGGCGGATTATTGCATACACTCAACCCACAAAATGGAATAACCAAAACATTACATATTGAAGTGAAAGCAGATCTCAACTTTTCACGTGAACGCTGGGAAGATGTCTCAGGAGGACAATTATCTAATCCTAACATTTCACCTAATGGAAAACGGGCCATCTTTGAGCATCGAGGCGATATCTTCACGGTTCCAAAAGAAAACGGAACATGGAGGAACTTAACAAATTCGTCTGGTATTGCAGACCGAACACCAATTTGGTCGCCTAAAGGTGATAAAATTGCCTGGTTTTCCGATAAAAGTGGAGAATATCAAATGGTAATTGCAGATCAAAACGGTCAAAACCAACAATACATTAAACTACCAAATAATACATTTTACTTTCAGCCAGATTGGTCTCCAGACGGAAAATATATCGCTTACACGGATACAGATTTTAATATCTGGATCATTAATTTAGACTCTAAAAAAGCAATTATTGCAGATACCGAAGGTTACGCTCATCCAAATCGTAGCATGAATCCTAAATGGTCGCCAGACAGTAAATGGATAGCATATGCCAAACAAAATAATAGTAGTTTTAAATCTATTTATGTCTATAATATAGACTCTAAAAAGATTATTCCTATTACAGATCCTCTTGCAGACGCTATTAGTCCAGTTTGGGATGCATCGGGAAAATATTTATATACGTTAGCAAGTACTAATTATGGATTAGCTACTGGATGGTTAGATATGAGTTCTTACGATCCTAAAACGACGAGAAGTTTATACGCTGTCGTTTTATCTGCGGAAGACAAAGCGCCTAATCATATAAAGACAGATGAGGAATCTCCCGAAGATAATACAGATGAAAAAAGCGATAAAAATAAAGATTCAAAAGATGATGCAAAACCAGATACTAATGTCCTTGTGAAAATTGACACCAATGGATTGTTTGATAGGGCTATTGCACTAAACTTACCTTATGGTAATTATATAGCGTTGGCTAAAGCACCTAAAAGTCATGTGTTTATTGCAGAAGCTGGAAAAGACGACGGAACGGTTAAGATTCATGATTTTGACACTGAAAAAGATGAAGCTTCTATTTTTGACGAGGGTGTTCAGCAGATGCTCATTTCCGAAGATAGAAACTCTACGCTTCTTAATAAAAACGGACAATGGGCAATTGTCGCTACTAAAGGAAAAGCTGACTTTTCCGAAGGAAAAATTGATACGAATCTTAAAATAAAAATTGACCCTAAAGAAGAATACAAACAGATTTTTAAGGAAGGTTGGCGCTATATGCGTGACTTTTTATATGTTGACAATGTGCATGGAGCACCATGGGATGATGTGTATAAATGGTATTCGCCATGGATTGATCATGTGCGTCATAGAACCGATTTAAATTATGTAGTTGATATTATGAGTGGTGAGGTTGCAATTGGTCACTCCTATGTTCGTGGTGGTGATTTACCAAATATTGATCAAGTTCCTGTTGGCTTATTGGGAGCAGATATTGTGCTCAATAATGGTTCTTACCAAATCAAAAGAATATTTACTGGTGAACGTTGGAATCCAGGAATCAATGCTCCTCTAGCTCAACCAGGAATTACAATTAATGAAGGTGATTATATTCTAGCTATAAATGGAACTACGCTGTCTGCAAATGTGAATCCGTACGAGTTATTAGAACAAACTGCTGGTCGTGAAATTAACATCACAGTGAATAGTAAACCGTCAATGTCTGGTGCTCAAACGGTTTTAATCAAACCTGTTGCTAGTGAGCGTAGTTTAAGATATTTGGATTGGGTGGAAGGCAACAGGCGTAAGGTCGACGAGTTGTCCGATGGAAAACTAGCTTATGTTTATATTCCAAATACAGGAGAACCAGGTTTCACATCTTTCAATCGCTATTATTTTTCACAGCAAGATAAAAAAGGAGCTATTATAGATGAACGTAATAATGGTGGCGGATCTGCTGCAGATTATATGATTGACATCATGAATCGTAAACTCTTTGGTTATTTTAATAGTAAAACCAAAACCAATCGCCCTTGGACAACACCAATGGCAGGTATTTGGGGACCAAAAGTGATGATCATTAATGAACGTGCTGGTTCTGGTGGTGATTTACTGCCTTACATGTTTAAAGAAGCTAATCTTGGCACCTTAGTAGGTACAAGAACTTGGGGTGGACTTGTTGGAACATGGGACACACCTGCGTTTATAGATGGTGGTCGTATGGTTGCTCCTCGTGGAGGTTTTTATGATGTCGATGGAAATTGGGCTGTAGAAGGTGAAGGTGTTGCTCCAGATATTGAAGTTATTCAGCATCCTAAATTGGTGAGCCAAGGTAAAGACCCTCAATTAGAACGCGCTGTTGAAGAAGCTATGAAACAATTAAAAGTTAAAGAGTTTGAATTAATGCCAGAGCCTGCTGCTCCAATACGATCCAAGCGTCCTGAAGGTTATAAAAACGACAACTAAATTAGTATCTATTAGATACAAACTCATTATTACACAGAGATTCACAGAGGTAAATGATAAGCAATCACGCTTTGAAACTTGGAGCACCTCTAAGAATCCCTGTGTAACAATTAAAGAAAAATCTTAACTTCGCATTTCGAAATAATAAATAATATAAATCCGTGACCAAAAAGAAACCAACTCCAAAAAAAATTCTAAAAATTATAGTTGGAGTCATCATCTTCTTCACGTTACCTACACTCCTACTCTTTGGGTTTATGTACTTTAAATACAATAAAAACTTACCAACTGGAGACCAAGGACCTGCTGCAGACCAACTCGCTACTAGAATGCTTAATTCTTTAAATTATGATGCTTATAAAACTACAGATTATATTGAGTTTACCTTTAAGAAACGCCATCGTTTTAAATGGTCTAAAACAGAAAACACTTGTGAGGTATATTGGGCAAGTATTAAGGTCGATTTAGACTTAGCGAATAACGATAGGTCTGAAGTTTATATTTCTGATATAAAATACGACGGCGTTGAAAAGAAAGATTACATCCAAAAAGCAGTAGATCTTTTCAATAATGATTCCTTTTGGTTGGTCGCTCCATACAAAGTATTTGATCCAGGTGTAGAACGTAGACTTGTAAACACAGAAGATAATAATGAAGCCCTGTTAGTAACCTATATTAATGGTGGTTCAACGCCTGGAGATTCATACTTATGGCATTTTGATGAGACTGGAAAACCAAAGAGCTATCAAATGTGGGCGGACATCCTACCAATTGATGGATTAGAAGCATCCTGGAGTGATTGGATCACAACAGATACGGGAGCTGAATTACCAACGTTTCATAAGTTGTTGGTTTTTGGGTTGGAGATTGAGGGTGTTAAGACAACAAAATGACAATAATTAAACTAGAACACCTAGTATAAGAATATGAAAAAAGTATTGATAATAGGGAATGGTTTTGATAGGGCTCATGGTGCGCCTACCAGTTTTATTGACTTTTCTATATATAGTATAAAAGATTTGTTAATTCCAGATTTGAAAGCTCACATCATTAGTGGAGAAAAATCCAAATATTTTGGAGATACTATTCAAAAAAAATCTGATAATTCTGTGTTTCCATATAGAGATAATAGCTCGATACAGCATAGTTTACGTGGAGCTTTAAAAAAGATTATAAAGGAAGCTATGAAATATTAATGAGAATCTGAAGATAGTGGGTATATGAAAATTCAAAAGGAATATACTACTCTCACAATGTTTACCTCCAGAATGATTGATGATGAAATGACTAGAACAAAAATCGTTAATTTTGAAGATTCTTCTTTTTTTCCTTATCTGGACACAAATAAAGAAGCAGTGTGTAAATGATTAACTACTCTTTTGTCCAACAAACTGTTGTGACTTCATTTTAAACAACACATTAAAACTCGTTAAACTTCCGTAACTACGAGTAATGTATTGCTGCAAATCTATTTTCTCCTGTTCGTCAAGGTTTTTACTTGCATTGATTTTTTGTTCCATAACACGTAATCGATCTCTTACCATAGTGATTTTATGGAAAAAACTATCTACTGTTAATTCCTTGCCTTGTAAATTGGTGTCTCCAGGTTCCATGATGAGTTTTCCACCTTTCCATTTATCTGAAATGTTGACCACTTCACTAACATCACTCCACTTTTTTAAAATACGAACAAGGCTGCTCTCTACATCTGCAAAACTAATTGTGTCTACGTCATCTTCGCAAGCTTCAATAACTTCAAAATCGCTATCGATTTCAATAGTTTCTAATCCGTTATCCATAAAGGTGACCCAATAATCTTTTGAGGTGACGTTTGTGACGACGCCTTTTCCAAATTCATTGTGGTTAATTCTTGACCCTATTCCTAATATATTCATGGTTTTTATTGTTTATTCTGATACACTAAATTAAACATTAAAATAGAAATGGAGTCGTGATAGACTGCTAATTATTTATGGTTTATTATTTTAAAAATAGCACGAACCTTTTAATTGTTAATTATTTGTAAAAACAACTGTTCTTATCCTGTTTTTTGAATAAATTTATGACATTAATACTTTAAATTAATTTTAATTATGAAAAAGCTATTTTTTACATTACTATTTTTAGGATTGTGCATTAGTATGAATGCACAAGATCAACCAAAAATTGGAGATATATTAGAGATAAATGAACCTTATGGTCAACAATATCAATATGTAAAACTGCCAAAACTTAATATTTTGAAGAAGCGAGGCGTTGTTAACAACTACAAAAGTGTCTATGGAAATAAGGTTGTCGTAGAAGACATTAAAACTAAAAAAAATGGCACTACGTATGTGACTCTTAAAAAAGAAGACGGATCTAATTTTTTCGGTTTTTTAAGTACTATAAAAGCTAGTTATGAAAAAGCTATTGATGCAGGAGAGTTATCTATTTCAAAATAACACCTATGCATACATTTATAAAATGCGCTGATAATTCAGCGCATTTTATATTTAAGATAACTTAGTGAATTATAACCTGGATAAACTATTACTCACACACTGAACCTGTACGTTAAATTAGCAACTAAATCTGTACCTTTGCACTTTCGATATTAAAACACACATTCCAATACATTTATGACCAAATTTGACGATGCAATTGAAGTGCTAGGTGCCAGAGTTCACAACCTGAAAAATATTGATGTTACTATTCCTAGAGAAAAACTTGTAGTGATTACAGGTTTATCTGGTAGTGGAAAATCATCACTAGCATTTGATACAATTTATGCGGAAGGTCAACGTCGTTATATTGAAACATTTTCAGCGTATGCTAGACAGTTTCTTGGGGGTTTAGAACGTCCTGATGTTGATAAAATAGACGGATTATCTCCCGTCATCGCTATTGAACAAAAAACAACGAGTAAATCTCCAAGATCTACGGTTGGAACTATTACCGAAATTTATGATTTCTTGAGGTTACTTTACGCTCGCGCTAGTGATGCTTACAGTTATAATACTGGTGAGAAAATGGTGAGCTATAATGACAATCAAATTCAAGAATTAATTAAAGAAAGCTACAAAGGAAAGAAAATAAATATCCTCTCTCCTGTCGTGCGTTCTCGTAAAGGTCATTATCGCGAATTATTTGAACAAATCGCTAAGCAAGGCTTCGTAAAAGTAAGAGCAGATGGAGAAATAAAAGATTTAGTTAAAGGCATGAAACTGGATCGTTACAAAATGCATGATATTGAAATTGTCATCGATAGGTTAAAAATTGACGATACAGATGATAATGATAAACGTTTATCTGAAACTATAAATACAGCAATGTATCATGGTGATGACGTCCTTATAATTATAGATCATGACACGAACGAAGCACGTTATTTTAGTCGGAATTTAATGTGTCCATCCTCTGGTATTTCTTATCCAAATCCAGAACCGAATAACTTTTCGTTTAACTCACCAAAAGGCGCTTGTCAAACTTGTAACGGTATTGGAACTTTGTATCAAGTAAATGATAATAAAATTGTACCTGATGATGCATTATCTATCAAATCTGGTGCTTTGGCTCCCCATGGACCACAAAAAAATAGTTGGATTTTCAAACAGTTTGAAACAATAGCACAACGCTTTGATTTTAGTTTGAGTGATCCTTATAAGAGTATTCCTACGGAAGCTAAACAAATGATATTGTATGGTGGGAACGACAAGTTTTCCGTAGAAAATAAAACTTTAGGCGTTACGAGAGATTACAATATCGATTTCGAAGGTGTTGCTAATTTTATTGAAAGTCAATATAAAAATGCAGAAACAACGTCACTAAAACGCTGGGCAAAAGAGTATATGGACAAGATTGAATGTCCCACTTGTGAAGGATCCCGTTTGAGAAAAGAATCATTATATTTTAAAGTTAATGGTTTAAACATTGCTGAATTAGCAAATAAAGATATCATTGATCTTGCCAATTGGTTTGAAAATTTAAATAGCCATTTAAGTAAAACACAATTACAAATTGGTGAAGAAGTCATCAAAGAAATTAGAGTGAGGATTAAATTTTTATTGGACGTTGGTTTAGATTACTTGTCCTTAAATCGAGGTTCAAAATCCCTATCTGGCGGAGAAGCGCAACGTATTAGGTTAGCAACACAAATTGGCTCTCAGTTAGTTGGTGTACTCTATATTTTAGATGAACCGAGTATTGGATTACACCAACGCGATAATGAAAAATTAATCAATTCATTAGTGTCATTGAGAGATATTGGTAACTCTGTTATTGTCGTAGAACACGATAAAGATATGATACAACGCGCCGATTATGTCATTGATATTGGTCCGAGAGCAGGGAAATATGGTGGAGAAATTATCAGTATTGGTACTCCTGCAGAACTACTTACTCATGATACCTTGACTGCTGATTATCTTACTGGGAAGAGACAAATTCCTATTCCAGAGACAAGACGAAAAGGCAATGGCAAAAAGATTACACTTAAAGGGTGTACTGGTAATAACTTAAAAAATGTTTCTATTGAACTTCCTTTAGGTCAAATGATAGGTGTCACGGGAGTTTCAGGTAGTGGAAAGTCAACACTCATCAACGAAACATTATACCCAATAATGAATGCCCATTATTTTAATGGTGTCAAAAAACCGATGCCATATAAAAGTATTAAAGGGCTAGAGCACTGTGATAAAGTGATCGATATTAACCAATCTCCAATTGGACGAACACCACGAAGTAATCCTGCAACTTACACCAAAACGTTTGATGAGATCAGAAGTCTCTTTGCTAAAATCCCTGAAGCACTTATTAGAGGTTATAAACCCGGTCGTTTCAGTTTTAATGTCAAAGGTGGTCGTTGTGAAACCTGCCAAGGTGGTGGTTTGAGAGTTATTGAAATGAATTTTCTTCCAGATGTTTATGTAGAATGCGAAACCTGTCAAGGGAAACGTTTTAATAGAGAGACTTTAGAAATTCGGTATAAAGGGAAATCAATAAGTGATGTTTTAGATATGACCATGGACGAGGCTGTAGATTTCTTTGAACACATTCCTAAAGTTCATAGAAAATTAAAAACCATTGTAGATGTTGGATTGGGATATATTACTCTTGGCCAACAAAGCACGACACTATCTGGTGGTGAAGCACAACGTATCAAACTAGCAACAGAATTAAGCAAACGAGATACAGGTAACACCTTCTATATTCTAGACGAACCCACTACTGGCTTGCATTTTGAAGACATTAGAGTATTGATGCTTGTACTCGATTCGCTAGTCGATAAAGGAAATACAGTTTTAATTATCGAGCACAATCTTGATGTTGTAAAACTATGTGATTATATTATTGATATTGGTTACGAAGGTGGTCAAGGTGGTGGTGAAGTTGTTGCTAAAGGTACTCCAGAACAGATCATAAAAGATAAAAAGAGTTACACTGCTAAATTTCTTAAAAAAGAATTACCTTAGCCGGTTATCAAAAAAATACACGATTATAAATAGTAAAGTATATGAGGAAAGAACAAAACCATAAAGGTTGGAATGAGATTAAAACAAACGATTCTTGGGCAATTTTCAAAATCATGGGTGAGTTTGTTAATGGTTATGAAAAACTAAGCAAAATTGGGCCTTGTGTTTCTATTTTTGGATCTGCGAGAACTAAGCCAGATCATAAATATTATAAGTTAGCAGAAGAAATGGCTACTAAAATTGTAGACCATGGCTATGGCGTCATTACAGGTGGTGGACCAGGAATTATGGAAGCTGGAAATAAAGGTGCACATATTGCTGGCGGAACGTCTGTAGGGTTAAATATAGATTTGCCATTTGAGCAGCATAACAACCCCTATATTGATAATGATAAGAGTTTAGATTTTGATTATTTCTTCGTACGTAAAGTTATGTTTGTAAAATACTCACAAGGATTTGTAGTCATGCCCGGAGGGTTTGGAACTTTAGATGAACTTTTTGAAGCGATTACGCTGATACAAACTAACAAAATTGAAAAATTCCCTATCATCCTTTTAGGTATAGATTTTTGGGGAGGATTAATGGAGTGGATTAAAACTACTTTACTAGATGCTGGCAATATTAGTGCTAAAGACTTAGATCTAATTCATTTAGTAGATTCTACAGATGAGGTTATCGATATACTAGACGTATTCTATAAAAAGTATGACCTTAGACCAAATTTCTAAACTACATATTTAGGACTTTTTTAAACTTTTTGAATTTTGGCTACAAAATTGATTTTATGCACTTTTTTTGGTTTTTTTTTCTTTTTTTTGGCTTCCATAACGAAACTATAAAAAAGACCCAACTAATCATAAAACCTCTTATTTAAGCCAAAATTCACAAAGTTTAAACCAATTCACAAACAAAATTTCACGGTTACCCCTATGATTAAGAAATTATTTTTATTTGTTTTTGCCTGTTCTATTTCTATCCCTTATCTATTTGGGCAAACAGATTTTAAGCTCATGTTTTACAATGTGCTTAATTTCCCATCGGTAGATGCTATTCCTAATAGATTAGAATCTTTAGAGTTAATTTTAGATGACTACAGGCCAGATATTTTTATGGTCTGTGAACTCAATAATGAAGAGGGAGCAACTACTATTCTAAATTCTTTACAAGCTATTAATCCAAATTATGAGCGTGCTGCATTTGAGCTCAACACATCAGATGATACTATTGGTAATCAAAATGATCTTCAACAATTGATTTATTTTGATAGCACTAAGTTCGTTTTAGAGAGTCAAGCCACTGTAACGTCCATTTATAGAGATTTTAATCATTATCAGTTAAAAATAAATTCTATAGAGCAAGCTACAACTCCTATTATTATTGATTTAATTGTGTGTCACCTTAAAGCTTCTAGCGGAAGTTCTAACCAAGCCTCGAGGTTAGAAATGGTTGAAGACCTAGTTATTTATTTGGATGATTTTCCAGCAGATAGCAATGTCGTCCTCGCAGGAGATTTTAATGTATATACAGACTCTGAGCCTGCATTTCAAAGACTTATAGATACTGATAATACAATTATTTTTATTGATCCAGCAGATCGTATTGGAAGCTGGCATAACAATACAAACTATGTCGCTGTTATGACGCAATCCACGAGAACACAAACTGGACTTGGAGGAGCTTCAGGTGGTTTTGATGACCGCTTTGATTTTATAATGACTTCAGAAAACATGTCTACCAACCCAGAGTTGTCATTCATCGCTGGAAGTTATGATGTCTTCGGAAATAATGAAAATACAGACTGTTACAACCAATCTATAAATTCTACGGACTGTGCTGGTCCAGAATTTTCATTTACTGTTCGAAATGCACTATACAACTTTAGTGATCACTTACCCGTTACATTAGAATTACAAACTAATCAATCGTTGAGTATTACAGAAATTAATGCACTACAAATGCTCACAATTTCAGGATCAAATGTTATTGATAATGTGTTAAAAATCAGAGCACATGAAAGTTTACAAAACAATCTAGAACTTCTTATTTTTAATAGTTTGGGTCAGGTATTAAAAACTGTTGACGTAGATAATACGTTAATATCTTTAGATGCATCACAAATGAGCAATGGCATCTATTACATTACAAGTTCAAAATTTCAGTTTAAACCCTTAAAATTTGTAGTAACCCATTGAGACTAAATTCTGTTTTATATATTACTTTCCTCTTTTGGAGCTTCGTGGCTATTGGTCAAGATAAAATTGACCTTGTTGCATCAATTGACGTTGCGACCAAAACAATAAAAATAAATGAGCGTATCGTATATCAAAACCAAAGCAATGATACCTTATCTGCTATTTATCTCAATGATTGGAATAATTCTTACTCTACAAAAAAAACTCCATTAGCAAAACGATTTACAGAAGAATTTAATGACAAGTTTCATTTTGCAAAAAGCGAACAACGTGGTTACACTGTCATTACTAAAATTAAAGATAAATTAGGCGCCTCATTAACCTATGCGAACTTAAAAGAATTTCCTGATGTTGTTAAAGTAGAACTTCAAACCCCTTTATTACCAAATCAATCTTACGATATTACTTTATCTTATGATGTGGTGTTACCTGATGATAATTTTACCGGTTATGGGATCAGTCCAGAAAATGATTTCAATTTAAAGTATTGGTACATCACTCCTACCGTTTATAACGGAGAATGGCAATATTATAGCAATAAAAATTTAGATGACTTGTATATCTCAAAAGCAGATATGACGATTCAAATTGAATTCCCTCTCAATTACCAAGTTATAAGTGAACTTAATACAATAGATATTAAACAATATAAAGATAAGCAAACATTTTTTTTATACGGAAAAGATCGCATTAACACCCATTTGATAATATCGCGATTATCAGAATTTAAATTTGTTCAAACCGATGATTTTATCATTTACTCAGACTTATCTAGCAAAGGAATACCTACTGAAGAAAAAGCAATAATTACAGATAAAATCACACGTTTTATCACAGAAAACCTTGGAGAATATCCTCACGAACGTCTTTTAATTACTAACAATGATTACAAAAAAGATCCTTTATATGGACTAAATCAGTTACCAGATTTTATTCGTCCATTTTCAGATAATTTTCAGTACGAGTTAAAACTTTTAAAAACAGTACTCAACAATTATTTAGAAAACACATTATTAATTAACCCTCGAAAAGATTATTGGTTAAGGGACGGGATTCAAATCTATTTCTTAATGAAATATGTTGAAACCTATTATCCAGACACCAAACTATTAGGGACTTTAGCTGATTTTTGGGGAATTCGTTCTTTTCATGCTGCAGATTTAGCCTATAATGACCATTTTATGCTGTTTTTTATGCAAATGGTAAGAACTAATCTCGACCAACCATTAACAACATCGAAAGATTCATTATTAAAATTTAATGCCAATATCGCTGGAAAATATAAGGCAGGAATCGGCTTAAGATATTTAGATGACTTTGTAAACGCTAACGTAGTTGAACAAGTAATCTCAGATTATTTAAAAAACTACAAACTACAAATTACGAGTTCAACAGATTTTCAAGACCTTATAAAATCAAAAACATCAAAAGACATCAATTGGTTTTTTACAGATTATATAGATTCAAGAAAAAAGATAGATTTTAAAATTAATAAGGTTCATAAATTTGATGACTCTATACAATTTACAATAAGAAACAAGCGAGATAACAGTATGCCTATTTCATTATTTACACTAAGTAAAGACTCTGTTGTTTCTAAATCTTGGTTTGAAAATATTGGGAAAGAAAGACGCGTAACTATTCCTAGAGACAGTATCGATAAACTGGCTCTAAACTATTATAATACTATTCCAGAGTTTAATTTAAGAGATAATTATAAGTCAATGAAAGGTTTTTTGTTTAATAATAAACCTTTCCAGTTTAGACTTTTCAAAGATGTTGAAGATCCTTATTATAATCAAATATTCCTCATGCCTCTAGTGGAATTTAATAATATTTATGACGGACTAACATTAGGTGCTAAATTTTATAATAAGACTGTTTTAAGAAAGCGTTTAAATTATAAATTTTCGCCGCAATATGCTACTAAATCAAAGTCATTAACAGGGGGCGGTTCCGTTTTTTACTCACATCTTATTGAAGATATGGATCTCTACAATGTGTCCTACGGCATGGGTGCTAAATATAACTCCTTTGCTGAAGATTCGTTTGTAAGTATCTTTACGCCTAGTATTTCCCTATCTTTTAGAGACAATGATGACTTTAGATCTGATAAGTCAAGGTTTTTAAATTTACGCTATCTTAATATCTCTAGAGAAGTTGGACAAAATGCAATCATAGAAGATTTACTAGAACCAGATTATAGTGTATTAAATTTAAGATATGTAAACTCCAACCCAGGTTTAGTGAACTTTTATAAGTGGTATTATGATGTTCAATTTGCTGAGAAATTTGGAAAGATTGCTTTAAATTATGAGTACAGAAAACTATCTGAAAGCAATAGACAGTTTAACCTGCGTTTATTCGCAGGAATGTTCTTGTACAATAACACAGACCTAAATTCAGATTATTTTAGCTTTGCCTTAGATAGACCTACAGATTATTTATTTGATTACAACTATTTAGGTCGCTCTGAAGCTTCAGGTGTTTTTAGTCAGCAAATTATTATTGCCGAAGGAGGTTTTAAATCTAGATTAGAAACACCTTTTGCTAATCAATGGATGACCACAGCGAATGCAAGTACTACAATTTGGAAATATATCGAAGCCTATGGCGATATTGGACTCGTAAAAAGCAAAGGGTTCAATCCTGTATTTGTATATGACTCTGGTATAAAACTAGATCTTGTTACCGATTATTTCGAATTGTACTTTCCCATATACTCAAATCTAGGTTGGGAAATCGGTCAGCCTGGTTACGATCAAAGAATTAGAATTAAATTCACATTAGATCCTCAAGCGTTATTAGGACTTTTCCGAAGAAAATGGTATTAATAAATTCTTAATAAAAAGGACAAATATTAACTGATTTTAACAATTATTATTGAATTTAGTGTTTTTTTTATCATATTCTCAGTATTATAACAATATTCAACATTGTTACATTAGCAAATTTTAGCTAGATTTGCATTAAATAATAGACACCTATGACAACGATGACCAAAGCCACTTCTGATATGACTTTTCAAGATTTCAAAGATGAAATATTGGATGATTTCAAAACTGCTATGACGAGTAGAGAATGTAGTCTTCTGGGTCGTCGAGAAGTACTTACAGGAAAGGCTAAGTTTGGGATCTTTGGTGATGGTAAAGAAATCCCTCAAATCGCTTGGGCAAAAGTATTCAAAAATGGCGATTTTAGATCGGGATACTATCGTGACCAAACTCTTATGATGTCTATAGGAGAACTCACCATCCAACAGTTTTTCGCTGGGCTATATGGACATACATCTATAGAAGCAGATCCAATGAGTGCTGGACGTCAAATGGGGGGACATTTTGGAACCCATAGCCTCGATGATAAAGGTGACTGGAAAAACCTCACAGAACAAAAAAATTCTAGTGCAGACATCTCTCCTACTGCTGGTCAAATGCCAAGACTTTTAGGATTAGCTCAAGCCTCAAAAATTTACAGAAACGTAGAGGGTATTGATACCACAAAATTTTCTATAAAAGGTAATGAAATTGCTTGGGGAACCATCGGTAACGCAAGCACGAGCGAAGGTTTGTTTTTTGAAACTGTAAATGCGGCTGGCGTACTTCAAGTGCCTATGGTCATCAGTGTTTGGGATGATGAATATGGTATATCTGTTCATGCAAAGCACCAAACTACAAAGGAGAACATTTCAGAAATACTAAAAGGTTTTCAAAGAGATAAGGATAACAAAGGTTATGAGATTTTAAAAGTTAAAGGTTGGGACTATACAGCATTAATCGAAACCTACCAAAAGGCAGAGCGTATTGCTCGCGAAGAACATGTGCCTGTTATGATTCACGTCATTGAGTTGACTCAACCACAAGGTCACTCAACATCTGGTAGTCATGAACGTTATAAAAGTAAAGAACGCTTAGATTGGGAAAAAGAATACGATTGTATTTCTCAAATGAAGATTTGGATGATGGAGAATAACATAGCTACAGAGGAAGAGCTAGACACTATTCATAAAAACATAAAAAAAGACGTACGAAACGGTAAAAAAGCGGCATGGGATGCGTTTCTAAAACCTGTTCTAGAAGAGAAAGTAGAGGCTATTAATTTAATTACTGCTACAGCACAAAAGAGTACTAACCGCGTTTTTATTACAAAAATCATTAATGATTTAAAAGATATTCAAGAGCCAGGAAGAAAAGATGTCCTTTCTGCATGCAGAAAGACACTAAGATACCTCGTTGGTGAAGGTTCTACCGAAAAGACAGCACTTCAAAAATGGATCAAAACTTATTTCAATGAGGTACAGCCTAAATACAGTTCTCACCTGTACAGTGAATCGAAATGGTCTGCTTTACATGCTAAAGAAGTTAAACCAACTTATGACGACATTACAGAATTAGTAGATGCGAGATTAATTATAAGAGACAATTTTGATTCTATATTTGGTAATTATCCTGATGCTTTAATTTTCGGAGAAGACTCGGGAAACATTGGTGATGTAAATCAAGGATTAGAAGGCCTTCAAGAAAAGTATGGAGAACTTCGTGTTGCAGATGTAGGTATTAGAGAAGCTACAATTCTAGGTCAAGGTATCGGTATGGCAATGCGAGGATTAAGACCAATTGCCGAGATTCAATATTTAGATTACATACTCTATGCCTTGCAAATCATGAGTGATGATTTAGCAACACTTCAGTATAGAACAAAAGGAAAGCAAAAAGCACCTTTAATTATTAGAACTCGAGGTCATAGATTAGAAGGTATTTGGCATTCTGGATCCCAATTAGGAGGTATCATAAACTTAATTAGAGGAATTCATGTGCTCGTGCCAAGAAACATGACTAAAGCTGCAGGATTTTACAATACGCTTTTAGACTGTGATGAACCTGCTCTGATCATAGAATGTTTGAACGGTTACCGTTTAAAAGAAAAAATGCCAAATAATATTGGCAAATTTAAAACGCCAGTTGGTGTTATAGAAACAGTTAAAGAAGGAAGTGATATTACTCTAGTTTCTTACGGTTCTACGCTGCGAATAATTGAACAAACAGCTAAAGAATTAATGGAAGTTGGAATTGATGCAGAGGTTATAGATGTACAATCATTATTACCTTTTGATCTTAACCATGATATTGTAAAAAGTGTCTCAAAAACGAACCGTTTGATGGTCATTGACGAAGATGTTCCTGGAGGCGCATCTGCTTATATTTTAAATGAAATATTAAATACTCAAAACGGTTATCAGCATTTAGATAGCCAGCCAAAAACCTTAACTGCAAAACCTCACCGTCCTGCTTATGGAACAGATGGTGATTACTTCTCAAAACCATCTTCTGAAGATATTTTTGAAGCTGTTTACGAAGTGATGCACGAAGCGAGTCCTACTGATTTTCCAAGATTGAGATAAACTTTCTTATTTTAAATAATATAAAAAACCTTCCTAAAATGGAAGGTTTTTCTGTTTTAAACATCTCATAAACTGCCATATGTCATAAATTAGTTATTCTATATTTCTTAATTTTAGTTGTTACATCTCAACTTTAATTATATGATTACAGAAGAGGTTATTAATTCACTTAAGACCAATACAAATCTTTTAAACTATTTAAACTCTCATCAAGATGCTAATCCAAGTTATCAATCGGTTATTGATACATACGATTATGAACAGGAACTGTTACCATTACAAGCCAAACTTGTGAACTTTCAACGTTGGGTGTAAAAAGAGAATAAAAAATAGCCATCATTTTTGAAGGAAGAGATGCGTTTGGTAAAGGCGGTACCATAAAGCGATTTAAAGAACACTTCAATCCAAGAGCCATGCACATTGTTGCTTTAAATAAAGCTACCGAGGTTAAAAAAAACCTATGGTATTTCAATAGATATATTTAGGAACTTCCCTATGCTGGTCAGATCGTTTTCTTTGATAGAAGTTGAAATAACAAAGCAGTTGTAGAGCCAGTAAATAACTTTTGTACCAAAAAGATTATAAATTTTTCATGAGTCAAATAAACGAATTCGAAAAGATGATTCAAGAATCAGGAATACATCTCATTAAACTTTACTTTTCTATTACAAAAACAGAACAAGAAAGACACTTTAAAGACATTCTAAATTCCCCTATTAAGAAATGGAAATACAGTAATATTGACAAAAAGCTTCGGTGCTTTGGGACGAATACACAAAGTATAAAGAGGCTATATTTGAAAACACTCAAGAACATGCACCATGGAAGATTATTAAAGCTAATAGAAAAACGAATGCAAGAATAAACGCTATTGAATACATTCTAAAAAAAGTACCTTATGAAGTAAAAGACAAAGAAACCATTCGTCATAAGTCATTGCGTTCTATTATTAATGAATAATTTTGTAGTAGATACAACTACTATTATCAGTATTGACAATAAAGTTATTGTGGAAAACGAACACTGTATATGTCCTATTTGTTTTCTTATATGACAGTAGCAATCTTAATTTAAAGTATACATATAGTGGCTCAACTTTGAATCATCAATAACAATCTATCCCACTAGTGATAGATTTTTTTATCTTTATAGGAAATCACAATAAACTATGCTTTCAAAACTAGATAAAGAACAACTAAGAGGTACTATTTTTAGACACTTAGATGGTATTGCGACTGCTACTTCAGCCTATGCTTTATACAAGAAAGGCATTTTAGATTACCTTTTAGAAGACAAGACTGTACGTCTCGAAACGTTGACAAAAACATTCAACGCTAATGAAGGTTATCTCAATGTAGCTTTACGTGTACTCTGTTCTCAAGGTTGGTTGATACAAAATCTAGATCATAAAACAAATCAAATTTCTTATACAATTAATGAGGTAAGCGCTAGGGCTTTTAAATTAGTTCCGTTGTACGAGCAATGTGTCAATCTACTCAAGTATTCTGTGCGCTTTCCAGATGAGCGTATTGGCCCAGATGCATTTAGTGCTTTAGAAAAAGTATTTACATCCTATGAACAGAAATTTGGTTTGGATGTTTCCGAAGAAAACACTGTAGAACATCAAATTCTAAAACATATTGAAGGTGTTATTGTTGCACCAATTATTGTGCTTTTAGGAGTTAACGGTTTGTTTCATAAGTATTTTATGGATGCCTCATTTACTGCAGAAGAGTATCACAAAGATCCTGAGAGTTTCAAAAAAATCTTGGATTTCTTTGCTCATTTAGGATGGTTCAAGAAAAAGAAAAACACCTATCAATTCACAGACGAAGGTCTGTTTTTCGCCAAACGGGCTAGTGCTTATGGCGTTACCGTTTCATATTTGCCAACTTTTGTACATTTGGATGATTTAATCTTCGGAAATGCAAAAATCCTGAAAACCGCCTCACCAGAAGACACAGAGAAACACGTACATCGTGAAATGAATGTTTGGGGAAGTGGTGGTGCGCACTCTACCTATTTTAAGGTTATCGATCAAGTCATCATCAAACTATTTAATAAGCCTATCGACGAACAACCCAAAGGTATTTTGGATATGGGTTGTGGTAATGGTGCTTTTATTCAGCATATATTTGATGTGATAGAATATCAAACACTTCGTGGCAAAATGCTTGATGAGCATCCTTTATTGTTGGTTGGAGCAGATTTTAATCAAGCAGCACTAAAGGTCACGAGAGCCAATTTAATCAAAGCAGATATTTGGGCAAAAGTGATTTGGGGAGACATTGGCAGACCAGATATTCTAGCCAAAGATTTAAAAGAAGATTATAATATAGAACTAGGCGATTTACTCAATGTACGTACATTTTTAGATCACAATCGCATTTGGGAAACACCAAAAACCAAAACACAAAGAACTAGTAAATCAACTGGAGCTTACGCAAGTTTAGGCAAACGATTATCAAACAATGTCGTAGAAGACTCTTTATTAGAGCATCTCACAAAATGGAAACCTTATGTAGAACGTTTTGGTTTGTTAATGATAGAATTACATACCGTAAAACCAAATCTCGTCGCTCAAAATGTCGGAAAAACAGCAGCTACAGCTTATGATGCAACACATGGATACAGTGACCAATACATATTAGAAGTGGATGTATTTAATGCACTAGCTAGAGAAGCAGGCTTACATCCAGATGAGCACTATTTTTCTAAATTTCCAAATAACGAGATGGCAACCGTTAGTGTCAACCTATTAAAAGGCAACTAACTTAATTATATTATGAAAAAAAACTTTACAGACTTAGCGCTATTCGTGCTGCGATTGGGATTTGGCGGACTTATGCTAACTCACGGCATTCCTAAAATAGAAAAACTAACAAATGCAGCTGAATTTCCAGACCCTATGGGTATCGGTGGATTACCATCGTTAATTTTATGTCTCATTGGCGAGGTCTTAGCTCCTATTTTAATTATTGTAGGCTTTAAAACAAAATGGGCGGCATTACCAGCTGCAATTACAATGTTTGTCGCTGCTTTTGTGATTCATGCAAAAGATGATTTAGGCACCAAAGAACAGGCCTTATTATACCTTATCGCATTTGCTGTCATATTTTTAGCTGGTGCTGGAAAACTCTCTATTGACGGTATGAAAAAATAGTTTTTCTTCGCAAAGGAGCCTAATATAAATTATCATTTACGAGTAGTGCAAAATAGAAAATGGCTTTTATTTTATATTTTGAAATGTACTTTACTTGTTCAAAAAGTCTATTAGAATTTTATTTAATTCTTCTTTGTGCGTGATGTTTAGACCGTGAGGAGCGCCTTTAATAACTTCTAAAGTATTATCCTTGATTCCTTTTGCTGCTTGCTTCGCAGAAGTTTGAATTGGCACTGTATTATCTGCATCTCCATGAACAATTAATGTTGGAACATTTACATTTTTAAGTTCTGGTCTAAAATCTGTATGCATTCAAGCTTTTGCTGTTTCTATGGTTGCTCTTGGTGACGCATGCAAGGCAATACTAAAATCATAATCCAACTGCGCTTGACTTACCTTATCTTTATTATTATCATAATTATAAAAGCCTTTTGAGAATTCTTTTAAGAAACCAACGCGATCATTTTCTAATGCATCTTTGATTCCGTTTAAATTTTCTGCTGGCACACCGTTTGGATTATCTTCTTTTTTCTTGACCAAAGGAATTATACTACTAATTAAAGCTGCCTTTGCGATATTCTCGTTTCCGAAGTCTGTAAAATACCGAACAACTTCTCCTCCTCCCATTGAAAACCCTACCAGGATTGCATCTTTGAGCTCTAACTGCTTCACTAATTGATTAAGGTCACCCGTAAGTGATGAATAATCATAATTATTCCAAGGTGATGATGAAATCCCAAATCCACGTCTATCATAAGAAATACATCTGAAACCCGCTTCTACGATTTTCCAAACTTGGTGCTCCCAAGACTTTCTACTAAGAGGCCAACCATGAATTAATATGACGGGTTGACCAGTTCCATAATCTTCATAAAAAATACCTACTGTTTCTTCTTGTGTTTTGTTTGTTATAAATGGCATAAAAGTTTAATTTTAAATTCATTTTTAAGATACCTTGATTTACGGGTAAGCATTGACGGATTTAAATAAATGATTAGCTCAAACAAAATACTTTAATACATTCATGAAAGCAGTTTCAGTAGTTACCATAAGAAAAGAACTCAAACACAAATCAAACGAGGAATTAGCAGAGCTCTGTTTGCGTCTCTCCCGTTTTAAAAAAGAAAACAAGGAGCTACTCACCTATTTATTATTTGAGGCAGATAGTGAAGAAGGTTATATAGAAACAGTAAAGGCCGAAATTGATGAGCAGTTTGCAAGTATGAATACCAATAGTTATTTCTATATTAAAAAAAGTGTTCGTAAAATTCTACGGAATACTAAAAAGTACATTCGATATTCTCTCAATAAAGAGACAGAAGTTGAATTACTCCTTTATTTTTGTAAAAAGCTAAAAGCCATGTCACCGCCTATACATCGCAATACAACATTAACCAATTTGTATGATCGCAATATGGAAGATATTACAAAGAAGATACTCAGCCTACATGAAGATTTGCAGTATGACTATAATCAACTATTAAGTGCTCTTTAAAAAATAAATACCTCTTAAATTTCAGGAACTCTATTAAGGTTGGTTTTCTTTTACTAACTTCGTTACAGCCAACGCAATTAACCCTGTATAAACACATCTGGCAAAATATGTCGATATGACTAAAAAAGATAAAATAGTGTCATTCCTGTTTGATAAACTACTCTCGGAGAGCACTCGTGAGAAAACAGAAAAAATCATTCTCAAAGTAGCGATATTTAGTTTTTTTATCCATTTAGCGCTAATCTATTTTATGAAATTTGATGTTATAGATTTACTGTCAAACTCAGACCTTTTAAAGAATCCTATATCGGCTGTATATACCCCTTTTTCTTTTATTCTTATTTATGAGGTTTATCTCTTAATTTACTATCTACCTAAGTCGTTTACCACTTATATAACGAAACAGTATCAGATTATAACACTTATTATTATACGTAAGTTATTTAAAGATTTATCGGCTTTAGAACTTACAGCAGATTGGTTTGAAATAAAAGGAGACCTTCAATTTACTTATGATTTAGTGGCTTCTCTTTTGCTCTTTTATTTAATATTTCTATTTCAAAAACAGGGAAAACGAAAAGCAACACAGGACACAAAAATTAAACCTATTATTGAAAGATTTGTGGAGAGAAAAAAATTAATTGCTGTTATTTTGGTGCCACTGTTTTTCGCTATCGCGTTATATACACTTATCGATTGGTCTACAGGGATTTCTGTGTATTCTAACACATTGCCGTCATTTGAAAGTATTAACAATCTATTCTTTGATCAATTCTTTACGGTACTAATTTTGGTAGATGTTGTCCTGCTTTTAATTTCCTTCTTTTCTACAGATCAGTTTCATAAGATCATTAGAAACTCTGGATTTGTCATTTCAACAATTTTAATTCGAATGTCATTTGGAGTAAGTGGATTAATTAGTACTATATTAATTGTCGTGGCTGTTCTTTTTGGATTAGCAATAATAGTGATCCATAACAAATACGAAAACGACGCTTTAAATAACTAGTATTTTTATTCGTTATTGTTTCTAGGTGTACTCAAAAATCTATGGGTTTTTCTCTGGTTGGTATTTATTTAGTAAATCAATTGCTTAAACACGCAACTAGCCATAAACAACGCACTACTAATAATGACATAAAAACAAAAAAACCAATAGCTCTTTTTTAAGGCGCTATTGGTTTTATATTTATAGAGGATTGCTTACGAGACTATGAATTAAGTTACTCACATTATCCTATTTATTGATAAGGTGTTCATGAAAACGCTTCGCTATCATACTAAAACATTAGTGTCACTATATACCCATCTAAAGCAGTTATTACAATAAACTGTCTATTTATGCCGACGTTACTTGTAGTCGCAGGTGCAGACAAGCGATCTAAACTAGTGTTATAAGGTAGCGTATAATCTACAGCGGATTCTAGACTAAGTCTTTAATGTATAGCATGGCATCTGGTTGTATGGTTATAAAGAAGGCGGAGCCTATATATAAATCTTGAGAAAACTCAAAGCACTAATGCATACAACAACTCTAAATAACGTAGTTCTTTTCATAATTATACTGTTTTAGAAGATTACTACTATGAGGTGAACCTACACGTATAAAGGGTCCAAAATAATACGTACCACTACGTATAAATCACTTTGAGAATGCGCAAATAAATTTAATGAACTAACAAAGATATCGTTATAACTATTTAAAACAACAAACCCTACTCTTGATGTAAAAAGTAAAATAGCAGTAATGGTAATACTGCATAAGAAATAACGCTTAGTTTTAAAGTGTATCTATATTTTTAATAGCTTGCTATTGGCTCAACGCCACTTCTTATAGTCGTAAAATGGTGTTGGTTATATATTGTTACCCAATGTTTTCTAATTTATGTTGTATACGAGAAAATCAACCACTACTCTGAAATATATTTATTTCAGAGTAGTGGTTTAAGACTTTTTATAGGTAAGTTAATTGGGTTGATACCAGTTATTTGACCCATCACTAATAAATATTCCTGAATACACACCTGTTTTCGTGGTCCCAGCTCCATCACTATCATAAATAATATCTGATCCACTTGCTACAATCGTGAAGGTATTGGTAATTGCATATAGATATAATATTTTCCCATCTCCTGCGGCTGATGCAGATGGAAATATAAAGGTAATATCCGTTGTAGCATTAGATATAACAGTTCCGTCTGTTGTTTGAATAGTGTAATCTGTATTTTTCGTAATTACAGGATTTGAAGAACCTACACCCGCTGGTCCTTGTGAACCTGTTGGTCCTTGTGGTCCAACTGCACCATCTATTCCGTTTGCCCCGTCAGCTCCATTTGAACCGTCTAAACCTGTTGGTCCTGTTGCTCCATCTATTCCGTCTATTCCGTTTGCTCCGTCAACTCCATTTGAACCGTCTAAACCTGCTGGTCCTGTTGCTCCATCTATTCCGTTTGCTCCGTCTAATCCATTTACTCCCGTATCTCCTGCTGGGCCTTGGACACCTTCTAAAGTGCTCCACAGGATCCCATCATAAAAATAAAAGCCTATAACGCCGTCGGTTTGATAAACTAATAACCCATTGGCTGGTGAAATGATGGCATCTCGTTGTACTATAGTCATTCTAGGAATTAAGATTCCTTTGCTTGTGGACACAATATCCAATACAGATGACCCATCTGGTGTGTTCGTATTAATCCCTACTCCGTCTTGGGCGTAGCTTATTGCCGTAAGGCATATCAATATAATTGAAAGTAATTTTTTCATGATGTTATAATTTAATGATTTTAAAGGTATAAGTGTTTTGGGTTGTCTTGTCTTCTACTGTTAAAAAATAGGTGGCACCTTCATAAGCACTTAAGTCTATTTCGTGCGTGTTTCCTTTGGCTATTAATTGACCTAATGTGTTATACAGTGTGGTGCGTATAGGGTGATCATATTGTATATATACCTTATCTATGGTAGGATTAGGATATAGTTTTATAGGCATAGCTATATTTGGGGAGTTTATGTCTAAGGTTTCTGAATAGTCTGCTGTAACCTTACTAAAGATTACCGCTGACATAAAATTGTAATTCATCCTATTTGCATTAGTATCTATACTAGCGGCATAAGGTGTCCAATTGGAATTGATGGTGTTATATAATTCTAATTGTAATTCTGTTTCTACAGCACCATTAAGTTCACCATCTTCATATTGAAACACGAGTGTCCCTATATACCCATCTAAAGCAGGTGTTACAATAAACTGTCTATTTATGGCAATATTACCTGTACCCGCAGGTGTAGACAAGCGCTCTAAACTAGTATTAGAAGGTAGTGTGTAATCTGCGGCGGGTTCTAGACCTAAGCCTTTAATGTGCAGTGTGGCGTCTGGTTGTATGGTTATATAGGAAGCAGATCCTATATATAGATCTTGAGAAAAACTCAAAGCGCTAATACATATAACAACGCTGAATAGCGTAATTCTTTTCATAATTTTGGGGTTTTTAAGGCTTGACGCAATTCAATGAGGGAAATGAAGGGAATAAAAGTCCTACCTAGGTTCGGTACGAAAATAGTCACAATAATAATGGTATCAGCTGTAAAGCTAAAAAATTAGCTTTACAGCTGATATATGTAAGAAATTACTGAATCACAATAAATACTTGTAAACAAGAGACGTGCCATAGCGCAGCAAAATTATATAAAGTTTAATATGGGCTTTTTGTATTTAAAAATATTAATTCCGAAGTAAAGAAACACGTCAATCAAGTCCCTCAAAAAAATCATATTCTTCTCTTCTGTCCAATTAGTTATAAACGTTATGTTATAAATATGCTGTTTTATTTTCTGGCCAAATCTAAAATAAGACTGTATAATTCTATACAGTTACCTACTAAACGATAAAGCAATTGACCTTACTGCAAACTATTCAAATTAAAAAATTTGGCCCAATTATAGTATTAGTAAATATAACTTTAGATTTAGTTCGTTGATTTAATTATCATTCATACCATTGGAATAGAAAATATTTCCAAACGAGAACGAGAACTCTCAACTTGTTTTAGAAATAAGCTTAGAAATATACTTGATATTTTAACACCAAAGAATGCCTGAAGCCAAAACTTGTGCCAATAAAAAAGAATTTATGCATGAGAGGTCCTTATGAAAACAACATTATTGTCATAGTTATGTCATTTGCAATATTTAATAGTTTTGAAGAAGAGGATCTTTTAATAAGAATCTTAAAAGAGCATGACTATTGTTAACAAGATATCTCTTGATTTTAAGATAGTATTAATAAAATTTCAGTTTTAAACCTGTACCATGTCAATTAATAATTAAAACAATTATATATGAGTACAACATATTTGATTACCAAGTCAAGAGGAATAACCAAGACAGTAGCTGAATTCTCCAAACAGGACGGTCAGAGCAACAAGGAGTTCCGTGATTTTATTAAAGAACAAGTAGTGGAACATAGAGAAGAGGGAATGGACGTATTCAAGTCTCCAAGACCAGGAGACGATCGAAATAGTAAATAACTTCCTATCCAGAACGGATAAAAGAAGTAAATTACAAAAAATCAAAAGGCTATTTAGAGGATCTAAATAGCCTTTTACCGTAAATAGCCTTGTAGAAACTTCTGCAAAAATTACAGTTAAAATTAATACCGCCAAAACTATTTCTTGAGAAAAAAGTCGTGCTGATTTTTTTACTTCGAAAATTATCGAAGCCTTGCAAAAGTTAGACTCTTATATTACCCCAATAGAAGCGTACTTATAAAGACAAACACATATTTAAAGCGGAAATCTTGTATAACAACGGCTATAGTTCATATCGAATACTACAACCCAAAAAGATTCAAAAGCTTTTTCATAACGGGTAAATCCGTATAAAACCCCACGATTTTAAAGTTAGGTCATTAAAAACACATAACAATTGGATTGATTTATTCCACTGCAATGTTCTGAGAATAAATGGAAACCTAAAGTTGAATATAAAACAAAAAAATATTTGTGGTAATAAAAGATATGGATATCTAAGAAAATATTCTCACCAAAAGTTCTTTAAGCAAATCTCCTTGAGGTACAGCATTAGAATTAACCCCTTTACTTCTCACATCAAATTCACGCAACGTCGAAATAACTTGACTTACTTTTCGCATAGGGAAATTATGAGCAGCGGCCACATATTCATTTACGAAATAAGGATTAATCTTTAACGCCGAAACAACGCTTCTGGGGTTTTTATCATTTAAACCGTGATAATGTAAAAGTTGAGAAAAGAAACCAAACAAAAGCGACACCGTTAAAACTATCGGATTATCCTTTGGGTTGTCTGCAAAATATTTAACAATCTTAAACGCTTTTAACGTATCGCCTGCTCCAATGGCTTTTCGTAATTCAAAATTATTGTAATCTTTACTGATCCCAATATGCTGTTCAACATGCTCTGCAGAAATCTGGGTACCTTCAGGTAATACAATTTTAAGTTTTTCTAGTTCATTATTAATTTTACTTAAGTCTGTTCCTAAAAACTCAACAAGCATTTGAGAAGCTTTTGGAGATATTGTATAATTTTTACCAGACAATACACGACGAATCCAGTCTGAAACTTGATTTTCGTACAATTTCTTACTTTCAAATACGACCACGTCATTCTTCTTGAGTGCTTTGTAAAGCGCCTTACGTTTGTCTATCTTTTTATACTTATAATTCATCACCAAAACCGTTGAAGGTTGTGGATTACTCATATAAGAAGTCAATTGTTCAATCGTTCGAGATAAATCTTGAGCTTCTTTTACAATCACCACTTGACGCTCTGCCATCATAGGATAACGCTTAGCATGGCCCACAATATCCTCTATGGTAACATCTCTGCCATACAACACCATTTGATTAAAACCTTTTTCTTCTTCGGCAAGGATATTTTTTTCAATATAATTTGAAATAGCGTCTATATAATAAGGCTCCTCTCCCATTAAAAAATAAAGGGGCTTGATATTACCTTTCTTTATATCTGCTACGATTTGTTTTATGTCGTCCAATCTTAAAAAATTCCAAATTAAAAATTCCAAATCCCAAAAAACAAGTTGCTTTTTGGTTTTCAGTTGTAGTAGAGTAACTTTGAGGAAAATCTGAATTAATCTTGATGCAAGAATTAAATTTCCCAAAGTTCGAATTCCGTTTCAAAAGTAACGAAAATAAAGTTTCTATTTTTGATGAGATTCGTAAAAAATTTATCGTTTTACAACCTGAAGAATGGGTGCGTCAACACTGCGTTCAGTATTTGATTCAGCATAAAAATTATCCGAAATCATTAATCAATATAGAGAAAGAGCTTAAGGTAAACGGATTATCGAAACGTTATGATATCGTTGTTTTCAATTCTGATGGAAGCATTCATCTTGTCGTAGAATGTAAATCACACAAAATAAAGATTGACCAAACAACCTTTGATCAAATTGCACGTTACAACTTAGCGCTCAATGCCAATTATTTAATGGTTACTAACGGAATTAATCATTATTATTGTATCATGAATTTTAAAGAAGAGCGTTATGAGTTTTTAAAGGATATTCCGTCGCATTCTAATACAGAGTATTAAATTGAAAATTGCTGTCGTCATACTAAACTGGAACGGAAAACAATTGTTAGAGCAATTTTTACCATCTGTCACACAATATTCTGAGGGTGCAGATATTTATGTTGCAGACAATGCGTCTACTGATGACTCTATAGATTTTGTGAGTAGCCAATTTCCGGAGATAAAAATTATTAAAAACAGAACAAATGGCGGCTATGCTAAAGGGTACAATGATGCACTAAAACATGTTCAAGCTGATGTGTTTTGTTTACTAAATAGTGATATTGAAGTCACTCCAAACTGGCTAACTCCTATTATTTCAGAATTTGAAATTAATCCTGAAACTTCTATCATTCAACCAAAAATTTTAGACTATAAAAACAAATCTTATTTTGAATATGCTGGTGCAGGAGGCGGATTTATAGACAAATATGGTTACGCATACTGTAGAGGTCGCATTTTTGATACCGTAGAAAAAGATAACGGTCAATATGATGATACAACTTCTATTTTCTGGGCTTCTGGTGCTTGTTTTTTTATTAAAAAATCAACTTTTGAAGCACTCCATGGTTTTGATGAAAGCTATTTTGCTCACTTTGAAGAAATCGATTTATGTTGGCGAGCTTTCAATGCTAACTTTATTACTAAATATGTTGGTGCATCAACAGTGTATCATGTTGGAGGTGCCACATTAAATGCCGTAAATCCTAAAAAGACTTATCTCAATTTTAGAAATAGCTTATTTACAATCACTAAAAATGTAAAGGGTTTTCTCTTCGGAATAATCTTTACCAGATTAACTCTCGATGGGATTGCAGCGTTAAAATTCTTATGTAACTTAAAAGTCAATCACTTTGGGGCTGTAATAAAAGCACATATCGGTTTTTATGCGCATCTCCCAAGACTTTTAAAAGAGCGGAAACAGCTTCCGAAGAAAAAAAATTATTACCAAACCATGTCTATCATATGGTCTTACTTCGTAAAAAAACGCAATACGTTCTAAATGTTAGTAAATGTGTTAAAATTTTAGTTAAATAGGCTAAAAGGGATTATTCTTTTCTCTAATTTTGATATGTTCTAAGAAATGAACAAATAAAGGTTTATAACTAATTTTTAAAAATAATTATGAGAAAATTAATGCTATTAAGTGTTGCTGGGATGTTAATTTTGACGTCGTGTGTGTCTAAGAAAGAATTTATGGCACTCGAAACCAAGCAAAAAGATACACAAGATTTGTTGAATTCTGCAACTGTGAAATTAAACAGCTGTTTATCTGATAATGCTGCTTCAATGGCGCGTGTAGAAATAATGAAAGATCAATTATCTGATTTACGTAAAACAAACCAAGATTTAATTGATACAAAAGGAAATCTAACAACCTTAACTCAAAAAGGTGCTGATAACTTAGAAAAGTCCTTAGAAAGTTTAAAAGAAAGAGATTTAAAAATCACAAGACTACAAGATGCTTTAACTAAAAAGGATAGTGTAACCTTAGCTATTGTTTCAAGCTTAAAGAAAGCAGTTGGAATTAGTGATCCAGACATTGAAATAAATGTGGAAAAAGGTGTCGTATTTATCTCTATTGCAGATAAATTGTTATTCCAATCTGGAAGCTATAATGTGACGACTAGAGCTAAAGAAGTATTAGCGAAAGTAGCGAAAGTCATTAACAGCAAACCAGACTTTGAAGCTATGGTTGAATCGCATACAGATAACGTACCTTATTCTAAAGGTGTATTAGTTGATAACTGGGATTTAAGTGTAAAACGTGCAACATCTGTTGTTAGAGTCTTAGAAGAACTTCAAGTTAACCCACAACAATTAATTGCAGCTGGTCGTAGTTCTTATGTGCCTTTAGTGGAAAATGATACTGCTAGTAATAAAGCTAAAAATAGACGTACGCGAATAATAGTACTTCCTAAAATTGACCAATTCTATAAAATGGTTGAAGAAGAAATGAAAGCTCTATCTCAAGGTAACTAATTCAGAATATAAAATAGTAAAGAAGCTCAATTGAAAGATTGGGCTTCTTTTTTGTTGTTACATTGAAATTTACAGAGGTCTCAAAGAAGTTCTAGACGAGTTTTCATCTTTTTGAATATAAAAGTTTCAAAAACAAAGAAACATGATTCTCTATAGTCTAAGTGTAATACTTTTCAAATACCTGTATAACCGTTTTTTAAAACACTACAACAATCACTGTGTATTTTAAAAAATCTCTAAACTTCCTTTACCCTCTCTCACAATTATAGGCTCGTCTTCAGATAAATCAATTACCGTAGAGGCTTCATTGTCACCATACCCTCCGTCAATCACAATATCTACAAGATTACCCCATTTTTCGAGTATTAGTTCGGGATCTGTGGTATATTCAACGACAAAATCCTCATCTCGTATAGAAGTCGATACTAATGGATTTCCAAGCTGTTTTACAATTTCTATAGTTATCGCGTTATCTGGCACACGAATCCCGACCGTTTTTCGCTTCTTAAAAGGATTTGGTAAATTTTTTGATCCTGGCAGTATAAAAGTATAAGGACCTGGAAGCGCTCGCTTTAATATTTTAAACGTAGAGGTATCTATCTGCTTGACATAGTCACTCAAATTACTTAAATCTTCACAAATAAATGAAAAATTAGACTTTTCTAGCTTCACACCTTTGATTCTTGCAATCTTCTCTAAGGCTTTTATATTGGTGATGTCACAACCTAGGCCATAAACCGTATCTGTGGGGTAAATAACCAATCCACCCCGTTTTAAAACATCAACGACTTTCTTAATCTCTTTAGGATTAGGATTCTCCTTATAAATTTTTATCAATTGTGCCATAATAATGTACCTTACAATTACGTTTGCAAAGTAATTGATTATTTCATTATGAAACGAGCATGTTAAAAACTTTATTAACCAAAGACAGGATTAATAGCGAACAGATCGTAAACGTTGAAAAATAATAAGTGTATACACATGAAAACTATTAAAACCACATTAGTCTTAATTTTTATAGCCTTCGGAATATTCTCCTGTTCAGATGATAACGCTTTAATTATCGATCCACAAGATGAAATTTCCCTAGAATTTCGCCAAGAATTGAATGTCTCCTATGGAAATGATAATGATCAAGTCTTTGATATCTACTTACCAGCAAACCGAACTATAAACACTAAAGTGATGATTTTAGTTCATGGAGGCGGATGGACATCTGGTGATAAATCAGATATGGATGATTTTAAAGATATCATGCTTCAAGACTTACCAAACATAGCTATCGTAAATATAAATTATAGACTAGCAGATACAGATAATCAACCCTATCCAATGCAAATAGATGACATCACAACTATTGTCAATGTACTTAAAGCGAATCAAAACGACTATGTGATTTCTAATGATATTGGCTTTCTAGGCACTAGTGCTGGAGCCCATTTATCAATGCTTTGGAGCTATGCGTTTGACACAAATAATAATGTGCAAATGGTAGCAAGTGTTGTAGGACCTACAAATTTCACAGATCCTGCATACACAGAAAATGAGAATCCGATATTACAAGAGATTATTGACACCTTTGGAATTGACGTTTCTACAGCCTATTTAGAAGAACTAAGTCCGTATCACCAAGTAACCTCAAAGTCTCCACCAACAATCTTATTTTATGGTGGACAAGACCCACTAATCCCAATAAGCCAAGGCATAGATATGGAAACTAAATTATCAGAGTTTGGTGTTACGCATCAATTCACGTTATACCCAAATGCTGGTCATGGCTGGATTGGACTAGAATTATTGGATACTTGGACAAAGTTGAAAGCGTTTACTGAGGTGCATTTAGAATAAAAATCATGTTTCTTTTTCTTCGGAAATTTTAAGATTTAACTAAAACCCCTATCCTAAAACATCCAACTTAGCAAATCGAAGCAGCAACTTCTTAATGCCTCCAACTTCAAAATTAATTTCAGCCTTAACATCGGCACCTTTGCCTTCAATTTTTAGAACTTCACCTTTTCCGAAGCGACTATGCTCCACAATATTACCAACAGTTAACGTGCCATCAAAAAGATTAGTTTTATCTGGTGGACTTGACTTAGACACAAGTTTTAAATTTTTAGGCGCTACAAATTTAGGAGGCTTATTGCTTTCCGACTTTCGCCTAATAGGCTTTTTAAACCGAATTTGATTCGGCTCAATGTCACCAAAAATATCTGCACTCAACATTGGGTTTTGTCTTGGATCATTTATAGGCGTAATGATATCTACAAATTGATCATCTATTTCTTCTATAAATCGACTAGGTTCTGCATCAATCAATTTTCCCCAACGGTAACGAGACAAGGTATACGTTAAATACGCCTGATTTTCTGCTCTAGTTAAAGCCACATAAAACAAACGTCGCTCCTCCTCTAGCTCACTTCGTGTATTCATACTCATAGCACTTGGGAATAAATCTTCCTCCATACCAACGACGAACACATGAGAAAACTCCAAACCTTTCGCCAAGTGAATCGTCATCATAGCAACGTGATTGGGATCCCCTTTATCACCATCTAAATCTGTAGCGAGCGCGACATCTTCAAGAAATTCTCCTAAAGAATCTCCTGCATCTGCAATTTCTATTTGACCTTCTACAAAGTCTTTAATACCATTTAAAAGTTCTTCAACGTTTTCTAAACGCACTTGACCTTCTGGTGTACCGTCTTTATTAACTTCTCTAATTAATCCGCTAGATTTAGTAACATGCTCTGTAAGCTCAAAGGCATTTGCGGTTTGATTCATCACTTGATAGCTCTCGATAAGCGTTGTGAAATCTCTCAGCTTATTTTTAGTCCCTTTATTGATATTAATATCAACCTCATCAATATGTTGAAGTACTTCAAAAATTGTTTTGCCAAAGCCATTAGCAGCTATTACCAAACGATCAATAGTGGTTTGTCCAATACCTCTTGCTGGATAATTGATAATACGTTTAAGCGCCTCTTCATCGGCAGGATTCAATATTAAACGCAAATACGCAGTAACATCCTTAATCTCTTTACGTTGATAAAACGATAAGCCTCCATAAATTTGATATGGAATATCACGTTTGCGAAGTGCATCTTCAATAGCTCTCGATTGCGCATTGGTTCTATATAAAACAGCAAAATCACTATTAGGTAATTGATGATTCATTTTGTTTTCCATGATGGTACTCGCCACAAAACGACCTTCATCACCATCGGTTAGTGATCTATTGACTTTTACTTTTTCACCTTCGGTATTTGCAGTCCATACAATTTTATCAAGTTTGGTTTTGTTATGTTCAATAACAGAGTTTGCTGCACCTACAATATTTTTGGTAGAACGGTAATTCTGTTCTAAACGATATACTTTTACATCATCGTAATCCTTTTGAAAATTTAAGATGTTATTTATATTTGCACCACGAAAGGCGTAAATACTCTGTGCATCATCACCTACCACACAAATATTTTGAAAACGATCAGACAAGGCTCTCACAATCAAATACTGTGAATGATTTGTATCCTGATACTCATCTACCAATATATATCTAAACTTATTTTGATACTGCGCCAACACATTTGGAAAACGCGTTAATAATTCGTTAGTGCGTAAAAGTAAATCATCAAAATCCATCGCACCAGCTTTAAAACAACGATCTACATAGTTCTTATAGATTTCACCCATTCTAGGGCGTCTTGCAGCAGTATCTGCTTCAATTAAATCTGGATTTTTAAAATAAGCTTTTACCGTAACCAAGTTGTTTTTATAAGACGATATGCGACTGTATACCTGCTTGGTTTTATAGATGTCTTTCTCCAAGCCCATTTCTTTAATAATGGAACCTAGAAGTTTTTGAGAATCCTGAGTGTCATAAATCGTAAAATTACTAGGGAAGCCTAAATGATGACCTTCAAAGCGTAAGATTTTAGCAAAAACTGAGTGAAATGTACCCATCCAAAGATTTTTTGCTTCGCCATCTCCAACGATATCGGCAATTCTGCCTTTCATTTCTTTAGCAGCTTTATTGGTAAATGTCAATGCCAAAATATTAAATGAATCCACACCTTTACTCATCAAATACGCAATGCGATAAGTCAATACTCTCGTTTTACCTGATCCTGCACCTGCTATGATAATCATAGGACCATCTACTTGAACCGTTGGCTCATATTGCGCTTCGTTTAACTGACTTAAATACTTCTCCAATTTGTACAATTTTTAGTAAGCGTGAAATTAACCAAAACCCCCGTTTTTATTAAACGTTTTTATAAATAATTATAAACAATTCATTCATAAAACCAACTTTACAATTTTTTAAATATCTTTAAGCTTAATCTTAAATTTTCAAACATGCGTTACCTCATTGTTTTCTCTTTTTTCTTCGGAAGTTTAGCTGCATTCTCACAAAATGATCTAGAAAAAGACATTATAGATATTGAATCTAAAGTCATTGAATGGCGGCGCGATTTTCATCAAAACCCAGAATTATCTAATCAAGAATTTAAAACAGCCAAAAAAATTGCTGCACACTTAAAATCCTTAGGCTTAGAAGTTCAAACAGGAGTCGCAATAACTGGAGTCGTTGGTATCTTAAAAGGAGATTTACCTGGGAAAGTTGTGGCTTTGCGAGCAGATATTGACGCGCTCCCAGTGACAGAACGGAATGACCTCTCTTTTAAAAGCACCGTAGAAACCGAATTCTTAGGAACTAAAACGGGCGTTATGCATGCTTGTGGTCACGATACACACACCGCAATTTTAATGGGCGTTGCAGAAGTACTATCAAAACATAAAGACAAAATAAAAGGAACTGTTAAATTCATTTTTCAACCAGCAGAAGAAGGTCCACCTCCAGGAGAAGAAGGTGGAGCAAAATTAATGATTAAAGAAGGTGTTTTAGACAACCCAAAAGTTGAGGCTATTTTTGGCTTGCATATTCGTTCTAATTACGAAGTCGGCACAATCTATTATAAAAAGGGTGGCATCATGGCTTCTGTTGAACGTTTTGTTATTAATGTAACAGGCAAACAAACCCATGGTGGAAGACCATGGCAAGGTGTTGACCCTATTTTGATTTCAGCAAAAATTATTGATGGCTTGCAAACTATAATTAGTAGAGAATCAAAATTAGTTGATGAGGCAGCCGTTATTACAGTTGGGAAAATTTCCGCAGGAACACGTTTTAATATCATTCCAGAAACAGCTGAGTTAATTGGAACTGTTAGAACTCTAGATCCAGATATGAAAGCGCTTATAGAAAAACGAATGACAGAGATGACTAGAGATATTGCTAAAGCTTATGGTGGAGAAGCTACTATTACATTTCAAAATAATACAACCATAACTTATAATGATTTTGATTTGGTAGATCAAATGCTTCCCACAATGCAGCGTATTGCCGGAGATAAAAATGTACGCTTACGCAAAGCAACTACTGGTGGCGAAGATTTTTCTTATTTTCAAGAAGTCATTCCTGGCTTTTATTTCTTTTTAGGTGGTATGACTCCAGGAAACACAAAAGCTTTCCCGCACCATACTCCTGATTTCAAAATTGATGATAATGGTTTGCTTTTAGGTGTTAAAACTATGACGCATTTGGCATTAGATTATTTGAATCAATAGAATGCATAGACGACCATTGTGAGCAAAAGTAATTTTTTGCATCAAATTATTTATGTAAATTAATTTTAGGCCTATTTAGACTAAAAAAAATATCTTTACATCTTTAATTGAATTTTATGGATACTTTTTTAAACTTTATTTCTCATATCTCTTGGTGGATGTGGATTATTATTGCCTTAGCTCTTGTAGCTCTTCGCGATATAATTCAACGCCGACACAGTATTAGTCATAACTATCCAATAGTGGGACACTTTAGATATCTGTTAGAAAGTATTGGTCCAGAAATAAGACAATATTTCGTAGCCAACAATAGAGAGGAATTACCTTTTAATCGCATAGAACGTGGTTGGATTTATGCCTCTGCCAAAAGCGAAAACAATTATGAAGGTTTCGGTACTGATCGAGATATCTACGCACATCAGCATATATTCATCAATAATGCGATGATTCCTTATAAAGTTGAAGATGACCATGTCAATGCTAAGAATCGGTACTTTTTGCCATGTGCTAAAGTAATTGGGGCGCACAACAAACGAAGACGACCTTTTCGTCCAGCATCTGTAATTAATGTTTCTGCTATGAGTTTTGGCTCGTTGTCTGCAAGGGCAATTGACTCATTAAATAAAGGTTGTAAAATAGCTGGTGCGTATCATAATACTGGAGAAGGTGGTTTATCGCCTTATCACAGTAATGGTAGTGATGTTATATTTCATTTTGGAACTGGTTATTTTGGAGTACGAACAGAAGATGGTAATTTTTCTATGGAAAAAATGAAAAAACTGGTTGAAGACAATCCTTTTGTTAGAGCGATTGAGCTTAAATTATCTCAAGGAGCAAAACCAGGGAAAGGCGGTGTATTACCAGGTGAGAAAATAAATAAGGAAATTGCAGAGATTAGAGGAGTAGAAATTGGCAAAACCGTTTTATCACCACCAAACCATAAAGCATTTACGACCATCCCAGAGATGGTAGATTTTATTGAAGCCATAGCCGAAGAAACAGGTCTACCAGTTGGAATAAAAGCGGCTATTGGAAAATTAGAGCAGTGGGAAGAGCTTACTGATATTATGAAAAACACGGGTAGAGGCCCAGATTTCATTACTGTTGACGGTGGTGAAGGTGGCACAGGTGCTGCTCCTCCAAGTTTTGCAGATCACGTAAGTTTACCTTGGGTTTACGGATTTGGAGATTTATATAAATTATTTCAGAAAAAAGAATTAGAAAAACAGATCGTTTTTATAGGGAGTGGAAAATTGGGCTTTCCAGGCAAAGCTGCTATGGCTTTTTCAATGGGTGTAGATATTATTAATGTTGCTCGTGAAGCCATGATGAGCATTGGTTGTATTCAAGCTAAAGTTTGCCATACAAACAGATGCCCAAGTGGCGTCGCAACACAGAGTGAGTGGCTACAACGCGGTATAGATGTTCCATTAAAATCTGAACGTGCGGGACAATACTTCAAGACTTTTAGAAAAGAGTTTTTAGAAATCACACATGCTGTTGGCTACGAGCATCCTTGCCAGTTTAAAATGAGTGATATTGAACTAAACGTTAATGATCATAATTTATCATCTGAGCTCAGTTTAACGTATCAATACAAAAAAACACCTGTACCATTTAATGGTATGCAGTCTTTAAAGGATTGTGAGTATTTAGGTGGAAATAACAGAAAACACAAATAAACTTATCATTAAAAAAAACAATAACCAATTATGGAACAACAGTTAATTAATTTATTAATGTTTATAATTCCAGCTTTAATTACTGGTGCAATCGCTTTCTTATTTTTTCGAGAGTTTGTAGAAAATGAAAATAGAAGACGTGAGTTTTTGATTCAAAAAGATTTACAAAAAGACAGTTTACCAATGCGCCTTCAAGCTTATGAAAGATTGTCGCTTTTCCTAGAAAGAATCAAGCCTGCAAAACTACTAGTTAGAGTAATACCAACATCTTCAAATAAAGAAGATTATGAATCTTTACTTATAGCAAATATTGAACAAGAATTTGATCATAATTTAGCGCAACAAATCTACGTTACAGATAAATGCTGGAGCATCTCTTCTACCGCAAAAAACGCAACGATTCAAATGATTAGAAAAGCAACATTATCAGATAAAGTGGATAGCTCAGATAAACTTCGCGAAGTGATTCTAACAGACATGATAGACAAAAGAGCACCTAGCGATGCAGCACTTTCTTTTATTAAAGACGAGGTTTCAGATCTCTGGTAATCGACATATATTAACTATAATACAGTGTCCTTTAAAGAAAACAGTGCAGTCTTCTTCGCCAAAACAACTATCAGCGCTTCTTCTGAGGCAATTATCCATATTCAAATAGTTCTTAAAAACTGAACTTGAACAAAGCGAAAGAAACGCGCAACTATGAATTGATTTTACTGACTAGAAAAAACAAAGAAGGATGTTTTTTTTACTGAGTACGTCTTAGTACAGAATCATCCTTATGCTTCTTCTTCGCATAAGTATAACCTTGCTCCCACCATTTAGTCATCAATCGTTTACTAAAAATTAAAGAGTTTTCAGTTAAGCTTGTTGGTGTATAATACAAATTAAGCTTTACGCCTCTGTTTTTCGCAGCAAGTTTTCCAATCACGATATCATTTTTCTCAACTTGATCCAGCAAGTGACCAAACAGATTGAGCATTAAAGAAAACGGATTCTTACCTAAAACTTTAATGCGCTCCATTTGCTCGGCCTCTAAAACAATAGCATCGATTTCTGTTGCACCTCTCAAGATAGCTTCGCGTATTGGGATAACACAACCCAAACCACCATCTGCATATTCATAACCGTTTACTGTTGCTAAAGACATAAATGGAATGTAATTACATGAAATCCAAACCCAATTACAATACTCTTCATAAGTACAATCCTTAATAGATTTATACTCTACACGATTCATTGATAAATTAGAAACAGTCACCACAACATCTTCCTTTGTTTCCTTAATCTTGTTGTATTCTTCTTTTGTAAAATTGCGTTTTATATGTCGTCTTAAAGCTTTACTTTCCCCGAATGTACGCTTACGTCTTACGAATTGCCAGAGTGAATTCACAAAATCAATGGACACATACTCACGATCTCCTTTTTGATGCTGTACAAATGGACTAATACTAAAAATATCATGTTGCTGCACATTAGTAAACACCTCATAAAGCTTACCTATATCTCCTAAGGCCAAATGATTCACCAGCAAACTCCCTGTTGATGTTCCTAAGAACATGTCGTACTGCCGACCTTGATCTTCTATCAAGTATTGCGCAACTCCTCCTGCAAATGCGCCTTTACTCCCTCCTCCTGATATCACTAGTGCTCTCAAATAACTATTTTTTTTATTCTGATATAATATTCAACTCACTAACTTCTTCATCTTTAAATTTAGCAAAGTTGAATCCTCTTTGCCACCATTGCGTCATTTTTTCTTTTTCAAATATTAATGAATTCGTAGTAAGCACGGTTGGTGTGTAATAAAAATTAATAATAGCTTCTTGATTGGTAGCTACAAATTTACCAATTCGGATATTACTGTTTTCAATTCGGTCCAGCATAAAAGCGAACATATTCGTCAATAATGAAAATGCATTTAACGAAGGCATTCTATTGAGCTGCGAAACCTCAGTTTGTAAAACTATAGCATCAACTATTGTCGCTCCTCTTCTTATAGCCTCTTCAATAGGCACCATAGACCCTAAGCCTCCATCAGCATATTCGCAACCGTCTTTTTTAACTAAGGACATAAATGGTATATAATTACAAGATATCCAAATCCATTCACAAAAAGCGTCATAGCTAAAATCTTTGATAGATTTATATTCCACCTGGTTTAAAGACAGGTTTGAAACCGTTACCACTACATCAATATCTCTTTGTTTTAACAAATCAAATTCTTCACGCAGCAGTGTTTGATCTATAAGCGATTTCAAATTAAAGCTTTCTCCAAAGGTTTTACTTCCTTTTAAGATGTTCCTCAGTACATTAAAGTGATTAATTCCAATGGTTTCAATACCTTTTTTCCTTCTAATAATAAAGGGGCAAATACTAAAAATTGATGATTGACTTACATTAGTATACACATTCTTAATCTTCTCTATGTTATTCATAGCCAAATGTGACACTAATAAACTCCCTGTAGAAGTTCCAATAAAAATATCATAATCGTTTCGCTTTTCCTCAATAAGATACTGCGCTACACCTCCTGCAAACGCTCCTTTACTTCCACCTCCTGAAATCACTAATGCTCTCAAATCAATTATTTTTAAGTTGCTTTATTAATTCTCTGTATTGGTTATTCGTTTTAAGAGTTTCTAACAAATCTTTAGCAAATTTTGAAAATCTCCAGTTATGATGCGTTGTCGCTAAGATTAAACTTTTAATAGATTCTGATTCAAATCCGCCAATTAATTTTAAATAATTAAACGCATTCATTCGTAATTCAAAATGATGCTCAGGCAAACTATAACCAATTAACTCGTTTAAAACAACTTGTTTATTATCTGTCTGATATTCAATTGTGTTTAAATGTAGTACTAACCACAGTAATCTCACATTATAATCGTTAAAACCTTTAATATCTTTGGTTTTCTGTAAGTATTTAATGCGTTCCTCAGGGAAGTTCGCCCATAAATTATACAACGCAGCTTCTATAGTCACAAAAGATTTGTCGCTTAAAAGCGATTCATACTCCAATTTTAATTCCTTCGGAATAGTACTCACATATTGAGCGATTGCTTGCCGCACTTCTATATTATTAATGAAAGCTTCAGCTTCTAAATGCTCTGAAATTTGACTCACTACCTTTATTTTCCCCTTATCGGAAATATTTGAGACCAGGTAATCCTTGCATTTTTGAGAATACTCCTCACAATTAATAGCTAGGTATTCTCTCATGAAAGCAGATTTTTTAAGACTTTTTACGATGGCATCTTCCGGTAATGTCACCTCAGTCAACCAATCATTTACAAAGACAGATAAGTCCTGTTGGCTCGATTTTTCAACTTCAGAAATAAAATCACTAGTATTTACATTTCCGAATTGATGGTTGTTCAAATACTTCTTAGTAGCTCCTTTAAATGCAGAATCACCAACCTGCTCTCTCAACGCGTGTAATGACCAAGCGCCTTTTTTATAAAAAGTTGTGCTGCTCGATTTAGGATTTAAAAGCGATGTGCTTTGTCCAGCTTCTTCCTGAGTAATTAACTCCTGGGCATTTTCAAACAACTGCCAATAATAATGATCATCCCCAAAAATATCTCGTTCTGCCAGCAACGCATAATAAGTAGCAAAACCCTCTTGAAGCCAATGATGTTCTCCAGAAGTTGCTGTAACTAAATCACCAAACCATTGATGCGCCAATTCATGAGCATTAACAGTGATGTAATTTTTATCATTAAACCCAATAGAATCCACCATAAAACCATCAGAAAAAACAGTAAGACTTGTGTTTTCCATACCTGAATACAAAAAATCTTTGACAGGTACTTGTTTATAATTTTGCCAAGGGTACGGAAACCCTATTTCAGCCTCCAAGAAATCAAACATTTGTTTTGAGTAACGATAGGTTGGCTCAACTTTTAGAGAATCTTCTGGATAATAGTAATATACTAGCGGAATTCCGCTTTTAGAAGTTTCTGTTTTTTTGTCGTATTTACCAATAGCTAGAGCAACTAGGTAACTTGACATTGGTTTTTGCATATCATAAGTCCATTTGGTATATTCTTTACCAATCTTTTTTTTTATGAGCTTACCATTAGATAAAACTTCATACCCATTGTCATGATTTATTGACAAATCAAATTCGATTTTATCATTGACATCATCGATGCTTGGCAACCAGTTACTCGTATATTTTCCTTGTCCTTGTGTCCAGATTTGGTCATCAACAAAGTATAAAGCCTTTTTGGGAATGCATTCATAAACAAAGCTCAACTTAATTATTAGCCCTCCTTTAAAATCATCATAAAACCAAATTTTATCGTCTTTGACAATAGACTTTACCACTCGTTCGCCGAAAGGCCTCTCGGAAGTGTACTCAATTCCAGTGTTTTCCCAAACTTCAGACTTTAATTGAATATTCTTAGCATCTAAAAAAATAGAATCTACATCTTTAAGAATTTCAAATTCAACAGAATACATCCCATTAACACTTTTTAGCTGTGATGACAGATTGAGATTCGCGTCAATCGATTTGAAATCCACATAATCCGTTTGTTGAGCGGTTACAATTCCGAAGAAAAATAAGAAAACGATAAGTTGTAGAAATTGTTTCATGTGCAGGCTTTATCAAAGATGAGACCAAAATACTATTTTTTATCATCTCGACCGAATGGAGAGATCACATTAATTTATCCAGTTAACACTATAAATGGACATTATCAACAAAATAATTTTATAAATACTCGCTACTTGCGTGATTTCTTTATGCTTTCGAAATGACTAACCTGTGATTTTACCACAAAAAGACTCTTCTCCATTCCTAATTTAATGTTTATTACAATTAACAATGAGGTTCCCTCTTTCGTGGGAATTAGTTAATTTTGCAACTATGAGTTCAAAACTTCAAACTCCTATAGATTACCTCAAGGGTGTTGGCCCCAATCGTGCAGATTTATTGCGTAGCGAGTTGGGAATTCAGACGTACCAAGATTTGATTAACCTGTTCCCTAACCGTTATTTGGACCGCACCAAATACTACAAAATCAATGAATTACAACGCAATAGCGCTGAAGTCCAGATCATTGGCAACATCACAGGTTTTAAAGAAATTACTCAAAAACGAGGCAAACGCCTAGTTGGCACCTTTCAAGATGAGACTGGACGCATAGAGTTAGTTTGGTTTCGTGGTCAAAAATGGATTCGTGATAGCATAAAACCAAATACTCCTTATGTGATCTTCGGAAAAGTAAATTGGTTCAATGGTGTCTTCAGCATGCCACATCCAGAATTTGAACTTTTAAGCGTGCATGAACAGAATTTGTCCTCAACCATGCAAGCTGTATATCCCTCTACCGAAAAATTATCTAATAAAGGTGTCACTAATAAAGTGATGAATAAAATTATGCAAAGTTTGTTTTTAGAAACTAACGGACGCTTTGCTGAAACGCTTCCAGACTTCATACATTCTGAACTCAAATTACTACCTAAAAGCGATGCGCTTTTTAACGTTCATTTTCCAAAAAATCAAGAGCTTTTATCACGTGCAGAATTCAGATTAAAATTTGAAGAATTATTCTATCTTCAGTTACAGTTAATTTTAAAAAATCTCATCCATAAATCTAAAATAAAAGGGGTTCCATTTAATTCGGTTGGCCCCTATTTCAATTCATTCTATAATGATCATTTGCCTTTTGAATTAACGAACGCTCAGAAACGAGTTCTCAAAGAAATTAGACACGATTTAGGTAGCAATGCACAGATGAATCGATTATTACAAGGTGATGTTGGCTCTGGAAAAACAATAGTTGCGTTCATGTCAATGCTCATGGCACTTGACAATGGTTTTCAAGCCTGCTTAATGGCGCCGACTGCAATTTTGTCAGTCCAACACTTCCAAGGATTAAGTGAGTTATCTAATAAACTGAATATCAGTATAAAGCTACTTACAGGGTCAAGTAACACTTCACAACGAAGAGAAATTCACAAATCTTTAGAAAATGGCGATTTACAAATCTTAATTGGCACACATGCCTTGCTTGAAGACAAGGTGAAATTCAAGAATTTGGGGCTTGCAATTATTGATGAACAGCACCGTTTTGGAGTTGCTCAACGTTCTAAATTATGGAAAAAAGGGCCCTCTTCTACCCTATCAAATGACAGTGAAATACAGATTGTTCCACCACATGTTTTGGTGATGACTGCGACACCAATACCGCGTACTTTAGCCATGTCTGTTTATGGTGATTTAGACATCTCTATTATCGACGAATTGCCTCCTGGAAGACAAGCTATAAAAACCGTTCATCGCTATGATTCAAACCGACTCAAAGTCATGCGATTTATGCGTGATGAAATCGAGAAAGGCAGACAGATTTATATTGTTTATCCGTTGATTCAAGAAAGTGAACATATGGATTATAAAGATTTAATGGATGGTTATGAAAGTATCGTTAGAGAATTTCCACAGCCCAAATACCAAATATCGATAGTCCATGGCAAAATGAAACCTGTAGATAAGGAATTTGAAATGCAACGCTTTGTCAAAGGCGAAACACAAATTATGGTCGCAACAACCGTAATTGAGGTCGGCGTAAATGTTCCAAATGCATCTGTAATGATTATAGAGAGTGCTGAACGCTTTGGTTTATCGCAACTACATCAATTAAGAGGTCGCGTTGGTCGTGGTGCTGAGCAAAGTTTCTGCATATTAATGACGAGCTTCAAATTAAGTCAAGATAGCAAAGTACGCTTGGAAACGATGACAAAGACTAGTGACGGCTTTGAAATTGCTGAAGTCGATTTACGTTTAAGAGGTCCTGGCGATATCATGGGGACGCAACAAAGTGGTGTTTTAAACCTTAAAATAGCAGATGTAATAAAGGATAAAGACATCTTATACAGCGCTCGTTTTTATGCCAAACAAGTCCTTACTAGCGATCCCTCTTTAACAAACACAGAAAACAAAACGATCTTAAACACCTATCGCGAACTCAGTAAATACAAGAATATTTGGAATTATATTAGCTAAGCTGAAGTTGAATTCGAAATCACAGAACTTTAGTATAGAATTAAGGACACTATCCGCTTTTTAATAAAAAAAGGAATTTAAATGCAAAAGAAAACTACAGACATACTAATTATTGGCGCAGGTTTAACAGGCCTCACACTAGCGTATTATTTGAAGCAACTTAATATTTCTGTCACGCTTGTAGAGGCACGACATCGTATTGGTGGACGTATTTACACAAAACAAAACAACAATCAAGCACCTGTAGAACTCGGCGCAACCTGGTTTGTCAACGAGCATAGCGCGCTTATAAAGCTATTAAAAACATTACATCTTGATATTTTTGAGCAATACTACGGAACCACTGCTATTTACGAGCCTAGTAAAGCAAACCCGCCTCAACTTATCAATTTACCACATAGTAACCAAGCTAATTATCGTATAAAAAACGGAACACAAAGCATCATTAATGCCCTATGTAACGAATTAGAAGCACATCAGATTATTACAGACTGTGCTATTGCTTCAATAGAAAGACGTGATGGTTATATTTTAGCAAAATCTGAATCTTATGAATTTGAGTGTAAACATATTGTATCAACTTTACCGCCTTACCTATTTGACAAAACAATACCTATTGAACCCCAATTACCTCAAGAACTAAAAGAACTATTACAAAACACACATACTTGGATGCATGATTCTATCAAAGTTGGATTCACATTTGCAGTACCGTTTTGGAAAGGTGAACGTACTAGTGGAACAATTTACAGTAACGTGAGTGTGCTTCAAGAATTCTATGACCACTCTAACGCAGATGAAAACTTATATGCTTTAGTTGGTTTTATGAATAAGGATGTTTACAGTCACACAAGAGAAGAAAGACAAGAATTAGCACTAAAACAATTAGAGCAATACTACGGAAATGAAGTGCGAAACTTCTTGTCTTATGAAGAATTAGTTTGGCAAGACGAACGTTATACAACCGCAAGTCGTGATGGTTTTATAATGCCACAACAAAATAATGGTCACCCGCTTTTTCAAAACTCTTATTTAGACGAGGCCTTGTTTATTGCAGGAACAGAAACGAGCACTTACGCCTCTGGCAAAATGGAAGGCGCTGTAAGAAGCGCACAACAGGTTTTTAGACAAATTAAATCACTTTTATAGTATCTTTATCAAAAATAATAGACTCATGAGCATGCTTCACCTCAAATTAGAAACCGATCCACGTTGGGCTACTATTGCAGAAGAAAATATTGAAGAAATCCTAACAGATCACGCTTGGTGTGAACAAAAAGCCTGTACTAATGCGATAACGATTATCACACATAATTCACAATATGAAGATTTAGTAACCGATTTGTTAGAATTAGCAAAAGAGGAATTGGAACATTTTCAAATGGTACATGACATTATCAAGAAACGAGGCTATACTCTAGGCAGAGAGCGAAAAGACAGCTATGTCAATGAATTATATAAGTTTATGAACAAAGGCGGTAGTCATTTACAAAGTATGGTAGATCGTTTATTATTCTCTGCAATGATTGAAGCTCGCAGCTGTGAACGCTTTAAATTATTATCCCAACGCATTAAAGACAAAGAATTGTCTAAGTTCTATTATGACTTAATGATCAGCGAAGCAGGACATTACGTCACCTTTATTGGCTTTGCTAGAAAATACGGAAAAGATATTGACGTGGATAAAAGATGGCAAGAGCTAGTTGCGTTTGAAGGCGAAGTCATAAAAAGCTATGGGAAGTCTGAATCGATACATGGATAGATTATGAGAACAAAATCAATAATTGCAGTATTTAGTATGTAGTATTTGAAAATAAATGAATCCAAATAATTCTTGACAATCTAAAATTATACGTGCTAAATAAAATTGCCGATACTACAACGGCGAAAAAAGAATACAAAGGATTTAGACCAATTACAACATAAGATAGCACAAAAACTAATACAGATTGTACTACAGCAATAGCATAACTAACAAACATAGCTCCAAAGAAAAAACCTGGTTCTCTTTCAAATTTAAAGTTGCATTTTTCACACGTATCTTTAATTTTGGGGATTTGAAATAACAACAAATTACCTCTTACACTAAAAATATTACTTCCTTTGCATTTAGGGCACTTTTCTCGAACTATTGTTAACAAACTCATTACTATTAATTAAAATATTATACTGCAAAATTAAGCACTTATTTACAATCATTACTTATAGATTATTCGCAATTTTTTGTACTTTTAAGACATACTAGTACTTTATGAAAATTATTCCTGTATTACATATTCAGCAATTTGAACCAGATGTCCCTATATCTGATTTTTATAGTAATGACTTAAAAACCCATTTAGAACGCAATAGAGATTTCTTTCATAAACCTCATAAACATGATTTTTATCTTTGTGTTATATTCTCAAAAGGCTCTGGAGTTCATGAGATAGATTTTAATACTTATGATATAAATCCTGGATGCGTATTTTTTCTAAAACCCGGACAAACACATTATTGGACATTTAACAGTAATCCTGAAGGGTATATATTCTTTCATACTCAAGATTTTTACGAACTTCATTTTGCCAAGAGTAAGCTTGAACAATTTCCATTTTACTATACAAATAAAAACACACCATCACTCGTATTATCGTCAAAAGACACTAGACAAATTTCATCTAGATTTAAAGATTTAAACAACGAATATCACAATGATCTACTGTATAAAAAACAAAAACTATCGAGCCTCACCAATACGATTTACATTGAACTCGCGAGACATTACACTGACACAGGAACTGCTATAAACAACGCCTCAGCAACCTATACAGAAACACTATACGCTTTTGAAAAAATGGTTGAAACCTTTTATAGAAAAGAGAAATCTGCAAAGTTTTACGCCTCCACATTAAACATTACTCCAAAACATTTAAATCGAATTATTAATGCAACTCTTGACAAAACAACAACAGATCTTATTATGGAACGTGTTATATTAGAATCTAAACGCTTAATCGTCCACTCTAAAAACTCTCTTTTGCAAATTTCCGAAATTTTAGGCTATAGAGATTACGCCTATTTCTCTAAGATTTTTAAACTAAAAACAGGATTTACACCTTTGGAGTTCAAAAAGAGCTATCCATAAGTTGTGTGTCTTCAAAAACTATTATCATCGATTAAAAACCACTACTCCTCCAACAACTCATCAACAAACCCAGTAAACTCAGCTTTAAACTCCGTAAACTTCTCACCTGTTGCCGGACCATTAAATCCCGTATGAATTTTTCTCACCTTACCTTTTTTATCTATAAAAATAGAAGTTGGATAAGATAATACGTGATTTAACATCGGTAATTTTTCTTGAGCTTCTGTTTTACTAGACGAACCATACTGTGCTAAGAGTATTGGATACTCAATGCCAATATTATCTTGCAAACGTTTAATACTTGAAAGTGCTTTCTCTTCAGTCTTTGCATATTCAAAAGCCAACGCTACAAACTCGATACCTTTCTCTGCATTACTATTATAGAACTCTGAATAGTATTTACTCTCATCTAGACAGTTAGGACACCAAGTTCCCATAATTTGGACAATTACGACCTTGTCTTTAAATCGTTTATCAGATAACGACACAACGTTCCCTTTTGAATCAGGAAACGTGAATTCTAGAGCATCATACCCATCATTCAAAAACGTCAATTCATTTGCGTTTGGCAATTCAAAATCTTCGTTTCGTTTTGCCGTAAAAGGCTCTTCCCAATGGTTTCCCGAGTAGAACATCCCGTTCATAGTACTATCAGTAACTTGTGCTGTAAATAAAAAAGCATGTGCACCATCAAAGGCCGAAAGCTTCATCGTGTCGCCATCCATTACACCTTCTAAATACCGATAATCACCAGTTGTTGTTCTAAATGTTCCTGTTACACGTATACCGTCTTGTTTAAAAATCCCCTTTGCGATATATATATCTTCTTCGGAATTTGGACTAAACACCGTTTCCCAGTTTCCTGTAACGTTTTGGGTAGGCGTTTCTATTTTAAGATCAAAACGTGTGTTCTTTCCTATTTCCGCAGAAAAAGGAACCACTCGATCCAAACTCTCCTTAATAAAGCTACCTTTTAGTGTACCGTCTTTTACAACTGCTTTAATATAACCTTCAAAAACTGGTGTTTTTATGACAATAGTATCATTGGAGTATTCTAAATCTGTTACCATAATCACTTCATCTGCGTTGAATATCTTTAGAGCGTCACGTGATGTAACCTCAAAGTTAAAAGGTAAAACTTCTGTTTCTGTAAGTTGTAGTTCTGCTCTCCAAACACCTTCTTGCAAGGCATCAGGTCGATTGAGATTACAACCTAAAATCAATAGTAAAATCGGTAAAACAAGTAATTTTCGCATAATGGGTTTTCTAATTAAAAACGTATAGTCTTAGCAAAGATAAACTTCTTACAAATAATGCCTAGTAATGGGTTTAATATCATGACCAATTATAGATTTTTAAAATTTCCGAAGAAAAAAAGGCTATATCTCTATTTTTTATTAAAAAAACACCTCGAAACTATTAGTATTATTATCTTTGGCAAATTGACAAATTAATACAATGAAAATATCATATAACTGGTTAAAACAATTTTTAAAAACAGATTGGCCTGCTGAGCAAACTGGCGAATTATTAACCGATTTAGGTTTAGAAATTGAGGGGATAGAACTCTATCAATCTGTAAAAGGAGGTTTGAAGGGCATCGTTATTGGCGAGGTTTTAACGTGCATACCACATCCTAATGCAGACCGATTAAAAATCACAACTGTAGATATTGGTGCTGATGAAGTACTTCAAATCGTTTGTGGAGCACCAAATGTTGCTGCTGGTCAAAAAGTCCCTGTCGCTACTATTGGAACGACCTTATACACCGAAACTGGTGAGGCTTGGACAATTAAAAAGGGTAAAATTAGAGGAGAAGAAAGCCATGGAATGATTTGTGCTGAGGACGAGCTTGGTCTTGGGAAATCTCACGATGGCATCATGGTTCTTGATAAAAAAACACAAGTTGGAGCGCTAGCTGCAGATATTTTTGACATTGAAAATGATACCGTTTTTGAAATTGGTTTAACACCAAATAGAGCGGACGCAATGAGTCATTTTGGTGTTGCTCGTGATTTGAAAGCTGGATTGTTACAAAAAGATGATATAAATACTGAGATGATTACGCCATCTGTAAGTTCTTTTCATGTGGATAGTAGGACTTTAAAAATCGGTATTGATGTTGAAGATTACAAATTAGCACCTCGATATTGTGGTGTAAGCATTACTGGCCTAAAAGTAGAAGATTCTCCTGCTTGGCTGCAAAACAGATTAAAAGCTATTGGTTTAGCGCCTAAAAATAATATTGTTGATATTACTAATTATGTATTACATGAGTTAGGTCAACCACTTCATGCATTTGATGCTGCAAAGATATCTGGGAATAAGGTTATTGTAAAGACATTAGCAGAAGGCACAAAGTTCACTACTCTTGATGATATAGAACGCGAGTTAAGTGCTGACGATCTCATGATTTGTGATGCAGAAAAACCTATGTGTATTGCTGGTGTTTTTGGAGGCGCTCATTCTGCTGTCTCAGAAGGCACGACTAGTATTTTTTTAGAAAGTGCGTATTTCAGTCCTGTAAGTATTAGAAAAACGGCTAAACGTCATGCTTTAAATACAGATGCGTCTTTTAGATTTGAGCGAGGAATTGACCCTAATATGACAGGTTATGCATTGAAACGTGCTGCCTTATTAATCGTTGAGATTGCTGGTGGTGAAATTTCTAGTGATTTATTAGATTCTTATCCCAAGAAAATAGAAGATTTTCAAGTCCGTTTAAGTTTTGATAACGCGGCAAAATTAATAGGTGAAGAAATCCCAAAAGAAACTATAAAACGTATTTTATCGTCACTGGACATAAAAGTTAATAACGTAACCGAAGCTGGATTAGGTCTAACTGTTCCTGCCTATAGAAACGATGTTCAACGTGAAGCCGATGTTATAGAAGAAATTTTGCGTGTCTATGGTTACAATAATATTGGTACTACAGAAAAGTTAAACGCATCGATTTCTAATACTTCTAAATTTGAAGACTATAAGCTTCAAAACATTATCGGTAATCAATTGGTCTCTAAAGGCTTTTTTGAAATTTTATCAAATTCTCTAACCACTCCAAAATATATTGCCCTAAGCGAGCAATTAAAAGATGAGCACAATGTAGAAATGCTCAATCCATTGAGTAATGATTTAAGCGTGATGCGTCAAAGCTTACTTTTTTCTGGATTAGAAGCAGTGCGTTATAATATCAATAGAAAACGTGATGATTTGAAGCTCTATGAGTTTGGAAAGACCTATCATAGCTATACTGATGGTCGTGAAGAATACAAGCATCTTTCTATGTTTCTAACAGGGAGTAAAACTAATTTAAGATGGAATTCACCTGTTCAAAAGAGTGACTTCTTTTATTTAAAAGGTCTTATTAATAGTACTCTAGAACGTTTAGGTTTATCGGGACATAAAGTCTCTCCTATTAAAAATGACGTATTTAGCGAAGGGATTAGTTTATCTCTAGGAAAAACGAAACTGGTCGAGTTTGGTGTCATTAATAAAAAGGTACTAAAGCCCTTCGGAATTTCGCAAGAAGTTCTTTATGCAGATTTCAACTGGGATAATGTTATTGATATGGCAAAACATAATGATATCAAATTTAAAGACATTCCGAAATATCCTGAAGTTCGTCGTGATTTTGCACTCTTATTAGATAATGACGTGACTTTTGAAGCTATTGCTAAGATTGCTATGCAGACCGAAAAGCAATTACTTAAAGATGTAGATCTATTTGATGTGTATCAAGGCAAAAATCTTCCGAAGGGAAAGAAAAGTTATGCTGTTAGCTTCACCATACAAGATGAACACAAAACACTTACTGATAAACAGATTGATAAAATAATGAATAAACTTCAAGCTAATTTTAAAAAGCAGCTTGGTGCAGAATTGAGATAAACGTTTTGAAAAACAGAATCATCTTACTATTTACGTGCTTGTTTAGTTTGACAACCACTTTAGTAGCGCAAACCCTAGAGAACACAAAAGAAAAAGACTCTTCATCCATTTGGGGCCTCATAAAGCATGACGCCAAATACACCGTTAAAGGTGTTGCACATTCTTTAACTCGTCCTGTACAATGGCAAGGCAATGATTTTGCCAAGTTTGGAATGCTAGTTGCTGGCACCGCAACATTAAGTTTAGCAGATCAACCCATTAGAGATTGGGCTCAACAAAATCAAGGTGATTACCCAAAAGTTTTAAGAGATTTTGGTTGGTATTTTGGAAGTCCGCAAAACTACTTTGCAGCAAATGCTGGTTTATATGCGTTTGGTTTATTGACTAAAAATGAGAACGTCAGAAAAACGAGTGTGCTCATTATTTCATCATCCATAACAACAGGACTATTACAGTCATTCACTAAAGCTGCAATTGGAAGAGCGCGTCCAGGCTCTGGATTTGATAATTATACATTTCGTCCATTTTCTGGAGAATCCACCTATCGATCATTCCCATCTGGTCACACGATTTTATCGGTTACTATGGCGCATTCAATAGCCAAACAATTTGACAATACGTGGGTAAAAATCGGTATTTATACCATTGGAGCTCTACCGCCAATATCTAGAGCAATAGAGGATGCGCATTGGATTACAGACCTTGCGTTTAGCGCAGCGCTAAGCATTATAGTCGTAGACTGTATTGATAACTATTTATTTAAAGAGGAAGCTTACGATTATCCAAGAAAGAAAAAACTTATTTCTTGGAATTTACGGTTCGGCGGTAATCAAATTGGTGTTGTAGGCACCTTTTAAGGGCTCTCCATATAACAAACTATTCCATCTGTTAAACTATTGCAAAATATTACCGAGACTTGCTTTTAAGATTCAAATAATCCTTAATTTTAACATTAACAAAAATTGAAAACTATGGCAAAAGTAACATTAGGTGGAAACCCAGTACATACATCAGGAACATTACCTGAAACAGGATCAAAAACTCCAGATTTTAAGCTAACTGCGACCGATTTATCATCCAAATCGTTAAGTGATTATACAGGACATAATTTGGTATTAAATATATTTCCTAGTGTTGATACTGGAACTTGCGCAGCATCAATTAGAGAGTTTAATAAAGCCGCTAGCACTCTAGAAAACACCAAAGTATTATGTATTTCTAAAGATTTACCATTCGCTATGGCTCGTTTTTGTGGGGCTGAAGGCTTAGATAATGTTGAAAGCTTATCCGATTTTAAAGACGGTAACTTCGGAAAAACTTACGGATTAGATTTCACAGACGGAGCTTTTGAAGCATTGCTATCTAGATGTGTTGTTGTTGTAAATGCAGAAGGAAACGTGATTCATGCAGAACAAGTATCAGAAATTGCAGATGAACCCAATTATGAAGCTGCGCTTAATGCTTTAAAATAAGTTTGAGTAATTATTATTAACGTCTAGCATTATAATCTCTGAAATATATTAAATCTTATTAATAATTTTTAGAGATTCTAAAATGCTTAACTAAATTCAGCTCAAGTTAATTAAGAATCAATGTCAAAAAAAGAATCGTTTCTAATAAACCGAGTTAAAAGTGTAGGTTATGCTTTTAAAGGTGCTGTATATTTAATTAAAACAGAAGCTAGTATAAAAACACAAGTGTTTTGCGCTATCCTTGTAACCATTGCCGGATTTTATTTTAATATTTCTAATACGGAGTGGTTATTTCAAATTGTATGTATTGGCTTAGTAATGAGTTTAGAAGGTATGAATACTGCTATAGAAAGTGTCGCAGATTTTATTCACCCAGAAAGACATGAAGCTATTGGTAAAATAAAAGATATTGCAGCAGGAGCAGTATTTATTGCTGCCATTTGTGCCGCAATTACTGCTTTAGTTATCTATGTACCAAAGATTTTCTGAATTAATTAATAGTGACTAGACTCACAGTAATCAACTCATTTTCTGGCAACTTAGGCACCAGTACATGATAAGTTACATTTGGAGCTTCTGCTGTGTCATTAAGAATAAACGATATGGATAAGGACAATTGATTGTTATCACAATTTTTCTCCAGTCCGTCGTAATCAATAGTATCAAACCCATTAGTAAGTGCTTTTTTACCAATGAGCAAATCAAAAGCTTCAAAATCTATTTGAGGGGTACAAGTTCCTGTAACTAGATCATCAAAAATAGTTTGGGATCTAATAATGATAAAATCTTCTGATATATTTATATCCATTTGATAAGGCGTATTAATACATCCATACTCAACTTCAAGACTCGTAATATCAATAGTTAAAGGTATACAATCATCGTCATTAGAGCAAGATTGCGTTATAAATATTAACGAAATAGCAACAATAAAATTGATAATTGTTCTCATAATTTAGCACGTTTACGAATAAGATACGAAAATCCTCTAATGGTTATATCAAATTTAAAACATCTCTCTAGGAATAACGTTAGTTATTTGTATTTTTGTTGAGATGCGCAAGTATCTAAAATTTGAAACTTAAACTATTTCCGTTGTCACGGAAAGTGAACATGGCAAAGAAAAAAACCAAAACTAAAGCTAAACCTAAAACTACTCCGAAATTCAAAAAACCGAGTCTTAAACTATCTAGTCAGCAAAAACTGATTTTTGGTAGCTTACTAATTATATTAGGTATTTTAATGTTTGTCGCTTTCTTGTCCTTTTTCTTTACTGGACAGGCAGATCAAAGCACACTTAGTGAAATTAGTTCTAGAGATATAAAAGCTCAAAATTGGCTAAATAAATTAGGTGCTTGGACGAGTGACTTTTTTATTAATAAAGGTTTCGGTTTGGCGTCTTTCATATTTTCTGGTTTACTATTTTTATCTGGTATTTACATCACACTAGACATCAATAAAGCAAGACTTCGTCGCCATTGGATTTGGGGAACCCTAATCACCATTTGGATCTCAGTGTTTTTTGGTTTCTTCTCTCATAAATATGACACTCTTGGCGGCACAATAGGTTTTGAGATAAATTCACTTTTTCAAGATTATATAGGCAAGATTGGGACTGTTCTACTCCTCGTTTTTGTTTTAATCACTTATTTAGCAATTAGATTTGGTATTAATGGAAACACGTTTGTAAAATTATTTAAACGTGCTACGAGTGATATTAAGAATGAAGTGAACTCAAATAGTATAGACGATACTTTTGTTGTTGATAATGATTTATCTGCGGAAGCTGAAGATATTAAATCGGCTTTCGACCTAAAAGTTGAAGATGCTCAACCTAAAGAAGCTGTCAAAAAATCAGAACCTATAAGTCAAATATTAGAACCAGAATTAAAAGTTAGTCTCACGAGTGAAGACCAGAAAAAAGACAGTGACTTAAGTATGGAAATTGAAACTGTAGAAGAGGAGATTTCAGAAACTGATAATTTATCTAATAAGCTCGTTGAAGATTATGGCCAATTTGATCCTACTCTAGATTTGAGTAAATTTCAGTTTCCACCTTTAGATCTCTTAAAAAAATACGACACCGAGGGTATTACTATCAACCAAGAAGAACTTGAAGACAATAAAAACCGAATTGTAGAAACTTTAAATAACTACAAAATTGGTATCGCAAGTATCAAAGCAACGATTGGTCCCACAGTAACCTTATATGAAATCGTACCAGATGCTGGTATTCGCATCTCAAAAATTAAAAATCTTGAAGATGATATCGCCTTATCTCTATCTGCTTTAGGGATTCGTATCATTGCTCCAATTCCTGGAAAAGGGACTATTGGTATTGAGGTACCAAATAAAAACGCAACTATTGTGTCTATGCGGTCTGTTATTGCATCTCAGAAATTTCAAAAATCTGAAATGGAATTACCAATCGCTTTTGGTAAAACAATTAGCAACGAGACTTTTGTTGTCGATTTAGCTAGAATGCCCCACATGTTAATGGCTGGTGCAACCGGACAAGGTAAATCGGTTGGACTAAATGCAGTTTTAACCTCATTACTTTACAAAAAACATCCTGCAGAAGTTAAGTTTGTATTAGTAGATCCAAAAAAAGTAGAATTAACGTTATTTAATAAAATTGAACGTCACTACTTAGCAAAACTTCCGGATAGTGAAGAGGCTATAATTACAGATAACACTAAGGTTATTAATACATTAAATTCATTATGTATTGAAATGGATAACCGTTATGAAATGCTTAAAAACGCACTTTGTCGTAATATTAAAGAATACAACACCAAATTTAAAGCGCGTAAATTAAATCCAAATGACGGTCATCATTTCTTGCCATATATTGTTTTGGTTGTTGATGAGTTCGCAGATTTAATTATGACTGCTGGTAAAGAAGTAGAAACTCCTATTGCACGATTGGCACAATTGGCGCGTGCTATTGGGATTCACCTCATTGTTGCGACTCAGCGTCCATCCGTTAACGTAATTACTGGTATTATTAAAGCTAATTTCCCTGCACGTATTGCGTTTAGAGTAACTTCAAAAATTGATTCTCGTACTATTTTAGATGGCGGTGGTGCAGATCAATTAATTGGTCGTGGTGATATGTTATATACCTCCGGAAATGAGATAACACGTATACAATGTGCTTTTGTAGATACTCCAGAAGTTGAAAGAATTACTGAGTTTATTGGTGGCCAGAAAGCCTATCCTGAGGCCTATTTATTACCTGAGTATGTTGGTGAAGAAAGTGGCACAAGTCTTGATAATAACATTGCAGATAGAGATAAGCTGTTTAGAGAAGCCGCCGAAATAATTGTCACTGCACAACAAGGTTCTGCCTCTTTATTACAACGTAAACTAAAATTAGGTTACAATAGAGCCGGACGCTTAATAGACCAATTGGAAGCCGCAGGTATTGTTGGTGGTTTTGAAGGTAGTAAAGCACGACAAGTTTTGGTTACAGATTTTGTGGCTTTAGACGCCTTGTTATCGAACGAAAATTAATTGAAAAGGTATATTTCCGAAGAGAATAAAAGATAAAACGATGAAACAAATAATTGTAGTATTAGTGTTTTTAATTAGTGGTATAGGATTTTCTCAAGATTCTAAAAAAGCAGAAATATTATTAAATGACGTTTATAATAAGGCAAAGGCTTATGAGAATATCTCAGTAGATTTTAAATACGTTTTAGAAAATACAAGTGAAGATATCAAACAAGAAACTCGCGGTGACGTCGTGATGAAAGACGATAAATACTTACTTCATATTCTTGGAGTAACTAGAATATTTGATGGTAAAAAATTATATACTATTAGTCCTGAAGATGAGGAAGTAACTGTATCATCAGACAATTCTGAAGACGAAAATAGCATAACACCTAGTAAAATGATGTCATTTTACAAAGATGGCTACAGGTATGAAATGGATATTATTCAAGATATAAAAGGGAGAAAAATTCAATTTGTAAAATTGAATCCTATTGATACCAATTCTGAAATAAAAGAAATATTTTTAGGCATTGATGCTAAAACAAAACACATTTATAAACTGATTGAGATTGGCAAAAACGGAACAAAAACGACGTTGACTGTTAATTCTTTTAAAACAAATGAGCCAATATCAAAAACCTTATTTACTTTTGACGAGAAGAAGTACAAAGATTATTACATCAATAAGCTAGATTAAGCTAAGCCAACCTTTGCATGAAAATATTAGATAGGTACATACTTAAGACCTACCTAAAAACATTTTTGACTGTGTTTATTATACTCATGTTCATTTTTGTTTTGCAGGCTGTATGGTTATATATTGGAGATTTAGCTGGTAAAGATTTAGATTCATTTATCATTCTAAAATTACTTCTTTACATTACACCTACTTTAATTCCTTTAATACTTCCACTTACTATTTTACTAGTTTCAATTATGGTGTTTGGCCAATTTGCCGAGAATTATGAGTTTGCCGCCATGAAATCTACGGGTATCTCTTTGCAACGCGCTATGAAAAGTCTTAGCGTTTTTGTCGTATTGCTTGGTATCGTGACTTTTATATTCTCTAATAATGTAATCCCGTGGGCCAATAAAAATGTTTATAACCTACGTAAAAATATTGCTCAAGTAAAACCTGCAATGGCAATCACAAAAGGTCAATTTAATGATATTGGCAGCTATAATATTAAGGTTGAGGATAAAAGTGGTGAAAATGGTGAATTCCTTAAAAATGTAGTCATTCATAAAAAGGCAGCTACAAATGCAAAGAACAGAACGGTTATTATTGCTGAAAGTGGACTACTAGAAGGAAATGAAAATTCAAACCTAATACAGTTAATTTTATACAACGGTAATTACTACGAAGAAATTGTAAACAGGGACCCAAAGCAAAATAGAAAGAAACCCTACGCCAAGAGTTATTTCGAAGAGTATACTATTAATGTTGATCTAGAAGGGTTCAACGATGTTGATATGGATGACCAAAGCTATGACAATCGTTATAATATGCTTAATGTTAACGATTTAAATTACACCATTGATAGTTTGTATGAGAAAAGAATTGTAGCGTTAAAAAACTTCTCAACCACACTATACAATAGAACATCAATTGGAACATTAAATAAAAACATCTTACCTCAAAAAGATTCCATTTTTGAAGGTGATATTTTAAGCTTATTTAATGATAAAACCAAAATACAACTTCTTAATTTGTCTAAAAATAGCATCACAAGTACAAAACAAATTATTAGTTCCAATAAGCAAAATTTCACAACGCAAACCAGATGGAGAAACAAGCATGTAATTTCTCTTCATGAAAAATATGTTTTAGGAATAGCATGTATTATACTCTTTTTCGTTGGTGCTCCACTAGGTGCTTTAATTAGAAAAGGTGGTATTGGTTTACCTTTAGTAATTGCTATACTGCTGTTTTTAACCTATCATTTTATTGGTATTTTTGCTAAAAACAGCTCATTAGACGATTCCATAAACCCTATTGCAGCAACATGGCTATCTACTGCTATAATGTTACCATTAAGTATTTACTTAACCAGAAGGGCTACAAAAGACAGACCTTTGTTTGAATCTGAAGGACTTTTAAATCCTCTAAAAAAACTATTCGGCATCAAGAGTAAAATACTCGTTTTTGATACCAATGTACTTGATATTAATTCTGAAGAGTACAGTACATTATTGAGCTATGATAATAGTAAGTTAATTGATGTCGTTAAGCATTATAGACAATATGATTATGATATTGGTTATAAAAATTCATCCATTGCAATATTAGAGTCTAGAGGTATTACCAAACAAGAATTAAAATTTGGAGGTAACCTAACCGATCATGCCTACGAAGAGTCTTTGAGACTCAAATATTTATATGAAGAGAACTCTAAATTGGCGTTTATACTTTACGTTATTGCAGTAATCTTTGTACTCCCTGGTGCTATCTTAAAGAATAATGGTTTTCCAACAATTGGTAATTCATTATATGTAATTAGTTTGTGCATAGGTGTCATCTATTTATTTGCACTTATGAAATCCTTTATAGATAACTCTAACTTGAACAAACAACTTGGAACAAATAATGTATCAAACGTAATTATTTTTCTATTGCTTGGATTACCCCTTTATTTTATCTTTTACTTCTTTCAAAAGAAAAAGATTAATGAAGATTTAAAAATAAGTGCTAAAAAAAGCGCGAGCATATCTCCTGAAATTTTAGACAGAGAAGGTTTTAAATCAAAGCATAAAGATTATAAAACGTATGCTAAATACGCCTTAATATTTTACTCATTTACAGTGATACTAGGTGTCTTATTTTTTGTATTTAAAAACAATAAAGTACCAGCTGCTGCATCAGCTTCAATTGAATTATCTGCTGTTTCAAGTTTTATTTTCTTAGTGTATTTAATTATATCGTCTATAACATTTAATAAACTCTATGCGTTTATAAACCACTCAAAAAATGCTAACACTATTCTCTGGACCATTTTAGGGTTTATAATCTATCCTGTGATTTATATTTCAAGACAAAAGAAAATCACTGAAGACACTTCAACAGAGAAAAAATAAGCTATATCTTTGTCTTTCAAAACAAATAATAATGACGACGAATACTACCCAAAGTACATCAAAAACTAAGTTAAATACAATTGAAGACGCTATTCAAGATATTAAACAAGGTAAAGTTATTATTGTTGTCGACGATGAGAACAGAGAGAATGAAGGGGACTTTCTAGCTGCTTCTAGTAAAATCACACCAGAAACTATAAATTTTATGGCCACTCATGGTAGAGGTCTTATTTGTGCGCCTTTAACAGAAAGCAGATGTAAAGAATTAGATTTACATATGATGGTAACAAACAATACAGATCCTATGGAAACTGCTTTTACCGTTTCTGTTGATTTAAAAGGAAATGGAGTCACCACAGGGATCTCTGCTGCTGATAGATCAAGAACTGTTCAAGCACTTATAGACCCTAATATGAAACCATTTGAATTGGCAAGACCAGGACATATTTTCCCACTTGTTGCCAAAGATGGTGGTGTTTTAAGACGAACAGGTCATACAGAAGCTGCGATAGATTTTGCAAGACTTGCTGGCTTGGAACCTGCTGGAGTTATTGTGGAAATCATGAATGAAGATGGTACAATGGCTAGACTTCCTCAACTTATGAAGGTTGCGAAAAAGTTTGATTTAAAAATTGTTTCTATTGAAGATCTGGTTGCTTACCGCATGGAACATGATTCTCTAATTGTAAAGAAAGAAGATTTTGATATTGAAACACGCTTTGGGAAATTTAGATTGCGCGCATACCAACAAACAACTAATAATCAAATTCATATAGCACTAACAAAAGGCGTTTGGTCTAAAGACGAGCATGTATTAACTCGTATTAATGCAACCTTAGTGAATAATGATATTTTAGGCACACTTACTAATAATGTGGATGAAAAACTTGATGATATGTTTAAGGTTATCAATACCGCAGAAAAAGGTGCGATAGTGTTCATCAATCAGCAAGCACAATCTATGAATCTTCTAAAACGTTTAAACATCTTAAAAGAAACGCAAGTTGAAGACAAAATCGTGAAAGCTCCAAGTATTCGAATGGATTCTAAAGATTTTGGAATTGGCGCTCAAATTCTTCATGATTTAAACATCCATAAACTAAGACTTATCTCAAACACGCAACAAGCCAAACGTGTTGGAATGATTGGTTATGGATTAGAGATTGTGGACTATGTTAGCTACTAGTTAGTAATGATCCAACCTTTCAAGGTTTTTATTTTGGTTTTTCAATATGTTGTTCCTCTTCATTTTTTAGTTATTATAATTTATAAATAGTAAATTGAAACGTAGTAGGTGCTAAACTTCCAGAACTATTGAATATACGAACCTGTAAATCTCCTGCGCTAATAACAATACTAGATGTCCTAAAAGCAGTAGAATAAGGTGTTACTAGACACGATGCGTTATTTACGCTTAATGTTTCACTATTAACACTAATGCTAATAACATTAGCGGCAATACTTGCTGTAAAATTCCCTGTACCACTTAAAACGTTACCGTTAGATTCAACAGTTCCATAGGCTATAGGCACTATATTAGCGTTGCCTGTTGCTTCTCTATTTATTTCTTCAGTAACATCTAAAGTACCATTAACGCGTATGAAATCTGCATCAAATTCGCCATAAATAAGAGGATCAGCAGCATTTGAATTTTCTATGTATAACCTATTAGAAGCTGTTTCATTATATCCTGCTTGATAGCCGATTGCGATGCTATTTGATCCTGTTGAGTTAGTGAATAAAGATTGATACCCATAAGCTACATTATTATCACCTGTATCAGTTGAATTAAGAGACTGATATCCAATTCCTACATTTCGATTATCTGAACTATCGTCATTAATACCAGCTCCAATACCTAAAAAAATGGAGGAACCATTTCCTGAACCATCACTATCTGACTTTGCATCTATTAAATCATTTATTTCATTGGTGACTGAATTGGTCCAAGTAATATTCCCTGCTCCATCGGTTTGCATGATTTGGTTTATAGTGCCATCTATTGTTGGAAACTGATAAGCATTATTAATCTCTAAAGTACCATTTATTCTTAAAAGATCATTATCAAATTCACCATAAATAAGTGCATTATTTGCATCGGCATCAGAACTTTCTATGTATAACCTATTAGAGTTTGTTTCATTATAGCCGGAGTTAAAGCCTAAAAAGATATTATTCTCACCATTAATATTATCATGTCCAGAATAATCTCCAATGGCAACGTTCTGATTACCTGTAAGGCTTTCATACAATGCTAATGATCCAACTGCTACGTTTTGAAAACCATTTACCGAATGCAAGGCAAAACCTCCTATTGCTGTGTTTTGTAAACAATTAGCACCTTCAGATAAAGCACTATGAGCAATAGCAGTATTTAATGATCCGTTTAAACTGCTTAATAATGCATTACCACCAATTGCAACATTATTAACTCCGGTTTCATTATTCTGCAAAGCAATAGTCCCAATAGCTATATTATAACTACCTGTTTCATTACTATATAAAGATTGATAGCCACTAGCAATATTATAACTTCCTGTTGTATTAGAATTTAAAGCAGCAATTCCACTAGCAACATTATAATTACCTGTTTCATTGCTATATAAAGATAGATCTCCAAATGCAATATTATAACTACCTGTTTCATTACTATATAAAGATTGATAGCCACTAGCAATATTGTCAAATCCAGTTGTATTACTATATAATGATTGAAAACCAGTAGCAATATTATGATTTCCTGTACTGTTCAAATACATAGCTTCAGATCCAATTGCAATATTGTTGCTTCCTGAAGCGCTCCAATAAAGAGACTCGAATCCAATTCCAATATTATTATTTCCCGAACTATTTCCATATAATGTGCCACTCCCAACACCTACATTATTGTTACCAGTATTATTAAAAGTTAAAGAATTATATCCATTGGCTACATTATGATCACCTGTGTCATTAATAAAAAGCGACTGTGATCCAGTTGCTGTATTATATTCTCCTGAAGTATTTCTTAATAATGCTACATACCCATTTGCAACATTACCTCGTCCTGAAATATTCCTTGCTAATGCCATGTACCCATTTGCAACATTGCCATAACCTGTAGTATTTGCATTGAGAGATTGATAACCATTAGCTACATTATAATAACCAGTAATATTAGAATTAAGAGATTGAAAACCAATGCCCACACTTCTATTATCCGTACTATCATCATTGAATCCTGCATCAATTCCTAAAAAAACAGACGAACCATCGTCAGAACCATCATTATCACTTTTACCATCTATTAAATCGTTTATACGTTCTGCTCCTAGACCACTAAATGATATCCAATCAGTTGTGCTTTGGTTCCAATAATAAAAACCTGGTGCATTTGTACCATCCATAGTTGTTAAATATACCAACATAGCATCTTGATTTGCTGTTGGGATAGTTAACGGAAAGGCATCTACTTTTGGTATTAAAACACCATCTGTATTAGTCGGAGTTGCCTGGTTAGAAGATCGTATATCTAATTGTGCTTGAGGATCTGTTGTTCCAATACCTACTTGTGCGTAAGACATTAGTGTTAGTAAACAAAAACAGATGATAATTAATAGTTTTTTCATAATTGGTGATTTTATATAGTGTTCTATTCTTTGCTAAAATGTGTGCTTTTAATAATTCTGTTTTTATACACTATGTTTAAATTATACATCCCTTTTTCTAAATGATTAATATTTATGTATATTTTATTTGATGGCAACTTTTCAATGTCGCCTACAAGCTTTTCATTATTCATAGCGCTATTAATGAAGGGTTAAAATTTTAATGAGCAAAAAGAGGTTTTTAATACCAGTGTAAAACTAAGTGAGACTTAAGTTTTTAAGTATAAGACATGTAACAAATACTATGAGATATGTAACATCCCATGAAAAACAGATGTTATAAGCTACTTAAAAGAGGATAAATTTATTCGATTTGTTAAAGCTACAACTTAGAAATGAATTCTGTTGGAGAGCAACCATACATCTCCTTAAAACATTTAGTGAAGTAAGAATGGTCATTAAAGCCCACTGCATAACCAATCTCTGAAACATTAGCATCACTCTTTTTAAGTAAGTCGGCTGCTAATTTTAAACGCTGAGAACGCACAAACTCAGTGGCAGACAAACCTGTGAGTGCTTTTAATTTTCGGTGCAATTGCATACGACTCATACCTACTAATTTACTAAAGTCTTCAGCGCTGAAAGAGGATTCTGTAAGATTTTCGTCTATAACACTATTCACTTTTTCAAGAAATTGAGCATCAAAATTACTGATAGTAATACCTGTTGGTTTAAGTGCTAATTCTTGGCTATAACGTTCACGAAGTTTTAATCTAGAGTTAATGAGATTTTTTACTCTAGTCTCTAGTTCTTTAGTTTTAAAAGGCTTGGTTATATAATCATCTGCACCAGTTTCTAAGCCAATAAATCGATCTACATCTTCAGTATTTGCAGTTAATAAAATAATAGGAATATGACTGGTACGTTCATCTTGTTTTAGCGTTTCAGATAATTGAAATCCATTCAATTTTGGCATCATTACATCTGAAATAATAATATCTGGAACGAACTCAATCGCCTTTTTCACGCCTATTTCACCATCAATTGCTTCAATAACTTGATAGTTGTTTTTAAATGCCAATTTCATAAAGGTTCGTATATCTTCATGGTCATCCACAACTAATAGAATGGGTAGATCTTCGTCTATATGTTGCTCAATCTCGTTGTCTACTTTAACAGTAAATTCTTTTTGATTTATTAACGGAATACCTATTCTGTCATCAGATAATTCTTCAGGTTTAAATTGTGATTTATGAATTGGTAAGTGAACCTCAAAAACAATAGTATTATGAAACGTGTTTTCTACAGTAATTTTCCCATAAGATAAATTAACTAGCTCTTTTACTAAAGATAAACCGATACCAACACCTTCTATATTTTCATCTGCTTGATAAAAACGATTAAAGATATTATCAACCTGTTCTTTAGTCAATACGTTGCTCTCGTTTTCTATATATAACTGTAATTTATTATCTATTACTAGAGCACTGAAATTAATATTACCATTCTCAGGAGTATATTTAAAGGCATTAGACAACAAATTTATAACAGTTTTCTCAATAACATCTTTATCAAACCAAACGTTATCTATGTTTTCAATATTAACAGTATAATCTAAATTTTTCTGAATTGCTTTATACTGAAAAGAAGACGCCATAGATTTTAATAAAACCGATAAATGACCTTCAGTCACTTTAAGTTTTAAATGACCAGATTCTAACTTTGAAAGATCTAATAGTTGATTGACTAAATTGAGTAATCTATTTGAATTACGCTGTATCATTTCAAACTCATTTCTATCGTCTTCTTTCAGGTCAACACTATTTAAGCGTCTGTCAATTGGACCCGAAATTAACGTTAAAGGTGTACGAAACTCGTGAGATATATTGGCGAATAATTTTGATTTAAAATCATCAAGTTGTTTTAATTTTTTTGTGGTTTTTAGTTTATTTTTAAATAAGAAAAAAAAGAATAGACCTGCAATTGAGGTTAATCCCAAACCACCTAAAAATAAATTACGCTGATTTGTTTTTTGTCTTTCTGCTAATATTCTTTGCGTTGTGAGCAATTCAATCTCTCGTTTATTCTTTTCGGTTTCATATTGGGTTTCTAAATTTCTGGAAAAAGTTCGATTAGCTTTTTTATTGAGCTCTATTTTTAACAAATAAGCATCCTTATAATTTGTACTAGAATTAGTATAATTCCCTATTGAATCATAGCATATCGCCAAATCTCGTAAACATCGATGATACATTTCACCTTCAGTATTACCAGTAGCTTGAAATAAGGTTTTTGATTCTTCAAGAAGAACTAGTGCTTTTTTATATTCTTTTTTGTCATACCTTAAATAATGCGCATAATAATACTTTGCTTTTGCCATTTCAAAATCATTGCCCTTACCTTCCAAATATAAAACAGCCTTATAGCGAGATTCCTCACCTTTTATAGGGTTGTCTTGTTCTAGGTAATACACAGATTCTATTAAATAAAGTCGTGAAATTTTGTCTTCATCTCCATGATTTTTATTTAGATAATATTGGAGTCCGTTATCTACATATAATTTGGCTTCATCATAGCGTTTTGTAAGCTGACAATAATCAGCCAATTTAACATAAACAATATGAATACTTTCTTGCGAATTTATTTCCTCAGCCATTTTTAAAGCTTCTTTACCAAGCGCATATGCTACTTGTGAGCTTTCTTTTGTGAATGTTAGTTTAGAGATTTCTGCACGTCGTAGAATTGCTAATACAGATGTTGAATTTTTAATACTATGCGTTTGTGACAGTGAATCAATTTTCAGCAATAATGGCAAGGCTAAGCCATAATCTTCACTTTTATAAAAGTAATTTGCTTGTGCAAAATAAATTTCTGAAAGAGTGTCCCAATTTTTTTTTGCTTTTGCCTGCTTAACCAAATGGTTCAATGAATCAATCTTCTTTTGATTTTGTCCATAAAAAACAAGTGATACAAATAAAAAAAAAGCAAGAAACCTAAATTTCATGGCGTACGTATTTTGTCTCTTAAAGATACGCAATAATATAAAATGAATAATTTAAAATTATAACACTTAAAGTTATATAATTTACAATAAGGCAGAATTAATGATGTTAACCATGTTCTCTGCACGCTGTTTTACCTCGACTTCAGTCCATGATAGCTTAATCAAACACGATATATTTCGACCTATAAAATGATCAGACTGTTCAAATTTTGTAGTCTTAATATTTTCAAGACCTTGCCTTACTTCCGAAGATAATGGAAACAATGATTTTGCATCTTTAAGATGATGCCACTCTCTAATATAGTGCCAATTATTATCAAAATAATTCCAACAGACATCAATACCGCTCTCCTTAAAACCGGTCGACACTTTTCTAGATGTTTCTAAATCTGGCAGAAAGAAATTTAAAAACGCATAGCTTTCCTCTCCACCTTCAGGAACCCGTCTAAACGTGACTTCTGGTAGCACAGAAATAGCATCACGAAGTATCGTATAATTCTTTTTTTGAAGCGCAATAAACTCTGGCAAACGTTTCACCTGAGCCAATCCAACAGCAGCGTTTAATTCTGAAATTCTAAAATTATAGCCTAAAAACGGATGCGTTTCTGCTCCTCTATCGTTTCCTTCGTGGTCATGACCATGATCACTATAATGATCTGCATGAAGATAATAGTCTTTATTGTTAGTTATAACTGCACCTCCTTCACCACAGGTAATGGTTTTTACAAAATCGAATGAAAAACAACCTAAATCACCAATACTGCCCAACGGCTTACCCTTATAAGTGCCACCAATTGCCTGACACGCGTCTTCAACAAATAAAAGGTTGTGTTTAGTACATATACTTTGGAGTGCATCTAAATCACCCATACTACCACACATTTGAACAACCATAACTGCTTTGGTCTTTGGAGTTATAGCTGCTTCTACGGCCTTGGGATCTAAGGTTAAAGTGTCATCTATGTCGACTAAAACGGGAATAGCGCCTAACATCATGATAGCCTCAAAACTAGCTACAAAGGTAAATGTTGGCATAATAACTTCGTCTCCTGCTCCAACACCAGCAGATGCCAATGCTACAGATACTGCGGCAGTACCACTAGAAACGAGCTGCACGTGATTTGTTTTAAAAGTATTTACAAGTTCTGCTTCTAATTCTTTTGCTTTCCAATGGCCATTTCGCATGCCATCAAAACCGTAGCGCATTAACACACCATTATCTAGAACGTCATTAACTTCTTTACGTTCTAGGTCACCAAATAATTCAAATCCAGGCATGCGTAATTTAGAGTTTTGAGTTTATAAAAAATAAAAAAGATTTAATGTTTTCAGCACTAAAATCGGTTAAAGGTGCTCCAATCTTATCATTATATTGATTTACTAAAGCTAAACCTTGAGTAGAACGTTTATTAAGATAATGAATTCCCAAACGTGTATTATAGGATTGACTATCAGAAATATCAACTTTTAAAAGTATCACTTGAGAAGCTATGTTTTTGTAAGCTTCCGAAGAAAAAAACACTTGGTTTAAAATTTCAGAAGCTTCCGTTTTTTGATTGTCCGTAACAAAAGCTAAGATAGGCATCTCTTGAGTTTTCGATAGCTCCAAAGCCACTTTATAATCTGTTATCCAATTATTTTTATCTTGAGCCGACAATTGCATTGAAAAGGCTAATGCTAATATAAAGAGTGCTTTTTTCATTATGAAATTTATGTGTGTGCGAAATACTTCGCCATTATGGTTTAAACAAATATAATTAAATCAAAAGCACATTAAAAGGTTTTACCTACATTTCTATAACAGCGTCGTTAAGTTGTTTCCTTACCTTTTTAAAACTAGAAAACTTATCATCTTCAGCTCTAAATCCAACTGGCAATAGTAATACAGATTTAAGGTTTTTATCTTGAAGCTTTAAGACATCATCAAATGCTTGAGGATTAAATCCTTCCATAGGACAAGAGTCTATTTGTTCTATAGCACAAACAGTCATCAAATTACCCAAAGCGATATAAGCTTGTTTTATTGACCATTCTTGACGTTCTTTTATGGTTTTACCTTCCATTGTTAACTTAAGATTCTTTTTAAAAGGCTCTAAAATTGTTTCTGGTGTTTCCCTAATATCCTTAACATTACCAAAATGTATATCAATATCAGTATCCGTAATATTATCCTGGACACAGATAACTAATAAGTGCGACGCGTCAACTACTTGCTTCTGGTTGTAAGCATGTGGAACTAATGCTTCTCTAGTTTCTTTACTTTTTATAACTAAGAGACTCATCGTCTGTAATCCAAAAGAAGTTGCTGTAAGATTAAACGCTTGTTTTATAATATTTATTTTTTCTTCGGAAAGTACTTTTGAGGCATCAAACTTTTTGGTAGCATACCTCCATTTCAATTGATCTATAGTATTCATGTCTGTTTTTAATATTTCTGCAAAAATAAGCTTTGATCTTTCAAAAGCTCATTATGTCCTATAAAAAAAATCTATCGTTCTATTAAATACTTCAAAAAAAGCTACCTTTTATTTGAAAGAATTAAAAAAGGGTTCTATATTTGCACTCGCATTTGAGGGTACCTCAATGACACACTTTGGAGAGTTGGCAGAGTGGTCGAATGCGGCAGTCTTGAAAACTGTTGAGGGTCACACCTCCAGGGGTTCGAATCCCTTACTCTCCGCTTACTGAATCCGTAGAAAGCTAAAAAATAGCATTTTACGGATTTTTTGTTTCTAAAACTGAGCGCTTCTTGTATTGTAGATTTATTACTTCGTATAATTATGGCTATTGAAAACACATATCCATACTCAATACGGTTTCTCCAAAATCATAGGGGATCCTAATAAAAGATACCATTTCATATGACGTTATAGAGGAACAACTATTACATTCTTTTGGCCATTTGGGTCAATATGATGGTGTTTTCTAATCCAGTCATTAATATTTGTAAAACCTATACTGTAAAATTTTCTTAATTGACATTCTATTTGCTTACTTGTAATTAGTTCTTCTAAATTTTCAATTTGAGAGATTTATTGTAACACCAGGTTACTTTATCATTTTTATACATAATATTTAGAATTAGGTAGCCCTATTTTGGGACAAGGCCACATTGTTGCCATGACTACTTATAAGAAGACAAAACATCCTCTAGATGCTTAAGAATATAATTGAGATATATACAACATATGTTATATATATCCTATATTTGGGTGTATATATAACATATGTTGTATATACTATTGTTGTGCATAATATGAGAAAAACGATAATATTGATATTTGGAGTTATAATTTTACAATTGAATTTCTCTTGTAAATCTCAATATTCTGCGACTGAACTTAACAAAAATTTTACGGCAGAACAAATAGCTGATTTAAATAAAATAACGGAATTCTTCAAGTCAGAAATGTGTTTAAAAATGGATTCCGACTTTAAAACTTGTTACGAACGAACACCACACGAATATCTGCAAGCTACTGGAAAGGGATTTTGGACTAACATAGATTTTGAAGAGCAAAAAAAACTTTACGACCAAATTTCAAAATCGACTTTCGACGAAATTTGGATGTTCTGCAAGTCTATCGAATATGAAACCAAAAAAGAAACAAAAAGTATATGTGCCAATGCATTCGGTAAATATTATAATTATCTTACTGACGTAGGAAAGGACAATCCATATATTGCCAAGTATGCGGAAAAAATTAATTCTTCTGGAGATTTTTATGGAATTGATATTGAGTATTGGAATGTTTTGAATGACAAAAAAAAGTTCGATTTAAATGACCCAAATATTCAGTTGATTTTAGCTATCCAATATTTGTCACTTAACGACCAAGAAAAAAGAAAAGAAAAATGGACAGAGAAATAAAAAATACTATGCACAACACCGTGTATAATTAATTGCTTTGGCAAGTTCTTATTTGGAAAATTCCTTCGGTATTTTCTTTCGTTCGTTTTTGTTTACTAATTTAGTTGCTTAACCACGCAACTAACCATACACAATTCCGTTACCACACATATGAAAAAAACGCTTACGACATTAATTTTGACTTTAGTTTTAACATCAATTTTATTGAATTGTAAGGAAGAAAAAGTCATTTCAGAAACTGAATTTGAACAAGCGGTTTTCTATGAAATATTTCCATCTGTTTTAGACTCTATTTATTACGACAAACGAATGACTCCACCTCCACCACCTCCACCTGATTTTTTCGATAAAAATGAATATGATAATAGTAATTTAGACAAGGCAATGTCTGATTACAAAAAGAGTGATAAGTTTAAAAAAGACAAACTCAATTGGGAAAGGAAAAAAGATTCCCTAAACCGAGACACAACAACTATATATTTGGCAATTTCTGATTCAGTAACAAGCTTCCAAAGAGAAGATATGTATGAACTAGTTAAACGTTTTAAAAACCAAAACATAGTTTTAGATTCAAAAAATATTGAACTATTAAATGGTTACAAAATAGATTTAAACAAATTAGAATCTAACAACAAAAAAATCAAAATCAAATATCAATCGGAATTCCCTAAAGGACGTGAATTTTGGAGAACTGAATATGACTTTTACGTTGGTGCGAAAATTGGGTTTAGTAGAATCTTATTTGACAAAAGCAAGTCTTACGGAGTTCTAAATGGAGGATTTGGAATGGGAATTCTAAACGGAAGTGGCTTTCGGATTTTTATTAGAAAAAATGACAAAGGAAATTGGATTATTGATAAAATTATTGATACTTGGATTTCATAAAAAATACGTGTGGTAACACCGTATATAATTTAGTGCTAGTTCGAGCTTGCTTACGAAAATCCTCGCGGATTTTCTATTCGGTTTGTATTTGCTAAATTCATTGCTTTACCACGCACCAAACCATATACATAAACGTTGCCCATAATTGATAACAACCATTATGAATAAAAATAAACGAATGAAAAAAACTATATTTTTAAGTGCTTTAGTAGCAATCGGAATGACATTTACAAATTGTTCAAGCGATGACGACGGTAACGCAGATACAATTGCGCCGACAATTTCAATACAAAGTCCAGATTTAAATCAAACATACTCAACCGACCAAGGAAATTTTTTAGGTCCTGAAATAGCAATTTTAACAGCGCAAGGTGTCGATAATGTAAAAATGGAAACTATGACATTGACAGTTTTAAATAGCGATGGAACTGTGGTTTTCGAAGAAACAAGAAGTAACAATGACCCAGATAATGAAACTATCCTAACAATATCGGATGGTTTTGAAACAACAAATGCAGGAACTTATAATGTAATATTTACTGCAACAGATGGAAGTGGAAATACTGAAACATCAAATCCAAGAACTTTCACATACGAAGATTAATAAAATGATTGTGGGCAATTATTATATTAACCTTTACGTAAAAGCAGAACGCATTTCAACTATGGGCAACAACGTATAAAAATAATAGGGCAATAAGTGCTTAACCCAATGGTAAATGCACTTTTTCGAAGTCGCCAAATTTTTAAATTTGGCTTATTGAGAAAAAAGATAATAAGAAAAATTTAAAAATTCGGCTTGTGTTTAACCGAATGGTAGTCGTTTTTTTTCCGCCCTACTATTCTTATACAAAACCGTTAGCAGTCATTGCTCACTCAGCTCCAAAAAAATAATTAAATCACTCTAAAGTGGTTTAAAATAAGATGTAAAAACGTACTCGGTTTTTTTGTGGATGACAGGATTCTAATATGAATATTGGAATCAATCAAAACGCTACTGTTGCGTATCTCAAATCTCACTCTCATATAATAGTACTCAACGGATTTACGAATCATTGCGACACTCTTGCGACGGACTGATCTTCTGCACGGATCATTAGTTATGTGTTCAAATATTGAAACAAAATAACGACCGCTAACAATATGTATAAAAAATGCTTATTTTGGTGCTTAACTAAATGATTGTGCCCTGTTTGCTAACTTCTGATTTTCCTTCGGAAAATCCTCATTCTCAAACACGCACATTCCATACACGTAACGTTAGCAACCATGCAATACGCACGGCAATCTCAACGCTATCATATTTAATTTTACCGATTTTTTAAAACCAAAGTTTGCTAAGTTGGAACTCAAAACATTTCGCAACGCTGGACTTCTCTCTTATCAGCCAAATTAGAGCCTTAGAGATATTCGTTTCTAGTTTTCTATACAACGTCGGACTTATTCTTTGAGCGTGCAAAGCACAACCTTAAACCAATGCTAATGTAATGCAGTCCGTGAATTTTTGCTTAGTTTATTTTTTTCGATTTTTTTTTTGACTTTTAAGTCAGATAAATTAGAAAAACTGGACTCGCAAAAAAACCAAAATTGACTTCGGACTTTTTGCTTATCCCCCAAATTCCTGCCTGAGAGATCTGCGTCGCTATCTGGCTAAATTACATCGGGCTTATTCTCTGTGCGTTCAATTTAGAACCTTAAATTAAAAAAACGGTTGCTAACATTGGCTATAATTCATTGCGCTGGAATTTTCCGCTGGAAAATTCCTTCACTTTTGCTATCTTAGTACCTTAACTATAAGTCGGTCAATGTTTTCGCAACGAAACCATAGCCGATTCGTTACCAAACATATGAAAAAAATTACGCTAACATTATTATTTCTAATTTCAATCAATATTTACTCTCAAGAACAACAGAAAATATTTAAACCTGAATTTGAGAAATTTGTAATTCAGTGTGAAACTATTGGTAGAACAATAATTAACAAAAATGTAGCAACAGAATTAAGTAGTTGGTATGAAGGGTCTGATATAGAAAAAGTAAATTCAAATATTAACCAACTGGAATCCGATATTGATAATTCCGTATTGGACGCAACATACTATTTGGTGATGATGAATGAAAACCCTCTGATTTATAGCTTTCACTTCTATAATGAAGAAACAAAAACTGAATTTGGACAATTATTCATTCAGTTTATGGACAGGGAAAACAATTTGGTTGATAATATCAGATTTGCAAGTAAAACGGAAATGAAGAAGGTCAGCGAAGAATCTAAAATATACCCTGGAAATATGAAGATTCCACCGCCATCGCCACCACAAACGAAAAAAAAGAAAAACAGAAATTAAAATACGTTTGGTAACACGGTGTATAATTAATTGCTTGGGTAAGTGATTATCTGGAAAATTCCTTCGGAATTTTCTCTAGTCCGTATTTGTTTACTAATTTAGTTGCTTAATCACGCAACAAACCATACACATCACGTTGGCAATAATTAAAACAAACTAAATATGAATGAATTAAAAATTAAATTTAAAAAAGTTGTTGGATTATCTGATTATCAACTATCAGATAGTGAATTTTCAAAAATTGGAAGATTAATTGAGTCTTTACCAAAAAGTGGAAGAACAATTGCCTCTCTTCAAAAAATTGTAACAATTGTTACTGGAGAAGAGTTATTCATAATTAAAGAATCTTATGACAATAGTGATATAAACAATTTAATTGACCAAATAATAGACACTCTTAAAAATCCAAGTTAATTGGCAAAAAAAGAAAACATTACTGATTTCGAAGATGAAATTTCTGTTGCTAGAAATGAATTTCGTCTTCAAACAAAAAATATATTAAGCTATCTCAAAAGCGACGATATAATTAAGAGCGAAGTTCAAGAAAGGTTAAATGACTTGCACACATCCGCTGTGGATTATTTTGGAATGTTTTCAAGGTCTATTAATGAATATAGTACTACATCTTTCGACTCAAACAGTAATATAATTAAGAGTAAAGTAGACGATGCTATATCTATTTCTACGACAATAAACAAACATTGGCAATCTCTAGAACTTTATAAACTAAAATATGATGTAATAATTCCTAAACCATCAAAAAAAGCATACTCATCTATACAAGCATTCATAAGTAAATATGACAAAGATGAAGCGAAAAGTTCAAAGGAAGAATTCAAAAAAAACGGACTACCAACAGATGGATTTAATAAAAAAAGACGGTATGTTACGATAACTGATAACACTGTTCTATTTGGTCACGAAATACCTTGGGAAGGAATTGCAGTTCTATCTGGTTTAATTTCAGTTATAGTTTATAAAATCATTCAATCAAACCCAGAATATATTGATGAAGTTATTATTGGATTTGGAGTTACTATTTTCGTTTTAATACTAAACCCAAAACGTAGATTTTATAGAGGTTTTTGGTCAACAATGTCATTACTATCAACGTTAATCATCTTACCAGCTTTTGATTTTACAGCACAAATAGAATTGAACGAACTTGGTTCTTTTGAACAACATTTGTATCGTATTGTAGTGGAAGAACCACATTGGATTATATATTTAGTATTGGGAGCTATTGCTATAACTTGTTTAATTTTAGATGCACGAGAACAGAGAATAAGAAAATAACTATTGCCAACAATGTATATAAAACATAGCTATTATAGGCTTTCCGAGAGGTTTGTTTGTATTTGCGAAGACCGCCAAATTTTTAAATTTGGCTTTTAGTAAAATAAAGATAAAAAGAAAAATTTAAAAATTCGGCTCGTGTATAATTGGAAACTATAGCGTCTTTTAACACGCTACGTTTCATATACGAGACGTTGTGCACTATTAAAAAAACGAAATAAATGGACAATATTTACCACATAGACGATGAAGATTTTGGAGATTTAATTTTGCAAATTGAAAACTCTTTTGGAATTGAATTTGATTATGAAGAAATTACAAATAATATGACAATTGAAAAATTTTCAGAATTAGTAATTTCAAAAATGAGTATGGAGAACGGACAGGAATGTTCAACCCAAATTGTATTTTATAGAATAAGAAAAGCACTAACCGAAAAATTAGGTGTTGAGAAAAGTATAATTAATACCAAAACGGAATTAAATAGTGTGTTCGCTAAAAAGAATAGAATAAATAATTGGAAAAACACATTTGGAAAATTTAATTATAATGGGATAAAATTACAACCATCATCAATCCCATATGGAATTTCAATTTTAACAACGAAAGTTTCATTTTTCTTCTTTTTTGGGTCTTATAGAATTTATGCTATTCCAATTTTTATACTTTCAATAATCACAGCTAAAATATTAGTCAAATATGGAAAAAAAATCCCTGCCAAAAACATTGGAGATTTAGCGAAAGTAATTGTGAAAAGCAATTATAAAAGTGTCAGAACAGAAAAAGGAACAATAAATATATCAGAAATAAAGAAACTTATTTTCATTCAATTAACAGATTGGTTAGAACCAAAAGAAGTAAAGAATATGAATATGAATATGCAAACGAAAATCAACTATATAGATTAAAAATAACAGTGCACAACACCGTGTATAATTAATTGCTTGGTCACTGCCGACTTACGAACATTCCTGCGGAATATTCTATCTGTGATTTATTTGCTAAATTAGTTGCTTA
>NZ_AUDE01000009.1 GCF_000425305.1 Psychroserpens burtonensis DSM 12212
TCCAAGACTATGGATTATGTAAAAGTATAATCCGTCGGCTTGGAAAACATAACCAGTCCGGTTTGTTTTTGGTTTAAATTCCAGAAAAACTTGACTTTGTCAAAATTTTTCCCGTAATTCATACCAGTATTTTAAACGTGCTAACGTTCTGAAAGTGAACTTTCAACGCTTCCAAGCTAAAATACTGAGTGAAACACCTCTTAAAAAAGATCGGTATTTACACTAAACCAAAAACAAACCGTCCTTTCTATTTTTCCGTACACCTTGTAGAGATTGACCGCGTCAAATCGGCAATTGCTTCACAACGTTGTTGTGTATGATTAGTTGCGTGTTTTAAGCACTAAAGTTAGCAAATAAATCACAGATAGAAAGTCCGCGAGGACTTTCGTAAATTGGCTAAAACCAGCAATTAATTATACACGGTGTTGCCAGTAGTTTTTATTCCGATTTCGTCAGTTTTATTTCATTTGGACTTTCTGGTAATCCAATCAATTTATTATTATAAAAGTACATATCATAAAATTCTCCTGCATTCCAACCTTTTAATAAAATACTATCTCCAATTTTTTCATTCATTCCCATTTCTATTATTTTGAGAGAATCAGTCGGATTTGGGTCTAATTCATAAATCCCATAATGGTTAGGATTTTTAGCAATACTCAATCTAAAGTTTCTATTCTCAATTTTAAAAGTATATTCAGAATTCGAGTATGGATGATTCTCTATCCAAGAACTCCAGAAAAATGAGAATATCCAATAACAAACTATTGTATTAACGAAAAATAAAATCGAAAGTCTTTTTTTTATAAAGAAAGCAATAATTCCAATCAGAATGTTCACTCCGAATATTTCAAGTCTGTGAGATTCAACTCCAACAGACATAAATGGGTCAGGTTTAATATTACTAATCCAATATTTCATAAGTAAAATATCGATTAGCAAAATCAGAACTGTAATTCCGACTAATAATTTTGTTTCTGATTTCGTCATTCTCAAATTACTGGCAACAATTGGATATACGCTATTGTCTATATCCTTATTATGTGTATTCATGCAAATCTAATTGATTTGCAGGACATTAATTAAAGAAAAATTTTTATTCAATTATTTGAAGTTTTAAATAATTCTAAGTGTCATTAAATTTGTTGACCTGTTGAATGTTTTTTTAAAGTCAATAATAGTGTTGGGTTCTTTAAAAACTTAAGTGCAACATTTGATCAACAAACGAAATGAAAACTGCGTGATGGTGAGTTGAACACTTGTTGAGTTGATGTAGTTTCCACTGATCCATTTAAACCTTATCAATGGAAACTATAGATCAACAATTCAACACTGTTTTACTCTTGAAACTTTTCTTTTTTAAAAGTAAAGTATCTGCCCTTATTATTTAGCTTACTTATACTATGGTTACTGTCATTTGGACTTTGGGTTAGGTAGTACCTGTAATAAGAGCCATTTGTACTTTCCAATCCAAAATGATTCTTCAAAACATCGCTAATTTGAAAGGCTGAAGCTCGAGTATTATTTGCTATTAATTTCTCGAGCAGATCACCCGCAGTATATTTGAGAACATCTAATTCATACTTTATAAAATCATCAATTAATATCTGGGCAATTTCTTTATGTAAATATGTTCTATTACCGTTTACCAATCGAGAAAGTGCTTCAGTGAAAATTTCGTTCTTCGTAAACCACATTCTACTCTTTCTCTTAGACTGAATTTTTCTGTTGTTTAAATGATGTGTAAAGTAGGGTATCTCCTTTTTTAAATCATCAAGCAGATTAGGGTTTTCATCATTATCATTTATAGAGTCTACCTTTCTCACCCAATAGCGAATTTCATCTTTATCTACCTGAATGAAATTTGTTTCATTATTAGAACAAAGAATGAATTTCCCAAAAAAATATGATTCTGATTTATCAACTCCTTTTGATTCCGTTTTGTAAGATGAAGCTGTTGATAGATTTTTAATACGTTCACTATCTTCTTTTTTATCTAATAATACTTCATCAACAGCTACTATTAGTTTGGATGACCAATCAGAATTGAATCGACTTCTAAAGTCTTCATTAGCATTTATGGTCATATTACCTTGGAATATTAACTTAAGCCAATTTAGAAAGGTGGTTTTTCCTGTCTTTCTGTCTGCACTAACCAAACATAATATGGGTAAGATTTGTGTCGGCTTTTGCCATAATATGGTTATAAAATCTAAACCGATATCATATTGCTCACCAAAAATATGTTTCAAAAACTTTATGGTTTTAGGAAATTCACCTTGTTTTAATTCCATTTGAATTCTTTCATATTTATTATAGAAACCATCTATGGTTTGTTGGTATTTGGAATTTGATGGTATTAAACAAAAACCATCATATCGCTCAACATCGTCAAGAGCATCTTTTCCTAAATCTGTTATAATTTCACCTTTTTTCCATTTCAATAGTACATTCATTTTGTCTCCACTATGTAAGGGTTGTTGAGCCATTTTATAATAGTCAGTACCTATTCTTATATAATCATTCATGTTATTTTAAGTTTATGGTTAAAAATCCCTCCTTTACAGGTCTTGTATTATCTAATACAACCTTAATTAATACGACGGTCATTTCTGAATCATCTTTTACCATTGCCTTCAACTCATTCAATGTTCTATTCATTAAAAGCATTCTGTTTGCATGTTTTGCAGCTTTCTCCATAGATTTATTTCAAAGGTGTTAAACATTCGAGTAGCTCAGTACGCTTGTAATAGCGTCTGTTAGAAATACCATAGGCTTTAATTTTACCTTTTTTGCTCCATGCCCATAATGTGCTTGAATCTATTTTTAATAGTTCACAAGCTTCGGTTCTGGTAAGTAATTCGGTTTGGTCTTCTTTGTTATTCAGCTTTCTGAATAATTCTAATACTTGAGATTTGTTAGATTCAGCGAGTAACTCCACCAATTCGTTCAGAGTTGTACCCTGAAATAAAATTTGTTTTTTCATTTGACTTATTTTTAAATTCAAGCCAAAAGTCGATAGTGGATCGCGCTAATTATGAAGCAATGTTGCGCTTAAATAAGCGCATTTTAGTTTTATTTGTTAGATGATTTATGGAGATTATATAAATCATATTTGTTGTTAGTTCCCGACTGCCTTGAGTCTATTCGATCAATATAAATGTAAATACTACTCAGGAATTCAATGAATTCCTTGTTTCCGCAAATAATAAAGTTGTCATTTTGCATAGCGTAAAATAGAAAACTATAATTAGCAACATCATTTTTATTACTTGAATAGTATTCATTCATTTTTAAAAATAAATTATATGAATATGAATCTTCGAAAATCCTTGGGTGAGGATTTTGGTTGTCATCGGCAGTAGGTTCGATAGTAATCAAATCTAATATTTCCTGACATTTATCAGCTATGTAGTGAGTAGTAATTATTTCAAAAGAATGAATCAGTCTTAATTTTTCCACTAAGCATCTACAAAAGTTTTCTTCTTTGTAAAATAACGGAGAAAGAGGTACGGGATAATCACATGACTTACAACATTGACGAAATGACTGGAAGCCGAGGGGTAGTCCAAATTCATGTAAATCTGGATAATTGGTGACGTCATCATTAACGATATGTAGAAGCATAGCATTCCCTCGAGGTTTAGGATAGTTTATGTCGAAGCCCCAATTGTAAACTGAGTACACTGATTTTTTTACAGGTATATTAACCAAATTATTTCTGAATAAAGTAATAATACTAATGCATTTAGTTTCTATTAATTTGAGGAATTTAAAATCGAATTTAGTTGTTTCTGTAGATAAAATAAGAAACTCTAATTCACGAATATCTAAAAACTTATATGCAGCAATATCTAAAAAATAGGCAGAATGGTGACGATTTGTTTCTATGTCACTTTCAAATGAGATCTCAATAGAATTCAATTGATGTAATAAATTTCTATAAAAATTATCCTTTTCTCTGTTAGTCATAATTTAACCGTACATAAATCGTACAAAAATATAATTAAAAAACCTGTAAATATCTTAAATTAAGATACTTACAGGAATTTAGTAGTGGAGTCGGAGAGAATCGAACTCTCGTCCAAACAAGCTATTAAAAAGCCTTCTACACGTTTAGTCTTTCATCAGGTTTTCGATTATAAGCTGGCAAAAGACAGCCCACTTATAACTTATCTTCTTAATCTCGAAAGTGCATCAAAGCGTCACACGATCTAAGTTAATATTTTCGATGCCTCTAATAAGAACGCCATTAACCAAGGCTTTCTGGAGACATTTAGCACTCCTACCTAGTAGGACGAGGCTTAATCTTACTGTGATTCAGATTATGCAGCTAAAGCGTAGTTATTCTCGCCGATTAAAAAGTTGACCTAGCCTTTTACGTGTATCAATGTCATTACACGACGTGCTTACCATTCAATGAGTCTCGCTGTCAAAACCAGTCGACCCCTTTATTAGTAATTTTTATTTTGGCGTTCCCTTTCAGGTCAGGCTTTCGGTAGTCGCTCTCTGCGAGGAGCTCCAACAATACCTCAATCCTTAACGCATTTTCCTAGTGAACTGTAATAACAGCTAAAAGGTCTGCGAAATTACTAAAAATACTTGTGCAAATTGCATACCAAACCCGTTTTGTAACTCCTTTAAGAAAAATTGTCAGTCTTAATTCTTAGTTTAGTTAACATGAAAAATTATAATAACATAAGGAACAGAAGCAAAAGGGAACAGTGGTAAGGAAAATGCCCTAGGTAAAGTACATGAAAGTTGCATAACAAAAATCACTAAAACCATAAAAGTAACTGAAGAAACTCACAATGGATGAGAAGATAATAAAGCACTTTGTATCGAACAAAACGAAGGAGATTACTTATTAAAGATTTTAAAGCGCTGCAGAACCTAAAAATTAATTTCTTAAAGCAAAAATTGACTTGCTAAAACGGTAAAATCAACTTATTTTCGTTTAAAATTGTTACACATGAAATTCGTCATTATTAAAGAACGAAAAAACCCGCCAGACAGACGTGTGGTTTTTTCTCCTGAAAAATTAGCAGAGGCTAGAACACAATTTCCAGACGCAGAATTTGTTGTTGAGTCTTCAGATATTCGTGTATTTTCAGACGATGCATATCGTCAAAAAGGATTTGCAGTTTTAGATGATGTGTCAGACTGTGATGTAATGATTGGCGTTAAAGAAGTACCACTAGAGGCTCTTCTTCCGAATAAAAAATATTTTTACTTCTCACATACTATAAAAAAACAACCCTATAATCGCAAATTGCTTCAGGTCATGTTGGACAAGCATATCGAAATGTATGATCACGAAACTATTGTCAAACAAAATGGAGCAAGACTCATAGGTTTTGGGCGTTATGCTGGATTAGTTGGCGCATACAATGGGTTTCGTGTCTTGGGTTTAAGAGATAAACTGTTCAACCTTCCAAAAGTAGAGATGCTTGCAGACTTGAACGAAGTCAAAGCAGAACTAGATAAAATCACATTACCAAACATCAAAATACTACTTACCGGAACAGGGAAAGTGGCACTTGGAGCAAAAGAAATTTTAGACCATTTAAAAATTAAACAAGTCAGTGATGCTTTATACTTAACCTCGCAATTTACAGAGTCTGTTTATGTCATGGCAGACGTCATGGAATACGCAAAACGAAAAGATGGCAAAGTCGGTAGTAAACAAGAATTTTATAAGGACCCAACTTACTTCGAAAGTAACTTTATGCCATACGCTAGAGAAACTGATTATTTTATAGCTGGACATTTCTATGGGAATAATGCGCCATATTTATTTACAAGACAAGATGCTAAACAGCCTGATTTTAAAATCAATTTAGTGGCAGATGTATCTTGTGATATTGATGGTCCTGTCGCTAGTACAATAAAACCATCAACTATTGCAGATCCTTTTTATGGATATGATCCTCAAACTGAAAAAGAGGTCGCTTTTGATGCTAAGGGTGCCATAACAGTTATGGCAGTAGATAATTTACCATGTGAATTGCCAAAAGATGCAAGTGAAGGTTTTGGAGAGCTATTTTTAGAACATGTTATTCCTGCATTTTTTAATAATGATGAACGTGGTATTTTAAAACGTGCAAAAATTACAACTCCCGATGGGACGTTGACAGAACGTTTTAAATATTTACAGGAGTATGTGGATGGGAATAAGTAATTACTAGAATTAGGTTCCTAATTTTAATAATAGCTGTATCTTTTTTAATCGTTTAGTTTTTAAAGTTTGAGAACCCCTTTAGTATCCAATAAGAAGCTGCTAGAAAGCTACCGAAAGTCACTGTAAATATCCAGGCCTCTATTTGAGGATGGACTAGGACATTGAATATATCTCTAAAGATATGCAATGGCTTATTAATGATGTCCCAAGAGTTATAACGCAAGAAAACCAAGATAAATACCAAATGCAGTCCGTCCTAAGATAGACAGCAATATTGGAGTCAACAGTTTAGGCTTTAAATACTGTTGTAATAGTTTTTCTATGTCTAATAGGGACAAGAAAAATAGAATCAAACCGTTAAATAATGGTAACAAAATTTTATTTTACTCTTATGAAGCCAGCCGAAGCATATATAATCAAACAACCTGAGCCATTCAAGTCAATGTTGCTCCATTTGCAACTATTAATTGAGCATACGCTTCCTGAGTCACATTTAGAATATAAATGGAAATTGCCTTGTTACTATATAGAAAAACGTCCTATTTGTTATCTAAATCAAAGTAAAGATTATGTAGATGTAGGTTTTTGGCACTCTGCTCATTTAACAAAATACACAGAGCATATGGTTTCTGAGAATAGAAAGGTTGTCAAATCCTTGCGCTATAAATCTACAGCTGAAATTGATGATGCTCTATTTATGAATATTCTAAAGGAAGTTGAAAAGCATAAGAATAAGTTGTTCTTAACATAAGAGTTATAATTCTTTGGAAAAAATAGAATAAGCAAATCCTTTACCTTTATATGATTTCTTTTGTTTTTTGATTTGTTCAAAGTAATGAGAATCAAAAAAATCAACTGAGGTGATACTAGAATCTGCATTTATGACTTCATAACCTTCGGCCATGATATGGGATTCTGCAATGCGTAATAATTTTGAGCCAATGGTTCGTCTTTGGTAATTTTTGTGAACATACAGTCCATCTAGGTTACAGCCTTTAGTGATATGAGCAAAACCAACAATTTCATTTTTAAATTCAGCTACAATAAAATAAAGATCATTAATACGATTCTCCCAAATTTCTGTATCGTCGGCACCAGACGACCACACTTCTATTTGTTTTTCAGAGTAATCTCTACTGTTTATTGCACGAACAGTATCTCTAAAAATTGAGGTAATTTCTGTAAGGTCTTCTAATGTTGCTTCTCTAATTTCGAGGTCTTTTATCATGGGTTGTATTTGAATCCCGATAGCTATCGGGAGAAATTGAATTTGACTTCGAATTCGAAATTGAAAGCGAAGTCAGAACTAATGCTGTTATATTTTACTAAATACTAAACTACTGTAAACTATTCACCGTCTTTCTTATCGCGACCAAATTAGTCAATAAGTTTTCAAGATTATCTAAATGTAGCATATTAGCACCATCACTTTTAGCATTTGCAGGGTTAAAATGTGTTTCTATAAATAAACCATCCACGTTATTTACAATACCTGCTCTCGCAATCGTTTCTATCATATCGGGACGACCACCTGTAACTCCTGCGCTTTGATTAGGTTGCTGTAGTGAATGTGTCACATCTAATACAACTGGTGCGTACTCGCGCATGGTTGGAATACCTCTAAAGTCTACAATCATATCTTGGTAGCCAAACATTGTGCCTCGATCTGTAATCCACGCCTTGTCGCTTCCAGAATCCTTAACTTTTTGTACAGCATGTTTCATCGCTTCCGGACTCATAAATTGTCCTTTTTTCAAATTAACTACTTTCCCTGTTTTTGCAGCAGCGACTACTAAATCGGTTTGGCGCACTAAAAATGCAGGAATTTGTAGAACATCAACATATTCTGCAGCCATTTCGGCATCAGAGATTTCATGAATATCAGTAACTGTTGGGATGTCAAATGTTCGCGAGACTTTTTGAAGAATTTTAAGTGCTTTTTCGTCTCCAATCCCAGTAAAACTATCAATTCTACTTCTATTAGCTTTTTTGAAACTGCCTTTAAAAATATAAGGAATTTCAAGCGTATTGGTAATATTGAGAACTTTTTCAGCAATACGTAAAGCCATATCTTCACTCTCAATGGCACAGGGTCCACAAAGCAGAAAGAAGTTATTTGAATTGGTGTGTTTTAGTTTAGGTACGTCTGATAATTGCATGTGCTTAAAATTTCAAATTTCAGCAACAAAGTTAACAAAATATAATACCATTAACTTGCTTGAACACTAATTGTCATAGAAAAAAACTAGTCTTGCAGCTTATGTCTGGAAGCAAAGGAGTCTTTTGTCTTTTATTAGAAACTTCTCTTGAAACTATTTCTAATCATCCACAAGGCCATTACAAAATTGACAATGACAAAAACACCACCGTAAACCATAAATTGTTTTGTTTGCTGAGACAAGTTCACGATATTAAAAACATCAGATAAATAGGCGACAATCATGTAAGATGATAGGCATACAAAAGTAATTCCTAGAGTGAAATTAAGCTGCTTATTTGGTTTAATTATTTGCCACAAAAATGGAACTCCAAATAAGAGAATTGGGTAGGCAGTTATTCCTTTACTTTGGTTGACATCTGTGAACCAGTAAGCAATTACCGCTAAGAAGTAGAGGTAAGGCACAAATTTTGAATATTTACTAATTGTTTCCATTCGATTGCTATTAACTGTGATCAATTAAGTTAACGAAAGATACGACTAGAAATTATCCTGTTTAATCAGTATAACATTTTATTAACTTAAGCTTCGGAAACTTTAACACTTCAAGACTTCAACTTTAAAAGGATTATATATCAATTGATTAGCTATAAAAGGTCTTGTTCCTTAATCTTCCGAAGAATTAATAAAAAGACCATTTTTATTAATTTATTAAGATGTATTATTTATACAGAAATTAACGTACCTTTGCACGCTTAAAACAAGGCGTCTATTATGGCTAATATTAAAAACATTGCAATTATTGCACACGTTGATCACGGGAAAACTACGTTGGTTGATAAAATCATGTATCACTGTCAATTATTTAGAGATAACCAGAATACGGGTGATTTAATTCTTGATAATAACGATTTAGAACGTGAAAGAGGAATTACAATTACCTCAAAAAACGTATCTGTAATTTACAAGGATACTAAAATCAATATTATTGATACACCTGGTCACGCCGATTTTGGAGGTGAAGTAGAACGTGTATTAAATATGGCTGATGGTGTTTTATTATTGGTTGATGCTTTTGAAGGCCCTATGCCTCAAACGCGTTTTGTTTTGCAAAAAGCTATTGATTTAGGTTTAAAACCTTGCGTAGTGATCAACAAAGTTGATAAAGAAAACTGTACTCCTGATGAAGTTCATGAGAAAGTATTTGACTTGATGTTTGAGCTTGGAGCAGAGGAGTGGCAATTAGATTTTCCAACGGTGTATGGTTCTGCAAAGAACAATTGGATGAGTGATGATTGGAAAGACGAAACAGATAATATCGAACCACTTTTAGATATGGTAATCGAGCATATTCCTGCACCAAAAATTCCAGAAGGTAATACTCAAATGTTGATTACATCTTTAGATTTCTCTTCATTTACGGGTCGTATCGCTATTGGACGTTTAACTCGTGGAGAGCTTAAAACAGGACAAAACATCTCTTTAGTTAAACGCGATAAAAGTATTGTAAAATCAAAAATCAAAGAAGTTCATATCTTTGAAGGTCTTGGTCGTTTGAAAGTTGACAGTGTACAAACTGGAGATATTTGCGCGATAGTTGGATTAGAAGGTTTCGAAATTGGTGATACTGTTGCCGATTGGGAAGCACCAGAAGGTCTTAAAACTATTAATATTGACGAACCAACAATGAGTATGTTGTTTACGATTAATGATTCTCCTTTCTTCGGGAAAGATGGAAAATTCGTAACATCTCGTCATATTAAGGATCGTTTAGCTAAGGAATTAGAAAAGAACTTAGCACTTAAAGTAGAGCCTACTGATAGTGCAGATAAATTTATGGTGTTTGGTCGTGGTGTATTACACTTGTCAGTATTAATCGAAACGATGCGTCGTGAGGGTTATGAAATGCAAATTGGACAACCTCAAGTAATCATAAAAGAAATTGATGGTGTAAAATGCGAGCCTATTGAAGAAATGACCATTGATTTACCTGAAACAGTTTCTGGTAAAGCTATTGAAATGGTTACGATGCGTAAAGGTGAAATGTTGAGCATGGTTGCTAAAGGTGATCGTATGGTTTGTGAATTTATGGTGCCTTCTAGAGGTATTATTGGTTTGCGTAACCAACTATTAACAGCTACTCAAGGTGAAGCTATAATGGCTCACAGGTTTAAAGAATATCAGCCACTTAGAGGTGGAATTCCTGAACGTCAAAATGGATCTTTAGTTTCTATGGAGAAAGGTCAAGCAATCCCTTACTCAATTGATAAATTACAAGATAGAGGTAAGTTTTTCGTTGATCCAGGTGAAGATATCTACGAAGGTCAGGTTATTGGAGAAAATTCTCGTGGTGATGATATGGCTGTGAATATCACAAAAACCAAAAAGATGAGTAATGTTCGTTCTTCTGGTGCAGATGATAAAGCTAAAATCGTACCTGCAATTAAGTTCTCTTTGGAGGAAGCTTTAGAATACATACAGAAAGATGAGTATGTTGAAGTCACACCTAAATTCTTAAGACTACGTAAAATACACCTTTCGGAAAATGATCGTAAGCGTAATAAGAATAATTAAGCTTAATTTTATATAATTTAAATTAAAGGAATCCAATTTGGGTTCCTTTTTTATTTTTCTATATTTACTAAAAATTCATAAATGATACATTTTCTATATTTTGATCCAGGTTTAGGAGCAATGGTTATTCAAGCTATTGTTGCCGCTGTTGCGGGAGTGTTGCTCTTTTCTAAAAATCTTATGTATAAAATAAAGGTATTTTTAAGAGTCTCTAAGCCAGAAGATGATGTCTTTGATGACATTGATGTAAAAGAGTCTGATATAGAAAGTAAATCAAATAGTGACAAGCAATAATAGACATTCTTCATCTTTTAGAGATCCCTCTGGTTTTATATTTATAGATCAAGGTCTTGTAAAACGTTCCATTTCACCGCTCTACTTTGAGCAGTATAACGCACTTAAATCAACAGGTTTTTTCAAGAAATTGCATAATGCTGGTTTGTTGATTTCGCATGAGGAGCTATTGGCTTCAAATGATGAAGTTATTATACAGCCGGAGCAAATTTCATTTATAAACTATCCTTATGAATGGAGTTTTGGTCAATATAAAGAAGCCGCTTTATTGACCTTAAAAATTCAAAAATTCGCCTTAGAAAATGGCTTTTCATTAAAAGATGCATCTGCATTTAATGTGACTTTTCACAAAGGTAAAATGGTTTTTATAGATACCTTGTCTTTTGATTTCTATCAAGAAAATTCTCCATGGCGAGCGTACAAACAATTTATAACTCATTTCTTGGGGCCATTATTGCTAGCAAAATACAACGGTCTAGATTCTTTAAAATTAATGAACAGTTTCATTGATGGTGTTCCTATTAAAATGTTGTCGTCAATGTTGCCATTTAAGACAAAACTGAATCCTTTCCTATATTCAAACATTCATTTACTTACTAAATTTGAAGACAAGCATAATGAAGATTATAAAGGAGAATCTAAAGCAAGCCACTTATCAAAGAAGGCACAGCTCAACATTATTAAAGGCCTTTACGATTTTATAAAAAAGATGTCATTGAAATCTACTAGTGAATGGGGAAATTACTATGATAAAACTAATTATGCAAACGGTGCTTTTGACCAAAAGGCAGAGATTATTGATGGATGGATCAAACAATTAGGAGCTAAAACGGTAATTGATATTGGAGGTAATGATGGCACTTTTGTAAGGAAAATAAATCAAGAATTACAGGAAGCTTTGGTATGTGATATTGATTATAATGCCGTAAATGCTAATCATATCCTGGTAAAGAAAAATAAAGAAACGTTTATGTTGCCTTTTGTTTTTGATGTTTTAAATCCGTCAGCGAATATTGGTTTTAATAATAAAGAAAGAGATTCCTTTTTAAAGAGGATAAAAGCATATGCGCCCGATGTCACAATGGCATTGGCATTTATTCATCATATGACGTTGAGTGGTAATATTCCTTTTGAAATGTCTGCAGAATTTTTCTCATCCTTTTCGAAACATTTAGTTATTGAGTTTCCGCAGAGAACAGATTCTTGGGTACAACGCTTGTTAAATACAAAAGGAGAATTCAAAGGGCATTTTGATTTTTATAACATCAATAATTTTGAGTCGTGTTATGCTAAATACTTCATCTTAGTAGAAAAAGTAGCGATTGATAATTCTGAACGTGTGATGTACGTTTATAAAGCTCTATAATTTGAGGCAGGCTATAAGTAAGTTCATAAACAGTAGTAAAGATTATGCACTTATAGCAGGATTTATATCAGGTGTTTATGCGCTGTTTTATCTATATGATAGAAACTTCACATTGGTTAATTCTTGGCAGCAATTCCTGTTTTTTATATCATGTTTTTGTATTATACCTGCAATTATAACCCGTTTTACGCATCGTTTATTACTAAGTATCCCATCATTAAAAATATTTAGCAAATTTAGTATTTCGGTATTAAATTGTGCCTTTTTTGGAGTTTTTATAATAGCTGTCTCAAAAGGTTTTGAAGCTTATTTTTTACTTGTTTCTGGCTGGTTTAGTTGGGGGTGTAGTTGGCATTATTTTATATAGGCATATCAATAAAATAATGGTTTTTCAATTATTTTTATCAACTTTTATGCTTGCTAAGTTAGTTCCTAATGTATACAGAGCATTTACGTATTCTTATGATTGGCAAATTCAAAAAGATGATATTTTGAATGCTAAATTTGTTAAAAAACCTAATATCTACTATTTGCAACCCGATGGTTATGTTGATTTTGATTATATTAAAAAAGGGTACTATAAATATAATAATGATAACTTCAAATCATTTTTAGACTATAATAAGTTTGTAACTTACAGTAATTTTAGATCAACACTATCTTCTAATACGTCTTTGTTTTCTATGGCGCATCATTATTATAATCATAAAAATAGTTTTCAAGAATTTACAGGAGCTAGAGAAATAATTATCGATAAAAACCCTGTTCTTGATATTTTTAACTCTAATGGTTATAATACTAATCTCATATTAGATAATGCTTATTTAGTGGTTAATAGACCTCGCCTGGGTTATGATTATTGCAATATTGATTATGGTGAAGTTCCGTTTCTTTCAAGAGGAAATAGTTTTAAAACAGACAATAAATCAGATTTGTTAAATAGCATTGATATAAATAAATCGTTCAATAATTTTTACTTTGTAAGATATCCAATTCCTGGTCATATTCACTCAAACAAGTCATCATCAAATGGTGAAATTAAGGAAAGAGCGCAGTATCTTAAGGATTAAGAGTTATCCAATGTTTGGTTAAGAGATGTCGTTTCGTCAATTATTAATAAGGACACAAACGCTCTTATTATTATCTCATCAGATCATGGTGGTTATGTTGGCTATGATTATACGGGGCAACATCGAAAAAAAACAGGTGATCCTGATTTAACTCGTTCAATATTTTCTTCTGTGTTAGCCATTAAATGGCCAGAAAATCAAGTGCCAGATTATAAGGACGAGTTAATAACCGCTGTGAATTTGTTTAGAGTATTATTTTCTTATTTAAGTGAGAATGAAGATTATTTAAAGGCTTTGGCAGATAATAAAAGTTTTGATGTAGTCTCTGAAGATGCTTCCTTTGGAGTTTATGAAGTTATCAATGAAAATGAAGAGATAGTTTTTATAAAGGTTGAGAAATAGAGTGTTACTTTTTTGTAAATTGACCACATGAAATTAATACAAAGACTAAAAAAAAAAGTAAGTAGATTTAGTCCTAAAAGTAGATCGTTCCCCATAGTCGCTGCTCTTGCCGCAGGATTGTATCCTTTACTATATGTCTATTATTCAAATTTCACCTTAGTTTGCTCTTGGAGCCAGTTTGCGTTTTACGTTATTACATTCTTGTTGCTGCCTGTTTTTGTGTTTTATATCGCAAGAATAGCTAGTGATCGTCTACATTTAATAGGTAGATATAAACCATATATAATTCCGGTTTTAAATATCACATTCTTTGTGTTTTTTATGGTTTTGGTGACCTATGGTTTTAAAAAGAAAATATTAGTAGTCGTATTATTACTTGCATTTATTTTATCAATTGTTGTTTTTAAACACATTAAGAAAGTTGTTATTATGCAGTTAATTATGTCAGTTATTGCTTTTTTTATGTTAATTCCTGTTTTGTTTGTACCGTTTAAAACGTCTTCAGAATGGATGCAACAACCAGATGATATTGAACAAGCAAAATTTAAAAAGAAACCCAATATTTATATTATTCAGCCCGATGGTTATGCGAATTTTTCAGAATTAAGAAATGAGCTATATAATTATGACAATTCGGATTTTGAGGCATTTTTACTTGATCATAATTTTAAGATGTATGAGAATTTTAGAAGTAACTATTTTTCAACCTTAAGTTCTAACAGTTCAATGTTCGCAATGAAACACCATTATTATAATAATGTTAAGGGTTCTGCTCATGAGCTTTATAATTCTAGAAAAATTGTTATTGGAGATAATCCAGTCATTTCAATTTTTAAGAATAATGAGTATAAGACCTTCTTAATGTTACAGAAATCTTATTTATTAGTTAATCGTTCTAAAGTTCTTTATGATTATTGCAATATAGATTACAGTGAAGTACCTTATTTTACTAGAGGTTTTGGTGTAACTAAAGATTTGGAGATAGATTTAGAAAAAGTGATTAATGAGAATAAAGAGACAAATAATTTTTATTTTATTGAGCAAATAGCCCCAGGTCATGTAAGTACATTTAAGAACGATTCAGATGGTAAAACAAAAGAACGAAAAGATTATATCGATAAACTTGATGATGCAAATGGCTGGCTTAAAAACATCATAAACATCATAAATGAAAACGACAATGAAGCTATTGTAGTCATGGTTGCCGATCATGGTGGTTTTGTGGGTTTTGACTATACCTTGCAAACTAGGATAAAACAAGAGGATGATGAATTGGTTAAATCTGCGTTTACTGCAGCGCTTGCTATTAAATGGCCTAAGGGTGAGGTTCCAGAATTCGATAATAAATTAAAATCTAATGTTAATTTATTTAGGGTCTTATTTTCCTATTTGGAAGATAATGTGGGCTATCTTGAACACCTAGAATCAGATCATAGTTATTTAATGATTAATGAAGGTGCGCCAAATGGTGTTTATGAGGTTATGGATAGTCTAGGGAATGTCGTATTTAAAGAAATTACGGATTAGCTTTAAAAGCTAGTATTTATTACATTAGTAAATTACATCTAAAATAGAATCTTATTATTACTGTTAAAACATATCATTATAATAAAACACAGGAATGGAATAATTTTGTAGCAAACTCAAAAAATGCTACATTTTTATTTCAACGTGATTTTATGGAGTATCATCAAGACCGCTTTGATGATTACTCTTTGATGATTTATAAAAACAATAAGCTAGTTTCGATTTTTCCTGCAAATAGAATTGAAGGCACTGTTATTTCTCATCAAGGTTTGAGTTACGGAGGACTATTATTATTACAAGATGTTAAGTTTGAAACTACGGTTACAATATTTCAAGCACTTTTGCAATATCTACTAAATAATGCTATCCCAATATTAAAAATAAAGGTTTTACCTAAAATTTATAATAGTTTACCAAGTGACGAAATTGATTATCTTTTATTTAAAAGTAAAGCACACCTTTACAGAAGAGATGTTTCAATGGTTGTTGATAATGGAAATAAATTAAAATTGTCATCAAATAGATCTCGGAATTTAAAAAAAGCTAAGAACAATAATGTAGTTGTAAAAGAAGTCTTAGAATTTGATGATTTTTTTAATCAAATTCTAATTCCAAATTTAGAAAAACGCCACAATTCATTGCCAACACATTCGTTAAAAGAAATAAGTGAATTAAAATTAAATTTCCCTAATAAAATAAGACAATTTAATGCCTATCAAAATAATGAAATTATTGCAGGTGTAACTATTTTTGAGTCTTCTAAAGTAGCTCATGCGCAATATATTTCTACAATTACATCTAAAAATGAACTAGGTGGACTTGATGCTATTTTTGATTTTTTAATAAATAAATTATATAGTAATAAACATTATTTTAGTTTTGGTATTTCAAATGAAAATCAAGGACAACAAGTAAATCGAGGTTTGCTTAATTGGAAAGAAAGTTTTGGAGCAAATGCAATAACTCATGATTTTTATACTATAAATACTGAAAATTATAGATTATTGGACGATGTAATGTTATGATTAAATTCTTAGACTTAAATAAAATTAATTCAAAGTACGAAGATACCTTTTCATCTCGATTTAAAGCATTTTTAAATTCTGGATATTATATAAAGGGTTCTGAAGTCAATCAATTTGAAGAAGATTTTGCAAACTATTGTGGCACAAAACACTGCATTGGAGTTGCTAATGGTCTTGATGCGTTAACGCTAATTTTCAAAGGCTATATAGAACTGGGTAAATTGAAAGTTGGTGATGAAGTCATAATTCCCGCAAACACCTATATAGCAACCATACTATCTGTTATTAATTCTGGGCTTAAACCTGTGTTTGTAGAGCCAAACGAAGCAACTTTTAATATCTCACCTTCGGAAATTTTAAAACACCTCAAACCATCGGTTAAAGCTATACTGGTCGTTCATTTATATGGGCAGTTAGCAGACATGTCTGAAATTAGCACGTTGGCCAAAAATAATAACCTTCTGGTTATTGAAGATGCTGCCCAAGCTCATGGAGCGGTATCTATTTCTGAAGAAAAAAAAGCAGGAAACTTATCTCATGCAGCAGGTTTTAGTTTTTATCCCACTAAAAACCTTGGAGCTTTAGGTGATGCAGGAGCTGTGACGACCAACGATGATGCCCTAGCAGCATGTATTAAATTACTGCATAACTACGGAAGTTCTAAGAAATATGTCAACGAAAAAATTGGAATTAACAGCAGGCTAGATGAACTGCAAGCATCATTTTTAAATGTGAAACTAAAAGACTTAGATATACAGAATGAGATAAGACGTGACATTGCTAAACGGTTTTTAAATGGAATTGATAATCCTAAAATTACACTTCCGTTTTATGATGGTTCTAATAATCATGTGTTTCATGTTTTTGTTATTAGAGTTGAAGACAGAGTGCATTTTACGACCTATTTGGACCAAAAAGAAATAGGGTTCTTAATTCATTATCCTATTGCTCCACATCACCAAAAAGCCTTGTCTCTTTATAAATCTCTATATTTGCCAATTACAGAGGCCATTCATGATACCGTAATTAGTATCCCAATGAGTCCTGTAATGACTAATGACGAGATTGAAACAATTATTAATGCCCTAAACCTTTATTAATTGAAAAGCTTAATTAAATACATTAACACTAATGTATTATTTAAAGTAGCACATCTTAACTCTGCGACGATTATTACTAAAATTATTGCAGGTGTTTTAACATCTAAGGCCATTGCTTTTTTTATTGGTGTTGAGGGCATGGCTTTGATTGGTAATCTCAGGAATTTTTTAGGAGCTATTCAATCTATTTCAATACTTGGGTTTTATAATGGCGTAGTTAATACCATTGCTAAATTTAGAGAGGATAGTATCAATTTAAGTAAAACCTTATCTACTGCTTATTATTTATGCTTCTTCTCAACCATTATAGTTGCGTTTACATGTTACTATAATGCGCAATTCATCAACGACTTATTATTTTCATCGTATTACGACTTTGCCTATGTCATTAAAATAATGGCTTTAGCATTACCATTTTATGCATTAAATATGATGTGTTTTTCCATAATGAATGGCTTTTCTAACTATAAAATGCTACTCATTATTAATATCATAGGTCAAATCTTAGGCTTGCTAGTAACGTTGCTTTTAATTTATCAAGATCGTATAGATGGCGCTTTGATTGCTGCAGTTATAGCACCGTCCTTGATATTTTTAATTACTTTGGTAGGTATCGTAAATAGAAGAAACTTAATGACGTCTATTAAAATAGATCATATAAGTTTTGATATTTTAAAATCGTTTAGTCCATATACTGCGATGGCCTTGGTTACAGCAGTAGCTTTGCCTTTAATTTCTATTTGTATTCGTAATTATATTATTTCTGAAATTGGAATAAAGGAAGCAGGTTACTGGGAGGCAATGAATAGGATTTCTAGTTATTACTTGATGTTTATTACGTCAATAATCACGCTTTATATCGTGCCTAAGTTTAGCAAAATTAAGATTAAAGCAGACTTTAAGAAGGAGATTTTTAGTTTTTATAAATCGGTGATGCCAATTTTTGGATTAGGCTTGGTGTTAATTTATATTTTGAGGCCTTTTATAGTGCCACTTATCTTTTCCGAAGAATTTCAACCAACAGAAAATTTGTTCTTTTGGCAACTTCTAGGAGACTTTATTAAGGTGTTAACGCTGGTTATTTCTTACCAATTTTTAGCCAAAAAAATGTTTATGCATTTTATTATAGTAGAAGTGTTTTTAGTCATAACGCTCTATTTTTCTAGTGTTTATTTTATTGACGCGTATGGTGTTGAAGGAGCCGTTATAGGACATTTTTTAAGTTATGTAATGCATTATGGCATTGTGTTACTTATTTTTGGTACATCGCTGTTTGGGATAATCCCAGAAACATCTCAAGAAGATGCATCTTAGATTAGATCCAAAGTAATTTTCTAAAGTATATATTCATTGCAATGAAGTGTAGAACATAAGTGACAAAATATGCTATTGAAACTCCAACAAAACCATAATATTCAATAAAGAATATGGTTAAACAGCAAAAGACTACTGCCCAACCTATTTGAAAACCTATAAACACCTTAGTATTAGCTTTAGATATCAATAAATTACCAAGTACCCAAGAATTAATTTTAATAGCATCTCCAAGTAAGTGAAACAAGATGATTGAGTTTATTAATAAGAACTCTTTAGTAAATAGCAACACTATAAGATAATCTTTGATTAAATAAACTGCAAGTGTTATGATTACTATAATTGGAAGACTTAGCGACCAAACTTTAAAGACTTCGTTTTTTAGTTTTTCTCCATTTAAATTAGTGAAAGTTGGAATCAAATAAAATTTAAATGTTGTTGTAAGAAACATAATATAAATAGCTGAAATTCTCCACATACCTTCCCATGAGCCAGCAAACTGATCTCCTAAGTTTCTATTTATAAAAGTTCTAACAAAGAAGGTTGCACCTAGCATAAATATTGGAGCAGTAACAGCCATTAAAGAGAATTTTGTTAGATTTTTAAAATATTTTGAATTTATCCTTAATTTTAATTCCCTTATTGAAGGTTTTTTAATGTTTTTTAAAAATATGATTGAAATAAAAAATACAAGAATTTGACTTAAAGCAATTGCATGGATTGCTCCTAATAAATTAAATTTAATTACCAACACTATCATTATGATTGATGATAGTACTGTAGCAATAATATTTATAATCACATAGGTTTTTATTTTTTTTAGCCCATTTAAAGTAGACAGAATTAGGCTGTAAACCGCAGAGGTGATAAATGAAAAGGATAAAAGTATTAGAGCACTAGAAAATTTAGAATCCTCAAATAAATAGTGTGCGAGAGTTTTATTAAAAATAAGAGTTATAATGCAAACTATTACTGAAAATATTAAGTGAATTTTTAGAGCAGAGCTAATAAACGGATTCAGTTTTTCTGTGTTATTATAATCTGCAACATATTTAATTACTCCATTTTCTGTACCAATTGTACTCGCAACTTTTCCTAAACTAATAAAGTCTTTTAATTGACCTAAAAAAAACATACCACTAGTTCCAAGATAAATTGCGGTAACTTTATTAGTTATAAGTTTAGTTATGAGAGATACAGAAGTGCTTATAAAAGAATAAAAGGATGTTTTAATTAGACTCATAGATATTTCTTAAAATCGTTCCATACACTAAAATTCTTGTTTAAAATTGACTGTAGTAATATAAAGTCTTTTTTGTATAACTCTGTAATCCATTGTCTTTCTTCATTAGATAATTTTGGGTAATCAGTGTTTGTTTTACTCTTATTAATCGCAAAATTCTTTATTTTATTTTTGATTGATGTTTTTAAATGTCTTGGTATAAAAAAATGAATTGGCTTGAGTATCCTAATACTATTACTCATCAATTTTGTAATTGTGTTATAACGTTTTGGATTTTTAAGTATAACAGTTTTATTAGCCTTAGTTTTATTAATTGAATCAAACTTAGACAAATTTAAAAACTCTAAACATTCGTTAACCACACCAAGTTGATTACTTTTTAAATCTTCAAAAAATACAACTTTAATGTTTTTGCTGTCAAAATTATCATAAAATCTAGATAGCCATTTACCATAAAGGCCGTATTGAAAATAACTTTTAAACCTACCACTAGGTTGTCGTTTAGAATTATCTGGTTCAATATCAATATCATTTAAAATAGCATCTTTTAATTCAAGAGATTCCATTCCTAATCCTTTAAGATACCAATAATGAGAATATAACCTATCAACAGGGTTTCTTAATATAAAAATGAATTTCACATCCTCATCTAAATGCGCTTTAACCCTTTCAATAAATTTAGGAAAAAGCATGTAACTGGTACTTGCATCTCCTCTATATTTAGCATTAGGTTTTTCTTTTAAAATCTCACTGTATTTATTGTTATAAAAATCAATTGATGTATCAAAGTCATCTTTAACAATGTAAAAAGGTTCCTTTGCTGATGACATACAAATATCTTCATGAAAATTCAGTAATGCGTGCAAAGTGCTAGTTCCTGATTTTGCAGCACCTGGAATGAAAAGATTAGGAAAATATTTTGATTTTTGCATTAAACGAATAGTGTAATTTCAAAAATAAACAATTCTTCTTCAAAAACTTTATTGTTAACATCCTATCCAGAGGAGTTTTTATAATTTATAGGAAAAAGTGTATTTTTAATTACGGAAAAACCGTAATATGTGTATGATTTTCAGTATTTTAACATTGATAAGTGTGTTTTTATGTTTTAATTTCCTGCATTAATAGATGTTTAATCTAAAAATCAATTATTATGAGAAAATTACTTTTTTTAAGTTTATTGGCAGTTACTTCTACTGCAACATCACAAACCACATTTCCAACAAACACATTTCCAACTACAGGGAATGCTGGAGTTGGAACTTTGACACCAACAGAAGAATTAGAAGTTGTTGGTACAGTTAAAGGTGAACGTAGAATATTTACCAAGTCTTTACCTAATGGATCTATATTTAGTAGTGGTTCAGATAGGAATTTACAATGTTCTGTGCTAAATGCAGGTACATAATTTGGACCTAGTGGCTTTATTTTAAATGTATTAGATTTTACAGAATCAAATTATAATACTCAAGCCCAATCTTTTATTGGTATGGAAGATAGGAATTATAAAAGCCGTTGGAGATTTTTTGCTAACACAGTAGGATCTAGTGAACTAATTTATTATAACAAAAGTCAGTCACATTTTTTTAAGTTAAAAGAGGATGGTAGTGATAATGTATATTTAAACTTACCCAAAGCTAATTCTTACTTAACAATTGGTACAAAATCTTTTAGTGATAACGGTGATTTGTATAATTTAACAGTTAATGGTAAAATGAGAGCACACTCTGTTAAGGTGTATACCGATTGGGCCGATTATGTTTTTGAAGAAGATTATAAATTACCAACATTAGAAGAGGTTGAAGCCTTTATTAAATTGAATGGGCATTTACAAGATATACCTAGTGCTGCAGAAGTTGAAGAAAATGGTATTGAACTTGGAGAAATGAATAAATTATTACTTCAAAAAATAGAAGAGTTGATGCTTTATACCATTGAGCTTAAGAAGGAGGTTGACGTGTTAAAAACTAAAATAGATTAATTATGAGAAGCTTAATTTTAATTTTATTTTTAACGATATTTACTTTTAGTTTTTCTCAAGACTCTGCGTACTGGTTTAGTATAAAAGATTCATCTAAGATTCCAAAAGTAACCCAAGGAAGAAGCTATGTCACTTTAGATTTTGGAGACAAGACCATAAATGGTATATTCTCTAAATATAATGTTATAAGCTTTGAAAGATCTTTGCCAGCATCTAATAATGCTCTATTGCTAGAAGTTTTTGAGATTACTACTTCAGATTTAGCTTTATTTGATGAAATGGACGATAAACTCTCGCATATTTTTTTCAATTTAGAAGAGAAAAAAGAAATTCAATTTCTTTATATTCCCAATGATTTTGGAACAAATGGAGGTGAACTACAAGAACAAGAAGAACTTAATTATATTAATGCTCCTCAAGCATGGGATATGACAACAGGGAGTACTGATATCATAATTAGTATTTCAGAAAGTGTGAATATAAATCATGAAGATTTAATTGGACAATCTGATATTCATAATGGTGGAAGTAGCTCATCTTATAATGGACATGGCACCAGTGTTGCTTTGTTTGCTGGAGGAGTTACAGATAATAATACTGGTATGGCATCTGTTGGTTTTAATAGTTTTATTCGAAGTAAATCAGGTGGGACAAATGCTGTTATACAATTAGCAAAAGATGGTGTTAAAATTATTAATATGAGTTGGGGATCATGTAACCTTTCACAGAACACTATTGATATTAGGCAAATGGCAATGGATGAAGCGTATGGTTATGGAGCTGTATTAATAGCTGCTGCTGGAAATGGAGCTTTTAGTTGTCCATCATTAGGCTATGGAGCTTACCTTTATCCAGCGGCTAATGATCACGTTATTGCTGTTACGGTAGTTGGACATTTATATGAACTAAATGATCCAGATTCCACGCACAATATTCAAAAAGATAGATTTGAAGCAGTTGGTAATTCTAACCTTTCAATTACTTATAATGACAGAGTTGATATTGCTGCTCCTGGAAGAGCAGTTTTGACACAGCAGTCAGGTCAGCCTAATGGGACTTATACTTATGGAGGTGGCACATCATATGCAGCGCCAATTGTTGCTGGAACAGTAGGTTTAATGTTAGATTTAAATTATTGTTTAACGCAGGAAGAAGTGGAAACTGTTTTAAAATTAACATCAAAGAAGATTGATAATTTATCTGTTAACCAATCCTATAACGGTCAAATTGGTTCAGGAGTTCTAGATGCTTATAAAGCGGTGAAAATGTCAAAAGATATGGCAGATGAGTTTGGAATTGTTGAAGTTAATGATAGAATCTTATATCGTTGGTCTTATATACTGGAAACAGCACCTTATGAAATCCAAATGTCTAATAACGATGTTACAGGTAATGCTCAATTGGAATTCAAAGCTAGAAATAATATTGAAATTTTGAGTGGAGATTATTATCCCCAAACTGGTGGCTATATAGATTTAAGTATAGATGAAACGTTGGCATTAGATTGTTCACTACCTCCTAGTTCAAGTTCTAGAATGTCTAATGTTGATAAAGATGATAGTAAGGAAAGTGATATTGAAGTTATCCCTACATTAGTGACTACCAATGTTAAAATATCAAATTTGAATGCTAGTAGTGAAAATCTTTTATCAATTAAAATTTATGATTTCTATAGACAGGAAGTTTATACTAATGACAAGATAAATTCAAATTCAGTCAATTTAAATTTAGAACATTTGAATGAAGGCATTTATATCTTGCAAGTTTTAGATAGTAGAGGTAAACAAATTCACGTTCAGAAAATAGTCGAAAAATAAAATTATAATAGCTGCCAGCTTACTATTAAGCTGGTAGTTTTTATGTTTAATAAATTGAAGTGATTTTAGCATTTTATTTAACTTAATTATTTATTAATCAGCGTTTTTAATATTAATTTTACATTCTTAAACAACCTGTTTGGCAGTGTCTTAATATTATAAAAAACAACATCGATGTCTCGCTCGTCAATTTCAATATTTTTGAGTCCAAAATCATCCATTTTAAAATTAGTAGTTTTTTTTGAAGTCTTACTAATGTCATTTAATACATTATTACCATGAACAAATTGAATCCATAAACGCTCATTTTTATTAATAATTTGATGGTTATGAGATTTCCAATAATGATGTTCTTTGGATAGGACACTCTCAAAGTTATCCTTTTCACTTATGACACTCATAAATGGATTGTGCTCTTTTTTCACCAACCTCAATTGATAATTTTTATTAGGCATTAATATTAATTGATATCCTAGATTAATGTTAATTACAGCACTCTTCGGTTGAAATAAATTTTGAATTGTTTTGATAAAATTTTTATGCACGATATCATCGTTATCTAATCGTGTTGTAATAATAAAACGATTTTGAGAATCTGCTTTAACAAAATTGGAGATGTCCTTTTCTAAATTTTTAAACCCATCAATAAATAAAGGTTGGAAAAAAGGTAGATGTATTTCTAAATTTTTAATTTTAGAGCTGTAGTCTTTTGGAGTGTCAATATCAAAGCAAACAAGCCATTTAAAATTCTTATTGGTTTGGTTCTCTATAGATGGTAAACAATATGTTTCAAAAATATTAAAACGCTCATCCAGCCATGTATTTGATAACACATGATTGTCACTATTTGGATTATGCCAATTTTCGTTTTTTAAATTAAACCGCGTTATTAAATAGTGTTCCATTTTAAGATATATTCTGAGACCATGTTTCTACGTATTTCTGAGTGATTTTAATATAATCATGCTCTTTTTCTATGAAATTTCTTGCGTTGTTTCCTATTTCAATAATAGATTTAGGGTGTTCTATTAACCAACTTAACTTATCTACTAATTCAATTACATTTGGCAAAGCGTTTATAGCTATTGTGTTTTCTTTAATATTATAATAATCTAGCCACTGTTGTTCAGCTCCAGTGAATACCACTTTACCTTTAGACATGGCTTCTAAAGCATTATAACCTTGGTCATAAGCATAAACTTGATCTAAGAAAATATGACACGTGTCATATAATTTAATGTACTCTTTGTAAGGAATGTTTTCTGTTCTAATGATGTCAACTTTATTAGTATATTTTTTTTTAATTATTTCTAAGGCCTTATCAAAAAAAACATTCCCTTTTTTTATATAACCACTGGTATTTATACCATGAAAAATTATGATTTTATCACTAATAGATAAAGTTTTAAAATCTATTTTATGTGTGTTTATGGGATTTGGTATCATACCTCTATACGCATCAACTCCTATATGTGGTAAATGGTAATCTATATCTGAAGAAATTACACCATTAACATTTTCATATAAATATTGATGCAGTTTTTTGTGAGAAGATTTTAGCTTGTTTAAAATGTGTTTGTAATAAGGTCTATGTTTTTCATCTTCTTGTAAAGGAGTTAATATAGAATACCTATAGTTTTTGTCAAATGCATATTTTACACTAACGTAATCTATTCCGCAGGATAATAGAAAAACACTTTTATTATACTGTATTAATTTTTTAATCAGAAAAATTTCAAATTTGGGATAGGTTTTAAGAACACCTTCATTAATTAATTGTACTACATCATAGCCCTTTAACCTATGAAGAATTTTATAGAATCTAAATGCATTCTCAAAAGCAATAAGATTGATACTTGTAATTCTTAATATCAATTTTGTAATAGGATGCCAAAACGAATTATTAAATATTTTTGACCCAATAGTTATATCAACATCATAATTTTTGAATCCGTCTCTATCACCAATAAGAAGTACTTCATGATTGAGCTCAACCAAACCCTCCTTTAAAGAATTGTGCAACCGGCTATATTCTCCTATTAAAAGAATCTTCATTTATATTAGTACATTTGTTTCAAAGATAGTTTTTAATGCCAAAAACCAATAATAAAAAAGTTTGTATTGTTGCGTCCTCTCTATCTAAAGGTGGAGCAGAACGATCCAGTGCTGTTTTGTCGCAAATGCTTTATAGCTTGGGTTATGATGTGCATATTATAACAATATTACCTGGTGTTGATTATGAGTATTCTGGTAGACACTTGAATTTAGGATTATTAAAAAACGAGGATGATTCTTTCTTCGGAAGAATAAAAAGATTTCGTGTTTTTAGAGATTATATAGCCCATCAGAACTTTGATGTGATTATAGATAATAGATCTCGTAATCTAGCCTACAGGGAACTCATAATATCAAAATTGGTTTATAAAGGACCAGTGGTTTACGTTATTCATAACTTTAATACTAAAAAAGCTTTTTCAAAATACACGTGGCTCAATAAGTGGCTTTATAAAAACCAATATATGACCGCTGTCTCTCAGGCAGCTTCTGATAAGTATAGGGAAGCCTTCGATTTAAAAAATATTAGAACGCTTTATAACGGATTTAATTTTGAAAACATCCAAGCTTTAGCAAATGAAGATATTGTAAGCAATCTACCTGAAAAATTTATTGTTTTCTTCGGAAGAATTGACGATAAACATAAAAACCTAAAATTACTACTTGACAGCTATCAACAATCAGACTTAAAAAAGCATAATGTGAAATTGCTAATTTTAGGAGCTGGTCCAGATTTAGAAGTAATAAAAACGTATGCTACTCAATTAAAACTGAGTAATCATATTGATTTTAGGGGATTCATAAAAAACCCATATCCTTATGTGAAAAAGGCGAAATTCTCAGCTTTAACCAGTAGATTTGAAGGATTTCCAATGGTTATACCTGAAAGTTTATCTCTAGGAGTTCCTGTGGTTTCAGTAGATTGCAATTCAGGGCCAAAAGAAGTCATCAAAACTGGTTTTAATGGTATTTTGGTAGAAAATAATAGTACAATTAGATTGGCGGAAGCTTTTGATAAAATGATATTAGATCCTGAGTTCTATAATAATTGCGTGTCTAATTGTGAGTCAAGTGTCGAGCAGTTTTCAATAAAACATATCATGCAATCTTGGGTCAAATTAATAAAAGAAGTGGTAAAATGACAGATATAAAAAGTATTAAGTTAATCGAGATTCCTAAAATTTCTGATCCAAGAGGTAATTTAGCAGTTATAGAAAAAGACTGTATTCCATATGCTATTAAAAGAGTTTATTATTTATATGATGTCCCCAGTGATGCATTTCGAGGAGGGCATTCTCATAAAGAACAACTAGAGTTTTTAATTGCACTAAGTGGTAGTTTTGAAGTTGTACTTGATGATGGTAAAACAAAACAACGAATAACACTTAATAAACCTAATAAGGGATTACTGATACCAACGGGAATCTGGAGAGAACTTGATGATTTTTCGTCTGGTGCTGTTTGTTTGGTGTTAGCCTCGGGTGAATTTGATGAAGGTGATTATATTAGAGATTATAAAATTTTCAAATCATCTAAAAGCTGATAGGTATATTTTTTTTTTAATTAAAAACCCTTGTAAACCTTTAAATCTCTTTATCCAAAATGTTGGTAGTTTAAGTAAGAATTTTTGTTTTGAGTTCAATGATGCTAAGTCAATAGCGTTTAAAAGATTTTGATAAGATGTCAAATCACCATGTAACTTTCTTTCTACAGCCATGGAATATCTATTACAATCTAAATATGTTTTTAAACTTTTGTTTTTTAGTTCAAGATGCTGATAACGCTCAATTATTTGTATCCTTTGCTTTATGTGAGAGGATTGTGATAAATGATTATTAGAAGCAGAAAATAATCGGGTAGCAGAAATCACATTAGAAAAAGCGACTGTTTCTTTAAGAGCTATTCTAATCCATAAATCGGTATCCTGTCCTGATTTTAAGGATTCGTCAAAATAACCATATGTATTAAATATAGTTTTTGGTATTGCAGTAGCAGAGGTCCAAGCTATGCTGTCTATTAAGCTATTTTTAAAATAGTCTTCTACAATTCCTTCAAAATCATCTTCTATGTCATTATAGATTGCTTTTACTACAAGTTCACTAAAATATATTTTTTCGTAAGCCTTACAATACATTCCACAATTAGGATAACATTCAAAAAGTGCCTTTAAATCTTCTAAGTGATGCGGTTTCCAAAGGTCATCTCCATCTAAAAAAGCTATAACTTGTGATGAAGAATTTTTTATTCCAAAGTTTCTTGCATGGGATACGCCCTTATTTTCTGTTGTGTAGACTTTAATGCGTTTATCATTAAACGTTTCAACGAGACTTAAACTATCATCTGTAGAACCATCATTAATAACGATGACTTCAAAATCAGTATAGGTTTGAGCCAAAACACTAGACAGTGTATAACTGATTTCTAACGCTTTATTATAAAGAGGAATAACTACCGAAAAAAATGGATTCATGAGTTTAAATCTTGATAACAAATGTAACTTAATTTATAAAACTGTAGTACGCGAATATCTGGTTTGCTACTGAGTAAATTCTTTTTAAAACTGTTTTTAAAACTTTTGTATATCCAAGAGAACACGTAATTGAGTCTTAGCTTTTTTAAGGATTTATAGGTATTGTAAAGGGTGTTTTCTGTGTCTTGGATACTCTTGTTTATTTCTAATTTTAAAAGTGTGTCAACGGACTGTTCAATTTTATTTAAATAACTTTCATTAGCTTCTAAACCCAAATGATAGACTTCATTATCAATGTGAAAAACGGTATTTTTGTTACTTTTTAACAAGGCTCCAAAGTAATTATCGTAACCATAACCTCTTTGAGTAATTTGTGAATTAAGGGTTATAAAAAGAGCTTTTGTAATCATAAAGTTAGCGGAAATCACAATTTTAAAAGGAGCTTGGTTTCTTATTAGAGCTGGGACTTGTTCGTTAGATGTTCCATAGGTCCATCGTAACATGAAATCGTCTTTTGGTGGTTCTAGCGCGTATGCAAATCCGCCATAAATTGCATCATATGCAGAGGCTAATAAAGACGTATAATGAGCTATAAAGTGTTCAGATTTTGGCATGACATCTGCATCCAAAAACAAGAGCCTTTCATAATTGGCTTGTTCAGCAAGTGCTTGCCTTGTGGCGACTCTTCCGAAGTTATGATCTGAAATATGATAAGACGTAAATTGGAGTTGTTCTATTTCAGCATTTAAAGCACTAATTTTTTTATCAGAGTAGTCATCTAAACAGATCATCTCAAATACTATTTGACTAGACATCAATTGCTCATGAAGCACAGTCGTAAGGGCTCTGATGTCACAATTATAAATAGGAATAAGAACTGATAACATAGAGGCGTTTAAGTACTCAAAAATACACTTTTTATAATATTTTATATTATGAAATACCTTTGTATAAGTTAAAAGAGATCAAACACAATTAAAATTTAGTCTCTTCATAGCTAATTTTGTAAATAGTATGACTTGGGAAATATCTAAAAGTAATAAGCAAGGTGCGATGACAAGAAGCCTAGTGTGTCGGGTTTTAACTTTTGCGCTGCACAACTTCAAAGACCTTATTTTCGTCACACTTTAGTGTTTTACTTGGATATTTTAGAAGTAAAGCGTAATCGTGAGTTGCCATTAAGATCGTGTTACCATTATTATTGATATCACGCAACACTTCCATGACTTCTATACTGGTTTGAGGGTCTAAATTACCTGTTGGCTCATCGGCTAAAATAAGTTCAGGATCATTTAATAAAGCTCGAGCAATAGCAATACGCTGTTGTTCTCCACCAGATAACTCATGAGGAAACTTAAAGCCTTTGGTTTTCATAGCGACTTTACCTAAAACAGCTTCAATACGCTCTTTTATTTTCGTCTTATCTTTCCATCCTGTTGCTTTTAAAACGAATTCTAAATTGTTATTTATAGTTCTGTCTGGTAATAATTTAAAATCTTGAAATACAATACCCAATTTTCGTCTTAAAAACGGAATATCGTTCTCTTTCATCGTTCTCAAATTATAATCCACAACATGGCCTTCTCCTTCGGTAAGTTGTAAATCGCCATAGAGTGTTTTCATAAAACTACTTTTCCCACTTCCTGTTTTACCAATGAGATAGACAAAGTCACCTTTGTTCATTTCAAAATTAACATCAGATAACACCATGCTATCGCCTTGATAGATAGATACGTTTTTGAGTTGTAAAACAGTTTCAGACATTGTAATATGAAGGTTTTAATAGAATTGTAAATGTATTATAAAAACTAAGAACTACCAATATGCTAAATCTAAAATACACAGATAAAAACAAAAAGTGTAACGCAATCTTATATAAGACGTCTTTTTAATAACCTTGTGTATAATTATAACACGATTTTCTCGTTATAGATAAGAGAAAAATTATCTTTAGCATCAATAAAAAATAGAACTTAATGACGTTTAGAAAAATAAGTTTTTTACTTGGCTTTTTGCTGTTTGCTTTGCATTTGCAGGCGCAACAATCGGCAACCTATACTAGTGATTTGGTGTCGTATCAAAAGGCACTCACACTTTATAATAACCAACAATATCAAGCAGCACAATCGCTATTTGAAGCGATTAAAGAGGACGCTCCAAACGACACGTTAGAGTCTGATTGTGCATATTATATTGCCAATTGTGCAGTGCGATTGAATCAGCAAAATGCAGAGGATTTAATTCAAGATTTTGTTGATAATTACCCGACGAGTACAAAACGAAATACAGCTTTTTTAGATGTAGCAGATTTTTATTTTGCTAACGGAAAATACGCCTATGCAAGAAAGTGGTATGATAAGGTGGATGAAAATAGCATGGCAAGAACAGAGCGTGAGAAATTCTATTTTAATTATGGATACGCATTATATGCTACTCAAGACCAAGCAGGAGCACAGAAGTACTTTAATAAAGTGCTGACGTCAAAAACCTATGGTTCTCAAGCCAAATACTATATTGGATTTATGGCTTATGAAGGTGACGATTACGATAAAGCGAACGCATACTTTGATCAGGTAAGTAATGAAGATAAATACAAAGAGAAGCTATCGTATTATCAAGCCGATTTAAATTTTAAGTTAGGTAAGTTTGAAAAAGCAATAGAGCTTGCTAAAGCTCAATTATTGAATAGTAATCCACAAGAAAAATCACAATTGTCTAAAATTATTGGAGAGAGTTATTTTAATTTAGAAAATTATTTTGAAGCCATCCCGTATTTAAAAGATTATAAAGGAAATCGTGGGAAATGGACTAATGTTGATTACTACCAATTAGGATACGCTTACTATAAACAAAATGATTTTGACAGTGCAATTTCTGAGTTTAATAAAATCATTGGAGGTGATAATAGTGTTGCTCAAAATGCCTATTATCATTTGGGTGAGAGTTATATTAACTTAGATAAAAAGCAGGAAGCACTTAATGCGTTTAGAAATGCGTCACAAATGGATTACGATTTAAAAATCCAAGAGGATGCATGGTTAAATTATGCAAAGATTAGTTATGAGATTGGAAATCCGTACCAATCTGTACCACAAGTATTGACTAGTTATTTAGATACTTATCCAGCAACGAATTATAAAGAAGAAGTAGAAACGCTATTGATCGATTCTTATATTACCTCAAAAAATTACAAGGAAGCCATTAGACTTTTAGAAAACAAAAAGAGCTTTGAAAATAGAGTGGCTTACCAGAAAGTAGCATTTTATAGAGGTATTGAAGTTTATAATGTTGGGGATTACACCAGTGCAAAAGACTTATTTAATAACTCTATAAAAGAAGCAAAGGATCCTGTATTTACAGCTAGAGCAACCTTTTGGAAAGCAGAAACTGATTATCACCTTAATAATTTTGACGAGGCGTTGATTGGCTTTAAGCAATTTCAACAGCAAGGCGAAGCTTCCGAAGTAAAAGAAATTAATACTATAGATTACAACATTGCGTATACTTATTTTAAGCTAAAAAAGTATAGCCAAGCAACATCACATTTTCAAACGTTTGTCAATAATCACAAGGACGATAAATTACGCTTGAATGATGCGTATTTAAGACTTGGTGATGGCTATTTTGTGTCTAGTGATTATGATAATGCAATTTCTGCCTATGAGAAGGCAATTGCTATTAATGAAATTGAAAGTGATTACGCTACGTTTCAAAAAACAATGAGTTACGGTTATAGTGGTCAAGTTTTTAAGAAAGTTCAAGGATTAAAATCGTTTATTGAGGCGTATCCTAAATCATCATTGCGTGACGATGCGATGTATGAATTGGCAAATTCTTATGTACAGGCCAATGCTACTGATAAAGCGATGTCAATGTATGATCGCCTAAATTCAGAATACAAAAACAGTGTCTTCATTTCAAAATCCTTATTACGTCAAGGCTTATCTTATTACAATGCTAATGATAATGAACGTGCTTTACAAAAATTTAAAAAGGTAGCCAATGAATATCCTTCTACAGAAGAAGCTAGCCAAGCAGTCGCAAGTGCTCGTTTAATCTACATAGATCTCGGTCTTGTAGAAGACTATGCCGCTTGGGTGAAAACCTTAGATTATATTAATGTTACAGATGCTGAGTTAGATAATACGTCTTATTTGGCTGCAGAGAAACAGTATTTAGATACGAACACAGATAGCGCGATTCGTCAATTTAATAACTATTTAAACGAGTTCCCTAACGGAATTCATGCACTCAAATCTCATTTTTATATCGCTGAATTATATTCAAAAAAGGACTTAACAGACAATGCAAAACCACATTATGAATATGTTATCGACCAGCAAAAAGGGGGATTTACAGAACAAGCGATTGTTAAGTTATCTGAAATATATTTAGATAACAAAAATTGGGATCAAGCGATGCCGTTATTGAGACGACTAGAAAACGAAGCCGATTATCCACAGAATATTACCTACGCACAATCTAATTTAATGAACGCATACTATCAAAAAGAAAACTATACAGAAGCAGTTAATTATGCTGAAAAGTCGCTTCAAAATTCTAAAATTGATAATAACGTAAAAAGTGATGCTCAGATTATTATTGCACGATCTGCTATAAAAACAGGTAACGAAAACAAAGCCAAAGCTGCGTATGCTGAGGTTGAAAAAATAGCAACAGGAGCTTTGGCTGCAGAAGCTTTGTATTACAATGCTTATTTTAAAAATAAAGACGGTAAACATGAATCTTCAAATACAACGGTTCAAAAATTAGCTAGAGATTACAGTAGTTATAAATACTACAGTGCAAAAGGCTTAGTGCTTATGGCAAAGAATTATGATGCACTGGGTGATGCTTTTCAAGCCACTTATATATTAGAAAGCGTCATTAGTAATTTCTCACAGTTTGATGATGTTATTAGTGAAGCGCAAGAAGAACTCATTAGAATTAAGACCAAAGAAGCTAAAACGAATTCATCTGTACAGCCTGATCAAAATTAATAACTTAATTAAAAAGCTGCTGTCACTTCGAGCGTAGTCGAGAGGGTTGTATTTATAAAATCTAAAAAATGATTAAACAAATAAAATTTTCAGTAATTCTAATATCCATTTTTACCATATTTTCATGCGGAGACGATGATAGTAATAACCAAGAAACACAAAACATCTATGAAGGCTGTTGTTCCACAGAACCTGTTTTTGGAGCTAACGTAGATAATTTAGATCAATCTGCTGGAGAAATAGAAGTGTTTACAATTGTTACCCAAAATGAAGATGGAATTAACGATATGTTTTCAATAAGAAATATTGAATTGTATTCCAATCATATAGTTACCATTTACAATTCTGTTGATGAGCAAATTTATGAGTCGACAAATTACACAGACTTTGAAGCCATGTTTCCAGGATATCCACAAGGTGAAAATGGAAGAGCATCAATTATTTCTAATGGAACTTATAGATATAAAATTGTTATTGAGAATGAGGAAACATTCCGTAAATCAGGATCATTCTGTGTATATACGTTTCCAGATCCACAACCAAATTTTGAAGGTTGTAATTTAGGTAGTCAATTTGATCCAGTAATAGCAAATCCTCCTAATTAATTCATCAAATCAAACAAATATGAAAAGTTACTTCAAATATATATTCCTAATAATTCTAACCTTAAACGTTGCAATCACTTCAGCCCAAGAACGTGAAAACGATTCTATTGATGGAGGTACAGTAACAGTCGTAAAACCATACACACCTAAAATATCTGATGCGTTTAAAATTAGGGAAATCCCAACCTTGAACGATTCTACAACCGTTAATAAAAAAGTGATTAAGTATAATATTTTTTCAATTCCTGTAGCATCAACGTTTACACCAGCAAAAGGAAAAGCGGCAACGGTAGATAAAGAGAAATCTGTAAAGTTATACGATAATTATGCGTCTTTAGGCGTTGGGTCATACACCACAATTTTAGGTGAAGTTTATCTTAATCATGCCATTAGCAGAACAGAGCGCGTGGGTGGTTATTTTAGTCATCACTCGTCTGCAGGTGATATTGAAGGTGTTAATTTCGATAATAATTTCTCAGAAACGGGTTTGAATGCACATTACACTCAGAAGCAAAGAAACTATTCTTGGAAAGTAGAAGGAGGCTTCCAATTACAGCGTTTTAATTGGTACGGATTACCAGATCAAGATATGGATGTTTTTGATGTTGGTCATTCCTTCTACACAGCAAATATTGGTGGAAACATCCAATTTGATGATGCTATTATTAATAAAGGGAGTGTATTATACAGACGTTTTGGAGATGATCAGGATTCTGGAGAAAACCGGTTTTTATTAAAAACTGGATTTGATGTCCCTGTGGCAGATGAGGTGATTACTACAGAAGTAACCATTGATTATTTGGGAGGTTCTTTTGATAAAAGTTATTTTGGTGATGAAGACCTCAATTATAGTAATATTATTTTAGGATTGGCGCCTAGCTACCAAATGAAACAAGACGATTTAACGCTTAATTTAGGTGTAAACCTCGTATATCTTAACGATACTGAAGCCAGTGATGGTAGATTCTTTATCTATCCAAACATTACAGCAAGTTACCGTTTGGTGGACGAGTTGCTAATTGCCTACGGAAGTATTGAAGGTGGACTAAACCAAAATTCATATTATGATTTTGCTCAGGAGAATCCATTTGTATCACCAACCTTATTTATTGTGCCAACAGACCAAGCGTATAATGCGTCTGTAGGTGTAAAAGGTAAATTGTCTAATAGTATAAGTTATAATGTGAATGGACGTTATTCTGCGGATAATAACAGAGCATTATTTAGATCTAATGCTGCGATAGGTGATGGTGGAAAGAGTTATCAATTTGGAAATTCCTTCGGAATCGCTTACGACGATGTGAAAACGTTTGCCATTGGTGGAGAATTAAATGTTGATATCAACAGAAATTTCAAATTGGGTTTAAAAGCTGATTATTTTGCATATACTACAGAAAACGAAGCCGAAGCTTGGAATCTCCCAGACATTGAAGCTTCTGCATTTTTAGACATCCAAATTGACGAGCATTGGTTTGCAGGTGCCAATCTATTCTTTGTTGGCGAACGTAAAGATATATTGATTGGAGCAGGAGGGCCGTTAATTATGCCTACAGCAACTCAAGTGACATTAAAGAGTTATTTTGATGCCAATGCAAACGTAGGTTATAAGATTACAAATCAATTATCTGCTTTCGTAAAAGCTAATAATATTGCTAATCAAAATTATAACCGTTGGGTGAACTATCCTGTTCAAGGGATACAATTTTTAGCTGGAGCTACTTATCAGTTTGACTTTTAATTATTCCTGCGAAGTCAGGAATCTCATAGCCCAAATGCAATAACATAGAAGGTCATAACATCCAGCTCCTCCCTTCGAGAAGAAAGGAGGAGCTGGATTTTGTTTTACATATTTTTAAATTATCTGTCAGATTATAAATGTGCTTTTTGTTTGTGAAATAGTACGACATGATGTTGGTTTATTATTCGTAATGAGTAAGTTACATAAGCCTTTATAATTTTTAACAAAAAGCATTCCTTCTTAAACTTTAAGAATGAATGCTTTTTGTATTTTTATAATCTATAAAAAAAATCAATGAAAAAACTATCCATACTTATCGTATTATTCGCAATCTTCTCGTGTTCCGAAGAAAAGAAACAAGCTGATTCCATTGTCTTCAACGCGAACATATATACTGTTAATGACACTTTTGGAAAAGCAGAAGCGTTTGCCATAAAAGACGGAAAATTCTTAGACGTAGGAACTACTAAAGCTATAAAAGCTAAATACGCATCAGTTAATAGTATCGATGCCAACGGGAAAACCATTGTACCAGGACTCATTGATGCGCATTGTCATTTTCTTGGTTTGGGTTACAACCAGCAAGCGGTAGATCTTACAGGTACTAAAAGTTTTGAGGATGTAGTGAAGCGCATTTCCGCTTTTCAGAATAAAAATCAGGTCTCTTTTATTACTGGTAGAGGTTGGGACCAGAACGATTGGGAAGTGAAAGAGTTTCCGAAGAAAACATTATTAGATAAATTATTTCCCAACACACCTATGGCATTGACACGTGTTGATGGTCACGCCATTTTATGTAATCAAGCAGCCTTGGATTTAGGCAAGGTAACAGCAGATAGTAAGATAGTAGGAGGAGAAGTTGTTTTAGAAAACGGAGTGCTCACAGGTGTCTTAATTGATAATGCCGAAAATTTAGTGATGAACTATTGGCCAAAACCGTCTCGTGAGGATGCTGTAAAAGCATTACTCGCTGCGCAAGATATTTGTTTTGATTTGGGGTTGACAACAGTTGATGATGCTGGCTTAAGCCAAGAATCTATAGCACTTGTTGATAGCTTACAACAATCTGGCGATTTGAAAATGCGCGTGTACGCTATGGTGTCATTTACGCCAGATAATTTAGAGTACTATTTAGAGAAAGGTATTACAAAAACGGATAGATTAAACGTACGTTCATTTAAGTTTTATGCCGATGGCGCATTAGGGTCGAGAGGTGCTATGTTAAGAGAACCGTATAGTGATAAAGAGAATCACTTTGGATTATTAGTTACGGATTTACAAACGTTTAATCGGGCGGCACAGAGAATTGCAAATTCTGAATTTCAAATGAATACCCATGCTATTGGAGATAGTTCTAATCATGCAGTTTTAAGGACTTATAATAAAGTGTTGGGTGGTAAAAATGATAGACGATGGCGTGTAGAACATGCGCAAGTGGTGTCTCCTGAAGATTTTGAATTGTATGAAAATGTGATGCCATCAATCCAACCAACGCATGCAACTAGTGATATGTATTGGGCAGAAGAGCGATTGGGAGAAGAACGTATTAAAGGCGCTTATGCGTATAAACAATTGTTGAATGCTTATGGAAAAGTAGCTTTAGGAACCGATTTTCCGGTGGAGCAAGTAAGTCCGTTTTTGACTTTTTATGCAGCGGTTGCTAGACAAGATTTGGAGCAGTTTCCTGAAGGTGGATTTCAGAAAAAAAACGGATTGTCAAGAGAAGAAACCTTAAAAGGAATGACTATTTGGGCAGCCTATTCGAATTTTGAAGAGAACGAAAAGGGAAGTATAGAATCTGGTAAATTTGCAGATTTCATCATTTTGGATAAAGATATCATGACGGTTGACCAAAAGGAGATTCCTAAGATTAAGGTGGAGCAGACTTTTGTTGGAGGTGAGAAACTTAAATAAAATAGAGTCAAATGATCAAACGAATTTTAGTAATTATAATACTACTTGGGTCTTTTAATGTGAGTGCTCAGTATGATGATTGGAGTACGGGAGAAATATTCCTTAAAGATGGCACGACCTTAAAAGGTTTAGTGCGATTTCCATATATACAAAAAGATATGCCTTTTTCTGGTAAAGAGAAGTTGAGGTATAAAACGGAGCGCAATAAACCGAGTAAAAAAATTGCAGCCAAGGATATTGATAAGGTGCTTTTAAATATTACGTATTCTAAAAAAGTAAAAGGTAAACGAATTAAAAAAGAACGTGAAGCCATCTTTATTTCAATAAGTAGAAATAAAAAAAATAGCAAGTTTGGTTTTGCAGAATTGGTGATTGATGGTCAAGTCAAATTGGTAAGGCGCGCCGTGTTTAATAGTTCTGGTCAAAGAATGGAAACACTCACAGAATCTTTGTTTGTAAGAGATAATGACATGGCTATTCCTTTTAATTATACAGAACTAAAATCATTTAAAAAACGAGCCAAAGCTTATTTTGAAGATTGTCCAGAGCTGGTTTATAAAATTGAAAATGAGACTTTTAAAATAAAGGATTTAGTTAAAATCGCAGCGTTTTATAACTCTAGTTGTTTTTAAAATTATTTTCAGTGTCTTTTGTTTTACAGCTCCTGTACAACAATTCTGACCAAAAAATCAAAGTGCTCACCATCTAGTATTTTTTTACAGTGTAATCCAACAGCTTCACAAGCAAATTGCAGGCGCTCAAAATCTATATACAGCCATTTCATTGGTTCCTCTTTTTCACCTTTATAGCTTAGAAAATAATCTAATTCTCCATAATAATTGGCGTTGGTATCTATCCAAAGTCCGCCGTCGTCGTCCTCATACATGTATTGAATATCTGAAGAGTCTATCAAAATTTGACCTTTTGGTTTTAGTAATGACTTTAAATGATTAAGATATTTAGAGACTTGAGACACCTCTTGGAAAATTCCAGTACCATTCATTAATAAAAGAATAGTATCAAATGTTTCTGTTTCTTCGAGTAGGTCTTTGCGCTCAACAGTCTTTACGCCTCGTTTTTTAGCAACAGCTACAGCACCTTCAGACACATCAATAGCTTTAACACGAATGCCTTTGTCTTGAAGATACAAACTATGACTTCCTGAGCCACAACCAACGTCTAAAACGTTTCCTTTTACTAACTGTAATGCCTTTTGTTCTAGTTTGGGCATTTCCGAATAACTTCGGAAAAGATAAGGAAGCGGTAACTCATCTTCACCAGAAATATTAGTCGAGGTGATGAGGTCTTCGGTATAATTATTGTTGTTGAAATCTTGTAAGGCTTTCCCGAAAAGGTCTTTCATAAAGTAGTATTTTTGTGTTATGCAAGACTTCATAAATAATCTTCCAAAGCTCGCCAAAGATAAGCATAAGGAAAATAAAACCTTCTTTGCCAAGCTTAAAAAAAAGCCGCCAAAGCAATTGGATTATTTAATGCAGGAACTTCATGAAACAGAATTTGAGCGCACAGACTGCTTAGATTGCGCCAATTGCTGTAAAACCACAGGACCATTATTTACAACAAAAGATATTGAGCGTATTGCCAAGTTTTTTAAAATGAAGCAGCAGCAATTTATTGATACGTATTTGCACTTGGATGACGAGAATGATTATGTGTTACAATCTGTCCCTTGTACATTTTTAGGTGCAGATAATTATTGCTCCATTTATGATGTGAGACCTAAGGCTTGTAGTGAGTTTCCACATACAGATAGAAAGAAATTTCAACAAATATCAAATTTAACGCTAAAAAATGTAGCTATCTGTCCAGCTGCTTTCAATATTGTGGAAGCCATGAAACAACGCATAAAATAAAACTATTTATTATGAAAAGAATTTTTCTTATTGTCCTATTGGTACTACCATCTCTTTCTTTTTGCCAGTCAAATGATTGGTTGACCTCATTAGATGCTGCTAAGCGTTTGGCCTTAGTACAAGATAAAATGGTACTCATGATTTGGGAGGAAGCTGCCTTTGTGCCTCTCCCAGTTACTTTAAAAGACGATAATGGAAAACAAGTATTTATTGATGATTTATTTGAAAATCAGATTTTAATTAATTTGCTCCGTGATTATTTTATTCTCGTTAAAGTTAATGAACAGGAATATGAGGAGCTTTTTCAAGCTATAAAAAACAAACGATCTACAACCTACATTAATAAATTTAATGATGATTCTATAAAAATATTGGATGTCAATGGTATCATCGTTAATTCAAACAAGGAGCCCTATAGAGAATTTTTAAATCTTACAAAATTCATTATAAAATATGATATCAATACTAGTTTTATAAAAGCAGAATTGACGAGTTACCGCAACCAACAAAACTTTGAAACTACTTTGAGTTTAGCCTCAAAATATATTGAACTTGCTATATTCACTATTGAATCTGCACGACAAGACATCATTACATTGTCAAATATTTATCTAGACGAAGCTCAAAATCATCTTTTAAATGATACCATAGAAAATAAATTAGCAGTGATACGGAAAATAGAACTCCTAAAAATTAAGCAACAACTTATTTTAAATAGGCCTAGAAAAGTATTAAGGCAACTCAAACGCATTGACGATATAAAAGCAGATACTGCGAACGAAGAGCTAGTTGCATTTTTATATGTAACAGCATACAGAATTTTAAAAGATGAAGATAATGCTGCGCCATGGCGAAGTAAAGTTTCTTTAATAAATTTGAAAAAATCAAATCAAATTATTAGTAACAATAATTAATATGGAAAGTATATTAAATTATTTTGAGACCATACCATCGTTGCATAGAAGTCTAATTCTTGTTGGTGGACTCACATTATTTTGGTTACTGGAAGGCACATTGCCATTATTTAATTTTAACTACAAAAAATGGAAACATGCAGTTCCTAATTTGTTTTTCACACTCACTACCATTATTGTTAATTTTGGTTTAGCCTTTTTGTTGTTAGGAACAGCTCAGTGGGTTGAGGATACAAAATTTGGAATCATCAATTGGATTCCAAATCTCCCACTTTGGGCTTATGTTTTACTTGGTGTTTTGTTACTCGATCTTATAGGTGCTTATTTAGCGCATTATGTGGAGCATAAGGTCAAACCATTATGGGTGGTGCATTTAGTACATCATTCAGATCATAACGTAGACACTACAACAGCAAATAGACATCATCCCTTAGAGAGTATTATTCGGTTTTCTTTTACCTTATTAGGTGTTATAATTGTTGGTGTACCAATTGCTATTGTGTTTTTGTACCAATCGCTATCGCTAATTGCTACACAATTTAGTCATGCTAATATTAAGCTGCCTAAAAAGCTAGATAAAGCTATGAGTTATGTTTTTATTTCACCAGATATGCACAAGGTGCATCATCATTACAAATTACCTTATACAGATTCCAATTATGGAAATATCTTTTCTATATGGGATCGTCTATTTGGGACATTTATGACCTTAGAAAGGGAATCAATAATTTATGGTGTAGATACATTTCCAGATGAAGAGGCTAATGGTAAAATTGGAGAGCTTCTAAAACAACCGTTTCATAAGTATAGAAAGCCTTCAATCACAAACGCTCCAGAGTAAATATATCTTATATGTTACTATTGCTAACAATAGTTTTAGATAAATACATAAATCGTAGAGTCAAAGAAAGATTATAAAACGACTTATTTTGGTGTTAAGATTACAGAAAAAGTCCATACTTCGGTTTTATTTACCGTTGGTGGATTATTTTGTTAGCCATCCAAAAAAGAAGTTAGTTTTGCTCTCGGGATTATAAAAAAGCTATTTATTCAATATTGTTGACGTTAACCAACGTTTATATATGAGAATAGTATTATTTGTAATCTTTTTTAGTTTAATCACGTCACTAAACTATACTGCACAAGCCCAAGTCGATCTCGCTAAATTAGAGAAAAATGTTAATATTAGAGCTAAAGGGCTAATCCATAATCTTAATACAACTAAAGATACATTAGTACTTAAAAGCGACTCGCTTATCAATAAATTATACTCAGTAAGTATGGCACATGAGCGTGAGATTGATATGAGTATCAATAAAACGTTTGTAAAAATTCCATTAGATCAATTAAGTAAAGGAAAGCATGTGTTCGTAGCTGTGCAGTCGTCTATGCGAATTGTATTTGTAGTTAAGATTTTGAGAGAGGATAAAGATACGCTCTTGGCAATGGCAAATGATGAGGAATTGGTTGCAAAGAATGAGAAGGAGTAATACTTTAATTAGTTTTCATTCCACTCCAAAGAGTAGCAAAAGAAATGATTATTACTAGGATTTAGTAAATATTAAATTGGATATAACGATTACTGCGAAAAATAGAATAGCGTTTGGCACCAGTAAGAATAATAATTATAAAGGTTTTGTATAATTAGAATTTTCGAATTTCCACAATGTGCCATTTTTCAGATTATTCATAAATCAAATACATGCCACGTACCTTTTTAAAGGTATTCAGACCATCAGCCCAAGTCTCTCTAATCTCTTGTTCAGAAACACCAGATTCAATCTGTATTTGTAATGCTTTTGTCCCAGCTAGATTCGTAAAGAAAGTATTAAAAAATACTTTTTTATCAATTGAGTTTTGGTACGCTTTAATCAAATAACTTAAATCTAATTGGTTGAGATCTTTACGTGTACTTAAATCTTCACCATAACACAGTACACCATCGTGTTTTGGATATTTAGAACCGTCATTTGGCATTGGGATATATTTAAAATTATAAACAGTTTTATCTAAATATGGACTCCCATAAATCTGAAATTGCTTAGAGGTACCTCGCCCTGCATTTACATTCGTGCCTTCAAAAAAGCAAAGGCTAGGATAGAGATTAATTGATTTTGCGTTTGGTAAGTTAGGCGACGGCTTTATGGGTAAATTATAGGTGTTATCATGTTTGTAATTTTGCATCTCTATTACTGTAAGATCACACGTAATTTGGTTGTCTAACCAACCTTGACCATTAATCATTTTGGCATATTCTCCAATCGTCATTCCGTGAACTACAGGTATTGGGTGCATCCCAACAAAACTTTTGTGCTTTGGTTCTAAAATAGGACCGTCAATATAATTTCCATTTGGATTTGGTCTGTCTAAAATCATAACTGGGATATTTGCTTCTGCACAAGCTTCCATAACATAATGCAAACTTGAAATATAGGTGTAGAATCGAGCTCCAACATCTTGGATGTCAAAAATAACGACGTCTAAATCTGCTAATTGCTCAGGTGATGGTTTTTTGTTTTTTCCGTAAAGAGATATAATGGGTAGGTTGGTTTTTGTGTCAATACCGTCTTTTACCAGTTCACCAGCATCTGCTTCGCCTCTAAACCCATGCTCTGGAGCGAATACTTTCTTGATGTTGACGTTGCGTTGTAATAAACTATCAACTAGGTGGGTGTAACTGTCTTTGCGAGTAGTTTTTTGCGACGGGGTAATCTTGTTAAATATAACACTAGTTTGATTCGCAACAATACCCACACGTTTCCCTTTTAGCAAGGGCAAGTAATTATCTATTTGATGAGCACCGACAATGATTTTGTCATTGAATTGTGATATACTGTCATCTTGAACTTGTTTTAGGATCTCATTATTTTTAGCAGAATCATCTTTAGATTTTGAACCACAAGAAATCAACACTAAAACAAACCCTATAATTATCGGGAAAACCCTATTTTTGAACATCGATAAACGCATATAATAATTTTGAATTACGAGTTTTTTATAGCTAAACGCATTATTGGTAGTAAAGCGTATAAAAGTAGTGTTTCAGCACCAATAATAAAAATTGGTATTGCAGCAATTGCCATTGGTATTGTTGTAATGCTCATAGCTATTACCACAGGCTTAGGACTTCAAAAAAAGGTGCGAGAAAAGGTAGTTGCATTTAATGGTCATATTACGATTAATAATTATGACACTAATGAGTCCAACGAGTCTATAGTTCCTATAACTACAGATCAGGAGTTTTATCCACAATTTAATTCCGTAGAGGGAATTAAACATATTCAAGGCGTGGCAGCAAAATTTGGTATTATACGTACCGAAACCGATTTTGAAGGCATCGTCCTCAAAGGTGTAGGTAGCGACTACGATTGGTCATATCTTCAAGAGTTTTTAGTAGAAGGTAGTTTGCCAAAGTATGAAGGAAAGCTGAGCAATGAGGTGGTGATATCGAGCTATCTTGCTAATCGTTTAAATTTCAAAGTAGGTGATAACTTTCAAACGGTTTTTGGTAAGGAGAGTATTGATGAAATTCCTTTTCAGCGCGCCTTTGAGGTTATTGGTATTTTTAATTCCGGATTTCAAGATATTGACAAAAACTTTATGATTGGTGATTTGAGTCATATCCAACGTATGAATAAATGGAAGAATAACGAGGTTGGTAATTTTGAAGTGTACTTAGATGATTTTTCTCAGCTTTTAGAAAAAGAACAACAAATACGAGATCAAACACCATCATTCTTAGATACGCAAACCATTGAAGAAAAATTTTCAACCACGTTTGAGTGGATTAAAATTTTTGATAATAATACCTACGGAATAATCGCCATAATGATCATCGTCGCGGGAATAAACATGATTACGGCCTTGCTTGTTCTCATTTTGGAGCGTACTCAAATGATTGGGATTCTAAAAGCCTTAGGCAGCAGCAACTGGAGTATTAGAAAAGTGTTTTTGTATAATGCGACCTATTTAATTGGTTTAGGTTTGTTTTGGGGGAATCTCATAGGCTTAGGCTTACTATTTGCTCAGCAACAGTTTGGTCTTCTAAAGTTTCCAAATCCAGAGCAATATTATGTCTCTATAATCCCCGTACATATTGGTTTGGGTGATGTTATACTTCTCAATATTGGCACCTTTGTCGCATGTTTTTTAATGCTACTGGTTCCGTCTATTATTATCACTAAGATTTCTCCGGTTAAGGCGATTCGTTTTGAATAAAGCCCGTTCATAGGTATTAAAATGCCTTTATTAAAGGTTTCGAAGTGGGCGTTACCCTTTATCACTTTCTGTTGATAAAGCGTCAGGCTGTACGTTGTATCTTTTTTGAGAGTTCATTGCTAAAATCGCAATGGACTCTCAAAAAAGGATGTCTCTTCCATCCTTAACGCGGGCCAATTCAAGAATGAAAGCTATCCAAAATTAATATAATGGCAATTAATCACAGTACTATTATTGAACTTATCCAATTACGGTTGCTGAACTTGTTGAAGTATGGCTGCCGAGTTTGTTGACGTATAACATTTCCGTAGAAAGCATTTGTAAACCTTAAGTTTTACTTACTTTTGTAGCGTAAAATAAGGACTATGCAATACGCTGAAAATATATTAGGAACCATTGGCAATACACCTTTAGTAAAGCTAAATAAATTAACTAAAGACTTACCGTGTTTGGTGCTCTCAAAATACGAAACCTTCAACCCGGGAAACTCGGTAAAAGACCGTATGGCTGTGATGATGATTGAGGATGCAGAGGCGGACGGTCGATTAAAACCAGGCGGTACAATTATAGAAGGAACCTCTGGAAACACTGGTATGGGATTGGCTTTAGCAGCAATCGTAAAAGGTTATAAATGTATTTTTGTAATTAGTGACAAACAGTCGAACGAGAAAATGGATATTCTTCGTGCTGTTGGTGCTGAGGTTGTTGTTTGTCCAACAGATGTGGAGCCAGATGATCCTCGCAGTTACTATTCTGTATCAAAACGTTTAGGTGAAGAAACGCCTAACTCATGGTACGTGAATCAATACGATAATCCTAGTAATTGTAAAGCACACTTTAAAAGTACAGGTCCAGAAATTTGGGAACAAACGGATGGGAAAATTACACATTTTGTATCTGGAGTAGGAACAGGTGGCACTATTTCTGGTGTTGGTAGTTATTTAAAAATGAAAAATCCGAATATAAAAATTTGGGGAATTGATACCTATGGTAGTGTATTTAAAAAATACCATGAGACAGGTATTTTTGATGAAAAAGAAATCTATCCTTACGTGACCGAAGGGATTGGAGAGGATATTTTACCCTTAAATGTGAATTTTGGTGTTATAGACGGTTTTACAAAAGTGACCGATAAAGATGCAGCAGTATATACGCAGAGGCTTGCAAGAGAAGAAGGTATGTTTCTTGGAAACAGTGCAGGAGCAGCTATAAAAGGTGTGTTGCAATTAAAAGAGCATTTTACAAAAGATGACGTTGTCGTTGTTTTGTTTCATGACCACGGAAGTCGTTATGTAGGTAAAATGTTTAATAACGAGTGGATGAAGAAAATGGGTTATATGGAATAAGTTTATTCCAATTCAATTTTATCAAGGAGCAATTCAAAAGATTGCTCTTTTTTGTTGCCTATTAAAAAAGCAATTTCTTCCATTTGCTCACCAGGAAAATTGGGGTCATTAAGTCTGCGACCTCTAAATCTTGGTTCCATTGCAGTAAATGGTATTTCGATGGTCATCCAATCTGTAGTCGTTTCAAATTCGTAAATATAGGAAGCGTAATCCCTAGACGAGGTCTTGATGCGAAACTGATAATTGTTCCCGTCACCTTTTATACGAAGGATTATTTTGCTATATCCTGAAACATCTTTTGTTTTAAAACGGTAGCGTAAAGATGAAAATCCACCATTATTTTCTAAAGAGATTTTACCGCTAAATTTACCGTGACCTTCAGTGTTAATTTCTAAATTTCCGTTGGAGCGTCCACCCATAACAACGTCATCTACGATTCTCCAATTGCTGGTGTCAGAAGTTTTGTTGAAATCAAAAAGCGTCGTTGTGGTCATAAATAATAGCGTTGAAATTAGTATAAAAAGTCTCATGAGATTGCTTTCTATAAAGATACGAAGCACATTAATGACTAGAAAGCATGTTAACTAAAATTTTGGGGTTTTGCAGACGCTTGTCTAAGATCAGTTTATATATTAAGACTGTGAGAAACTATTAGTATTACCTTTTATAGGCTTCAGGATAGGTTTTTAGCTATAAGATGCAATAAAAAAGTCTCGCGTTCAATAGACATACCTTTTTTGGTGCTCATAGCCATTGTCTTTTTATTATGTTCTATAGCGTCATGAATATTAACCCAAACAGCTTTCATGCCGTTGTTTATTTCCTAAGATTCTAAATCTGAAACGCCAAGGTTTTCGTTAACATCGCAAGTATAGCAGTAAGAAATCATATGCTGAATATCATAGTCAGGTTTATACCATGGTCGGTACTCTTCGTAAACGCCAAAGGGTTGTATGTTTTTAATATCTTTTGCTCCAGTTTCTTCAATAAGTTCTCGCATCATCCCTTCTATTCTGTCTTCGTCTAGGTCTAAGCCTCCGCCAGGAAGACTGTAGTCTTCATAACGTTCAGTGTAAAGTAATAGAATACTGTGACCATTAATTACGATACTTCTCGTGGTTAGTCTTGTGAAAACAGATTTATTGTCTAGTGTTTTTACTTCAGGATGATAATGGGTCTTTAATAGTTTCATTTAGGGATATGATATTTTTCATGTAAATATAAAATAACTAGAACAGCAATTAATAATAAGAAGTGAAAATGAAAGCACTGTATAAAAAGATTCGTTTGTACTTGATAACGTTGAAATGGATACCTCGGTGATCAAGTGTTTAGCAAATGATAGGGACTCAAATGGAAATGTAATACACGTATAATTATAGCCACAACAATAGCGAGATTCTTCCTTTGATTTTATGGAGAGATGTATCTATTATGAAATGGAGAAATTGTTTTATTGTTTTATTATTTTTCTAACAAGTCTAGAGTTATTAACTTTAATATGGGCAATATAAAGTCCCTTATTGAGACTTTCTAAGGAAAGCTCTTCTACAAAATGCTGTTCTATAATTTTTCTTCCAGATACATCATATATAATTATTTCATCAACGCTTTCACTTAAATTCAATAGTGTATGACATGGATTTGGGTATAGGCTTAAAGCAAGATTCGAAGTGATATCTGGAACCGTCAAAGTTATCGTATCACTATCAATTTCGATAATCCATAATTTTGCAGGAAAAGGTATTGTTATTGGACCAATAGAAGCAACGTATTTTTCATTCGAAATATATAAACGATGCTTAGTCGTTGTAATTTCAAAAAGAGAAATAGCTTCTACTTGATTACCCAAGGGAACTATATTTGATATTTTTTCTGAGACTGTGCCAGAAAATAGATCCAAGCTATCATTAGGGATGTTATAAATCGTAAACATAAATGGTGCATTAGTGCTACTATATCCAGTAAGAAAAATAACACTTTCATTAGCGGTAGTATCCACTCCAGTTATTAGTCCGTTTGTGTTGTAGCTGCTTTCTAAGATGGCACTATGCACTTCACTACCGGTTTTTGGAATGGAGTAAACATTAACCGTGTTATCTACCCAATTTTTAGAAAATATTAGTAGCTTATCATCATAGGAAATAAGCCCCTCAGCATCCCAATTATTATTATTTAAATTTGGAGTGAAATCAGTTTGATTTGCATAAGAATATGAAATGATTTCAGGTGTAACTGTATTGTCCGCATCACTATAATCAGCTTTTGAAATTTTATATATTTTTAAATCAGTTCTACTGCCACTGTTATTTCCAATATCCCCTATGTAGATATAAGAAGCATCTTGTGTAAGATCTTCCCAATCTATATTTGTGGCATTATTTATGATAACCGTTCTTGTTATAGCACCAGTATTCGCATCTATTTCATATAGATTAGGAGCATCACCACTATCATTATGAGTAATTGTCTTATTGTTATAAAAAATAAGGCCAGAGGTTTCGTCTAAAGCGGGAGTTTGTAAATTTGTTATGTCTGTTGCTGTTTGAGAATTTATTGTTAATAAACCAAATAAGAGGAATATTATAGTTGTTGCTTTTTTCATTTAAAGGGTCTTTTACTAATGCTTAATCTATTAATAGTCTGAAAATAATTATATTATTTTCAAGTATGTTATTGTGAGTTTCAGGCGTTGTTCAATGAGTTGAAAATAGATTAAGGTGTCGACTGTCTCAATTGTCGATTTCCACATTTAAACGAAGTTCGACTATTTTTTTTAGAAAGGCGAGTTTCAATATAACTTGATTTTTTTTTAACAGAACGCCTTACTCGTAAGAAATTTTAAATTAAATAGAGTCAGCTTAAATTTAGTTTTAATTCTATTAGCTGTTTTTTATGTGCTTAATGTTTTGAAGTATATGGTTATTGACCATGATCTGACTATTTTTATAATTTAATTTGGACAGTTATTTCAAATGAGGAATATTTTTTATTTGCCTTTTTTAGCCGTGATAATCAGGACTTTTATGAAGATAGTTGTTATATATATGGAGCTTATATGTGCTGATCATTTATCATCTATAATTAGCTGTGATTCATTATCTTTAAACAAAAATTAACGTGATTAAAAGAGTACTAGAACACAACGTAAGCTGTATTATAATAGTAGTAGTTTTATTAGTGTCTTCAGTCAACGCTCAGGTATTTGAGCAAGTACAAGGGATTTCAGGATTAGGGAATTTAAAAAATAATAATGGTGTTGCGGTTGCCGATTTTGATAATGATATGGACCTCGATATTTTTGTCGTTGCATTAGCTCAAGATCTAGAGGGTGATGAGACCACTCAAAGTAAACTTTATAGAAATAATAATGATGGTTCTTTTACAGATGTTACTGCACAGGTAGGATTAACCAATCTACATCCAGTAATTACTGAAATTGATGCTTTTTTTGGACTCAAAGGTTTTAAACATGGCGTCTCTTGGGGAGATTATAATAATGATGGTTTTCCTGATTTGGTCTTGACACATTCAAATAAACTTCAATTGTTTATCAATCAAAATGGAATCTTCACAGAAGTTACAGAAGGTACGGGTTTAACTCAATTTAGTGATTGTAGACATACAGGAGCCACATGGTTTGATTACAACAACGATGGTTTTCTTGATCTCTATGTAAATGATTGGGATGCTTGTGATACCAATTCAATCTATCTCAATAATGCCAACGGGACATTCTCAAATGTCACTGTAGAAACTAATATGCAAGATACAGGTGGCAATGCGAGTTATATGGCTGTACCTTTTGATATTAATGACGATGGTTGGATGGATTTATATGTGTCTAACGATTTTAGCGACCCCAATAGTTTATTCATTAATCAAAACGGAAATTCATTCATAGAACAAGCACAACTCTTTGGTCTCGATAATATGATTGATGATATGGGAGTCACATTAGGTGACTTCAATCTTGATGGTGCTTTTGATGTCTTTGTCACAGGTATAGATGAAAATGCACTATTACAAAACGATGGTACAAACAATTTCATAAATACAACTGCCTCTAATAATATTGCACCATCCGGTTGGGCTTGGGGAACACGCTTTGCAGATTTTGATCTAGATAGCGATGAAGACCTAATCATTGTCAACGGGTTTGAATTTCAAGATAGAAGTACTGAAACAAATGTGTATTATAAAAATTTATCTGCGGAAGGCTTATCTGGTTTTGAAGACAGTTCTGAAGCATTAAACTTCAACGCACTCACAGTAAGTGTAGAAGCGGTGGATTTTGATTATGATAACGATGGTGATTTAGATATTTATGTCACTAATGCTGATCAGCAATCGATACTTTACGAAAACAAACTCCTCAATTATGACGAAGAAAGTACTTTGCAATGGTTTAAAGTTAAGCTTCAAGGGACAGTCTCAAATAGAGATGCGATTGGTACAAGATTAACTTTACGTACTAATGAGCGCACTTATGTAAGACATTATACTGGAGTCGGATTCTTATCTCAGAGTCTACAAGCGGTTCATTTTGGATTGTCTAATGCAATTGAAATTGAAGAATTAGAAATCAAATGGCCTTCTGGATTAGTTGAAATTCATCAAAACTTAGAGGAAAACACAACTATTTTAGCTATTGAAGGGGAGGCGTTTACGGTAGTAGACATTCAACCTAGTCAAAAAATTAGAGGTTGCACAGATCCTTTCTCTTGTAATTATAATCCAAGTGCAACTTTAGATGACGGGACGTGTACCTATCTAAATTCTAATTTAATTTCTGGAGCTGAAAATTCAGGATTTTTCAGAATAGAAGACTATAACTATGTCATAGCAAGCGGTTCTACAGCTAATTGGTCGGTTATAGGCGGAGAAATCGTAGAGGGTCAAAATACAGATACAGTTACCATAAAATGGGGGTTAAACGAAATAGGGATAATAAGCGTTAGAGAAAATAACGGCAATTGCTTTAGCGAAGTACAGGAGCTAAGTATAGCGTTAAGTGCTAATGAACTACCAGAGGATTTTTCCATAGCAAGATTATGGAACGAGGTTTTATTAGCGGCCATTAGAAAAGATTTTGCGAGACCAACCATTCATGCACGAAATTTGTTTCATACCAGCGTTGCCATGTATGATATTTGGGCAATTTATGACGAGGCAGCAAAACCCTATCTTATTGGAAATACAGTGAATAATTTTTCTACGGAATTATTAGAGTTTTCACCTTTAGAAAGTATTGAAGAGTCACAAAAAAAAGCAATAAGCTATGCCATGTATCGCTTGTTATCGTATCGTTTTCAAAACTCTCCAAATGCTGAAGAATCTCAGCGTCTGTTTGATTTAGTCATGGAACAATTAGGTTATGAAACTGCATTTGCGATATCCACTTTGTATCAATTTGGAAATGCAACAGCGTTAGGGAATTATGTGGCAGAGGCGATTATTAACTATGGAAATGGAGATGGCTCAAGAGAACTTGACTTCTTCAATAATGCATATTATGCTTCCGTAAATGAACCTCTAGGGCCAGCAGTAGCAACTACAACATTAATGAATGATCCTAATCGTTGGCAACCTTTGGCTTTAGATACATTTATCGACCAAAGCGGAAACTTGATAGATGGAACAGTTATAGAGTTTTTAAGTCCAGAATGGGGAAATGTATATCCGTTTGCGATGTCTGCGGAAGATCATGTAACCTATCAGCGCAATGGAGATGCTTTTAAAGTATATAATGATCCAAGTGATCCACCTTATTTGAATGTGTCATCAGATGATGAATCTAGTGATGCTTATAAACTAGGATTTTCTATGGTCTCTATTTGGGGTTCCCATCTAGATCCTAATGATAATGTACTGTGGGATATTTCTCCTGCAGCTATTGGCAATACAGATATTAATGAGTTTCCAATCAACTATAGTGATTATCCAAATTTTTATAATATCATTGAAGGAGGCGATATTGGTCCAGGTCATGCGGTCAATCCTGTGACAGGCCAAGCCTATGAATCGCAACTTGTGCCAAGAGGGGATTATACAAGAGTCTTAGCAGAGTTTTGGGCTGATGGCCCAGACTCTGAAACACCTCCAGGACATTGGTTCACGATTTTAAATTATGTGAATGAGCATCCACAATTAGAAAAGAAATTTGAGGGAGAAGGTGTCATTCTGGATGATTTAGAGTGGGATGTGAAAGCGTATTTTATTTTGGGAGGAGCAATGCACGATTCTGCAATCTCAGCATGGAGTGTAAAAGGATGGTATGATTATTTGAGGCCAATTTCAGCAATTAGAAACATGGCTGTATTAGGTCAAAGTACAGACGAAACACGAGATAATTATAATATTGCAGGAATTCCTTTATTAGAGGGTTATGTTGAGGTTGTGGGTGTAAACGATGCTTTGGTTGGAGAAGAAGGTGTGAATTTTGGTAAAGTAAAATTATATACCTGGAGAGGTCCAGATTATATCGATGACCAAGCTTCAGATATCGCTGGAGTGGGCTGGATTCTTGCTGAAAATTGGTGGCCATATCAAAGACCTACATTTGTAACACCTCCATTTGCTGGGTATGTTTCTGGTCACTCTACTTATTCTAGAGCAGCTTCAGAAGTCTTGACAAAAATTACAGGAAGCGCATTTTTCCCTGGTGGATTAGGAGAGTTTACTGCTAAACAAAATGACTTTTTGGTATTTGAGCAAGGTCCCTCTGTAGATGTAAAATTACAATGGGCAACGTATAGAGACGCTTCAGATCAAACAAGTTTATCTCGTATTTGGGGCGGAATTCATCCGCCTGCAGACGATATTCCTGGTCGATTAATTGGAGAAAAAGTAGCTGATGACGCCTTTGATTTTGCAGTGCCTTATTTTAGAGGAGATGTCATTGATAATGATAGTGCAGAGCAAATTGTGTATCCAAACCCTGTTATTAAAAATGAAGTATTTATTACAAATTCATCTCAGGAAGATATCATAACTATATTTGATGTTAGAGGACGACAAGTCAATATTCTTAAAAAACAATTTAATGAATTTGGCAGCGTGACTAAACTCGTTATCCCAGAGGGAACAGCGGCAGGACTCTATTTTTTAAATATTAATACTGATTCAAAACTATTAATCGTTAAGGGCTAATTATTGGTATGCAAGAGACACTTCAAGAGTATATTCCAGAGAAGGCTATTTCAAAAGTTATAGAATTATTAGATCATGATAAGTTAAACGTTAAAGTTAAGAAAGAACGTAAGACAAGACATGGTGATTATAAGCGTTTACCTAACGGAAATCATCAAATCACAGTAAATTCTAATTTAAATCATTATCGATTCTTAATAACGCTCATTCATGAGATTGCTCATTTTGAAGCTTTCAATAATTACGGACGGTTAATCAAACCTCACGGGTTAGAATGGAAACGTACATTTCAGCATTTAATGTTACCCTTTATTAATCCTGATGTTTTTCCAATGGAATTATTACCCTTATTAGCAAAGCATTTTAAAAATCCAAAAGCATCCAGCGATACAGACATTCAACTCGCCTATGCTTTAAAGCAATTTGACGCGCCAAACAATAAAACCTTTATATTTGAAGTACCTTTACATGAGTCCTTTAAAATATACAATGGACGTATATTTAGAAAAGGTTTAAAACGACGCACACGTTACGAATGTGTGGAGTTAAAAACAAGTAAAACATACTTGTTTAATGCTAATGTGGAAGTGGAATTATTAGAAGAGTAATTATAGTCCACTCACAATGGGAATCTCATTAGATCTAGGCTTTTGATTAATAATAGTTTCGATGTACGGAAACAAAACAATTTTGATGAATAAAAATTATTATGCCATATTGATGGCAGGAGGAGTGGGATCAAGGTTTTGGCCTGTAAGTACGCAGGATTTTCCAAAACAATTCCACGATATGTTGGGAACTGGAGATACTTTGATTCAAAAGACTTTTAATCGTCTTGCGAATTTGATTCCGAAGGAAAATATATTCATTTTAACCAATGAACGTTATAATGATTTGGTGTTTGAGCAACTTCCTGAAGTCACTAAGCGTCAAGTTATTTTAGAACCAGCCATGCGAAATACAGCACCTTGTATCTTATATGCTGCTTTAAAAATCCAAAAGGAAAATAAAGATGCAGTCATGATTGTTGCCCCAAGTGATCACTGGATTGAAGATGAAAAGGCATTTACAAATAACGTACAGCAAGCATTCGATTTTTGCTCTGAGAACGATACATTGATGACTTTAGGGATTCAACCAACATTTCCAAATACAGGTTATGGTTATATTGAATATGATAAAATTGCCGAAGCTACTATTAAAAAGGTTAATCAGTTTAGAGAAAAGCCAGATTACGAGACAGCAAAAGGATTTATAGAGCAAGGAAATTTTCTATGGAATGCCGGGATTTTCATGTGGAGTGTCAATAGTGTGTTGAAGGCTTTTGAAACGAATCAGCCCAAGTTATATAGTCTTTTTGAATCTGGTTATGCCGCATATAATACGGAGTTTGAAGATGATTTTATTAGGGATAATTATGCCAAAGCAGAAAATGTTTCTGTGGATTATGCTATCATGGAGCAATCCAAAAACGTCTATGTGATTCCAGCAACTTTTGATTGGAATGACCTTGGTACATGGGGAAGTTTGTATGATAAGTTAGATAAGGATGTTGATGGTAATGCTGTTGTGAATGCACAAACGTTAACTGAAGATGCGTCGGGTAATATGATTAGAACTAAGGCTGATAAAGTAGTTGTCATTGACGGACTTCAGGATTATATTATAGTTGATAAAGACGAAGTTTTACTTATCTTTCCGAAGACAAAAGAACAAGATATTAAAAAAGTGCTCCAAAGTGTCAAAGATAAATTTGGAGAACATTACGGTTAAAATATGAGTGACGAGAGTAAATTCGACTTCTCAGAAGAAGAGATCAAAAAAGAAGCAGCAGTTGAGCAAAGCAAAAAAGCAATTCAACAAGAGGCCAAGGGCTTATGGCAAAGTATTAAAATCTTTGTGGTCGAGCTTTTAGACTTTAGAGATGATACAGATCGTGATGCAACTATATTAGCGATCAAAAATGATATTCCTTTTAAAGGAGCGACTGCTTGGATTTTAGTGTGCTCCATTTTTGTGGCTTCGATTGGTTTAAATGCAAATTCAACAGCAGTGGTTATCGGTGCTATGTTAATTTCTCCATTAATGGGTCCAATTTTAGGTGTTGGTTTATCTCTTGCTATTAATGATATTGATACACTTAAACGATCGTTAATCAACTTAGTAATAATGATTATTTTGAGTTTATTAACAGCCTTTCTATTCTTTAGATTCTTTCCTTTAAGTGAAGATACATCAGAGCTTTTAGGACGTGTAAAGCCAGATATTAGAGATGTGCTTATCGCATTTTTTGGTGGTTTAGCATTAATCATCGCTCGGACTAAAAAAGGAACAATAGCGTCTGTTATTTTTGGAGTCGCCATTGCTACAGCGCTTATGCCACCTCTATGTACAGCTGGTTACGGCTTAGCAAAAGGAAATTGGGCGTATTTTGGTCAAGCCATGTACTTGTTTACGATAAACACCATATTTATTGCGTTAGCAACTTTTCTAGTGCTTAAAATTTTGCGTTTTCCAATGCTTAAATATGCGAATTCTGCCAAACGGAAACGAATTGCAAGATTGGCTTCTTTGGTTGCTATTGTTGTCATGATTCCTGCAGGTTTTACTTTCGTAGATGTATTAAAAGAAAGTCGTTTTGAAATAGATGCTAAAGCGTTTATAAATAATGAATTAAAAGCACTGCCTAATTCTAGCTTTATTGTAAAGAATGCAACTCCTAATTATGAGCCTCTTGGTGATTCGTTTATTGAATTAATTCCTTTTGGGAATGATGAAATATCTGAAGAAACTAGACTTTTGTTACAATCCCGTTTTAAGGATTACTTTGCACTTAAAAAATCTAAGCTGTCTATTAAACAGGTGACAAATAGATCTATTAATAATCTTGAATATATGGAGGAGTTGCGAACTCGTGACTCTGTTGATTTGTTATCACAAGGTCAAAAGATTGCTTATTTAGAAAACACAGTGACTCGGTTGTCTCGTTTAGAACGCGGTCAAATTCCATTTGAAGACTTAGTTCGAGAAGCTAAAATTAACTATGAAAATTTAAAGGCTGTATCCTATTCAAAACGAATTACATCAGATTTTTCAAAAATAGATACGCTCAATATATTTTCCTTTAAATGGGTAGATTCTTTGACCACTAAAGAACAAAAAGGAAAAGATTTGAGAAAGTTGGGAGTCTGGTTTAAGGACAAGTTAAAGTTAGATACACTTGTAGTAGAGTAGTCTATCATTAAGCTCTTTCTTCTAAGTACATTTGTCGTACTTTTTTAAATAGGTTAGAGGAGTAAACAAAATCTGTTACCACTTCGTTATCTGTTTTAAAGATGTTTTCTTTAGAGCCTTCCCATGCTTTTAGTCCATCTTTTAAGAACACGATTTTCTCACCAATTTCCATTACAGAGTTCATATCGTGAGAATTAATTACCGTGGTAATATTATACTCATCTGTGATTTCTTGAATTAAGTTATCAATGACTATTGCCGTTTTAGGATCTAAGCCAGAATTTGGTTCATCACAAAATAAATATTTAGGTTTGTTTACTATAGCCCTTGCAATGGCGACCCGTTTTTGCATTCCTCCAGAGGCTTCACTAGGCATTTTATGATGTGCGTCTTCAAGGTTTACACGTTTTAAAACAAAGTCTGCACGATCTTCCATTTCGGTTTTGGTTTGCTTAGTAAACATGCGCAGTGGAAACATAACATTTTCTAGAATAGTCATAGAATCAAAAAGGGCACTACCTTGAAAGACCATACCTATGTCTGCTCTTAAGTTTCGTTTCTGGGCATCTGTAAGTTTGGCATAAGCCAGTCCATCATATTCAATTTCGCCTTCTTCAGGAGAAAAAAGGCCTAATAGACATTTAAGAAAAACTGTTTTACCTGAGCCACTTTGTCCAATAACTAAACTTGTTTTTCCTTTTTCAAAAGTAGTAGTTATACCTTTTAAAATATGAGCATCTCCAAAAGACTTATGTATGTTTTTTACTTCAATCATGAGCTTAGTAGGAGTTGAGTTAATATATAATTGAGAAGGATGATAACGACACTAGTCCAAACAAATGAAGTTGTACTTGCTTTACCAACTTCTAGTGCGCCGCCTTTCATGTAAAACCCATAGAAAGAAGGAATCGTTGCTAAAAGAAAAGCGAATACAAATGTTTTGATAAATGCGTAAATGATATGAAAAGGTATAAAATCCATTTGAATACCTATAATATAATCTTCTAGAGTGCCAAAACCACCAAATATTACGGCAGCCATTCCGCCTACAATTCCCAAAAACATCGCAATAGAAATCACAAAAGGGTATAACATTAAAGCAATAAATTTTGGAAATACAAGGTAGTTTAAGGAGTTGATACCCATAACTTCTAAGGCGTCAATTTGCTCTGTAACTCGCATCGTACCAATACTAGAGGTAATAAAAGACCCTACTTTACCAGCCATAATAATAGAAATAAAAGTAGGAGCAAACTCTAGTATAATAGATTGTCTCGTAGCGAAACCTATGAGGTATTTAGGGATTAGAGGATTATCAATGTTTAATGCCGTTTGAATAGTTACAACACCACCAACAAAAAAGGAAATAAAGGCGACGATACCTAGTGAGCCAATGATTAAATCATCAATATCTTTCAATATCAAGGTTCGCATAACCGACCACTTAGTGGGTTTGCGAAACATCTCGGCAATCATTAAAAAATAAGCACCAATATTATGAAGGTATGACATAGTAAAATTTGTTATGGTAAAAGTAAAAAATTACAAAGACTTTTTTAATGTAAAGGTTAAAAGATGCTAAACAAAAAACTGTATTTTTGAAGATAGAAAATAGAACAATTTTATGAAACGAACGTGTTAAAAGTTATTTCATCTAAAGTGATGATTAATAGCCAATAGCGTGTAGCTTTTGAAAATAATAAATATAAATACATGAAAGTTATAATTAATCTTCTTCTCATGCTTGTGGTATTGACCTCATGTCATGCACAAAAGCCAATTTCCGAAGTAAAAAAGGAACAAACTACAATTAATAATAGCAATCCTAAGCTGGTTGTAGGTATTGTAGTTGATCAAATGCGTTATGACTATCTCACAAGATTTGCGAGTAAATATGGTGACGGCGGATTCAAACGTATGATTAATGAAGGGTTTAACTGTAAAAACAATCACTTTAATTACATCCCAACATATACGGGTCCCGGACATGCGTCAGTTTTTACAGGAACTACGCCTAAAAATCATGGTATTATTGGTAATAATTGGTTTGATAAGGAGATTAAAGATATGGTATACTGTGCTGGAGATGACAGCGTTTCTTCTGTTGGAACTCAAGATGATGCTGGTGAAATGTCACCACACAGAATGAAAACAACCACCTTTGGTGATGAAAATCGACTATTTACTCAAAAACAAGGAAAAACAATAGGTATCTCACTAAAAGATAGAGGTGCAATTTTACCTGCAGGTCATACCGCAAATGCCGCCTATTGGTTTCATGGTAGAGATGAGGGGTCTTGGATAACAAGTACGTTTTATATGAGTGAACTCCCAAAGTGGGTTTTAGATTTTAATACTTCAGATGCAGCAGAGTCTTACTTGAGAGTTTGGGATACCTTTTATGATATTGCATCCTATACTGAGAGTGATAGTGATGAAAATGAGTTTGAAGGTGGTTTTAGAGGAAAAGAAAAAGCGACATTTCCTTATGATTTGGCAAAATTAAAAGATGAGAATCGTGGTTTTGATATCCTTAAAGCGACGCCCTACGGAAATTCTCTAACTACAGATTTTGCTATAGCAGCCATTAAAGGAGAGCAATTGGGACAAGATGATATTACAGATGTGTTGACCGTAAGTTATTCCTCAACAGATTATGTAGGACACAATTTTGGTGTGAGTTCTAAAGAGATTGAAGACACGTATATCCGTTTAGATAAAGATTTAGAACGCTTTCTTAAATTTTTAGACCAGCAAGTCGGAGAAGGCAATTATACGGTTTTTTTAACCGCAGATCATGGAGCAGTTGAAGTGCCTTCCTATTTACAGAGTATGAAAATCCCATCTGGCTATTTAGATAATAAAGAAACAAATGCGCGTTTAATTGATCATTTAAGCGCGAAATTTAATTCATCAGATTTTGTTGAGAATATCAGCAATAACCAAATATTTTTAAACCGCAGACTTATTGATAGTTTAGATCTACATATAAATGATGTTCAAGAAGCCATTGTTAACGAGTTAATTGGATATAAGCATATTGAAAAAGTATTTTCTGCTCATACAATGACAACTACTAATTTCACAACTGGTATAGAGTTATTATTACAAAATGGTTACAACCAAAAACGTTCTGGAGATATTATATTGCTTTCAGATCCTGCATATATTTCATACGGAAAAACCGGATCTACACATGGTAGTGGATTAAATTATGACACACATGTACCTTTATTATTCTTCGGAAAAGGTATTAATCAAGGTGAGACCTATGATAAAACAGTAATTCCAGATATTGCACCAACGATTTCAGCACTCTTAGGAATTAGTTTTCCTAATGCCTCTACGGGACAAACTTTGGGATTTGTTATTGATTAGTAATGACTAAAAAAACAATTTATTCTTTAATCGCAATTATAATTGTTCTTGGTGTTTATGGTTACGAGCACTTCTTAAATGTTAAAGAAAGTACCGAAATCATAGAAGAAGGAGAAACAGTAAAAACTAGTACTAACGAATATTTCCTACCTACAAGTACAACAGGTCAAATTGTGCATCATGAAGGCTACTCATTGTCGTATAACGAAACACATGAGCAAGCAGAATGGGTTGCTTACGAATTAAAAAAAACACACTTATCTAATACTAATTTTAAACGTCCCTATTTTGAAATTGATAAAGCGGTAAAATCGGGTGCAGCGCATTGGAGAAATTATAAAAAGTCTGGTTATGATCGTGGGCATTTATGTCCTGCAGGTGATAGAAAATATACAAAAACTGCTCATGATGAAACCTTTTTAACCAGTAATATTAGTCCGCAAGAACATAGCTTTAATGCTGGTATTTGGAATACGCTTGAGCAGAAGGTTAGGTATTGGGCCAGTAAATATGACGGCGTATTTGTGGTGACTGGAGGTGTTTTAAAAGGAGCTATGAAGACCATTGGGGAGGAAGAGGTAAGTGTTCCAAATCAGTTCTACAAAGTAATCATTGATAATAATACAGGTCAAACAAAGATGATTGCCTTTTTGATATCTCATCAAAATTCTAATCAACCCTTATATAAATTTGTAGTTTCTGTTGATGTCATTGAAGAATTAACTGGAATAGATTTCTTTGCAGAGCTAGATGATAGCATTGAAAATAAACTAGAGGCTTCTAGTAGTTATAAAGAGTGGAGTTTTAATTGACACGACAGTGTCATCTTGAACTTGATTCAGGATTTCCTTATTGAATATAATTTATTTCAATTTACTCAACATCCCATTCCAACGTAATTTTCTAATAAATTGACCTTGCTCTTGAGTTACTAATCGGTCTAATTTATTCCGTTTCCCTCTAAAATAACCAGTCATATAATCCTTGAAAAGTACGACACTTTTCTTTTTGTAGGCTAGTTTTAATGCAGAAATTAAGGTGATTGTAAATCCGTAACGCATTTTATACATGGCTTCACCTTGCAAATATTTAGACGCTTTGTTGTAGCTAACTCCCGTTGGTTTTAAATGTTTGACGTGAAGTGATTCATCAGTTAATAACTCCCAATCATAATATTTTGCTAGTAATTCATCAACGGTATCCCAACCCATTGATCGTTTGAGTTTGTCAATATCTAAAAAACATTGTTTTCTGTAGGCTTTTAATGCACCTCTAATATGATCTTTATGCGTTAGGTTCTCTAAAATCCAATCGTTATTTTTCTCTATGTAGCAAAAACCTGCAGCCATACCTAAGCGTTCATTTTGTTTAAAATGAACTGCTAATTGCTCTAAGTAGTGCTTCGGAAATATCAAATCTGCATCAAATTTGCAAATCACATCATAGTTATGATCTAGGGTTTCATAACCTTTATAAAAGGCATTGATGATTTTAGAACCGGGTAAGTGTTTGTTTGAAGAGACTGTGTTTACTATAGAAATATTTGAATATTGACTAACATAGTTTTCTACGATGTATTGTGTGTCATCAGTAGAATTATCATTTACCACTACAATCTGTTTTGCGGGTAACGATTGCTTGACCAAAGACTCTAAAGTTTGAGCAATGGCATCTTCTTCGTTATGCGCAGGAATGATGATGTAGAAGTTCATTTAAAATATTAAAATAATGAATATGTGATTTCAAATCTAAAGAAAAGGATTTTGAATTGGGAATTTAAGATTTTGATTTTGAATACCTTTCAGCATAAACGATATAATATCTCGGCGTGAACCATCTTAGAATTGGTCTAATTCCTATTTTCTTAGTTGGGTTTGTCCATTTGTCGGTAGCAATTATTTTCCATCCTGCTTTTTCTAATAGCCAATCAAATTGCCAATCTTCAAATTCATGATAATGTCGATCACGCATATCTGTTTTACTTCTGTAAGCTGAAGAAAACCATAATCGCATTGGGATACTAGCAACGAGTTTATCTGCTTTGATAGATTTTAGTACTGTAAAAGGAGAAAGGAGATGTTCAAAAATTTCAAATGCTGTAACGACTTCATTTTGAGAATTTTTAATTTCCGAAGTATTAATATCTAAATCTATTCCTGAAGTATTCTTAACAGTGTAACCATGAGATTTTAAAATATCTGATAACGGATTCTCAATACCTAAATCTAATATAGATTGGGAAGTATCAATATGTTGCTTTAAAAATTCAACGGTATGCTTAAATCGTTTGTTTGGAAATGTGTTTTCGTACATATTACTTTTCCGTAGAAATAATTTTTTTGATAATTATTGCTTATAAACAATCGCATTAATATTCATTCCGGCACCAACACTGGCAAACATAATGACATCACCTTTGTTAATGTTATGGTCTTTTAGCTCACCTTTCAAAATCATATCATATAATGTAGGAACCGTCGCTACACTAGAATTACCAAGTAAATTAATTGTCATTGGCATGACGTCTTTTGGCATGTCCATATCATGAAGTTTGTAAAAACGTTTTACAATAGCTTCGTCCATTTTTTCGTTAGCCTGATGAATCAATACTTTTTTCACATCTTTAATAGAGTAATCACTTTTATCTAAACAGGCTTTTAAAGCTAAAGGCACATTAGTCAATGCGAATTCATAAATTTTACGACCGTACATTTTAATGTATTTACGTTGGTCTGTGTTTTCTGGTTTATTAGTTTTACCAAAGAAGATAAAATGAGCTTCATCTAGTGCAAAGGTCGCTGTTTCGTGAGTGAGAATTCCGCCTTCTTCAGTAGATTCTTCAATAATAACTGCTCCTGCACCATCACTGTAGATCATAGAGTCACGGTCATGTTTATCAACAACACGAGACAAAGTTTCACTTCCAATGACTAAACAGCGTTTAGCTATCCCAGATGCAATAAAAGCTTTTGCTTGGATGACACCTTCAATCCAACCAGGACATCCAAATAATAGATCATAACCAACACATCTAGGGTTAGCAATTTTTAGTAAATGCTTAACTCTTGATGCTATACTTGGTACAGTATCGCTTTGTTGTGTGTTATACGTAACGTCACCATAATTATGAGCAACAATAATATAGTCTAATGTTTCTTTATCGATTTTGGCATCTGCAATAGCTTTTTCTGCAGCATAAAATGCGATGTCAGAATTTAATAATTCTGGCTTTATATAACGTCGTTCTTGGATGCCAGTTATTGCTTTAAATTTCTCAACAATAACTTCATTTGGGCTATTAATGGTAGAGCCGTCTAAATTTAAAAACTCGTGATTATAGAAATTTTCATTTTTTTGAATTCGACTAGGAATAAAGCTTCCGGTACCAGTTATTTTTATACTCATAAATTGGGATTTCCTTTTACTAAGAAATAAACAAGGCAATATACTAATAGTTCTTCAAATGTTAATTTTACTACCTTGTTATTTTACGATGTTCAAACCTCTAAAATTATACTTCTTCCATGTAGGCTTCAATTGGCGCGCAAGTGCAGACAAGGTTTCTGTCACCATAGGCATCGTCAACACGACGAACACTAGGCCAAAATTTATTATCCCTAACATACTCTAATGGGAATGCAGCGTGCTGACGAGTATATGGTAATAACCATTCATTATCAGTAATCATAGCCAATGTATGTGGTGCATTTTTGAGTGTATTATTGTCATCCTCCTTTGAAATATCATCAATTTCATGTTTAATGGCAATCATTGCATCACAAAAACGATCCATTTCTTGTTTGCTCTCACTTTCAGTAGGTTCAATCATCATGGTTCCAGCTACAGGAAATGATACTGTTGGTGAGTGAAAACCATAATCTATTAATCGCTTAGCAATGTCTACAACTTCAATGCCGTGCTCTTTAAAAGGTCTGCAATCGATAATCATTTCATGAGCAGCGCGTCCGCGTTCTCCTGAATATAAAGTTTCAAAAGAACCTTCAAGGCGTTTCTTAATATAGTTGGCATTAAGAATGGCAACTTCGGTAGATCTCTTTAAACCTGAAGCACCTAACATTTTTATATATCCGTAAGAAATCAAACACGCTAAAGACGAACCAAAAGGTGCAGCAGATATAGCTGTGATTGCTTGGTCTCCCCCTGTTTTTATTAATGGATTTCCTGGTAAGAAAGGAACGAGTTGTTTTGCAACGCAAATTGGTCCAACACCTGGTCCACCTCCACCATGAGGAATAGCAAACGTTTTATGTAAATTTAGATGACAAACATCTGCTCCAATGTTTCCAGGATTTGTTAATCCTACTTGAGCATTCATATTGGCACCATCCATATAAACTTGTCCGCCATTATCATGAATAATCTGTGTGATTTCTTTAATTGCAGATTCGTAAACGCCATGAGTTGATGGGTACGTGATCATTAATGCAGATAGATTATCTTTATGTAATTCTGCTTTTTCACGTAAATCGTCAACATCAATATTACCATCTTCCGATGATTTTATAACCACAACTTTCATTCCTGCCATAACTGCACTTGCAGGATTAGTTCCATGAGCAGAAGAAGGAATTATACAAATGTTTCTATGATGGTCATCACGAGATTCATGGTAAGCTCTAATAACCATTAGGCCTGCAAATTCTCCTTGAGCACCAGAGTTTGGTTGTAAAGAAGTGCCTGCAAAACCAGTGATTTCTGTGAGTTGGTCTTCTAGAGCTCGAAGTACTTTATGATATCCTTTTGCTTGATTAACTGGTACGAATGGGTGAATTTTACCCCATTTAAACCAACTTAATGGCAGCATTTCGGCAGCTGCATTTAATTTCATAGTACAAGAGCCCAATGAAATCATAGAGTGATTTAATGATAAATCTTTTCGCTCTAAGTTTTTGATATAACGCATCAATTCAGTTTCGGAATGATGAGAATTAAATACAGGTTCTTTTAAAAATGTAGTATGACGTTTTAGGTTCCCTTCGATACTATTTCCTTCAGAAATTTTAGAAATCACAATCGTATCTTTTTTAATGCTTTTAGCAAAAATGGAGACTATTGTATTTAAGTCTTCAATTGTAGCAGTTTCATTTAAAGAGATGGTTACACTATCTTTACTAGGATAGTAAAAATTCATTTTATTTTTTAAAGCAATTTTTCTAATCGCTTTTGCATCTGCCTTAATATGAAGGGTATCAAAGAACGATGTATTTGTTTGTTCAAAACCTAAATCTTCGAGTGCGTTGGCAAGAGTTGTTGCTTTGTCATAAATTTTGTTGGCGATAAACTCTAAGCCTTTTGGTCCATGATAAACAGCGTACATACCAGCCATTACTGCTAATAATACCTGAGCAGTGCAAATATTTGATGTCGCTTTGTCACGTTTAATATGTTGCTCACGAGTTTGCAAAGCCATACGTAAGGCTCTATTGCCATTTAAGTCTTTAGTTACTCCTATAATACGTCCTGGTAAATCTCGTTTATAAGCGGTTTTTGTAGCAAAATATGCGGCATGAGGTCCTCCATAACCCATTGGGATTCCAAAACGTTGTGTGGTACCAAGAACGACATCTGCACCAAATTTACCTGGAGCTTCTAATTTGATAAGACTCATAATATCGGCGGCGACAGCAACTTTTATTCTAGATGCATTTGCTTTCTCAATGAACGTTTTAATATCGGTTATTTGACCGTGTTTACCAGGATACTGTAAAATGGCACCAAAATATTCCGTAGAAAAATCAAAATCAGATTCGCTTCCAATTACGAGCTCAATTCCAATTGGTGTTGCTCTAGTTTGCAATAGCGACAATGTTTGAGGTAGTATGTTTTCTGAAACGAAAAACTTATTAATACCAGTCTTCTTTTGGTCTCTCTCTCTAACGGCAAACAATAAACTCATAGCTTCTGCGGCAGCAGTACTTTCGTCAAGTAAAGACGCATTGGCAATTTCCATACCTGTGAGGTCAGTGACCATCGTTTGGAAATTTAAAAGGGCTTCTAAACGTCCTTGAGCAATTTCTGCTTGATAAGGCGTATATGCAGTGTACCAACCTGGGTTTTCTAAAACATTACGCTGTATCACTGCAGGTAAAATAGTAGGATGATACCCTAAACCAATATAGGTTTTATAAACTTTATTCTTTTTTGATAAATCATAAATATGCAGCAAATATTCTTGTTCACTCATTGGTGCGTCAAGATCTAAATCTGATTTTAAACGAATTCCATTGGGTATAGTTTCATGGATTAATTGCTCCATAGAGTCCACCCCAATTATTTGTAACATTAGTTTTTGATCCGCTTCTCTAGGACCAATATGACGTAGTGAAAAATCTTCTGTATTCATTCAATTATTTAAGTTGTGTTTTGTTTTGCAAAATTAAGGAAATAATGAGCCTTAGTTGTTAATGAAAATGAAACTTTTCAACCAAAATAATGGTTTATTAACAGTTTGATTATTTTTGTACAATGCGAGTCCTTAAAATATTTTTAGATTTTTACATTAATAGCAGTATTCACGTGGCTTTAGCAGTATATGCTTTATCTTGTTTGACCTTGCTACAATTTGATATTCCATATGATGAAAATGTGCTCAATTTTATTTTTTTTGCGTCTATAACTGGATACAATTTTGTGAAGTATTTTGGATTGGCAAAATTTCATCACCGAGGTTTGGCGCAGTGGTTAAAAACTATTCAAGTATTTTCTGGAATCTGTTTTATAATAATGACTTATTATGCACTTAAGTTAGAACTAAAGACATTACTTTATATTGGTTTTTTTGGATTGGCAACTTTTTTATATGCGATACCTATAATTCCTAAAAAAATCTTCATTGATAAGCAAAAGAATTTACGAAGTATTGGTGGTCTTAAAGTGTATATTATTGCAATAATATGGGCAGGTGTTTCTGTTTTCTTACCATTGTTTAACAATCAATTTAAAATTACAGATGATGTCATTATCACTGCTTTTCAGCGTTTTCTTTTTGTTTTGGTGTTGATGCTTCCGTTTGAGATTAGAGATTTAAATTATGATGGTTTGAAACTGGCAACCATTCCTCAGAAAATAGGAGTAAAGCAAACTAAGCTAGTCGGCATGTTACTATTAGTTCTATTTTATGCATTGAATTATTATAAAGACGACCTCAATATTAGAAGTTTATTGAGTTCTTTAATTATTTCGTCAATCACACTATTGTTTTTAGTGTTTGCGAAACAAAATCAAAACAGCTATTATAGTGCGTTTTGGGTAGAGAGTTTACCACTAATATGGTTAGGAATATTATTTATGCTTAGCTAATTCTTTTTCAAAAGCTGTCCTTAAATTTTCTTTAGAAATGGGATCTAAATTTACAGGACTTTTAATCATAAGTTTAGTCAAATTCGCATTGTTCTTTGAGTATTTTCTACAAACTTTACAATAAATAAGGTGTATATTTAATAAGAATTTCTCCCACAACGTTGCCTCCTTATATTGTGTTTTATCACAGACATGATTTGCTTCTTTGCAAAGGATTATAATTTTATTACCCATTTTAAAACCAATTTTTTTCCAGGCAACTTGCCATAGCCGTTCGTGCTCTATGTATAATTACCCAAAGATTAGACGCAGTAATATTTAATTCATTACATATAGCTTCGGTTTCGTAATTTAATATTGTTTTCATCTCAAAAACTTGGGCTTGTTTTGATGGAAGTTTTTTTAAGCAGTTGTCGATTGCTAAACCTAACTCTGTATTTTCGATCGTATCCTCTGCAGTTTTATCAAAAGGATCTGCAACACGCTCTTCTAACCAATCACCTTCGTTTTCTTCGCTATTGTAGGATATTCTAACTTCCGCTTTACCTTTATTAGAGTTGATTTTACGGTAGTGATCTATAATTTTTCTTTTTAATATCGAAATGAGCCACGTGCGTTCACTGGCTTCTGCTTTAAAATTCTTCATAGATTTTAAACCAGCTACAAAAGTATCTTGAACTAAATCTTTAGCTTTTTCACTGTCATTGACACGAGTAATCGTGTAATTAAAAAGATAATCCGAATAGCGATTAATCCATTGATTAGGATCGATAGTGTGTTTTGGCATTTGTTTATCTAAACAATTTCATTTCAAAAATAACCTAAAAAATTGATTTTATCGAAAGTATTACTTGTGGATTGTTTTTTTGTTTTTCACACTAGCTTTAGAGCCTTCAGCAAGAATAACAGAGGTTGGTATTACGTTTTCTAAGTGTTTAAATTGAGATCCATAGTTGCCTTCAAAGTCTATATTAACAACATAATTATTAACTTTTAATTGACGCCAAGAAGGATGTACAACTTCATATTCAAAAGTTTTGGTTTTGTATTTCGTGTAACCAAAATAATGCTCTGTAATAAATTGTTCTTCTGAGTTTTCGGGGATTGAAGAAAACTCAGTTGCTGTTTCCACTGAAATAGATTGCCACTTATTTTTTAGTTTCCATTGGTATTCAAAGTTTTTAGAATTGTCATTCTCTGACCAATGATGCTTCATTTTGGCAGTGTAATAATGCTCGTGATACAATGAATTGGCTACTAAGGTGATTAGTGGTTTAGGAACTATTTCTTTAATAAAAACAACTCCTCGTTCGCCATTGCGTTGCACATAAAATCTAAGATTTACTTCTTCGAAATTGACGTGAAAGGGTAATTTTATACCTAATACTTTAGTGTCCATAAATAGAAATCCAACAATACTTACAAAGTATTTTCCGTTGTAACTATCTAGTGTTGTTCCCATTGGAAGTAAGGGTTCTAAGATCTTAGGATCCACTTCATAATTGATGAGTATTAAGTTTTTCCAGTAGGCTTCTAAAAATGTCATAATATTTAGTTTATAAGGTTATCTAATGCGATTTCTATATCTGAATGAATGAATTTAAATTCGTTTTCTAATAGTCGTTCTGGGATTACATTTCTACTTTTCATAACCAATTCTGGCTCTGTACCAATGAGTTTTGCTCCAAGTTTGATTAACCATTCGGGATGCGAAATTCCAAAAGGTATGTTCATCACTTTTCTAAAAGATGTCATTAAGGTTTTATTATTAGTTGGAGTGGGTACTGCTAAATTAAAATTGCCATCTAACGCGTCATTCACAATTAAAAAGTCAATAGCCCTTGCGAAATCTAACTCATGAATCCAACTTATTTTTTGATTTCCAGAAGCTTGTTTTCCTCCTAAACCAAATTTAACTAAGTTTTTTAAAGGCTCAGTTGCTCCACCATGTTTTCCCATAACAATAGATGTGCGTAATGCAATTTTTCTGGTTTTAGGATTGGTAACAGAGTAAAACGCTTTCTCCCATGACTTAGCAATATTCATTGAGAAATCATCACCAATCTCACCCATTTTTTCAGTCATTTGCAGATCTGTAGAATGTCTGTAAATTGTAGCAGTTGAGGAGTTAAACCAAACCTCTGGTGGGTCTTCACAAAGATTAATAGCTAATCCTAATGCATGTGTAGAATCTATACGGGAGTTAAGGATTTGTTGTTTATTGTCTTCGTTATATCTACAGTCAACAGACTTTCCTGTAAGATTGATTAACACATCTGTTTGTTCTAGAATTGTTGTCCAATCTTCAAGATCTTTAGCATTCCAGTAGATATCATTTTTACGCTGTACTGTTCGTGTTAAAATATAAACATGGTCTCCTTTTTTTGTAAAGTAGTCTTCTAGAATTTGTCCTAGAAATCCACTGCCTCCAGCTATTGTTATAGTTTTCATGTGTAATATGTATTGTTTCTTAACGGTCATTTACTTGTAGTATGCGCGTTTCATCAGTTTGAAATTATAATGGTTATTAAAATAAGTACTCTATAAACAACCCAAGTGTAAGAGAGAAAATTCGCTAATTTAAGTAATTTGACACGTCTAAAATGTTCTTTAAACATAATAAAGATCGTTATTCCAAACCCTATTAAAAAGATGATCTCATTAAGAGGAATCACTAGATTTATAAGTAGTAAAAGTAATAACATCAAACTACCTATAAGTGATACAGTCATCAAATTTCCTAAGTAATTGACAATAGTTTTCTTATCCAATTTATAAAGGAGTATCCCTTGGAATACCAATTGACCAATGGTGATAAATCCTTCTCTTATCAATGGTCCTTGAGGAAGTGTTGAGATCTGTTTGCCATAATAAAATAGAGTAAACATGGTAACGATTACTGAAAATAGTAAGTATAGTAATCTATAGGTCACATTAAATGTGGGTAAGCATTGTAAGTGTTCTAATTTGTTTTCTTGACTTGGAATAATCACTTTACGGTTATAAGAAATAAAGCTATAGAGTTTTTTTAATAGGAATTTTACGGGTTTTATGTGTCCTATTTTTTCAATAGTTGGAAATCTATAACCCAGTACTTTTAGTAAACTATCAATACCATATATTACCGTTTTATGTTTATTATCAACTAATGCAATTTCGTTAGATGCGCGTTTCACATCGATGAAATTTTGATTTTCTAAAGATATGGTGCTGAACGGTTGTCTTCCATTTTTATCTAGCATACCAGTTTTTATAAAACCAGAGGTATAGACCTGGCATAATGGGCAATCCTGATCGTAAAGGAGTGTGTGATTTTCTAGTGTTTTCATGCTACTGTTCTTTAAGTTTTAATATAAAGTGGTCGTGTGTTGCGTGTGTAGAACATCAATAAAACAGTTGTTTTTAGTACTGGTTTAGAAGGGTGTCTCGATTGTCGAGGGCTTATAGAAAAGAATAATAAGTTGCTAGATGACATCCAACCCAATTTTATGATAATCACTGTGATGTTTGTAAGGTATATACCATATGTGAGGAGGCTATAATTTATTATTTTTTGTTTTAAACTTTCAGAAAATTTTGAAAGCATATTTTAAATTTTTTTATTTTATGAGTTTTAGTAAAGATTTAGTAACCCAGTTTTGTTTTTGATTTACCAATTTGTTAATCATATCATCTGCAGTTTCTGTTAAGTCATGTAACGCTTTTGTTTGTTTTATAAGTTCTTTTGTTTTTTCTGTTCCGTCATCTGCTATAGAGGATACTTCTTTTAATACTTTCACAACGGGTTTTATTTCTCGGCGGCTACGCTCCTTTGCGATCACTCTAGCTAATTCTTGCACCTCTTTTTCTGTCGTAAAATATTCTTTTCGTTCACCGGGAATAATTACTTTAGTGACAATTCCCCAGTCCATTAATTGGCGTAAGTTCATACTAGTATTACCACGTGAAATTTTGAGTTCTTCCATAATGTCTTCCATACACAATGGTTTTATAGAAATAAAAAGTAATGCTTGTATTTGAGCCATGGCTTTATTGATTCCCCAGAGGGTACCTAAGCTGCCCCAAGTACTCACAAATTTAGTTTTAGCTTCGTCGTAATTCATATTCTTAATTTTATTAACAGCATAAAGGTATATTAAATATTTCAAACTTTCAATAATTATTGAAAGTTTGTTTTAAAATAAAAGGTTGAATTTTTATTCCAACCCTTTAAGTTCTTATTTTTCTATCAATCCAGCACGTTTCAACAACGCATCTGGTCTTGGTTCTTTCCCTCTAAAACGTTTATATAACGTCATAGGGTCTTCAATGCCACCTTGGGATAATACATTATCCTTGAATTTTTGAGCAACCACTTTGTTAAAAATGCCTTCTTCTAAGAAATATTCAAAGGCGTCTGCATCTAAAAGTTCTGCCCATTTATAACTGTAATAACCAGAACTGTAACCACCTTGAAAGATATGAGCAAACGAAGTACTCATGCAATTCTCCTGAACATCAGGATAAAGTTTTGTGTTTTCAAATGCTTTAAACTCGTGAGTTTTTATATTTGTAATGGCGGTTGGATCTTGTCCATGCCATGACATATCCAAGAGGCCAAAACTAATTTGTCTTAAGGTTTGCATACCTTCATGAAAGGTAGACGATGCTTTAATTTTTTCTATAAGTTCCATAGGAATCACTGCTCCGGTTTCATAGTGGGTTGCAAATAACTCCAACGCTTCTTTTTCATAACACCAGTTCTCCAATACTTGACTTGGTAACTCAACAAAATCCCAAAACACGCTTGTGCCTGAGAGACTAGGATAGGTTGTGTTAGCAAGCATTCCGTGTAGGGCATGACCAAACTCATGAAATAATGTTGTTACTTCATTAAATGTAAGCAATGACGGTTTACTTTTTGTTGGTTTTGTAAAGTTGCAAACATTAGAAATATGTGGTCTGTCATTAACGCCATCCTTAATGTATTGTGGTTTATACACTGTCATCCATGCACCATTTCGCTTTCCTGCTCTTGGGAAGAAATCGGCATAGAAAATAGATACTAAATTTCCTTTGTTATCTGTTACTTTATAAGTCAGAACATCTTTATGATATTTGTCAATAGTATCAATTTCTTCAAATTTTAAATCAAATAAACGCTCTGCAATCGTAAAGGCGCCATTAATCACGTTTTCTAATTTGAAATAGGGTTTTAATTGTTCATCATCTAAACTAAATAATTTTTGTTTCAGTTTCTCAGCATAATAAGAACCATCCCATTTTTCTAATCTATCAATACCATCCAAGTCTTTCGCAAACTGCTCTAAATTTTCAAATTCATTCTGGGCAGCAGGCTTTGCTTTTTCTAAAAGTTCATTTAAGAAATTTTCAACGGTCTCAGGTGTTTTTGCCATGCGCTCTTCTAATACAAAATGTGCATGCGTTTTATAACCTAATAAATTGGCACGTTCATGACGTAATTTTACAATTTGTAAAACGTTATCTTGATTATCTAACGCGTCACCTTTAAATGCTTTTGAACCTGCAGAAATAGCGAGTTCTTTTCTTAACTCACGATTATCTGCATACGTCATAAAAGGGATATAACTAGGGTAATCTAAAGTAATCAACCAACCTTCTTTATTTTTAGATTCAGCCAATTGCTGTGCGGCTTCTTTTGCGCCTTCTGGTAATCCTGTAAGATCATTTTCATTAGTAAGGTGCATTTCAAATTTATTAGTTTCTGCTAAAATGTTTTCACCAAAATTAAGCTTCAACTTGCTGGATTGCTTGTCAATCTCGCGAAGTCTTGTTTTCTTTTCTTCGGAAAGATTTGCACCATTTCTAGAAAAGCCTTTATATTTTTTGTCGAGAAGCGTACTTTGCTCCGTAGTCAAGTCTAAATTAGACTTTTGGTCATAAACTGCTTTGACACGTTTAAATAAAGATTCGTTAAGCGTAATATCATTACTAAAGTCAGAAAGTAGAGGAGACACCTCTTGAGCAATCTTTTGGATGTGGTCATTAGTTTCAGCACTATTCAGATTGAAAAATATGCTTGATAATCGATCTAATTCCTCTCCCGAAAAATCCAATGCCTCAATAGTGTTCTTAAAACTAGGTGTTTCGGAAGAATTTGCAATCGTATCGATTTCTACTTTGGCTTTTTTAATCGCTTTTAAAAACGCAGGCATATAATCCTCATTCTTAATTTTCGAAAAAGGAGCAGTATGGTAAGGTGTGTTGAATGTAGTATTTAGAATATTCATTTTTAAAAATATAATTAAAGATTTTTGTTAGAATTAATGTTGAAATGTTTATAAGTATTTGGAAACCATTAACTAAACCTTAAGAATTCCCCGTTAAATTATAAGTACATTTGCATTGTTATTTAATATTACTGAGAAGAAAGATTTAATAACATTGATTAATAGCTCTAAAACCTCGTATAAAAGCGAGGTTTTTTTATGCTGTAGATTAGCCTAAATTCTTAGAGGATTCGATCACTTTAATTTTTAAACTTTCTTTATAATCAATAATAGTTTTGCGCACCTCTTCATTTGAAACGCCAATAATTTGGGCAGCAAGAATTCCAGCGTTTTTTGCACCGTTTAGAGCAACTGTTGCCACAGGGACTCCTCCAGGCATTTGTAAAATAGATAGTATTGAATCCCAACCATCAATTGAATTACTGCTTTTTACGGGAACACCAATCACAGGTAATGGAGATAAAGAAGCGACCATTCCTGGTAAATGTGCGGCACCACCCGCGCCTGCGATAATAACATTGATACCTCTAGAATGTGCGTTTTTACTAAAATCGAATAATTTTTCAGGCGTTCGATGTGCAGATACAATATCTACTTCAACCTCTATTTTAAACTCTTTTAAGATGTCAATGGCGTCTTGCATGACAGGAAGGTCACTTTTACTTCCCATGATTACTGCTACTTTATTCATATTTATTTACTTATAACTTTTATCGTTTTCTTGACTTGTTCAGCAATTCGTCTGGCGTCATTAAGATCTTCATTTACAATGGTAACATGTCCCATTTTACGAAATGGTCGCGTTTGCTTTTTTCCGTAGATATGTGGCGTTACGCCTTCAAGTGACATGATTTCTTCTATGTTTTCGTAAACAACATCACCAGTGTGTCCTTCTGCACCCACTAAATTTACCATAATACCACCAACTATGCTCTCTGTTTTACCTAACGGTAGATTTAAAATAGCGCGTATATGTTGCTCAAATTGAGACGTATAGTTGGCTTCAATCGTTTGGTGACCTGAGTTGTGTGGTCTTGGAGCGACTTCATTTACTAATATGTCATCGGTTTCGGTTTGAAAGAGTTCTACTGCTAAAAGTCCCACGTGTTTAAATGCTTCGGAAACTTTAAGCGCTACGTTTTTTGCTTTTTTAGCAACAGCTTCGTCTATTCTAGCAGGACAAATCACATACTCAACTTGATTGGCTTCTGGATGAAATTCCATTTCTACAACGGGATATGTTTTCACATCGCCATTTGGGTTTCGTACCACAATAACTGCCAACTCATTTTTAAAAGGTACTAAATCTTCTGCAATACATTCCCCTTTTGGTAAATCTTCTAAATCTGAAAGTTGTCTCACTATTTTTACACCATTGCCGTCATATCCAAACTGTGCGGCTTTCCAAACAAATGGGAATTTTAATCCGCCATTATCAATGGCATCTTCAATTTCCGATAGGTAAGCAAAGCGCGTAAAATCTGATGTTGGAATCCCATGGTCGCGATAAAACAATTTTTGTGTGGCTTTATTTTGAATAATACGAAGATTCTTTGATGATGGATATACTTTGATACCTTCTTTTTCTAATTTCTCAAGGGCATCAACATTGACGTTTTCAATCTCAAATGTTACAAGATTGACTTGCTTTCCGAAGTTATAAACCGCATCAAAATCCATTAAATCACCTAGTGTAAAATGATTACATGCGCTTCTACATGGCGCTTCTTCACTAGAATCCATGACGTGTGTTTTAATGTCAAATTTTCTCGTGGTATACAACATCATTTTACCGAGTTGTCCACCACCAAGAATACCGAGTTTGAAATCTGAAGAGAAATAGTTTGCCATTTGCTTTGCGAATATTAATGTCATATCGAGCGTAGTTGAGATACTATTTTAGCAAAAATCTACGCTTTGCCATTACAAAAATACACTAATTATAAAACAATATTCTAAAATCATAAATTGAAAATCGGCAATCGTAAATCAAATCCGTATCTTTGGATTTTTAAAATCAAAAACAAGTGATTAAACTACACGATTTATACTTTAAACCATTCATTTCTGAGCAAGAATTAGATGCTACAGTACAACGTTTGGTAGATGAGATAGCAAACGATTTACAAGACGAAGTCCCGGTATTTGTGGGAATCTTGAACGGTTCTTTCATGTTTGTAAGTGATTTTGTAAAAAAATATCCTAAACCTTGTGAAGTTACTTTTATAAAGTTGGCTTCTTATGAAGGTTTGAAGTCAACTGAAGATATTCATAGGCTTATCGGTTTAACACAAGATTTATCTGGCAGAAAAGTAGTCATTTTAGAAGATATTATTGATTCTGGAAATACATTAGTAGAAGTGCATCGTATTTTTGAAAATGAAAACGTGGATGAATTAAAAATTGCTACTTTATTTTACAAGCCAGAAGCTTATAAAAAAGATTATAAATTACATTATGTAGGTATGGAGATTCCTAATAAATTCATAGTTGGTTATGGATTAGACTATGATGGTCTGGGAAGACATTTACCGGCTGTATATCAATTAAAAACAAGACAACACATGACTAATTTAGTCCTATTTGGACCTCCAGGTGCAGGAAAAGGAACACAAGCTAATTTTTTAAAGGAAAAATATAATCTAGTTCATATCTCTACAGGAGATGTGTTTCGGTTCAATATAAAAAACAAAACGGCATTAGGCATGTTGGCAAAGTCTTTCATGGATAAAGGAGCATTAGTTCCAGACCAGGTTACTATTGATATGCTAAATGCAGAAGTGGAGAAAAATACAGATGCTCAAGGGTTTATCTTTGATGGTTTTCCAAGAACAAACGCTCAGGCAGAAGCTTTGGATCAATTAATGGATCATAAAGATTCTAAAATAAATGCGATGATTGCTTTAGAAGTGGATGATGAAGTGCTTGTTGGACGTTTATTAGAGCGTGGTAAAACTAGCGGTAGAAAAGATGACGCTGATGAATCAATCATTAGAAACAGAATTACAGAATACTACAAGAAAACAGCAATATTAAAAGACTATTACGAATCTCAAGACAAGTACTTTGGTGTTGATGGTGTTGGTAGTATTGAGGGTATTACAGAGCGCTTAAACGTTGTGATTGATAAATTATAAGGTAGCTTACTTTATAAGCAAACGAGTATAGATAAAAAAGATTATGACTGAAGATTTGAAATTAAAAGGAGGACAGCCAGTGGCTGTCAGGTAATTTAAATCTAAATGATGAAATCAAGATAATAATATGACTGAAGATTTGAAATTGAAAGGAGGACAGCCACTGGCCGTCAGTAAATTTTAGATCAAAAGCTTGAAATGAAGATAATAATATGACTGAAGGTAACTTCGTTGACTACGTAAAAATACAGGTTTCTTCTGGAAAGGGAGGACAAGGCTCTGCACACTTGCATCGCGAAAAATTCATAGAAAAAGGTGGTCCAGATGGAGGAGATGGTGGTCGAGGCGGTCATGTCATCATTCGTGCGAGTTCTAACCTATGGACACTTTTACATTTAAAATTTAAGCGCCACGCACGAGCTGGTCATGGAGGATCTGGAAGCAAGAGTAGAAGTACAGGTGCAGATGGAGAAGATGTCTATATTGATGTGCCTTTGGGAACTGTTGTGAAAGATACAGAAACCGATGAGACCTTATTTGAAATTACTGAGGATGGTGAAGAGCAGATCATCGCTCAAGGAGGACGTGGAGGATTAGGAAACTGGCATTTCAAAAACTCCCGTAACCAAACACCTCGATTTGCGCAACCTGGAGAAGATCTTGAAGAAAACAGAATTACTTTAGAGCTTAAAATCTTGGCAGATGTTGGTTTAGTAGGTTTTCCAAATGCTGGGAAATCCACATTGCTTTCTGTAGTTACCGCAGCAAAACCTAAAATTGCAGACTATGAATTTACAACCTTAAAACCTAATTTAGGGATTGTAGAATATCGCGATTACCAAACATTTGTAATGGCAGATATTCCTGGAATTATTGAAGGGGCTGCTGAAGGGAAAGGACTTGGTCATTACTTTTTACGTCATATAGAACGCAACTCGATTTTACTATTTTTAATTCCTGCAGATGCTAAAGATATTCGTAAGCAATATGATATTCTCTTAGATGAACTCAGGCGTTATAATCCAGAAATGTTGGATAAAGAACGTATGATTGCGATATCTAAAAGTGATATGTTGGATGATGAACTTCAAGTAGAATTGGCAAATGAATTAGATAAGACACTTCCAATTGAATACATGTTTATTTCCTCTATAGCTCAAAAGGGTATTGTCGAATTGAAAGATAAACTTTGGAAAATGCTTAACGGTTAATAGTCTTGACTTTCGTAAAGATTCATGTATTATAGTTTTAGTCTAATAGTTATGAAAGAGTATATCAAAAGCATTGTAGAAATTAACGATAATCCAGTCAGCCGTTTTTTTTCCTTGTGTATTCAAGCATTGATTTTGGTGTCAATCGTAACATTTTCTATGGAAACGATACCAGATTTGGATCCAAAAACCAGATCTATACTTCATTTTGTAGAAACATTTTGCGTCATTATCTTTACCATAGAATACCTATTGCGAATCTATGTTGCAAACCATAAATTGAAATTCATTTTTAGCTTTTTTGGTCTTATTGATTTTCTAGCTATTCTCCCATTTTATTTAGCCTTTGGAGTAGATTTAAGATCATTGCGAGCTTTACGTTTTTTAAGATTATTTAGAATATTTAAACTCGTACGCTATAATCGTGCGATGACTCAATTTACAAGAGCTATAAAATCTGCAAAAGAGCAAATATTTTTATTCATTTTTATTACATTAATTCTTATTTATTTTGCTGCTGTTGGTATTTATTATTTTGAAAACCAAGCGCAACCAGAGCATTTTTCTTCCATTTTTGATAGTTTATGGTGGGCAATTATTACGTTAACTACAGTGGGTTATGGTGACGTATATCCGATCACCATAGGAGGTAAGATGTTTACCTTTTTTATTCTTATGATTGGTTTGGGTATTGTAGCTATTCCAACTGGTATTATTTCTTCAGCATTGACAAAATCTGTAGACCCTGACGATAAAAAATAATTTTTTATGGACGTTACCCTTTTCCGTAGAAAACTACAAAGGGTCTGGCTCTCGCAAGTCGCTATCAAAGATGAGCTCCAACAATTGCTCCATCCTTAACGCACTGGTAAAGAATAATAAAGCATAAGAAATAATTTTGCTACTTTTAAAATAAAAAAGCCATGAAAAAGTTATTCATACTCTTATTTCTAATAGTATTGACATCTTGTTCTTCAATTTACGTCAATTATGATTACGACAAAACCACAAATTTTAAGAGTTATAAGACCTATAATTATTTTTCAGATGTGAATACAGGAATGAGTGAATTAGATTCAAAACGTCTATTTAAAGCATTAGATAGTGCCTTATTAAGTAGGGGTTATATGGTATCTGAAACTCCAGATTTTTTGATAGATATTAAGAGTATCGAATTTCAACAAGCAAGAGGAAGCACAGTAGGAGTGGGAGTTGGTGGAGTTGGTAATAATGTAGGTGGCGGACTTTCAATAGGATTACCAATAGGCCAAACAAAATTAGGTAGAGAAATTATTTTTGATTTTGTTGATGAAAGTAATGACGCGCTCTTTTGGCAAGCAGTTTCAGAATCAAATTTTAAACTAAACGCATCTCCCGAAAAGCGCGAAGCTTTATTTATTGCTATTGTTGAAAAGGTTTTAAAAGGCTTTCCGCCAGAAATAAAATAGATCTTAAAATATAGAGCCTTTTTTCCGTTCGTATAAATCATTTTACCGTTGGTCATAATAACATGGCTAAACGTTCTTCTGTTATTTTAATTGGATTTTCGTTAGCACATGCGTACAATTTTAGAGAAAATATTGTAATTGCAACGTCCTTGTTATTTGGCGCTTTAGTCCTCGTCTTTTTATCTATTAAAGGTTTCCAACAAAAAAATGTATTCGTAAACCTGTTTGGTTGCGAGCATTTAAAAATTTAAATACTATATGGCTAATCATAAACATTCACCATGTTAAAAAAGTGGTGCCTTGGTTGAATTGGAAACTAAAAATAGAAATATAATCTGGAGAAGAAATTGAAATCTCCAGACGACAATCGTATTTGTTTAAAGAGCAGTTGAGTTTTTAATCAACACTAATCCTAATACCTTCACTGTGACTGCTAAACTCTGGAGCATACATACTTTGAATCGTCGTGATCCCATTACTCATATTACCAGCGTTATTTACTCTTAAATCATATTCAAAAACATAAACACCTTTGGGTAAATAGTCAAAAAAGAAATTGGTTGATGCGTCTTTTGTACTTTCATAATAACCCAGCCCATCTTGGTATTGATACTGAGACAATACATTAACAGGTTCTAATCCTGCAGCTCTCATGTCTTTCATGTGAATGAATTCCATTGGGCGATCACTTCGTAATTCTATGCGAACGCTTACCAAATCGCCAACTTTTAAATTGGTTTCTGCTGTGATTTCTGTTATTTGTTCACCAGTATCTGTGTTGGTTTTCTTAAAGAGTTTTTTGCTAAGTTTAAGAGGTGTTTCCGCTGAGGTTATTTTATCTAAATCTTCAAAATATTGCCAGTATAAACCTCCCCAAGCAATGCCATCCCCTTTCTTTATTAATTTGACGGTTGCCATGTCTGGTTCAATTTCCGAAGAATTCCAACGCGTTTTAAAATACCCAGTTCCAGCTTCAACCTTGACATCTTCTAATTTTGAAGGAGCAATTTGCTGCCCGCCAATAACGATATCCACCATGTCTGTGACACTCAACCAATCGCCGCCTTGCAGCAGCAAAGCATAAACAGCTGCCGTAGTGGCTTTTGTGGTTTTCCAGCGGTTGGTTTGCTTATTTTTAAGCAACCAGATTTTTAGATTATCAATATCTTCAAGATTCTTCGTTTCACCCTGAAAGGCAGTACCAGCTTCAGAAAATACTTCAATCAATAATGCTTGCGTTTCAATTGGCGCTTGATACCAGTGCCATGAACTTGTGTTTGCTTTCCAGTACATACCTAATTCTTTTGAAGTAATACTCGTTTCGCGTAGAGATTTCATAAGTTTTGCAGAGGTACTGCTGTCATCCATCCTATAAAGCACTAACGCCATTAATCCTTTGGCATATAGCGATCGACTTATCCCGTATTTCTGGATTTGCGTCTGGTAATAATCTGTAATGGTCTCCACTTCTTTTGATATTTTTATCTCCGGAAAAAAGCTACGCATATACAAATAGTGCAGTTGCGTATAGCTCAGGTGATCTTTACTTAAATCGGCATCCTTGTTATATTTTCTGATGTCTTTATATTCTTGAATAAACTCAGCGTCTAGGTATGCGATTGCTTTTCCAATCATTGGCATCTCGTCTTCACTCGTCGTGACAGATAACTTATCTAAATGACCGAACCCAGTAATGATATGCTGTGTGATATAGCGGTTTGATCGTCCTCCATTGAACCATGACCATGCACCATTACTCATTTGACCATTTTTGAGTTTGCGCATTGCAGAGTCTAACTCATTATTCATTTTATTTAAATCGAATAGGAGAGCAATACGTTTTTTCTGTTCGGTTTCACTTTGGGCATCACGTAGCCAAGGTGTTTCTTGAATTAAAATGGATTTCAATTCTTGGTTCTTTTCTAAATTAGAAAGCAAAGCATCTGTATTTCGCCACAGATTAAAAACCTCTTGAATTCTAGGATTGCTATTCGCAATATGACTTGCTAGAGCATTCGCGTAGTAACGACTAAAAGTTTGCTCGTTACACTCATAAGGATATTCCATCAAATAAGGCAAGGCTTGCACGGCATACCAAGTAGGATTTGAGGTCATTTCTAATGTCAGTTTGTGATGCTTCAAGGTTGTTGATGTCGTTGTCGCCAACTTATCTAAAGTAAACGTTCGTGTCTCATTACTCTTAATCCACATGGATAATGTTTCTGTGACTAACCTTCTATTACTTAATACAGGTAGTGCGTTTTGTTCGCCATCACTAAAACCACCTGATTTTGCGATAATTTTATATCGTACAGCGTCAACATCGTATGGAATATCAAGATTCCAAGTGACATTTGTATTTCCTTTGGCCGAAACTATGAAACCTAATTCATTAAAAGCATTTGATAGTTTTTGATCAATAGATTCACCAGTAAGTGCATCAAATAACTGAAGTACTGCAACACCTTTGAGTGGGCCGTCACTAAGGTTTGCAATTTTAGTACTGATACTAATTTGATCACCTTCTCTTAAAAAACGAGGCGCATTTGGGATGACCATCAATTCTTTTTGAGTCACAGTTTCTAAAGAAGTTATGTTACTTTTTAAAGATTTTGTGTGTGCTAGTAATTGTAATTTCCATTTGGTCAGAGCCTCAGGTGTGGTGAAACTAAAACTCACATTCCCTTCTTTGTCTGTTTGTAACTGCGGAAAAAAGAAAGCGGTCTCCTGAAGATTTTTACGAATTGTTACGTTGTTGAAGTTTTGTTTTTCTATAATATTAGGATTATCATCAACTGAACTCCGTCCTCTTATCACTACGTTTGCGCTACTTCCTGGTTGTCCACTGCCAGTTGAAACGCTCACACCAGCAGCTTGGCCTTTTGATAAATAACCAATTTTAGTGTTATCAATTTCCCTTTTGGCATCGTCGACTGATATTTCTCTTACATATTCAAGAGCAACGGAAGACGATTTCATTAAATAGTTAGTTCTTCCATTTCCTAAATAAAGCCCAAAGAAATTCAAAGCATCATAGTCTTGAACACTATAATTGCCAGTATTATTTTGTAAATTATCAATACTAAACGGATTCACTACAAAACTTCTACCAGAATTTGTTCGATAATACGAATAGTAAGACGGTTGTTGGATCGGGTTAAATGACCAATCATGAGTTTTAAATTGATTAAGAGAGGCGTCATACATGCTGGCAAGAAGCTCTGCAGCGACTTTATCACCTTTAGGTCCTTTGATCTTAAAACGCCAAGTTTCATCGATTCCAGGTTGGAGTTTGTCTCTAAAAGTAAGTGTTTCAATTTTTAAATCTGTTTTTGGATAGGGTACAGCAATATTGAGACTTCCATTGTTAAAACTATTTTTAAACGCATAACTGTAATGCACAACAAAACCACCTAAGTCGTTTTCATACACTGGGATTGTTATCGTTTGTTTCTCGTTATGGAGTGCAACGACATGCTTGCTTATAATGTTATGATCTTTCTCAATTTCTATAGTAACAAATAACCCTTCTGCAGAAGAGCCAATTAAAAGTTCAACAGTATCATTAGTGCTATAAGAATTTTTGTTCGTAGTAATTTTAAAGAGTTGATGATCTGCTAAAGTGTTGTCGTCGTTACTATAAACCATAGTTTGAACTTCATCTTTAACCTCTTGACCAAAACGATCTTTACTTTCTAAAAGCACTAGGTAAACCCCAGACGTCCATCGTTTTATTTTGCCTAGTTGGAGTTCTTTGGAAGTTTCAGTATTAAAATCTTTAGAATACACGAGTTCTCCTTTGTCCCAGTTGTTAGAGTTATCTTCATTGATATAGGCTTCATTTGGGAATAAGGTCTTAAATTCATCGTTAGTAAACTCTTGATAATCTGGAGCTTCCCAAGGTCGAGGTCTTAAAACCGTATTTGACGCTTTAAGTTTATAGATTTTGATGGTTCCTTTTGCTGGAACAAACTCACCATTTAGATTTCTAGTATCTACGGAAAACGTTTGCTTGTTGTCTTGTTTATCTATTTGGTTCGTGATAATAATTTGAGCAGTTAACGCATGATAACCTACGTTTACATTGGTGGTTGCACTGCGAGTTTCGCCATTAATATCTGTGATATCTGCTGTGACCTCATAATTAAATGTTGGTAACCCAGATTTATCTTGACTTGCATCTGGAATAGCTTTAAAATCTATTTCAAATTCACCATCTGTATCTGTGGTGGTTTCGCCATGAGCAATTTCTTGTGGCTCAGAATTAAAATAAGGTCTGTACCAATTGTACCATCTTAGATATTGCACTTTTCTATGAACACGATATACGACTTTTGCACCTGTAATATTACTGCCAGCATAAGCACGCGCATTTCCATTGACAGTAACCGTGTCATTAACTTTATAGGTATTTGTAACAGGTGTGAATTTTGCTTCAAACTTTGGTCGTTTATAGTCTTCTACCGAAATAGATTGGTAGGAATTTAAATTGTTTTCACCTTTAAGCCTAATAGAGAAATTACCTGTTAAACCATCGTTAGGGATGATAAATTCCCCAGCAACAGAACCATATTCATTCGTTGCCAATGCTAAAGATTTGACTTCTTCTCCATTAGCATTGTAAAGTGTAATATCAAAAGTTTTGTTTGCTAATACTTCGGTTTTGTCATCATTTGTTGTCATAACAATCGCTTTAAAATAAAGTGGTTGTCCTGGTCTGTAGATGCTTCTGTCGGTGAAAATAAAGCCTTTATAAAGTGGGTAATTAGGTTTGTTATTTCCGTAGTTATAATAACGATTGAGATTTAGTCCATCAAATAAAGCAGTGTCCTTGTTTACTTTAATTTTGAGTTTGATTTGAGAGCGGTTGTAATCTGTTTTTTTGACCATAAACTCTCCATTATCATCTGTAGAGAACTTATCTGTTTTGTAATTCCCTCTATAATTTTTAATATCATCTAAAGTGATAGCTGCGTTAGGTATAGGTTTACCATTTGTTCTATCAATAATTTGATAGGTAACATCGCCTTTATTTTCTTTCTGGATATAGGCTAGATTTGAAACTTGAATTTCCTTAACTGCATATGTGTTGTTATCGTTTTGTACTTGTGCATAGATAATATAGCGTCCATTTTTTAACTTGGGAATGGTGATTTCTGTTCGATGTTGCTGGTAGTCATTGTCATCTTTTAAATTGGATGTCCAGCTTTGTATCGTTTTCATTCTGGTTAAAATAGTCAGTTTATCGTCAACTTGGTTGTAGGAGCGAAGTACTTTTAATTCGTCATCAGTTACTGTTCCAATTTTAAAGTTGATCTTTTTAAGATTTTTATAGGTAATTAATGACAGAGCATTCTCATCTATAGGCAGGACATCTTCAGTAATTATTTGAAGGGATGGCGTTAGTATTTGAGATTTTAAAATATTGCATTTTTCAGCACCTTGACTATTTGGATACTTAGTAATTACGTTATCACAAAGTGCAATAGCTTCTTTAAGCTTCCAGCGATGGGTTTCACTGGTGTTAGGTCGATAGGTCTCGCCTAGTGCTTGATATACGTTTGCAATTTCAAAATCGTATAAGGCTGCGATACTGTTGTTTAATGCATTCCATTTTTTGCTTTCATTCTGTAAAGTTTTTAATACTAACGTTTCTTTATTATCAAAAATAGCAAATTGTGAAACGAAATTTAGACGTTCTAAATCTACATCAGCCAGTGCTTGAGGCGACGTATCATTAAGATGAAACTGTATTAAATTTTGGTATATTTTTAAAGCATTAAGCTGCAAAGATGTGGAGTCTTTAGATTCTAATTGCATGACTGAAAAATCATTGGATGGACCAATAAGTTTTGGGTCTGCAATTTCAAACTTATAAGCGGGTCTAATAATATTAGTTTCAGAAGTTTTGTAAAATTCTAAAGCTTGATGTGATAATATATCAAAAAGTGTAGGTCTATAAATTTTAGAATTGGTTTGAGAGATAATAATAGCCTCAAAATCATTTATACTTGTTTGTTGAAGTATATGTGCGTTTTGTAAGGAGTGCTCATAATTTTTATGAACCTCTTCAATTAAGGTGCGTAAATCCCAAGTCCTAAAGTCTACATTTTCGGTTAATGAGCCTGCCGAATTGTCGAGTTTGGTTCTATTATAAAATTTCCATCTATTTTGATTGAAATATTGCCAATATAAAGTCGCTAACATATTTTGAAGCACATTTTTTGTTGGCGATTTACTTTTTGCTATGGCGTCTTTAAATTCTCCAATGATCTTAAATTGCGCTTCTTCTTCAAGTATAAGCGCATATTTACTTCGGAAAAGTAACGTCTTAACTTCTTGAGGCGTATTCTTGCTAGCTTTTGCTTTTTTTTCAATAGATGCGACAACCTGTAATGCAGATTTTGGTAAACCCTGCAGGTCAAAGGCATCAACCTGAGTCCATAGTTTGGTGTAGTCTTTGGTTTGAGCGTTAGAAAAACTCGCAAATAATAATAATATCATTAATACACTTATAATTGGCTTCATAATTCAGGTTTTTAGGGAATTTATGCCCTTAACTTTAATCAAAAAACAATAAATGAGTCATTGCTTAGTTTGGTTGAGTGAAGTTAATAATTTCAAGAGTGAATATGACCTGCTCGTTCAATTTATTAGAATGAAACGCCCTTTTTTCTTCCGATTTTGTCAAAAACAGAAACCGTAACTAACGCTATGCTTTATTTTTTTTGTGCCATAGAAAGAAAAAAATATCATTTTCTTTAACATTAAATTCAAATATTAGCTGGTACAAACTATTTATCTTTGTAGAATGAGACTCAAAAATAGTACCACATTAAAGGGGTCATAATTGTGGTGCTCTTTTTGCTCTAGAGCATATTATAAATCGGGCATGCAAAAGCTTTTAGCACCCTGATACATTATTAATAAAGAACAGTATACAAACAAATGAAACATTTTTTATTTTTTCTACTAGCTCCTGTTTTGACTTTTGGTCAAGCATTCGTTAATGATGCTAAACAATTAATTGATAAAAAGGAATATAAGAAGGCAGAGCAATTACTTTCAGAATACGTTAAAACCAATAAAAGCGATCTTGAAGCTATTGAATTATATGGCGATGCTTATGGTCACCAGGAAAAATGGGATGATGCCATCGTTCAGTATAAGAAATTAGTAGACGGGAAACCTAATAACGCAAATTTTCATTATAAATATGGTGGGGCTCTAGGTATGAAGGCGCTTAGTGTCAATAAAATGAAAGCACTCGGTATTATTGGAGACGTTAAGGGTGCCTTTTTGAAAGCAGCCGAATTAGACCCTAAACACATTGACGCACGTTGGGCTTTGGTAGAATTATATATGCAACTGCCGGGAATTATTGGTGGAAGTAAAAGTAAATCTTTTCAATATGCTAAGGAGCTGGAAGCACTGTCTAAAGTAGATGGGTACTTAGCTAAAGGTTATATTTATGAATATGATGACGAACCCGAATTAGCCGAGAAATATTATAAATTAGCCATTACAGAAGGTGGCTCATTAAACTGCTATGATAAGCTCACCGATTTATATGAAAAAGAAAAGCAGCCGGATAAAGTGATTGGCAACTTAGAAGCTTCAGGAGAAAAGCATAAACGCAACGCGATGCACTATCAAATAGGGAAAGTATGCGCAGAATACAATATACAGTTGGATAAAGGGGAGAAGTGTTTGCTTATTTACATTGAAAATTATTCGGCAGAAGATGGCGTTCCAAAAGCTTGGGCTTATTATAGGTTGGCACAGATTTATAAATTCAAAAGAAACAAAGATGATGCCTTGAAATGGATTGATAAAGCAATTACTAGTTTACCTCAAATTGATATTTTTAAAACTGAAAAAACAGCTATTCAAAGTTTATAAATCTCCGGAAAAAAGTTATCGAATTAGACTTTAGACTTAACACTTCAATTAGTATCTTTGAAGGTTTGCAAAATTCAACACATGAACGTACATTTTATAGCTATCGGTGGAAGTGCCATGCACAATCTTGCTCTAGCACTTCACAATAAAGAATATCACGTTACAGGTAGTGACGATGCTATTTTTGAGCCTTCAAAATCAAGGTTAGAAGCCAAAGGATTGCTGCCAAAAGAGTTTGGTTGGTTTCCAGAAAAGGTGTCTTCAAATTTAGATGCTATCGTTTTAGGAATGCATGCTAAAGAAGATAACGCAGAACTTAAAAAAGCTCAAGAACTCAATCTTAAAATTTATAGTTACCCAGAGTTTCTCTACGAGCAGTCCAAACATAAAACACGTGTTGTTATTGGAGGAAGTCATGGTAAAACGACTATAACGTCTATGATTTTACATGTGATGCATTATCATGATCGTGATGTTGACTATATGGTTGGCGCACAATTAGAAGGTTTTGATGTGATGGTGAAACTCACAGAGGATAATGATTTTATCGTTTTAGAAGGTGATGAATATTTGAGCTCTCCAATTGATAGACGACCAAAATTTCACTTATACAAACCCAATATTGCCTTATTAAGCGGTATTGCTTGGGATCATATCAATGTGTTCCCTACTTATGAGAATTATGTGGAGCAATTTTCCGTATTTGTGGATAGTATTGTTCAAGGCGGAAGCATCAATTATAATGAAGAAGATCCTGAAGTAAAACGAGTTGTAGAGGCCAGTGACAATCAAATTAGAAAATTAGCCTACCAAACGCCAGAATATGTTGTAGAAAACGGACATACATTACTCGCAACACCAGAAGGTGACATACCTATAGAAATATTTGGAAAACATAACCTCAATAATCTCGCAGGTGCCAAATGGATTTGCCAGCATATGGGAATTGATGAAGATGATTTTTACGAAGCTATTTCTACCTTTAAAGGAGCTAGCAAACGACTAGAGAAAATTACCGAAACGTCTACGAGTGTTGCTTATAAAGATTTTGCGCATTCACCAAGTAAAGTGGAAGCCACTACAAAGGCACTCAAAGAGCAATATCCAGATAGAACTTTAGTGGCTTGCTTAGAATTACATACGTACAGTAGTTTAAATGCTAAATTTCTAAAAGAATATAAAGGTGCTTTGGATGCAGCAGATGTAGCAGTTGTTTTTTACTCACCTCACGCCGTAGAAATCAAAAAGCTTGAAGAGGTTACTCATGAACAAATCGCCAATGCTTTTGAGCGTGATGATTTGATTATTTATACCAATCCAGAGGATTTTAAGGACTTCTTGTTTGCTCAGAAATTTGATAATAAGGCGTTGTTGTTGATGAGTTCTGGGAATTATGGAGGTTTGGATTTTGGTGAGCTCACCACATTCCTGCGTAATTAGGATTCTCAGAGTTTTGACGACAATTTTCTAGTAGACAATTATTTTATTTTGAGTTGTTGGTGAAGAACACCAATAATGGCCCAATTGTGTTTTAATGTAACATTTCTTGAGTTATACCTACTCATTACTAGAAGCACTCTTTAATGAAATTCAATAAACGATTTTATGATGACAACTTGAATCTTAGAAACGTTTCTAAGAAAAAACTAGCACTCTCTATTATAATAGGTCTATTGTCTGCTTTAATTATCTACAGTTTCTCTTATGTTCTAAGAGAAACAATGAGAGTGATGTCGTTCAAGTTTGATTTATATCCCAATATAATCAGTGAAGTAGATAGGCGTTTTTATAATTTATTTTTTGCTTTTTCATCAATTATCTTTGGTAATTCAATGGCTGTGAGTTTTTTGTTTAGCCAACCTCAAAATTTGATGACAAGGAGAAGTACAAAGCGAAAACGAATTATAAATGAACAAATTTTTCTTAATTTTAATTTTGCTTACGGGTTCTGTAAATTAGGCTTCATGTTTGGAGCTTTTTCAATGTGTTGTATAAACTTTCCATTTTCATCAACTCCAAAATATATTGCTATTCTTTTAATTATTGCCTTATATCTAGAATCAACTAAGACAATAAATCAAGTTTTAAGAAATAAAAAATGGAAGTTTTTAGCTGTTAATGTTCTATTCCTTTTTTTGCTTTCACTTGGTATGAGCAAAATTGATATTGTCAATTATAAAGCAATTGATGTGATGGCTTTGAAAGCTAATCCAATTTTGGATTTGCCTCATTCTTTTTATTATCAAAAGACATCTAATACAAAATAGCCGGTTGTAACCCTCAAAATAGTTCGAGATATAAATGATAAAAAAACTATTAGAAATGAACTTAATGAGGAGATCTAAATTCATGAAATATCAAGTGAGATTAATAGAGTACGTAGTTCTGTTTACAGAGAGGAGTTAAAAGATTTTTTAGAGGTTAAAATATCAGTTGACAAGACTATAGAGTTAAATTATATTAAACAGATCGAAGCACACATGTTTTCTGGTGGTCATAAACGAATAACTTATAATGTGTATAATGAAGACGAACTCACTCGAAGCTTTGAACAAAGAGGTTTTAGGAAAATAATTACTCCTGATGTACTTCAATTTAGGCCTAAAGAAGCCTCTTTTTATCCACCATTAGTGCCAGATGCAATTCCATATGACCCTTCGTTTAAAGATACTCTAAATGTACATGTTAAAAATTCAGTAGTTATAGATGGATTAAAGGTTCCAAATCAAATGTTAGTTAGAACGTTTAAAAATAGTATAACTCAGGATAGAGTGGTAAATTATATTATTTATCAAGAAACAATTTATCAGGATTATATTACTGTATTATCAGCTCAATGGAAAGCTGCACACGAGTTACGTGAAAAAGAACAAAAAGTTTCTGACGAATATAAGAGCAGTAAAGCCTATTATGATGAACAAAGAGAATTGAGAGGAAAATATCCAATAATGTCTATAGAAAGTTATGATAAGTATGATTTTCCTTCAAAAACATAATAACTCCAAGATTGTCTCGTTATTCTTATAAATCAACCAAACCAACAACGTCTATTCTACATAATTACGTTTATTAATTTCTTATAAATCAACTAAAATTATGAAACGTATCCTTATTACAGTATGCTTATTCGCATGTTTTTTTTCATGCTCAAACGATGACATGACGACACCAGAAGCTCAAGACTCTAATTTTTATGCCTTAACCGTTGGTAATTCTTGGGTGTATAAAAATTATAGGTACGATCAAAACTCAGAAACTTATGAAGATACTGGAGTAATAGACTCGGTAAGTATTATTTCTAAGGAAGACATTGAAGGAAACACCTATTTTAAGTTTAGACGACTCACTACAGGAAATGAAGATCAAATAACATTTTGCAATCCTAATGGTGAGCACTTTGAGAATCTAAGAGAATGGGAAGGTAATCTTGTATGGAGTGACGGAACAGTGAAATTTACTAATACTGATTATTCATTACGAACTCTAAACGAAAATGATTGGGGAAATATAGTGGAACAACTACTAGAAAATACAACAATACTCAATGTTGAAGCAGAAGATTTTGCATGTGTCAATTCCGAGCGCTATGTTATTTTGCCAGATGGAGAACAAGCTCCAGGTTTAGATCGCTTTTATTATGCTGATGGTATAGGCTTAATTTATGATTCGACTTCATTTGTTTCTAGTGGGATACCTGTTATCGTTAGACGTTTGGATTCTTACGATATTCAATAATAGCTATCGATTTTATATAGTAAGCCTTCTGTTTTAAATTGAAGGTTTTATTCATTTTGACGAGCGACTCAAGCCTATCAAACCGAGTGCAGGCCCAACTCCTAAAACCATATAAACCATTAAAGAGTTAGTTGAGTTTACTAAAGTATTTAAGAGTAAAATACTCACAATCGTAATCGCAAAACCTATACAATTTACTATTGTAAGCGCTGTCCCTTTTAGTTGTGGTTCTGCATTTTGGGCAACTAATGTTGAAAATAGAGGAGAGTCGGCAATCACAACAATTCCCCAAAAGATAAGAAAGCCAATAAATAGAATTTCAGAATTAACAGCGAAGAAAAACGGACATACAAAGCAGCAAATACAAGACAATAAAAGTGCTGTAAATGCGGTTTGTTTTGTTCCGAAGTATTCAGATACGTAACCTGCGATAATACATCCTAATCCGCCAATAGCAATAATGATAAATGAGAGAAGTGCAATATTGAGTTCTATATTTGAATGCAATTGACTATATGTTTTTAATAATATAGGTACGAAAGCCCAAAAAGCATAGAGTTCCCACATATGTCCAAAATAGCCAAAAGCAGCAGCACGAAATTTAACATTCTCAAAGACTTTTGAAAATGAGGATAAGTGCAGACTTTTTGTTACGATTCTGTTTGGACCGTCAGGAACTAAGAGCAAGATTAGGAATCCACCTAATAGCGCAATTGTTGAGGTTGTAATAATTATAGGTTTCCAAGTGGCAAGGTCTATAAAACCTTTTAATATATGTGGAAATGCAGTGCCTAGAACTAAAGCTCCCACTAAAAAGCTTAAGGACTTACCCAGACCTTTTTTGTAATAGTCTGAAGCAATTTTCATTCCAACAGGATAAATACCAGCAAGAAAAAAACCTGTCAAAAACCGAAATGCTAATAAGCTAGTCAATGTATTGCTATCCCAAATGATAGCGCTATTGCATAAAGCACCAAGAATTGCGGATATAAAAAACACCTTGGATGGTGAAAATCGGTCAGCTATGGTAAGTACCGCAAATATTAGGGTGCCTACAATAAAACCAAATTGTACAGACGATGTTAAATATCCAATAGCTCCGTCGTTAAGGTCGAATACTTTTACAAGGTTGCTCATAACAGCATTGCTTGCAAACCAGAGTGATGTGCAGCAAAATTGGGATATTACAATAATTGGAAGAATGTTGTTTTTCCTTGTCATTTTAGCCTCTAAGGGTTTACTATCAATCGAAAAACTTCATTATCAACTAAGTATTTCTTTTAAAAAAAAAGCAATTTTTATTTCCAAGGATTATAAGACGACTAGATTCCTTTAGTGTTCTAAGTTAAAACCAGAATTTAGTGTCCGAAAGATTCGATATGTTCATTTAGTTCATCAATTGTAGATTCAAATTCAAAAGCGTTATTTACTTTCCAATAATTCTCCGGATTATAACAATATGAATAGGCAAACTTTGCATATTCTAATTTACTATCCTCAAAATCAAACAAGCTTGTAATCTGAGTAATTTGACCTGAAGTTAGACAGCTACCTTTAGTAACCTGTTTTGCGAGAGTTAATCTAGAATCTGAAAACGTTTTGCTTTTAATCGATGCTAATGCCTGACCGAAATCCCAACGAGACATGGCATAACATCCTGTGTCTTCAAAAATGACAACATCAGCTGGTCCCCCAATTGTCGTTGTCGTTGATTGGGTTGTGGTTGTAGATGATCCAGCATTAACATTGATTCCTATACCTACATTAGTACCACCAGCATTAACACCAACACCAATATTAATCTGGTCGCCATTACCAGAAGACATCGTGGTGGTGGTTTGTGTTATGGTTTGAATTGGAGGCAGAGGCATAGCATTATAATGAATGACAGATACATTACTTGGAGGTGGTAAAATAGCTTGGAAAGGTGTAAACGAGTAAAAACGTAATTTTTTACCGTGTTCAGTAGTTTTGATTTTATAAATAAACTCACCTCGTCTATTGTCAACATTCACAACCATAAGATGTCTTTTGTTAAGGATAGGAGTAGAGTCGTCGGCAAATATAATTTTAGTATCATAATACTCATTAATTAAATAATCTACAGCAATATTTACTAACGGTTCTTTATTTTGTCTGACGCCATTGAGAATCAAATAAAATGCATCTCCATCTTCCGAAAAAATGGTTAATCGAGATTCTTGGGCATTTGAGAATAGACTAACTAAAAGTAAAGCTAAAATGGTGATTTTTTTCATAATGGTTTCTATTTAAAAAAGTGCTTAATCCAAAACTTGTGCCAAAAATAATAATTTATTAAGAGATAAATACTTTATCCAAAAACTGTGTCACACTCTCTTGATTAGCTCTAATTAATTCTTGCCTAGCATTTTTAATATCACTAGGTTTTTTATCCTGCGATAATTTGAATTTACCTTCCCAAGAGGTGATTTCAATCTCAAACATTTCAATATAATTTAGATTGCGATCTAGTCTTGGATTATCGGGTTCTAACACATATTTATGATCTGGAGTTTCAAGAAACTCAGTCATAGTGATTAAGGATTGTTTTAAAGCAGCATTACTTTCTATAGCTTTTACATGTCCTTTGAGATGTAATTTAATATAGTTCCATGTCGGTAGTTGAGTAGTGCTGAATAAGCTAGGTGATATGTAACACTCTGGTCCTGAGAATAGAATGGTAACGTCGTTATTGTCTTTTAAAAGCTGTGCTTGCGGATTATTAATATCAATATGACCAATGAGTTTCTCGCCCTCTAAAATTAATGGTAAATGCGTTATCAATGGCTTATTATTTTCTACGGAAATGAGCGTAGCTAAAGGATACGTCTTAATAACTTCATATAAATGCGCTTTGTTATTATCCTGATGATGTTTTGGAGGGTAATTCATTTTATATATTAATTGTGTTTGAAATTTACAATTATTGTGTAATTAAAAAGGGATTATTTTGAAATAATGATTTCGGTAGTTGTCAAAATAATATATCAATATTATTAAGAATTATTTAGCTAACCATATGATTAAAAGGGTTAAAATATTTTCATAATCAAAAATAAATCATTAAAATGTCGACGAAATGTTCATTTTAAGCGATGAATTGCTTATTTTCACGATCCCTAATAACCTATTTATGAAAGTTCAACAGCTATCCATTACTCAAGATAATTGGTTCGAGAGTTTAGAATCTATTAATATTGATGCTAATTTATTCTTACTTTTTGTATCACCTGAGTTTAAATTGACTAAAATACTTTTAAGTTCTTTAGTCAAAAGTCACCCTAATGCCATAATCACGGGATGCTCCACTGCAGGAGAAATATCAGACGTTACCGTCAAGGATAAAACGATATCCTTAACCGCCATCCAATTCCAAAAAACTAATTTAAATAAGGTCTCTGTTAAAATAAAATCTATGGATCGCAGTTTTGAAGCTGGTCAAAAAATAGGAAGCCAACTTTATAGTACAGACTTAAAACATGTAATTGTTCTCAGCGACGGATTAAATGTTAATGGAGCAGACTTAGTTTCTGGTTTAAAATCAAAGCTACCTAATGTAAGTATTACTGGTGGGTTGGCAGCCGATGGATCTGCCTTTGATAAAACATATATAATTGAAAATAATGAAATGTGTGACAAGACCATTATTGGTCTTGGGTTTTATGGAGAAGATTTAAAAGTAGGTTTTAGCTCTAGGGGAGGATGGAATAGTTTCGGGATTGAAAGGTTGGTTACTAAATCTCAGAAAAATGTATTGTTTGGATTAGATGGTTTACCAGCTTTAGAAATTTATAAATCATTTTTAGGCGACGAAGCTCAAAATTTACCAAGTTCAGGTCTCTTGTTTCCGTTGAGCATGAGAAACAATGAAAATGAAACACCTTTAGTAAGAACGATATTGGCAGTTAATGAAGAAGATCAAAGTTTGACTTTTGCTGGTAATATACCTCAAAAATCGTATGTCCGATTAATGAAAGCAAACATAGATCGATTAATTGATGGTGCTGAAGACTCTGCTATTTCTGCTAAACAACATGTCAATGAATCATGTGAATTGGCAATACTTATAAGTTGTGTTGGTCGAAGACTGGTTTTAAAACAATTGGTTGAGGAAGAAGTTGAAGTTGTAAGAGGCATTCTGGGTAATAAGCCAAAAATAACAGGATTTTATTCTTATGGAGAAATTGCACCATTTGGTGAGTTTTCACCTTGTGAATTACACAATCAAACCATGACAATAACAACACTTTCGGAATGTTAAATAATGAATATCATCGATTATTAAAGAGACAGATTCGAAAAGCTAACTTAAATCTCTTGGCTAATCCAGATTTTGCCATTTTTTTAAACTCGGTTAATGATGCCTATAATAGTTTTGATAAGGATGTAAAGCATGTTGAAAATATTCTTGAGGAGAGTTCTAAAGAATTATTTGTAGCTAATCAAAAATTAAGAAACGAAAGAGACGTTTCTAAAACTAAATTAGAGAACCTAATTGATAATGTTGGAGGTGTTATTTTTGAAACTGATCTTAATGGGAACTTCACTTTTTTAAATACTGCTTGGGAAGAATATTCAGGGTTTACAATAGAAAATTCGATTGGTAAATCTTTTAAAGATTTCCTAAAAGGAATAAACATAGAGGGTAATAAAGAGTTTAGTGCGTTGTTTTCTAAAGACAACAAGTATATTGAATTTATTTTTCGTAAAGAAAAAGAAGGAAAATTAATGTGGTTTGAATTGAAGTGTAAACTTGTAAAAGGTCATGATGGCTTATCCAAAGGTTTTACTGGTATTATGGTAGATATAACTAATTTAAAATCTACAGAAATAGAATTGCACAAGGCAAGTAAATCTAAGGACGAATTTTTATCTACCATGTCTCATGAAATTAGAACACCCCTAAATGCTGTTACCGGTTTAACGAATATTTTGTTAATGGAAGATCATTTGCCAGAACAGGTTATAAATCTAAAAGCATTAAAATATTCTGGAGAGCATTTATTAGGTTTGATTAATGATTTATTAGATTTTGATAAGATTAAGTCTGGTAAAATGAAGGTGAATGAAAAAGTATTTAGTCTTAATAATTTTTTAGAAAATATTAAATCCCATTTTGTATTAAGAACCCAACAAAAAGGTATAGAATTTGATATTATTAATGAAAATAAACTACCTAATAATATTATTGGTGATAAACTGAAACTTACTCAAATAATAAATAATTTATTAAGCAACGCTTTAAAATTTACAGCAACAGGAAGCATCATCATTAAGATTAAAAATTTAGGTATAAGTCATAATAAAATAAATCTCCAATTTAAGGTCATAGATACTGGGATTGGAATACCACAAGAAAGACAGGGTAGTATTTTTGAAAGCTTCATGCAAGCTAATTCTGAAACGTCCGTAAAATATGGAGGTACTGGATTGGGATTGTCAATCACCAAAAAATTATTGAATTTACAGAGTAGTGATTTAAACGTGGAGAGCGAAGAAGGTAAAGGCTCCAATTTCTCTTTTCAAATTACCTATAAAGTCACTAATAGATTAAATCTTTACGAACCAGAAATGGTTAAAATTCAAACAGAATATGAGCCGTTAAACATGAATGTTTTGGTTGCTGAGGATAATAAGATGAACGTGCTTATTATGGAACGATTTCTTGAAAAATGGAAAGTAAATTATAAAATAGCATTTAATGGTAAAGAGGCACTCGAGTATATCCAAAATTCAAAAGTAGACTTTAATCTTGTATTAATGGACTTACAAATGCCTGAATTAAATGGATATCAAACAACAGAAATTATTAGAAGTCTAGAAGATGAAACAAAAGCAAATCTACCAATAATCGCTTTAACCGCTTTCGCACAAACAGATATTAAAGAAAAAACAAAACTTCATAAAATGGATGGATTTATGGGCAAACCTTTTAATCCAACAGTACTATACGAGTTACTAAAAAAATATAGTAATAAACCTGATGTCGTAAAGATTACTTAATTTACTTCTAAATAGTATTTATAAAAATGGCATGTAACTTTTTGTGAGATTCCAGCTTCATATATGTTGTTTATTAAAATACAGAATAAGATGATACACAAAGTTATCTAGATAACAATTCTTATTCTTTTTGAAAATTATGTAGATTTACTGCATGGACGACAAACCATCATCTTTTTCGATAAAAAATTGGTCTCAAGGTGATCAACCTAGAGAGAAACTTAGAGATAAAGGTAAAGCCATCTTAAGTGATGCAGAATTAGTTGCTATACTTTTGGGTTCTGGTAACAGAGAAGAAAGTGCTGTGGCCTTAAGTAAGCGTATATTAGCAAGTGTTGATAATAATCTTAATGCTCTTGGAAAACAATCTTTAAAGCAACTCATGACCTTTAAAGGTGTTGGAGAGGCAAAAGCAATTTCAATTGCTGCTGCTATGGAGCTTGGTAGAAGACGACGAGGAGAAGAAGCACTTCAACAAATGAAAATTACATCTAGCGCCTCTGTTTTTGAGTTTATGCAACCTATAATTGGAGAGTTGCCACATGAGGAATTTTGGATTGTTTATCTCAATAATTCTAACAAAGTACTCCAAAAAAATCAACTTAGTAAAGGTGGTATAACAGGGACTTTGGTAGATGTTAGGTTAGTTCTTAAGACAGCTCTAGAAGTTGGTGCAGTAGGTTTAATATTGGCACATAATCATCCTTCAGGTACTTTGACACCGAGTGAAGCAGATAAAAATTTAACTCAAAAATTAAAAGAAGCTGCGCAAAGTTTAGATATTAAAGTCTTAGATCACCTTATTGTAACTGAAAAAGCATATTTTAGTTTTGCAGATGAAAACATATTATAACCTAACCCATATTTAAACTAACTTGCTACTCGTTTATACACATAAAATCACACCTAGAGTTCGCTATGCCTTTAAGCATTTGTGTACTAGAATTCTTGGTATACCTGTTTCTTTTACGACTACAATAGAAGATTTTATTGCACATGACAGTATGAAAATGTCTTATACAAGACAGCCACTAAGTAATGAGGTGTTTATTAGGAATCACGAGTTGCTTTTTGAACAAGGTTTATCAGATGTAGATATTAATGTGCAAAACTGGAATGACACAAAATGTTTTTTCCCTACAGGAGAAAAGAGTGCATTGCCTTTTGATATTTTTGCAGCATCTTTTTATTTGTTGAGTCGTTATGAGGAATATCTGCCGCATGTAAAAGATGCGTATGGACGATTTACAGCAACAGAAAGTTTAGCTTATAAAGAGAATTTCTTAAAACAACCAGTTGTTGATATTTGGGCTTATAGCCTGAGAGACCTCTTAGAACAAAAGTTTAAAGATTTCACGTTTCCGAAGAGAAAATATAACGTACAACCAGTTATAGATGTACCTGTAGCTTATTACTTTAAACAAAAGGGCTTATTACGAACTGTTGGAGGTTGTTTAACAGATTTGTTTCGATTTAAATTGCGAAGTCTATATCAACGAATTTTAGTCTTATTTGGATTTCAACGAGATCCATATGATACGTTTAAATGGATAATAAATAAACAAAAACAATATAAATTCAAATTTATAGTGTTCTTCTTAATTGGCGATTATTCTACGTATGATAAAAATATAAATATTAATAAAAAGAAGTTCATATCGCTTATTAAATCAGTTGCAGACTACAGTAAAGTTGGGTTAAAGGCTTCTTATTTTTCGCTAAATGATATTACAATTCTCAAAAAAGAGAAGAAAAAAATAGAATCTATTACAAACTACGAGTTGGAAGCTACAAGAAATTCGTTCTCTAAAATAAATTTACCAGTATCGTATCGCAATTTGATAGCGCTTGAAGTAAAGAAGGATTTTACAATGGGTTATCTAGATCATTTTGGATTTAGAGCTGGGACTTGTACACCGTTTTTATTTTATGATTTAGACTATGAGACGCAATCGCCATTGCTTGTCAATTCGTTTCATTGTCTAGATTACACATTGTTGAAATATCAATCGCAATTGGATAAAAAAGAAGAGTTACAAGGTCTAATTAATACAGTGAAAAAAGTCGATGGAACGTTTACACCAATTTTTCACAATTATTCCTTTGGACCTGACGATAGATGGGCAGGTTTTAAGCAATTATTTACTCAAATATTGGAATCTGTAGACGAATCAGCATCATAATAAGTTTTAAACATTGTTCCATACCATTCAAATACATCAAACAATTTACAAATGAAATTAAACGGAATTAAACATATATTTTTTGATCTAGATCATACCCTTTGGGATTTTGACAAAAACTCAGCATTGACATTTGAAAAAATATTTGAAGTTCATTCTTTAAATCTCAATACTAATGATTTTTTAAAGGCTTATGAGCCTATAAATTTAAATTATTGGAAACTATATAGAGAAGAGAAAATAGATAAAGAGAATTTAAGATATAAGCGTTTAAAAGACTCTTTTGATGCCATCGGTTTTAGAGTTTCTGATGATATTGTAAATCAATTATCAGAGGATTATATTACATATTTGACTACTTTTAATCATCTTTTTGATGGTGCTTTAGATGTTTTGCATTATCTCCAGAAAGCGTATGATTTGCATATCATTACCAATGGTTTTGAAGAGGCACAACAGCGAAAAATGGATAATTCTAATCTTTCGAAATATTTTAAAACCATCACAAACTCTGAATCTGCAGGTGTGAAAAAGCCTAATCCAGTTATCTTTAATCATGCCTTAGAAGTTTCTAAAGCTAATCCAGTCCACAGTATTATGATTGGTGATAATTATGAAGCTGATATTTTAGGTGCTATCGGTGTTGGGTTGGATGTGATTTTATTTAATTATCATAATTTTAATGCAGAGCCTCATATTAAACAAGTGACTCAACTTGTTGATTTGAAAAAGTACCTCTAAGCACCTCATTATATATTGGTGTTTTTATTTGTATTCTACGGGAAATATTTAGTTAGAATTACAAAATATTTCTAAGTCGCAAAGTGTATCTTTACAATTCGTGATGAACCTAATTTTATTCAGATGACTAGATTGCTTTATATTCTTATATGCTTTATTGCCTTTCAAACGCAACTTGCTGCGCAGGTTTCTCTAAATTCTTATAAGTACATAATTGTGCCAAAGCAGTTTGATTTTTTGAACTCACAAGATCAATATCAAACGAGCTCGTTAACTAAATTTTTGTTTAATAAATATGGGTATACCGCTTTTTTTGATGACGATGATTTGCCACAGGATTTAAGTGAAAATAGATGTTTAGGTTTGAAATCTGATATTAAGAAAATTAAAGGGTTTTTGATTACTAAACTGCAAATTGATTTAATAGATTGTAACGGGAATATTGTTATTAGTTCTGATATAGGAGAGACTAAAGTAAAAGAATATAAAAAGTCTTATCAAATAGCCATAAGAGATGCTTTTACGGCCTTCCAGTCTTTAGATTACAACTATATTGTAAACGAAGATATTACAGTTTCTGAAAGAAGCAATACGAATGCTTCTGAAGTAAAACAAATAGAACAACTTAAAAAAGAGGTTGAACTATTAAAGGCTAAGAATGATAAAGTACAGCCGATTTCCGAAGTAAAAGAACGTGTTGTGCCAAATACAGTTAAGAACCTTAAAGAAGGGGTAAAGGAGGTTGTTAATGAAACTGTAATACCCGAAATTCCATCAGCATCAAAACCTGAGATTCTTTATGCTCAACCCATAGATAACGGATTTCAAATTGTAGATACGCAACCTAAAAAAGTTATGATTTTATTAAATACGGGTACTCCTAATATCTATATCGTAAAGGGTAAAGATGCTATTGTATATAATAAAGAGGGCTCGTGGGTTTATGCTCTGTATAATGAAGGGAATTTAGAATTAAGCGTAATAAATCTCAAATTTTAGTAATCATATTTGTCTTTCCAGCGTAGTTTTAAAAACTCACGTTGAGCGTTTTCTCTAGCATTATTTCCTGGACTGTACAATTTAGTGTTCTTTATGTCGTCTGGTAAAAATTCATGCGCCACAAAATTGTTGTTATAATCATGAGCATATTGATAATTATCTCCATGTCCTAATTCTTTCATGAGCTTGGTTGGTGCATTTCTAACAGATAGAGGTACAGATAAATTCCCTGTGTCTTTAACCAACTGTTGCGCTTTACCTATGGCCTCATAAGCAGCATTGCTTTTAGGTGAGGTTGCTAAATAAGTGGCGCATTGACTTAGGATAATTCTAGATTCTGGATACCCAATAACAGATACTGCTTGAAAGGCATTATTAGCAATAACTAAAGCTGTTGGGTTGGCGTTTCCAATATCTTCACTAGCTAGAATTAATAAGCGACGTGCAATAAACTTAACGTCTTCACCACCTTCTATCATTCGTGCGAGCCAGTAAACTGCTGCATTAGGATCACTACCTCTTATAGATTTTATAAATGCAGAAACAATATCATAGTGCTGTTCTCCAGATTTGTCATATCGTACAATATTATTTTGAACGCGTTGTGAGACAAGTTCATTGGTAATTATAATGTTTTCATTTTGATCAAATGATGTTACAATGAGCTCAAATAAGTTTAGTAATTTTCTGGCATCTCCTCCAGAAAGTCTAATTAAAGCCTCTGTTTCTTGTAGTGTTATGTTGCGTTCTTTGAGTATCACGTCTTCTTTTAGTGCACGATTTAAAAGGGCTTCTAAGTCGGCTTTTGAAAACGATTTTAAAACATAAACCTGACAGCGAGATAGAAGTGCAGGTATGACTTCAAAACTTGGGTTTTCTGTGGTTGCTCCAATCAATGTCACCCAACCCTTTTCTACTGCTTGTAATAATGAATCTTGTTGAGACTTACTAAACCTATGAATTTCGTCAATAAATAGAATAGGGTTTTTAGTTGTAAATAAACCACCACTTTGCTTTGCCTTATCTATAACTTCTCTAATATCTTTTACACCGCTATTTATAGCACTCAGCGTGTAAAAAGGGCGTTTAGATTCATTAGCGACAATGTTAGCTAATGTTGTTTTCCCTGTTCCTGGAGGTCCCCAAAAAATCATAGAGGCAATAACACCTTGGTTTAATTGTTGTGTCAAAACGCCAGTTTTACCCACTAAATGTGACTGACTTAAATAATCATCAAGTGATTGCGGTCGTAATCGTTCTGCTAAAGGTTTGTTCATAATGTAAAATTACAAAAAACGAATGTGACAATATTTCATAGTTTTGATAAATGGAGAGCATTTTGCTAAATAGTTTATAATATGAGCAATCAACAACAATTTAAATATTCAACAGGAGTTATAGCCTACCCTCTGCTTTTTGTGCTTTCAATTTGGATGGTCTTCTGGATGCAAGTGCGATTTTTCCCGTCTATAAAACGTTTAGGCGTTTATCCTCAGCAGCTAGACGGATTGCTTGGTATCTTTACAAGTCCCTTTATTCATGCAGATATAGAGCACTTGTATCATAATAGTATTCCTCTTTTTATTTTATCTGTCGCACTATTTTATTTCTACAGAAAAATCTCTTGGAAGGTTATTATCTTCGGAATAATACTTTCTGGTTTATTTACTTGGGTCATTGGCAGACCAGCAAATCACATTGGTGCCAGTGGATTAGTTTATGTACTCGTTAGCTTTATCTTTTTTAAAGGAATTTTCGCAAAGCATTTTAGGTTGATAGCCTTGTCGCTAATTGTTATTTTTCTCTACGGAAGTATGATTTGGTACGCTTTTCCTGTAAAGGATGGTATGTCTTGGGAAGGACATCTTGGTGGTTTGCTCTCTGGATTATTGTTCGCTATAGTGTTTAGAAAAGCCATCGCAAAGCCAGAGCGTTATGTTTGGCAGCAACCAGACTATAATGAAGAGGATGATCCTTTTCTACGGCATTTTGATGAAAACGGTAATTTTATGGAACTCAAAGAGCCAGAAGTAGAGCAGGAGCCAATCTCCGAAGATATTAACTCACATATTACTTATGTTTTCAAAGAAAATAAAGACGACTAACGACGTTGTCTAATAGCTTCATATAAAAAGGCACCACAAGCAACAGAAACATTAAGAGATTCAATTTCTCCCAGTAGAGGAAGTTTCGCTCTTTCGTCTGATACTTTTATAACTGACGGATTTATACCTTTACCTTCAGATCCCATGATGATTGCACAAGGCTCTTTGAACGAGATATCATAAACTGTATTATCTGTTTTTTCTGTGGCCGCAATGACTTTTATACCACTTGCTTGCATATGAAAAACAGCATCTTTAATGTGGTCAACCTTGCAAATAGGAATTTTAAATATCGCGCCTGCACTCGTCTTTATAGCATCACCATTTACGGGAGCACCACCTTTTTTTTGGATAATAATACCAGAAACCCCTGTACATTCTGCTGTTCGAACAATAGCTCCAAAATTACGAACATCGCTTAGCTGATCTAATAATAGAAATAAAGGAACTTTACCAGATTCTATAACGCTAGTTACTAATTCTTCAATATCATGAAATGTAATGGGAGCTATTTGGGCAATAACACCTTGATGATTCTTTTTTGACAACCTGTTTAATTTTTCTACAGGCACATAAGAACTATTTAATCGTTCTTTGTTCAACAAGTGTTCTAGCTCAGTAAAAAGTTCTCCTCGCAAACCTTTCTGTAAAAATATTTTATCAATATTTTCACCAGATTTTATTGCTTCAATTACTGCTCTTATACCAAAGATGGTCGTTTCTTTTTCCATGGCTCAAAGATATAAAAAAACCATTCTAAAAATAGAATGGTTTTTTATATTATAATTCACATTTATTCACTCATAATCTTTTTACTAATACTTCGATATCCAGAGTATGTTTGCAAAAAAAAACAGATGCTAATCTTAAATGCTTATATATTTATTACAGCTTAATTTTTACGGTTCATAATTATAGTTTTTCGCTATTAATATTATTAGAGCATTAGTTTTTTAACAGTCTCTTTTCTTCTATTGATAATCTGTAATCTGCAAATCGACCTTGCGCAATTTGTGTGTTATTGCTATCAGTAATAGTATAGGTATTTCCAGTTTTTTCTACAAAGAAAGAGGTAATAGCGTTTCCGTTTCCATCACTTAGTCCTCCATCATTCAGGGGGAAAATTGATGATAAATCAACAGATTCTACAAACACTCCAGCTTTCAGGAAATCTATAGATACTGGAATATTATTGCCATCTACTGAAGTATTACCATTGGAAGTCCAAAAACTGGCATCAATTGTATAAATACCATCAGTATCAGAACTAAGAATGATTAGTTCTTCGGGACACTCATTATAGCTTGTTTGTACATATGCACCGTCAAAAATTAATTCTAAATCCATATCTAATCCAGAATTAATATCACAAGGATCTGCAGCACTATCAAGATAGTCTCCGGCCCAATTCAAGCGTGTAACTAAGTCATTTCCGACAAAGTCATTAATTGTTAGGGTAACATCTTCTTGTATTGTGGCTTGCATTAACGAGGTGGCAGACAGTCTTAAATTTATGGTTTGAGTTCCGTCTTGAATAAAATCCTGTAGGGTTTCAATATTCAATTCAATAGTTTCAGTAAATGCAGGAAAGGAGGCTATATATCCTGATCCTCCTTGATATCCATATTCAAAATAACCAGATTCAAACCAGGTAGGATAAGGAACTTCAATAGCTTCAAACTGAACTCTATCATAAAAACCATTTCCAGTTGTTGCATCTCCATCGGTTGGGTTTGCTGTGACCACAGGATTTCCGTCGATATCTAAGATATCAATTCTAATATCTATTTTTTCAGAAACGGCATATTCTACATCTAACGTAAATGTAGCGGTTTCTCCTTCGGTTACGGTAACCGAATTACTCATAAGTGTTAACTCTGGTTTTCCTCTTCTAGGAATTGAATCGTCATCTTCACATGAAAAGGTTACGAGTCCTAATAGGAATACAATAATTAAAGAGTAGCTTGTTTTTTTATGTATATTTTTCATATTATTTTTTGTATTAAAGAGGTGTGTAAACTGAAACTCCATTTTCGCCGTAAGCTTCACAAAACCATGATATTGTAACCACTCCAGTATCTTCATCAACAGAATTAACGCCTCCTTCTAAAGGTATGACTGCGCCATAACCATCGGTTTGACCTTGCCAAGAGATATCTCCACAGTTTTCTGAAAATATAACATCAAAACTAGTAGGTCCAGTACCATAAGCATCTGCATAAAGACCAGAACTGTATAAGCCGCTAGACATATCAAATACTCTGTATAAACCGTCTCCCAAGGCTTCGATTTCAATATCTATCGTAAGTGGATTAGAGTCTGGTAAGAAGTCGTGATAACCAAAAGTTGTTGTCACATTATACAGGCCTCCAATATCAGAAAAACATATCCCGTTTATGGTAATTGTTAACGTTTGAAATTGGCTACCTATTACGGCATTGTTATCTGCCGAAGCAATATTTAAGATTAAAACTTTCGGGTTGTCGATATTGATGTTTTCCGAATAAAAATTAATATCAAGTGCAGCAAATTCCCTGTCTTCAGCAATAGTTACCGATTGAGAACCGTTAACAAAATCAAAGTCTGTACCTGCAACGGCAGTTGATGTTGGATCTATTTCAAAATTCACAGTAATACTTGGGTTAGTTGAAAAATCGTCACCACCAAATAAAACTATATTTTCGCTATACATGTTTACCGCTCCATCTGTTAAAAATGCAGGCGATGCTTCACTGTTATTAAAACCTACTACATATGGTGTAGTTCCTAAATCAGCTTCTAACTGCTGAGGATTGTCATCTATGCTACATGAGATCATAAGTCCAGCGCTTAGAATTGTTATTAGAATACATTTAAATTTTTTCATTTTCATTTTTTTTAGTTTACGTCCCAAAAGATGGAATTATTAAATGCTGAATCTACATTCTGATTGTACACACTAACATTTGCCGAATTCCCCGTATATTCTGATGTTGGATATAATAATCGTATTGGTCTATTAGGTCTGTTTGTAATATCTGGTAATGGCATGTTACTTGGATACCCTGTTCTTGTGTATTCTATCCAAGTTTCAACTCCGTTTGTTCCACCTAAATCAATCCATTTTTGCGTAATTATTGCTTCAAGTTTATCTGCTGTACCATCCCAACCAATACCATTTACATTGTTGGCACTGTTTAGGTAGCCTCCAATTGAAGCACCTAATCTATTATACGATGATTGAATTGCACTTTCAAATAATCCTTTAGCATTTCCTGAGGACAATAATCCTTTAAATACTGCTTCAGACTGCAGGAAAAGTGATTCAGATGCTGTCATAATATAGCCATCTTGTTGTGGAGAACTTAATAAGCCAGGACCAATTCTTGATGGTTGCTCTCCACCACCTTGAGTATTTCCTTGAATAGAAGCTTGTCCAGCTCTAGGCGTATATAACCTCTCTAGCCTTGAATCTGAAACACCAGTTGTTGTTCCATTTAAAAATTCAACTAAATAAGTTGTTGGTCCAGCTCTAAGGTTAGAGAACGTTTCATTTGCTGTATCTCCAAACTGTCCGGCAGCATAACCAAAAGTTTCTACAAAAGGATTCATTCTATTTACTTCATCAGAATATCCAGGATTTATAGTAACGTTGTCTCCGATACCTAAGAATTCAGCATTATTAAGTGATGCAAATTCAGTATTAAGAATAGTTTGTAATTCTGGAGTAGATTGAGCCGCATTAGACATTCGTAATAATAGTCTTAGTTTTAATGTGTTTCCAAACTTAATCCACTTACTCATATTCCCACCCATAATGACATCGTTTGATCCCATAGGTACAGCTGAATTTACATCTGTATTTTGAATTTGAGCGAGAGCATCATTCACATCAGTAATTAGTGCAACATATACGTCTACTTGATTGTCATATTCGGGAAACAATAACTCGCCACGTTGATGAATATCAGTAAATGGAATATCACCATATAAATCAACTAAATACTGAAAGTAGAATGCTCTATATATTTTAGAAGCACCTTTAAAATAATCATAGTTACCATCATACTCGTTGGTGATAATTTGAGTTAGGTTTCCAGTTCTCGCCATAAGGTTGTCCCATATATTATCGTAGAAATCTGTAGTTAATTGATATTGGAATTCTACAAAATAAGGCGCCTGAACCTGTTGGGCATTTCCAGACCATGTTGCTACCATAGTGTTGCCTAATCCATTCATTGTTGACATTAATGTCTCTGAAGGTACAGTAAGGGCACCAGGTAAGATTACCTCTGGAGGTAATTGATCGATAACCACACCGTTAGGGTCTTCATTTACAAGAACGTCGCTACAAGAGAATGTAAGACATACAAGTGTCAAAGACATGATGTACTTTATATTTTTTATTTTTTTCATTTTCTTAAAAGTTAAGTTTTACATTCATTGAATAAAATTTGGTTGGAGGTGTTTGACCATATCCACCTATTCCTGATCCAATTTCAGGATCATTGTATCCTCTATTTTCTTTGGGAAGAAGAACAAGTAAGTTTCTCCCACTAATACCTATCGATAAACCTTCAATAAACGTATTTTCTAAAGCTTTACTAGAAAGTGCATAACTTAGCGCGACTTCTCTTAATTTGAAAGCTGTAGCATCAAGAATAAAGTTTTCATCTACACCTGTAAAATCACCACTTTGAACAAAAGATTGGTATTGAGCATATGATGAAGGTCCACCATAAGATGGTCCAGTAAGTACAGATGTGTTTGTAGTTCCAGAACCTAGAACTGTCGAGTTAGGGAAGATAAAGTGTCCTCTTCCATTTTCCGCAGTTATAAAACTACGACCTTGTCCCGTTAGGTTGTTATAAATGTTTGAATAAAAGACGTGTCCAGTTCTAAAATCTGCTATCGCACTTAATCTAAAACCTTTATAAGTTATATCTGTTCCAAAATTTAAAATATAATCTGGAGTAGTTCTACCAAGTACTTGTAAACCAGAAGCTGTTCTTGGAGAACCATCAGGGTTTAATACAATTCTACCGTCTTCATCTCTCTCATATGCACTACCTCTTATCAATGGAAATTGTTGTCCTTGGATGGCATAAATACCTGGCGATCCTTGTCCTAGTATGTCTGCATCATCTGTAATTTTTGTTGCAATTGTTCGTTGAGAAGCGTAACCCATGTTTAAGTTCCACCTCAAATCATCGGTTTTAATTGGTGTTAAGCCTAAATCAACCTCATACGCATTTGTTTGGGTTTCACCTACATTAACACCTGCACTAAAAACACTAGTAGCCGATGATACAGATGCACTCAAGATTTGATTATCATTCGTGTAAAAAGAATAACTACCATCTAGTGTAATTCTAGGAATTCCTCCTCGTTTTAGTAGTTCTAAATTAAGATTAGCTTCGAATGTGCTAATGAATTCTGGTTCAATGGCATTATCAAATGTGCTTGAAGGGATTATGAATGAGTTAACACCACCAGAGTAAGGAAATGCTGCGGGTCTAAATCCAGTATCAAAAAGATCGTGAGCTCCTAGAGCAGAGATGTTTGCCGATTTAACATAACCTCCAGATATTTTCATTCTGTGTAAAAAATCAGATTTTATTTCTGGGAAAGCTTTAGTTGGTATAAAAGAAGCACCTACAGAGTAGTAGAAGAAGCCAATATCTCCAATAGTTCGACCAGCAGACTGTAATCTAGAATCCCATTCTTGTCGCCCCGTTAAATTGAGGTACAAATAATCTTTATAACTTAAATCTACATTGGCAAAAATAGCTTGCTGCCGTCTCAAGGAACTAAAATCTGATACTGAAATACCACTTGATATATTTTCAACAGTATATAATCCTGGTAGCGTTAAGATGTCTCCAGCTGTTGTTTGAGAAAAACCTCTACTTTCAGTACTATTTAGTCCGATTAAAGATTTAAGGCCAATATCTTCAGTTAATTGATAGTTGAAGTTTGTTATTAAATCTGTGTATAGAGTTCTCGTGCTATTGCTATTAACTCTTAGTGAAGATTGAATATCTCTACTATCACCAGTAATGGTGTATTCAGAAACATAATCATTAGCATAAGTAATACCTTTACCGCTTGTACTTACAACATTACTTCTTAAAATAGTACTGATGTTGTCATTAAATTGGTAGGATAGTTCTGCAGATAAATCAGTTCTTGTATTTTCAGATACATTTCTTTGGTTGTCTCTAACCCAATATGGACTATTACCAAAAGCGGTCCAATGATCACTATTACTTCCCGAGTTAAAATCGGTAACATTAACATCACTCGGTAATTGTGCCAATTCAGCATAAACACCACTTAAACGAACATTGTCGTTGGTATCAAAAATAGTTGCAGAAACATTTTGATCTTCAGCAGTAAAACGAGCATTTCCAGACATTGAAAATTTTCCAAAAGTTTTACCTGCACTTAATGCGAAAAAGTCTTTTGTATAGGTATCATTAGGAATTAGACCATCTGTCTTTCTTCTATTGGCACTTAAAGAATAAAACCCCTCGCGATCCCCTCCAGCGAGTGTTATTGTATTTTGTAATGCTGTACCTGTATTGAAAAAGTCTTTCATATTGTCTTTCCTAAATTCATAAGGCCCACTTCTAAAATCATTAAAAGTAGGATAAGGTAGTCCTACAGGTTGAATAGATCCGTCATATTCTGGTCCCCAAGACCCTTGATCAAAAGCATCAATTTCTCCCCAATATCCTTTTCCATATCTGTCCTGTAATTGCGGTAAAAAAGCAATGTCTTCTATAGTAAGGGTAGTAGATAAAGAGATGCTGAGCTTGCCTTGTCCTTTTGTGCCTTTTTTTGTAGTTACAATTATGACACCATTACCACCAGCAGATCCATAGAGCGCTGCTCCATTAGGTCCTTTAATGATATTGATTGATTCTATGATTTCGGGATCTAGATCAGACAATATTGTAGCTGATGAAATCACATTGTCAATAACAACTAAAGCCGAGTTTGAACCAGATAATGAACGTGTACCACGTAAACTAATTGTTGTCGATGGATTAACACCTGTATTAGTGGTGTTAATTTGTAACCCAGAAACCTTACCAGCTAGAGATTGAACTGCATCTGGATTGTTAGCAGAAACAATTTCTTCAGACTTAAGATTCTCATAGGCAGTAGTGATTTCATCTGGTTTTCGTTTGATACCAACAGCGGTAACTATAACTTCGTCTAATGAATCTGCATCTTCGAGCATCGTAACATTAATGGTGTTTAGTTCACCAACTTTGATTTCTTGTGTTTTTAAACCCACATAAGTAAACACTAGAATATCTCCTGGCTTACTATTAATGGTGTAAACACCGTCAAAGTTTGTTTGAGTTCCAGTTGAGGTGCCTTTAATAACTATATTAACTCCCGGAAGTGGAATAGTAGATTGATCTGAGACCGTTCCAGAAATTGATTTTCTTGCGCAAAACTAAATTGCACGACTAATGCTAATAATAGCATTAGAATTCCATTAAACTTTGTTTTCATAAAATAAATTTATTTGAATTAGCCTTATTCAAATATCTTAATAAAATGTTAAAAAAAATAGCGTAATTGCTAAATTTTTAATATTATTTTAAATATTTTGTTAAAATGGTAGAAATAAATCAGGATTATTTCTAGAACGTTGTGGTTAGGCTCAAATGAATTTTAGAATCAGATAATTTGAACCTCTGGCTTTCAGTTTTGCCGCTGGTGTAGTTAAATCTAAATAGTCCGGCTTTTGTTATAAGCCCAAATCCAAATCCAAACCCAAAGAGTTTTTCTTTCTGATCTGTAATTTGGTTCTCAAAGTACGCAGCGTCTATAACGGAGTGCACATAAATGCTATTGTTTAACTTATATCTGTACTCTGTATTAAGAACGCCATACAAGTTTGCTATTAAGCTGTTTTCTTCGAAACCACGAATCGAATTGATACCACCAAATCTAGGAAGCTCATTTTCTAAATAGGAGTCAGATACCAGGTAATTAAAATTAACTTTTCCGTAAATGCTATTTTTATCGTTAAGATTAAAAATTTTGAACGTATTGAGATAAAAATTAGATTGTTTTTCGTTGAAATCCTCATAAGATCTATTCCCAATTCCTGTAGATACATTAAATAAAAAATTTATTGGAAACAGAAGATTGAAATTTTGTCTATTTGTATACATATAATTTACAAAGTATTGATTTGAACTGTAATCGGTAATTAAAGAGGAAGAAAGATCAAGTAGGTCTGTTGAATTAACAGATGTAGTTCCTCCTGATATAATATGTTTACTATTAATTTGATAATTAAGCTTTATAGCTTGGGTAACTGTTACAAAGGATGAATCTCTTTTAAAAATGTTTAAATTTAAATTAATACCAATTGGCGTATTCAATATATAGGGTGCATCCAATTCTAAATCAAAAGTTTGTTGATCACTTTCATCGCTTTTGTATAATAGTTTTAAGGACTCACCATAATTTAAGTTGTTAGTGAGATTCAAATTTAGATAACCATCAAATTCAATCTTATCTGTAGCCTCGTTAGTTCCAAAACCTAAAAACCCATCAAAAGTATTGCTTTTTGCTTTTTCTAAATACATATATAATATGGTAGAATCTTTAGTGAAAAGAACTTCAGGGTCTCTAATTTGGTTAGCGAAAGCCAAATCATTAAGTGCTTTAGTCTTTTCTTTTATTTTTTCTAAGCTAAAGGTTTGATTAGTTTTAATCTTTAGATAACGTTTAATGAATGATTTTGGGAATTTCTCGTAACCCTTCAAAACAAGTTTGTCCATGGTCCGAGTATTTAATTCAGAGACAGATAAAGAACCTTTTAAGTAGCTGTGATCAATACTTATGATGTCGGTTAAAATAAGTGAACTAAAAGGATTGCCTTTATTTGCTAATTGAGAGTTTATAAACTCTAAAGTAGATTCAATATTTTCAATAGGAATAATTAGGTCGTTACTTGTATCTAAAAAACCAGTCGATTTTAAAATAGGTAAGTCTACTAGATTATTGTGACTAATAGTAATGGAGTTGTATTTATTTCTTAAACTGAAATGTGCGTCATATGAGGAATCATTCTGTTTGATTAAATGGAGTTGCTCAATTTCAATATAACCAACTTTGATAAGTGTTTTTTTAAGATTAGAAACTTCGGTTTCTAATGAAGAATAATCTTCAAACATGTTTTTGTACCCCAAAGAGTCTATAGATCTTGTTTCATTTTCTGAAGAACCTAAACATGTCAAATATAAATTTTGCCCAAGTGTATTAGAGAAGTACAACAAAAAAAGAAGTGAGGTAAAAAGATATTTTATTTTTGGCATTAAACTTTCTATTATTCAAATTTAACGCAAAATAATTACTAAAAATATCTGTATACATAAATAATTTAAAAAACTTTGTAAAATTAATCGTTTGGAGTTTGAATAATTCATATTTATTTTTACCTTTGCAGCCCTCTAAAGAGAGGTTTTAATAAAATTATATAGAAATATATGCCAACAATTTCACAATTAGTACGAAAAGGAAGAGCCAAAATAACCAAGAAGAGTAAATCGGCTGCTTTAGATTCGTGTCCACAAAGACGTGGTGTGTGTACTCGTGTTTACACAACGACTCCTAAAAAACCTAACTCAGCAATGCGTAAGGTAGCAAGGGTTCGTCTGACAAACGGAAACGAGGTTAATGCATACATCGGTGGTGAAGGACACAATTTACAAGAGCACTCGATAGTATTGGTTAGAGGTGGAAGGGTAAAAGATTTGCCAGGAGTTAGATATCACATTGTTCGTGGTGCCTTAGATACAGCAGGTGTCGCAGGTAGAACGCAACGTAGATCTAAGTATGGTGCAAAACGCCCTAAGAAGTAATTAAAAACTTTAAGAAGAAGACATGAGAAAAAGAGCAGCAAAAAAGAGACCGCTTTTACCAGATCCTAAATTTAATGACCAGTTAGTAACTCGTTTCGTTAATATGATGATGTGGGATGGTAAGAAGTCTGTCGCTTTTAAAGTATTCTATGATGCAATTGATATTGTAGAAGCAAAAAAAACAGACGAAGAAAAAACAGCTTTAGAAATCTGGAAAGATGCCTTATCTAACGTTATGCCTCACGTAGAAGTGCGCAGTCGTAGAGTAGGTGGAGCAACATTTCAAATTCCAATGCAAATTCGTCCAGATCGTAAAGTATCTACGGCCATGAAATGGTTGATTAGCTACTCGAGAAAAAGAAATGAAAAATCTATGCCTCAAAAATTAGCTGCTGAAGTTTTAGCTGCGGCAAAGGAAGAAGGAGCTGCTGTTAAGAAAAGAGTTGATACTCACAAAATGGCAGAAGCAAATAAGGCATTCTCACACTTTAGATTTTAATTTAGGATGGCAAGAGATTTAAGATATACAAGAAATATAGGTATTGCTGCGCATATTGATGCAGGTAAAACTACGACTACAGAGCGTATTCTTTATTATACAGGTGTTTCACACAAAATTGGTGAGGTGCATGATGGTGCTGCGACTATGGACTGGATGGAGCAAGAGCAAGAAAGAGGTATTACAATTACTTCTGCTGCAACTACTTGTACATGGGTTTTTCCTAAAGAAAATGCAGAGCCTACTGAGGACGCAAAGGATTATCATTTTAATATTATTGATACACCAGGTCACGTAGATTTTACGGTTGAAGTCAACCGTTCACTTCGTGTTCTTGATGGTTTAGTATTTTTGTTTAGTGCAGTTGATGGTGTTGAGCCTCAGTCTGAAACTAACTGGAGACTTGCAGATAATTACAAAGTACCTCGTATAGGTTTCGTTAATAAAATGGATCGTCAAGGGTCTGATTTTATGATGGTTTGTGGTCAAGTTAAGGAAATGTTGGGTTCTAATGCGGTTCCTATTGTTTTGAATATTGGTGACGAAGAAAATTTTAAGGGTATTGTTGATTTAGTAAAGAACAGAGCTATCATATGGCATGACGATACTCAAGGGGCAACTTTTGATGTTATTGAAATTCCTGAGGAGCTTAAGGCGGAATCCAAAAAATACAGGGCTTTACTTATTGAAGAGGTAGCTAGTTACGATGAGAACTTATTAGAGAAGTTCATGGAGGATGAAGATTCTATTACAGAGGATGAGGTGCATGCTGCACTTAGGGCTGCTGTAATGGATATGGCTATTATTCCTATGATTTGTGGATCGGCGTTTAAAAATAAAGGGGTACAGTTTTTATTAGATGCTGTATGTCGTTACTTGCCTTCTCCAATGGATAAGGAAGGTATAAAAGGAATTAATCCTGATACAGAAAAAGAAGAATTACGTAAACCAAGTGTAGATGAGCCTTTTGCGGCTTTAGCATTTAAAATTGCTACAGATCCTTTCGTAGGGCGTTTGGCATTTTTTAGAGCATATTCTGGTCGTTTAGATGCGGGTTCTTATGTACTAAATAATCGGTCTGGTAAGAAAGAACGTATTTCTAGAATCTATCAAATGCACGCTAACAAGCAAAATGCAATTGATTTTATTGAAGCTGGTGATATTGGAGCTGCTGTTGGATTTAAATCTATAAAAACAGGAGACACGTTAACAGATGAAAAACATCCAATTGTTTTAGAGTCTATGGACTTCCCTGATCCGGTAATTGGTATTGCGGTTGAGCCTAAAACTAAGGCAGATGTTGATAAATTAGGTATTGGATTGGCTAAGTTAGCTGAGGAGGATCCTACATTTACTGTGCGTTCAGACGAATCTTCAGGACAAACTATTATTTCTGGAATGGGTGAACTTCATTTAGATGTGATTGTAGATCGTTTAAGACGTGAGTTTAAAGTTGAAGTAAATCAAGGTCAGCCACAGGTTGAATATAAAGAGGCCATAACAGCTGTTGCTGATCATAGAGAAGTTTATAAGAAACAATCTGGTGGTCGTGGTAAGTTTGCTGATATTGTGTTTACTGTTGGGCCAGCTGATGAGGGTGTAACAGGATTACAGTTTGAGTCTGTAATTAAAGGTGGTAATGTACCTAAAGAATTTATCCCGTCAATTGAAAAAGGATTTAAAATGGCAATGGTTAATGGACCTTTAGCAGGTTACGAAATCGATTCTATGAAGGTAACATTGAGAGATGGATCTTATCATGATGTGGATTCTGATCAGCTATCGTTTGAATTAGCTGCTAAGTTAGGATTTAAAAATTGTGCTAGAGCTGCGAAAGCGGTAATAATGGAGCCTATTATGAAGCTTGAGGTGATTACACCTGAAGAAAATATGGGTGATATAGTTGGAGATTTAAATCGTCGTCGTGGACAAATGAGTGATATGGGTGATAGAGCTGGTGCAAAGACTGTAAAAGCTACAGTGCCTTTATCTGAAATGTTTGGATATGTAACTACATTAAGAACATTATCATCTGGTCGTGCAACATCAACAATGGAATTTTCACATTATGCTGAAACTCCTTCGAATATTTCAGAAGAAGTAATCAAGGCGGCTAAAGGCATAGAAGCTTAAAACTAAAAAGAAAATGAGTCAGAAAATTAGAATAAAGTTAAAGTCTTACGATCACAATTTAGTTGATAAGTCTGCTGATAAGATTGTAAAGACAGTAAAAAGTACTGGTGCTGTTGTAACTGGACCAATTCCGTTACCTACACACAAAAAGATTTTTACAGTATTACGATCACCACACGTAAATAAGAAGTCTAGAGAGCAATTTCAATTAAGCTCATACAAGAGATTATTGGATATCTACTCTTCATCTTCTAAGACAATTGATGCGTTAATGAAGCTTGAATTGCCAAGTGGAGTTGAAGTTGAAATTAAGGTGTAGTGGAATTTATCATGTAGTTGATAAAAGTGAAGAACATGTCCTGAGCTGCGTGCAAAGGAAAAACGGTTAAATACAATTCAAGGTCGAATGTATTTTCGGCCTTAAGTTTTTTAATAAATAGTAATAATAAATAAATTAATAATTATGTCTGGGTTAATAGGAAGAAAGATCGGTATGACCAGCATTTTCGATGAAAATGGAAAGAATATTCCGTGTACAGTAATCGAAGCTGGACCATGTATCGTTACCCAAGTCAGAACCGAAGAGGTCGACGGGTACAGAGCCCTTCAACTTGGTTTCGATGACAAGACAGAGAAAAGTGCTACAAAAGCTGAAATTGGTCACGCCAAAAAAGCTGGTACTTCTGTTAAATCAAAAGTCGCGGAATTTCAAGGATTTGAAGGAGATTACAAATTAGGAGATGCTATCACAGTAGAACACTTTATAGAAGGTGAGTTCGTTGATGTAGCTGGTACTTCAAAAGGAAAAGGTTTCCAAGGTGTTGTAAAACGTCATGGATTTGCTGGTGTGGGTCAAGCGACACATGGTCAGCATAACCGTTTAAGAGCTCCGGGTTCTATTGGTGCTGCTTCATATCCTGCAAGAGTTTTCAAAGGAATGAAAATGGCTGGACGAATGGGTGGCGAAAGAGTATATGTTGAAAATTTAAGAGTCTACAAGGTAGTTGCTGAAAAGAACTTAATTGTGGTTAAAGGATGTGTTCCAGGGCACAAAAACTCTTATGTAATTATTCAAAAATAATGAAAGTAGCAGTTTTAGATATAAACGGAAAAGACACAGGTAGGAAGGTAGACCTTTCTGCACATGTGTTCGCTATTGAGCCTAATAATCATGCGGTTTATTTAGATGTTAAGCAATATCTTGCTAACCAACGTCAAGGAACGCACAAGGCAAAAGAAAGAGCAGAAATTTCAGGTAGTACACGAAAGATTAAAAAGCAGAAAGGTACGGGTACGGCGAGAGCAGGTAGTATCAAATCTGGTGTATTTAGAGGTGGTGGACGTATGTTCGGACCAAGACCAAGAAATTACAGTATTAAATTGAACAAAAACCTGAAGCGTTTAGCACGTAAATCAGCGTTAACAATGAAGGCAAATGATAAGGATATCGTTGTTTTAGAAGACTTTAATTTCGAGGCTCCAAAGACGAAAAACTTTACTGCTGTATTGAAGGCATTAGACATACAAAACAAAAAGTCATTGTTTGTGTTGGGTGCGTCAAATAATAATGTATATTTGTCATCACGAAATTTTAAAGGCTCTGAAGTTATAATGAACTCAGAATTAAGTACTTATAAAATTTTGAATGCAAATAAATTAATTCTTCTAGAGAGTTCTTTAGAGGGAATTGAATCGAACTTAAGTAAATAATAAGACAATGAGTATCTTAATTAAACCTATCATCACTGAAAAAGCGACAACTAATAGTGAGTTGAACAACTGCTTTACATTTCAAGTGAAAACCAAGGCGAACAAGGTAGAAATCAAAAAAGCGGTGGAAGCTGCTTATGGTGTCTCTGTTGAAAAAGTTCGTACTATAAATGTCCGTCCAGATCGTAATACTAAGTTTACAAAAACTGGTGTTCAACATGGTAAAACAAATGCTGTTAAAAAAGCAATTGTACAACTGGCGGAAGGTGAAGTAATTGATTTATACACTAACATGTAATTAGACAATAATGTCAGTAAGAAAATTAAAACCAATCACAGCAGGTCAGCGATTTAGAGTAGTAAATGGATTCGATGCCATAACTACTGATAAGCCGGAAAAGAGTTTACTCCTTCCGAATAAAAGATCTGGTGGAAGAAACAATCGAGGAAAAATGACGATGCGCCAAATTGGTGGAGGTCATAAGAAGAAATATCGTATTATCGATTTTAAAAGGGATAAAGCGGGTTTACCTGCCGAAGTTGCTTCTATTCAATACGATCCAAACAGAACAGCGTTTATTGCATTATTGAACTATCAAGATGGTGAAAAGCGCTACATTATTGCTCAAAACGGTTTACAAGTTGGGCAGAATGTGGTTTCTGGAAGAGAAGGAGTAGCACCAGAAATTGGTAATGCTATGCCATTAAACGAAATGCCTTTTGGTACAATTATTTCTTGTATTGAGTTACGTCCAGGACAAGGAGCGGTAATGGCTAGAAGTGCTGGAGCGTTTGCTCAGTTAATGGCAAGAGACGGTAAGTTTGCTAATGTAAAGTTACCATCAGGAGAGACTAGAATGATTCTTGGAGAATGTATGGCTACAATTGGAGTAGTTTCTAACTCTGATCATCAATTAACTGTATCTGGTAAAGCGGGTAGAAGTAGATGGTTAGGGAGAAGACCACGAGTAAGACCAGTGGTAATGAATCCAGTTGATCACCCAATGGGTGGTGGTGAAGGTAAATCTTCAGGAGGACACCCAAGATCGAGAAATGGTATTCCAGCTAAAGGTTATAGAACGCGTTCTAAGACTAAAGCTAGTAATAAGTATATTGTAGAACGTAGAAAGAAATAACTGAGATAATATGGCACGTTCATTAAAAAAAGGACCTTACATCCATTATAAATTGAGTAAAAAAGTTGATGCAAATGTTGCTTCAAACAAAAAGACGGTAATCAAAACGTGGTCAAGAGCCTCTATGATTTCTCCTGATTTTGTAGGACAAACTATTGCTGTACACAACGGACGCCAATTTGTACCAGTCTATGTTACTGAAAACATGGTAGGTCATAAATTAGGAGAATTTTCACCGACAAGATCTTTTAGAGGTCATGCAGGTGCGAAAAATAAAGGTAAAAAATAGTAAGCTATGGGAAGTCGTAAAAAACAAATGGCAGATGCTATTAAGGAAGGCAGAAAAAAAATTGCATTTGCAAAACTAAATAACTGCCCTACCTCACCAAGAAAAATGCGATTAGTTGCAGATTTGGTAAGAGGAAAGGAAGCTGAAAAAGCATTACAAATCTTAAGATTTAGTTCAAAAGAAGCGTCAAGGCGTTTAGAGAAGTTGGTGTTATCAGCAATTTCTAACTGGCAGGCTAAAAATGAAGATGCTGATATGGAAGAAGCAGATTTATTTGTTCAAGAGATTAGAGTTGACGGAGGGACTATGTTGAAGAGATTACGTCCAGCACCTCAAGGTCGTGCACACAGAATAAGAAAAAGATCTAATCACGTAACAGTTGTGATTGGAGCTAAAAATAACACACAAGCTTAGATAGAGATATGGGACAAAAGACAAATCCAATCGGAAATCGTTTAGGAATTATCAGAGGATGGGAATCTAACTGGTATGGTGGGAACGATTATGGTGATAAACTCGCTGAGGATTATAAAATCAGAGAGTATATTCATGCTCGTTTATCAAAAGCTAGTGTATCTAGAGTTATTATTGAGCGAACGCTTAAACTTGTAACCGTTACTATCACTACTGCTAGACCTGGTATTATTATAGGTAAAGGCGGACAAGAGGTAGACAAGTTAAAAGAAGAGCTTAAGAAAATTACTGGAAAAGAAGTTCAGTTGAATATCTTTGAAATTAAGAGACCTGAACTTGATGCATTTTTAGTAGGTACGAGTGTTGCTCGTCAAATTGAAAATCGTATATCTTACAGACGTGCGATCAAGATGGCAATTGCTGCTGCAATACGAATGAATGCTGAGGGAATAAAAATTCAAATTAGTGGTCGTTTAAATGGTGCTGAAATGGCACGAAGCGAACATTATAAAGAAGGTCGTATTCCTTTGTCTACTTTCAGAGCTGATATTGATTATGCTTTAGTTGAGGCACATACTACTTACGGTAGACTAGGTGTTAAAGTATGGATTATGAAAGGTGAAGTATACGGAAAAAGAGAACTTTCTCCATTAGTAGGTTTGTCTAAGAAACAAGGTGGTAAGCCTGGAGGACGCGGTCGTGATAATAATAAATCTCGTCGTAGAAAGTAATTTTTAAAGAAAAGTAATAATGTTACAACCGAAAAGAACAAAATTTCGTAAAGTCCAGAAAGGACGTATGAAAGGAAATACCGGAAGAGGTTACACACTTTCGAATGGTATGTTTGGAATAAAATCTTTGGATACAAATTTCTTGACATCTCGTCAAATTGAAGCTGCGCGTATTGCTGCAACTCGATTTATGAAGAGAGAAGGTCAATTGTGGATTAAGATATTTCCAGACAAGCCAATTACCAAAAAGCCATTAGAAGTACGTATGGGTAAAGGTAAAGGAGCTGTAGAATACTGGGTAGCTGTGGTAAAACCAGGAAGAATTTTATTCGAAGTTGGTGGAGTGCCAATCGAAGTTGCGAAGGAAGCCTTAAGATTAGCTGCACAAAAATTACCAGTAAAGACTAAATTTTTAATAGCTCGAGATTACGAGGCTTAATATTAATAATTATGAAGCAAGCAGAAATTAAAAAGCTATCAGTAGCTGAGTTGCAAGAAAATCTTGGCGAAACTAAAAAGAGTTATGCAGACCTTAAAATGGCACATGCAATTTCTCCGTTAGATAATCCAATTCAGTTACGTAACGTTAGACGTTCGGTAGCAAGAATCGCAACAGAATTAACTAAAAGAGAAATACAATAATTGTATTCTGGCTGAAAGATGGAAAAAAGACACTTAAGAAAAGAACGTATTGGAGTTGTTACTAGTAACAAAATGCAGAAATCAATTGTGGTTGCTGAAGTTAAAAAAGTAAAACACCCTATGTACGGAAAGTTCGTTTTGAAAACAAAGAAATATGTTGCTCACGACGAAACAAACGACTGCAATATTGGAGATACTGTAAAGATCATGGAAACAAGACCTTTAAGTAAATCAAAATGTTGGAGATTAGTAGAAATAATTGAAAGAGCGAAGTAATTATGGTACAACAGGAATCAAGATTAAAAGTAGCTGATAACACTGGAGCGAAGGAAGTTTTAACTATCCGAGTTTTAGGTGGGACAAAAAGAAGATACGCTTCTATTGGAGATAAAATTGTTGTCTCCGTTAAAGATGCCACCCCTAATGGAAACATTAAGAAAGGAGCGGTTTCTACGGCAGTAGTTGTTCGTACTAAAAAAGAGGTTAGACGTCCAGACGGATCTTATATTAGATTTGATGATAACGCATGTGTCCTTTTAAATCCGACAGGAGAAATGAGAGGAACCCGTGTATTTGGACCAGTAGCTAGAGAACTTCGTGATAGACAATTCATGAAAATTGTTTCATTGGCACCAGAAGTGCTTTAATGACTAATAAAATGACAAAGTTTAAAATTAAATCAGGAGATACTGTTAGAGTAATAGCTGGAGACCATAAAGGTACGGAAGGCAACGTTCTTAAAGTATTAAAGGATAAGAACAAGGCCATTATTGAAGGCGTGAACATGGTTAAGAAACACACTAAGCCAAGTGCACAAAGCCCCCAAGGTGGAATTGTTGAGAAAGAAGCACCAATGCATTTGTCTAACTTATCATTGTTAACATCGAAAGGTGAAATAACAAGAGTAGGTTACAAAATGGAAGGTGACAAGAAAGTAAGATTTTCAACAAAATCAAATGAAGTAATATAGTTATGACTTATATTCCAAGATTAAAACAAGAGTACAAGGACAAAGTAGTTTCTGCTCTTACAGAAGAATTCGGATATATAAACGTAATGCAAGTTCCTAAGCTTAAAAAGATAGTAATATCTAAGGGTGTTGGAGCTGCTGTTGCAGATAAAAAATTAATTGATCATGCAATTGATGAATTAACGATGATATCTGGTCAAAAGGCTGTAGCTACATTATCTAAAAAGGATGTTGCATCATTCAAATTACGTAAGGGCATGCCAATTGGTGTACGTGTTACGTTAAGAGGAGAGCAAATGTATGAGTTTTTAGATCGTTTAGTAACTTCGGCGTTACCACGTGTTAGAGATTTCAACGGTATCAAAGCTACGGGTTTTGATGGTAGAGGGAACTATAACTTAGGTGTTGTTGAGCAAATTATCTTTCCAGAAATAAATATTGATAAAATCAATAAAATCTCAGGTATGGATATTACATTTGTAACATCTGCAGATACAGATAAAGAGGCAAAATCGTTATTAACTGAAATGGGTTTACCATTTCAAAAGAACTAAGATATGGCTAAAGAATCAATGAAAGCCCGCGAGGTTAAAAGAGCAAATACAGTAGCAAAATATGCTGAAAAGCGTAAGGCTTTGAAGGAAGCTGGAGACTATGAGGGATTACAAAAGCTACCAAAAAATGCTTCACCGGTTAGGATGCATAATAGATGTAAGTTAACAGGAAGACCAAAAGGGTATATGAGAACTTTTGGACTTTCACGTGTTACATTTCGTGAAATGGCAAATCAAGGCTTGATCCCAGGTGTTAGAAAAGCATCTTGGTAGTCGAAATAGTATTACACGATTTAAACAAGAATTATAAATTGGTTTTAGGTTCGATGTCCGATAAACGGATGGTCGAAAACCATTACCGCAAATTAGTATAAATGAATACAGATCCAATTGCTGATTATTTAACAAGAATCAGAAATGCAGTGAAAGCCAACCATAGAGTAGTTGAGATTCCTGCATCAAATTTAAAGAAAGAGATGACTAAAATATTATTCAATCAAGGATATATATTAAGTTATAAATTTGACGATTCTGTTGTGCAGGGGACAATTAAGATTGCCTTAAAGTACAATAAGGAAACTAAAGAGTCGGTTATCAGAGAAATTCAACGAATCAGTACACCAGGTTTACGTAAGTATTCTGGCGCTAATGAAATGCCAAGAATCCTTAATGGTTTAGGTATTGCTATCGTTTCTACATCTAAGGGTGTAATTACAGCTAAGCAAGCGCAAAGAGACAATGTCGGTGGTGAAGTATTGTGTTACGTTTACTAATATAAAGCAGAAAGAACATGTCAAGAATAGGAAATAATCCAGTAGCAATTTTAGAAGGGGTTACTGTAGATGTTAATGATAGCTTAGTTACAGTAAAAGGTAAATTAGGGCAATTAACACAAGCATTTGATACTGTTGGTATTAAAGTTGAAGACGGTAACGTACTTGTAACTAGAACAGCAGATAACAAAGATCATAAAGCAAAACATGGTTTATATAGATCCTTAATCAATAATATGATTGAAGGGGTATCTAAAGGATGGACTAAAGAATTAGAACTTGTAGGTGTCGGTTATAGAGCATCTAATCAAGGTCAGAAATTGGAATTAGCTCTTGGTTTCTCTCATAATATAGTTTTAGATATTGCTCCAGAAGTTAGTATTGAGACGATTTCAGAAAAAGGAAAAAATCCAAGAATAAAATTAACGTCATTCGATAAACAATTAGTTGGACAAGTAGCTGCGAAAATTCGTGGTTTTAGAAGTCCAGAACCTTATAAAGGAAAAGGTATCAAGTTTGTTGGAGAAGAGTTAAGAAGAAAAGCAGGTAAATCAGCTTAAAAAATTAGTTATGGTATTAACAAAGAACGAAAAAAGACTAAGAATAAAGAGCAGAATCCGTAAGGTTGTTTCTGGTACAGAAGCAAGACCACGATTAGCTGTTTTTAGAAGTAATAAAGATATCTATGCTCAGGTTATAGATGATGTATCGGGGAAAACCTTGGCTGCAGCATCTTCTAGAGATAAGGAGGTCCTTGCTTCAAAAGGAAATAAAACGGAAATGGCAACCTTAGTGGGTAAAGCTGTTGCCGAGAGAGCTGTAAAAGCAGGTGTTGACACTATATCTTTTGATAGAGGTGGATACCAATATCACGGAAGAGTAAAATCATTAGCTGAAGGCGCAAGAGAAGGCGGACTTAAATTCTAAGACACTATGTATCAAAAATATAAAAACGCAGAATTAGTAAAACCGAGTGGAATTGATCTTAAAGATCGTTTGGTAGGTGTACAGAGAGTTACTAAGGTAACAAAAGGTGGTAGGGCTTTTGGTTTTTCAGCGATCGTAGTGGTTGGTGATGAGGCCGGAGTAGTAGGTCACGGTTTAGGGAAATCTAAAGACGTAGCTACTGCAATAGCAAAAGCTGTTGAAGATGCTAAGAAAAACTTGGTACGTATTCCTATTATTAAAGGTACGTTACCGCACGAACAGAAAGGTAAGTTTGGTGGAGCTAGAGTAAATATTATTCCTGCTGCTCCTGGTACAGGTGTAATTGCTGGTGGAGCTGTGAGAACAGTTTTGGAAGCAGTTGGTATACATGACGTATTATCGAAATCTCAAGGATCTTCTAACCCTCATAATGTAGTTAAGGCAACTTTTGACGCTCTATTACAATTAAGAGATGCTAGAACAATAGCAAAGGATAGAGGTATTTCTCTTGAAAAAGTGTTTAACGGTTAATCAATAGGACGATGGCAAAGATTAAAGTAACAAAGGTAAAAAGCGCAATAAATCGTACTCAGACTCAGAAGAGGACATTAGAATCTCTAGGGTTGAGAAAAATTGGTCAAACAATTGAGCACGATGCGTCTCCAAGTATACTTGGGATGGTAAGTAAAGTTTCACATTTAGTTTCTGTTGAAGAGACAAAATAATAAGATACAATGAACTTAAGTAATTTAAAACCAGCAAAAGGTTCTGTAAAGAGCCAAGGTAAAAGAATAGGTAGAGGACAGGGTTCTGGAAAAGGTGGTACTGCGACTCGTGGTCACAACGGAGCAAAATCTCGTTCAGGTTATTCTAAAAAATTAGGTTTCGAAGGTGGTCAAATGCCACTTCAAAGACGTGTTCCTAAGTTTGGATTTACCAATATTAACCGTGTTGAATATCAGGGTGTGAACTTAGATAAGTTGCAAGAGTTAGTAGAAAATAAGAAAATAAAGGATACAGTTGATTTTCAAATTCTAGTAGATCTAGGTTTGGCGGGAAAGAATGAAGTAGTAAAGATTCTTGGCCGTGGTGAATTAAAGTCGAAATTAACCGTAACTGCTCATAAATTTACTGCTTCAGCAAAGGCTGCAATAGAAGCTGCAGGTGGAGAAGCTGTAACTTTATAAGAACACTACTATGAAAATAATAGATACATTAAAGAACGTTTGGAATATAACTGAATTAAAAGATAGAATCATTTTAACGCTTGGTTTGCTTTTGGTTTATCGTTTTGGTGCTCAGGTTGTTTTGCCTGGTATTGATGCAAGTCAACTTGGAGGTTTAGCTAGTGGTACTGATGGTGGGATATTAGGAATTCTTAATATGTTTACTGGTGGTGCTTTTGCTAATGCATCTGTTTTTGCACTTGGTATTATGCCTTATATTTCAGCGTCTATTGTAGTGCAGTTAATGGGGATCGCGATTCCATATTTACAGAAATTACAAAAGGAAGGTGCGAGTGGACAAAAGAAGATCACACAAATCACACGTTGGTTAACGATCATCATTTGTTTATTTCAAGCTCCAGGGTATTTGGCTAGTTTACAGCCTGCCTTTGGTATCCCATCTTCAGCATTTTTGCTAGGAACAGGACCTCAATTTTATATTTCTTCTGTGATAATATTAGTTACTGGATGTATTTTTGCAATGTGGCTAGGAGAGAAAATCACAGATAAAGGTATTGGGAATGGTATTTCATTATTAATTATGGTTGGTATTATAGCCACCTTACCACAATCGTTTATTCAGAATGCGGCCTCTCGTTTAGATGGTGGAGGAAACGGTGGTTTAATGATGATTTTAATTGAACTTGTAGTTTGGTTTTTAATCATACTGGCGTGTATTATGTTAGTTATGGCTGTTCGTAAAATAGCAGTGCAATACGCGAGACGTACTGCGTCTGGTGGATATGAGAAGAATGTGTTTGGAGGGAACAGACAGTTCTTACCATTAAAATTGAATGCTTCGGGTGTAATGCCTATTATTTTTGCTCAGGCAATTATGTTTGTTCCTAGTTTAGTTGGAAAGTCTATGGGCTCTTCAAGCGAAGTAGGTCAATGGATGCAGTCACAGTTTAATGACCCTTTTGGGTTATGGTATAATGTATTGTTTGCTTTATTAATTATCATCTTTACATATTTTTACACTGCGATTACTGTTCCTACTAACAAAATGGCAGATGATTTAAAAAGAAGCGGTGGTTTTATTCCAGGTATTAGACCGGGAACAGAAACATCTGAATACTTAGATAAAATAATGTCACAAATAACATTACCTGGTTCTATATTTTTAGCACTACTTGCTGTGTTCCCAGCGATTATAGTTAAGATTATGGGTGTTCAGGGTGGTTGGGCATTATTCTTTGGTGGCACATCGCTACTAATTATGGTTGGAGTTGCAATAGACACGATGCAGCAAATCAATTCATACTTGTTGAATAAGCATTATGATGGTTTGATGAAGACTGGTAAAAACAGAAAAGCAGTAGCTTAGTACGAATAATAAATTAGAGTTTAATTTAGTCAGGTTAATTCCTGACTGAGGTTAAAAACTATAATAGAAAATATGGCAAAACAAGCAGCAATAGAGCAAGACGGTTCAATCATAGAGGCATTATCAAATGCGATGTTTCGTGTTGAGCTAGAAAACGGTCACATTGTGACAGCACACATTTCGGGTAAGATGCGTATGCATTATATTAAGTTGTTACCAGGAGATAAAGTAAAATTAGAAATGAGTCCTTATGATTTAACTAAGGCTCGCATAACTTATAGATACTAATTAATACGATGAAAGTAAGAGCATCAGTTAAAAAGAGAAGTGCCGACTGTAAATTAGTCCGCAGAAAAGGTAGACTTTACGTCATTAACAAAAAGAATCCGAGATTCAAACAAAGACAAGGGTAATTATGGCAAGAATTGCAGGTGTAGACATACCAAAACAGAAAAGAGGAGTAATTTCTTTAACTTATATCTACGGCGTAGGTAGAAGCAGATCAATTGAAATTTTAGCTGAGGCTAAGGTTGACCAAAGCGTCAAGGTACAAGATTGGACAGATGAGCAAATTGGAGCAATCCGTGAGGCTGTTGGAACTTATACTATTGAAGGTGAGTTGCGTTCTGAAACACAATTAAACATTAAGAGATTAATGGATATTGGATGTTACAGAGGTATACGTCATAGAGCTGGTCTTCCATTAAGGGGTCAGAGAACTAAGAACAACTCTAGAACTAGAAAAGGTAGAAGAAAAACTGTTGCTAATAAGAAAAAAGCAACGAAATAAAAATTAGACATTAGTCATTAGTTTGAACCGTTAGACGAATCTGTTTGAAATAGAAATGTTTAGGATTCTAACAACAAAAAACTGACAACTAGAAACTTTATAATATGGCAAAGTCAAGTACTAAAAAGCGTAAGGTAATAGTAGATGCTGTTGGAGAAGCTCATATAGCTGCTTCGTTTAACAACATTCTTATTTCTTTAACAAACAAAAAAGGTGACGTTATTTCATGGTCATCAGCCGGTAAAATGGGATTTAGAGGTTCTAAAAAGAACACACCATATGCTGCTCAGCTGGCTGCAGAAGATGCATCAGGAGTTGCAAAGGAAGCGGGACTTAAAAAAGTGAAAGTTTACGTAAAAGGTCCTGGTAACGGTAGAGAATCTGCGATCAGATCAATTCATAATGCAGGTATTGAAGTAACAGAAATCATTGATGTTACGCCATTACCACATAATGGATGTCGTCCTCCGAAAAGAAGAAGAGTTTAATCTGAATTAGTTTCAGATGCTGCATGATATTTATCGTGTAATCTCATAAAAATTTAGATAAACTAATATTAATACATTTTTGTATGACATTAGTTTATTTTGCATAAATTTGCAAACTGAAAAACAATAAACAAGTATCAACGAGAGATCAACGTTCGTCGAAGGATAAGATTAAGACCTTAATTCACAAACACTCTCTAAACAAATTTTAAAATGGCAAGATATACTGGTCCTAAAACGAAAATAGCCCGAAAGTTCGGTGAAGCTATTTTTGGAGATGATAAGGCTTTCGAGAAAAGAAATTATCCTCCAGGTCAACATGGTGCAAATAAGCGTCGTGGAAAGAAATCTGAATATGCAATCCAATTGATGGAGAAGCAGAAAGCGAAATATACTTATGGTATATTAGAAAAGCAGTTCAGAAACATGTTCAAAAAGGCAACAGCTGCTCAGGGAATTACTGGTCAAGTTTTACTTCAACTATGTGAATCTCGTTTAGATAACGTTGCTTACAGAATGGGATTATCTCCATCTAGAAGTGGAGCAAGACAATTAGTCTCACACAGACATATCACTGTAAATGGTGAAATAGTTAATATTCCTTCTTACCAATTAAAGGCAGGGGATGTTGTAGCTGTTAGAGAGAAATCTAAATCATTAGAATCCATTCAATCTTCATTGGCTAACTCAAGCAATGTATTTGAGTGGATTACATGGAACAACGATACAAAACAGGGGACTTATGTTTCTATTCCTGAAAGAATCCAGATTCCAGAAAATATCAATGAGCAGTACATCGTTGAACTATATTCTAAATAATAACTAGATACAAAACGCAATATGGCAATATTAAATTTTCAGAAGCCCGACAAAGTAATCATGATTGATTCAACTGAGTTTGAAGGTAAGTTTGAATTTAGACCTTTAGAACCAGGTTATGGATTAACAGTAGGTAATGCTTTAAGAAGAGTTTTGTTATCTTCTCTAGAAGGTTTTGCAATCACATCAATTAGAGTAGAAGGAGTAGATCATGAGTTTTCTACAATTGCTGGAGTAGTTGAGGATGTTACAGAAATTATTTTGAACCTTAAGCAAGTTAACTTTAAACGTCAAATCGACGAAGTTGATAACGAGTCGGTTTCAATTTCTATTTCTGGACAGAATCAAATAACTGCTGGTGATTTTCAGAAGTTTATTTCAGGGTTCCAAGTATTGAATAAAGACTTAGTGATTTGCAATTTAGATCCTAAAGTAAATATCAATATGGAGATTACTATTGAAAAAGGTAGAGGATACGTTCCTGCTGAAGAGAATAAAAAAGCTTCTGCACCAATAGGGACCATCTTCACAGATTCAATTTATACTCCTATTACAAATGTAAAGTATAGCATAGAAAACTGGCGTGTTGAGCAAAAAACCGATTTCGAAAAATTAGTTTTTGAAATTGAAACAGATGGTTCAATTGCACCTAAAGATGCTTTAACTGAAGCAGCTAAAATATTAATTCATCACTTTATGTTATTCTCTGATGAGCGTATCACTTTAGAAGCTGATGAAATTGCTCAAACAGAAACTTATGATGAAGAATCACTTCACATGAGACAACTATTGAAAACTAAATTAGTTGATATGGATCTTTCTGTTCGTGCTTTAAACTGTTTAAAAGCTGCAGAAGTTGATACTCTGGGAGACTTGGTATCTTTCAATAAGAACGATTTAATGAAATTCCGTAATTTTGGAAAGAAATCTTTAACCGAGCTTGAAGAGCTTGTAAATGTTAAAGGTCTTAACTTCGGAATGGATTTAGCAAAATATAAATTAGATAAAGATTAATACGTCATATTTTGCTCCCCTATATTGGGTTTGTAGCAAGATGATGATTAAAATAAAATGTCATGAGACACGGAAAGAAATTTAACCATTTAGGAAGACAAACTGCGCATAGAAAAGCAATGTTAGCTAATATGGCGTGTTCGTTAATCGAGCACAAACGTATCAATACTACTGTTGCAAAAGCTAAAGCTTTAAAACAATTTGTTGAGCCAATGATTACAAAGTCTAAAACTGATACGACTCACAACAGACGTATTGTTATGGCTAAGTTAAGACAAAAGGATGTTGTCGCTGAATTATTCAGAGATGTAGCTCCTAAAATTGGTGATCGTCCAGGTGGTTACACAAGGATAATTAAATTAGGAAACAGACTTGGTGATAATGCTGATATGGCTATGATTGAGTTAGTGGATTACAATGAAATCTACAATATAGGTAAAGTTGAGAAGAAGACAACTAGAAGAAGTCGTCGTGGTGGTGTTAAACCAGTAGCTCCTCCAGTTGATGCGAAAGCAACTAACGAAGAAGAAGAATAAATGTTAATAAGCATTTTATATATAAAGGATAATCTATTTTAGATTATCCTTTTTTTTATGGATTTTTGTGAAAGCAATTTGGACAATACCTGTCAGTTTTCCTAATTGAGCTTTACTACATTAAGGATTCAAGAGTTGATAGGTTGTTGTTGTCGCTCTATTTAATGAGTATTATCAAAGCTTCAAACACAAATTACTAACAGCCTTGGTATAAAAAAGGAGTCGTATGTGCACGGATTGGTAATCTTTAGCACATAACAATAAGAATAGTGAGCAAAATAACAACATACAATATATAACAAAAATGAAATACCAAAAACGTAAAAAAGCGCTAATCTTACTCGCAGACGGAACAATTTTTCACGGTAAATCAATAGGTAAAGAAGGTACTGCCTTTGGTGAAGTTTGTTTTAATACTGGAACAACTGGTTATCAAGAAATTTTTACTGATCCTTCATATTATGGTCAGTTGATGGTTACTACCAATGCACATATTGGGAACTACGGTACAAAAGACGAGGAAGTAGAATCAGATTCTATTAAAATTTCTGGATTAATCTGTAAGAACTTTAGTTTTAATTATTCACGTCCAGATGGTGATAGCTCTTTAGACGATTTTTTAAATGATAACAATCTTTTAGCAATTTCAGATGTAGATACAAGAGCTCTTGTAAGTCACATAAGAGACAATGGCGCTATGAATGCTGTAATTTCTACAAACGTTGATAATGTTGATGAACTAAAGAAACAGTTAGCTGAAGTTCCAAGTATGGAAGGTTTAGAGTTAGCGTCTCAAGTATCAACCAAGGAGGCTTATTATTACGGTGATGAGAGTGCACAGTATAAAATAGCAGCTTTAGATATTGGTATTAAAAAGAATATTCTTCGCAACTTATCGAAGCGTGGTGCTTATATTAAAGTATTTCCGTACAATTCTAGATTTGAAGATCTAGAAGCTTTTAAACCAGATGGTTATTTCTTGTCTAATGGTCCTGGAGATCCAAAGCCACTTATTGAGGCTCAAGCTTTAGCAAAAGAAATCATTAAACGTAATTTGCCCTTATTTGGTATTTGTTTAGGACACCAAGTGATTGCATTAGCAAATGGCATTTCAACCTATAAAATGCATAATGGACATAGAGGAATCAATCATCCTGTAAAAAATTTAATAACAACTAAAGGTGAAATAACATCTCAAAATCATGGTTTTGCTATAAATAGAGAAGAAACGGAAAAGAATAATGAATTAGAAATAACACATGTACATCTCAATGATGATACAGTTATGGGTATTAAAATGAAAAACAAAAACTGCTTTTCTGTACAATATCATCCTGAAGCAAGTCCTGGGCCAAACGATTCAAACTACTTATTTGATGAGTTTATTCAGAATATAAAAAATAACGAATAACAAAAAAGCAATGAATTTTAGAATTCATTGCTTTTTCTCTTTTACGAAAACATTGTAGTTGAGATATAATGTAATTCTGGGTTAGGTAGATTCAATATAGACTAACTATTTTGTAAATTTGTAATACATGGTTACCAAGATTCTAAAAAGGTTCTTGGTATCTTTAGAATAAATTAATCAATTTTAAAATTCATATAATGAGCATTATAATTAATATTCATGCGAGACAAATATTAGATTCAAGAGGAAACCCTACGGTAGAAGTAGATGTGGTTACTGAAAATGGAGTTATGGGAAGAGCAGCAGTGCCTTCTGGAGCTTCAACCGGTGAGCATGAAGCTGTAGAATTGAGAGATGGTGGCGATGCTTATATGGGAAAAGGGGTATCCAAAGCTATTGCCAATGTTAATACTTTAATTGCTCAAGAATTATTAGGAGAATCTGTTTTTGATCAAAACAGAATTGATCAATTAATGATCGATTTGGATGGTACGCCAAACAAATCAAAATTAGGAGCTAATGCAATCTTAGGTGTATCTTTAGCCGCTGCTAAAGCTGCTGCAGGAGAATTAGGAATGCCATTGTACAGATATGTAGGAGGTGTTTCAGCAAATACATTACCAGTACCAATGATGAATATAATTAATGGAGGATCTCACAGTGATGCGCCAATTGCATTTCAAGAGTTCATGGTGATGCCAGTAAAAGCGAAAAATTTTTCACATGCCATGCAAATGGGAACAGAGATTTTTCATAATCTTAAAAAAGTATTACATGATAGAGGTTTAAGCACAGCTGTTGGAGACGAAGGTGGTTTTGCGCCAAATCTTCCAGGTGGAACAGAAGACGCTTTAGAAACTATCGCTGTAGCTGTATCAAATGCAGGTTATAAATTGGGTGATGATGTAATGATTGCTTTAGATTGTGCGGCAGCAGAATTTTATGTGAATGGAAAATATGATTACACCAAGTTTGAAGGTGAATCTGGTAAGGTGCGTACAAGTAAGGAACAGGCAGATTATTTAGCGGAATTATCTCGTAAATATCCAATATTATCTATAGAAGACGGGATGGATGAAAACGACTGGGACGGTTGGAAATACTTAACTGAGCAAATAGGTGATAAAGTACAATTAGTAGGTGATGATTTATTTGTAACCAACGTAGAGCGTTTATCTCGCGGAATTGAAAACGGAATTGCAAACTCAATACTTATTAAAGTAAATCAGATTGGTACGCTGACAGAGACAATTTCCGCAGTGAATATGGCACATAATGCAGGTTATACATCTGTAATGTCACATCGCTCTGGAGAAACAGAAGATAATACTATTGCAGATTTAGCAGTGGCTTTAAATACAGGCCAAATTAAAACGGGTTCTGCTTCACGAAGTGATCGTATGGCTAAGTACAACCAGTTACTGCGTATTGAAGAAGAATTAGATGCTACGGCTTATTTTCCAGGAATGAAGGCCTTTAAAATAAAATAAATTAGGGTTGCTGATCTGTTTGAAGTATCGGAACACAAAAACTTAACACCTATTCGTTAATTCGGATAGGTTTTTTTTATGTCATTGAATAGGAGCCCCTTTTCGTCACTAAAAACTTTATTAAAAAAATATAGATTCTTCGTAAGCTCTGAATGATTACAAAATTAAATATTAGTTATATTTTAAGGACTCTGTCATTCTTTGGGAGGTGGTAATCCACAATTAAGAAATCTATAGCTTATTTATTATTAGTAAGAATAATAAGCTCAATTCTATGACTTTAAATATTAATAAATTAGAATTAAAATGAATAAATTAACCCATTAGTCAGTTCAAATTGTGTCTTCGGAATGTTAGAACTTACAGGAACCGCATCATAAAAAAAATTAAAGTTAGTCTTAAATGCTAAGTCTTTAAAGATCTCAAATAGGAGCGAAGTGTTACTAGAAAAGCGATAATCACTAAATGCATCCAATTTTGGTTGGTAGTAGCTCGTGCTTAGAATACTTATCGTTTCTGTAGGATATAGGCTAAAGGATAGGTAGACACTTCCTCTCAGATCGTTTTGTGTTCGGTTACTAATAACATTAGATGCTTTTTCATATTCGTACATGATTAAGGTACCTAAATAGAAACGATAGTCATCACTTTTCGTTAATTTAAAACGGGGACCAGTTCCAACCAAACCTCTAAAATCAATTTCTGAAATCGCATCGTATTGTGCCTGTGTAAAAGCTTCCCATTTGACACGCTCTGAGATTTTTCGGTTATATCTTAGATGTTGTGTACCTCTATTAACTAATGAGTTGCCTCCTGTTTTTTGAAAGTTTAAATCATTAACAAATAACCATAAATTGATTTGATCGTTGTATTGAACATGCGCCTTGTTCGCAATTCTAAAAATATCATTCTTATTTTTTATCAATGATACATCTAAACTCACCGAGCCTGTCCATTTTGCAGAATCTGATGCTTTTCTTAAAGTTTCAATATTGACTACCTGAGAGAAACTAGTAAGGCTTATAAAGAATATTAGATATAAAAGTTTCGACATATGAATAAAAATTAAGCTACAAAAATAAAATTTTTAATCTATATGGAACCATCGCTATTACGAATAATGTATGTTTCCGTAGAAAAAGATAATCTACTTTATCAATATCGTAATTGTTAAAAGCATTATAAATGTACTTCGTAAATCCTTAGATATTTCGTAAATTTACATACAGCATAAAAAAATCAATTTTAATATAATTCTAAGAATAAATGTCAGATAAAGCTACACTAGAAATTAATGGTCAAAAATACGAATTCCCGTTAGTTAAAGGTACAGAAAACGAAGTCGCAATAGATATCAAAACATTGAGAAGTGTTACAGGTGGTTTTACAACAATTGACCCTGGTTACAAAAACACAGGTGCTTGTGAAAGTGCTATTACGTTTTTGGATGGAGAAAAAGGAATCTTAAGATATCGTGGTTACTCAATAGAAGAGTTGGCAGAAAAGGCAGATTTTCTTGAAGTAGCTTATTTACTGATATTTGGAGAATTACCAAATAAAGCAGAACTTGATAAGTTTCATGCAGATATAAAAAAGCATGCTGTTGTTGATGATGACATTAAGAAAATTTTGGATGCATTTCCTAAATCTGCGCATCCAATGGGAGTTTTAGCATCTTTGACAAGTGCTTTAACAGCATTTAATCCAACATCTGTTAATGTAGAATCTGAAGAGGATATGTACAATGCCATTGTTAGGATTCTTGGGAAATTTCCAATATTGGTAGCGTGGACAATGCGTAAGAAAAAAGGAATGCCATTAGAATATGGAAGTTCATCTTTAGGTTACGTAGAAAACATCTTAAAAATGATGTTTAAGCACCCAAATGAAGATTATGTACAAAATCCTATTTTAGTAAATGCATTAGATAAATTATTAATTTTACATGCAGATCACGAGCAAAACTGTTCTACATCTACTGTGAGAATTGTAGGATCATCACACGCAGGATTATTTGCTTCATTAGCGGCAGGAATCTCTGCACTTTGGGGACCACTTCATGGTGGAGCAAACCAAGCAGTTTTAGAAATGTTAGAAGGTATCAAAAAAGATGGAGGTGATACTAAAAAATATATGGGTAAAGCTAAGGATAAAGAAGATCCTTTTCGCTTGATGGGCTTTGGACACCGTGTTTATAAAAACTTTGATCCAAGAGCAAAAATCATTAAAGTTGCAGCAGATGACGTACTAACAAATTTAGGAATCGAAGATCCAATTTTAGATATCGCAAAAGGTCTTGAAAAAGAAGCCTTAGAAGATGCTTACTTTGTAGATAGGAAATTATATCCAAATGTGGATTTCTACTCAGGAATCATTTATAGAGGTATGGATATTCCAACCGAAATGTTTACAGTAATGTTCGCTTTAGGTCGTTTACCAGGTTGGATAGCGCAATGGAGAGAAATGCGTTTACGTAAAGAGCCAATAGGTCGTCCACGTCAATTATACATTGGGGAAACGCACAGACCATTTAAAGATATTAGTAAAAGATAAACTGTTTAACACAATATTAAAGGCTTCATAAATTATTATGAAGCTTTTTTTATATTAGTAGCTATGATAAAACTTAATGTAAAAAATGAGACCACTCGTTTGCGAGCAGTCATTCTTGGTACAGCAAAGAGTAATGGTCCAGCACCAACTCTTGACGAAGCTTACGATCCAAAATCTTTAGAACATATTAAAGCAGGAACTTATCCTATAGAAGGCGATATGATCAAAGAAATGGAAGCTGTAGCTCAAGTTTTTGAAAAGTATGACATCAAAGTCTACAGACCAAAAATTATAGAAGACTGCAATCAGATTTTTAGCAGAGATATTGGTTTTGTTATTGACGATATCTTTATAAAGGCCAATATTTTGCCTGATCGTGAGGAAGAGTTAGAAGCGATTCAATACGTGATTGACCAGATAAATCCTGAAAAAGTTATGCGTCCACCAGAAGAGGTGCATATAGAAGGAGGAGACGTTCTCGTTTGGAACGATTATATATTTATTGGGACGTATTACGAACCAGATTATGCAGATTATATTGTTGCACGTACCAATATAGAAGGTGTTGCTTATATCACCAAGCAGTTTCCTCATAAAATCGTAAAAAGTTTTAATTTGCGTAAATCACAAGTCAACCCAAAAGATAATGCCTTACATCTCGATTGTTGCTTCCAGCCTATTGGTAACAACAAAGCAATTTTGCATAAAGAAGGATTTTTAGATGTCGATGAGTATGAGTGGTTGCTTAATTTCTTCGGTAAAGAGAATTGTTTCATTATTTCGAAAGATGAAATGTACAATATGAATAGCAACGTGTTTTCAATTTCTGAAAGCGTCATTATTTCTGAACAAAATTTTACCCGTTTAAATGCATGGCTTCGCGACCAGGGCTTCGTAGTTGAAGAAGTACCTTATGCTGAAATTGCGAAGCAGGAAGGCTTATTAAGGTGCAGTACTTTGCCTTTAGTTAGGGATTAGGGTAGAAATTTTTACAACCATTTATTTAATGTTATAGCAATCACCAGTGTTTAGTCTAATACGCTTTTTTCGTTTGTGTTAGCATACTTATTGATATTTATATATTGTTATTTGTTTTATAGCTGGTGCGAAATTTTAAAGATTTGATAGACATAGTGAATGCTTTCTTATGTTTGGTTAAGAGCTAAAGGTCATATTCATTTAGAAGGGCTTTTGTTCTTAATATACAGCAAACAACGTCGACTGTCTGCACATTAAATCAATTAGTAGCTTCTTCGTAGATTCCCTATAAATTATCTGGTAATCTTAGTTTTAGCTGCAAAGTTTAGACTGATTTGAATGTCCAAAAAGCATTTTTAGGCAATGGTGCTTCATAAGTTTTGAATTCTTTAGAACCAATGACTTGATAGTTTAATTTCCATGCGTGAAGACAGATAGATTGAGGTAAGTATTTTTGATCAGAACCATATTTTTCATCACCAATAATAGGGAGACCTATATTTGCTAATTGAGCTCTTATTTGATGGAATCGACCAGTTTTTGGTTTTATTTCTAAAAGATAACCAAAATCATTTTTGTCTACAACCTCATAGGAAAGAATGCATTCTAGTGAGTCTTTTGATTTTGATTGAATAATATCTGCTCTTTTTTCTAGATTATTTTTTACAAGAAAATTAATTAAGTGTTGCTTGTTTTTTTGTGGCTTGTTTTTAACAATTGCCAAATACGTTTTTTGAACTTTTCGGCTACTAAATAGATTATTAAATTCAACAAGAATGCTTTTTTTCTTAGCAAATATCAATACTCCACTTGTCACGCGATCTAACCTATGTATTATGCCAATATAGGGTTTTCGTTTGTTTTTTAAAAGATGATTAAAAGTTTGACTCTCAATAGTACAGTCCTCATAAGGGCTTTTTTCACTTATAAGTCCAGCCATTTTATTTACGACTATATAATCGTTGTTTTCATGTACTATTTCAAGATTTGACATTAGCAGTTTACATTTTCAAATTTTAAAATAGTATTGTTACGATTAATATGTTCAGTCGCTATCTGATTATTCAATGTTTTAGTCATTTAAATTTATTGTTGGTCAGGGAAATTGATATTAATTATTTCACCTTTTTTGTCTTTTATAGAATGATTTATTGCAGTAACGCTCTACTGTTAATATCCCATGAGTTAACAACTACTAATACTATTTTAGGATAAAAACTCATTTAATTATCTATAACCTCATTTTAACGAAGTTAGTTTTTTTCCTTGGATTATCAATACACAGTCCTACGTATATTCTTTCTCTTACTGCTCAATCGCATTATGAGCTATATATCTAGTATCATCACTAAACATGGTTTCTCCTTTAATAAGCCAAGCAAAGCCAAAACTTTCTACTGCGACGGTTTCCATCCAAAAAGTAAGTTGATTACCATTATAAAAATCTTCATTAATGACTCCAGTAAAACCTAGTAAAATTATAATTAGTGATAATACAATGAGCCCAGCACACACTCTACAAATTCTATTTCTAATTACTTTTTTTTGTCCTCGATATCCTTTTAACTTATTAGATTTAGTGAACAAGAAAAATGACATATAAGCCAATAGTATTAAAAAAAGTGCTGCAGAGATCAAGTGAAATGTTTCCCTAAAACCTGAACTTGTATTGCCTTCAATAAATGTAATGGAGTATGCTTTTAAAGACTCGCAATACGTCTCACTTAAATTACCTGTTGGGAAGAATACCACAAATAATGCAAAGATTCCCGCAAACGTAGAGATATAAAAATCTTTTGGTGCTTTACCACTATACACAATTAAAAATATAGCTATTACACTTAAAATGACAGTAAAAATGCTTCCCGCCCTTGTGTAATAATAATGACTAATAGATTCTATAGGCCTAGAGAGATCAAAAAATAAAAAGGTAATAATGATTAAAAGAATTGGTAATGCCATCCCTAAAACACCAATGAGTTTTCTCAGTGTTTTACTATTTTGTAACCAGAGATCATCTTCTTTTTTATAGTCAAGATTAATCATGTTATTAACCTTTTTGGTGAGTTGATTTTGCATAATTAATAGTTTTAAATACTTTGATATTGAAACATAATAATCATTATCAAATAGTTACAGTTTTCAAAAACTAAGTTACGGTTTTAGATAATACAAAATAGAGGTGATTTTAAGTATACTTTAAAGTTGCTTAGTCTCTTACAAAGCCGTCCCAACGTTTCATATACGTCACAAAAGCATTACCTAAACCTTCTTGTTCTAAATAGACTTCAGATACTGGAGTTTGTATTGGCTCAAAGTTTGGATTTTTAATGACTTGCTTTGGGAAATCGTGATGTAGAATTCCAGATTTGCCGATAGAGACAAAGTCCACTCTAGTGTTTAAAACTTTTTGGACATCTTCACCAGAACTTATTTTTCCTGCGACCGTCCATTTTACATTTTTGTAATCTAATTCCTCGAAGTGGGCGAGGAGTGATTTGTTTCGATATGCTTCATTTTCGGGAGTTTTGAAAACATCCCAAAGTGAAATGTCTAAAAAATCAATTTGATTGGTATCAATCAATTGTTGCGAAACTATTTTTACTTCATGGAGTTGCATCCCAAATCGTTCTGGTGAGAGGCGAACGCCTAATAGAAATTGTGCTCCACAAGCTTTTCTAATCCCATCAACTATCTCAAATAGGAGTCGTGCTCTGTTTTTTAAATTTCCTCCGTAAATATCCTTGCGTTTATTAATATCTGTACTTAAAAATTGAGTTAAAATATAACCATGAGCACCATGAACCTCTACACCGTCATATCCGCTTTTCTGCGCTCTAATCGCAGCATCAATAAAGTCGTTGCGTAAGTTATAGACCTCTTCTAATGTTAGTGCACGAGCGTTGTGTTTTTGAATTACCGAAGGACAAACCGGTTGTTCACCAATAACGTTCTCAGGAGATCGCATACCGGCGTGATGCAATTGAATTACGGCTATACAACCTTCTTTGTGTATACCTGCAGCTAAACGTTTATGACCGTCTATTTGGTGGTCTGAAAAAAACCCTAATTGGCCAGGAAACCCTTTGCCAATGGCCTGCACGTGAGAAGCACAAGTCATCGTCAACCCAAAACCTTCTTTGGCTCTCATGGTTAACCAATTAAACTCATCATTTGAAAGCGTCCCATCATCACGACTTTGTGAATTGGTCATTGGTGCTAACATGAAACGATTGGACATTGTTACTCCACACTTAAATGTGAGCGGTGTGTTTGGGGAGTTATGCATGCTCAATGAAGTGTATTATTCTATAATAATAGTCTTAACAAAACGCTTGTTGTCAATTTTAAAGACTGCAAAATATTGTGCAGAAGCTATACTATCTAACGCAATTGTTTGTTGTTGCTTACTTAACGTGTCTTGGTATACTTGTTTGCCTAGGGTATCGATAAGTTTAAAATCAACAGCTTGTTGTAGTGGTTCTTCAAACGTAATATTGAGGTAATTACTTGAGGGGTTAGGAGAAATGCTAATCATTTTGCTAAAGTTTTCTTGCTCTTCATCACTTAAGGTTTCAAAAGCAACTGCAAATTCTAGAACAGCTCCAAGAGAACCTTTTATGACTTCATAAGCATAAGGAACATCCATATTAGCTAGGTTGTCATTTATCGTATGATTTACTGGTGACACATTACTTTCATATAATCCTGTAATGATTTCGCCATTGTTTTCAAAAGGCACATAGTCTGATGCGTAAGCATTTGAAATTTCGGTCTCTAGATTTGAATAGAGTTCTATCAAAATTGCTAAGCTATTTGTTGCTGCATTTGATGCTGCATTATTTGATTGTGGACTGGTTAAATCACGCTCACAAACAACGGTATCATTTGTCATTCCATTAACGCCTCCAACTTCATCAATATTAAAAACAAGCCTAATATCTAAATTTTGAGGGATCACTGTGTTATTTACGTAGTAGTTACTACCTACTAATCCATCCTCTTCTCCTGAAAAGTGAATGAATTTAATAGAATACTCTGTTTCCACATTTTTTAAAAGTCTTGCGAGTTCTAATAGTAAAACGGTTCCTGTGCCATTATCATTAGTGCCAGGTCCATTAATTGTATCGTAATGGGCATCAATAATTAAAAAAGTATTAGGATACAAAGTTCCCGTTTTGGTTACGATAATATTATTGCTTGTTCCTGCGGAATAGGTAAATGGTTGAAGTACCACATCTGTATAGCCAAGACTTTGGTATCTAGAAGTAATCCAATTTTCGGTATTTACTAAAGCTGAAGATCCCACAGTTTTTATTCCGAAGTTTTCAAAAGCAGTCAAATCATTAAGCACATTTGTTTGTGATGTATTGCTTACAATATTTCCATAAAATTGATTGAATGTTTGAGCGCTCGTTATAGATATAACAAATACGGTTAGTAATACTATTACTAATTTTTTCATATTTTGGGGTTTAAGGAGTTCTATTTTCGGTATAAAAAATAGTTATTTACCAAATCAATATAAATGCGTTTGGCTTCATCTTCAGTAACATCTTGGACTTGAAATAATGCATTTGTTTTAAACGCATTGATTATAGGTTTGCGACTACTAGGACGCTCGTAGTTGTTACTTGCTTTTTTATAATAAGCGTATAAACGCAATAACATGTCTGCAGGAAAACGTTCGGTATGCGCATTTACGCGCTCTACCGCTTCACTAAATTCTATTTCTAATTCTTCTGATGTCATGGTTTTGTCGCAATAACAGTTTCGCCTCCTTTTACGTTTTGATTTAATTCTACTTTAATATCTGAATCTAGAGGCAAATATAAATCGACTCGAGATCCAAATTTTATAAACCCAGAATCTGAACCTTGTACAACATGGTCTTCAATGTTTGCATAATTAACAATACGTTTTGCTAAAGCTCCTGCGATTTGCCTGTACAGTATTTTTCCAAAGTTATCATTTTCTACGACAACAGTAGTACGCTCATTTTCTTCACTAGATTTTGGATGCCAAGCAACAAGAAATTTTCCCGGATGATATTTGGAGTAGGTTACATTTCCGCCGATAGGATAACGGGTTACATGAACATTAATGGGTGACATGAATACAGATACTTGTATGCGTTTATCTTTGAAGACCTCTTTCTCAAAAACTTCTTCTATAACGACCACTTTACCATCTACAGGTGATACTGCTGCATGGCTATCTAAGATAGTGTGTCGTTTTGGATTTCTAAAAAACTGAAGAATAAGCAACAGCAATATAAGCATTCCAATCATGAGCGAAAATCGCAACCATGTAAGATCAATGAAACGATCTATAATGAGAATGGAACCAATCACGATGACTAGTGTTATGAGAATAATTTTATAACCTTCTTTATGAAACATAAGTAATGAGTCTTAAATATAAAAATATAAATGGTGCAGCAAAGATAATACTATCTAGGCGATCTAGTAAGCCTCCATGTCCAGGCATAATGACACCACTATCTTTAACGCCAGCTTGACGTTTAAATTTGGATTCTATTAAGTCTCCAATAGTACCAAAAACACTAACTATAATGCCTAAAATAAGCCAGTTAGTAAATGTGAGTTCGTCTGTAAAATACCAAATAAAATAACTTGCAATACATGAGAAAAAGAGTCCGCCGAGGAAACCTTCAACCGTTTTTTTAGGAGAAATACTTGAGAATAGCTTTTGCTTTCCTAAATTTTTACCTACAATATAGGCAAATGTATCATTGACCCAAACTAATATAAAAGATCCTAAGAGAAGGAGTGGTGTGAATTTTTCATAGAAATTTCCAATACAAATTAGAAATACGAATCCGCTTGATAAATAGAAGGTTGTAATTATAAATCGTTTGGAGCTAAATAACGGAATGGTTTTTTCTGAAAACAAGTCCTTTATAAGAATAAGCAGTACGAAAATGGTAATAACCAGCACTATTTGGGAAGTTTCATTAAATCCTACTAAGGACTCTGAAATGAGTTTCCAATAGGCAAACCCTAAATATAGGATTGAGAATATAATATAAGGCAGAAAGCTTTTTAACTGAATGAGTTTTTTAAACTCTGCCATACAAATCAAACCAAAAATAAAGAAGAGAGCAATAAGCGCATGCCTCCAAAATAGGGAACCAATAAGAAGACAGACGTATAACAATCCTGAGATAGCTCTTGTAGCAGTTTCTTTCATTTATAAATCTTCTAGAAGCAATAGATATAAGTTTTTTGAACTACTTCCATAGGTAAGGAAGTCTTTGTCTTCTATAGTTTTAAAGTGTTTGATAGTAGTAATGTTAGTGGGTATTTTATCTCTATTTTTTCCTTTAATACCTCTAAGGCCTTCACCAATGTTTTGCACGAATTGGCTCGTAGTTGCATAGATAACGAAATTGTCGGGTAACTCTTTTAATTTCTTTTCAGCAATTTGATTGGAAGAAATTAATAGAGAACCATCATCTGAGATAAGATATTCACAGGTTGAAAAGAAAAATGAGCTTTCTGAAATTCGCTTTGTCTTGTCAAGTTTAAAATCTTTGAAAAGTTGATCTAAACGAGCATCGAACATTAAGACCATATCATTTCTCCAATTATTCTCTAATAAAATGGAATTTAGAGAGTTTTGAACCTCTTGCATGTTTTCACAGTACAAGAATTTTCCACCGTTAGCTTTAAAGTTTATCGTAAATTGTTCATCAACAGGTAGCTTGATTTCGGGCATGTACTTGCCTCGCTGTTCGCTTTTTATGTTGTCTTCAGGTGTGCTTTTCAAACCGAAGATTTTACGAAATAGACTCATTTGAAAGGGATAGCTATCAATCTAGTTGAATTAATGTATGATTCAAATATAAAAAAAACTTAAATTAATGTACGTCAATTTAAGTTTTTTATAAGATATATTAATAACTATTGATTTATTCTTCTTTCACTTGTTCGTCTACATCCTCTTCTTTCACCGTTTCTTTATCATCTTTTTCTTGATCTTTTTCAACAATTTCTTCTTCTGTTTTATTAGATTGCAACAGACGTTGGTCTATTTGCTTTTGAAAAGGTCGATCTCCAAATATTTTTTCGAGATTATCTTTAAAAATAACTTCTTTTTCAAGTAGAACTGCGGCAAGCTCAGTAAGCTTATCTTTATTGTTTTCTAACAATACAATAGCACGTTGATATTGCTTCTCTATAATATCTGAAATTTCTTTATCTATGAGTTCTGCTGTGCGTTCACTATACGGTTTTGTAAATCCAGCCTCTTGACCCGAAGAATCGTAATAAGTAATATTACCCACCTTCTCACTAAGACCATAAATAGTAACCATAGCTCTAGCTTGCTTTGTCACTTTTTCTAAATCACTAAGTGCACCCGTAGATATTTTATCAAAAATAACTTTCTCTGCAGCACGTCCTCCTAAAGCAGCACACATTTCGTCTAGCATTTGTTCGGGTCTTACAATTAGACGCTCTTCTGGTAAGTACCAAGCGGCACCTAATGACTGTCCACGAGGTACAATAGTTACTTTTACTAAAGGTGCAGCGTGTTCTAGCATCCAACTTACAGTTGCGTGTCCAGCTTCATGAAAAGCAATTGCTTTTTTCTCTTCAATAGTAACAATTTTATTCTTTTTTTCAAGACCACCTACAATGCGATCAACCGCATCTAAGAAATCTTGTTTATCAACCGCTTTTTTGCCATTTCTAGCAGCAATTAATGCAGCTTCGTTACACACGTTCGCAATATCTGCTCCAGAGAATCCTGGCGTTTGTTTTGCTAAGAAATCAATATCTAATTTTTCAGCTTGTTTGATGGGTCTTAAGTGAACTTCAAAGATTTCTTTACGTTCTCTCACGTCTGGAAGATCTACAAAAATTTGTCTATCAAAACGTCCAGCGCGCATTAGTGCTTTATCTAAAACATCTGCTCTGTTAGTTGCAGCGAGTACAATAACGTTTGTATTAGTTCCAAAACCATCCATTTCTGTTAGAAGTTGGTTAAGTGTGTTTTCACGTTCATCATTAGAACCTGAGAAATTACTCTTACCACGAGCTCTACCAATAGCGTCTATTTCATCAATAAAAATGATAGCTGGTGATTTTTCTTTGGCTTGCTTGAATAAATCTCTTACACGAGATGCTCCGACACCCACAAACATTTCGACAAAATCTGAACCAGATAATGAAAAGAAAGGTACTTTCGCTTCTCCAGCAACTGCTTTTGCTAATAAGGTTTTACCTGTTCCAGGTTGACCTACTAATAGTGCTCCCTTTGGTATTTTACCACCAAGAGAGGTGTATTTCTCCGGATTTTTAAGAAAATCTACAATTTCTTGTACTTCTTCTTTAGCGCCCTCTAAGCCTGCTACATCTTTAAATGATGTTTTTACGTCAGTTTTCTCATCAAATAATTTGGCTTTAGATTTTCCTATGTTGAAAATTTGTCCACCAGCGCCTCCGCCACCACCACTAGACATACGCCTCATGATAAAGATCCAAACACCTATTATTAGGATGAAAGGTAATAATGAAAACAAAAGATTTCCAAAGACATTCTCCTCAGATTTAAACTCTACAGGAACATTTATATTTGGGTTTTCTATTTTGGTAGCATTGATTTGTTCTTCAAATAATTTTAAATCACCAAACTCAAAGGTATAATTTGGTAACGGTGTCACTTGAGGTAAAATACTTGAAGGTTTTGACGCCTTATGGACTTCTTTGTCTTGTGCATCTTTAGTCAAGTAAACACGTGCTTCGCGTTTATTAACGATATCAACCCTGTCAACATCGCCTTGCTCCATAAAACTAAAAAACTCTGATGGGTTTATTTTTTTGCCTCCAGAGCCACTCATACCCGAAAATATCTGTATTCCTAAAAACACTGCTATTACGATACCGTAAATCCACCAAGAATTAAACTTTGGTTTTTTACTTAAATTTTTATTGTCTTTTGCCATCTATATAGTACCGTAAATTCGGTTTTTTTTAATGTTTAGTAACTCGTTTCTACTTGTGTCGTTTTTGCATCTCCCCAAAGACTTTCAATATCATAGTACTCTCTAATATGTTTTTGAAAGACGTGAACAACGACATTAACATAGTCCATTAAGACCCATTCTGCATTATCGCTTCCTTCTACGTGCCATGGATTGTCTCTATGTTCTTTACTTACCTTTTTTTGTATGGAATTTACAATTGCATTAACCTGCGTGTTAGAAGTACCTTCACAGATAATAAAGTAATCACAAACTGTATTCTCAAGTTCTCTAAGATCTAAAATTATAATTTCTTTTCCTTTTACATCTTCAATACCAGCAATAACTGTACTTATAAGTTGATCTGGACTCGTATTTTTTTGCGTCATTAAATTGATTTAATTTTGTGCAAAGTTATTATTTTTTTGGTTCTTATAAACGGATATTTATCATAAGAAATTTATAATTTTTTTTAGCACATTACTATGCACATAATCAAACTTAATGCCATCGACTCTACGAGTACATTTTTAAGACAACTAAGTGGTGAAAAAAAATTGGAAAATTACACTGTTGTTGTTGCAGAATCCCAATCAAAAGGACGTGGTCAAATGGGAACTTCGTGGAGTTCTAATCCAGGTAAAAACCTCATGGCTAGTGTCTTTGTAGATGTTTCTTTCTTGGCGATACACTATAGTTTTTGGATTAGTATGGTAACATCATTGGCGATATCAAAGACATTAAAAGAGCTTTATATTAGTAATGTAAAAGTAAAATGGCCAAACGACATTTTGGCAGACCAAAAGAAAATTTCAGGTATTTTAATTGAAAATGTCATAAAGAATAATCGCCTTCAAGCTTGCATTATTGGTTTTGGTCTTAATGTTAACCAGGGGTGTTTTGATAATTTACCATTGGCGACATCGATGCAAATGGTTTCTAGGAAAACATATAACCTTGATGCGATCCTTAAAAAAGTCATAGACAACTTACAAATTTATATGACCCAATTGAAAGACGGTGATTTTACTAATATCAAAGACCTTTATGAAATTGAACTATTTAGAAAAGAAAAACCTTCTACATTTGAGGATGCAGAAGGCTCTTTGTTTTCTGGTTTCATAAAAGGGGTTTCAAAGTCTGGGCATCTTCAAGTTTTAATAGAAGATGGTGTTATTAAAGAATTTGAACTTAAAGAAGTAACACTTCTTTATTAGATTTGCTTAGGCATATTGGTCGCTAAAGTTTCAATAAACTTGGTGATTGGACCTTTAATCATCATCGCCATCATTGCATTGAATTCCCCTTCAAAAATTAATTCTACGACACTTTGTTCAGGTTTAGGTTCTACTATATTTGCTGTTAGTGAAAAGTCTAATTTTCCACCAGCAGCTCCTAAAACTATTTTGTTTGGCGCTATAGCTTCTTTCTTTTTAAGTACTATTTCAGGCATTCCTTTTAAGGCAAATAAAAACTTATCAGTATCAAGAACTTCAAATTTACTAATATTTTCGGGCATTAATTTTTCGAAGTTTTTGACATCCGAGAGAAAGTCAAACGTATCTTGAGCTGATTTATTTATAGTTATTTTTGGTGATTCTAATTTCATAGGTGTAAGATTATAATTTTATAGAGCTATAATCAAATAGCATTCCATTCACTTGGATTCGCATTCCAAAGGGCCAAAACTTCTTGTTCTTTAGTGGTTATATATTTGGTGTCAAGTGCTTGTTCTAATAGGTTTTCGTAATTGCTTAACGTATAAAGATCTACATTTGCCGTTTCAAAATTACTCTTGGAGATATCGAACCCATAAGAAAAGATAGCGACCATACCTTTAACATTAACATTTGCTTTTTTAAGCGCTTTTACAGCGTTAAGACTACTTTTTCCAGTACTTATTAAATCTTCAACGACAACTACATTTTGTCCAGCCTCTATAAAACCTTCAATTTGGTTTTGGCGACCATGAGATTTTGCTTCTGGTCTTACATAAATAAACGGAAGTCCTAAATATTCAGCAACCAACATTCCAATTCCTATAGCGCCAGTTGCAACACCAGCAATAACATCTACTTTTCCGTAGTGAGATTCAATATGTTTCGCCATAGTTTCGCGAATATAATTTCTAATTGGTGGAAATGAGAGTACAATTCTGTTATCACAATAGATTGGTGATTTCCATCCTGATGCCCATATAAATGGCTCGCTAGGTTGCAATTTTATAGCATTAATTTGCAATAAAACTTCAGCGGTTTGTTTGGCAGTTTCTTTGTCAAAAGTCATAGTGTAAAACTACACTTTTTTTAATAAAAATAATTTTAAAATAGGCATCATCTCTATAAAAATGATATTTTTACTTTTTAAACGCTACACTTATAATTTATGTATTACATATTCGTAAATGATAAACCTATTATCTTAACCACTAAGGTAGAAAAGGAGGATGGTTTTAAAAACTTCCTATTGTCGAAGGTAAATATAGGCAAGGTTATAAAGAAGCTAAATTCTTCAGCTCTAAAAGAGGTTAGACTTATTGGTAAAAATGAAGATAAACTCATTAAAAAGTTTCTAAAACTGCTACCAAATGTTGTAGCAGGCGGAGGAAAAGTCTATAATGAAAAAGGAGAGGTTCTTTTTATTTATAGAAATGATAAATGGGATTTGCCTAAGGGTAAAGCAGAGAAAAATGAAAGTATTGAAGAAACTTCAATGCGAGAAGTAGAGGAGGAGACAGGCGTAAAAGGCCTTGAAGTCGTAAAACCATTAGACACGACTTATCATATTTTTAAACGTAACGGGAAACATAAAATCAAAGTAACTTATTGGTTTGAAATGAAAACGTTATTTAAAGGACCATTATTCCCTCAAGAAAAAGAGGGCATTACAAAAGTAGAGTGGCTTTCAATAGAAGAAAGTCAAAAGGCGTTGGGAAATAGTTATGCTAATATTAGAAGATTGGTTTAAGGTATTTGATTAAATAATCTCCTTTATTGCGGCTAACACCCTGTCTTTTATAAGTAAGTTCATTTGGTTGTCTTTTGAGTATTTTTGATTTATTTCTATTTCTATACCTGTGTAATTCATTTTAAATTGACGTCTTAAATAGGTAGTAAAACCGTCAGATTTTCCTAAGTACGGATAATTAAACCTCACCTTTAAATTATGGTTTTTAGCTTTAATTTTAGCTTTTAAGAGTGCTGCAAACAGCTTCTCTGATGGTTTTCTAGGGTCGTACAGTAAACCAATGTCACACTCTCGCTTTGTGTTTTTAAGGCTTGGTGTGAAGGAATGTATAGAAAGATGCAATACAGTGTCGTCTTTAGATATAAAGTTTGATATTATTGACGACACCTCATTTCGATAGGGATGGTAATAGGTTGAGGTAATTTGATTCTTCTGAATTACGCTTAATTTATTGCTATATTCTGAAAATAGCTGACTATGATGAAGCGATCGATTTAGTTCAATTAACAAACGGCTTGTTGTACTCGCTTTTGAATAATCAGAAAGAGATTTTAAATAGTCAAAAGTATCGAGAGCACCCAAGTCAAAACCTCTATGAGTCTCTAAGACCTCTTGGTTTTCTTGAAATAAATAAACATATTCATTTGGGATTTTATTTCCACCATGTTCACAAGTGAGGATTAGTTTCAATTGACAAACAATTGATTCATTTCTAAACATTCAGCAAGATCAGAATACACTTGTTTGACTTTTGCTTCTGAAGTGTCATTTCCAATAGCTTTCAATATTCTAGAAGACAAAGATCCTTCAGTTAAGATGATTTCAATTGTCTTTTGATTTTCCGAAGATAGTTTTGGTTTAACCCAGTTATACATATGTTGCCAAACATCTTGCATTGTTGAAATTTCTTTTATTCCGAAAATTGATAAATAGTCAAAATTGACAACTCTTGCGAGTTCTCCGTACTTTATTCCGTCATTTAAGATGTCAAATAATTCTTGCTTTGTCCATTTCTTCTGTGCCTGTAGTGTACATAACTCTTTGTTGACTAAGGCTTTTAAAACTTCAATAATTAAGATGCAGATTGCAACATCAGCTTTGGGACATTCCTGAATGTCCACAAGACGAATTTCTATAGTATTTCTATCAAAACGTGCAATAGCACCTCTAGAATTTAAAAAGTGATGATCTAAAATATTTTTGGTATCAAAAGGTTTGATTGCTCTTTTTATAGGATCAAAAATGGTTGCGTAATAATCGACTTTATTAAAAACACGTTCAGGAATTACTAATCCTGTCATTTCGGGAATCTCTTTCTGATTCGTTTTATAAAATTCCAAACGGGAATCCATAATACCAGTAAGATTACCTTCCAAAATTGGAGAACTTGCACATAATCCAGGGATTAATGGTAAAATAACTCTTACGGCAGCATGGAGTTTTTCAAATTCTTTGTCGTCATAAAAGGGTAGGTTGATATGAGTACTTTGTACGTTACTCCAACCATGGCCTTTACAATCAAAAATTCTATTATAGAGTTCATAAACTTCACTGTAACTGTGTTTCCATAGTTCTGTGTCGTTCGATGGGTTCATTAATGGATGGGAGGCAGTCGGCAATAATTTTGCATCAACTGATTTTAATAATTGATTTATTTCTAAAATATTTTTATGAAACTTCTCAGATAATGACTCTAAATCTGTTGTTGGACCATTTGTTTTAAGTTCCACGACATGAGCGACTAATTCATTACTCCAAGCAATAGCGCCATTGTCTATATCTGACGTTAGTTTACCGTTTTTTAAGGTTAATAACTGATCAACTAGTGGTGCAACTTTGAATGTTGACGTGTTGATAAGCATGTATTCTAGTTCAATACCAAAAACTTCGAATAGGTGATATCTTTTACTCATGATTATTCTAATCTAGATTTTAACGCTAACAATATAGTGGCGTAGATTTTATCTCCATAGTATAAATCCTCTACACCAAAATCAATGTTTGGATTGTCGTTTATTTCAATAACCATCGGGTGGTCATCTACGACTTTAATATCAATTCCATATAAGCCTTTACCTATTAGTTTAGCACTTTTTATTGCCATATCTAGAACTATTTTAGGAACCTCTTCAAGAGGTAAACAGTCTGCTTCGCCATCTTGGTCGTTCTTTTTTTTTGCATTCCAATTATAGATTTGCCAGTGGTCTTTTGCCATGTAATATTTGCAGGCGTAGAATGGTTCGTCATCAATTATACCAATTCTCCAATCATAATCTGATGGACAGAATTCTTGTGCAATTATGAGGTCTGATTCTTTAAGCATTTCTGTAACTAAATGGTCATATTCTTCTTCTGTTTTAGCCTTTTTTACACCAAAAGAAAATGTGGAGTCTGGAGCTTTTAACACACAAGGTAAACCAACTATTTTTAGGACTTCGTCTTTATTGTCTTTATGAATAATAATAGTTTTTGGTGTTGCAATATTTGCATTATTTAAAGCCTCGGCCATATAAACTTTATTGCAGCATTTTAAAATAGCATTTGGATAATCAACAATAGCAATCCCTTCTTGTTGCGCTTTACGTGCAAAAGCATAGGTTTCATTATTTACTTCTGTGCTTTGACGAATAAATAAAGCATCAAAAGAGGATAGTCTTGATAAGTCTTTAGGATCAATAATTTCTGTATAAATATTCAATTTTTCAGCGATTTCTAAGAATTTTTTTAATCCTTTGGGATTACTTGGAGGTGCTGGATCATTGGGATTAACCAATATAGCTAAATCAAAGTCGTAGTTCGAAAGTTTTGGAGTATCGTAACGCTTCTTTCCAAAATACTGATTAGCGAAAATTTGTACGGTCTCAAAATGTTCTTGCGGGATCTCTGATTCTGAAATCGCCTTAATACTTTGTATCGTCCACTTTAGATTATGACTAAATTTCACTCTTAAAAAGGGAACTTGAAAATGTTTGTAAAACAAACTACTCAACTCCTTGTATTTTTGCGCTACATTTTGTCCAAAATAAATACTTAATGTAAACTCACGAGATTTTATACTTTTTAAACTCTGCTGAATGACGTCATCAAATTCATCTGAGACTATACGAACCAATTTTAACGCTCGTAGATCCACAATGTTTTTTACAGTTGGTATTGGTAAATGTTCTCTTGCTTCTGCTAAAAGAGACACATAATAGCCTTTAGATTGATAAGAGTAGTCCTTACATAGATTAAAAATTCTAGCTTTTTTTAGTTGCGAAAATTTAGGATTAGTAAGATACTCTTGTGAGGAAATTACGGTAATATTATCAATCAAAAAATTCCATTTTTCTGGTTGATTGACAACAATAAGTTTGTTCATGATTGACGCTTAAAATCGATATAATTTTAAACAAATTTATATAAAATTATGTTTGCTTTTACAAAAGATAAAAAATAAATATTTGGAATTCAAATATTTAATAATCAGATATTTAAATATGTTTTTAGGTTAATAATAGTTGGTTTTTTAATTTTATTAAAACAGTTTGTAAACAGGATATTGCAAATGTGACTTTTCATAATTTTTGCTCTGTTTATGTAGCCAATCCAACTGTGCAAACCAATTATCAGCAAATTCTTTATTGAATGTCTTTTTTAGATTGAAAGCTATTTGTAGTTTTGGATTACTTCTCAACAATTCTTGTGCGAAGTCCTCCCAAACATAAGGTGAGAAGCTTTCTTTTTGTTGTAGAATCGTATCAAAAAAGTTCCAGCTAAAAAATGAATCAGGAGCTTGTGGCTCTAAGGTTTCTAATAGATATCTAAATCCGTTTTGATTAGTATCAATTATATAATCACCTTTAAAAAAGCTTACTTTTTCTTCGGAAATATCTAAAGCCAAATTATAGTGAGAGTAATGACCTTCATAAACTTGTTTTCTCGTCTCATAGCTTTTAATAGTATATGAATTTACGGTAAGAGTCGTATCCTTTTCAAAACGTTTCATTTCAATGTTATTCAATTCTAAGAGTTCTAAAACGTTCCACCATCCTTGAGGAATTATATAAGCCTTTGGAATTTCTACCTCCAAAGTTGAGGTCATATAATTTTGATAGTTTATTTTTTTTGTAAATGGTTTATTTCGGTCATACTTTAATCGCTGTGCACCAGTTAAACCACTTTCAATCCTATTGCCTTCAAATCCTTTAAAATCTAAAATTGTTGTTTTTGTGGTATCAATAGACCATTGTAGAGGGTAGCTTTTTTTATTTCTTATATTTTTTACTGCATTTCTACGTAATTTAGAAATCGTCTCGCCTTCATTCTCAGTAATTTCTATCATGCTTTTCATGAGCTCATAAGTTCCTTCAACACGCTTGTCATAAGGTTTTAGCATATGAGTTTCTACCATCATACCTAATGTATTCCATAAGGTTGTGTAACCTGTTGAATAACGGGGAGAATCCATAAACTGGCTAAACCCTTGCTCAGGAGTACTATTAAAGACATTTACGTAAGGAGTGATGTCCCAATTTTTGTCAGCGAGATTTTGCTCTAATTGAGGTGTCATTTTAGTATGTAAGAATTCACCAAGTTCACCTCCTAATTTATTATGTTGCGTAAATAAATGCGTTAATGTATATTGGTAATCTGCACCATTACTCACATGATTATCAATAAACACATCAGGTTGAACCAAATGAAATAGTTGAGCAAAGGTTCTAGCATTTTTTGTGTCAGACTTTATAAAATCCCGGTTCAAATCAAAATTACGAGCATTGCCTCTAAACCCATAAGATATCGGACCGTTTTGATTCGTTCTCGTTGTTGAATTTCTGTTTAAACTCCCACCAACATTATAAATGGCTACCGTTACTAAAACAGTAGATTCAGGCATTTCAATTTTGCCTTGAACGATATCTCGAAATAACATCATTGTAGCATCAATACCATCAGACTCTCCAGGATGAATTCCATTATTGATTAATAGAATACGTTTGGTTTTTCTTATTTCAGAAAAATCAAAATTTGAATCAGGATTTAGTGTTATGATATGAAGTGGTTTACCTGAATCTGTTTCGCCAATACTATCAATTTTTACTTCGGAAAATGTTGCTGCTAGGCGCTCATAAAACATAATGGTCTCCTTATAAGTTGCTGTTTCTAAGCCTTCAGATTTTTCAAATTGTGTTGTAAAATCATATGTTTTAGTATCACTTTTAGTCGAACAAGACCAAACGCAAAGGGATAATACGATGATATTTACTTTTATTAGGTTCTGGTTTTTAAATAGATATGTCAAATTGTTCATATGTTGTTCATTTCTTTGTAAATGTCAATTAATTCATTTCAAAGTTAATCTTAATTTTATTTATCCTTCTAAACTAATAGCTATAATGAAAGTATTTATTCTCCCTTTCGGAAAAATCAACTTGATTAATCCTCACATTGCCGAAGTCATCATTAATGAAGGCACAATCTTAGATAAACCAGAAGTTGAAGCCTATCAAAATTTATTGCGATCTCAATTAAAGCCACCATTTTCCGTATTAATAAATATGGAAAATGCCTATTCTTATACATTTGAGGCGCAATTAGCGATGGGTGACCTAAAGGATATTGTATATCGAGCAGTTGTTGTGTATAATCATAATGCAGAAATGGCGACTAAAATAATAATGAATCTCAACAAAAATAATAATTGGAATATTAGGTTATTTAGAGAGCGACAGGAGGCCTTAGACTGGTTGCATATTAATGTTAATAATAGAAGTGCGGTATGATTCCTGTGCTTATTTTAATTAATTTAGCACTTCCTTAATTTTAAGTCATGTTACAAACTACAAATACAATTTTAATGATTCGTCCCGTTAATTTTAGGATGAATGAGCAAACCGCTATCAATAATTATTTTCAAGAAGCTTTGGACATAAAAAACGCAGAAATTAACTCAAAAGCACAAATTGAGTTTGATGATCTTGTTGTAAAGTTGAGAGGGGTTGGTGTTAATGTTATTGTTGAGCACGATGACAAATCAATGGATACTCCAGATTCTATTTTTCCAAATAATTGGGTGAGTTTTCATGAAAATGGTGACGTAGGTCTCTATCCAATGTTTGCTGCAAATCGTCGTAGAGAAAGACGGGATGATATTCTTACTAATTTAGAAAAAGAAGGCTTTCAAATTAATAATATTATAGACTATACGAGTGCAGAAGATGAAGGTTTCTTTTTAGAAGGAACAGGAAGTTTGCTTTTGGATCGTATGAACTCAAAAGCCTATTGTGCGCTGTCAGCTAGAGCAGACGAAGATTTGTTTATAGAATTTTGCGAAGATTTTGAATATACACCAGTTATATTTAAAGCCTATCAAAATGTTGATGATACGCGTTTACCAATTTATCATACGAATGTAATGATGTGTTTGGCTGAGCAGTTTTCAGTAATATGCTTGGACGCGATTGACGATAAGAAAGAGCGTAAACAGGTGACTAAAAGCTTAAAAGCAGATGGCAAGACGATCATAGTGATTTCTGAATCACAAATGCACCAATTTGCTGGTAATATGTTGCAAGTAAAAGGAGAAAATGATCAACGTTATTTAGTGATGAGTAAGGCTGCTCATGATAGTCTTACTTCAAAGCAAGTTGCAGATATCGAGGTCTTTTGCCCAATTATATCAAGCTCACTAGAAACTATAGAGACTTGTGGAGGCGGAAGTGCTCGTTGTATGATGGCTGAGGTTTTCTTGCCTAAAACTTAATTCAGTTTATCAAAAATATAGCTGCTTTTTAGGTACCCTTGATATGTATTGTTATCATTAAATCCTTTATTCTAAGAAATGATTTTATCTTTCATAATTTCAATTTTAATGGTTGCATAAGGTGTTTCATTTAGAGTGCTTTAATATGGTTTGTCCTTCTCCTTTGTGAAAATTTGATTTTATAGGTATTAATATAACTAGGTATACTTGGTTTTTACTCACACTGCCTGCGGTATGTGAGTAAAACGTTACTGGTGATTTCTATTTTCAAACCCATAGATAATTATTTACAATAGTCCAAATTGAAGAGCTGTACATGTGTTGCTTTCTTGTTTGACTTCATACACACTTTGTCCTTTATGTTTTTGTTGTTTAGCGTTAAGAGCACTCTCAATATGTAGGAAATATCCTTTGTCTTTCTAGATTAGATATATGTGTAATGAAATATCAAAATAGGAAGTATCTAATAGAGACTGAATTTCTGAAACGAATGAGTAGTCTCGGATTAAAGAAAACGACACTCGTACGTGGTTGATGTTTGTTTTTTCTTCGGAATTTGACGCTTTATCTTATTAACGAAGAACAGCCGTAAAAGGATATAAAAATATAAAGTGTCGTCATATGATTGGTTTTGAATTTGAGTAGAATACTAAAAATAAATAGATTCAATTAATTAAAGGAAATTGATTAATTTTTAGGTTCAATCTTAGGAAGTTCAACATAGAATTTAGTTCCTATTCCTGGTGTGCTTTCTACCCAAATACGTCCTTTATTTAGTTCAACTAATTCTTTGCAAATAGTCAAACCTAAGCCAGTACCTTTCTCGTTACTTGTCCCTCTGGTAGAGAACGTCCCACTTTGGAATAGCTTATCAATATTTTCTCTAGAAATACCAACACCTGTGTCTTCAACACAAATTAAACTTTTACCATTGTGATCAGAATTTGAAACGGTAATAGAATCGCCTATACGTGTAAACTTAACGGCATTGGTAATTAAATTTTGAATTACGATTTCAATCATACTTTTGTCTGCATAGATAAAATCTCGTCTTGACTCATCGATAAGTATGATACGTTTTTGATCAACTTTTTGCTCAACTAAACTTATTTTATTTTTAAAGACGTCTTGTATATTAAAAAGCTCTGCTTTTGGTTCTAAATTCTGCATTTGAGATTTAGACCAATTTAAAAGGTTGTAAAGAAGTTGCGATGCACTATCGGCATTTTCACTTAGCTCAGGGACTAAATCATAAAATTCTTCGCGTGAAATTCCATCTTCTTTAAGTAAATCTATAAAACCTTTTATCGATGAAATAGAATCTTTTAGATCATGAGAAACAATTGAAAACAATCTATCTTTTACATTATTTACTTCTTCAAGATGTTTTATTTTTTCAGCTAACTCTTCATTTTTTAATATGATTTCTGCATTCTTATTTTGAAGTTTTTTATTGAGTTTGAATATGTTTTTACGTTTGAAATAAACTAGTAATAGGATTGTCATTGCAATTAAAAATGCTACTCCTAAAACATAAGAAATAGTTTTTAGTTTTTGAAACTCAATAGCTTCATCTTCACTTTGTTTTTCTAACTCTAAAGCTTTGAAGTCTTTAATCTCATTTAAAGACTCGGTTTCTAGCGGTTTTCTTATGATAGGTATTTTTGGCTGATTCTCTTGGTCTAGCTCGCGTTTTAATGTATAATATTTTCCCTGCCAGAAAAATGCATTTTGAAATCTCCCTTTAATAGAATCTAATTCTTTATGCAATCTGTAATTTTTGAGAAGTTCAGGTTTATTATCGATTTTAACTGCGATGGAATACGCTTCATTTACTTGTACAGCAGCGGTTTTCAAATTTCCTTGTTGAATATTTAAATCACCCACGGCATTAAGTGCTCTTAAAACACCATCATTACTATTGATTTTTCTGTTAAATTTTAAACCCTCTACAAGGTATTTAGCAGCTTTATCATAATCTTTAAATCTTAAATATTCTGCGCCAATTCGAGGTAAAATTTCACCACGAAGTGTTTGATCTTTTTTTGGATTAAGAAGTGTTAACACCTTCTCATAATATTCTATAGCTTTTCTATGTTCTTTTCTTTCAGAATATAAAGTAGCTATGTTACGTATAGATGTTTTTATACCAGTACTATCTTTTAATTGTTCTCTAACTTTTAGAGCTTTGATGTTAAATTCTAAAGACTTATCAATTTGATTTGTATTGTAATAGGCGTCTGCCAAATTATTATACGCAGAGCTTAATTCATCTTTAAGGTTTCTAGTTTCAAAAGTTTGAATTGCAGAAAGTGAATTTTGTAAACCTATACCATAATTGCCACGCTTAATTTCAATTAAGCCAATACTGTTATTCACTTTTGCGATTCCTAATGTATCACCTAATTGGCTATAATATCTTCGCGATCTATTAAAACCATCAATCGCATTGTAGTAATCATCATTATGAGCGTAAATTAAAGCTTTGTAATAATTAGCGTCAGCAATTCCTTTAGTATGATTTAGTGATTTAGATAAGCGTTCTGTATTGTCAATATAGGTAAGGGCTTTTTTGTAACTCTTTTTGTTGTATAGTGCTTTTACTAATCGTAACGAGGTTTCAACTTTTAATGAATCCTGTTTTTGGTAAGCTAATTCTACAGTAAGGCTATCGATCTCATTTGTTTGTGAAAAACAAAAAAGCGAAGTGCATAATACAGCTAAAGTAATTAACTGCTTCATACCTTAGTTAAGGTGTGAATAATTGCAAAATTATTTGTACACGAAACATCCTTCGAGGTTGGATAGTTAGAGTGTTGAAATAATAATGTCAATCTCAATAAAGATTGATTATTATGTTTCATCAATGTTTGGGACTTTGATTAATAGCTATTCAAAAATGTAGAAAAAGGTTCTTAAACCCTAATTTTTAGGTCTTAATACCTATAAATTAGTTAAAGTGAATAATGTAAATTTGAAAAACATCGACGAATAGATGAACGGTAAAAATCATAGAAAAACTACACTTTTGTCGATGAAATGCACAAAGCCCCTGTGTTTTAGGTTAATGTATTGATATTTAAGTATATATGTGTGAATATTTACAAGATGGTGATTTCATAATAAGTAAGGATTATTCAAGCTTTTATTTTCCATTGATATTTCATTCGTCGAACCTATAGCACTCCTAAAAATTTTACACACATTATAAATTATATGCATAGTGTTTGTCTAGATTGTTATGAAGCTCAAAATAATCAATAAAAGTGCTGTCACATCTTTAAAATTTAATAAAAATCCTATCTTTGCAGACCTAAAAACGATATTAAAATGAATCTTCAGGAGATACTCTCACATAATGTAAAACAGGCTATTAAAGCTGTTTTTAATGCAGAATTACAATCGGTAGAATTTCAAGCAACGCGTAAAGAGTTTGCTGGAGATATTACGGTAGTTGTTTTTCCTATGTTGAGGGTTGTAAAAGGAAATCCTGTTCAAATTGGAGAACAAATTGGTCAGTACTTGGTTGCTCATGTTGATGAGGTGAAAGCGTTCAATGTGGTCAAGGGGTTTCTAAATATTGAAATTGAAGATGCATATTATATCAATTTTTTTAACGGTATAAAGGATGATTCTCGGTACGGTTTCATAGCACCAAACTCAGAACAAAAAGCAGTAATGGTAGAGTATTCCTCACCAAATACCAATAAACCTTTGCATTTAGGTCATGTTAGAAATGTGATTTTAGGATACAGTGTTTCCGAAATTTTAAAAGCTTCGGGGAAGAAGGTCTATAAAACTCAAATAATTAACGACAGAGGAATTCATATCTGTAAAAGTATGTTGGCATGGAAACGCTTCGGAAATGGAGAAACTCCAAAATCGTCAGGGTTAAAAGGTGATAAACTGGTTGGGAACTATTATGTGAAATTTGACAAGGAGTATAAATCTGAAATACAACAGCTCATTTCCGAAGGTCAAACAGAAGAAGATGCAAAGAAAAACGCGCCAATTATATTAGATGCTCAACAAATGCTTCTTAAATGGGAGGCTGGAGACGATGAGGTCGTTGCACTTTGGAAAATGATGAACAGTTGGGTTTACGACGGTTTTGAGACCACCTATAAAAGTATAGGGGTGGATTTTGACAAACTATACTATGAAAGTCAAACCTATTTATTAGGAAAAGAATTCGTTGCAGAAGGGTTAAAAACAGGCGTATTTATAGAAAAAGAAGATGGCTCGGTTTGGTGTGATTTAACCGAAGATGGTTTGGACGAAAAAATTGTGCTTCGTAGTGATGGTACTGCTGTTTACATGACGCAAGATATTGGTACAGCAATCCAACGGGTTAAGGATTTTCCAGATGTTGGTGGTATGGTTTATACGGTTGGGAATGAGCAAGAATATCATTTTCAAGTTTTATTTTTAATCATTAAAAAGCTTGGTTTTGATTGGGCAGATAGTTTATACCATTTAAGTTATGGTATGGTTGATTTACCTTCAGGAAAAATGAAGAGTAGAGAGGGGACTGTTGTAGATGCAGATGATTTGGTAGACGAAATGGCGCAGACTGCTGGAGAAATTTCTGAAGAGTTAGGGAAGTTAGATGGCTATTCTTTAGAAGAAAAACAAGACCTATACAAAACCATAGGTTTGGGTGCTTTAAAGTACTTTATCTTAAAAGTAGATCCTAGAAAACGTATTTTATTTGATCCAAAAGAGTCTATTGATTTTCAAGGAAATACGGGTCCGTTTATACAATATACATATGCTAGAATACAGTCTATTTTACGTAAGTCTAATATTGATGCCAGTGTCACATTAAGTACAGATGAAGTGTCTTTACATGAAAAGGAAAGAGAACTCATAAAACAATTAGCAGTATTCCCTGAGGTGATTCAAAATGCAGCAGACCATTACAGTCCAGCACTAATTGCTAATTACACCTACGAACTCGTGAAAGGGTTCAATTCGTTTTACCAAAATGTTTCTATTTTAGGAGCAGACACTGACACTGAAAAAGTATTTCGTGTACAGCTGGCACAAAGCGTCGCTAATGTTATTAAGAACGCGTTTGGTTTGCTAGGTATCCATGTACCAGAACGCATGTAGTTCACTTAAGTTTAGTTTCTAAAAATTTTAAATTTTTCATTTAGTCTCTACGAAAACTTTTTTCGGGTAGTAATCGTATATACTACTAGAATGGAAATTTAATAATTAACCCAAATATCATTTTATGAAAAAACAAGTTTTTGCAATTGTGCTTTTTTTTGGCTTATTAGGTGTTATTCAAGCGCAGGAAACTACCAAAAGAGAGTCAGCTGCCGGAATAAAAGGTGGTTATAATTTAGCGGCCGTATCTTATGATGGAGATGGTGAAACAGGTCAACGACATGGCTTTCACATTGGTGTTTATGGCGAATCATTTATTAATGATAATTTTTCTATCCAACCGGAGTTACTATACTCTCAACAAGGTTATGAAATTAAAAATAGCAATGGAACTTTTACTCAGATGCTTAATTATATAAATGTTCCAATTATGTTTAAAGTATATCCTACTGATAACTTTTTTATAGAAGTAGGTCCACAAGTCGGATATGCTATTTCTCATAAGGAAAAATTTGATAGTAGTTTTAATTTATTTGATACCTCTCAAGAGTTTGATCCTAATAGTTTTGACTACGGTGTTAATTTTGGAGGCGGATTTAAAACAGATTCGGGTGTGAGTATGGGTGTTAGATATCATTTAGGCTTAGGAGATATTTATGATGATGGAAGCCCTAACAATAGAGTATGGCACTTCTCAATAGGATTTGATTTGTAAAAAAAAATACAATTTGGTAATTATGCTCAAGATTTTAGTCTTGAGCTTTTTTTTGTAAAATACTTAGATGCTTTTTTGAGAATTTTAAAAACCACTACGAATCAAATCACGTAGATAACGTATGATAAAGACAACTGTTTTTAGTGTGGTTTTATGTGCGTTATGTTTTAATGCAATAGGTCAAAAAATTGATAATCTTGTGTCTTTTAGAGACATCGATAGTCCTCGTTATTTTAGGTTTAATTATGATAATGATTATTTTGCAGCAAGTGATGAAAACTATACACAAGGTTATAGTTTGGAGTTTGTATCTCCCTTTTTTGAAAAGAATCCTATCAATACAATTTTAATTAAACCAGACGGTTTTGATTTGAGATATGGCTTAGCTATTGAGCATATTGGATTTACACCAAATAAATATGATTTACCAGAAATACAATTTGGAGATCGACCATTTGCTGCAGCTATAATGCTAAGGAGCTCGGTGCTTGGTATAGACACAGAAAGGAAACTACGATTACATTCATCTTTAAATATAGGGTTAATAGGTCCTGGAGCTTTTGGCGAAGAAATGCAAGTAGCTATTCATAAAGCCACCGGTAATAAAATACCGAGAGGATGGCGACATCAAATTAAAAATGATCTTGTATTGAACTATAATTTAGGCTTGGAAAAGCAAATTTTAAAAGTGTATAATTTATTACTATTACAAGCGCAATCTAATATAAATATTGGGACTTTGTTTACTAATATTTCGGTGGGTTCAAATGTGGTTTTAGGGAGATTTAATAGTTCTTTTTCTTTTGAAGAAAAGAAAATAAATTTTCAAATTTACACCTATGCTCAACCTGTTTTCACTGTAATTGGTCATGATGCGACATTGCAAGGTGGTCTAATTAATAGGAAAAGCCCTTATACTATTTCTGGGAGCGATCTTGAACGTTTTACATTTCAGTTTAACTATGGCGTGGTTATACAAACCAAAACACTCTATTTTGAATATACACGCTCAAGTATTACAAAAGAATTTAACATGGGTGATTTAGCAAAATGGGGAGGCATAAGAATTGGTTTTACATTTTAAAGTATCCTTCATAGGTAATAGCTTGCTTAATATGAGCCAAATGATGATTACTATGCCAAGCATACATTCCAATAGTTTCATCTATTCTTAAACGTTTTAAATGATCAGGATGCACAAATTCTCTTGACAACTCCTCTTCGGAAATGTGCTTTAATAGCTGACCTAGTTTACTATGAAGACCCCTTAGTACATTCAAAGAGTCATCCAGAGTATCATCATTACCATCTATAAGTGTTGCCCAACGATCTTCATAAAATGGTTTTATGGTTGGAGAGTCCTCCGTTAGCGCTAACTTAAATCTTATAATACTGTGCATGTGGCTATCTGCGCAATGATGAACCACTTGCTTGATATTCCAGCCATCTGGTCGGTATGTCCAGTTTAATTGTTCTTTAGATAACACTTTTGTAGCTTTATCAATTTCCGAAGGAAAACGTTCAAGATCGTTAATCCATAAGTTGATCATTTCCGAAGAAATAGTATCAGGTTTTTGAAATTCTCCAATTGGAAACTTTAAGAGTTGTAATTGTGTGCTTTTCATAATCCTAAACTTTGGCAGTTCCTTCAATTATATCTTGAGATTGAGACTCATCCATATAAACTATGGGTACAGCATAAATAATTGGCGTATTTTTTGGATAGTGCACTCTTACTAGCTTATTGATGGTCTTAAATAAAAGAGCCTTAGTCGTACCAACAATTAGAACCTCACTGATGCTTGTTAATTTTCCTTCTTGATTAGTAACACGTCCAATAACCTCTTTTAAAATATACTCGTTTGTTAAGAGTCCATGCTCGTGAAGTAAGTCTGTAATTCTATTAGCTTGGTCTTCGTTTTTTGTAATAATATGTAATTGAATCATGATTGTATAAATTAAAGTTGACATCATAAAGATACATCTAGAATTTTATAAAATCTAAAATCGTAATCTAAAGCTAATATTTGGGGTGATACCTAAAGATAAGTTGTCTACAGTTATAATATCACCATCACTATTTTTCGCATAATACGTATTAATGACATTTTCTCTATCGAAAAGATTCCATAGGGAAGCTCCGATAGAAGCATCCAGTTTATTGGTGAATTTTAATTGATACGTTGCAGATATATCTGTTCTAAAGTAGGCACTTATGCGATTACTATTAGGGGTATCGTAATCAATTTGAGAATTAGATTGATTTTGTAGTTCTAAAGGTAAAGTTTGCGGTCTGCCAGAATGCCAATTGAAACCTAAAGCAAATTTTAAATTATCAAAATCATAGGTGCTAGCAAATGTCACAGCGTGACGAACATCAATATTATTAGGGAAAGGATTACCATCATTGAAATTATCAAAAATATAATCGTTTTTACTATAAGAATAACTTAACCATGTGCTAAAATAATCAAACTGTTTATTGATAAGAAAATCAATCCCTCTTACTTGAAATTTACCAATGTCCTCTATAAATTGAAATTGATTTTGAAAACCTTGACTTTGAGATGTGATGCCTTCCACGTCTTTTATAAAAGCTTCAATACTCACTAGTAGCTTGTTTTTATTGTAGTGAATGCCTGCAGCTGCTTGAACGCTTTTTATGATTGGGATGTTTTCATTATTAGATAAAATCCACCTGCGTTTTTCAATGCCTAAGAAATCATTTTGTAAATCTATAATTTGAGAGGTCGTTTGGCTTTTTAATTCTGCTAAAAATTCTAATCTAAAATCGTTGTTTAATTTATGACTTACAGATAATCGTGGCTCAGTAAAAAACTCTGAAAATTTTTCAATAAAATTAGTTCTTAAACCTATTCTCGCATAGGTATTTTTATTTGCTGAAGTAAATTCGGCTTCACCATAAATGGAGTGTGTGCGAACCACTTCTTTTATAAATTGCTCTGTGGTTGGATTGTTAGTGTTTTCAGCATTGCTAATAATCACTTCGCTAAATTGATAACCACCATGTATTTTTAAATTATCATCGATATGATTGGTAGCATTCATCTTTAGACCTAGATCATTAACTTTATTATCTTGATTAGTACGTTGGTCATTTGCAATATTAAAGTTTGTGGCTTTTAAATCGTAACTGGTATAGTAAAATTTAGCCGTTGTTGTCAGTTTGCTATTCCAATATTTTAAATACTCAAAACCTGTAGCAAAATTATTTTGTTCTAGTTCGTTTTTTAAAGGAATAACAGAATCATCATTTGCTTGTTGATCATAAGATAGTCTATTATTAATCGTTAAAAAGTTAAATCTAAATTGGTCTTGATCAGTAATATCATATAAAAACTTTGTAGCGATATCGTAAAAATAGAAACGTTCGTTATTTGAGATAATTTCTGAATTTTCCTGTTGCGGATTAGAAAAATCACTATCCTGAAACACACGCTGCAGGTATTGGTCGTAGGTTGGTGTGAAAATAAAATCGGTTATAGACCGTCTTGCAGAGACTTGAATTTCGGCTTGTTCATTAAGTGGGACTTTTGCAAAACCATCTGCATTGATAAGGTTGAAACCTGCTCCAGCTTTAAAATTTTGATCTAGACTATTAGAGAGTTGCATATCAATAACACTAGAAACGCCATCACCAAATTTTACACTAGTTCCATTTTTTGAGACATTTACTTCCTTTGTTAGATAAGGATTAAAAGCAGATACTAAACCAAAAAAATGTCCAGATTGGTACATTTTTATACCGTCCCACAAAATTAAATTTTGATCATGAGTTCCTCCACGAACATTAATATTAGATACACGCTCATCAACACTCATAACACCAGGTAAGGCCTGAATACTTTGTAAAATATCGGGTTCTAAAAGCCCAGGGAGAATCCCAAAATATTCAGTATTAATGTTAATTTTACCATCACTATTTTTTGAAATCCCTTTAGTTAAGTAGTTCGTAATGACGACTTCTTCAAGCTTTTGAGTGATAAAATCACTGAATGGATTAGACCGTTTTGAAATGACAACACTAGTGTTATTGATAATGATAAAATCGAGATTTGTTTCATATCTTAAATACTCTAATGTATTTTCTCGTGATAAAGTTTCCGAAGGGAGAAGGACACTTTTATTGGCTATAGTCTGATCTAAATAAGTGAAATGGATACTAAATCTGGATTCTATTATCGTGAGAACTTCGGCAAGCGGAAGTTTTGTTTTTAAATTTGATTGCGCATTACTGCTATTCAAATTCAAAAATAATAAGATTATAAAAAGATAGAAGACACCTTTTTTATTCACGTTTTAGTCTAATGATATTATCTGTTTTACTATACTTTAATTGTAAAGGTAAAGTAATAGATTTTAAGGCAGTTTCAATATCATTATGTATAAAATCTCCAGTGAAGTTTTGAGAGCCATCGAAATCACTAAATTCTACAGATACATTGTATTGTCTTTCAAACTCTGCGATAACTTCTCGGAATGGGATACTCCTAAAGGTACTCTTATTAATTAGCCATGATGGATGAGATACATTTTCTTTTTCAGTAGCAATATAGTTCCCATCAATAATTAAAAAGGTGTCTCCTGGTAGGAGTATTATTTGTTTTGTTTTACTGTTTACAGCAACTTTTCCTTCATAACAAGTCACTTCAAAATAGTCATTACGTTGCTTGATATTAAATTGCGTTCCAAGAACAGTTACAGTTCCTAAATTTGTTTTAACATCGAACTTTTTTCCTTTGGCAACTTTAAAATAAGCTTCTCCATGTAATACTAAATTACGGCTGCTTTTCCAATTAGATTTATTAAATGTTATCGTGGAAACTGCATTTAACTGCACTTGAGACGCATCTGGTAATACAATTGATTTTTGTTGTGAGGCAATCGTATAGGTTGTGGTGTCAAGAGTTGAAGTATAGAAATATATACCAAACGCGATGACTAAAATTGCAGCGATTTTTGATAATGTAGCAAATAATTTATTTGGTTTCTTCTTAAGAGAATCAATAGATTTTAAAACGTTTTTAAAAGCGTCATCTTCATTAATGGTGTCTGCTTTAAATCCAATAAGTCCTTGGTCTAATTTAATTAAATTAGGGTAGTCTTTAAGCTGTTTGAAAGCTTCTAGCTCTCTAGGATTTAGGTTATGGTCTAACCATTTTTGTATGAGGTCTTCTTTGTTCATTGTGTTCTATTCAAGTATATAACAGTTAATTATTAAAAAGTCCTACCCTTTAATTTAGTTTTCAGTTGCAGTCTCAGTTCTCAGTATCCTATGCAATTAATTGTTAACTAGACATGTTTAAGGCTTATTATAAGTCTAGTTTTGTATTTATGACTTTGGGTTCCTTTACTGCTACTGCTAACTTTTTTCACAGTTCATCAATATCTTGTCTTAATTTTTTAAGGGCGCCGTAAATACGTTTTTCTACTGCCTTTGTTGATATATCTAATAATTGTGCAATCTCTTTAAAACGTTTGCCTTCAACTCTGTTCATTAAAAAGGCGACGCGTTGCGCTTCTGTTAATCCGGCAATTGCTTTTTCTAATTTTGCTTTGTATTCTTTTTCTTCAAGTATAAACTCTGGATTTATATTCGTAGTATGTTTTGGTTGTATCATACGGTGTCGTAACACTACTTTTTGGTGAGCATACTCGTTTAGCATTAAGTTGTTTGCGGTGGTGAATAAAAAACTCTTGGCTTTGTTCTGCGGAATTTTAGCACAATTCTCCCACAATTTCACAAACGCTTCCTGCATTTTGTCTTGCGGATTTAACTGACTACCAAATTTATAATATAAAAAATCGTGCAAATTTTTGGAGTGCGTTCTAAAAATAGAGGAGAATAGCTGTTCCTCACAAATATGGTCTTTAAGTGGTTTTGACATTTTTTTTTGGTTGAGGCTAAGTTATGTAAATGAAATTGAAATCTAAATTTAACTTGAACATGAGTTGGAATTCGAGCTTAAATTTGAAATTTTGAGTTTTGAGTTTTGAGATTCACGACTTAGAAAGTAGGAGTTTTATGATTTTAACTGTTCTATTAAAAAAAACAAGTGATTGTTAAATAAACGCAACAGTTAGTTTTAGTTTTTAGTTGGTTAAAAAAGGGTTGTTGGTCGTAGCAATCCTTTTTTTTGTATTCTACCTTTTTATTTTTTCAATTGAACGTCATAAATACACGACAAATCGTTAATTTTGTCCCTTTAAAATTCTACAAGAATATGTTTAATAATTTAAGTGAAAAGTTAGATAAAGCGTTACACGTACTAAAAGGCCACGGTAGTATTACAGAAGTAAACGTTGCCGAAACCTTAAAAGAAGTTCGTAGAGCACTTTTAGATGCCGATGTTAACTTTAAAATTGCTAAAGATTTTACTAATAGAGTAAAGGAGAAAGCTTTAGGTCAAGATGTGTTAACGAGTTTGCAACCAGGCCAATTAATGGTCAAACTTGTTAAAGATGAGCTAACAGAATTAATGGGAGGAGACGCAGAAGGAATCAACTTGTCTGGTAATCCAAGTATTATTTTAATGTCTGGTTTGCAAGGTTCTGGTAAAACGACATTCTCAGGTAAATTAGCCAATTACCTAAGAAATAAGAAGTCTAAAAAACCATTGTTAGTAGCTTGTGATGTCTATCGTCCTGCTGCGATTGATCAATTGCATGTTGTAGGTGATCAATTAAAAATTGATGTGTATAGTGATAAAGGAAATAATAATCCTATTGCTATTGCACAAGCTGGTATAGCATATGCAAAAGAAAATGGACATAATGTGGTTATTATTGATACCGCTGGTCGTTTAGCTGTTGATAAAGCCATGATGGATGAAATTTCTAACATCCATAAAGCAATCCAACCACAAGAGACTCTATTTGTCGTAGATTCTATGACAGGTCAAGATGCTGTAAATACAGCAAAAGCATTCAACGATATTTTAAATTTTGATGGTGTAATCCTAACCAAACTCGATGGTGATACACGAGGTGGAGCGGCAATATCTATTAAATCTGTTGTAAATAAACCAATTAAATTTATTGGTACAGGTGAAAAGATGGAAGCGATTGATGTCTTCTATCCGTCACGTATGGCAGATCGTATCTTAGGAATGGGAGATGTTGTATCTCTTGTTGAAAGAGCTCAAGAGCAATATGATGAAGAAGAAGCGCGTAAGATTCAAAAGAAAATTGCTAAAAATCAATTTGGATTTGATGATTTCTTAAAGCAAATCCAGCAGATTAAGAAAATGGGTAATATGAAAGATCTTATCGGAATGATTCCTGGAGCAGGAAAAATGATGAAAGATGTTGATATTGATGATGACGCATTTAAAGGTATTGAAGCTATTATTCATTCAATGACTCCAGATGAACGATCAAACCCAACAGTTATAAATGCTAGTCGGAAAAAACGAATTGGAAAAGGTTCTGGTACTTCTGTGCAAGAGGTGAATCAACTTTTAAAACAATTTAACCAGATGAGTAAGATGATGAAGATGATGCAGGGTGGGAAAGGTAAAGCAATGATGCAAGCTATGAAAGGTATGAATTAAGAATTCACACCTTTTTATATAATAGAAATAACATAATATAACACTGCGATGACAATTCTAGACGGTAAAAAAGTAAGCAACGACATAAAAAACGAAATTAAGGCTCAAGTTGATAAAATGAAAGCTAAAGGAGAGAAAGTCCCTCATTTAGCGGCTGTTATCGTTGGGAATGATGGTGCAAGTCTGACTTATGTTGGGAGTAAAGTGCGTGCTTGTGAGCGCGTTGGATTTGAATCAACAATGGTTCGTATGTCTAATACGACCAGCGAAATAGAATTGCTAGATAAGATTGAAGAATTAAACCAAAATGATGATATCGATGGTTTTATCATCCAGTTACCATTGCCACCACAAATCAATACTCAAAAAGTTTTGATGGCTGTCGATCCAAGTAAAGATGTTGATGGGTTTCATCCAGAAAACTTTGGGAAAATGGCATTAGATATGAGTACATTTATTCCTGCAACACCTTTTGGTATTTTGGAGCTTTTGGATCGTTATGGTGTTGAAACTAAAGGGAAACATACCGTAGTCATTGGAAGAAGTCATATTGTTGGTAGACCAATGAGCATATTGATGGGGCGTAAAGGGTTTCCTGGGAATTCTACTGTAACATTGACGCATAGTCACACAAAAAACATTACGCAAATTACATCTCAAGCAGATATTATTATTTCTGCCTTAGGTGTTCCAAATTTCTTAAAGGCAGAAATGGTAAAAGATGACGTGGTAATCGTGGATGTTGGAATTACAAGAGTACCCGATGAAAACTCTCCCAAAGGGTATATAATTACAGGTGATGTTGATTTTGAAAACGTAAGTAAGAAAGCAAGTTATATTACACCAGTTCCTGGAGGTGTTGGACCAATGACTATTGCAATGCTTCTTAAAAACACTTTGTTAGCTCGTGAGCAACGCATGTAACTTTGTTTCTGTCCCAGAGTAACGTGATGAAACTTAAATTATAAAGATGCTTCGGTTGGACCTATTTCTAATGGCATTCATTGTATTTTAATTATCACTCATAGCAAAGCTAGTTTTTAGTCATTGAGTATTGCTGAAATAAAGAGATGTTTTTATTGGAGGCACATTGCGATAGTAATCTAAGTGTTGATTAAATTTTATATTGCAGCATGATTAAATTATTCGCCGCTGTAAATCGTGTTCAAATTCTAAGTTTGGAACATCTCATTCCTATTGGATTGGCTATAATTGTAGCAGTAACTTTAATTAGGTTCGCGAGAACAATTTCTTCAGAAAGTCAGCAACGCGTGATTCACTATATCGCTATTTTTATATCGCTAGCAGTTATAACGTTCCATTTATATTATATGTTCACTACAGACTATAATATTAGAACAGACTTGCCTTTGTACTTGTGCAGTCTCTTGGCAATAATCATTCCAATTTTCACATATTATCGACACTATTGGATGTTCGAAATCTTAGTTTTTTGGGTCATCGCAGGAACTTTGCAAGGTGTTATTACTCCAGATATTGCTGAAGGCTTCCCTAGTTTAGATTATATGAGATATTGGATAGTTCATTTAGGACTATTAACTGTAATAGTTTACACTATTTTTGTCTTTAAGATGAAACCTAAATTTAAAAGCATTTTTAAATCCTTTTTAGCATTGCAAGTGTATGTGGTCTTAATGATTGTGACGAATTACGTTTTAGAGGCTAATTATTTTTATTTGAATAGAAAGCCAGAATCTGCTTCAGTACTAGATTATTTTGGTGAATGGCCTTATTATATCATTGTTGCTCAGTTGATAATAATCCCTTTATTTCTAGTGATTTACTTGCCGTTTTACATCTCTGAAGCAAAGAAAAAATCACTTCTCAAATAATTGATTCATGTCTTTAAAAGCTTTGAATTCAAGTGCATTTCCTGCAGGATCAAAAAAGAACATGGTAGTTTGTTCACCAACTTGGCCTTCAAATCTAACATAAGGCTCAATAATAAACTCTACACCTTTAGATGCAACCGTTTTGGAGAAGTCTTGAAATGTATCCCAAGGTAAAACGACGCCATAATGCGGGACAGGAACAGATTTTTCGTCAACAGCATTGGTATGAATTTCTTCTTTTGATTTTGGCTTATAATGAATAACGAGTTGATGTCCAAAGAAATTAAAATCTACCCAATGGTCACTACTTCGACCTTCTTCACAGTTGAGAATATCTCTGTAGAATGTTCTACATTCTTCTAAATTATGAACAGGAATTGCAAGATGAAAAGGAGAGATATTAGTTGACATAAATCTGCTATTAATTATTTTTTTCTAAATACGTTTTGGTAGATGCTGCAAGTAGGTTATTTAATTCTGCGAATTCTCCTTTAGTCAATTCTCTGTATTCCCCAACAGGCATGTCTAAAGGGATATTCATGATGCGAACACGTTTCAAGGAAGATACTTCATAGTTGAGGTAGTCGCACATACGACGTATTTGTCTATTTAAACCTTGAGTCAAAATGATGCTAAAGGTTTGCGAATCGAGCCGCTTGACATCACATTTCTTTGTGGTTTTTTCAAGTTCTTCTAGATAAATCCCACTGGACATATGTTTTATAAATGTTTGGGAAATGGGCTTGTCTACAGTGACGATATATTCCTTTTCGTGATTATTACTTGCGCGAAGAATTTTATTGACAATATCCCCATCATCGGTTAAAAGGATTAAACCTTCACTAGGTTTATCTAACCGTCCAATTGGAAAAATACGTTTAGGGTAATTTATAAAGTCAATGATATTATCTTTTTCTACACGAGTGTCTGTTGTACAAACGATACCTACAGGCTTATTAAACGCCAAATAAACAAACTTTTGTTTTGTGTTTTCTATGAGTTTTCCATCGACATGAACTTCATCGGAAGGCGCAATTTTAGTTCCCATTTCTGGTACAACGCCATTAATTGTTACTCGTCCAGCATCAATGAGCTTGTCTGCTTCTCTGCGAGAACAGTAGCCAACTTCGCTAAGAAATTTGTTGATTCGTTTTAAATTATCTACCATGAGACAAAATTACAAAACTAAGCGTTAACAAAATCTATAATATGATTGTTTACTTCTTCATGTCGTAAACCGTGACCAAAACCTTCCGTAGAAATAAGTGTGGCATTTTTGAAGTAATTCTTAAAATCTTCTGCGTCACTATAAGGAATAATCCTATCTTTTTTATCATGAATTAAGAGCCCTTGAGTATCTTCGTTTTCTAGAAATCGTGCCGCATTAAAATGTTCTGGTTTCTCTTTAAAACGCTCATGTATTAGTTCATCCATAGCCTTGGATACACGTTTGTTGTAACCCATCATAGCAGTATATCGACTAAAAACACCAACAAAGTTGGAAGGGGCTCCTAATAAAATTAATTTATTTACAGAGGGTAATTCATACTTGCTTTTACAAAAAGCGGTAGCCATCCCGCCAACCGAGTGTCCAATAATAATATTTGCATTAAATTTCTTTGCTACAATATGAATACACTCAGCATACAGTACAGCATTAAATAGTTTTCCGCTTGATCTGCCATGAGCAGGTGCATCTAAAGCCACAATATTATAATCTAGCTTTTTAAGTCTTTCGATCAATGATTTCCATCTAAAAGAATTGCTTTCCCAACCATGAGCTAATAAAATAGTCTCCTTTTTACCTAACCATCGGTAGGTCATAATATTGAGGTTTTCATAGTCAATATCCTCAATAAAAGCAGTCATTAAGAAATCTTTTTCTGGCTCTTTAAGTTTGATTTTTCTAGGTTTCGAAAATAGCTTAAGAGCTATTTTGCCTCCAAGTTTAGGAGATAACATACTCGTGATATTTATAAAACCACCTATTGTCTTTACTATAGCTTGTCTCATTGATCTTCTCTGTTTACTAAGTCCATAGAAAAAGCAGGTGTGCATATAGCGATGTATTCACAAGCAATAGTGAAAGGGTTGGAGTATTGAACTCTGGTGTTCTTATTAATCTTTATGGATTGACCAGCATCCAGAATAATAGTTTCTCCTTCAATTATAAATTGTTTTTTACCTTTAATGATATAAGTATATTCATCAAATTCTGGAGTTTGAAAAGGCTCACTCCATCCCGTAGGAGCTATCATGTGAGCAATACTTATTTGTGAGTTGCCATCTGTAGCATTTCCAAAATGTTCTTCAATGACTTTTCCGTCAGTAGTGGGAACAACAAAAGGAGCGTTTTGAATCTTATATTTTTTCATGTATGATTATGTATTTCTCTCTAAACTTTTTAGTTGTGTATTATTCAACATGTTAAATTGCTTAATCTACTATTGCCAATGCATTATAAAATATTTAACCTGGGCAGCATCAGGTATTTGAACTGGCTCTATTTTAAGTGTCATATCGAATCTTAAGTTTGCAGGTAATTCTTTTTTATCTATTGTAAAAGAGGCATCGATTTCGTCAATATAAATAACGACTGAATTTATAAGATTATTTATACTAGAAATTTTATAAGCTTCTTTTAGGTCTTTGAAAGTACTTAATAAGGAAATGTCCTTTTCTGTTTTATAGTTTTCGCTCAATATTCTAACACTACCAATCACAGAGGTTGAATCTAATGCTCGTCGAGGAGATAGAATCAACATTTTTATTCCTTCAGAAGAATAGATTTCAATGTCATTATTTTGTAATATGAATTGATCTCCTTTAAGAGAAGGTTGTATTATAGAATCCTTTGCAAATACTAATTTTAAATCTTTAACCTGAGTAGAATCGGTTAGCAAACCGATATTTTGTTTATTAATCAAGAATGGATTTTGTTCTTTTTCCGAGGTGCAACTTGATAGCAATGCGGTTACAACGATAATGGTGAATAGTTTTGTCATATGAATTATAAAAAGGGGTCTAAAAATTAATTATTTAAGCAATTTTGTCAAGATACCAAGAACACTTCTAATTACAGTAGGACTTGTCAAAACTTTAAGGATTGGATTCTGTCTAGTACTTCTTCTGCGAGACAGGGATGAGCGTCTTTTACTTTCAGCTTTTTCTAGAGCATCTCTTTCTTGACGTGCTTTTTCTTTAGCGTCTTCTGCATCAGCAATCTCAATTTTTTTACTAAGCATTTCGTAAGCGCTCTCTCTATCTATGTCGTGGTTGTATTTTTTTGCAAGTTTAGATTTTCCGAGTAGACCACTAAGCTCTAAATCTGTTAGAACATCCATTCTACTCATTGGGGCGCGCATCATTGTTGCAGCCAAAGGTGTAGGTCTTCCTTTTTCATCTAATGCAGATACTAATGCTTCTCCAATACCTAATGATGTTAAAACATCGGCAGTATCGTAAAATTCAGTATCTGGATAGTTCTGAGCAGTTAATTTTATTGCTTTTCTATCTTTTGCTGTAAATGCTCTTAGCGCATGTTGAACTTTTAAACCTAACTGACCTAAAATAGCTTCAGGAACATCTGTTGGGTTTTGAGTTACAAAATACAAGCCAACACCTTTACTACGAATCAATTTTACGATACTTTCAATTTGGCCTAATAATGCTTTTGAGGCTTCGTTAAAAATCAAATGCGCTTCATCAATAAACAAAATAAGTTCAGGTCGGCCACTATCACCTTGTTCTGGGAATGTAGAATATATTTCTGCCAATAGACTCAGCATAAATGTGGAGAATAATTTTGGTCTATCCTGAATATCTGTTAAACGAATAATATTGATATAACCTCTTCCGCTATCATCAACGCGCAATAAATCGTTAACTTCAAATGAGGTTTCGCCAAAAAATAAAGCGCCACCTTGTTGTTCAATTTCAACTATTTTTCTTAGAATAGCACCTGTAGATGCTGTGGAGATTCTTCCGTAGGCTTCAGTAAATTCTATTTTGCCTTCTTGCGTTGCGTATTGTAATATTTTCTTGAAATCTTTTAAATCGAGTAAAGGCAATTTATGATCATCACAATATTTAAAAATTACTGATACAACACCAGATTGTGTTTCAGATAAGTCTAAGATTCTAGAGAAAAGAACAGGCCCAAATTCACTAACGGTGGCACGAAGTCTTACACCATCTTGTTCAGACAATGTCATGACTTCAACAGGAAATGATTTAGATTCAAAAGGTAATCCTATTTTGGCATGACGTTCATCAATTTTTGCATGACCAGGACTTGGTTTTGCCAACCCACTTAGATCACCTTTTATGTCCATTAATAATACTGGGATACCTTTTTCGCTCAAACTCTCAGCTAAAACCTGAAGCGTTTTAGTCTTTCCGGTACCAGTAGCGCCAGCAATCAAACCATGCCTATTCATCGTTTTTAGAGGCACATTCACAAAGGCATTGGTTAGGGCTTCACCATCCAACATGGCAGACCCTAAAGTGATATAATCACCTTTATTCGTATTTCCTTCTGTGATTTCCTTTAAAAAATCGTCAGTTCTACTCATGCATTCAAAATTTGTATAAAAATAGTATAATTTTAGACAAGTTTAAAATCAACTAAAATGAAACATTTACTATTTATTATTACTCTATTTTTTTGCTTCGGAAATGTGTCTTGCATAAAAAGTTCTTCGGAAATCGTCTTCTACAAATCTCATGAACCCAAAAAAGAACAAGCACCTTTTAGCGATGTAGTTGATGCCAACGGGTTTTTATTTCTAGCAGGACAAGTTGGGATGAATCATAAAACGAGAACGCTTGTTGAAGGTGGAATAGAAGCAGAGACGAAACAGTGTTTAGAAAATATAAAAGCGGTTTTAGAACAGCATGATTCAGGATTAGATAAGGTTGTAAAATGTACTGTGATTTTAAAAAATATAGATGACTTTGCAGCCTTCAATGCGGTTTATAAGTCTTACTTTTCGAAGAAACCGGCAAGGACCACGTTTGCAGCGTCAGGATTAGCTGTTGGAGCTCTTATTGAAATAGATGTTATTGCGGTTAAATAGATTACAGTAAAGAAGTTATTTTAAGAGTGGTAATTAGTTTTGAAGTCCATAGCTTAATGCAATAAGTTAATTTTAAATACGAGGGTTATATGGGAATTTGTCAAACAATAGCCTGATAAATTAAATAGCGCAGAGTGGTTTTTTTTTCTGGTTTATGTAAACTGTTAGAGAAAGCTCTTTGCCTTGACAGTCAAAAGCTCTCGGTACTGTGAAAGAAAAAAAATATTTCGAAGAGAAACAGTCTAAATTTACTGTATACAGCCACTGAATACTGCCTACTATTTAATACATTTGCAGGCTATGACAAGAACAGAACAACAAGATCTTATTGATAAAGGATTACTCTTGCCTCTAATGGAAGAGTTTTACACCATTCAAGGTGAAGGTTTTCATAAAGGAACAGCAGCGTATTTTATAAGAATAGGGGGCTGTGATGTAGGTTGCCATTGGTGTGATGTGAAGGAGAGCTGGTTGGCTGAATTACATCCACCTACAGAAACCGAAAAGATTGTTTCAAATGCTGTAAAGTACAGTAATACGATTGTGGTTACAGGTGGTGAACCATTAATGTGGGATATGAATCCGTTAACCGCACAATTGAAAGCTAAAGGGTTACAAACTCATATTGAAACGTCTGGTGCTTATGAATTATCTGGTACTTGGGATTGGATTTGTCTCTCACCAAAGAAGATGAAATTACCAACCGAAAAAGTCTATGAAAAGGCGCATGAATTGAAGTGTATCATTTATAATAAAGATGACTTTAGGTTTGCTGAAGAGCAAGCCGCAAAAGTAAATAAAGACTGTATTTTGTATCTACAACCAGAATGGAGTAAACGAGATAAAGTAGTGCCTCAAATCGTAAATTATGTCATGAAAAACCCAAAATGGAAGGTGTCTCTACAAACCCATAAATATTTAAATATTCCGTAAGGTGCTTATAGCTAAATCGTTATTGTGGTTATTGCTAATAGCAATTCATGTAAATTATAATTAAAACGAAAAATTGCTATCTTTAAGAGCTATCAAGTTTTTATGAAATATACTCTCTTAGTCATTTCCTTATTATTTGGATTTCAAATAGTAGCCCAAGATTTAGACCTTCAACGTAAAATAGAATTTGTCAATTCAAAGATTCAACAAACAGAAAAAGGAGAACGCCTTAATTGGTTTGATAGTTTGACAAAACTCACCTATCGCAATCCAGAATTAGAATACGATGCCATACTTCGTAAAACTATTGATTTTGCTATCAAATTAGATTCTTTAAATTTCGCTACCAAAAAAGTAGCTGATTTAATAGGCTTTCAAAATAATTTTTTAGGCAAACCTCAGGAAGGTCTCAAGCTGTTTAATACCTATGTCGAGAAATTAAATAAAGGAACAGATTTTGGTGCCATTGGTCGAATGTATTTAAATGCGGCTGATAGTTATTATTATACAGGTGATATCGACACTTCTTTTGAATATTATACCATCACAAAAGATTATGCTGAAAAAGCAAACGACGAGTATTTGTATGCTTATGCCGTAATGTACACAGGATATAATGAATCTGAAATCGGTAAGTTTGCAGAAGCATCTCAGAGTTTAAAAGAAGCCGCAGCCATATTTGTAAAACTCAAGGATACTACGAATATTCTTGGGGCTAAAAATGGACTAGCAGTTCTGTATAGTAGAAACGCATTTTATGAAGAGGCTGAAAAAGAACGCAACGAATCTATTTTGATGATTGGAAAAACAGATAGATATACAGCCTTAACAAATTTATACTTTAATGCTGCTGAAGATCATAAAAAAATAGGAGATTTTAAGCAGCAACTACTCAATATTAAAGCCGCCTTTTTGGCGAATAGTAAAACAAATAATGCGTTTTTGGCAGAGCCTGTAATATTAACTCAGCTTGTCAATGCCTATTGTAAAAACGACAGTATATTGCAAGCCGAAAAGTATTTTGAAGATCTCAATGCCTTATTTGTGAAAGATGAAAGTGAAGACCTTAAAGAGCAAATTGTAAAAGCAAAACGCGTATTGTCTTTTACTAAAGGCGACTATGAAAATGCCATAAAATATAGTTCTGAGTTTTTATCATTGCTACAGAATAAAAAAACGCATCTTGGTGATATTGTTGCAGCCGAACAATTTTTGGCAGAGGCATACAAAGCAAGTGGCGATGATATCAATTATAAAAAACATCTCCTGAATCATTATACCCTTAAAGATTCTCTTTCAAATATTCAAAATGTAAAATCTTTAGCTTATTACCAAACACTTTACGAAACAGAAAAGCGAGATTTGAAGATTGAAAACCAAAACGCTAATATCAGTTTATTAAATCTTAAGAATAAGAGTAAAACTCAATTATTAATTTTTGGATCTCTAGGCTTTTTATTACTATTCGGTGGGATTATTGTTTACCGTTCCTTTGTAAGCGCCAAGAAACGCGGACTAGCACAACAAGAATTTTCGCAACAGCTTATTGCTGCTCAAGAGCAAGAACGAACGCGTATTGCCAAAGATTTACACGATGGTGTTGGGCAGCAAATCACACTTATTAAAATGAAAGCTCAGAATAGTGACCAAACAGAACTGTCTGGTTTGGCTCATAATGCCTTAGAAGAAGTGCGAAGTATCTCTAGAGACTTATACCCAGTTACCTTAAAAAAGCTAGGGCTAACGGATAGTATTGAGCAGTTGCTTTTAGATTTGGACGAAGAAACTGATCTTTTTATATCGATAGAAATTGATGATGTCAATACCAGTTTTAATGAAACTGAATCCCTCAATTTTTACAGATTTATACAGGAATCTGTAAACAATGTATTAAAGCATGCTAAAGCTAAAACCTTAATTTTAAATATAGTAAAGCAGAGTGATGGTATTAAAGTCTTAATAAAAGATAATGGCCAAGGTTTTGAGGTGAACAAAATGATAAATCAAAATAGTTTAGGTTTAAAAACGATGGCCGAGCGTATTAGTATGCTCAAGGGCAACTTATCTATTAAAAGCAAAAGAGATGAAGGCACATCTATATTAGTACAAATTCCAGTATAAAAATGAATAATATCACACTTGTTGTAGCAGACGACCATCCTTTGTTATTAAGTGGCTTAGTTGGTCAGTTGAAGAATCATAATTATGATATTTTAGCGACTGCAGAAAATGGGGCCATAGCCTTAGAACGCATTCTAAACCTAAAACCAAGTATTGCCATTTTAGACGAAGAAATGCCAAGACTTACTGGTTTTGAAGTGATACAAAAATGCATAGAAAAAAAGATAGAGACCAAATTCATTATTCTCACTTCGCACAAGGAAAAATCTTTTATTTATAAAGCAAAAAAATTAAATATTTCGGGTTATATTCTAAAAGATGATCCTTTTAAGGAGCTTCACAATTGCATACAAAGTATAAGTAATGGAACGCCTTATTTTAGTTCTACCTTTACTAGAGTGTTTGAAGATGAGGTGGCACCGCAATTAAAAACAATGAAATTATTGTCACCATCAGAGCGCGTTATTGTGCGCTTGATAGGTCAAGGTGAATCCTCAAAAGATATCGGTGAACTCTTATCACTATCTCATAGAACTATTGAGAAACACCGCTCCAATATTATAGCTAAGTTAGGTCTTGCAGGAGATAAACATACCCTTATGTTATGGGCAAAAGAAAACTTAGAGTTTATTAATTAGACCTAAAGTCTTAATCCAGGATTTTATGGACAGCCTAAGGAAAAAAAGTGTGGTTGATAGTTTGAATAATAAAAATAGGCAATCGAGTAAAATTGATAATTAGGGTCTAGAAAAATTAGATTGGCTTAAATATTAAACGTACTCAAGACATAACATAAGTACCTGCTTAAAAATACTGTGTTGAGAAAAAAATAATTGGCTTGTATTTATTTGCTTCTAAAGACGGTTTAATAAAACGATTATAGTTAGTTTATGAGTCGTCAGTTTTACTAAATGATAACGTGCTATAGATAGTGGTATTAGCAGCGTGAGGGTTGAGGTCTGAATTATAAAAAATTTTATATGTCCACTACCAAGAATAGTACTGATTATTAAATAGCATATATTAAAATTAATACATAAAAAAAGCCTTGATTTCTCAAAGCTTTTTTTTACATCTAATATGGAATATATTTATTTTACAAAAGGTACTGCAACACGAATTGTTCCCCATCCCATGTGCATGTGAACACCATCCTTAGATTCTTCAAAGGCTATTGAAAAGGCCTCTAATGATTCTTTTCCTTCTGTAACAGGTACCGTTAATCTAGCGACATCATTTTCTTGTTTGTAGAAATAACTTCCCCAAACATTAAGATCTGTGCTAATGATTGCAGTCCATTCCTTTTCTCCAGGAATTACATAAAAGGTATAAGTTCCGGGTTTAATTTTAGTGTCTCCTAGAGCCATTGTTGTATACAGCGTTAATTCTACAGCTTCATTAGCTCCAGTTCTCCAAACGTCTCCGTTTGGTGCTAATTTTTCTATAGAACGACCATTAAGTTGAGGTCTGCCGTAAATTACTTTTATTAATTTATTTGATTCTTTGTAATTAGAAGGAAAAGACGCGCCATCCATAGGGCTTTTATCCATTTTAGCAAAGTCTTGTGCATTCATGTTTAAAGAGATGAGCATAATAAATGCCGTTGCGGTAGTTGTAATAATTGATTTTGTTTTCATGTTTTATTTTTAATTAAATTGAACATTATAAATATAAACCTCAAAGGTTTAATTATGGTCTTTAAAGTCGTAAACTGATGTTAAAGTTTACATTTTTTAGAAGATCATTGTGTTTTAAGAGTGATTTAATTTCATAAATGTATTAAAATTTAATTATTAGTTATAGTGTGTAACCAATAATGGATGTTATGTTTTATATATGTAATAGTAAATTCATATTTGTCCTATCAATTTGAATACTAATATAAAGAATAAAAATATGTGCGGAATTGTATGTGCGTTTGACCTAAAACAAAAAGCGGAAGATTTAAGACCTCAAATCCTTGAAATGGCTAAGACTATTCGTCATAGAGGACCAGACTGGAGTGGGATATATAGTGATGAGAAAGCAATATTAGCGCATGAGCGTTTAGCGATTGTAGATCCTGCTTCTGGAAAACAACCGCTGTTTAGTCCTGATAAAAAACTCGTTTTAGCAGCGAATGGCGAAATTTATAACCATCGTGCGTTAAGAAAACAATTTCCTGATTATCACTTTCAAACTGAAAGTGATTGTGAAGTCATTCTAGCATTGTACCAAGAAAAAGGGGTTGACTTTTTAGATGAAATGAATGGCATTTTTGGTTTTGCAATTTATGATACAGAAAAAGATGAATACTTTGTTGCCAGAGATCATATGGGAATAATTCCGCTCTATATTGGTTGGGATCAACACGGAACTTTCTATGTTGCTTCAGAATTGAAAGCACTGGAAGGAACCTGTACTAAAATTGAATTATTTCCTCCTGGACATTACATGTCAAGTAAGGACGGAGTCTTTGTGCAGTGGTATAAGCGTGATTGGACAGATTACGATGCTGTAAAAGATAACGAAACAAGTATTACGGCAGTTAAAGAAGCCTTAGAAGCAGCTGTTCATAGACAGTTAATGAGTGATGTGCCTTATGGCGTCTTATTGTCTGGTGGTTTAGATTCTTCCGTGGTTTCTGCAATAGCAAAAAAATATGCACAAAAACGTATAGAATCTGGTGATGAGAAGGATGCTTGGTATCCACAATTACATTCATTTGCGGTAGGTTTAGAAGGTTCTCCTGATCTTGCTGCAGCTCAAAAAGTAGCAGACTATATTGGGACCATACATCACGAAATAAAATTCACAATTCAAGAAGGTTTAGATGCTATTAAAGATGTGATTTACAATATAGAGACTTACGATATTACAACTATTCGTTCATCTACTCCCATGTATTTAATGGCTAGAGTTATTAAATCTATGGGTATTAAAATGGTGTTATCTGGAGAGGGTGCAGATGAGATTTTTGGTGGATATTTATATTTTCATAAAGCGCCAAATGCAAGAGAATTTCATGAAGAAACAGTTCGTAAATTAGATAAGCTACATATGTACGATTGCTTGAGAGCTAACAAAAGTTTAGCAGCATGGGGAATTGAAGGACGTGTGCCATTTTTAGATAAAGAATTTATAGATGTCGCGATGCGAATTAACCCTCAAGATAAAATGATTAACGGTGAACGTATGGAGAAATGGGTGATTCGTAAAGCTTTTGAAGACATGTTACCAGAAAGCGTAGCTTGGAGACAAAAAGAACAATTTAGTGATGGTGTAGGTTACAGCTGGATTGATACTTTAAAAGAACTGGTCGATAAGGAAGTGACTGATGAGCAAATGGCTAGTGCTAAATTTCGGTATCCAATTCAAACACCAATAAATAAAGAAGAGTATTATTACCGCAGTATTTTTGAAGGCCATTTCCCTAGTGATGCTGCGGCTCTAAGTGTGCCGCAAGAGCCAAGTGTGGCGTGTAGTACTAGGATAGCATTAGAGTGGGATGAAGCTTTTAAAAACATGAATGACCCTTCGGGAAGAGCAATTGCGAATGTGCATGCTAAGGCTTATGTGAAGGCCTAAAAACAGGCTTATGTAATACTTACTATAAGGAGAGGCCATTGGAAACATTGGTCTTTTTTGTATTAATTACTTCGGAAATGGACTCAATTGAAATGACGTTCAAAATAAATGAAATATGGCTTATTTCAACCTGTTTTTAAGTAGATCAAGATCATGAAATCTAGGCTTAGACGAATGTTGTGATTTAAGCACATTTCCGAAGATGTTAAAAAATAATAAAATCTATTTTAAGGCATTTTTCAGCTTGTTTAAGAGTGTTTTGTGTAATTAATAAATGTTAATAATTATTGAAGTCTGTCGATAAAAAGCTTTCAAAAAGCCTTCAATTTTTTTATCTTTGTTTGTACACGAAAGGATGCTACACGCATCTTTTTTTGTGATATGTGAGATTAAAATGTCGCATGAAAACAAGAACTAGATATTTCAAAATAAATTTAAATTTATGAGCGAGAAAAAAGAAGAGTTTAACAAAGATAATTATTCGGCAGATAGTATCCAGGCGTTAGAAGGCATGGAGCATGTGCGCATGCGTCCTTCTATGTATATTGGAGATGTTGGGACTCGTGGATTACACCATTTGGTATATGAGGTTGTAGATAACTCTATTGATGAAGCTTTAGCAGGTCATTGTGATAATATTACGGTGACTATAAATGAGGATAACTCTGTTACTACAGAAGATGATGGTCGTGGTATTCCTGTAGATCTTCATAAAAAAGAAGGTGTATCGGCACTTCAAGTAGTGATGACCAAAATTGGTGCTGGTGGTAAATTCGATAAAGATTCTTATAAGGTTTCTGGAGGTTTACACGGAGTTGGAGTGAGTTGTGTTAATGCCTTATCAGAGCATTTAAAAGCCACTGTTTACAGAAAAGGAGAGGTTTGGGAACAAGAATATGAAAAAGGTAAAGCCATGTATCCTGTAAAAAAGGTTGGTGAAACTGACAAAAGAGGAACAATCGTTACTTTTAAGCCAGATCCAACAATTTTTACGCAAACTCTAGAATATAGTTATGATACTTTAGCAAGTCGCTTGCGTGAATTATCCTATTTAAATAAAGGAATTACTATTCATTTAATAGATCGTCGTCACAAAAAAGATGATGGCGAATTTGAAGGTGAAACATTCCATTCTACAGAAGGTCTAAAAGAGTTTATTCAATTTTTAGATGCGACAAGAGAGCCTTTAATGAAAGATGTAATTGCGTTTGAAGGTGAGAAAAATGGTGTGCCTGTTGAGGTTGCTATGATTTACAATACCTCATATGCCGAAAATTTACACTCTTACGTTAATAATATCAATACACACGAAGGTGGGACACATTTATCTGGTTTTAGAAGAGGTTTAACACATACCCTTAAGAAGTATGCTGATGCTTCTGGAATGTTAGATAAATTAAAGTTTGATATTCAAGGTGATGATTTCCGTGAAGGATTAACAGCCATTATTTCGGTAAAAGTTCAAGAGCCACAATTTGAAGGACAGACAAAAACTAAATTAGGTAACAGGGAAGTTTCTGCAGCCGTAAGTCAATCTGTTTCTGAAATGTTAACAGATTATTTAGAAGAAAACCCAGATGACGCTAAAATCATTGTTCAAAAAGTAATTCTCGCTGCTCAAGCACGTCACGCTGCACAAAAAGCGCGTGATATGGTGCAACGTAAAACGGTAATGAGTCTTGGTGGTCTACCTGGTAAATTGAGTGACTGTTCTGAACAAGATCCTTCAAAATGTGAAATTTATCTTGTTGAGGGAGATTCGGCAGGTGGAACTGCAAAAATGGGTCGCGATAGAGCATTTCAAGCTATTTTACCATTGAGAGGTAAAATTCTTAACGTAGAGAAGGCAATGACTCACAAGGTTTTTGAAAACGAAGAAATTAAGAATATATTCACTGCTTTAGGTGTAACTATTGGTACTGAGGAGGATAGCAAAGCGCTTAACCTTTCAAAACTAAGGTATCATAAAATTGTGATTATGTGTGATGCTGATATAGATGGGTCTCACATTGAAACTTTAATTCTGACCTTCTTTTTTAGGTACATGAAAGAGTTAATTGAAAATGGACATATTTATATCGCAACACCACCTTTATTTTTAGTTAAAAAAGGAGCGAAAAAAGAATATGCATGGAGTGAAAAAGAACGCATGGTCTTAATGGATAAATTTGGAGATGGCGCAAAAATTCAACGTTATAAAGGTCTTGGAGAAATGAATGCCATACAACTTTGGGATACCACAATGAACCCTGAGTTTAGAACATTACGTCAAATACAAATTGATAATAGTGCAGAAGCTGATCGTGTATTCTCAATGCTTATGGGTGATGAAGTACCACCACGTAGAGAGTTTATCGAGAAGAATGCGATATATGCAAATATTGATGTATAGAGATAATTAGATTATAATATCTTTACCATCTCTAATTTTTAGAGATTGAAATAGCTTTTAAAGAAATTTCGAGAAGTGTAGAAACCAAGTTAAAAGCAATTACGTATTTATATGTAGTTGCTTTTTTTATTCAGAAATCTTTAAAATTCATTCAATAATCCATTTATAAACACCGTCAAAAAGTAATTTTATTCGATATAGTGCGTTAAACTACTATCTTTTATTACTTTTGAATACCCAAAAATACACATGACACATGAAACAGATACTTTTAATTGGTATTATATTACTCTCTGTCATTTCGACTAGAGCTCAAGAAAACGTAAACGATTTATTAGCTGCAGGTGCAGCTGATGCGGAACGATTTACGAAAGACTATATGGCTCCAGCCACAGAAGCTTTAGGTTACGGAATAAATAATGGTTGGTTCAACAATGCCAAAGCACCTAAGAGATTTAATTTTGAATTATCGATAATAGGAAATGTTGGTTTTATAAAAGATGAGAAAAAGTCTTTTCAAATGAATGAGGCCGATTATCCAAACATCAGATTTGAAGATGGTAGTGCATCTAAAATGGTGTCCACAGCTTTAGGAAATAACGATCCGGAAATTAGAGTGATTATAACCTATGACGACCCAATTTTTGGTCAGCAAGAAACAACATTAGTCTTGCCAACAGGAATAGGTGCAGAAGGTGTTGATTTAATTCCAACTGGATTTTTACAAGCCAGTTTTTCGCCATTTAAAGGCACACAAATTAAAGGTCGATTTATCCCTAAGATTGAGACTGAGGATGCAAAAATCGGACTCTATGGCATCGGACTTCAACAAGAGTTTACAAGTTGGTTGCCAGCAGATACAGTGTTGCCAGTTGCAGTGTCTGGGCTTGTCGCTTACACACATTTAGATGGGAGCTATGATTTTACAGATGCAGAGTTTGTTGACGGTGAAAATCAGCGTGTTGAAACAGATGTGAATACACTTTTGTTTGAACTTATTGTAGGGACAAACTTAAAGATTATTAATTTTTATGGTGCTTTGGGTTATATCACAGGAAGTTCTACTACAGATTTATTAGGAACCTATAGAGTGACAGATGGTTTTTTGTTTTCTGAAGAAATAAAGGATCCGTTTTCTGTAGAAAACGATATTTCTGGAATGAGAGGAACCGTAGGAGCCAATTTGCAGTTAGGGTTTTTTAGCTTAAATGCAGATTATACCATTGCAGAATTTGATAGTGCCACCTTAGGTATAAACTTTTCATTTTAATGAAATCCAAAATTCAAAAGCAAAGCGTATTGAGTTTTGTTGGTTGAATTAATCCCGTTCTCGGAAACGAGATCTTATTGTTATATATCATAAAATTTTCTAAAAGCGCAAGATTTTCTCTTGCGCTTTTTTCTTTAACACTGCTAAAAGCCGTAAATTTGTAGTCAATATAATCAATACAATTTAAAAACAAGATATATGAAGGTTACAGTAGTTGGAGCAGGAGCAGTAGGTGCGAGTTGCGCAGAATACATTGCAATTAAAGATTTTGCAAGTGAAGTCGTTTTATTAGACATCAAAGAAGGTTTTGCCGAAGGTAAAGCGATGGACTTAATGCAAACCGCTTCATTAAATGGTTTTGATACAAAAATAACAGGTGTAACTAATGATTATTCGAAAACTACTGATAGTGATATATGCGTAATTACATCAGGTATTCCGCGTAAACCTGGTATGACTAGAGAAGAGTTAATTGGTATCAACGCAGGTATTGTAAAGATGGTGTCTTCTAGTTTAATTGAGTACTCTCCAAATACAATTCTTATTGTAGTAAGTAACCCAATGGACACCATGACGTACTTAGTTCATAAAACTACAGATTTGCCAAAAAATAGAATTATTGGTATGGGTGGAGCTTTAGATTCTGCACGTTTTAAATATAGATTAGCAGAGGCTTTAGGGGCACCTATTAGTGATGTTGATGGGATGGTTATTGGCGGACATAGTGATAAAGGTATGGTGCCTTTAACAGCACACGCTACTAGGAATAGTGTAAAAGTCTCTGAGTTTTTATCAGAAGACCGTTTAAATCAAGTCAAAGAAGATACTAAAGTTGGTGGAGCAACATTAACAAAGTTGTTAGGTACTTCTGCTTGGTATGCACCAGGAGCTGCAGTAAGTGGTTTAGTGCAAGCCATTGCCTGTGACCAAAATAAAATGTTCCCTTGTTCAGTATTATTAGAAGGGGAATACGGTTTAAATGATCTTTGTATTGGTGTTCCAGTAATTTTGGGACGAAATGGTATTGAAGAGATTGTAACTATAAAATTGAGTGCTGCAGAAGAAGCGCACTTAAATGAAAGTGCAGAAGGGGTTAAGAAAACTAACGCATTATTAGAGCTATAAGCGCATCACCTTTTAAATATATTTAAGGCTACCGTGAATACGGTAGCCTTTTTAAATTTATAAAATAGTAAAGGTCTTTGCTCTATAAACTTTTCAAACGAGCTCTTTTACTGATACAATTCGTTTATTAATCTGCTATAAACGACGAACTGTAAACCTAAAGTCTTTATTTTTTATATATTTGGCACATGAATTCGAGATGGTACATTAGTATTCTCATAATTACACTTACCTTTTTAGGGAGCATCGCTAGTACACCGCAAGTAGCAACTCCTAATCAGGAAATTGTGCTTCAGTTTTCTTCGGAAAACGTCTCACCTCAAGACACTTTAAATGCGATTACAAGCCTAAAGCAACAGTTAGAATTTGCTGGAGTAAACGATATTAAGGTTCAAACACTTCAAGGTGGTCAATTAAAGATTACATATTTCAGTAATTCTGATGTTGAGGATATAAAAACTTTGTTATCAAAAGAATGTGCTCTAGATTTAGGTTACCTTTCACAAGGTAATAACCAAAGCAATACACCTTCCGAAGAGAAAAGTATCAAATATAACTTTGATGTTTATGAGATTCAGCAAGCTGATAATATTTCTGACTTAGAAGGGAAACTAGCTTTAGAACCAAAAACAGAAAACGATAGAATTTTCAATCCTAATGTGTTAATCTCTGCCAAAGAAATTGATATTGACGCAAAAGAAAATATTGAAAAGATTGCCTACAAATTAAGTAGAACCATTGCAATCGCAATAGATAATCATTCTTATAAAATCCCAGAAGTTCGCGCAGGGCCAGTAATCTAGGGATTGCTTTCTCGCTTCTAGCGATAAATAGTCCAAAATACTTCATGAGATGGATACTAAAATATAATGTATATCAATCTCAATCCATGGCTTTAAAAGCTACACAACAACATATATAACATAAAAAACAATTGTCAAATCAAGTGTAAATTTTATATTTGCGCTTCCGAAATTTTCGGATAACCATTTGACCTAAACAATAAAATAATGCAAAACAAAGGACTAGTAAAGCTTTTTGCAGTGCTATTTGGATTGGTAAGTATCTACCAATTATCATTTACATTCAAAAACAACCAAATTGATAATGCTGCAAAAACATATGCAGAGAGTAAGTATAACGATTCAGAGGACATCAACGACGCTGAAGTTCATTACATAGATTCTTTAGCTAATGTAGAGGCTTTCAACATAGGAATTGCAAGTTTCACGGGTAAGGAAGTTAAAGAAAAATCAATGAACCTTGGTCTTGACCTTAAAGGTGGATTAAATGTAATTCTTCAAATTTCAGTAAAAGATATCTTAGTTGGTTTATCAAATAAAAGTAAAGACCCAGCTTTTAATAAAGCATTACTTGACGCTGAAGAAATTCAAAAAGATGCTCAAGAGTCTTACTTAGAATCTTTCTTTGCTGCTTGGGAAAATGTAAAAGGTGATCAAAACTTAGCATCTCCAGATATTTTCGCTAATAAAGATTTAGATGGTATTATTGATAATAGTATGTCTGATTCAGAAGTAAAAAGCAAATTAGAAGAAAAGGTTGATGAGTCAATCATTTCTGCTTTTGAAGTATTACGTAAGCGTATTGACCAGTTTGGTGTAACCTCACCAAATATTCAACGTTTAGGGAATTCTGGACGTGTATTAGTAGAATTACCTGGTGTTAAAGATATAAAGCGTGCGACACAGTTAATTACAACGACTGCACAATTACAATTTTGGGATGTCGATAATGGACAAGCATTAGGAGACTTCTTTGCGTTAACAAATGAAACTTTAAAGTCTAAATTAGGTCTTAATGAAAAGGAAGATGCTACTGAAACACAGGATTCAACTACTGTAGACAGTACCGTTGATGATTTACTAGGAGATACGTCTACAGATTCTACAGCAACAAACCAAGTAAATCCATTATTTGATTTATTAGGTCCTCCAAGATCTGGTGGTATGCTAGGGTTGAAATTAGAAGATAAAGAAACACTACAATCCTATTTAGTAATGGATGAGGTTAAAGCGAATCTTCCTGCTGATGCGCGTTATACGAAATTTGCTTTTGGTTTACCAACGGTTGATGCAGAAACAGGTCTTGAATATGTTGATTTATATACTTTAAAGGGTAACAGAGATGACGAACCAGAATTAAGTGGAGGTGTTGTAACAAATGCTAGCCAGTCTTATACGCAAACAAATAGGCCATCTGTATCTATGCAGATGAATGCTCAAGGATCTAAAATTTGGGAAGAAATTACAGGTAGAGCTAGTGCTCAAGGAACTCAAATAGCAATAGTTTTAGATGATATTGTGTACTCTGCACCAACAGCTTCAAGTGGACCTATCTCTGGTGGAAACACAGAAATCTCTGGAAACTTCACCGTTAAAGAAGCAGAAGATTTAGCAAATGTATTAAGAGCGGGTAAATTGCCTGCACGAGCAGAAATTGTACAAGCAGATCAAGTAGGACCTTCATTAGGTAAAGAAGCTATTGATAGTGGTTCTAAATCATTTTTAATTGCGCTAACGTTAGTATTACTTTGGATGATCATGTACTACGGTAAAGCTGGTGTCTTCGCTAATATCGCCTTATTATTAAACATTTTATTAATCTTTGGTGTATTGTCAGGATTAGGGGCTGTATTAACATTACCTGGTTTAGCTGGTATCGTATTAACAATTGGTATGTCGGTAGATGCCAACGTACTTATTTTTGAGAGGATACGGGAAGAGCTTGGTAAGGGGAAATCACAAAAAGAATCTGTAAAAGATGGTTTCGCAAATGCATTATCTTCAATTTTAGATGCGAATATTACAACAGGTTTAACGGCCTTAATCTTATTTGTATTTGGTACAGGACCAATTAAAGGGTTTGCTACTACCTTATTAATAGGTATTATAACATCATTATTTACGGCAATTTTTATCACTCGTTTATTAGTAGATTGGTATGTAAATAGTGGTAAGAAATTAGATTTCTCAACGTCAATTACTAAAAACTTATTTAAGAATAATAAGATTAACTTCATTAGTAAACGTAAAGTTGCTTATGTCGTATCTGGTATTTTAATCTTAGTGAGTTTAGGATCTTTATTTACAAATAAATTAGATCAAGGTATTGACTTTGTTGGAGGTAGAACATATCAAGTTCGTTTTGTAGGTGCTGTAAGCTCTGAAAAAGTGGCAGAAGATTTAACTGCTGTATTTGAAAGTGTAGAAGTAAAAACAATTGGAAGTGATAATCAGTTAAAGATTTCTACAAAATATAAAGTAAATGAGAATTCTGTCGAAGCAGATGAAGACGTCAAAATGACCTTGTTTGAAGGATTGAAACCATACTTGCCAGTAGGAGAAACATTCAAAGACTTCTCTGAGGCTAAAAATGATGTGGGTATCGTGTTGTCCAGTAAGGTGAGTCCAACAATTGCAGATGATATCAAGAAAGAATCATTGTTAGCAGTTTTAGGATCGTTACTGGTAGTCTTCTTGTATATTCTTTTCCGTTTCAAGAAATGGCAATTTTCAATTGGAGCTGTAGCTGCAGTATTCCATGATGTTATTATCGTATTGGGAATCTTCTCATTACTGTACAAAATTATGCCATTTAGTATGGAAATTGATCAAGCATTTATCGCCGCAATCTTGACGGTAATTGGTTACTCATTAAATGATACTGTTGTTGTATTTGATAGAATTAGAGAAGAACTTGCCGAAAAAGGTGGATTCAAAGGAGGTAAGAATATTAACTCAGCAATCAACAGTACATTAAGTAGAACATTAAATACGTCTTTAACAACATTAGTCGTGTTATTGGCCATGTTCTTATTAGGTGCAGAATCACTTAGAGGATTATTGTTCGCATTAATCGTGGGTGTAGTTGTTGGTACATATTCATCTGTATTTATCGCAACACCATTAATGTATGATACTTTAAAAAATAAAGGTATTGCGCCTCCAAAAGAGGAAGAAGACAATAACTAATTGTCATTCATATATATTAAAAAACCACTTCATTTGAAGTGGTTTTTTTGTTTGTATAGTTTTCTTTTCTTCGGAAATGAGCTTGTTTTGTAACTTTAAAATAATGTCATGGATACAATGGTCTTAAAATATCTAACAGCGAAGTTGGTTCAATATGTAAGAAAAGTAAATACACTGCAACAAGTAAGCTCTTTTGTCTTTTTACACAGATACAAAAGGTATTATGCTGCATAAAATGTTTATTATTTTGTCTTGTTTCTTAAGGTCATCTTCTAATATTCGAAAGTGTAGAATCGTGATAAGCTAGTCAAAAAATAAAAAGATAATATTGTGATTCTACTTTTTATCTAGGATTTGAAATAGCTACAACAGTTTTTTCAATACGCTTGTTTGCAGTGAATTATTTCCAGAATGGAAATTAAGAATTCAGAATGCTACCAGAACTTGGTATTAGTGTTGGTAATTGGGCTGATTTGAGCCATGATTACGGAATTCTATTTAAAAATAACAATCTGAATAATGTAAGTTACCATCGAGTAATTTTATGCTTTAATCTCAATAAAAAAACGCCGCAAGCAGCATTCACATTTTAGGAGCTAGTTAATTGCAGTAAACTCTATTATATCACCTTTATTTAAACCCCATTCGCCACTCAAACCAGCATTAACTTCAAGCACATATTTTGCAGGAGCTTCAGATGGTAAAGACGTTTCATTCATAGGTTCTGCATTTTTTTGAATACTCACAATAGTCTTATCCTCAGAAACAAAAATAATATCTAGTGGTATTTGGGTATTCTTCATGTAGAATGAACGATCGTTTGTATCCGGAAAAATGAATAGCATACCTTGATTATTAGCCATGCTAGAACGATACATCAAACCCGTTTGAGTAGAATATTCATCATCAGCAATTTCAATATCTAAAGAAGTGATTAAAGAGTCTGTAATCGCTTTTTTAAGTTGGAGTTCACCTTCTTTTTTAAATGTGACTTCAACTTGTTTTACTTCTGAAGATTTCTGTTCTTCTTTACATGACGAGAGTTGCAAGGCAACGCTTCCGAAGAATGAAAAAACAAAAACCTTAAATGCAAAACGTTTCATGATTAGCTCAATTTTGTTCTAGGTTTGTAAACAAACATAAAATAAAGACCTATTAAAACAAACGGAACACTTAGTAATTGACCTGTGTTAAGTCCAAATAAGATGAAATATTCATCACCTTGAGGTTCTTTTACAAATTCAACAAAAAATCTAACTGACCATAGTAAAACTAAAAATAATCCAAATAAGAAACCTTGTTGCTCACTCTTTTTAGTTTTCCAATAGAAATACCACAGAATTAAAAACACAAAAATATAACTACCAGCTTCATATAATTGAGCAGGATGTCTTGGCACTTGTTCTACTATTGGTAATTGTTTAAAGGTCACACCAAAATCGCTTCCTGTTGGTTTACCAATAATTTCAGAATTTATAAAATTTCCTAATCTCACAAATACAGCTCCAGAGGCTACAGGTATCACGACACGATCTAGAATCCAAAGTACGGTCTTATGTAATACTTTTTTATTGTATAGGTACATCGAGATAATCATGGCGATAGCTGCACCATGACTTGCTAGTCCTTGAAAACCTGTGAATTCAAAACCGCCTTTAAATTTAAAAGGTAAAAAGATGCTAAAAAAGTCTTCGCTTATAAGTTCTGGTTGGTAAAAAATAACGTGACCCAATCGAGCGCCTAGCATAATTCCAAGAACAGCATAGATGAATAAAGAATCTAAAGACTCGTTGCTTTGACCTTCATGCTTGTAGATGCGTTTCATGATTTGTAACCCAAGGAGAAACGCGACGATCCACATCACACTATAATAATGTAAGGTGAAAAAACCTAAATCTAATCCTTTTGAAGGATCCCAAACCATATCAATAGCAAGCATAGAATTTTATTTTTATGGGATAAAGATAATATTATTGAATGAACTCATCTTGACTTTTTGTTTTAAACCGAAAAATATTGTTTTTGTGCTGTAATGAAATCATATGTTCTCAACATAGCGCGCTAGGTTTATAAAAATAAACAAAATTAGAGTGCAAAATGACTGTTTTGGAGGTGGAAGAAAATGTAGGGTGTACATTTTTAGCGAACAGGCGGGCTTGCGCGTTGGCAAGTTTTTAGTTGTCATCCTTTTCTGGAACAGGGTCGTAGCCTGATCTTCCCCAAGGATGACAACTAAAAACTCTTCTGATTGCTAATTTTCCTCCTGTCCAAAGTCCGTGTTTTTCTAATGCTTCTTTTGTATAGTGAGAACATGTAGGTTGAAATCTGCAAGTCGCAGGTGTGAGAGGGGAGATTACCGTTTGGTAAACTTTAATCAATAGGAGGAAAGGATATGTTAGAAATTTCTTCAATTAAAAGTGTATTGTTGAGTTGTTTTTTGTGGAGTTGTTCCACTATTACTTTAGAAAATGGTTTCGAAGACTATTTATTTTATTAGTTATTGACTCTATGTCTTTTCTTAAATTCATGAAGCTTTCTTCTGAAATAAAATTAAGCCCTTTTGATATAATTAATTGAATAGCCTCTTTCCAGACTTCTGTTTTTTCAAATGAATAAACGTGCATGCTTGTGGATTTAGAGTGAATTCTAAATATATCTAATTTTTAAATCAAAGCACCATTTTAGTTAGTTAGCCACAATAAAACAAAAAAACAACCTTATATTTAATTAGTCGAGAACGTTGTCCCATCTTTCCCATCATTCAATTGGATGCCTTTTGCAGCTAATTCATCACGAATCTTATCTGACATCGCAAAATCTTTATTAGCTCTTGCATCTTGTCTTAGTTGGATTAATAATTCTACGGCACCTTGTAATTTATCGGTTCCAGTATTTATTTTACTAGAGTTTTCTAGCCCTAGAACATCATAAGTGAATTCTAACATCGTTCTTTTAAGTAGTTCTAAATCTTCCGAAGTCAATGAAGCACCACCAGAATTTATTTGATTGATTTGTTTAGAAGCTTCAAATAAATGCGCAATTAGTATTGGTGAATTGAAATCGTCATTCATCGCATCATAACAGTTTTGACGCCATTGTTTAACATCAAATGTTGATGCGTCACCAGCTTTTAAATCCTCCAGAAGATTAACAGCATCCATTAATCTATAGAATCCTTTTTCACTAGCCAATAATCCATCGTCTGTTAAATCTAACACGCTTTTGTAAGACGATTGTGCATTAAAAAATCGGATTACGCTCGGACTATATCCTTTAGACATAATAGCGTTATTTCCCGAAATTAATTCCTCAGGATTAATAATATTCCCTGTAGATTTAGACATGCGTTGCCCATTTAATTGAAGCATATTAGCATGCATCCAATAGTTTACAGGTGCTTTGCCTTTAGCAGCTTCACTTTGTGCGATTTCACATTCATGATGTGGGAATTTTAAATCCATTCCGCCACCATGAATATCAAAATTATCACCAAGATATTTTGTGCTCATTGCAGTACATTCTAAATGCCAGCCAGGAAAACCATCACTCCAAGGCGAAGGCCAACGCATGATATGTTGTGGTTCGGCACGTTTCCATAATGCAAAATCTTGTGGATTCTTCTTATCACTTTGACCATCAAGAGCTCTTGTATTATGGATAAGGTCTTCGAGTTTGCGCTTGCTTAAAATTCCGTAGTTATTAGTCTCATTAAACTTATGCACATCAAAATAAACAGAGCCATTAACAACGTATCCAAAACCATTTTCTATAATCGTTTTAATAAGCTCAATTTGCTCTATAATGTGACCAGTAGCGGTAGGTTCTATGCTTGGTGGTAAGAAATTAAAAATATTTAAGATGTTATGAAAATCAACAGTGTAGCGTTGAACAACTTCCATAGGCTCAATTTTTTCTAAACGTGCTTTTTTAGTGATTTTATCTTCACCAACATCGGCATCATTTTCTAAATGTCCTGCATCTGTAATATTTCTAACATAGCGTACTTTGAAGCCTAAATGCTTTAAATAACGAAACACCATGTCAAAAGACATAAACGTCCTTACATTTCCTAAGTGCACATTACTATACACCGTTGGTCCGCAAACATACATGCCGACGTAACCGTTTTCAATAGGTGTGAAGACCTCTTTATTTCCGCTAAGAGTATTATAAATTTGAATCTTCTGCTCTTCGTACAAGTGCATAGTGCTAGGTGTTTAAATTTCTATTCGTGTTGAAATATATTAAAGTAGTCAAAGCTAACATTTTATTTTTTTCTTCGGAAGAAAGAAAGCTTAAAACGCAGTATCGAGGCTTACGTAATCTAAGAATTCTCGTTTGGTTTCTTTGCTTTTAAAAACACCTCCAAATTCTGAAGTTATGGTACTACTCGCGACATCTCTTATGCCTCTAGAATTAACACACAAATGTTTTGCATCGATTATGCAGGCTACATCTTCAGTATTTAAAACCTTTTGAAGTTCTTTAACGACTTGAATTGTAAGGCGTTCTTGTACTTGTGGACGCTTTGCAAAATAATCAACGATTCTATTCATTTTTGAAAGCCCAACGACGGTACCGTTGGAAATATAAGCAATGTGAGCTTTTCCAACAATTGGCAGTAAGTGATGCTCGCAAGTTGAATAGACCGTAATGTTCTTTTCAACGAGCATTTCTCCATACTTGTATTTATTATCAAATGTAGAAGCTTTTGGTTTTTTATCAGGATCAAGTCCACCAAATATTTCGTTTACAAACATTTTTGCAACTCTGTTTGGTGTCCCTTTAAGGCTATCATCTGCCAAGTCAAGTCCTAATGTTTCCATAATGTGTTTAACATCCTCTTTTATAATATTAATTTTTTCAGATGACGTTAGTTCAAAAGCGTCATGTCGTAAGGGCGTTTCAGATGATGATCCAACATGGTCATCTCCAATAGCGTCATAGTCTTGAATATCTTTTTCTATTTTCATTTGTTATACTTCGTAGATCTTTAAATTCCTTTTAATTAAAATAATCATTCCTTTTTCCAAAGGAGGATGCAAAGATAAACAATAAAAAAAAACGAGAGTAGGGTAGGGTTTTTTAAATTTAACATGTTATATGTCTATAATCGGAATGAGCTTACATGATATCCGATTTAACAGTTTATTTATTAAAATTTTCTTAAATTCCGCTTCTTAAAAAAACAAAACAACCATGAATCCAAAATTTCTGTTCCCTCTAATATTGATCTTTACACTATTAGTGTCTACGTCACTATTTTCGCAATCAAGAAAACAAAAAACAATCCATTATAATGCTAATGTGAGTGCGCCTTTAATGAGTTCAGAATTAGGATGGATTACAGAGGTTTATAGTTCTACAGCTCATGAAAATATATTAGATAAACCACAACGTTTAAAGGATATTAAAAACATTCTTCGAAACAGAGTTGAGATTAAAAATATTCCTAATCCTAGTGATCAAAAAGAGTGTGCTTTATTATCAGAGGTGCCTTTAATGAATTACTACGTTTCTGATTTGCAACGTGACGCTAATTTTAATCCTCAAAATTTTAATCCATTAAAGTATTTATTTAATTTTTATTCCCGCGGAACGCAGATGTATAGAGTGGATAATACCAACTACTTTATCATTATCGAATCTCAATACAAATAAAATTTAATTATCCATTTATACTACAAGCTATGAAAAAGGCATTACTCATAATTTTTACATTATTTTCTCTTAATACCTACGCTCAAGATATTCTCATGCAAAATGGTACAGTTACCGGTTGTTCTGGAACATTCTATGATTCTGGTGGAGTAGGAGGAGCATACTCAAGCAATGAAGATTTAGTAATAACAATTTGTCCTGATAACCCAGGGCAATTAGTACGATTAATATTTACAGAATTTAGTACGCAACTGGGATCAGATGTGATGACGATTTATAATGGTGATAGTGTAGCTGCGCCTGTTTTTAATGTAGCCGATGGGGCAAACTCTCCTGGAACAGTTACGGCGACAGATGATAATGGGTCTGGTTGTTTAACCATCCAATTTGTGTCGGATGCTGCAGGAACAACCACAGGTTGGGCAGCAGACATATCCTGTTTTACACCATGTCAAACGGTAGTGTCTCAATTAGATTCTGCTGTGCCGACTCCTAATGGAGATGGATATATTAGAGTATGTCCTAATGAGGATATTACGTTAACAGGAAGTGGAGTTTTTGAATTTGATGGAGCAGGAGCTAACTACGAATGGGATTTAGGAGATGGTACTACAGTTGCAGGTCAAACAGCAACCTTTTCTTATGCAATTCCTGGTGTTTACATTGTAAATTTGAACATAAGAGATGCCAATACAGATTCAGATCCTTTGGGATGTGCTAATACTAATTTAATAAATCAAGTTATTCAAGTAGCCACAGAGCCTAGTTTTTCGGGTACTGGTGCTGCAAATACAGATTTATGCTTTGGAGAAACAACAACTATTGATGGTGTTGTTACGCCCACACTTTTTGCAAACGATTGTACGCCACCTGTAAGTGGAACTACATTTTTACCTGATGGTTCTGGTGCAGTCTATACAACTTGTATTACTGTAGATTGTTTTGAGTCAGATCAAGTATTAACAGATGTTAATCAACTTATTGATATCTGTGTTAATATGGAGCATTCTTATTCTGGAGATTTAGATATTAGAATTATATCTCCAAACGGTCAAGAGGCAGATTTATTTACACAAGCAGGAGGCGGTATTTATTTTGGAGGTGCTGATAATTTGGATAATAATGTACCAGGAGTAGGTGCAGATTATTGCTTCTCCATGTCTGCAACAACGTTGCTAGAAAATGCAAATACTGTTATTGCAGGTTCAAATCCACCTAATAACTCTTGGGCACCAGGAACCTATTTACCAGTAGAGTCTTTTAATGCCTTAATTGGTAGTCCTTTAAATGGAGATTGGTGTATCGAGATTGTTGATAATATTGGAATAGATAATGGATATATATTTTCTTGGGGATTAAATTTCGATCCAAATATTCAACCACCAGAACTGTCGTTTACACCTGTAATAACTTCTGAAGGTTGGGATACAGATCCTTCAATTACGAACATTACAGGTGCTACAATTACTGTAGCACCTGTAACCGCGGGTACATATTGTTATACGTATAGAGTTACTGATGATTTTGGATGTGAGTACACACAAGAAGTTTGTATCGATATGGCAGAAGATATTACTGCAGATGGAGCAGCAACAGTTGCAACTATTTGCGATGGAGATGATGCGGTTTTCAATATTACAGGAACAGCAAATGCTTCTGTAACCTATACCATTAATGGAGGAGCGGTACAAACTGTGGTATTGGATGGAACAGGTAATGCAACAGTAACTATTACCGCGCCAACAGCAGACCAAACCTTAAATCTTATTGACGTTTCTCTTGGAACGCCAGATGTCATTGGCAATGCACTAACAGCCATTGGTGGTTTTAACACAGCTAACGCCCTTGGTCCAATTGATCCTGCCGGTACTGCCGCTAGTGGTACAAATTGTGCGAGAATAACTTCTGCAGAACCTTTACTAACAGTAACATTAGAAAATAATGTGCCAATTGGAACAGATATAATTATAAGCTTAGCCAGAAATAATGTTACAGGAGATATGATCATTTCAGATGGTGTAGCCAATTTAAATTATAGTACTGGAACAGAAGATGTTTTAGAATATATCGTTTTCACTACTGGCGCTTCGACTAATTCATTGACATTTGAGAGAATTGAAGGTCAACTTTGGATTGATGGTGTTGAATATACTATTCCTGGAAATCTTTGTACAGTTATTGTTGACGATACTGAAATTATTACTGTTGGAGCTGTATTTGATACTACTTTTACTATGACACCAACATGTGATGGAGCAATAGCGACTATCATCGGAGATACTGGAGGTGTATTTACTTTTGAAGACCCACAACCTACGGATGGTGCAGTTATAGATTCGGTTACAGGTACTGTAACTAATGGAGTTTCAAATACAACATATAATGTAATTTATGAATTTGCTGATGCTTGTAGTCCAGGAACGACACAAACGTTTACTGTGCTTCCATCTAATAATGCATCTTTTTCTCTAATACCAACATGTGATGGAGCAACCGCAACAATTACAGGAGATACTGGAGGCGTATTTTCGTTTAATCCAATCCCAACAGATGGGGCTATAATAGATCCCACTACAGGAACGATAACAAACGGAATTCAAGGAGCTACATACTCAGTAGATTACTCAGTAGCGGGTGCATGTCCGGCTATGGCTAATCAGTCAGTAACAGTTTTACCATTTGAAGACGCTAGTTTTACTCTAACAGCGACTTGCGCAGGAGCTACAACGGTTATTACAGGTGATGTAGGAGGTGCTTTTGCTTTTAATCCAGTTCCTACTGATGGGGCAACGATAGATGCCGCTACAGGATTAGTTACAGGAGTTTCAGGAACAAACTATATAGTAGAATATACTACAGGAGGACCTTGTGCGGAAACTACAAGTGAGACAGTAACGGTTTTTTCTTCGGAAGATGCCTCATTCACATTTACGCCAAATTGTACAGGCGCTATAGCTTCTATAACGGGAGATACAGGAGGTGCTTTTAATTTTAATCCAGAGCCAACTGATGGAGCTTTAATTGATCCTGCTACAGGTGAGATTACCAATGGAGTTTCAGGTGTTTCTTATACCGTAGATTATACAACTACAGGAAATTGTCCAGTAACAGTAGCACAAACGGTAATTGTTTTTCCAGAAGATAATTCTAGTTTTAACCTTTCACCAACTTGTGACGGAGCGACTGCAACAGTTACAGGATTGCCAGGTGGAACCTTTTCATTTAATCCAGATCCTTTAAATGGAGCTATTATTGATTCAGCAACAGGAACCATAACAGGAGGACCATTTGATGCAGTGTATACTGTTGATTATATAACCAATAATGGCACATGTCCAACAACAACTTCACAAACAGTGACTTCTTACTCACAGCCTATAGTTTTCGCTCCAACTGCTTTAGAAGTTTGTGACGATGGCACACCAGATGGAATAACGAGTATCGATTTAACATTAAAAAACATAGAAGTCACTGGTAACGATCCAAATTACTCAGTAAGTTACCATATTAGTCTAATAGATGCAGATAACAATGTAGATCCATTACCAATCCCATATACAAATACAGCCAATGGGCAAATTGTATTCGTAAGAGCACAAGATATCAATACAGGTTGTTATGATACGACCACATTAGAATTAGTTGTACAGCAAGCACCAATCGCCAACCCACCGTCACCATTAGAAGATTGTGATCCAGACAGTGATGGTTTTGGGGTATTTGATTTAGGGAGTATGGATAATGAAATTACAGGAGGCGATCCCAGTTTAACGGTAAGTTACCATGAGACTATGGCAGATGCAAATAACAATGTGAACCCATTAGCGAGTCCATACAATAATATTGTAGAAGACCAACAAACGATTTATGTGCGTGTAGAAAGCTCAACGATAGCGACTAACTGCGCAACGATTGTAGAATTAATACTAGAGGTTAATCCAACACCACAATTAGGGGCATCACCAACGCCATTGGAGGTCTGTGATGATTTATTGGCAGATGGTTTTGCGCAA